>JBGAFI010000002.1:0-434516 GCA_044227325.1 Thiobacillaceae bacterium | reverse complement strand
AAAATTTCGGAGAAGAAAAATGAGCGCAAATTCGGCCTTCCAAAACGCTCCAGGTTCGACGATCTCGGTGCGGGGAAGGGTCGACGTACCCCTGTATTCACCCCTCAACCGAAAGGTGGGGGTTTTTCTACAGCCTCGTTGGGCACCATAAGCGTATGACTTCGCGCTTTCGCACTCTGCTGCTGAGCCTGCTAGCTCTTGTACCTGGTATCGCCCTGGCTTGTTCGACCTTGGGGCCACCGCCAACCGACGAAGAACTGTTCGAGAAGGCGTCTACGGTGTTCGTGGCGCACATAACAAAGACCGAAGAAGTAACCCTGTCCTTCCCTTTGAGCACTGCGCCTACGCCAGTTCCCGGAGTCGAAGGCACCTTTCGGGTGATCGAAATCTTGAAGGGCAAACCACCCGAAGACGCGAAAGTTCAAGACCTCGTGTTTGGTCCGGGTAACTGTAGTCTTGGCCTATTCGCGGGCCTCGACTACTTGTTCTTCCTTCGTGGGGATAAGTGGGTGTTGTGGCCCACGGGTTCCCGGGCTTTCATCAACCTCCAAGGCACCGAGCCACAAAAGATCATTGAACACTTGCGCAAACTGAAAGCAGCGGGAGGTAACTGAACCTGGTGCCCAACCCCTCCGTCAACCGGACCGCCTGCAAGCTGCGCTTGCAGGTTCGCTCCGGCCTTCGGCCTCCGCCGGCCGGTTACGTCGAACGTTGGGGGCTTTTGGAGACACTCATGCACACGTCCTGTTTCTGCTGTGCGAAGAATCAAAAGACGGAACCACCACGCATCTGCCCAGCGTGTGGTCAGGTATTTCAGGGCAACGGCTGGGATGGAATCGACGCACATTGGCGAGCCAAACATGAACAGGTCATGCCATATCAAGAGCTCTGGGCAGGCTTGTGTCCGGCGCACGGGGGGCGAAAGTGAGTGAAGAGAAGATCGCTGCGGTAGCAGGCGTTCTTGCCAGGTGGAATCCACTGGGAAAAGACGCAGGGAACGTTGAAGACCTTGACGGTTATCGCGTCGAAGCTGCCGACATAATCTTCGGGCTGAAGGTGCGGGGAAGTTCCGTTAAGCCCGAGCGGATTGTGATAGAAGTTCTCAATCAAGCTTTTGACCTCAGCCTTACCCCTCAGAGTTGCATTGTGCCTGCGCAGGAAATCGTAGCAATTCTTGGGAATCGGTAGGCAGTGCCAGCCGCTACCAACCCGGCAGTCAACCGGACCTGTGCGAAAAACCGCGCAGGTCGGTTGCTTCTACGTTGGGCATCACCATGGTCATAGCCGATCTCACTCCTCAGCTTCAACAACTGGTAGGCCTTTCGGTCGTCTCTAAGACTATTGCGGGCAACTCAATTTGGCTCTGGTTCGACGAAGGAATGACAAAGGGGATTTGCATTGATCCACCATGGAGATTGCTATCCCAAAACACCATTGCCGGAAGCAGCGCCGACTTCCAGTGGGAAAAGGAGGAAGGAGAGTCTGACACCGCATATCAGGACCGTTTCGAGGGTGCTTGCTCAAACACCGACTGTCTTGAGGGTGCGATTGTCGCTGCTGTTGTTGTCGACCCACACACTACCGATATCCGCCTTGGGTTTGTGGGAGGTCACGAACTATCGTCCTTTACTGTTTGGCGTGAAGAAGAAAACTGGACATTTGTTGACTACAAGGCAGGCAACCGCTTCCTGGTATCACTACGTGGGATCGAGATTGAACGCACCGACGCCCAACCCAGGAGTCAACAGGACGCTGCGCGATGAAACCGCGCAACGCCTGTTACTTTGAACATTGAGGCAGTAGAAAAACTGGACCGCACCGATGGAACCACCAAATGAGCAAGTGTTGGTCGGGCTAAGCGTAGCGAAGCCCAAGCTACCACCCAAGATCAAGGGTTACGATTTCAGACTCGGCGTCCGGGTTTGATGCCGATTCCCTCATGCGCGACCGGCCGTTTCGCTTCCCCCCACCCGCCGAAACCCCCACTCTCCGTTCCATCTTCTGTCACCATGCCGGGGGCGGCCCTCTGATTGCCGCCAACGTGGGCGTAAGCCCGCCCCCTCGGCGCCACGTTCCCCCGCTTCAATGGCGCCGTCCGACGTTTCCGTCGCACCCTATAAGGAACTCCCATGAAAAAACTGTTACCTCTGCTGTTGCTCGCCGCCGCCCCCGTCTTCGCCGCCGACCCGGCGCCCGCTGCCGCCCCCGCGGCGGCGCCCGCCACCGGCGAAGCCTGGGCCAAGCAGATGCTGGACCCGACCAAGAACGCCGCCGCGTTCAAGGACCCGCAGGCCTTCATGGCCTGGGCCAACGCGATGGCGAACCCCACCACCGCAGCCGCCCTCGCCCAGATGGGCATCGACCCGGCCACCGCCCTGCACATGCTGAGCGGCATGATGAATCCGGCCATGATGCAGAACTACATGCAGTTCACCGACCCGTCCATCGCCATGAAGTGGATGGGCGCGGGCATGGACCCGAGGATGTATGGCCAGATGGCCGGCATGGCCGCGAACCCGGCGATGTACGGCAACTGGATGCAGGCGCCCATGAGCCCGCAGATGTGGTCGCCGGCGATGCAGATGATGAATCCCGGCACCTATGGCAACTGGATGCAGGCGCCCATGAACCCCGCCGCTATGAACACCATGATGGCGCCCATGAACCCCAACATGTACATGAACTGGATGAACACCGGCGCCGACCCCCGCACCTATGGCAACTGGGGCCAGATGATGAACATGCAGAACATGATGCCCGCCATCGATCCGGCCACGATGCTGAAGATGATGCAGATGATGCCGGCCATGCCCGTTCCCGCGAAGTAAACGGTTCCGGCCAAGCCACAACGACTGGATGGCGGGGATTCCGCCATCCAGTCCGAATATGACAGTTTCGTGAATTCTGGCGCACCCCCCTTTGATTACAGCTTGGTTAAAGTAAGATCGTTCGCGTTGACGACCGGACCCCAAAAACCATGGATATTCAGGTAGATGAACTGAGCGCGAACACGAAATGCGTCCATCTGACGGGCCGCCTCGACATGCCGGGCAGCGGCGCTATCGAGATGCGCTTCACCGCCCTGACCGCCACCGACAGCGGCAATGTGGTGGTGGACATGGGCGGCGTGGATTTCATCGCTTCCATCGGCATGCGCCTGCTGCTTTCCTGCGCCAAGGCCAAAGCCCAGCGCGGCGGCAAACTGGCCCTGGCCGCGCCCCAGCCCCTGGTCCGGGAAGCCCTGGAAACGGCCGGCATCGACACGCTGATCCCCATCTTCGCCGACGTGCCGGGCGCAGCGGACGCCCTGCGCGTCTGACTCGGGCCCTGGCCGAGCGCGCCGCATGACGCGTCCGGCGCCGCAAGCAGACCCCGTGCGCCTGACACTGGCCAACGACCATGGCGAGCTGGCCGCCCTGTCCCGCTGGCTGGCGGATTTCGCCAGCGGGCACGGACTGACGGACAAATCCGCTTTCGGTCTGGAGCTGGTGCTCACCGAGGCCGTCACCAACATCATGGATCATGCGCGGACCGCCGACGCGGAGATCGAGATCGAGCTGGCCTGCGCGCTGCGCGACCACCGGATCGAAGCCGAGATCGCCGACAACGGCGCGCCCTTCGATCCTTCCGCCCAGGCGCCGGCGCGACTCCCCGGCTCCCTGGACGAGGCGAGCCCGGGCGGCCTGGGCATCCACCTGATGCGACGCTACGCGACCCGCATGGACTACCGGCGCGAGGGGGAACGCAACATCCTGTCCCTGACCCTGCCGGTGGAATCCGTTTCCCTTTCCTGCTGACGCGTTCCGCGCCGCCCGCCGCCTCATCGCCTTGGACCACGGCTGGATACACATCTTCGAGGGCGTCGGCGATTCCCCCGACATCCGGGCGGCCCTGGCCGCGAGCCGCCGCATCCGGCTCGCCGACGGGGAGATGCTGCTCGCGGCGGGCGCGGAGAACCACCACCTGTACATCCTGGCCAGCGGCCGCATGGCGGTGCGCCTGACGCGGGACGAGAGCCACGCGCGCATGCACATCGCGCCGGGCGAGGTATTCGGCGAGATGTCCATCATCGACGGGCGCCGCACCTCGGCCTACGTCTATTCCGCCGGCGAAAGCGAGGTTCTGGCGATCCACGAGACGGACTTCTGGCGCTACCTGGCCCCCCACCCCAGCGTGATGCGCAACCTGATGCGTCTCATGACCCAGCGCCTGCGCCAGAACAGCGAGATCATGATCCGCGGACTGGAACAGCAGTTGAAGCTGGAACACCTGGAAAAGGAGCTGTCCGCCGCCCGGGATATCCAGATGAGCCTGCTGCCCCACGCCGTCCCTCTGTTCCCGCGCCATGGCCAGGTGGACGTGCACGGCCACCTGACGCCGGCGACGGAAGTGGGCGGCGACCTGTTCGACGCGTTTCCCCTCGGCCCGGAACACCTGCTGGTGGCGGTGGGCGACGTCTCCGGCAAGGGCATGCCGGCGGCCCTGTTCATGATGCGCACGCTGACCCTGCTGCGCGCCCAGGGCTGCGCGCCCGAGCAACGGGACGGGTTGATCGCCACCCTGAACCGGCTGCTGTGCGAGGGCAACGACACCAACATGTTCGTCACCCTGTGCGTCGCCATCCTTTCGCTGCGCGACGGCGTGCTGACCCTGTTCAACGGCGGCCACCCGCCACCGCTGCTTTCCCGCCGGGGCGGCGCCTTCGAACCGGTGGAACACGCGAAGGGCGCGATCCTGGGCATCTCGGACCAGGTGGCCTTCCGCAGCCACACGCTCACCCTGGCCCCGGGCGACCGCCTGGTGCTCTACAGCGACGGCGTCACCGAGGCGGAAAACGAAACCCGCGCCATGTTCGCCCTGGACGGCGCGCGCGCCTGCCTGGACCGGCATCCCGCCGACGCCGGCGCGAAGACACTGGTGGACGCGCTGGCGGCGGCGGTCACCGATTTCAGCGGCGCGGCCGGGCAATCCGACGACATCACCATCCTGGCCCTGCGCTATCTGGGGCCCGGCGCGGCTTAGCGCCGTCGGATGCGGCCAGGGCAAGCCATCGAGTTGCCGCCCCCTGGCCAATTGCCGGCCGACACCGGTGGCGCCAAAGCCGCGCGGCGGGGACAATTCCATCCCCGCCGCATCCACACACCCCGCTTCGCACCATGCCCGGCAAACCGCCCAACCAAACCCTGGAACTCCTCGCCCCGGCCAAGACCGCCGAGATCGGCCGCGAGGCCATCCTGCACGGGGCCGACGCGGTGTACATCGGCGGGCCCGAGTTCGGCGCGCGGCACAACGCGGGCAACACGGTGGCGGACATTGCCCGACTGGTGGAATTCGCCCACCGCTACCACGCCCGCATCTATGCCACCCTCAACACCATCCTGCACGACGCCGAGCTGGAACCGGCGCGCAAGCTGATCCACGAGCTGTATGACGCCGGCGTCGACGCCCTCATCGTCCAGGACATGGGCCTGCTGGAACTGGACCTGCCGCCCATCGACCTGCACGCCTCCACCCAATGCGACATCCGCACGCCGGAGAAGGCCCGTTTCCTGGCCGACGTGGGCTTCTCCCAGATCGTGCTGGCGCGGGAGCTGGCGATTCCCGAGATCGCCGCCATCAAGGCGGCGCTGCCGGCGGACACGGTGGTCGAGTATTTCGTCCACGGCGCCCTGTGCGTGGCCTTCTCCGGCCAGTGCTACATCAGCCACGCCCACACCGGCCGCAGCGCGAACCGGGGCGACTGCTCCCAGGCCTGCCGCCTGCCCTACACCCTGCAGGACGACCAGGGCCGGGTGGTGGCCTTCGAGAAGCATCTGCTGTCGGTGAAGGACAACAACCAGAGCGGAAACCTGGACGCCCTGGTGGATGCCGGCGTGCGCAGTTTCAAGATCGAGGGCCGCTACAAGGACGCGGGCTACGTGAAGAACATCACCGGCCACTACCGGCAACTGCTGGACGACATCCTGGAACAGCGCCCCGCGCATTTGCCCACACTCGCCCGCGCCTCCAGCGGCCGCACCCGTCTGCTGTTCACGCCCGACCCGGACAAGACCTTCCATCGCGGCGCCACCGACTATTTCGCCACCGGCCGCAAGGCGGACATCGGCGCCTTCGACACGCCCGCCTTCGTCGGCCTGCCCCTGGGCAGCGTCACGAAAGTCGGACCGGACTGGTTCGAACTGGAAACCGGCGAGGAGATGGCCAATGGCGACGGCCTCACCTATCTGCACAAGCGGGAAATCGTCGGCTTGCAGGCGAACGTGGTGGAAAACCGGGGCCGGCGGGTCTGGCGCGTGTTTCCCAACGAGCCCGTCGCTTCCCTGGCCGGCTTGAAGCCCGGCGTCGCGCTCGGCCGCAACCGGGACCACGCCTGGGAACACGCGCTGAACCGGAAATCCGCCGAGCGGCGCATCGAGGTGCGCGCCGAATTCCGCGAAACCACCGCCGGCTTCGCTCTGGACCTCGTCGACGAGGACGGCATCCGCGCCACGGCGGAAGCGGATTTGGACAAGCAGCCGGCGCGGGAAGCGGATCAGGCGGAAGCCGGTCTGCGTGGGCAACTGGACCGCTTCGGCACAACCGATTTCGCCCTGAGCGGCATCTCCATCGCCTGGCGCCAGCCCTGGTTCGTGCCCGCCTCCGTCCTCAACAAACTGCGCCGGGAAGCGGTGGCGACGCTGGAAGCCGCGCGCCTCGCCGCCCACGCGCGCTTGCCGCGCGGGGCCGCCGTGGCACCGCCCGTCCCCTATCCGGAAGACACCCTGAGCTATCTCGCGAACGTCTACAACCAAGCCGCCCGCGCCTTCTACGCGAAGCACGGCGTCAAACTCGTCGCCGCCGCCTACGAGGCCCACGAGGAGGCCGGCGAGGTGTCATTGATGATCACCAAGCACTGTCTGCGTTTTTCCTTCAGCCTGTGCCCCAAGCAGGCCAAGGGCGTCACCGGCGTGCAGGGCCAGGTGCGCGCCGAGCCCATGGTGCTGGTGAACGGCGACGAGAAGCTGACCCTGAAATTCGACTGCCGCGCCTGCGAGATGCACGTCATGGGCAAGATGAAGAAACGCGTCCTGAAAAGCCCGCCGCCGTCGGTGGTGCCGGTGACGTTCCACAGGCGACGGCCGGGGTAGGGAATCAGGATCCCCGGCCAGACTGTGGAGTACTCGCCAGCCGGCTTGGGTTTCAGACCGTTGCGTGCCGCAGGCGACGGCGCCGGGCGATGCCGCCGATCACCCCCAGGCCGGCGATGAACATCGCATAGGTTTCGGGCTCGGGAACCGGGGCCGGCGTCATGGCAAGCCACTTGTTGAATGCGTTCAGATGGTTGTTCGAGGCGTTCATCAGGTTTCCATATGCGGTGTAGAGCGTGGAGCCCACCGGGACAAGGGAGCGGGCGGCGGTGAGATCCTCGATATCCCGCAGCTCGATATTCCTGCCGACAGTCAGCGCCGCGAAGCTGGAGCTTCCCCCTTGAGCGACAAGCTGGCCGTAGAGCGTCCGCAGGCTGGCGTCCAGGTAGACCCCCGCGCCCAACCCAGTCAGGTCGCTGACATCCAATTCGGCGAGTTCGGCCTGGGCGACCAGAGTTGCGAAATGCATATCCTCGGATCTGGGAATGTTCTGGAATGGCATGATTGCCGGATACAGCGCGCCGAACACCCGGTAGACATCGCCAGCCAACTTTTCCTCTTCGATCATGTAACGCAGCTCGTCCATGGCCTCGGGCGAGTAGTCCTGGGCCCGGGCCGTGCCGGCGGCCGCGCCCAGGCCGAGTGCGAGCAGGATTGCAAACATGGGGATGGTTTTCATAAGGCGGTCCTTGCTATGTGGAGGGAAGCCGGAACGGCGGGCCCCCGATGCGGGCGGCCATGACCGGTCGCGGACCCGCAATATAAGAACTCTCTAATGTATTGGCGATGCGTCACGATGTCGCATCGATGGGCGCAGGCGGGCGGCTCGCCCATGGATGGCGGACGCGCGCAGCGCGCTGCCTTGCGGCGGGATCAGACTTGGAGTTTCGCCGTGGATGAAGGGGGAGTGAGGCGGCCTTGCATCCTGCCGGGGCGGCATGCCTTCCGGCCACTTGCCGCGGTCACGATGCGTCAAGCGGCGCGCCGACCCCGGGGCTACTGGTGAAGAACCCAGCCCGGGCTCATCCGGCTTGCGCCTGTACCCGCCGCCCCTTCACCGCGTGCCTTCCTTGCGCTTGGCTTCCAACTCTCTTGCCTTCGCCAGCATCGCGTGGATGCCTTTGGTGTCCTTGCACTTGTGGCCGCCGCCGATGGCTTCCAGGGGATTCATGCGTCCGGCCTTGGCGAGACCCATGCCGACGGCGCCCATCTCGATGAATTTCCTGATGCCGGCGACTATGCCGTCCTTGAAGTAGAGGCTGCGCGTGAGGCGCAACTCGTTGACCCGGCCGGTCTCGGTGCAGTTGTCCCAGAAGGTCTTGGAAAGGTGCTGGGTGGGCTGGTTCTTGGGCGAGCGGCCGATGCGGTAGGCGTATTCGGCGATGCCGTGCATCAGGTGGGTGACCGGCACCTTGCGCGGGCAGCGCACGTAGCAGTTGTAGCAGGAGGTGCACATCCACATGGATTGGGATTGCAGCACCTCATCCCGCTTGCCGGCGCGAATCATCATGAAGATTTCGTGGGGCGGGTGGTCCCAGCCGTCATGGAAGTGGGTGGGGCAGGAGCCGGAACAGAGGCCGCATTGCATGCACTGCTTCACCCATTCGCCCATTTCCGCCTGTTCCTCGATCTCCTTGAGGAAGTTGTTGCGGTAGCGGGTCGCCATCTGATCGTTCAGGTCGCTCATGCGCCCTCCTGGCCCCGTAAGCCGATGCGGCCGGTCCGGGGCCATCCGGCCGGACTGGGGGGTACCCGGATCAGGCCGCCTCAGCCTGCTTGCCGCCGGCTTCGGCCTTGCGCGCGAACCATTTCTCGGCTTCCTCGTCCCAGCCGTCGCCCCGGAAGTAGGGGTTGCTGCGGGGATGCACGATCATGTTCGGGTCGATGTCGATGCCGAGTCCTTCCAGGAAATTGACCAGGCCGATGCGATCGATCATCTCGCCGGTGCGTTCATGCTCCAAGGCGTTCTCCGCGAAGAAATCCAGCACGCTACGGCCAAGATCGTTGAGTTTTTCGAAGTCCTCGTCGGATTCGAGTTTCATGAACGGAATGATGACCGTGCCCATGGTGGCGCCGATCTTCAGCACGCCCTTGCCGCCGATCAGCACTGTCACGCCCTTGTCCTTGCCGGGCAACAACGCGCCGGGCATGACGTTGAGGCAGTGCATGCAGCGCACGCAGTTGTGGTTGTCGATTTCCAGGGCATGTTCATCGGAGAGGATCACGCGGGTGACTCCCTCGCCAGGCGCGGCGGGGTTCGGCTTGCGCAGTTGGATGGCATGGGTCGGGCACAGGTTGACCACCATGTTGATGGTGTCCTCCATGCCGTGGGCGGCGTACCACTCTCGCGCCATTTTCTCGTCGCTGCGGATGCTGTCGCGCCAGGTGCCGATAGTGGCCATGTCGGAACGCTGGATGGCGTTGACGCAGTCGTTGGGACAACCGGAGAACTTGAATTTGAACTTGTAGGGCAGCGACGGGCGGTGCATGTCGTCGATGTTGTTGTTGATGACGGTGCGCAGGGCGCGCGCCTCGTCGTAACACGACATCTCGCAGCGGGCGGCACCGACGCAGGACATGGAAGTGCGCAGCGCGGGGCCCGCGCCGCCGAGATCGAAGCCGATTTCATTGAGGCCGTCGAAGGCTTTCTGGACGTCGTCGCTGCGGATGCCCTGGAACATGATGTCGCCGGACTGGCCGTGGAAAGCGATCAGGCCGGAACCGCCCGCCTCCAGCCAGACATCCGCCATCTGGCGCAGCAGATTGGAACTGTAATGCATGCCGGCGGGGGGCTGGATGCGCAGCGTGTGGAATTCCGCCGCCTCGGGAAACACGGGTTTGCCGTCGGCGTTTTTCAGTTCGGTGAAACGGGGAATGACACCGCCGCCGTAGCCCACCACCCCCACGGTGCCGCCTTTCCAGTAGCCCAATTTGGTCTGGTAGGAGGTTTCCAACTGGCCGAGCAGATCGACCATCATGGGGCTGTCCTCGGCGAGCCGCTTCAGGCCGGTGACGAAGGAAGGCCAGGGACCGGACTCGAGTTCGTCGAGATTGGGGGTATTGGGCAAGGTGTTCATGGCGTGTCCTCCTGTAATGTCGACGCTTACCATAGTCTTTTAGTCAGGTATTGTCAGGAATAGTTTTTCTTGGATGACAAAAACACCCCGAGCGAGGTTGTCGGACTGAGGAAAGCGGTGGAAGCCGGCATGGGAAAAGACGGGCATTCGCCCTGCCCTCCCTCCCGGCGGGGGGAGGTGTCCTAGCCCGTTTTGAGAACCGAGGGGAAGAGCGCCTGCGCTTGCGGCGGATAGGCGCGATGTCCGAACAATCAGACACGTCCAGCCAGTCTTGTGGGAGCGAGCCGAGGCTCGCTGCTACCCAACGATCAGGCTGAAATTTCCGCCACCCTCATCCAGGGCGAATGGCCGGAATCCGGTTGCCCCGCCTAGCGCGCGCGGGGTTTTCCCTTGGCGGTGGCCTTGGGCTTGCCCTCGCTCAGATACTTGGGCATGCGCTTCTTGTCCCGCTCCATGGTGCGCGCCTGGCGCGGCGTCTCGGTCTTGACCTCGCGCTTGTCGAAGGGGTTGTAGTTGGCCTTGAAATCCACGCGCAGCGGCGTGCCTTGCAGGTTGAAGGCGGCGCGGAAGACGTTTTCCAGATAGCGCCGGTAGGCGTCGGGCATGCCTTCCAGGTGGGTGCCGTGGACGACGATGATGGGCGGGTTGTTGCCGCCCTGGTGGGCATACTTGGGCTTGGGCCGGAAGTTGCCGGAGCGGGGCGGCTGGTGCTGGGCGACGGCATCCTGCAACACGCGGGTGAGACGCGGCGTGGACATCTTGGCCATGGCCGCGGCGTAGGCCTCGTCCACGGATTTCAGCACGGCGCCGATGCCGGTGCCCTTGAGCGCCGAGATGAAATGGAAGCGGGCGAACGTGAGGAAGTCCATCTTCCGGTCCAGTTCCCGCTTGATCTGCTCGCGCTGGTAGTTGTCCAGGTCGTCCCACTTGTTGATGGCCACCACCAGGGCGCGGCCCGCTTCCAGGATGAAGCCGGCCAGGTGGGCATCCTGGTCGGAAATTTCCTGATGGGCATCCAGCACCAGCACCACCACGTTCGCGTCCTCGATGGCCTGCAGGGTCTTGATGACGGAGAACTTCTCGATGGCTTCCGTCACCCGCCCCTTGCGCCGCACGCCGGCGGTATCGATGAGGGTGTAGGGCTTGCCGTCCCGCTCGAAGTCCACGTAGATGGAGTCGCGCGTGGTACCGGGCTGATCGAAGGCGATGACCCGCTCCTCGCCCACGAAGGTATTGACCAGGGTGGACTTGCCCACGTTGGGGCGGCCGACGATGGCGATCTTGGGATGGTCGTCGACGCGGCTGTCGTCGGCCTCGATCTCGAAGGGGTCCATGACCAGATCGATCAGTTCCCGCACGCCCTCGCCGTGGGCGCCGGACACGGCGACCGGCTGGCCCAGGCCCAGCTCGTGGAACTCGGCGGTGACCACGCCCGCGTTCATGCCCTCGGTCTTGTTCACCGCCACCAGCACCGGGCGGCCGGTGCGGCGCAGCTTCTCGGCGATGATCTTGTCCTGGGGCGTGATGCCGGAACGGCCGTCCACCATGAAGATGACCGCGTCGCCCTCGGCGACCGCCTGCAGCGTCTGCTTGGCCATCTCGGCCAGGATGCCGGTATCCACCACCGGCTCGAAGCCGCCGGTATCCACCACCAGGAAGGGCTTGGAACCCACGCGCCCATGGCCGTAATGCCGGTCCCGGGTCAGGCCCGGCAGGTCATGGACCAGGGCGTCCCGGGTCTTGGTGAGGCGGTTGAACAGGGTGGACTTGCCGACGTTGGGCCGGCCGACCAGGACGATGGTGGGTTTCATGGGTGGGAGACGTCAGGAAAGCGGAAAACGGGGAACGAGCACGGAATCCTGACACCCGCCCGGCAGGGAGGGTCGCGCCAGGGGCGCGGGGCGGGCATCCCGTTTCACTTTTCCCGTTTCACTGGCGCTTTTCATTCGTCCATCTCACTGAATCTTGAGCGCATACACGCCGCCGTTCGCCGTCTGCGCCACCAGGCCGGACTTGAGGCGCAGCATGACGCCGCGGATGGCGCTGCCGTCGGTGCCGACGCGGGCGGCGAAGGCGCCGTCCTCGGCGTTGATCAGGTGGACCTGGCCCTGGTAGTCGCCCACCGCGACGTAGGTATCGGCCACCGCCACCGGGCTGGACAGCTTGCGGTCGCGCAGCTTGTCCTGCTTCCAGGGGTTGGTGCCCTTGCCCTTGTCGAAGGCGGAGACGCTGTCGTGCTCGTCCACCGCGAACACGAAGCGGCTGTCCAGGTCCACGCCGCCCAGGCTGGAGAAATCACGCACCCAGGCGGCATTGCCGGTCACCCGGTCGAAGCAGCCGATGCGGCCCTGGTAGGCGGCGGCGCAGACCAGCCGGTCATCCATGCCGAGGGAACCGGTCACATCGGCGATACGTTCCAGTTCCGTCACGCCACGCGGCAGGGCGACGTTGACTTCCCATTGCGGCGCGCCGTTGTTCAGGGCCAGCGCGGTCAAGCGGCCGCCGGCATGGCCCGCGAACACAGCGCTATCCGTGACGATGAGATGGCTCTGCTCGCGCAGGGTGAGGGCCGGCAGGACACGGCTGTAACTCCAGCGCGGCTTGCCGCTGGCCGCTTCCAACAGGGCGATCTTGCCGTCGTTGGTGCGGGCGACCACGGCGCCGCTGCCGGCCTCGGGCGGCACCAGCAGTTCGCCGGACAGCTTCGCGGTCCAGGCGGGAGAACCGTCGGCGGCCTTGAAGGCGAGCAGCTCGCCCTTGGGCGTGCCCACCAGCACCAGGCCCTCACCCACGCCGACGCCGGCGGAAAGCGTCTGGCCCGCCTCGATGCGCCAGGCTTCCTGACCGGTGGCCAGGTCCAGCTTGACGATGCGGCCGTCGCGGCCGGCGGCGTAGACCGCCGCGCCATCCGTGGCGGGCGAGAACACGTAGGTGCCGGCGCTGCCCACGCTGGCGTCCCAGGCGCGGCTGAGAGTAACGCTGGGCTTGAACTCCACCAGTTCGGCCGGCTTGATCACCGTCTTGCCGGAACCGAACCAGCCGCTGAACCAGGAGCAGCCGGACAGGGACAGGGAGAGCGCCACGGCCATGCCTGTGGCCTTAAGCGCGGCGCGCGCGGGGAATGCGGTGACTCGGTTCACGTCAGCCTCCCAGGCCATCCAGGCGGATTTCCACCAGAGGTTTCAAAGCGCTCTTCTCGCCCAGTTTCTCCATGGCCAGTTTGTAGGCCGCGCGGGCTTCCTCGGTCTTGCCCTGGGCCGCCAGAAGATCGCCCTTGAGCTGGCCGGCCAAGCCCTGGAACGCCGGATCGAAAGGCTCGTCCAGCAGCTTCATGGCGCCGGCCAGATCCTTTTCATCGAACAGCAGGGTGGCGAGACGCAGACGCGCCATCTGGCGCACGCCGTCGTCGCGGGCGTGTTCCAGGGCGAACTCGTACTGGGCGCGGGCGCTCTTCAGGTCGTTGGTCTCATAGTTGATGCGGCCCGCAAGCCAGGCGGCGGGCACCGCGTAGGCGCTGCGCGGATGGTTTTCCATGATGCTCGCGGCGGCGCCCTTCGCGGTCTTCAGGTCGTTCAGGCCGGTGGCCTGCACCGCCTGGTCGAACAGCATGGAGGCTTCCGCCGCCTGGTTGCGCTGCCAGGTTTCCCAGGCGCGCCAGCCGGCCACCGCCAGCAGAAAGATCGTGACGCCCCAGATGACCTTGTTGCCGTGCTGCTTCCACCAGACTTTCGCTTCGTCCAACTGTTCCTGTTCTTCGAGATCGAGTGCCATCGCTTACCCTTTTTTCAACAATTCGGTGGCTTCCGCCAATTTGACCCGCCGCTGCTCGCCTTCCTGGCGCAGCGGCTTGACCGTCACCTCGCCCGCCGCCGCCTCGTCGTCGCCGATGATGACGGCGAAACGGGCCAGGCTGGCGTCGGCCTTCTTCATCTGGGATTTGAACCCGCCGCCGCCGCCGTGCAGCACCACGTCCAGGCCCGCGTCGCGCAAGCTTTCGGCGGCTTGCGGCGCGAAGCGGACGGCGGCGTCGCCGACGTTGACGATATACGCATCCGGCGCCTCGGGGGCGGGAATCAGGTGCAATTCCGCCATCATGACCAGCAGACGCTCCACGCCCATGGCGAAGCCGCAGGCGGGGGCGGGCTTGCCGCCCAGTTGCGCGACCAGGCCGTCGTAGCGGCCGCCGGCGCACACCGTGCCCTGGGCGCCGAGCTTGTCGGTGACCCACTCGAAGACGGTGAGGTTGTAGTAATCCAGCCCGCGCACCAGACGGGGGTTCACCGCATAGGCGATGCCGGCGTCGTCCAGGCCCTGTTTCACCGCCGCGAAATGGGCCAGGGCCGCTTCGTCCAACTCGTCCATGAGCTTGGGCGCGGCTTCCACCAGGGGTTGCATGAGCGGGTTCTTGGTGTCCAGGATGCGTAGCGGGTTGCTGTGCAGGCGGCGCTTGGCGTCCTCGTCCAACTGGTCGAGATGGGATTCGAAATAGGCGATGAGTTTCTGCCGGTGGCTCGCGCGGGCTTCGGCGCCGCCCAGAGTGTTGATCTCCAGGCGGATGTGCTCGGCCATGCCCAGCAGTTTCCACAGGCGGGCGGTCATCAGCAGATGTTCGATATCCAGGTCTGGCCCGGCGAAACCCAGGGCCTCGATGCCGACCTGATGGAACTGGCGGTAGCGGCCCTTCTGGGGACGCTCGTGGCGGAACATGGGGCCGGCGTACCAGAGCCGCTTGCCGCCGTCGAACAACAGGCCGTGCTCGATGGCGGCGCGCACGCATGAGGCGGTGCCTTCCGGGCGCAGGGTCAGGGATTCGCCGTTCAACTCGTCGACGAAAGTGTACATCTCCTTCTCGACGATGTCGGTCACCTCGCCGATGGCCCGCTTGAACAGGCCGGTCTGCTCCAGGATGGGCGTGCGCATCTCGCGATAGCCGTAGCTTTTCAGCCAGGCGCGGACGACGCCTTCGAAATGGGTCCACAGCGGCGCGTCGGCCGGCAGCAGGTCGTTCATGCCGCGCACGGCGCGGAGGGCGTTGCTCATATGTCGTTACGTGAAACGTGAAATGGGAAACGTGAAAGGTGAGCGGGGCGGGAGCGCCAAGCCACTTTTCACTTTTCACGCTTCACTTTTCACCCGATCCCCATAGGTTCGTTTCACATAGTCCTCGACGATGGCCTGGAACTCCTCGGCGATGCACTCGCCCTTGAGGGTGACGGTCTTTTCGCCGTCCACGTAGACCGGGGCCACCGGGGTTTCGTTGGTGCCGGGCAGGCTGATGCCCACGTTGGCGTGCTTGCTCTCCCCCGGGCCGTTCACCACGCAGCCCATGACCGCCACGTTCATGGTCTCGACGCCGGGATATTGGCCGCGCCAGATGGGCATCTGGGCACGCAGCCAGTTCTGGATGCTCTGGGCCAGTTCCTGGAACACCGTGCTGGTGGTGCGGCCGCAGCCGGGGCAGGCGGTGACCAGGGGCGTGAAGGAGCGGATGCCCAAGGTTTGCAGGATTTCCTGGGCGACCTGGACTTCAACGGTGCGGGATTCGCCGGGCGCGGGCGTGAGGGAGACGCGGATGGTGTCGCCGATGCCCTCCTGGAGCAGGATGGCCAGGGCCGCGGTGGAGGCGACGATGCCCTTGCTGCCCATGCCCGCCTCGGTCAGGCCCAGGTGCAGGGCGTAATCGGAGCGGGCGGCCAGATCCCGGTAGACCTTGATGAGATCCTGCACGCCGGACATCTTGCAGGACAGGAGGATCTTGTCGCCGGGCAGGCCCAGTTCCTCGGCGCGGCCGGCGGAATCCAGGGCGGAGGCGATGAGGGCGTGGCGCATCACCTCGTCCGGCTCGCGCGGGCGGGATAGGCGGGCGTTGTCGTCCATCATGCGCGCCAGCAATTCCTGGTCCAGGCTGCCCCAGTTGACGCCGATGCGCACCGCCTTGCCGTATTTCGCGGCCGCCTCGATCAGGGTCGCGAACTGTTCGTCCTTCTTGGCGCCGCGCCCCACGTTGCCCGGGTTGATGCGCAGCTTGGCCAGGGCCTGGGCGCATTCCGGCACGGCCTTGATGAGGCGGTGTCCGTTGAAATGGAAGTCGCCGATCAAGGGGACGTCGCAGCCCATGGCATCGAGCTTTTCCCGGATGGCCGGCACCGCGCGGGCGGCCTCCTCGGTGTTGACGGTGATGCGCACCAGTTCGGAACCGGCCTGCCAGAGGGCGTGGGTCTGGGCCACGGTACCGGCGATGTCGGCGGTATCCGTGTTGGTCATGGACTGCACGACAACCGGCGCGCCGCCGCCCACGGGCACGTGGCCGACCATGATCCGGCGGGTCGGGCGGCGCACGATGGAACTGCTCAAAGTCATGGCGAGATTCCCGTCATTCCAGGGTCAGGCGGGCCACTTTCTGGCCGATGAACGGGGTCAGGTCGATGACATGGCCGTCGTAGCTCATGCGCACGCGGGCAGCCTCGCCCACCACCAGACGGAACGGCGGTTCGCCGGCGAAGGACTCCATCGCGCCGGCGCGGACCAGCTTGGAAAAGCGGTTGCCGTTGCCGTCCACCACCTGGATCCAGGCGTCCTGGGCGGGCTCGAAGCGCAAGGTATGGGCGCCGGCCGGCTTCGCTGCCGCGGGCTTCTCCGCGCCGGCGGCTGGGACGGGCGCCGTCGGCGCCGCCAGCGGAACGGGCACCGTGGCGGTCATCGCCGGTTTGGCCGGCGTCACGGATTGGGCCGGGGCCGTCGGAACGGCGGCATTCGCGGGGGTTTGCGGCGCGGCGGCGGGGGTGCCGGCGGCGAGGGTGCCGGGGGCGGGCTCGCCGTCGGCCATCACCGAGGCCTGGGGGGACAACTGGAGGGTCTGGGATTCGACCGGCGCGGGCTCGGGCGGCGCGGCGGGCGCCTCGGCTTGCGGCTGGGCGGCGGTCACGGCCTCGGGCACCACCAGGCTGTCCTCGCCTTGGCGCAGCCAGTGGTAAAGCACCGCCACCAGCACCAGGAACAGGACCAGCGCGGCCACCGGCAGCACCACCCAGCGCCGCAGGCCGCTATTGGTGAAGGTGACGCCCGCGCTGGGCGCGGTGATGGTCTCGGCGACGGCGGCCTGGACATCCACCGGCGTGATCAGGTTATCGGCGTCCACCTCCACCAGCCGCGCATAGTTGCGCACGAAACCGCGCACGAACACTTCGCTGGGCAGATGGCTCAGATCCTCCGACTCGAGGGCTTCCACCTGGCGCGAAGTCAGCTTGAGCTTCGCCGCCACATCGATCACGGCCAGATTCTTGGCTTCCCGGCCGGCCTTAAGACGCGCGCCGAAACCGGGTTGGAACACTTCGCTCATAACAGACTCCCGGCCTGATCGTACTGGCCGGTGATCAGCCATTGGGTTTGCAGGGATTCGGGGAAACGCCGGCGCAACTGGGCCGCATAGCTCGCTTCGGCATCCCGGTCGCCCATGCGACGCTCGGCGCGGACGCCCAGCCACAGCGCCTGGGCGCCCAATTCCTGCGCTCCGCCCGCCTGGCGCAGCAAGCCGAGGGCGGCGAGCCAGCGGCCATTGCGGAAGTGCACCTCGGCCATGCCCACCAGGGCGGAGTTCTGGTTCGGGGCGCGCTTCAGCGCGCGGATGAAATACACCTCGGCCTTGGCCAGGTCGCCCTTCTCCAGGGCGCAGACACCGGCGTTGGCGAGGGCTTTTTCCGGCGTCGCATACAGCGGATTGGCGAGGGCGTCCTCGAAATGCTGGAGGGATTCGGGCAAGCGGCCGCGCCGGCACAGGAACAGGCCGAAATTGTTGTGGGCCTCGGAATAATTCGGGGAAAGCTCGATGGCGCGGCGGAAGTTTTCCTCCGCCTGCTTGTCCTCGCGCAGATCGCCATGCACCAGCCCCAGGACATTGTAGGCGGGCGCGTAGCCGGCGTCGGCCTCGTGCGCCTTGCGCAGTTCCTGCAAGGCGACGGCGTATTGGCCGCGCGCGAAATAACCGGCGCCCAATTCGGTGTGGATGCGCGCCTGGGGGTTGTCCTCGTTGGACGCGCGCGTCTCTGGGCTCGCGCTCCCGGTGGATTGTTGTCCGGCGCAACCGGCCAACAGGAAAGCCGTCAGAATGAGCGGCAAGGCCTTGCCGTTGTTCGCCTTCATGCGGCCAACTCCATGCGTTTCACGACCCGCCGCGACTTGTCCTCGACCTGACCGGCGAGCTGCCCGCAGGCCGCGTCGATGTCGTCGCCCCGGGTCTTGCGGGTGGTCGCGACCCTGCCTTCCGCCATGAGCAGGCCGGCGAAACGCCGCACGGCATCCGCGGACGAACGGCGGAACCCGGACTGGGGGAAGGGATTGAAGGGGATCAGGTTGAATTTGCAGGACACGTCGCGGGTTAGACGCAACAACTGCTCCGCGTGTTCCGGCTGGTCGTTGACGCCTTCCAGCATGACGTACTCGAAGGTGATGAAGTCACGCGGACCGTCATGCACATAGCGCTTGCAGGCGGCCATGAGTTCCTTGAGCGGGTACTTGCGGTTGATCGGCACCAGTTCGTCGCGCAGGGCGTCGTTGGGGGCGTGCAGCGACACGGCCAAGGCCACCGGCATCTTTTCGCGCAGCCGGTCCATGGCCGGCACGATGCCGGAAGTGGAGATGGTGACCCGGCGCCGGGACAAGCCGTAGGCATGGTCGTCCAGCATCAGGGACACCGCCGCCACCGTGTTGTCGAAGTTGAGCAGCGGCTCGCCCATGCCCATCAGCACCACGTTGGAGATGATGCGCTCGCCCTTGGGATCGCGGCCCAGGGCGCGGTTCGCCCACCAGAGCTGGCCGACGATTTCGGCAACGGACAGGTTGCGGTTGAAACCCTGTTTGCCGGTGGAACAAAAGGCGCAGTCCAGCGCGCAGCCCACCTGGGTGGACACGCACAGGGTGCCCCGGTCGGTTTCCGGGATGAACACGGTTTCCACCCGGTTGTTCGGGCCCACTTCCAGCAACCACTTGCGCGTGCCGTCGCTGGAGGCCTGCTCATGCCCCAGCACCGGCGGCCGGATCTCGGCCACCTGGGGCAGCTTGGCGCGCAGGGATTTGGCCAGATCGGTCATCCGCTCGAAATCGTCGGCGCCGTACTGATGCAGCCAATGCAGCACCTGGCGGGCGCGGAAGGGCTTCTCGCCGATGCTTTCGAAGAAAGCGACGAGGCCGGGCTGGTCGAAATCGAGCAGGTTGACGCGATTCAAGGAGGACGACCGGATCAGCGGGAGAAGACCTGGGAAGCCGGGAAGAAATAGGCGATTTCGACCGCGGCGGTTTCCGGAGCGTCGGAACCGTGCACGGCGTTGGCGTCGATGCTCTCGGCGAAATCGGCGCGGATGGTGCCGGCCTCGGCCTTCTTGGGATCGGTCGCGCCCATCAGTTCGCGGTTCTTGGCGATGGCGTTCTCGCCTTCCAGAGCCTGGATCATCACCGGGCCGGAGGTCATGAATTCCACCAGATCGTTGAAGAAGGGACGGCCCTTGTGAACGGCGTAGAAACCTTCCGCTTCGGCGCGGGACAGGTGGGCCATGCGGGAAGCCACGATCTTCAGGCCGTTGGTTTCGAAACGGGAATAGATCTTGCCGATCACGTTCTTGGCGACGGCGTCGGGCTTGATGATGGAAAGGGTGCGTTCGATAGCCACTTTGCTTTTCTCCGAAGGGGATTGGGTAATGCGGGAGGTGAAGGGAAATCTTTGATAATGCGTGAAAAAGCGCGCGCAAGTTACCACGAAACGCCCCTAAAATAAAGGCGGCGCGCCGAACCGGGACGCGCGCTAAGCCACCGCGAGGAGACCTGAATGGCAACCGAAATGGGGATGCCGGAGAACGAGGACGTGAGGAAAAAAGCGCTGCTGCGACTGGGTGTCGCCGGCATCGTCACCGTCACCGCCCTGGCCGGGCTGTGGTGGCTGGACCAGGGCGCCGAAAAGAAAAAGCCCGCGCCCATCGTCGCCGCCTCCCCCGCGCCCATCGTACCCGCGCCGATCGCGGAAACCGCCCCGCCCCAGCTCGAAACGCCGGACGCCCAGCCCGCGCCGGAAGCCGAAGCGCCGCCCGCCACCGCCACCGGCGAAGCCGGCACCAGCGTCCCCACGGAGGCACCGCCGCCGCCCCGGGTGAGCAACGCGCCGCCGCTGCCGCATCCCCAGAACCCGCCACCACCGGCCGCGGCCCGCCCCGCTCCGGCGCCGATCCAGGCCGCGCCGGCCGCGCCGCCACCGGCAGCGCAGACACCCCCGCAGAACATTCCGACCGGCAAGGGCTTCGTGGTGCAACTGGGCGTGTTCAGCGATCCGGACAACGCGCGTGAATTGCTGGAGAAGCTCAACAAGCAGGGGATTCGCGCCCACATGGAGTCCCGGGTGCAGATGGGCCCCTTCCTGAACCGCGGGGAAGCGGAACGGGCCCAGGCGGAAATGCGCAAGCTGGGCTACAACGCCCTGGTCACCACGGCCTATCCGGCCAAGTAAGCCTCAAGCGGTCGGCTCGGCGAGCCAGGAGACCCGCCAGCCCGGCTCCCCCGGGCGCGCCGCGAAATCCGCGTCCGCGCCGATGCCGGCCACCCAGGCGAGACGCTCGCCCACAAATAGCAGAGGCAGTTCGTCGCGCCGCCAAGGAGGAATCGCGGCTTCCCGCAGCAGATCCTTCACGGCGCGGCGCGGCCGGGCGGGATCGGGACGCAGGGTTTCGCCGCCCCTGCGAAAGCGGATGGAGACCGGACCCGCATCGAGCCGCACGCCACCGTCATCGACGCGCTGAAAAGCGAGCGTGCCGGCATCCCTCAGGGCCAGACACGCCTCTCCCCGCCAAAAGATATCCGGCTCGCGCGGCGCCCGGGTCGCCCGGTTCCGCGCCCGGCGCGGCACGGCCAGGGCCCGGTCGCGAAAGCGGCGCAATTCCACCTCCCCGAAAGCGACCGCCAGGCGCGCGTCCCCGCGCGCCGCGAGCAATTGGCGCAGCCCTTCCCTGAGCGCGTCCGGGTGGAGCGTGGCGCCCACCAGTTCCAGATAGCGGCGCAGCAGGTTGCGGGCGCGGGCTTCCGGCAGGGCGGCGAGGCGGCCGATGGCGAGCCCATCCGCATCGATGGCATCGTGGCCGTCCAGCTCGGCCAGCTCGTCCAGCAATTCAGCGGTTTCGGCGAAACGGCCGGCGGCGCGGGCCAGGGTCGCGCCGGCGCGGGGAAAGCGGGATTCGATCAGGGGCAGGATGTCATGGCGCAGCGCATTGCGCGTCAGATGGGTCTGGCGGTTGCTGTCATCCTCTTCCCAATCCAGCCCCCTCGCCCGGGCCCAGCTTTCCAGATCGGCGCGGGGGATGTCCAGCAGCGGCCGCAACAGGCGCGCGCGTCCGCCATCCAACCAGCGCGACGCCGGCATGGCCGCCAGGCCCTTCGGGCCGCCCCCGCGCAGGAGCTGAGCCAGCACGGTCTCCGCCTGATCGTCCCGGTGGTGCGCCAAAGCCAGCGCATCCGCATCCAACCGGGAAAAAACCGCGTAGCGGGCTGCCCGGGCCGCCGCCTCGGGCCCTTCGCCAGTCGCCTCCACCCGCACGCGCTCCACCGTCAGCGGCACCCTCAGCCCTCGGCACACCCGTTCGCAATGGGCCGCCCAGGCGTCGGCGTGGAAAGACAGGCCGTGGTGGACATGTAGCGCGGACAGGGAAAACCCCATGCCGGGCCGCAATTCGGCCAGGAGATGCAGCAGCACGGTGGAATCCAGGCCGCCGGAATAGCCGACGCAAAGCCGGCCGCCCCGGGGCAGGTACCTGCGGAGACAGGCGGCGACCCGACCCGCCGGGTCAGGCGCGCCCTTCCTTGTACTTGCCATAGCCCATCAACCGGGCGTATCGGGCATTGAGCAGGGCATTGAGAGGCCGCTCGCGCACTTCGGCCAGCACTTCGGCCAGGGCGCCGCGCAAGGATTCCATCATCGCCTCGGGCTCGCGATGGGCGCCGCCCAGGGGTTCGTTGACGACGCGGTCCACCAGGCCCAGGGTTTTCAACTTGGGCGCGGTGATGCCCAGGGCTTCCGCCGCCAGCGAGGCCTTCTCCGCGCTCTTCCAGAGGATGGAGGCGCAGCCCTCCGGGGAGATCACGGAATAGGTGGCGTACTGGAGCATGACCAGGGCGTCGCCGACGCCGATGGCGAGCGCGCCGCCGGAACCGCCTTCGCCGATCACCGTGCAGATGATGGGGGTCTTCAGTTCCGCCATGACATACAGGTTGCGGGCGATAGCCTCGGATTGGCCGCGCTCCTCGGCGTCGATGCCCGGGTAGGCGCCCGGCGTGTCGATGAAGGTGAACACCGGCAGCCGGAACTTCTCGGCCAGGCGCATCAGGCGCAGGGCCTTGCGGTAGCCCTCTGGGCGCGGCATGCCGAAGTTGCGGTACTGGCGCTCCTTGGTGTCGCGCCCCTTCTGGTGGCCGATGACCACCACGGGCTCGCCCTGGAAGCGGGCCAGGCCGCCGACGATGGCGGGATCGTCGGCGAAGGCGCGGTCGCCGTGCAGTTCCTCGAACTCGGTGAACAAGCCGGCGATGTAGTCCAGGCTGTAGGGACGCTGGGCGTGGCGCGCGACCTGGGAAATCTGCCAGGCGTTGAGCTTGCCGTAGATCTGCTTGGTCAGCGCCGCGCTTTTCTTGCGCAGGCGCTCGATCTCTTCCGAGATATCCAGCGCGGGGTCGTTCTGGACCTCGGAAAGCTCCTCGATCTTCGCTTCCAGTTCGGCGATGGGCTGCTCAAAGTCGAGAAAAGTGACTTTCATGATGCGTGGGGATCGGACAAGGGGCAGGTATTCTACCGGAGCCCGCCGTCCGAATTCTTAATGATGGTGTCCGTGGGCGCCGTGCACGTGCCCGTGCTCGACTTCCTCCGCCAACGCGACGCGCACGTTGCCGACCACGCAGCGCAGGCGCAGGCTCTGGCCGGCCAGGGGATGGTTGCCGTCCACCACCACTTTTCCGTCCGCCACGTCGGTGACGGTATAGAGCATGACGTGCTGGCCGTCCTCGCTGGCGCCCTCCAGTTGCATGCCGACGTGCACCTCGGGCGGAAACAACGACGCCTCCTCGACACGCACCAGTTCGGCGTCGTACTCGCCGAAGGCATCCTCGGGTTCCAGCACGATGTCGACTTCCGCGCCCTCGGTCTTGCCTTCCAGGGCTTCCTCCACTTTCGGGAAAATGCCGTCATAGCCGCCGTGCAAGTAGACGGCGGGGGATTCCGCGGTCGCCTCCTCCAGCTCTTCGCCGGCCAGTGTGGTGAGTTGGTAGGTCAGGGTGACCACGGTGTCCTTGCCGATCAGCATTCAAAGCTCCTTGACGAGTTGGAGAACCCCCGCCGCGTGGCCCTTGGGCGTCACGCCTTGGAGAATATGGCGAATCTTTCCGCTGGCATCGATGATGAAGGTGCTGCGGTTGACGCCCTCGCGCATGACGCCGTCCACCTCCCGGTTCACGATCACGCCATAGGCTTGGCAGGCGATGCCGTCCTTGTCCGCCAGCAGGCGCACGGTAATGCCATGCTTGTCGCGGAAGGCGCCGTGGCGAATGCAATCGTCCCGGGACACGCCCACCACCGCGCAACCGTCCAAACGCGCGAAGTCGCCCTCCAGGTCGCTGAACTCGATGGCTTCGGTCGTGCAGCCGGGCGTATCATCCCGCACGTAAAAAAACAGCACGAGCGGCTTGCCGCGATAGTCCGCCAGTTTGGCGATGGTCATATCCGCGTCGGGTAGTTCGAAATCAGGCGCCATGTTGCCGATGCGCGGCTCGCCTTTTTGCAGCATGTTTCCCCTCCTCGGGATATATCGAAAGCATTATATGGGTAAATCTCTCCCGTCCGTCTCCGGCTTTTCCATCGCGGATTTTTCCCTGTCCAAACTGCTCGGCGGCCTGTCGCCGGAGCGTTTCCTCGCCGAGTATTGGCAGAAAAAACCTCTTCTGGTGCGCCAGGCCCTGCCCGGATTCGGCGCTTGGCTGGGACGCGACGGCTTGACCGAACTGGCCTGCCGGGACGACGCGGAAAGCCGGCTGGTGCGCGCGCGGCGGGGCCAGTGGCTGCTGGACCACGGCCCTTTCGAGCGGGAAGACCTGGATACGCTGCCGAAGCGCGACTGGAGCCTGCTGGTCTCCGGGATCAACCACCTGCTTCCCGATGCCGACCGCCTGATGCACGGCTTCGACTTCATTCCCCAGGCGCGCCTGGACGATCTCATGGTGAGCTTCGCCCCGCCCGGTGGCGGCGTCGGGCCCCACTTCGACTCTTACGACGTGTTCCTGATCCAGGGACTGGGCCGGCGCCGCTGGGAGATCAGCGGCCAGGACGACCTGGAACTGGTGGACGGCGCGCCCTTGCGCATCCTCAAGCATTTTCATGTCGACCAGTCCTGGGAACTGGGCCCCGGCGACATGCTCTACCTGCCGCCCAAGTTCGCCCACAACGGCGTCGCCCTGACGGATTGCATGACCTGGTCGGTGGGGTTCCGCGCGCCGAAGGCCCAGGAAATCGTCGCCCAGTTCCTGACCTATCTTCAGGACAACCTGGACCTGGAAGGCCTGTACGCCGACCCGGACCTGAAACGCCCGCGCCACTCCGCCGAGATTCCCGCGTCGATGCTGGATTGGGCCGGCGAGACGATCAAGACGCTGCGCTGGAACAAGGATGACGTCGCCGATTTTCTCGGCCGCTACCTGAGCGAGCCCAAAGCCCACATCTTTTTCGATCCCCCGGAACGGCCGCTATCCGCGAAGGCCTTCTGCAAAGCCGCCGCGAAGAAAGGGCTTGCCCTCGATCCGCGCAGCCAACTCCTGTTCCGCGCGCGCCTGTTCTTCATGAACGGCGAACGCATCGAGGCATCCCGGGAGATGGAGGCGCCGCTGCGCGAACTCGCCGACCGGCGGAAACTGAACCCGATCGCACTGGACGACGGCCTGCTTTCCCTCCTCCACCTGTGGTACCAGGCGGGCTATCTGACACTGGGCTAGGCAAAATTCGCGCACTGGATTTCCGCAATGCAATATCGTGGAAAAAGACTCCAGAGATACCCTAGCGGAAGTCCCAATATTTGCTAGAATTCGCGCGGTCGGCCGGCTCGCTCGCCGTAAGCCGATCGTTCTTTTCGTGTTGATCAACTTCGTAAGGAAATACTTAAATGAAATATTCCGTCCTGCTCGCCGCCCTGTTGGCTCTGTCTCTGACCGCTTGCGGTAAGAAAGAAGAAGCCGCTCCCGCTCCCGCTCCCGAAGCCGCCGCTCCGGCTCCCGCCCCGGCTCCCGCTCCTGAAGCCGCCGCTCCGGCTCCCGCTCCCGCCGACGCCGCTGCTCCGGCTCCCGCCGACGCCGCCGCTCCGGCTCCCGCTCCCGCCAAGTAATCGGCCAAGCGGTATGAAAAACCGGCCTTCGGGCCGGTTTTTTTTCGCCCGCCGTTCATGCGGCGACCAGCCGATGTCCACTTTTCAACAGTGGTAAATACTCGGCACTCCTGTCCAAGGGCTATCAACCGCCTAGATCGTCCAACCTAACAAATAACCATAACTAATTGATTCAATTTACAAATTAATATTGGCACAAGTCGTGCTTTGTCAGCACCAGACCCTTTTAATGGCTGGAGGCTGTAATGCGCAACTCACTCATCCACTTGGCGCTCTTCGCGAGCCTAGCCGGTAGTTCAGGCGCTCAAGCGATCATGATCGACGGCAACCTGAGCGATTGGGGCGTCCAGCAGAACGCGGGCGCGGCGGGCTGGGTTCCCACGGCGAACAGCGGCATCCAGTACACCATCGAGGACCAGCATACGAGCTACCTGAACCCGGGCTATGGCGGTCAGGCCTACGATGCCGAGGCGATGTACGCCACCATCGCGAAAGACACGGACAACACCTACAAGCTCTTCATCGCCCTGGCCACCGGCCACAACCCCAACACGCTGGACAAGCCCAGCGCGAACAGTTTCGGCGCCGGCGACTTCGCCATCGACTTCGGCAAGGATGGTTCCTACGAAGTGGGCATCAACCTCCAGCATGTCATCAACGCGAACGGCACCAAGGAAAGCTTCGGCGTGCTGGGCGGCGTATACACGAATACCACCTGGGCGCTCGGCCTCTGGGACAGCGCGGGCAATTACGCGCCCGCTTCGGCGGATACCGACAACCCGACCCATATGACCGCGGGCACCTATCTGGGCATGGCGGATCTGGCCTATACGACGGTTGGCCAGACCGGTTTTGGCGACTGGACCGCCGACACCCATTACTTCTACGAGTTGAGCATCGGCCTGGATCTGCTCACGGCCGCGGGTTGGGACGGCGGCGCCTTCGACATCCACTGGACTCAGAACTGCGCGAACGACAGCATCCTGGTCGATCCGCCGGCGCCGGCCAGCGTTCCGGAACCCGGCACCCTGGCGCTGCTGCCCCTGGGCATGCTGGGCCTGCTCACGCTGCGCCGGCGCAAATCAGCCTAAAGCCAGAGCCAAACGCCTTACCGCTTCCCGGATCCGTTCCAGGGAAGTGGTGTAGGCGAAGCGCACATGACGGCTCGCCTGGCGCGAGCCGAAATCCGTTCCCGGCGTGATGGCCACGCCCGCCTCCAGCAGCAGTTTCTCCGCCAGGGCCTCCGCGCCCAGGCCGAAGCGATCGATTCCGGCATAGATGTAGAAGGCGCCCGCCGGCGCCGCGCCAACGTCGAATCCCAATCCGCGCAATTCCGGCAGCAGCCAGTCCCGGCGCGCGCCCAACTCCGCCTTGCGCGCTTCCAGCAAAGGCCGGGTCGCCGGCGCCAAGGCCGCGAGGCCGGCGTGCTGGGCCACCGTGGGCGCCGACAGGAACACGTTCTGGGCGAGACGGTCGATGGCGGGCATCAGATGTTCCGGCGCCAGCATCCAGCCCAGGCGCCAGCCGGTCATCATCCAGTACTTGGAAAAGCTGTTGAGGACGATCACGTCCTCGCCCAGGCCCGCCGCGCTGGGCGGCGAGCCGGCATAGACCAGTTCGTGGTAGATCTCGTCGACCATGAGCCAGCCGCCTTTTTCCCTGACCAGGCCATGGATGGCGCGCAATTCATCATGGGCGATCAGCGTGCCGGTGGGGTTGCCGGGATTCGCCACCAACACCCCGCGGGTGTTCGCCCCCCAATGTTTCGCCACCAGCTCGGCGCTGAGCTGATAGCCGGTTTCCGGCCCCACCGGCACGCCGACGCCGCGCGCCTCCACCAGGCGGGCGAAATGACGGTTGCAGGGGTAGCCCGGATCGGCCAGCAGCACTTCCTCGCCCGGATCGAACAGGGCCGCCATGGTCAGCAGCAACGCGCCGGAAGCGCCGGGCGTGACGCAGACCCGTTCGGGCGGGACGCGCACGCCGTGCCGATCCCGGTAATAGCCGGCGATGGCCTGGCGCAAGGCGGGCAGGCCAAGGGCGGCGGTGTAATGGGTGTGGCCGGCGCGCAGGGCGGCCAGGCCGGCTTCGACGATGGGCTCCGGCGTCGGGAAATCCGGCTCGCCCACTTCCATGTGGACGATGTCGCGGCCCTGGGCTTCGAGTTCCCGCGCCCGGGCCAGGATGGCCATGACCCGGAACGGCTCGATCTCCTGGGCGCGGCGGGCGGTCATGGCGTACTCGGGGAAGCCGGGTTCAGTCCAGGTGCGCGTCGATGAACTCGCGCACGAAATGTTCCGGCTTCGCGCTATGGAAGCGGGCCACCTCCTCGCCGTTCTTGAACAGCAGGACGGTGGGGAAGCCCCGGGCGCCGTACTTGCCGGCGATCTTCATGTTGTCCTCCTCGTCCACTTCCACCTTGGCCAGTCTCACCTTGCCTTCGTAGGTGGGAATCACCTTGGCCAGCACCGGTGTCAGGAAATGGCAGGGACCGCACCAGTCGGCCCACAGGTCCACCATGACCAGTTGCCGGTGGGAGGCCTCGATCACGTCGCGCTCGAAGTGGTGCAGGTCGGTATCGATGATGTGCTGGCCTTCGCAGGTCTTGTCGTGCTGGTGGTCGTGGTGTTGCAGGGTCATGGCTCGCTGGCTCCATCAAGTCTCGATAAGGGATCCTGGCGGAAGAAAAGCCGCATCTGGTGGTAAACGGCGGGGTATTCCGCGTTCAGCACCCCGGGCAGTTCAAAGAAATATTCGGTCAGCACGGCGAAGAACTCCGCCGGGCTTTCCGCCGCGTAGGGGTCGATCTCTGGTTCCGCGCCGCCCCGGTCGAAGCGGTCCACGCGCCGGCCAAAGTCCGCGTAGGCCGCGGCGAAGGCCGCCGCCCATTCCTTCGCATCCATGTCGCCGTGCAGCGGCGGCAGCCCGTCCACCGCGCCGTTGGCCATGTCCAGCTTGTGGGCGAACTCGTGGATGACCACGTTGTAGCCCTCGCGTTGGCCGGAATAGCCCACGTCGTCCAGGGACAGGATCAGGGGGCCGCCTTCCCAAGCCTCGCCGGAAAGGGGCTGGCGTACCCGGTGCACGATGCCGAAGTCGTCGGTGATCTCCCGGTCCGGCACGAACTGTTCCGGGTAGACGACGATTTCCTTCCAGGTGCCGTACCAATCGGCGCCCAGATGCAGGATGGGCAAAGCCGCCTGGGCGGCGATGGCGGCCAGCGCGTAGCCGTCCGGCTCCGCGCCGGAAACCGGCGTGAAGGTCTTGCCCCGCAGCAGGCCCTCGGCCAGCGCGCGCAACGCGGCGAACTCCCGGACGGAAAGGCCGGCGAAGACGGGCAGGCCGAACACGGCGCTCCAGTCCGCCTCACCCGGCGCCGCAAGCGCGGCCGCTTTGCCGAACAGGGCCTGGAGAAAGCCGGCCATGTCCGACCCCGCGTTAGGCGCTTTCGCGCGAGGCGCGCTTGCGCTCGTGTTCGTTCAGGAAACGCTTGCGGATGCGGATGGTCTTGGGCGTGAGCTCCACCAGCTCGTCATCGGCGATGAATTCGATGGCGGATTCCAGGGACAGGGCGATGGGCGGCACCAGGCGCACCGCTTCGTCGGTGCCGGAGGCGCGCACGTTGGTGAGCTGCTTGCCCTTGACCGGGTTGACCACCAGGTCGTTGTCGCGGCTGTGGATGCCGATGATCATGCCTTCGTACAGCTTGTCGCCGGGGCTGACGAACATGCGGCCGCGATCCTGAAGCTTCCACAGGGCGTAGGCGACGGCCTCGCCGTTCTCCTGGGAGATCAGCACGCCGTTGCGACGCTCGGCGACGCCGCCTTCCTTGATCGGCGCGTACTCGTCGAACACGTGGGAAAGCAGGCCGGTGCCGCGCGTCAGGTTCATGAACTCGCCCTGGAAGCCGATCAGGCCGCGGGCGGGAATGCGGTATTCGATGCGCACGCGGCCGCGGCCGTCCGGCACCATGTCGAGCAGGTCGCCGCGGCGCAGGCCGAGGCTTTCCATGACGGCGCCCTGATGGCCCTCTTCCACGTCCACGGTGAGTTGCTCATAGGGCTCCAGTTCCACGCCGTCGACGATCTTCTTGACCACGCGCGGACGGCCCACCGCCATCTCGAAGCCTTCCCGACGCATGTTTTCCAGCAGGATGGACAGGTGCAGCTCGCCGCGGCCGGACACATCGAAAATGTCCGCGTCCTTGGTGTCGTGCACGCGCAGCGCCATGTTGGTCAACAGTTCCTTGTGCAGGCGGTCGCGGATCTGGCGGCTGGTGACGAACTTGCCCTCGGTGCCGGCCAGCGGGCTGGTGTTGACCATGAACTGCATGGACAGGGTGGGTTCGTCGATCTTCAGAAGCGGCAGCGCTTCCGGCTGTTCCGGGTCGGCGATGGTGGCGCCCAGGACCAGATCCTCGATGCCGGTGATCTGGACGATGTCGCCGGCCAATCCTTCGACCAGTTCCACCTTGTTCAGGCCCTGGTAGCCGAACACCTGGCCGATCTTCGCCTTGATGGGGGTGCGCTCATGCTCGGCCATCTCCTCGTCGGTGCCGAACAGGACCATGACCTGCTGGCCGGTCTTGACCCGGCCGCGCTGGATGCGGCCGACGCCGATGCGGCCGACGTAGGTGGAATAGTCCAGGGCGGAAATCTGCAACTGGAGCGGGGCATCGACATCGGTTTTCGGCGCTGGCACGTGCTTCAGCACGGTCTCGAACAGGGGATTCATGTTCTCGCGCGGATGGTCCTGCTCCAATACCGCCCAGCCGTTCAGGGCGGAGGCATAGACGATGGGGAAATCCATCTGCTCGTCGGAGGCGCCCAGCTTGTCGAACAGGTCGAAAGTCAGGTTGACCGCGTTGTCCGCGTCGGCGCCATCCCGGTCCACCTTGTTCACCACGACGATGGGATGCAGGCCCAGGGCCAGGGCCTTCTTGGTGACGAAACGGGTCTGCGGCATGGGGCCTTCCACCGCGTCCACCAGCAGCAGCACGCCGTCCACCATGCCCAGCACCCGCTCCACCTCGCCGCCGAAGTCGGCGTGGCCGGGCGTGTCGACGATGTTGATGTGGACGCCGTTGTATTCGACCGAGGTGTTCTTGGCCAGGATGGTGATGCCCCGCTCCTTTTCCAGGTCGTTGGAATCCATGACCCGCTCGGACACCTGCTGGTGCGCGGCGAAGGTGCCGGATTGGCGGAGAAGCTGGTCGACCAGGGTGGTTTTACCGTGGTCGACGTGGGCGATGATGGCGATGTTGCGGAGGGCGCGGGACATGTTGGTAACTTCTTATTAGCAAAGCCGAATATTCTACACCGGAGCCATGTCCCGGCATCGCACAACGATGATTTATCGATAAAAATTAGCTGGCGCTGTCGCCGATCGGCTTGACCCGGGATGCCGCCTCCTTGGCCCGGGTCCGCGCCTCCTCCACATCCTTGCCTTCCGCCAGGGCCACCCCCATGCGCCGGCGCACGAAGGAGGCCGGCTTGCCGAACAGGCGCAGGTCGGTGCCCGGCACCCGCAGGGCCGCGTCCACGCCGTCGAAACGGATGCCGTCCGCGTCCACGCCGCCGTAGATCACCGCCGACGCGCCGGGCCCGCACAGGGAAACATCCACCGGCAACCCCAGGATGGCGCGGGCATGGAGCTCGAATTCGCTCTGCTTCTGGCTGATCATGGTGACCATGCCGGTGTCGTGAGGGCGCGGGCTCACCTCGGAGAACCACACCTCGTCGCCCTTGACGAAGCATTCCACGCCGAACAGGCCAAGCCCGCCCAGGTCGTCGGTCACCGCCTTGGCGATCTCCCGCGCGCGCGCCAAGGCTAGCGGACTCATGGCCTGGGGCTGCCAGCTCTCCACGTAGTCGCCCTTCACCTGGACATGGCCGATGGGTTCGCAGAAATGGGTTTCCGTGGCGTCGCCCGCGCCGACCGCCCGCACCGTCAGCAAGGTGATTTCGTAGTCGAAGTCCACCACGCCCTCGGCGATCACCCGCCCCTTGTTCACCCGGCCGCCGGCATTCGCGTAATACCAGGCCTGGTCCAGTTCCTCGGGCTTGTCCACCCGGCTCTGGCCCTTGCCGGACGAGGACATCACCGGCTTGATGATGCAGGGATAGCCGATGCCGTCCTTGCCTTCCACCGCCGCGCGCAATTGCTCGAAGGAATCGGCGAAGGCGTAGCGGGAGGTGGGCAGCTTCAATTTTTCGGCGGCGAGGCGGCGGATGCCTTCCCGGTTCATGGTCAGGTTGGCGGCGCGGGCGGTGGGGACCACCCGGCACACGCCCGCCGCCTCCAGCTCCATCAGGGTCTCCGTGGCAATGGCCTCGATCTCGGGCACGACGATGGCGGGTTTCTCCGAATCGATCAGGCGCGCCAGGATATTGCCGTCGGTCATGTCGATGCACTGGGCGCGGTGGGCCACCTGATGGCCGGGCGCGCCGTCATAGCGGTCCACGGCGATGACTTCCACACCCAGGCGTTGCAGGGCGATGATGACTTCCTTGCCCAGTTCGCCCGCTCCCAGCAGCATGACCCGGGTGGCGGACAGCGACAACGGCGTGCCGATTCGCATCTCGATCTTCTCCTTGGAAAACATCCCGATCGGACCGCGCCCGCCCGCCGCGGGGCAATTTCCGGCAAACGCGGACCGGTCCGAACTGGACAATTGAGCGTACTTAAAAACAAACCCCGATCTCCGGGCTTATAGTTACATGAAAAACCCGCCGCGACAGCCATCATGACTCTCATTCGCCATCTTCCCATCGCATTGGCGTTTACCGCGATTCTGGCCGGAAGCGCGGCGCGCGCCGCCGACTGGCTCTATCTCACCAGTCCCGGCGACACCTTGAGCGGCATCGGCCAGCAATACCTGAAAAAGCCCAGCGACTGGCCCAAGGTCCAGGCCGCGAACGGCGTGCCCATTCCCAGGCATCTGCCCGCGAACACCCGCATCAAGATTCCCATGGAACTGCTCAAGGTGACGCCGGCCCCGGTCAGCGTCACCGCGGTCACCGGCAACGTCCGCTACAAGGACCCGGCGGGGCCGTTCCGGCCGCTCACCGCCGGCACGCTGCTCAACGGCGGGGAAACCGTGCTGACCGGGCCGCGCAGCAGCGCCGCGTTCCGCTTCGCGGACAACACCACGCTGACCCAGCAGGCGGGCGGCAAGCTGACCTTCGGCCGCCTCGCCGCCTACGGCAGGACCGGCATGGTCTCCACCGAGATTTCCCTGGACAGCGGCCGCCTGGAGGCCAGCGCGGCGAAACAGCTCCCGCCGGCGGGCGGCTTCCAGGTCAAAACGCCGGTGGCCGTCGCCGGCCTGCGCGGCACCGGCTTCCGCCTCAGCGTGGAGGAAGACGGCAAGCGCATGACCAGCGAGGTCACCGAAGGCGTCGTCGCCGTCGCCGCCCAGGGCAGGGACGTGGCCGTGAACGCCGGCTTCGGCACCTATACCGAGGCGGGCAAGCCGCCCGCCCCGCCGCGCGCCCTGCTGCCCGCGCCGGACCTGGCCGAAGTGCCGGGCAAGATCCTGCGCCTGCCCCTGACCGTTTCCTGGCCGGCCCAGGCGGGCGCCGTGGCCTGGCGCGCCCAGGTGGGCACGGACGCGAGCTTCAGCGCCGTGGTGCTGGACGACGTGGTCAAGACGCCCTCCGTGAACTGGGGCGAGGAACTGCCGGACGGCGACTACGTGCTTCGCGTGCGGGCCATCGACGAAACCGGCCTGGAGGGCCTGGACGCCCGCCGCGACGTGACCCTGGACGCCCGGCCGCTGCCGCCCCTGCCCATCTCCCCCGCCCTGGGCGAGCGCCTGTACCGGCCCCAGGCCGATTTCGCCTGGAGCGCCGTCCCCGACGCCCACGGCTACGTCCTGCAGATCGCGCCCACCCCCGGCTTCGACAATGGCTTGGTGGAGCGCCGTCTGCCGCCGGTGATCCAGCACCAGGAAATCCTCGGCGAGGGCGATTGGCACTGGCGCGTGGCCAGCCTGGACGACGCCGGCCGGATGCACCTGTTCAGCCCGCACCGGGCCTTCTTGATCAAACCCCTGCCCGTGCCGCCCGCCGGCACCGAGAGCAACGCGGAAGGCGGCAAAGCCCACTTCTCCTGGAGTCCGGTCAAGGGCGCCGCCAGTTACGGTCTGGAAATCGCCCGGAATGACCAGGTGGTGGCCAGCAAACAGGCCAAGGAAACCACCGTGGCCGCCGAACTGGATCCGGGCAAATACCAATGGCGCGTGCGCGGCCAGGAGGCGGACGGCCAGGCGGGCGGCTGGAGCCCCGACAACACGGTGATCCTGCCCCCGCCGGCGCCGACCGACGTGAAGGTGGATGCCAAGGCCGAGCCGGCGAGCGTCGCCTGGCTGGGCAAGGCCCAACGCTACCGCGTCGAGGTCGCCGGCGACCCCGGCTTCGCCAAGCCGGTGCTCAGCCTGGAAACCGACACCGCCAGCACCGTCCTCAAGGATCTGCAACCCGGCGACTACCAGGTCCGGGTCATCGCCCTGGGCGAGGAAGGCGTCGCCAGCCTGCCCAGCCCCGCCGTGACCTTCAAGGTGGAAGCGGCCAAGCCGTGGTGGCTGCTGCTGTTCTTCGCGCCATACCTGTAACGACCCAGCCATCAAGGAAGGAAAAGCATGGAAGTCAGCAGCCCGGAGCTCATCCACGAGGTTCTGGAATCCATCGTCCTGCTCACCGAACAACGCGACCAGCGCTCCCTGGAGCAAAGCCTGTTCCACACCCTGGAGGAAATGCTCGAAGGCGTCGCCTGCCAGGTTCTGGAATTCGAGGACGGCGGTGGTTTTCGCGTCATCCACGCGACCCAGCAGGGCCACGACCTGCCCGAGCGCATCCTGGACCTGACCCGGACGATGGCGGACAAGGAGGAAATCCTCGCCACCACCCTGGGTGGGCTTTCCTTCCTGCTCATCAACTTCACAGTGCAAGATCTGACGGCCAAGCGGACCCTGGCGCTCTGGCGGGATGTCTGGGATGACACCGATACCCGCCTCGCCCTGGGCATGGTGCGGGTCTACATGAACTTCACCCGTCTTCTTTTCGACAGCGAGAAGGACACCCTCACGGGCCTGTACAACCGCAAGCGGCTGGAGCGGCGCCTCGCCGAGATCACCACCGCCCACCTCAACAGCCGGCGCCAGAAAGACCGCTTCGGCCGGGGCGAATTCCTGGCCCTGCTGGACCTGGACCACTTCAAGAAGGTCAACGATGAGCACGGCCATCTCATCGGCGACGAGGTTCTCATCATTTTCGCCAACATCCTGCAGGAAAGCCTGCGGGAATCCGACATGTGCTTCCGCTACGGCGGCGAGGAATTCCTGGTGCTGCTCCACGACGTCAGCCGGGAACACGTCCAGACCGCCCTGGAACGTCTGCGCCAGAACGTGGCCGGCCGCGCCTTCCCCCAGGTGGGCAAGGTCACCGTCAGCATCGGCTTCAGCGCCATCGACTGTCAGCGTCAACCCGCCCACCTCAGCATCGCCGAGGCGGACCGGGCGCTGTATTACGCGAAGGAGCATGGCCGCGACCAGGTGCGGGATTACCAGGCGCTGGTCGCGGCGGGGCTGCTGGAACCGCCCCAGTTGGACGGGGCGATGGAGCTGTTCTGAACTAGCCCTCCCCTTCCAGCACCAACCTAACAACATATTGATTTTGTTGATTTATCCGATAACGCGCAAATAGCGGGAGGATTCATGGCAAATATTCCAGGTCCCCAACCAAGCATTCAGTTTTGCCCAATATGTCAGGGTAGGCTTCGAAACGTGCCACGCAATGAAATGCGATCTAGGGCACATGTGCGTCGTGATGGAACAATTTCCGAGCACACCCACACTTATGAATGCACTGCGTGCAATACACGCTTTGAAATCAACCAAAACAGGTAAGCACGAAAGGTCAGCACGTATATAGAGCTGGCGCAGGAAACCCAGCTTGTCCGCTCCGGCTCACCATCGCCGCCGTTGGGTTTCGCTCTGCTCTACCCAACCTACCCCACCCACTTCCGCGCGTTGCGGAACAAGCGCAGCCAGGGCCCGTCCTCATGCCAATCGTCCGGCTTCCAGGAGTGCTGCACGGCGCGGAACACCCGTTCCGGGTGGGGCATCATGATGGTGAAGCGTCCGTCCGGGGTGGTCAGGCCGGTGATGCCCTTGGGCGAGCCGTTGGGGTTGAGGGGGTAGTCCTCGGTCTTGCGGCCCCGGTTGTCCACGTAGCGCAGGCAGACCGCCGCCGCCTTGCGCTGGGATTTGCTGTCGAATACCGCGCGGCCCTCGCCGTGGGCGACGACGACGGGCATGCGGCTGCCGGCCATGCCGTCGAGCAGGATGGACGGGGTTTCCGCCACCTCCACCATGACCAAACGGGCCTCGAACTGCTCGGACAGGTTGCGTTCGAAGCGGGGCCAGTGCTCGGCGCCGGGGATGATGTCCTTCAGGCGGCTCATCATCTGGCAGCCGTTGCAGACGCCCAGGGCGAAGCTGTCGGCGCGAGCGAAGAAAGCCTGGAACTCGTCGCGCGCGCGCTGGTTGTGCAGGATGGACGCGGCCCAGCCGCCGCCCGCGCCCAGCACGTCGCCGTAGCTGAAGCCGCCGCAGGCGGCGAGGCCCTTGAAGTTACGCAGCTTGACGCGGCCGGCGATGATGTCGCTCATGTGCACGTCCACCGGCGCGAAGCCGGCGCGGGTGAAGGCGGCGGCCATCTCCACCTGGCCGTTGACGCCCTGCTCGCGCAGGATGGCCACCTTGGGCTGGGCGCGCTTTTTCTTGACGTAGGGCGCGGCCACATCCTCGTTCAGGTCGAAACTCAGGGCGGCATGCAGGCCGGGGTTCTTCTTCGCGGTCAGGCCCGCGAACTCCGCCCGGGCGCACTCCGGGTTGTCGCGTAGCGCCTGGATGCGATGGCTGGTCTCGGACCAGGCGGCGAGCAGGTCGGCGCGGGATTCGTCGAATACCGCCGCCCCCTCGCGCAGGATGCGGATACGGTCTTTCTTGTTGGTCGTGCCGACGATGTAGAACTCGTCGCGCAAGCCGGCTTCCAGGCAGGCTTCCATGACCGCGCCGGTATCCGAGCGGCGCACCTGCGCCACCGCGCCCAGCTCCTCGTTGAACAGGATGCCGAACAGGCGGCTGGTGTAGGGCTCGTGGGGATCGGGGGCGTCCTCCACATCCAGCATGATGTCGTCGTGAATGCGGTGATAGCGCAGTTCGTCCACATCCAGGTTGACGCCGCAGCGGCCGGCGAAGGCCATTTCGCACAGGGTCGCGAACAGGCCGCCGTCGGCGCGGTCGTGGTAGGCGAGCAACTTGCCTTCCCGGTTCAGCTTCTGGATCAGGCCGAAGAAGGCCTTCAGCCGCGCCGGCTCTTGCAGATCCGGACAGACATCGCCCAGCTCGCCGTAGACCTGGCCGAGAACGCTGCCGCCCAGGCGGTTCTGGCCGCCGCCCAGGTCGAACAGGATCAGGTCGGTCTCGCCCATGTCCGTGCGCAATTGCGGCGTCAGCGTGCGGCGCGCGTCGGAACTGGGCGCGAAGGCGGTGATGATCAGGGACAGGGGCGAGACCACGGCCTTCTGCTCGACGCCGTTTTTTCCTTCCTCTTCCCACAGGGTGCGCATGGACATGGAGTCCTTGCCCACCGGAATGCTGATATCCAGCGCCGGGCACAGTTCCTTGCCCACGGCCCGCACCGTGTCGAACAGGGCGGCGTCCTCGCCGGGATGGCCGGCGGCGGCCATCCAGTTCGCGGACAGGCGGATGTCAGCGATGTCGTCCACCGCCGCCGCCGCCAGGTTGGTGATCGCTTCGCCCACCGCCATGCGGCCGGAGGCGGCGGGATCGATGAGGGCGACGGGACTGCGCTCACCCATGGCCATGGCCTCGCCCAGGTTCGTGTCGTAGCCCATGGCGGTGACCGCCACGTCCGCCACCGGCATCTGCCAGGGCCCGACGAACTGGTCGCGGGCGGTGAAGCCGCCGACGGTGCGGTCGCCGATGGTGATGAGGAAGCTCTTGCTGGCCACGGTGGGGTGGCGCAGCACCCGGTAGGCCGCCTCCACCAGATCCAATCCTTCCGCGGCGAAGGGTTTCAGCACGGGCGCGACATGGGCCGCCTTGCGCGTCATGCGCGGCGGCTTGCCGAGCAGGACCGCCATGTCCATGTCCACCGGATTGTTCTTGAAGTGGCGGTCGGACACGGTGAGATGGCCGTCCCGGGTCGCCTTGCCCACCACCGAGAAGGGACAGCGCTCCCGTTCGCAGATGGCCTGGAACGCGGGCAGATCCTTCGCGGCGATGGCCAGCACATAACGCTCCTGGGCCTCGTTGCACCAGATTTCCCGGGGGCTCATGCCCGGTTCCAGGCTGGGCACATCGCGCAGCTCGAACTTCGCGCCCAGGCCCGCGCCGTGGGCCAGTTCCGGCATGGCGTTGGAAAGGCCGCCGGCGCCCACGTCGTGGACCGACAGGATGGGGTTGGCCTCGCCCATCTGCCAGCAGCGGTCGATGACTTCCTGGGCGCGCCTCTGGATTTCCGCATTGCCGCGCTGCACCGAATCGAAGTCCAGGGCCTCGGCGTTGCTGCCCGCTCCCATGCTGGAAGCGGCGCCGCCGCCCAGGCCGATGAGCAGGCCGGGACCGCCCAGCTGGATCAGGAGCGCGCCGGCCTTGAAGTTCTTCTTGAAGATATGGCGTTCCTGGATGTTGCCGACGCCGCCCGCCAGCATGATGGGCTTGTGGTAGCCGCGCACCTGGCCATCCGGCGTGTCCATCTCGAAGGCGCGGAAATAGCCGGTCAGGTTGGGCCGGCCGAATTCATTATTGAAGGCGGCCGCGCCGATGGGGCCTTCCAGCATGATCTGCAAGGGGGAGACGATGCGCCCCGGGCGGCCGTGGTCTTTTTCCCAGGGCTGCTCGAAGCCGGGAATATTCAGGTTGGACACGGTGAAACCGCACAGACCGGCCTTGGGCTTGGAACCCTGGCCCACCGCGCCCTCGTCGCGGATTTCGCCACCGGAACCGGTGGCGGCGCCGGGGAAGGGGGAAATCGCGGTGGGATGGTTGTGGGTCTCCACCTTCATCAGGATATGGGTGGGCTCGGCGTGGAAGCGGTAGACGCCGTCCTGGTCCGGGTAGAAGCGGCCGATGGTGGCGCCCTCGATGACCGAGGCGTTGTCCGAATAGGCCGACAGGGTGCCTTGCGGCCGCGCGGCGTGGGTGTGGCGGATCATGCCGAACAGGGATTCGTCCTGCTTGTTGCCGTCTATCACCCACTCGGCGTTGAAAATCTTGTGACGGCAGTGCTCCGAATTGGCCTGGGCGAACATCATCAACTCCACGTCGGTGGGATTGCGTTTCACCTTCTTGAAGTTGTCCACCAGATAGACGATCTCGTCCGGCGACAGGGCCAGACCCAACTCGGTATTGGCCTTCTCCAGCGCCTTTTTGCCACCCTTGAGGATGTCCACGCTGCGGAACGGCGGCGGCTCGACGTGGTGGAACAGACGTTCCGCGCCGGCTTCGTCGAACAGGACGCTTTCCGTCATGCGGTCATGCAGCCGGGGCAAGGCCGCCGCGACGGTCTCGGGCGACAGACGGCGGCGCTTCCTGCCGGCCAGTTGCCAACAGATGCCGCGCTCGATGCGCGCGACCCCATGCAATCCGCAGTTCGCGGCGATGTCGGTGGCCTTGGACGACCAGGGGGAAACCGTGCCCAGGCGCGGCACCACCAGCACCACGTCCGCTTCCGGATCGTGCGGTTCGGCGTTCAGCAATTCGCCCAGGAAATCCAGGCCGGCCGCGGCGAGATCGTCATCCAATTCCACGAAATAGCGGAAATCCGCGGAAATCTCCGCGATGCCGAGGCCGCGCAGGCCGGCCAGCAGTTTTTCGATGCGGAAATCGGAAAGGGCGGGACCGCCCTTCAGATGGATGACACGGGACATGGGCTTACCCAAGAGGGGTTGGGAAGCCGCGCATTTTAGAGCCTAATCAGGCGGCGATCATGTCCCGCATGCCGGAGGATCAGCCGAACATGTCCACCGGCGCCTTCAGGGCGGCGCGCAAGGCCGCGCCGACGCGGCCCGCCTTGAACGGTTTGACGATGAACCCCACCGCGCCGAAACCCACGGCTTCCCGCACCGTGCTCATGCTGGAATCGCCGGAGATCATGACCACGCGGCAGTCCCTGCACTTCGCCTTGATGGCCTTGAGCACATCCAGGCCGGACATGCCGGGCATGTTCACATCCAGGCAGATCAGGTCCGGCTGGGTGCGTTCCAACTGGGCCAGCGCGCTCTGGCCGTCCTTCGCCTCGCCCGCCACCGAGAAACCTTCATCGCGCAACAGTGCCTTGAGCACTTCCCGCATCAAGGTATCGTCATCCACAACCAGGACTCGGGGTTTATTTTCCATGGGTTCGAACAAACGAAAAGCCGGTAAGAAACCGGCTTAACGGCCCGCGCCATGAATACTTTAGTACGTTAGTAGTAATACATGGCTCCCATGTTGCCGTCGGTTGACAGGCACCGCCTGCTTATCAGACCCTTCCCGGCCTAATTAATCCTCCTTGTCGGGAAGCGACCACTTGCCGAGATATTCCAAGCCGCAGTAATGGGCGACAAAGTCCGCGCCGTCCGCCGTTTCCAGCAAGGTGGAAGCGTATTCGTCCAGATCGGCATCGCAATCCAGGATGGGACAAGCTTCATCCAGATCGCACGACAACAGCTTGCCGCCGGCGGGAGTAACTGGAGTTTCCATGACATCCTCCTTCAGATGGGCTGTAATGCCGTTATAGGCAATTGATTTGAAAAGAAAACCATGCTGGACATAGGCTTGAACACCCTCCCCGCCCTGCTTGGGCAACGCGCCCGGGACAGCCACAAAGGCGATTTCGGCGCGGTGGGAATCCTGGGCGGCGCGCCCGGCATGGGCGGCGCCGCCTTGCTCGCGGGACGCGCGGCCCTGGCTTGCGGCGCGGGCCGGGTCTACCTGGGCGTGCTGGACGAGCGCATCGCCGTCGACCCCCTGGCGCCGGAATTGATGATCGGCACACCCGACCGGCTGCTGCATCTGCCGAAGCCCGCCTGCCTGGTCGCGGGGCCGGGACTGGGCGGCTCTTCCGCCGCGCGGGAATGGCTGCAGGCCGCCCTGCCCCTGGACCATGCCCTGCTCCTGGACGCGGACGCCTTGAACCACCTCGCCGGAGAGGCGGACCTGCTCGCGCTGATCCGCGCCCGCGCCGCCGCCACCCTGATCACGCCCCATCCCGGCGAGGCCGGCCGCCTGCTGGCCGAGCCGACGGATTGGGTGCAGGCGCACCGGGAACTGGCCGTGGAACGGCTGCTGGAACTCACCGGCGCGACGGTGGTGCTGAAGGGCAGCGGCACCCTGGTGCGGCATCCGGGCGGTTCGCCCTGGCGCAACACGACGGGCAATCCCGGCATGGCCGCGCCGGGCCTGGGCGATGTGCTGTCCGGCATCATCGCCGCCCTGTTGGTCCAGGGCATGTCCCCGGAACAGGCGGCGCTGGCGGGTGTCTGGCTGCACGGCGCGACGGGCGACGCGGTGGTCGCGTCCGGCGTCGGTCCGGTCGGCCTGGCGGCTTCGGAACTGGTCGCCGTCGCGCGCCGATTGCTCAACCGCGATCTGGTCTCAAGCTAACGCCAGAACGCGCGCGCCTTCGCCATGCGCCGCCAGACCGAATCGGAGGCGATGCCGTGGTGGGTGACCCGCTCGGTCATGACGCCGCAAATGCGGCCGGCGTCGTAGGCCAGCGCCATGTTCTTGTGGCGCAGATCGTCGAGCAACTGGGTGGCGACATAGGCATCGTTGGCGCTGCCCAGGCTGTCCTGCAATTCGGCCAGGCGCTTGATGAAACTCTTGCCGCGTTTTCCGTACATCCCAGCCAGGGCATCCGCCGCGTAACGCAACTTCTTCGCGGCGATGCGGACTTCATGGCGCCCGCCCGGGCCCAGCCCGCTCAGCTTGCGGCATAGCCCGCGCAGCTTCTTCCAGCGGTCGTCCAGCAGGCATGCCGCCCAGTCGTCCGCGCTGATGCCGTCGCCGTGGGACTGGTGCAGGGTCTCGCCGATATCCAGCACCAGGCGGGTGAATTCCTGCGACGCGACCAGGTTCTGGGCGTTTTGCCGGGCCTGGAGCGTGCTCTGCCGGGCGCGGTTGAGCAGTTCCTCGCCGACCGGGGCGTCGCCCAGCACGGTCTGCACGGAAGGCAGGGTTTCGTGCAGGAACACGTCCCAGTCCCGCGCCGGATTGAGGCCGCGCATGATTTCCGCCAGGGGCTGGGTCCAGGCGGGGCGGGGAATGCCCAGGCTCTTGCCGAGGCCGACCGCCGCGCGCAGGCGGCGCAGGGCGATGCGAAGCTGATGCAGGTATTCGATGTCCTCCGCGCGCTCCAGGAAGCCCGGCACGTTGGCCACCAGTTGCACCAAGGCCGCCCGCGTCACGCCCACCCAGGCATCGGTGGCCGCCTGGTCGCGCCGGATGTCCGGCCGCGCGGCGCGCACCGGCGCGGGCGAGATCGCCTCGCCCAGCAGATAGCCGCGTTCCGCCTTGCTGCGCGGCTCGACGCGCAGGGGAACCGCCTCCAACAGCGCCCGGGCCAGGCCGAACAAGGCCTCGGGCGATCCGGACTTGAGTTCGATCTCCACTTCGGAAATCGCCTGGACGGCTTCCCCGGCGCGGATTTCACCGAGGTCCAGGGCGAGTTCGGCGACGCTGCCGCCGGATTCGACCAGCCAGGTGGTGCGCTGGAATTCGGTGACGAAGGCCGGCGCCAGGCGGTCCAGATCGATGCCCGCCAGCAAGTCCATGGCCTCGCGCGGCATGACGGCGAAATCCGGCTCGCTGCCGGCGACCGCCATTTCCCATTCCGGCCGGCTGGACAGGGCGCCGACCGCGCGGGATTCCGCCTTCAGCGTCTGCACCCAGTGGTAGCCCACGCGCCGCAGCCGGAAGGCGATGGCGCGGCGCATCAGGTCGTAATCCGGGGTATCGAAATAGATGCTGTGCAGCTTGCGCCGCTGGGGTTTCAGGCCGGCCAGCAGCGGGTGCTTGCGCACGCGCGACGCATGTCGGGCATCCAGGGCGAGCTTGAGTTCGATTTCCATGGAGGTCGGTAACCTGTCCGAGATAGAAGGCGGGTAGGCTTTGAGGGTAGCATCCCACGTTGCCGTCCAGGTTACAGCGGCCTCCACACACACCAACCCCGCACACACCAACCCCGATCTTCCGCCACCATGAGCCAAACTCCTCCGAGCGAATACCTCATCAACCGCGAACTGGGCATCCTGGAATTCAACCGCCGCGTGCTGGCCCAGGCCGAGGATCCCGCCACGCCCGTGCTGGAGCGGCTGCGCTTTCTGTGCATCACCTCCAGCAACATGGACGAGTTCTTCGAGATCCGGGTCGCCGGCCTCAAGGAACAGATCCGGCTCAATCCGGAGCACGTGGGGGTGGATGGCCTGACCGCGAAGCAGGTCTACAAGGAAGTCGCGAAGATTGCCCATGCCATGGTGGCGCGCCAGTACGACGTGCTGAACGAGGAAGTGCTGCCGGCCCTGGCCGCCGAGGGCATCCGCTTCCATCGCCGCACCCACTGGAGCGCCGAGCAGGCGGAATGGATACGCGAGTTCTTCTTCAACGATTTGATGCCGGTGCTGACGCCCATCGGCCTGGACCCGGCCCACCCCTTCCCCAACGTGCTCAACAAGAGCCTCAACTTCGCCGTGGAACTGGCCGGCAAGGACGCCTTCGGACGCAGTTCCGGCAAGGCCGTGGTGCAGGCGCCCCGTTCCCTGCCCCGGGTCATCCAACTGCCCCGGGAAATCGCCGGCTGCGAATACGGTTTCGTGTTCCTGTCCTCCATCCTGCATGCCCACGTGGGCGCGCTGTTCGCCGGCATGGAAGTGCAGGGCTGCTATCAGTTCCGCGCCACCCGCAACTCGGACCTGTTCATCGACGACGAGGAAAACAAGAACTTGCGCGAGCTGCTCCAGGGCGAGCTGCCCCACCGCCATTTCGGCGACGCGGTGCGCCTGGAGGTGGCGGACAACTGCTCGGAGGAAATGACCGATTTCCTGCTCAAGCAATTCCATCTGACCCGGGCGGACCTGTTCCAGGTGCGCGGCCCGGTCAACCTGGTGCGCCTGATGAACGTGCCGGACCGGGTGGAGCGGCCCGACCTGAAGTTCCCGCCCTTCTCGGCGGGCATGCCGGCCCAGTTGGTCAAGCAGGACGACATGTTCAAGGCCATCACCGCCGGCGACATCCTGCTGCACCACCCGTTCCAGTCGTTCCAGCCGGTCATCGATTTCGTCCGCCAGGCCGCCGAGGATCCGGACGTGCTGGCCATCAAGCAGACGGTCTACCGCACCGGCACCGATTCCGAACTCATGCGCCACCTGATCGCCGCGGCCCAGCGCGGCAAGGAAGTCACCGCCGTGGTGGAACTGCTGGCCCGCTTCGACGAGGAGGCCAACATCAACTGGGCCGAGCAGTTGGAAGCGGCCGGCGCCCATGTGGTGTACGGCGTGGTGGGCCACAAGACCCACGCGAAGATGGCCATGGTGGTGCGTCGGGAGGGCGGCAAGCTCAAGCGCTACTGCCACCTGGGCACCGGCAACTACCACGCCCGCACCGCCCGGCTCTACACCGATTTCGGCCTGCTCACCTGCAACGTGGAACTGTGCCAGGACGTGAACGACGTGTTCCAGCAGATCACCGGCCTGGGCGACGCGGGGGAGCACACCTACTTGTGGCAATCCCCCTTCACCATGCACTCGCGCATCATCCAGGCCATCCGCAACGAAACGGAAAAAGCCCGCAACGGCGAGAAGGCCCTGATCGTCGGCAAGATGAACGCCCTGCTGGAACCCCGGGTCATCGCCGCCCTGTACGAGGCCTCCCAAGCCGGCGTCCAGGTCGACCTGGTGATCCGCGCGGTGTGCGCCCTGCGGCCGGGCATCCCTGGCGTATCGGAGAACATCCGGGTGCGCTCCATCCTGGGCCGCTTCCTCGAACACCACCGGGTGTTCTACTTCTGGAACGGCGGCGAGGAGACCGTGTATCTGGCCAGCGCCGACTGGATGGACCGCAACTTCTTCCGCCGCATCGAGACCGGCTTCCCGATCCTCGACGCGAAGCTGAAGAAGCGGGTCATCAACGAGGGCATCAAGCCCTATCTCAAGGACAACACCAAGGCCTGGGAAATGCAGCCGGACGGCACCTACAAGCGCCGCGCCCGGCGCGGCCGGGGCTTCGAGGCCCAGGCCTTCCTGCTCAACCTCCTCGCGGCGAAGTCCTGACGGCCTGGAGGGACGCTGACTTTTTGAATGCCGTCATTGCGAGCGAAGCGCGGCAATCCAGAAGACATGCGGAATCCACAGGCCATGGATCGCCGCGCCGCCACGCGATGGCCGGATAGACCAGCCTTCCCTAGAAGATCCAGGTCAGCATGGCCGTGATCTGATTGCGCGAGTAGTCGCTCAAGCTCACGTTGGAGTCGTTGCGGGTGTAGGTGTAGCCCAGCGCGGCGGACAGGCCGGACTTGCCGAAGGGCCGCGACAGGTTGACGGTGAACTGGTAAAGCCAGTCGCGCCGGGTGTCGCCGCAGCCTGAACAAGGCAAGATCGCCACCAGAGGATCGGCCGCATCGTAGGCGATGCGGCTGACCGAAGGCTGCACGAACAGGGTGTAGCCCTTGGGCAGACTCACCAGATACCCCACGCTCACCGCCACCGAATCGTTGTCGAAATAGGCCTGTTTGGTCTCCTCGCGCCCCAGGCGCAGCGAGGGCATCAACTGGCCGGCTTCCCCCACCCGGATGCGGGCGCCGCCGCTCAAGCCGTAGACCTGCCCATCGCGGCCTTGCGCGGCGGCCTGGTCGTGCTCGCGCCAGGCCACGGTGAAGCCGCCGTTGAGCTGGGTGTTTTCGTCCAACGCATATTGCAACTGGGGCGCCAGACCGGTGGACACGTTGTAGGGATCGTGGCCCACGTTGATGCGGTCGTGGATCAGGGGCACGGAGACAACATATTTGTCGAGACGCCAGGTCGGGCCGGTGGAAAGGGACAACATGGCCAGATCGCTCGCGTTCTCCTCGCTGTAATCCAGGAAATTCACGCTGACGTCCGATTGCCAGGCCAGGCGCTTGTCCACCACATGGACGTGGTTCAGGGAACCCACCAGATTCCAGGCATCGTCGGAACGTCCGGTGATGGTCTGGTTGGTGACGTTGGTACCCAATACCGAGGCGCTGCCCGGCCCGGTGTTCACGTTGGAGTCCCACAGGTGGGACAGGGAAATGCGCGCGTGCCAGGGCCGCTGAGCCTCGATCATGTCGAGGAATTTCTGGATGTTGTCGCCCACCGCGGGGGGCGGGTTGGTGGCGATGACCTGGCTGAATTGATCCCGCGCGAGCTCGAACTTGCGCGTCATGGTATAGGCCCGGGCCAGTTCCAGACGCACCCGGGGCAGATTGGGATTCACCGCCAGCATGGCATCGAACTGGACCGTCGCCTCCTCGGGCTTGTTGAGCTCCAAGGCGCACTGGCCGATCAGGAAGCGCAGGTCCATGTCGTCCGGGAAATCCGCCTGGGCGGCGGTGAGCTGGGCGTAGGCCTCGGCGAAACTGCCGGCGTTCATCAAGGCGATGACCTTCTTGCGGACCGCCAGGGATGAAGGCGCCTTGACCGCGACCTTGGCGCGCTTGGCCGGCTCGGTCTGGGCCAGGGCGGGCGGGCAGCACAAGGGAGCGAGCAACATCGCCAACAGCAGCGGTTGGACCCGCGCGACACCGGCGCGGGCCATTCTCGTTATCTTCAAAGCGGTTCCTTCCTGAGCGTTTACGGCGTGATATTGCCTCGTTTCCCGACAAATATGCCAGCGCCCAAGCTGCCGTCGTTCTTCTGGATGGCCCAGTTGCCCCCGGTTTCCACCGCCTGCGGGCCGAAGAAGGCGCCCGCAGCCTGGCTCGGCTTACGCGGGTCTATGGAAATACCCGCTCCGCTTATTGTCGCTGCATAAGTCGCGGCGTTTGGACTTATGTTGATGTTGCCGTTCAGGTTCGCCTGGCCAACCCAGGTGGCGCCATTGTTGAACTTCAGGTTGTCCATGCTGCCGCCCACCGTCCGATGGGTGAAGTCGACATTCATGTTCAACCGACCCTTGACGTAGCCGGACTGATCACCCCCGGCGACCTGGCCGGCCACCATGCCGGTATAAGTAGCAGCACCCGTCATCGCCGCAACTTCCGTACCCGGGGTCAGCTTGCCCGCCACCCACATGGAGTTGGCCGCCACAGTGGTGTTCTTGTCGCCGTTCAGGTCGCCGCCCCAGGCACCCCAGGTGGTGTACTCGTAGCGGGCGGCCTCCTGCTCGTCATAGGCTTCCGGCGCCGCCGCGATGAACTCGGTGGTGTCCGCGCCGCCGCTGGTGGGCGACTTCTGGGTCATGCCGAAGGCCTTGGGACTCACGTAGATGCTGGCACTGTCCTGGCTGGCGCCAGCCTGATGTTCGGCCTCGGTCAGCGGATCGTTGCTGGAAGCGATGTACACACCCGAGGTGCTGTCGGCGGGCTGGCCGCTCGCCATGTTCAGGTCGGCTTCGACATGACCTTCCACGTGCCCCGATTCCGGATGGAAAGTGATCGCCACACCCTGTTCCGTGGAACTGCCGGAGACAGCCACGTTGCCGGTATCGCGGTCGGCCACGAAGCCGACGGCGAAGCCGTTCCAGACCTCGCCCTCCTGGGGTGCGTTGACGGGCGGCGCCTCCACGGTATTGTTGAGCAGACCGGAAATGAGCGCCTGACCGGCATGGGCCGCCTGGGCCAGATCCTCGCCTTGCAGCGACGTTCTGAACACCGCGCCCAGACCGCTGGGGGTCCCCGCGTTGCCGAAGAGTTCTCTTGCGGGTCTGCCGGTTCACCCGGCCCAGGAACATGGCCCTGCCGCCACCTTCCACCGCCGGGTCGGCGTTGTAACCGAACACCGCGCCGGTATCCCAGTTCACGTACAGCCGGCCCGGGAAGATGCCGTCCTGGCCGGTCAGGGCGCTGCTGTTGCCGGCGCCGTTCTCGATGGCGGACTGGTGGAAATCGTAGGTGGAGATGCCGCCCCAGGGCATACCGCCCCAGGAGGTACGTCGGCCGTAGTAGCCTTCCACGCCGCGCAAGCCCGAGGTGTCGGCCAGGAAGAACCGGTAGAAGTCGTCGTCGGCGGTGTACTGGACATAAGACTGGTCCGTCTTGAAGTCGCCGTATCCGTTAACGTAGGTGTCGCTGGAGGCATCCCAGGCGGCTTGGAAGTAAGGACGACCAGCAATGGGCGTCCGGTTGGCGATGTCGGTGGTCTGGAACCGACCCAGGTAGCCCGGCGCGACAAACTCACCATACAGGCGCTGCACATCGTCCACGTAGTAGTAGTGGCTCACCCTGGCCGCAAGGGCATTCTCGATGGCCAGGGTACCGGCATCGGCCATGTCGGCCAGCACGCCGGATGACCAATCCATCTGCTTCTGGTCGGTGGCGGAGAAGATACCGCCCAAGGTACTACCATTGTCCAGAGACATCCACCAACGACCGCCCACCTCCCGCGCGGCGTCATAGTAGGTCACACCATTCTCTTCGCGGTTAAAACCATTGAAGGCGCCTTCAACACCAGCGCCGACCAAGTTCTCACTGCCGGAAAAATGACTGGAATTGAACAGGCTCCCGCCGTAGGCATCCAGCGCCCCCGAGAAGTCGAACCCGTTCGCTAGCGGGGCACCGCTCTGGCCATATTGGTTGTACGCCAGCAGATTAGTGATGGCGCCGGTGAAATCGCGGCGATCCGGGCTGAAATCGACGGTCATGTCGTAGAGACCGGTCACGTACTCGTATTGGCGCTGGTCGCTCGCCACCATCACCCCGGAGACATAGCCGGAATAGCGCACATAGCCGGATGTGGGCAGATCGACGTTGGGCGTCAGCGCACCGGCCACCCAGTAAGAGGCAGGCAGCACGGTATAGCTGCCGTGATCGTCGGACCAGGAGCCGACATAGTGGTAATTGAGGTTGCCCAGGTAGGCGTCCATCGCGTCGGAGGGGATGGATTCCCACCAGGTATCCAGGCTACGGGTGGAGAAATAGGTCAGGCCCGCATCGTTTGCCTGGACGTGCATCGCGCCGAAGCCGTTGGTACCCAGGAAAGCATTGGGATCGTCGGCGGAGGTGGAGACGCCGTACTCGATCCAGCTATCGGACATGGAGCCGGTAACCTGTCCCGCCGAGGGCTTGAAATGGATGTCAATGGAGCCGTCGCTGTTCCGGAAGATTCCGGTGCCGCGGTCCACCAGCAGATTGGCCGTGTAGCCGGACCACACCTGGTTCTCGGCCGGCAGCACCGGGCTCGTATAACGGTTCCAGTTGCTGTTGTAGCCGGAGATCGCGCCGACGGCATTCTGCAGCGGCGCGCCGCCGGTATCGCGGATGGTTCCGTCCAGCAAGCCTCCGGCGACGCGGCCGCCGATCTGGTTGCCGGTATTGGTGCCGTACATGTCCATGGTCGCGCTGGACAAACTCCAGCCCCAATTGCCGGTGAAGTCGCCGTACCAGTTTTCCTTGTCGGCCACCTGAACATTGATCGTGGCCGTGGCCTTGTCCAGCGTGCCGAACACCAGGGGCGAACCTTTTTGCCAAGGCGTGACCTGGGCCGGCATGAACACCCGGTTGTTGTCGAAATTCACCCCCAGGCTGCCGGAGATGTCGGTGTCGCTGTCCACGCCCTGCGCCAACAGGGACACGTAATAGTGGTACTGACCAGAGGCTGGCAGATCGGACTGGGCCGCCCGGTTGCCGCCAAAGGCGGTCAGGCTGATGCTGTCGCCGCTGTACTGGTTGTACCGGGCGAAGTAGGCGTCGGTGCCGTTCGCCTGGATGGATCCCCAGGCGCCGTCCTTGCCTGACGTGCCGTCCCAAAGCTGGCGCGTCAGCAAGTCGTAATAGTCGTACTGGTTTTTGCTGTAGGTGATGTCACCATCCGAATACCCCTCACGCTGCAGGCTAAGGATGAAATCCGGAACCAGGGAATTCGGGTCGGACACATTCATGACGGCGCTGCCAACCTCGAAACCGCCATTGATGATGCCAACCCACTTGGCGGGAAGCGAATAGAAGAGATTGCCTTGTTTCCCAGTAAAGACCCCGGCGGCATCCTCGTAGTTGTCGTAGCCGCTGTAGCTGCGGACGATGCGCCAGGCGCCGCCGGTTTCCTCCGCCTGGGGGCCATAGAACGCGCCGCTCAGGTAGGAACTCTCGGTAACGATATCGTTGCCCTCCAGGAAATAGGCGCTATAGCCGTCTCCCTGGCTCCCGCCCGTGAAATCGGCTCTACTCAGCCAAAGACTGCCATCCGAGTCCTTCCGGAGATTGGTCAGTGCGCCGCTCAGCGTACGCGCGCCGAAATCCATCTGCATATTGAAGTCGCCAGTAAGCAGATCAACGCTGGAGCCATAGCTACCGCTCACGGTAATGGCGCCAAGCACCTTGCCTGCGTAGCTGGCGGAGCCCTGCTGCAGATGCAGAGCATCTAACACCGCAGTGGGACTCAGACTGCCCGCGACCCAGGTGGAGTAGTCGAGGAAGCGAACATGGCCTTCGGCGTTGTCGTCATGGGCCCAATAACCCATGCTGGTGTAGACCAGATCGGTCCAGCCCGCGCCGGTGAAATCCCCCTGGGTGGAAAAATAGCTGGGGGTGCCGAAATCGTTGGTCGTCTTCGCGCCGAAGGCGTCCTTGTTGATGAAGGCATTGGGATCGTCCGCCGAGGTGGCGAAGAACGAGTAATAGCCCTCCACACCGACCTCGCCGACCACGTCGCCCTTGCTGGGAGTGAAGGTGAACCGGCTGTCACCCAGGTAGGTGAAATAGCCGTTGTCGCTCCATTGCCCGACCCCCGCCGAGAATCCGGTCCAGGTCTCGCCATCCGCGGGGGTACGCGCGGCGCTCGGCGCCGAGGCGAAATCCTTGGCGACAATGATGCCCTCGTTCCGTCGAAGCAATTGCCCGGACAGGTTCCGCTCCTCGGTGGAGAAGAGGCTACCGCCGAGAACCGGGTGCGTGGAGCCATAGAGTGGTATATCGATATCGTCGGACTGGCCGGAGACGAATCCGACGTCCGGCTCGTAGCCGTCCAGCCACCAGACTCCTGCCTCCAGACTCGACTTGGTCCGATTGACCCCGCCGAGGACCAGGACGCCGTCACCCTGCTCCCGCATCGTCACCGGGCTGAATACCTTGTTGGTGCGCCAGTCCACCAGTCCACCGAAGCTGAATTCGCCGTAACCCAGGCTCTCAGTGGAGTCCGTGATCAAACCGTTCAGGTTGACGGATTGCACTCCGGAAACGGGCAACGCTCCACTGGGAGTGGGCGTACCGGTAACCATCAGAAGCTTCATTCTTCCTTGTGCATCGTTCACAGCCAAGGAACTCAAATTACCCTGTTGACCAGGATATTCCTGACTCAACTGAATGAGGTAGGCATCCTCAGAGTAAGCATTCAATTCGGCATAAAAGATGCCGCTGAGTCCAAATAACTCGGCCCCTTGAAATTCCGCAGACTCGCCGCTCTCATCGAAGATGAACACTAGGTTTTCCGGACTCCCTCCTTCCCGGATGAAAGCCACCGATGCTGTCACGCCACTCTCTGCGCTTGTGACGTTGAGCGTTGCCGAACCTCCGACAAACCGCCCGTCGACGATGCCCCCCAATACCCCGGCTTCTGTCTGAATGAAGGGTTTGGCAAGTGCTTCCGCTTCTTGACGCTGTCTGTCCTCATTGGACCGGTCGCCAACGGAGAAATCGGGAAAAACCTGAAATATGGGATCTCCTGGGCCTGACAGTGATTGATTCAAGCTGGACGCCAGCAGCAACGGGTCCATGGAGCCGCCACCGCCGATGGAGGCGGTTTCGATCTTGTTGGGGTCTTCTTCAGCCTCGTTGGGATCGAAGCCGGTGTCGTCGCCCTCGTCGCTCAAGCCCAGCTTGTCCAGCTTCTTTTTGACCTCGGACTGCTTCTCGTCCTTGTCCTTCTTGTCGCCATCCTCGCCGTCCGCCAGCTTGGCGAGCTTGTCCTTGGTCTTGTCGCCCTTGCCGTCGGATTTCAGATCCTTTTCCTTCTTGTCCACGTCGCCGGCCAGCTTCTCGCCCTGCTTCTTGCCATCGTCCTTGGCGTCCTTCTTGAGGTCGGCCAGAACCTTCTTGGCATCGCCCGGCGCCAGGTCGAACTTGGGCATGAGCACGGCCATGCCCTTGGCCAAACCGAAGGCGGGATCGAGCTTGGCGGCCTGCTTGAACAGTTGGGCCGCCTGGGCGAACTGGCCCTTGTCCGCCTTGTCCACCGCCTTGGCGAACGCGGCGAAGGCCTGGGCGTTGGTGGTCTGGGGCTTTTCGATTTCCTGGCGCAGCTTGGGCGGCAGGTCTTCCAGCTTCACGCCCAGATGGGACAGGGTGTTGAACACCATCTCCTTCTGGACCTGGAAGAAATTCATCATTTCGCCGCGCTTGGAGATGTTGCCCAGGGACTTACCGGACGCGGTGTCCAACGTCATGCTGTTGATGGACAGATCCTGGGCCTGGGCGTAACCGGTCAGCAGGAGGATGGCGGCGATATGGAGCGGATGTTTCCTGAATTGGTGGGCTTGCATGGCGGTGCCTCTTTACTTGCCGTCGTCCTGGATCTTGTAGTCGCCGATCATCAGCTTCTCGGCACGCATGAGCCGTCCGGCGCGCACGGCCTCCTTCTCGTCCACGAGGCCGCTCTGGGAGAGGGCGATCTCGTCGGCGAGCTTCTGCAGCTTGGCCCGTTCCAGCACGCGGATGCCGGGCACCTTGCTGAGGTCGCTGACGATCATGGCCGTGAGCCCCTTGGAAAGCACGCCTTGCGCTTCATCGCCCCGGTTGGCGAAAGGCAGCACGGCCACGGTACCGGGTTCCGGAGCGCCGGTGCTGAGATTCGCCTCCTGTTTGAGGGCGGTCTGGATCTCCTCGCGCATCTCCTCGTTCAGCAGCAGCGTGACCCGCTCGGGAATGCCCTTCTGGGTCGCCCCCTCCGGGTCGATCTGGATGTACTGCTGCCACTGGCGGATGGCTTCGAAGTTGTCGCCCCCGTCCAGGGCGATCAAGCCCAGGAAGTAGGCGGCCTGGGCGTTCCTGGGAAAGGCTCGTTGCACCTGGGCCAGAAGGGCGCGCGCGCGCTTGGTGTCACCTTGTTCCCGCGCCTCCAGGGCTACCCGCAAAGCCATGCCTTCGGGGCTGGTGATGTGGGTGAGGTCGATCTCGATATCCGGATCCAGTGTGCTGACGCGAGGGCTGCCCCCCTGGGCCACCAGCATATGGCCGGCGGCCAGGGACATGGGCTCGGCGCCCTGGCCGCGCCAACCGGCATCGATGCGCCAGTCCTGGCCCGCGGCATCGAGGCGGTAGGCGGCATCCTTCTCCACCCGTTCCCACGCGCGCCAGTTGTTGAATGCGTACACGGTGACGCCGGCATCGCCGCCGGGCATCACCAAGCCCAGCTTGCCGGCCCCCGCATCCACGCTGCCGAAGGGCGTCTCCACGCGGCCGCGGCCGCGCGCATTGGGCGAGGCGTAGACCATCAGCGCACCCTCCCAAACCTGGGCCAGCCAGCCTTGGGGGCCGTCCCGCAAGGCGAGCAGAGTGCCCTCGCCAAGCTGCACCGCATCCCCGTTGGGGAAGCCGATGCGCACGCGAGCGCCGGCGGGAACCTTGAGGATACTGTCCGGGCCCAGCATCATGCCCGCCCGCAAGAGCCGCACCTCGTCGCCGGATTTGACGACAGGCGCACCGACCAGGAGGTCGACGCGGGCGACGATCTTGGCCGGCAGGGTCGCGGAGTGCTCGTCGAGCTGGTCGGAGACGACCGGTTTTGGCCCCATTTCGGCCGCCGCCGGCGGGGTATGCAGTCCGATCATGGGGACCGCCGCGATGGAGACCTGGAGGAGAAGTTGCCGGGTGATTTTCATAGATCCCCCCTTGGGGAAGACAATGTCAAAAAGACGTTTCGCGTCATGATCTTGCGCTGGCTCGTCAGCGGGTTATCTGAATTCGTGGTGGGGAAGCAATTTCCATACCTCCACTATCCGGATGTTCGCGCTCGTTCGTGGATGCGGGACGTATCCCCAAGGACACCCGCATCGCCGATCCGCTCGTTGGCTTCTGTAAGGAATACCGACAGCCCGATGCGGGACGACCAAAGGCTCCGGCCTAATCCGGAACCTGTATGGCATTGGTTGATTGTTCCACTCAAGCAATGCCCATGAACACAAGATAACACGCTCGTGGCGAAAGTGTGAGCAGGACGCCGGCGGACAGGAATGGCCGCACCGACCCGTCCGGTAAAGCTCGTGACGCCACGCTCCGTGGGCGCCGTTCCGGACGTCTAGTCTGCTTGTACGCCGGTCAGCCGGACTTCCGGCGCGACTCGCTGCCAATTCTTCAATTCTTCTTCCAGCACCGCTTGGGTAAGCGGGTTGGCCTTGAGCCACGACGCGGGTAAATGCACCTCACAGGCACCGTCGGCGCAGCTCAGCTCCAGTTCCTCGGGCGCGGCATCGCTGCGGCTGGCGCTGAACAGCACGGCAAGGCGCAGGCACACGATCAGCGGCCAGTTGGGATCGTCGTGGGCGACATTCAACTTGTCCAGGCCGCCGCGGCTGGCGCGCACCAGACCGGCCAGATTGGACTGGTCGCGCCGGGAGAAGCCGGGCATATCGGCGTTCTCCAGAATGTAGGCGCCGTGCTTGTGTTGGCTCGCATGGGCGATGGATATGCCGATTTCATGCATGCGCGCGGCCCAGACCAGGCGATGCAACGCATCCGCGGGCTCATCCTGGGTCAGATGGGGCACCACGGCGGGAAACAGCTTCACGGCCAACTCCTCCACCCGGCGCGCCTGCCGGGTGTCCACGTGGTAGCGGCGCTGGAACTGGTTGACGGTGACGTCGCGCATGTCGCGGTCGTGCACCCGGCCCAGCAGATCCCAAAGGATGCCTTCCCGCATGGCGCCCTGGGCCGCGGTCATGGTCTCGATGCCCAATTCCAGGAACAGGGAGTACATGATGCCGAGCCCGCCCGCGACCACGGGCCGCCGGTCCGCCTTGAGCCCGTCGATCTCGAGCCGGTTCACGTCGCCGGTCTTGACGATGCGTTCGCGCAGCCACTTGAGGCCTTCCAGGGTGATGGCGCCGTCGGAAAAACCATTGAGCCGGCAAATCTCGCCCAGCGCCTTCGCGGTCCCGGACGAGCCCACCGCTTCCTGCCAGGCGCCGGCCCGGAACTGGCCGCCGGTGACCGTCTGGATTTCCACGCGGGCGGCGGTCTCGGCGGCTCGCATCGCGGCCTTGTCCACCAAACCGTTGGGGAAGTATTGCTTGGAAAACACCACGCAGCCCATGCGCAGGCTTTCCCGCTCGCGCGGCTCGTAGCCTTCGCCGATGATGCATTCGGTGGAGCCGCCGCCGATATCCACCACCAGGCGCGGCGTCTGGGTCAGCGGCAGGCTGTGGGAGACGCCCAGGTAGATCAGCCGCGCCTCTTCCCGGCCGGCCACGATCTCGATGTCGAAGCCCAGAGCGGCGCGGGCTTTCTCCAGGAAATCCGCGGAATTCTTCGCCACCCGCAGGGCGGAGGTGCCCACCGCGCGCACCGCCCCCGCCGGCATGCCCTGGAGACGTTCGCCGAAGCGGGACAGGCAGTTCAGCGCGCGGCGCTGGGAGGCGCCGTCCAGGCGCTTGTTGGCGGTGAGGCCGCTGGCCAGGCGCACCGGTTCCTTGATGGCGTCGAGATAGAAGAGTTGTTCGCCCTCCACCCGGCCCACCTGCAGATGGAAGGAGTTGGAACCAAGATCGACGGCGGCGAGGGTGGGGTATTCCTGCATGACCAACAAGGATAGCGGAGGGGCGTGTCCTGATTATGACACGCCGCGCCCCCCGGCCCAGCCGCCCCGATAAAACCCGGCGCGAAGTTCAGGCGATGCGGAAGCGGCCGTCTGGGCCGCCGCCGCGCCGTTTTCTCCGGACCCCTGGACGATGCAGGTAATCCGGGTGGAAGAGCCTTCCAGATCCTTGACGCTGCCCGCCTTGCCGTTCACCGCCTCGGCGATGCGTTTCATCGCGCGCGGCAGCGGAGGATATTCGCGTAGCGCTCCTTGATGATCGCATTGGCCCAGGCACGATCCCGCCATGGCAGCGCGTTGTCTGCCCAGGCATGCCTCGCCATTTTCAGCGGGCGCCTCGGCAAAAAAGCCCTGTCCGGGTGGACAGGGCCTCCTTGGTTCAGGGCATCAGCGCTTGGCCACGCCCAACTCCAGCTTCGCCGGCACCTCGCGACCCGCTCCCTCGAACTTGGCGATTTCCCCCAAACCGATGCGCCCGGCCGGCGTTTCCAGCGCCTTCAACCCGTCGATCACGGCCTGGCCGCGACGCCGGGCCAGCTTTTCCAGGGTCTCGTCGCTCACCGTCTCGTTTTCCAGCAGGCGCCGGTAGAGCAGGGCATGCAGGTCGGCATCCTTGAGCTGGCTCAAATCCTCCGCCGAGAGGGGTTCCTCGGGTTTGAACAGATTCTTGAGCCGGGACACCATCTTGCCGGCGCCGGACTCCTTCTTCTTGTCGGGATTCGCCTGGAACCACTTGGCGCTCAGCGTCTTCCACTCCGCCTCGCCGAAACGGGCGGCATAGAGGGCCTCCAACGCCTCCCGGGCCTTGGCATTGGCGGTGGAGATCGGACCGGGGTCCTCGTCCGGCGCCAGCTTGAGTCCCATCTTCTCGGCCAGCGCGCGGCGCAGTTGCAGTTCCTTCAGCGCGGGGCGGTCGATCTCGGCGGACCAGGCGCCGTGCACGGTCAACGCCAGGCCGGGGCGCTTCTTGAGAATCTGGGCGATCTGCTTGAACTTCTCCTTCTCCGGCGGCGTCAGGCCCGCCTCGCCCGCCTCGAAAGCCACCTTCTCCAGCTTCTCGCCGCCGCCGCCGAACAGGGCGCCGAGCGCGCGGAACGGCGCGGTGACGATCTTGGTGAGGATGTTGCCGATGGCCTTCCAGATGATGCGGCCGTAGCTGAACTGGGGATCGTCCAGGCTGCCGGACACGGGCAGGCCGAGATCGATGCGGCCGTCGCTGTCCTGCAGGATGGCGATGGCCAGATCCAGGGGCAGATCCTTCGCGGTGGAGTTCTGCACCCGCTCGCCCAGGGTCAGCTTGTCCATGACGATCTGGTTTTCGCCCAGCAACTGGCGGTCCTTGATCTTGTACTCCAGGTCCAGGGACAGCTTGCCCGACTCGATCTTGCGGCCCACGAAGGTGGCCGTGTAAGGCGTGAGATTGGTCATCTCCACGTTGCGGAATACGGTCTTGATATCCATGAAGCCGGTGGGATTGAACAGGTCGATCTGGCCCACCGCGCGGGCCAGGCCGTATTCGTCCACGCTGCCGTCCAGTTCCAGTTCGGCGAGGGCGCCGGGCTGGGTGGAGATGCCGTTGAAGGCGCCCTTGAAGTCGTGGATGCGGGTGCCGAAGGGCAGACTGAGGGAAAGGTCGGCGAAGTCCAGCTCGCCGTGCTCGACGCGCACCCGGTCGACGGTCACGCGGTAGGCGCGCGCGGCGGGCTTCGCCGCCTCGCCGCCGCCATCGCGGGGAATGGACTTGGCAACCGCCCCATTCTCCTTGAGAGAGGGCGCCACGGAGGATGCCGGCGCGCCGGGGGGCGCGTCGGCCTGCTTCAGAATCTTCTTCAGATTGACCGTCTTGTCCTGGTAGATCACCAGTTTCGCGCCCAGGCTGTCCAGCTTGAGTTCATCGATCGCCAGGGCATCCTGATCGGCCCTGACGCTGTCGCTGGACAGATGCTTCCAGGCGAGGAAGCGGGCGCCGCCCTCGCTTTCGTTGAGCAGCAGGTCCGCCACCTCGAAACCGCCCTTGAAATCCGCCTTGCCGGCGTACTTCACCCGGCCCTGCAAACTCGCCCGGCCGGACGCCAGCTTCAGGTTCGCGGCCTCGGACAGCCAAGGCTGGACCGGCGCCAGGGCCAGGTTCGCGAGCTTCAGCCGGATGTCCGCCGAGGGCGCGGCGGGCACCACTTTGCCCTCGGCCCGGAAGCTGCCGCCCTCCTTCACCTGGAAGGCCAGCTTCACCGGCAACGCGGCCTTGAGGTTGTCGCTGAGGCCGGTCGCGACCGCCTCGATCCGGTCCAGGGTCAATCCGCCGACGGGCCGCACCGTCTCGTCCCGCGCGGCGACCTGGAAGCCGGACACGCCGACCTCCCCTACCGTCCAATGCCAGGCCGGCTGTTCCGGCGCGGACGCGGGCTTGCCATCGGATTCCCGCGCGGCCGGCTTGCCCGACGCGGGCCGGAACGCGTCCAGCAGGGCGATGCGCCCCTTAGCGTCACGCACCGCTTCCAGCCTGCCGTTGGCCAAGCCGATCCGGCCCACGCTGGCCGCGCGGGCGGCCAGGTCGATGTGGCCGTCCCGCAGATCGACATCGCCGAGCACGAACAACGGCGTCCTGGCCGCGCCGGACAGCAGCCGGATGCCGGACACGTCCACGGCCAGGCCGTCCACCACCGCCTGGGTCTGGGCGCCGGTCTGGGCATGCGCGGAGAACCCCGCCTGGATATTGCCCACCTCGGCGCTCAGCGGCTCGGCGAATCCCGCGTCGGTCAGGCGGATGCCCAGGCCGTTGAGCGCGAACCGGCTCAGGTTGACGCGCCACGGGGGAGCATCCACTTCCCCGCCGGCGGAACCGGCGCTGCGACCGTTTTGCGGCCCGGTCGAATGGCTGGTTGTTTTTTCAGAGGGGCCGGGGGAGAGGGAATCCGGTTTCGCTTCCGGTTTCGCTTCCGCGCTGCCCCCGCTCGCGGCGACGGCATTCCCCACCGTCCCCCCTCCGCTTGCGGATGCCGGCGCGGCGAACCAGTCCATCACATCCAATCTGCCGGTCTTGTCGCGGTTCAGCGCGACCTTGCCGCCCGACAGAGAAATCTCGCCGATGTCGAACTGGCGCTTTTCCAGGTCGAAACGCCCGCCGCTCAAGGCCAACCGATCCAGGGACAGCGCGGCTTCCTTGTCCCGCTCGCCGCGCAAGGCCAGGCCGTCCAGGCTCATACCCAGCTTGTCGAGGACGAGGGACAGCTTCTTGTCGGCGTAGCCCAGGCGATAGTTCAAGGCCAGGGCGGCCGTGCCCTCGGGCGGCGCCAGGGCGAATTTGTCCTGAACATAGGGCCAGAGGCGGGCCAGGGCCACCTGGTCGATGGCCAGCTCGCCGGTGGCCAGCATGGGTTGCAGGATGACATCGCCCTTCCAGCGGATGCGCGCGCCCAATTGGGTGGTGGCGGCCAGGGTGTAGGCGCCCTTGTCGTCGGGCAGGGTGGACAGCTCCGCGAGGCGGAAATCCAGGGGATTCAGCGCGGTTTCGAAGCCCACCTTGCGGTCGGCGAGGGACACACGCCCCTGCTCCAGGACGATGTGGCGGATCAGCAGGCGCGGCAAGGCCTTGTCCGGCTCGTCCTCGTCCCGGCTTTTCAAGGCCTCGATCAGGGCGCTCCAGTTCAGGCTGCCATCGGCGCGCAATTCCACATGCGCGTCCGGCGCGGTGAGACGGATGGTGTCCAGGGTGTAGGCCCACCGGAACAGGCTGGACGCCTCGAAATCCACGAACAGTTCACCGAAAGCCAGCAGCGGCTTGCCGTCCGGCTCCGCGAGCTTCAGCCCCTTGATCGACACCGACAGGGCGAAGGGATCGAAGCGCGCCTCGGCGATGCTCAGGTGATGCTTGCTCTTGTCGGCGATGTACTTGGGCGCGGCCCATTTCACCAGGGGCTCGAAGCCGAACCAGGCGAACAGGAAGTAGAACGCGACCAGAGCGAGGACGATCTTGACCGGTGTCCTGACCAGGACCTTTCCCAGGAAAGCCAGCAATCGCGCGAACATGGTGTTATCTCCTCAATCCGTCATGCCGTCACACCGAAGAACAGGTACGCCGCCAGCACCGCCGCGACGAAACCGCCCAGGTCGGCGATCAGTCCCCCCGCCACCGCGTGGCGCACCCGCTTGATGCCCACCGAGCCGAAATACACCGCCAGCACGTAGAAGGTGGTCTCGCTGCTGCCCTGGACGATGCTGGCCAGCCGGCCCGCGAAGGAATCCGCGCCGGAGACCTGCATGGTCTCGATCATCATGGCGCGGGCGCCGGAGCCGGACAAGGGCTTCATGACCATGGTGGGCAGGGCATCCACCCAGGCGGTATCGAAACCCAGCACGGCCGTCCCCGCTCTCGCCGCCTCGACGAAAGCCGGCAGCGCCCCGCTCGCGCGCAACATGCCGATGGCCACCAGCATGGCCACCAGGTAGGGAATGATGGTGACGGCGGTATGGAAGCCCTCCTTCGCCCCCTCGATGAAGGCCTCGTAAGCATTCACCCGCTTCACCGCCGCGCCTATGAGGAAAGTCACGATCAGCGCCAGCAGCAGGAAGTTGGACAGCACCGAGGATTGGGCGGTCATGTCCGCCGCCGGCAGGCGCGCGAACCAGAACGCCAGGCCGCCCACCAGCGCGGTGATGCCGCCCAGCCAGGCCAGCACCACGGCATCCACGCGGATGCGCTGGACCGCGGCGACGAACAGGAAGCCCGCCAGGGTGGAGGCATAGGTGGCCATGAGGATGGGGATGAATACATCGGTGGGATCCGCCGCGCCCAGTTGCGCCCGATAGGTGAAGAGGGTCACCGGCAGCAGGGTCACCGAGGAGGCGTTGATGACCAGGAACAGAATCTGGGCGTTGCTCGCCGTGTCCTTGCTCGGGTTCAGATCCTGCAATTCCCGCATGGCCTTCAGGCCCATGGGCGTCGCGGCGTTGTCCAGGCCCAGGATGTTGGCGGCCATGTTCATGGTGATGGAGCCCAGGGCGGGGTGGCCCTTCGGCACCTCGGGAAACAGGCGCGCGAACAGGGGCGCGAGCCAGCGCCCCAGCAACGCGAGGAAGCCCGCCCGCTCGCCGATCTTCATGACCCCCAGCCACAGGCACATGACGCCGGTGAGCCCCAGGGCCACCTCGAAGGCGGTCTTCGCGGCATCGAAAGCGGCCTTCATGACCGCCGCGAACACGGTGGGGTCGCCCCCCAGGTATTGCAGCACGGCCGCGCCGAAGGCGACCAGGAAGAAGCCGATCCAGAGCGCGTTCAGCATGGACCGGGAATGGTCAGAGACTGCCGAGCCAGAGCAGGCCGAGTACCGCCACCCAGAGCAGCGCCGCGCGCCAGATCAGGGCCACCACCGCGTCCAGCGCTTCCACGCCGGGGGATTCCTCGACGCCCAGCGTCGGCCGCTCCATCTCGCCCGCCGGCAGGATGATGGTGCCGCCCAGTTGCAGGCCCAGGGCGCCCGCGCCGGCCGCGAGCAGAATCGCGTCGTTCTCGTCGCCCCATGTGCTGGCCTGGCCGCGCCAGCACTCCAGCGCATCCTGGAAATTGCCGACGATGGCGAAGCTGAAGGCGACGATGCGCACCGGCAGCCAATCCAGCCAGCCGGCCATGCTGTGCGCGAACAGGCCGAAGGCGGGCTCCGCCTGCCAGCGGTCCCGGGCCAGGCGCGTCAGCAGATAGAGCACCGCGCCCGCGCCGCCCAGCAACAGGAACCAGAACAACACGCCGAACAGGCGCACCATGGACTGGCGGAAGGTCTCCTCCAGGGTCTGGCGGATCAGGGAAGTCTCGTCGATGCCGGCAAGCAGGCTGGGACGCCACTCGCACAGCAGCGTCCGCGCCAACTCGAGATCGTTGTCCCTCAAGGCTCGCGCAACCCCGGCCGCGCGGAACGAAGCCGACTTGAAACCCAGACAGAAATACAGGGCGATCACATCGAACACCCAGGACAACGGCTGCCAGAGGCCGCCCAGCAGGGCGCCCACGGCGGCGACCAGGAGGGAGGGCAGCAGCACGCCCACGGTCCAGGCCAGGGCGCCGTGCTGCTCGCCCCCGGCGTTCATCTTCAGCAGCAGCCAGAGCATCCACTCGCTGGCGCTGCGGCGCGGCTGGCCGGGGCGCTCCGGGCGCAGATACTCCAGGCCCAGGGCGGCGAGCATGGCGAACAGGATCACGGTTTCCTCCTCATCGCGTCCCCTTCATCGCGTCCCCCTCGTGGCGTCCCCTCATGGCAACGTCATCTCGACGGTGAGCCGGCCCATGCGCAGCGGCGAGTCGGAGGGCTCGTAGAACTCCACCGTGGGCATGCGGATGCCCTGACCGCGCGCCTGCTGGTAGCGGTCCAGGGCGAGATAGGCGCGGCTGGGCGCGAGCAGGTTGCCCGCCCGCACCTGCACCGCCAGCACCCGCCGCGCCGGCAGGGTATCGATTTGCAAAGGCGGCTTGGCTTGGCTACCCGCCGGCACCAGATAGCCGGTACGGGCCAGGCGCTCGCCCACGTCGACGACGTCCGGGTTGGAGTACAACACGGTGATGGGATTGCCCGGCATCAGCTTCGCGGCGGCCATTTCCCGGCGGACGTCGGCGGCCAGTTCCGGCAGTTTGGAGTAGTCGCCCTTCTGCTCCAGATAGGCGTAGGTGTAGGGACCGGCCGTGGTTTCCTCGATCAGCACGGGGCTGAAACCGCCCCACCAGGCATAGATCAGCACCAGGGGCAGAACGAACGCCAGCAGGAATGGCAGGAACTTTTTGATGGCCACGGCGGCAGCGGATCGGCATGGGAACCAGCCGAAGATACTACAGAAGGCGGACCCGCTGGCTTTCTATAATCCACCGCGAACTTTCGTCCGCCGATGCCTATCCCAATCCACCGACCTTCTTCCCGACAGGCCAACACCATGCGCGCTTTTCACTCCCTGATCCTCATGTTCTTCGTGGCCTTCGCCCATGCCGCCCAGGACTACCCCCCGGCCACGGTACCGGTGCGCGCCGACAAGATCGCCGCCCACAGCTACTTCATCCCCGGCATGGCCGGCGCGGCCAGCACGGCCAACCAGGGCTTCATGTCCAACGCCGGCTTCGTGGTCACCCCCGGCGGCGTGGTGGTGTTCGACACCCTGGGCTCCCCTTCCCTGGCCCAGGAGATGGTGAAGCGCATCCATGAGGCGACCGACCAGCCCATCAAGCGCGTCATCGTCAGCCACTATCACGCCGACCACTACTACGGCGTGCAGGTGTTCAAGGATCTGGGCGCCGAAATCTGGGCCCACGAGGCCGCCAAAGGCGTGATCGGTTCCGACGCCGCGAAGCAGCGCTTCGAGCAGCGCAAGGAGATTCTGGGCCAGTGGATCAACGACCGGACCCAGCGTTTCCCGCAGCCCGACCTCTGGCTCTCCGGCGACACGGATTTCGAGTTGGGCGGCCTCCATTTCCACCTGCGCCATGTGGGCCCCGCCCACTCGGACGAGGACATGGTCATGTTCGTGGAAGAGGACGGCGTGCTCTACGCGGGCGACCTGGTGTTCAAGGGCCGGGTGCCCTTCGTCGGTGACGCGGATTCGAAGAAATGGCTGGCGGCGCTGGACAAGCTCATCGCCTTCCAGCCGAAACTCCTGGTGCCGGGCCATGGCGGCGCCTCCGACACCCCCATCGACGACCTCACCCTGACCCGGGACTACCTGCGCTTCCTGCGCGAGCAGATGGGCAAGGCGGTGGCCGACCTGGAACCCTTCGACGAAGCCTACGACAAGGTCGACTGGTCGAAATACGAAACGATGCCCGCCTTCCTCGAGGCCAACCGGCGCAACGCCTACAACACCTACATCCTGATGGAAAAGGAAAGCCTCGCCAAATAAGGCGCGAGGAGGGCATGGCCGCGCCAAGGGCGTATAAAGTGGCGACTCCGCTGCCGCGCCCCACATGACCTCCCGTTCCGCCCACCTGCGCGCGTTTCCGTCCGCCAACCCCGGCCGCCACCCGCCGCTGCTCTTCATCCACGGCGGCTACACCCACTCCGCCTGCTGGCGGGAACACTTCATTCCCTTCTTCCAGGGCGAGGGCTACCACTGCCACGCGCTCGACCTCTCCGGTCACGGCGCCGGCGCGGGACGGGAGCGGCTGGACGAGTTCGGCCTGGAGGATTACGCGGAGGATCTGGCCGAGGCGGTGGCCGCCCTGGACGCGCCGCCGGTCCTGATCGGCCATTCCATGGGCGCCCTGGTGGTCCAGCGCCATCTCGAACAAGGCACGGCCGCGGGGATGGCCCTGCTGTCCCCCGTCCCGCCCAGCGGCACCGCCGGCAGCGCCATGCGCCTGGCTTTCGCCAATCCCGCGTTTTTCGGCGCCCTGACCGACGCGCTCGGCGGCAAGCCTTCCCGCCAGTCGCTGGAAGCGCTCGCCCAGGTGTATTTCTCGCCCAGGATCGACATCGGCGAAGTGGAAAATCTCCTGCCCATGCTGCAAGCCGAATCCAGCCGGGCCGTGCTGGAAATGCTGACGCCGGCCTTCTGGAGCGCGCGGCCGCGGCCGAACCTCCCCGCCCTGGTCATGGGCGGCGCGGAAGACGCGGTGTTTCCCGCCTCCCTGTTGCGCTTCAGCGCGACCCCCTGGAACGCCCGGGTGGAGATCGTCCCCGAGGCCGGACACATGCTGATGCTGGACCCGCAATGGCGCGACGCGGCGCGGCGCCTGCTGGCCTGGCTGGGGGAAATTCCCCTCCAATCAAGCCCATCCACATAGGCTAAAGTTTTCTTCGGCGCCGCCGATAGAACTGTCGTGCCGAGGTTCGGCACACCCTGCAAGGGCAAACCCATCGAAAGGTGGGGACGCAAAGTCACCGGTCTAAAGGGTCTCCACCCCATGACAGCGGGATCGCCAGGCGCCAACCGATAACTCCTGGTTCTTCCTCCCTCGCGTCCCCAGCTCGTGCGATTCCCATGCGGGGCATTGCGGTTGGGGCCATGCGGCCCCGGGCATCAAGGACGGGAATATGAAACAGTCAAGCGAACCATTGGCGAAGGGCGCCTCCACGGAAGCGGCTGGCGACGAATGGGCGAACCAGGCCAGGCCGCTGCGGGAGTGCGGCGAAATGGCCGCGACACGACTGGCGGCGGCGTTTTCCGATGCCCTGAAACACGCCGCGGACCAGCTCTTCGCCAAGGGCGCCCAGGGGCCGGCGTCCCATGAGCAGCGCATGTGGCTCGACGCCGCCGATTTCACCCGGAGCCGGCGCCAGGACATGGTCGACGCCTTCAGAAAGCACTTCCAGCACCGCTACGCGCTGGCCTGCCGGCGCAGACCGCCCCTGGCCACTAGCCAAGTGCTGGATTTCGACATCAGCCAACTGAAGATCGTCGAGCACGACATGCTGGACAACGCGCTGGATCCCGCCGACCTGATCGATGCCATCCGTAACGGCACCTGGAGTTCGCTGCACGAACTGACCAAGTGGTTCAGGGACGTGCAGGACAAGCCGGACCTGCTCCCCAACGAGATGCCGCTGGGACCGAAGTTGATCGGCGGCGCGGTCACCGATGCCGTCAACGACCAGTTCTGGGGATACGACGCCAAGCATCACCTGATCCGCGCCCTCGGCCGTTGTCTGCCGGAACCGGTGAACCGGATATATCTCGACCTCACCGCGTATCTGGCCCGGATGGAGGAGAGCGCCGCGCCCCTCGAGGACGGCGCATCCCGGTTCGCGGAACCGCCGCGCATGGCGTCCGAAGCCCGGACGACCGATGGCGCCGACGCCCAGGCCGCCGCGCCGGCAGCCGTTCCGCCGATTGGCGGCGCGGCCGCGGCGGAATCCGGCCAGGACTCCGCCGCCCTGGCCGCGGCCGACGCGGCGATCGCGGCATGGCTGGCCGACACCCATCTGCCCGGGTTCATCCGCGAATTCATCGCCGGCCCCTGGCATGACCTGCTGGTCCGGATCCATGGCGACGGCGGCGGACCGGAATGGGATGCCGCGCTGGCGATCCTGGACGATCTGGCGCAAAGCCTGCGCCCGCCCGCCGACGCCGCGCAGCGCGCGCGCCGGATGCAGGCGCTCCCGGAACTCGTGCGGCGGCTGGCGCGCGGGCTGGCGACCCTTGACCCCGATCCGGCGTTCCAAGAGCCCTTCTTCGCCCGGCTCGCCGATTGCCACATCAGGCTGCTGAGCGCGCCGCGCGCGGCGCCCGACCTCCCGCCGGTCTATGTCCCCGTGGATGTTCCCCTGGAGTCCCTGGAAGTCGGGACCATGCTGGAGATGGGCGAGGCGGACGACGCGCGGCGGGAACTCAAGCTCTCCTGGATCAGCCCGCGCCGCAAACTGTTCGTGCTGACCGACCAGCAGGGCCAGCGCGCCCTCTCCCTGAACGCGAAGGATCTCGCCGCCCGCCTGCGGGACGGCAAGGCCCGCATTCTCCACGTCCCGGACGACGCCTCCGCGGGTAAAGGCCTCGCCCAGTCTCCCAACGACAAGAAATCCGCATAGGAGTCCGGAACATGTTCACCACCTCCAACGAAAACACGTCCGCCTCCTCGCTGTCGCGGCCGGCCGGCGGAACGACGGACGACGCCCAATTCCAGATTCCCCGTTTCCTCATCCGCCAACCCCTGCTCGACAAGGATTACCGGCTGCTGGGCTACGAACTGAAGGTCAACGACCGGCAGCCGCTGCCCGTCCTGCCCGGCGCCACCAGTTGGCGCCAGATCCAGGACGAACTGCTCCTGGTCGGCGTCATCGACGGCAACTACCAGCACGCCCTGAGCCGCAAACTGACTCTGCTCAACCTGCACGTCGAATCGCTGGACAGCCAGTTGCTGGACAACCTGCCCAAGGAAAACGTGGTGCTGGCCGTGCGTCCCACCTCCCTCGATCCCGCGCTGCTGGCGCGCTGCCAGGCGCTTTCCCGGGAAGGCTTCGCGCTGGCCCTGGACGAGGCCAGCTTCACCCCCGGCCTCACGCCCCTGGCCCGGCAATGCCAGTACCTGAGCTTCGATGTGGCCGACAACGACCTGTTCGACCTGTGTGACCGCATGGTGCGCGTCAAGGGCATCCGCGAGCCGCGCCTGATCGCCCGCAACGTGCGCTTCGAGGACACCTTCGCCGCCTGCCGCAAGCTGTCCTTCGACGTGTACCAGGGCTATTTCTTCACCGAACTGCGCCCTTCCGCGCCCCACGGCATCGACACCAGCCGGCTGCTCATCATGAAGCTGCTCAACCTGGTGATGAACCGCGCCGACTATCCGGAACTGGAGGCCCAGTTCAAGCTGGACGCGGGCCTCACCTACAAGCTGCTGCGCTTCATCAATTCCCCCGCCGTGGGCCTGCTCTCGCCGATTACCTCGGTGCAGCACGTCCTGCTCATGCTCGGCCACGACGAACTCTACCGCTGGCTGACCCTGCTGCTGTTCAACCATGAGGGTTCCGACGGCCGCAACCAGGCCCTGCTGAGAAATGCCCTGGTGCGGGCGCGTTTCGCGGAAATCCTGGGCGACAAGGGCCTGCCCGCGAATCTGCGCGGCGGCATGTTCATCACCGGCATCCTGTCCACCCTGGACGCCCTGCTCAATCTGCCCATGGAGCAGGCCATCACCACGCTCAAGCTGTCCCGGCAGACCGTCGACGCGCTACTGGGCCGGACCAGCCCCTACACCCCCTACCTGCGTCTGGCGATCGCCTGCGAAAGCGGCGACCCGAAACTCATCAGCCACCTCAGCGCGGAACTGGGCCTGGACGCGGAGGAAGTGAACATCGCCCATCTCAACGCCCTGATCTGGTCGGAAGGCTTGGATTTCTAGGAAAGCGCGATCCAACACGAGACGGCGGCGCCCAGCCCATCCCCCAGGAGCGAGCCTCCGCGCCGCAGCGCTCCCTCCCCCGCTCGCGGGGGAGGGTTGGGGTGGGGGGAAACCCGGCCCATCCAATACACCGCCCCCACCCCGGCAACACCGCAACCTCACTCCCCATCCGCGACCGCTTCCGGCATCGCCATCGGCATGGCCATGCGCGTCCTCTCCATCAGCACCATGCCCGCGTGGGGCTGGTTCAGGCCGGCGGCGAAGAAGATGAATTCGAAGATCTCGTCGGCCCGCTCCTCCGGCACCAGCACGGTGGCCATTTCCCGCTCCAGATAGCGAAAGGACTCCTTGCCCTTGCGGGTGCTGATGCCGCCGCCCCGGGTGTGGTGGAAGAACACGCTGGCGACGCCCTTCTCCTCGCGCAGCCGGTCCAGCATGCCGTGGGCGCGGCCGGCGGGCAGGATGCAGTGGATGACCTTGAAGCGCCCCGGCGTGATCATGGGCTGTTCACTCATGGGCGAAACGGTCGATGATCTCCTGGGGCACGTAGGTGGCCATTTTTTCCAGGGGGGTCATGAAGATCATGCCCATGCCCGGCGTATCCAGGTTGGCCGCGGCGTAGAGCTTCTCGAAGATGCGGTCGGCCTGGTCCGAGGCGGCGACGATGTAGATCACCTCCTTCTCCGCCGACAGCGTCACGCCCAGCACGCCCAGGTGCTTCTGGCGCACGCCGGTGCCGCGCGCGTAGAAGATGGTGGCGCCCTGGGCGCCGGCCCGCCGCGCCGCCTGCACCGCCTCCTCCGCCACGCCGCGCTGGACGATGCAGGTGATCAGCACCGCGTCGGTCAGCACGACGATCTGCTCATGGGTTTCCTGGGATTTCATGATGTCGCCCTTGCCCAATCGAATTGATAGAAACGGTTGCGGACCTGGATCCACAAGCTCACCGCCAGCACCGAAACGATGGGCCCGACGGAAGCCAGGGCCAGGATGCCGAACCCCTCCACGGCTTCCACCGCCCGCCCCAGGCCCAGGCCCATGGCCAGCACCAGGGGCACGGTCACCGGCCCGGTGGTCACGCCGGCGCTGTCCCAGGCCAGATTCACGTATTCCTCGCTGGCCAACAGGGTCAGCAGCAAAGCCAGTCCGTAGGCCGGCAGCAGCAGCCAGGCCAGGGGAAGATTCAGCACGATCTTCAACACGCCCAGCAAGGTGCCCAGGCCCACGCCGGAGGCGACCGCGTGGATCAGGGTGCGCTTCCTGAAGGCGCCGTCGGTCAGGGTCTGCACCGTCGAGCCGAGGGCGCTCAGGGCCGGTTCCGCCAGGGTCGCGCCGAAGCCCAGGCACAGGGCGAACAACATGGCCAGCCCCATGCCCAGCCAATACGGATACATGCCCCCCTCCCCGGCGCGGCCGAAAGCCTTGGAAAGCTGGTCGCCGGTCTGGCTGCCCAGAGGCGCGAGCCCCCCATCCAAGCCGATGTTGAAGGCCATCATGCCCAGGATGCACAGCGCGATGCCGTAGAAGGTGTAGTTCGCGTTGCGCGGTTGCGCGCGCAGCCAGAAACGCTGGATCAGCCACAGCAGCAAGGTCAACGGCACGATGGCGCGCATGGCCGCGACCACCCCGTCGGCCAGATCCGGCGCCGCGACGGCCACCGCCTCGACCGGGGCGGCGACCGCCACCAGGGCCGCGCCCTCGTACCACACTCCCAAGAGCATTACCGCCAGGGGCGGAAACAGGGAAGCCAAGGTGACGATGCCGAAACCGGCCAGGGCGTTCTCCTCCCGCCCCGCCGCCTGGGCCACGCCGATGCCCAGGGCCAGCACGACGGGCACCGTCACCGGTCCGGTGGTGATGGCGCCGCAATCCCAGGCCAGGCCGATGACCGGCGCCAGATTCGAGTCCAGGGCCAAATAGCCGGTCAGGGCGAGACAGGCCAGGGTCACCGCCACCACCAGCTTCTTCAGGCCCCAGCCACGCATGAAGCGCAACATGCTCACCAGCACCGCCAGCCCGACCGCGCCGGCCACCGCGTACACCACCGCCTGCGGCCGGCGGTTGAGCAGGTAGTGCAACACCGGCGCCTGGGCCTGGTCGGTCAGGCTGCCCACGGTTTCCAGGGCGCCGATAGCCGGCTCCGCGAAGGTCGCCGCCGCCCCCAGCACAAAGGCCACCGCCAGCACGGACACCAGAGAGAAGCGCTGGGGCATGAGGTGGCCGATGTTCTCGCTGAACGGCATCAAACCGTGCTTGAGCCCTTCCATGAACAGCATCAGGCCGACGATGACCAGGCCGATGCCCAGGACGATGCCCGCCGCCCCTTCCACCCCGGACTTCAAGGCCACCACCTGGAACAGGGCCAGGAACAGGGTCACCGGGATCACCGCGCGTAACTGCTCCAGGAAACGCACGCTGACATAGGGCGCGAGCAGGCGATAGACATCCCGGGGCCGCAGTCTGGGCCGGCGGCGGTGTTTGGCGTCAAAGGCCGTCACCTGGTTGTAGCTGATGGCGACCTGCCGAGTGCGCACATGCCCCAGATAGTCGCCGTAACGGATACGCTTCTCCATGCGCTGAACTTACCATAAGCGCATTGCCGACTTCCGCATGCCGCGATCATGAACGCCACCGCCCCAACCCCCATTCAGGTCGAACGCGATATTCCGGTCTCCCGCCAGACCGAACTGGGCGTGCGCGGCTGGCCCGTCTGGAAGGACGGCGAGGGAACCCGCACCCTGAGCCTGGACGCGGACGAGAAGAGCTACTTCCTCGCCGGCAGCGCCACCCTCACCCCGGAAGGCGGCGCCCCCGTCACGGTGAATCCGGGCGACCTGGTCGTCGTCCCGGCCGGGAATTGCCAGTGGGAGGTCCACGCCACCGTGCGGCGGCATTACCGCTCGGAAGCCCTCTCCCCCGCCTGCTGCATCATCTGACCTTCAGCCCTTGCCGCACTCCGGCAGGGGCGAGCAGGTGGTCCGGATCAGCGCCCGGCGCTCCTCCAGCATCTTCTTCAGGGGCTCCAGCAGGCGCTTGTCCTCCGGCGCCACCGCCGACTCGAAGCTCAGCACCTGGGCGCCGTTGCGGTCGATGAGGTACTTGTGGAAGTTCCAGCGCGGCGCCTGGCCGGTGCGGCGGGCCAGCTCGGCATGGAAGGCGTTGCGCTTCTCCCCCGTCACGCTGGACTTGGCGAACATGGGGAACGCCACCCCGTAGGTGAGCCGGCAGAAGTTGGCGATCTGCCTGCCCGTCCCCGGCTCCTGGCCGCCGAAGTCGTTGGAGGGAAAGCCCAGCACCACCAGCCCCCGGTCCCGGTACTTGCGGTACAGCGCCTCCAGCCCGCCGTACTGGTCCGTGTAGCCGCAATAGCTCGCCGTGTTCACCACCAGGATCACCTTGCCCTGGTACTGGCAGAGATCCTGGACCTCCCCCGTTTGCAGGCTGGGGAAGCTGTGGCGCAGGAGTTCGGGGCAGTCTCCGGCCAGGGCTGGTATAGCGCCCAGCAAGGCCAGTGCGAACAGGGTGACAGCCTGCCGGAGGCGAACAAGGAAGCGGGAATAGCGTGTGACGTGGAAGCGCGAATGCATGGGGGCTCCCGGTGGGCAGGGGGATGCGGACCACCTTAGGCCCGCTCTCCCGGCGCTGTCAAACCGAGGCAAGTGCCGGAATTCACCGGCAAGACAAGGCCCCACACATATCCTTGCCATGCCCATATCGAGCGGCGTAGATTGCGAAAAAAAGGGAGGCAAGCATGCCTGAACGTTCTCACGACGTAGTCCAGAATCAGTCAGTCAAATCTCGGCAGGACAACGCCTTGTCCAGGTTGCAACCAGCCTTACTCGGTACGTCCCGTCAACGTCGGTATGCCGCTCGAAAGCAAACCTTCTACGGCCTCTTTTCTATCAGGGGCGCTGTGAGCTGTGGAGCACCACGCATGAATCATGACGCGTGACTTGGCAATGCTCCTTCGCATTGATAGCCGAATCCGCTTTCCGTGATGCCCAATAATGGATATTTCCAATAGTGGAAATGAATTGCATATATGGAGGTGTAGGACGTGCCAAGGGAGAGCAAGATGCGCACAGCAGTTCTTATAGTCCTAAGTTCGTTAGCATTCCCGGCTATAGCTGGTTGCAATCTGACTGACATCAGCATCAAGTCTTTCAAGGCAAAATTCGTCGATGAATGTCGTCGTTCACCCTGCATTTACATGAAGGGCGTTGCAGTGCTTACAAACCGCTGCGCTGAGCCAGTTGGTGTACAAATCAAAATCACTGCATATGACAAAACTGGTGCCCCGGTCGCAACCCGCGAACTATGGCCCGCAAGTGTGAGAAACATCCTACCTGGCGACTACACCTTCTCCATTGACCAATGGCTTGATTACGACCCAGAAATCAAACAATTTGATCTAGTGCCAATTAGTGTTAAGCGCTGGTAAGCGGTATGGACACAAACATCCACAGGCAACCGGTATGCCCCAACAACCGCCTCGAGAGGGGCGCTCCAACAGCCGGCTTCACTGCCTGTTTTCGCACCCTTCAAGTAAGTTTTCTGCCTTTTCGGAGACCACATGGCAAAGAGAATATCAAAGGCCGATGCTGCTCTTCTAACTCTGGCTATTGTCATCGGCTTACCAATCTTTCTTATATCAAAGCTCGTTGAATCAGTGGGTTGGGTCGTACTGATCTTTGTCGTGGCGTTAGTCATTGGCATTGCTGTCTGGTATCAACAAGATAAGAAAAGAAAACGACTGGAGTATCTGCGAAGAAAATATCCAAACGAGGAGGTGGTTCAAAAGATATTCAGTGGCATAATTTGGCAAGGACAAAGTGAGGCACAACTAGAGGACACATTAGGTTCCCCAGCCGCAATTGATCGCGCAGCGCTCAAAACAAAAACAAGAGAGATATGGAAATACGATCGTCGAGGAACCAATCGTTTTGGGCTACGTATTACAGTGGAAAATGGTTATGTGGTTGGCTGGGACAAGAAGCAAGTGTAGGTTGGGCTGACGCAGGAAGCCCAACACCCTCCTCGGCTTCCTTTCCCGTTGGGCTTCGCGGTGCTCTGCCCAACCTACGGGTTCATGGCGCATGGCGAGCGCGTTCCGCCGGCCACTCCCCAATAAGCCAATAGGGTCCGCATCGGTTAATGTGACGCCCAACATGGTCCCCAACCCACCACCCACACCCACCCCATGAAACCCCTCCTCGCGGGCCTTGCCGGTGGCCTGGCCATGAACCTCGCCATGTTGCTCACCTTCCGGGGCATCGGTTTCGGCTGGGACGGTAAGGGCATTCTGCTGACCTCGCCCATGCAGAGCGAAAAGCTCATCGCGGTCTGGACCAGGTTGGAACCGCTGCCCCTGGTGGCCTTCAATCCGGCGCCCATCATCTTCGGCCTGCTGCTGTTCGGTGTCGGCCATGCCTTCCTGTACCAGTGGCTTGCCGTGTCCTGGCCCCGGGGCGTGGTTCCCCGGGCCTTGCGCTTCGCGGGGCTGATCTTCTTCATGACCTACCTGTTCTGGGAATTCTTCACGCCCTTCAACCAGTTCGGCGAGCCCCTGCCGCTGATCGCCCTGGAGTTGTCGTTCTGGGCCCTGATCGCGCTGGCGGAGGCCTTCGCCATCGCCTTGGTCATGGAGCGCAAGAGCGCCGGCTGAGGCTTCCATGCGAGTCCTGGTCGTCATCGCCCACCCCCTGGAATCCAGCCTCTGCCATGCCCTGGCGCGGGGGGCCGTCGAGGCCCTGGAGGCGGCGGGGCACGAAGTCCGGGTGGAGGATCTCCACGCCGCCGGCTTTGCCCCCGCCCTGACCGCCGCCGAGCGGGCCAGCTATTACGCCGAGACCTTCGACGGCGGGGCGGTGAAGGCTCAGGTGGAGAACCTGCTGTGGGCGGAGGGGCTGGTGCTGTGTTTTCCCACCTGGTGGTTCATGCCGCCGGCGGTGCTGAAGGGCTGGTTCGACCGGGTCTGGGCGCCGGGCTCGGCCTACGACCACGCCGCCGATCTGGGCGCCATCCGGCCGCGCCTGGGCGGGCTGCGGCGGACCCTGGCCATCACCACCCTGGGCGCCCCCGGCTGGGTGGACTGGCTGGTGATGCGCCGGCCGCTGCGCCGGGTGCTGAAGACGGCGATCCTGGGCACCTGCGCGCCGAAGAGCCGCTTCGAGATGCTGTCCCTCTACCAGAGCGAGCGGCTGGAGCCGGCCCGCTTCGAGGCCTTCCGCCGGCGCATCGCCGCCAGCCTGGCGGATTGGCGCTGAGGGCGCCGAGCCGGCCGGCGGTCACCAAAGATTCACCGAAGCGTCATGTGGCCCGCCTATAACCATGGCTTGGGAATCAGGCCATGTCACCGCTCCGGACTTTCGCCACCTTCGCCGTCCTTCTGACCCTGCTGCTGGCTTGGCCATCGCGAGCCGACGCGGCGGTCGAATCCTTCCGCATCGACGGTTCCAGCACCGTCTATCCGCTGACCGAAAGCTTGGCCGAAGCATTCGGCCGCGCCCGCGACGGCAATCCCCGCCTGCTGCTGGGCATTTCCGGCACCACCGGCGGCTTCCGCCTGTTCTGCAAGGGGCTCATCGACGTCGCCGACGCCTCCCGGCCCATCAGTCAGGCTGAGATGGAGGCCTGCCGCGCCGCCGGCATCCGCTATCTGGAACTGCCGGTGGCCTTCGACGCCATCACGGTGGTGATCAACCCGCGCAACACCTGGGCGAAATCCATGACGGTGGCGGAATTGAGCCGAATCTGGGACCAGGAATCCGAGGGCCTGGTGACGCGCTGGTCCGACGTGCGGCCGGGCTGGCCCGAGGAGAAGATGAACCTGTTCATGCCGGGCGTGAATTCCGCCACCAGCGAGTATTTCCTCCAGGTCATCGTCGGCAAGACCAAGTCCAGCCGGCGCGACCTGACCTGTTCGGAGAACGACAACATCCTGCTCCAGGGCGTGGCCCGGGATACCCACGCCCTGGGCTTTTTCGGCTACCCCTATTACCTCAACAACGCCGACAAACTGACGGCCGTGGCGATCGACTGCGGTTGCGGGGAGGCCGTCCGGCCCAGCAATGAAACCGTGCTGGCCGGGCGCTATTTCCCGCTCTCCCGCCCGCTGTTCATCTACGCGCGGGAAGGCGCCCTGAAACGCCCGGCCCTGCGCGAGTTCCTGGAGTTCTACCTGCGCCACGCCGAACGCCACGCCCGGGAGATGGGCTACTTCCCGCTGCCCGCCACGCTCTACAAGCGGGCGCTGGAGCGGCTGGACAAACCCCGCTTCGGCACGGTGTTCGACGGCAAGACCTGGACCGGGCTCCACATCGAGGAAGTGCTGTCCCATGCGCCCAAGGAATGAGCCCCGCCGGTTTTTCGCTTTCCTTTCCTCCTCTGCCATCGGTTTCCGCCTCCTCCCGCTGCTGGCGGCGCTCGCCCTCGCGGCCGGCCTCGCCCGCGCGGAGGACTTCGATCCCGCGCGCGGCAAGCGGGTGCTGGGCGCCGCCCTGGCCAGCAGCGCCATGGAGCACAACGCCGACCAGGAGTTTTCCACGCCGCGCACGCCGGAGGAACTGCTGCTGATGTTCCTCATCAACCCCCGCTACAACGCCTATCTCTGGCGCCATCCGGAAACCCTGCCCAAGCTCGCGGACCGGATGAGCGAACCGGGCTTCATGCTGGCCGCCTACCGGGCGGCCCTGCGGCCGGACAGCTACCTGCATTTCCTCAAGGGCTGGACCGACATCGAGAAGATGCGGAGCTATTTCGAGATCATGGACCCCGCCGTCTTCGTCGGCTGGGCCGGGGCGGCGATGAACCCGTCCGCCTACCTGACGCTGTTCGAGTATCTGGCCGCCCCCGCCAAGATGAGCAACTGGATGTCCTTCGCCATGGGTGGCCGGCTTCCCGAGATGGTCCAGACCGTGGCCAGCCCGGAAACCTACCTGGCCTGGCTGACCCTGCCGGCGAACCCGAACACCATGATCCAGTTGCAAGGCCCCATGCGCATGCTCAACCCCATGCAGCCGGCGCTGATGGGCGGCGCCGTCATGGAATCCGGCCTGGAGGCCATGCGGCGCTTCCTCGCGCCGGCCCGCCTCGATCCCTGAGCCGGCTTACGCGGGCTTGAGGGGAAAATCCCCGGGAAATCGCTTCAGATAACCCGAGGTGGGCCGATATAGGCTTGTCCGGACCCGACAACCTCCACCACTTTCGATCGAAAAAGCGCCAACCATGCCGGCGGGCTTGCTATGCGAGCCTGTCGAAACGGCCATCCACGCCATGACTTTCCCAGCCTTCTCCTCCCCGGACGAAGCGCAGCCCGCGCGGACGGATCGCTGGCGTCCGTTGGTGACGGTGACCTTGGGCGTGGCGGCCATGGTCGCCTATGTGGGCATCATTGCCGTGGGGCTGTGGCACTCCCACGATCGGGAGATCGAGTTCGCCCGGCGCGGCCAGGAAAGCCTGGCCAAGGTGTTGGAGCAGCACGCGCTGGCGACGGTGGACAAGATCGATACCGTGTTGATGGCCAGCCGCCTGCATATCGGTCCCGGGCTCGCCGGCGCCCCCATGGCGCCGGCCCGGGCGAACGCCGCCTTGGCGCGCTACCTCGCCCTGATCGGCGAATCCCAGAGCCTGCGCATCGCCAACCGGCAAGGGCGCTTCGTCTACGACGCCTCGGGGGCGATCTTCCCGGCCACCATCACCGACCGGGCTTATTTCCAGCGCAACCGGGACGATCCGAGCGGCGCCCTGGTGATCTCCGAGCCCATCTACGCGCGCATCACCCACAACTGGGTCATCACCCTGAGCCGGCGCATCGACGGTCCGCGCGGCGAGTTCGCCGGTCTGGTCCAGGCCGCGGTGCAGGCGGATTTCTTCCAGAAATTCTTCGCCTCCCTCGGCCTGGGCGAAGCCCAGAGCATGGCCTTGTACGACCGGCATCTGCGCTTGATCGCCCGTTATCCCGCCGCGCCCGACAAACTGGGCGCCGCGGCCGCGAGCCCGACGCTTCAGGCCATGGTGGCGCGGAACATGCGCGACGGGGTGTACACCGCGATTTCCGGGGTGGACGAGCGTGAACGCCTGTTAGCCATGCGCAGGATCGGCAACCACGACCTCTATGTGGTGGTGGGCCGGACCACCGAGGATGTGCTGGCCAACTGGCACCGCCAGGTGCTGGCCGGCGTGGCCAGCGCCCTGGTGCTCGCGGCCCTCCTCGCGGGCTGGATCTTCGTCTGGCTGCGCACCTACGCGCATGCGCGCAGCCTGGCGCGGGGCATGACCCAGGCCTACGAGACCACGGTGCGGCAAACCCGCGCCCTGCTGGACAGCCTGCCGGACCCGGCCTGGCTGTCCGACCGGGACAACCGCATGATCGCGGTGAACGACGCCTATGCCCGCGCCTGCGGCCGGCCTGTCGACCAGATCGTCGGCCATGGCGTCGATGCGATCTGGCCCGCCGAGACCGCCACAGCCCTGCGCGCCCAGGACGCCGCCGTGTTGAGCAGGCAGGTGCAGCAGCGCCGGGAAGGCATGCAGACGGTGGCGGACGGCACGCGCCGCAGCTTCGAGTACATCTCGACGCCGGTCCTGGACGAGACCGGCGCGCTGGTCGGCGTGGCGGGGGTCGCCCGCGACATCACCCAGATCCGCGAGGACCAGGCGCGCATCCAGCACATGGCCGAGCACGACATCCTGACCGATCTGCCCAACCGCGCCCTGCTCCAGGAGCGCATGGCCCTGGCCCTGGCCAAAGAGGCGGGGAGCGAGACCCAGATCGCCCTCATGTTCCTGGATCTGGACCACTTCAAGAACATCAACGACAGCCTGGGCCATGAAGTGGGCGACCAGTTGCTGCAACAGGTCGCCCTGCGCCTGCGCAAGCATCTCGACGCCCAGGACACGGTCAGCCGCCAGGGCGGCGATGAATTCGCGATCCTGCTGCAGCATTGCAGCGGCCTGTCCCGGGTCGCCGCCATCGCCCAGCGCCTCATCGACGTCCTCGCCCAGCCCTTCCCCGTGGGCGACCATGAACTGCGGGTGACCGCCAGCATCGGCATCAGCGTCTATCCCCAGGACGGCGCGGACATCGGCACCCTGCTGCGCAACGCGGATACGGCCATGTATCAGGCCAAGGCCGCCGAGCGGGGCACCTACCAGTTCTTCGCGCCGGAGATGAACGCGCGGGTGTTCGAGCGCATGGCCCTGGAAACCAGCCTGCGCCGCGCGCTGCAAAACCATGAATTCCATTTGCATTACCAGCCCCAGGTGGACGCCAACACGGGCGAGGTGATGGGCCTGGAAGCCCTGATCCGCTGGCGCCATCCGGAACTGGGCGGCATCCTGCCGGGCCGTTTCATTCCCATCGCCGAGGAAACCAGCCTGATCAACGCCATCGGCGAATGGGTGCTGCGGGAAGCCTGCCGGCAAAGCCGGGCCTGGATCGACCGGGGACTCAAGCCGGTGGTGGTGGCGGTCAACCTGTCCGCCGTCCAGTTCCGCCAGCGCAATCTGGCCCGGCTGGTATCCGCCGCGCTGGAAGCCGCCCGCCTCGATCCGCAATGGCTGGAACTGGAAATCACCGAAAGCGCGCTCATGCAGGATACCCAGCGCGTCATGGAAATCCTGAACGAGCTCAAGGCCCTGGGCGTGCGCCTGTCCATGGACGACTTCGGTACCGGCTATTCCAGCCTGAGCTACCTGAAGCGCCTGCCCATCGACAAGATCAAGATCGACCAGTCCTTCGTGCGGGAACTGCCGGACAACGAGGAGGACGCGGCCATCGTCCGCGCCATCATCGGCATCGCCACCCACCTGCGCAAAGGCGTCATCGCCGAGGGCGTGGAAACCAACGCTCAGCGCGAATTCCTGCTGCGCCACGGCTGCGTGGAAATGCAGGGCTTCCACTTCAGCCGGGGGGTGCCGGCGGACGAGATCGTCGCCATGCTGGCCACGCAGAAGGCGGCGCCGCCGCCGGCCGAAACAAGCCCGCAGTCGACCCGCTCGACCAGTTGAAGCGGCGGGGAAATCCGCCTTCCCGGGACGGAAAGCGCGGACCCGGATCGCGACCCTTGCTTTGCCGGCCTCAAGCAGGCGCCGGCCGACTCAGCGTTTTCCGCCGCCGGATGCCCGCGTCAGCAACCAGTCCAGCGCCCGGATCGGCAGAAAGCGCTTCAGCCACCAGAACGCGACCGCCGGCGTGGTGACCGGGTAGCGCGCCCTGGGGTAGGGGCTCTCCAGGGCGTGCATCAGCTTGTCCACCACCGCGTCCGGCGCCAGGGTGAAGGGCGCGGCGGGGCCGCGGGTGTTGAGGCGGGCCATCTGGCCTTCGTATTGGGCGCGGTGGACGCTGTTCCGCCAATCGATGCGCCGTTCGAAATGGGGCACGCAGTTTTCCCGGAAGCGGGTGGCGATGGGGCCCGGTTCGATCAGGGCGACGTGGATGCCGGTGCCGCCCAGTTCCTGGCGCAGGGTGTCGCTCAAGCCTTCGACGGCGAATTTCACCGCGTTGTAGGCGCCCCGGTAGGGGAAGGCGGCGTAGCCCAGCACCGAGCTGTTCATGACGATGCGGCCGTGGCCTTGCTGGCGCATGGCCGGGATGAGCAGGTTGGTGAGTTCCACCCAGCCGAACAGGTTGGTCTCGAACTGCGCGCGCAGGGCGTCCCGGGTCAGATCCTCCACCGCGCCCACCTGGCCGAAACCGCCGTTGTTGAACAGGGCGTCGAGGCGGCCTCCGGTCCGGGCCAGGACATCCGCGACGGCGGCGCGGATGCTCGCCGAGTCGTCCAGGTCCAGCATCAGGCTTTCCAGGCCTTCCGCGTTCAGCCTCTCCACGTCGGCGGCCTTGCGCGCCGTGGCGAACACGCGCCAGCCGGCGCCGCGCAGCGCGCGGGCGGCGGCGGCGCCGATGCCGGAGGAACAGCCGGTGATGAGGATGGATTTCATGGGTGCCGGGCGACGACGGTGTCGAACACTTTCACCGTGTCGCCCGGCGCGGCGAAGGCGTCCCGGGATTCGTCCAGGAGAGTCCAGCCGGCCACGGCCTCGCGCAGGGCGCCGACCGGAAACAGGTGGTAGTGGCCCGCCTCGAACATGCCCAGGAAGGTGGTGCCGGTCGTCAGGGTGTTGAGCGCGACGACGCCGCCGGGCCGGACGTGGGCGAGGATGTCCGCGAGCAGGGCCTCGGCCCGGTGTCGCGGAAAGAACATGAGCAGGCCGATGGCGACGATGCCGTCGTAGTCCCGGTCGATGGCGTAATGGGCGAGATCGGCCTCGCGGGCGTCCAGCGCCAGGCCCTGCGCCGCCGCGCTCTCGCGGATGCGGGCGATGCCGGTGGAACTGCCGTCCAGGGCCGCCACCCGGCAACCGGCGCGGGCCGCTTCCAAGGCCAGATTGCCCAGACCGCAGCCCAGGTCCAGCACCTCGCCGTGCAGATGCGGCAGCGCCAAGCGCTCGAACGGGTTGAGAACGAACTCGGCCTCCGCCACCTGGCGCTGGAACTGGGTATCGAAGAAGCGGACGGATGCGGTTGTCATGGCGTCGGACTCATTCACGTGGTCACGGGCCGCCCCAGCAAGCGCATCAGCCGCGCATGTCCCGATTCGTACAAGGACAGCATCGCCGGCAGCCAGAGCAAGGCCAGCACGGTGGTGAAAGCCAGGCCGAAGGTGATGGAGGTGGCCATGGGGATGAGGAACTGGGCTTGCAGGGATTTTTCCATCATCAGCGTGGACAGGCCGCCGATGGTGGTCAGCGAAGTCAGCAGGATGGCGCGCAAACGCAGGCAGGCGGCGTTGATCAGCGCCTCCTTCACCGGCACGCCCTTGCGGCGCTGATGGGTATAGAACTCCACCAGGACGATGGAGTCGTTGACGACGATGCCGGACAGGCCGAACAGGCCGAACATGGACAGGATGGTGAGGTCGATGCCCATGAGCCAGTGGCCGGTGATGGCGCCCACCAGGCCGAAGGGGATGGCCAGCATGATGATGAGGGGCCAGCCGTAGTGGCCGAACACCCAGGCCAGCACCAGGTAGATCAGCGCCAGGCCCAGCAGCAGCCCCGTCTTCATGTCCGCCATGGTTTCCCGCTGGTCCGCCGCGCGCCCCTGGAACGACCAGCGGATGCCGTATTTCTGGACCAGATGGGGCATGGTGACGTCGGTCAGGCCGGCGAGCACCTCGTTGGTGTTGGCCAGCGCGCTGTTCACCGTCGCGTTCACCTCCACCGCGAGCTGGCTTTCCGCGTGGCGCAGGGCCTCGAAGCCCTGGCGCGTGGTCCATTGGGCGACGGTGGTGAGGGGCACCCAGTCACCGCTCGGCGCCTTGATGTTCATGCGTTCCAGCAGGGCCAGGCTGGCGCGCTCGGCTTCCGGCAGACGTATCCGCACCTCCACTTCCTCGGGACCGTCCTGGAACAACTGCACCAGTTTGCCGTCCAGGCCCGCGCGCAATTGGCGCGACAGCTCGTCCAGGGTCAGGCCCAGGGCCTCGCCGGCGGGGGTCAGGCGGAACACCACCTGCTCGCGGCCGTAGGGCATGTCGTCCTCGATGCCGTAGACGCCGGAAATCTGGCGCAGGGCCGCCTGCACCTCCAGGGCCGCCAGCTTGAGGGTGTGGGCATCCCGGCCCGTGAGCCGCACCACCAGATCGCCGCCGGGCGGGCCGGCCCGGCGCGGCACCACCACCAGATTCTCGATCCCGGCCGGCGCCTTGATGCGCGCCTGCCAGTCCTTGATAAAGGTCTCGGTGCGGATATCCCTTTGCTCCGATGGCACGAGTTCCACGGTGACGGAGCCGAACTGGTCGCCCTGGCGCGGATTCTGGTCGCCGGACAGCGAGCCGGCGCGGAACACCGCCTGCGCCACGACTTTCGCGCCATAGCTTTTCTCCGTCGTGTCCAGGGTCTGGCGCAGGTGCTCCAGGAAGGCGTCCACCCGCTCGCGCGGCGTGCCGCTGGCGAAGGTGGCGTTGGCGTAGACGATGTTGGGTTCCGGCGTCGGGAAGAAGGTGAACTTGACGCGCCCGCCCGCGAGCAGGCCGGTCGCGAGGATCAGGATCACCAGGCCGGCGACGATGGTGAGTCCGCGGTATTCCACCGCCGCCGTGACCAGACGCCGGAACGGGCCGTCGCGGAAACGCTCGAAGAGGCCGTCCAGCCTGGCGCGGGTGGGATGGAGCTTGTCCCCGGCGCCATGCATGAAAGCGTTGCGCAGATGGGCCGGCAGGATGAAGAAGCACTCCACCACCGAGGCCAGCAGCACGCAGATCATGATGAAGGGGATGTCGCCCAGGATCTTGCCCATGGGGCCGGACACCATCATCAGCGGCAGGAAGGCGGCGACGGTGGTCAGGCTGGAGGCGATGACCGGCCAGAACATGCGCCGGGCGCCGCCCTCCGAGGCGTACATGGGATCCTCGCCCATTTTGTAGTGGGCGTAGGCGTCCTCGCCGACGACGATGGCGTCGTCGACGATGACGCCGAGGGCCATGATCAGCGCGAACAGGCTGATCATGTTGATGGACCCCCCCACCAGCCAAACCACCGCCAGGGTGGCGAGAAAGGCGGTGGGAATGCCCATGGCGACCCAGACGGTGACGCGGCCGTTGAGAAACAGCAGCAGGATGAACACGACGATGATCAGGCCCTGGATGCCGTTGTGCACCAGCAGGCTGATGCGGTCCTCGATCAGGCTCCATTGCTCGTCGTAGACCTGGATCCGGACCGAGGGCGGCAGCTTGGGCCGGGCTTCGTCCAGCCAGGCATGCATGACCTTGGCCGCTTTCAGGGAATCGCCTTTCTCGGCGCGCTTCAGCAGCAACTCCACCGCGGGCTTGCCGTTCAGCTCCAGGAACACGCTGTTGTCGCGCGGGCCGCGCGAGATGTCCGCGACCTGGCCCAGCTCGACGCGGGTGCCCGCCTCGGTGATCACCGGCAAGTCGCGGTAATCGCGCGGATCCTTGCGCAGGTTGACGCCGCGCACGTCCCGCTGCACCTCGCCCTCGCCCACCTTGCCGGCGGGCAGATCCCGGTTGGTCAGGGCCAGGCGCGACGCGACCTGGTCCAGGGTCAGGCCCATGCGCTCCAGTTCCTTGCCCGGCACCGTGATGGAGATCTCCTCGTCGGGCAGACCCAGCAGATCCACCTTGTCGATGCCCCGGCTGAGCAGATCCGATTCGTACTGGCGCGCCAGACGGCGCAGTTCCGGCAGGCTGCCGCCGGTCAGCAGCACGTGGCCGATGGGCTCGTAGCGGATCACCCGGGCGATTTCCGGCGGCTCCGCGTCCTGGGGCAGGTTGCGGAACTGGTCCACCGCCTGTTTCACCTCATCCACCGCGGTGATGGGATCGGTGCCCTCGTGGAACTCGATGGAGATGGTGCCCACGCCCTGGCTGGAGGTGGAGGTGATGTGCTTGATGCCGGCGACGGTTTTCAGTTTCTGTTCGATGGGCGTGGTGATGCCTTCCTCCACATCCTCGGCGGCGGCGCCGCGCCACTCCACCCGCACCGTGACGAAATCCAGGTTGAAATTGGGGAAGAACTGCACGTTGAGCTTGGACACGGCGAACAGCCCGGCCAACATCAGGATCAGCATGAACAGGTTGGCCGCCACCGGATGGTGGACGAAGGTGCCGAGGAGGTCGGTGCGTTTCATCGTGAGGGGATGGCGGGAAACGTGAAACGTGAAACGTGAAATGTGAAAGGCGCGGGATATCGGTGCGACGGTGAGTCAAACGTGCGTTTCCGGTTTCCCGTTCCCCGTTTCCCGCCTTCCATTGCCCGCCGTTGCATCACTTCACCGCCTCCACTTTCAGTCCGCCCACCGCGTTGGGCAGATGGGTGGCCATGAGCAGGTCGCCGTTCTTCAGTTCGGCGCTCTTCACCAACAGCCGGCGCGGCTCGCCGGCGGCCTCGCCGAGAACGTCCACATCCAGCGGCTTCAGGCGCCCGGCTTCGACGCGGTAGACCTGATGGCCGCCATAGAGCGTGGCGTAGGGCACCGCCACCACGCCGTCCACCGGGGCGCGCGCCACCTCCAGGGTGACCAGTTCGCCCACCCGCAGCGTGCCGGATGGGGCCGCGAGGGCGAAGAACGCGTCCAGGCCGCGGGCATCCGCGGCGCCGGCGGTGCGCGCCAGCCTGAAGGTCAGCATCTCGCCGCCCACCCGGGCGCTGGCCAGCGCGTGGCCGCCTTTCGCCATGGCGGCGAGAAACTCGTCCTGCTGCACGGCGGGCAGTTTGGCGCGGACTTCCAGGCCGGCATTCGGGTACAGGCTGATCAGGCTCTGGCCGGTGTTGACCTGGTCGCCCACCGCCACCTCCACCTGGGCGACCAGGCCGGCGAAGGGGGCCACCACGCGGGCGCGGGCGGCGGCCAGTGCGGCCTGGTCCAGATTCGCCTGGGCCTGGATCAGGCGCGCCTTCAATTGCATCAGGCGCGCCTGATGGTCGGCGATGGCCAGCTCCCGGGTGCGCAGGCTCATCTGCTGGCGCGACAGGCTGGAGCGGCTTTGCTCCACCGCCGTCTGGGAATAGAAGTTCTCCTTCTGGAGCTCCTCGAAGCGCCGCACGTCGGCCGCCGCCGAGGCGAGCAACTGCTGCTCCTGTGCGAGCTGGTCCTGGTCGGCCTTGTGGCGCAGGTTTTCGCTGTTGATCGCGGCTTCGAGTTCTTGAACCGCGCCCCGGGCCTGATCCACCTTGGGCAGAAAATCCCGGGGGTCCAGCTCCAGCAGCACCTGGCCCGGCGCGACCCGCTGGCCCTCGCGCACCTTCACGCTGAGGACGCGGCCGACCCCGGGCGCGGCGGCCTTGGTCTGGTCCGGGCTTTCCACGCGCCCGTTCAGGGTCAGCACCGGGCTGGCCCGTTGCAGCGTCACCGCCAGGGTTTCCACGCGCCAGACCGGCTCCTTGGGCGGCACCGCGGGCGGTTTGGGACGGCTCGCCTTGAGCGCGGCGAAACCGCCGATGCCGATGGCCAGCAGCAGCACCGGCAACACGATCTTTTTCTTGTTCATTGCACGCCGAGGGGGATGGGTTGACGCGGCATTATCCCGTCGCGGACCGGGCCTGACCAGCGCTTGCGGTCGTGGGTCGGCCCCGCTTGGCGGAAGGCTTCAAGTTATGCGCCGGAATGCCGAAAATTCATGGGCCATACGGTCGCGCTGTTGCCGGAAATAGTCTTAATGGCATACCGGTGCTTGGCCGGTCCGCAATCGGCCGCAAAATGCGAAGCAGAGCCCCGCATAACATAACGAGGAGACATCGATATGGGCCGCGTATCCAGCCTTTTCGCCATCACCATCGCCAGCACGCTGACCGCGCTGTTTCTCTCCGCCCTGGCCCTCGAGGGCCTGCATGCCGGCTTGCCCGGCAAAGCCACTCTGGCCTGGGGCCTGTGGGCACTCTGCGCCGCCGTCCTGGCCTTCGCCGTCGGCAAGCTGATGGCGGGACGCTTCGGGCGCCCCCTGGCGGATTTGCGCGCCACCGTGGCGAAAGTCCGCATCCAGGGCGATCTGGACGCCCGTTGCGCGCACGCCGGCAACGACGAGACCGGCGCCCTGGCCGGCGAACTCAACGCCATGCTGGTCAATCTCCAGGGCATCATCAGCCAGGTCTATTTCAACGCGACCGAGCTTTCCCAGGCGGCGGGCCGGGTGTCCGCCAACGCGGAGCAGGTCAACACCGGCTCGGGACGCCAGGCCGACGCCACGGCCACCACCGCCTCCACCGTCGAGGAATTGTCCGGCAGCATCGGCCAGGTGGCGGAACACGCCGGCGAAGCCTCGGAACTGGCGACCCGGGCCAGCGAGCTCAGCGGCGAAGGCAGCCGCCAGGTCGCCCAGGCCGCCGACGCCATCGCGAAAATCGCCGCATCGGTCGGCGCATCCGCGGCCCAGGTCAAACACCTGGGCGAGCGTTCCCAGGAGATCGGCAAGGTCATCAAGATCATCGGCGACATCGCGGAACAGACCAACCTGCTGGCCCTCAACGCGGCCATCGAGGCGGCCCGGGCCGGCGAGCAGGGACGCGGCTTCGCCGTGGTCGCGGACGAAGTCCGCAAACTGGCGGAACGCACCACCACCGCGACCCGGGAAATCGCCGGCACCATCGGCGCCATCCGCCAGGAAACCGACGCCGCCGTCGCCGCCATCGGCGCCAGCGCCGAGCAGGCCGGACAGGGCGCGGAACAGGCGCGGACGGCGGCGACCATGCTGGACGGCATCCGCGCCCAGGTGGCGGAGACCCGGGAACGGATCGGCGCCATCGCCCACGCCACCAGCGAGCAGGCCACCGCCAGCCAGGATGTGACCGCCCACCTCAACCGCATCGCGGAAGACATCAACGGCAACCACGATACCGCGCGACAGACCCTGGAACTGGCCGACCGGCTCAACCAGATGGCCGGCAACCTCAAGGAAGTGGGTACCGTGTTCAAACTGGGCAACGGCGGCCGCCAGGCCCTGGAAATCCACGCGCGCATGCCGAATCTGGCGCGCCAGGTGGCCGAGTCCGTGGGACGCGCCATGGAACAGGCCATCGCCATGGGACGCATCTCCACGGAAAAACTGTTCGCCCGCGACTACCAGCCCATTCCCAACACCAAGCCCCAGAAACACCGCACCAGCAGCGACCGGGTACTGGACGAAATCCTGCCCGGCATTCAGGAGCCCATACTGGACGGTTTCGCGGCGGTGACCTACGCCATCGCGGCGGACAATAACGGTTACGTGCCCACCCATAACCGGCGCTTCAGCCAGCCGCTGACCGGCGACGAAAAGGTGGATCTGCTGGGCAACCGCACAAAGCGCATTTTCGACGACCCGGTGGGCAAGCGGGTGGGCGCCCACGAACTGCCCTTCCTGCTGCAAACCTATCGGCGCGATACCGGCGAGATCATGCACGACGTCTCCGCGCCCATCTACGTGAACGGCAAACACTGGGGCGGCTTCCGCATCGGCTACCGGACCGACGTGGAATAGCTCCGCGATGCGCGATCCTTCCCGTATCGGGCGCGCCACAACCCGGATCGGGGTTTGCCGCTGGCATCCGCCCTACGGCCCTTTCCATGAGGTTCTCCATGCGGAGAACCAGCCGCGCGCTGGGGTTTCCGATCGCGGCTTCATGCCTCGCCGCCCAGGCCGGCGACGACGCGAAGACCACCGTGGGCGCGGCGGCCGGCGCCGGGGGACAGCGGCGCGAACAGGCCCGGCGCCGGATCACTTCTCAGGCAGGCTCGCGGCGAAATCCCTGCCCCGCTCCAGCCAGTCCGTCAGCTCCGCCTCCCCGGGGAAGGCTTCGGGGGCGACGTAGACCCAGCCGGTCATGGGCCGGCCGGTGAAATCGAATTCCGATACGCCGGGCATGGCCAGGCATCGGGCGTAGGCTTCCGGACCGCAACGCACGACCAGGCCGGTCTTGACGATGCCGAAGGCCATGTTGCCGTGCATCAGGTAGCCGACGCCGCCGAACATCTTCTTTTTCTCCAGGCCGGGCCAATAAAGGGACAACAGGTCGACGCTCGCTTCCAGCTCGGGATCGTGGGCCATGTCCGCCTCCTATCGGTTTCTCGTCGCGCGCGCGGCCAGCCAGGTCAGCGCGGCCGCGCCCAGCATCAGGCCCGACGCCACGCGCAGGTCGTTCAGGCGCTCCGGCGCCGCCAGCAGCAAGACGCCCAGCCCCAGCATCATCAGGCCGGACAGCAGTTTCAGCAGGCGCCCTTCCCGCTCGCTCAGCTTGCGCGCGCCCATGGCGCGCACGAAGGCAAGGACGATGAACAGCAGGGGCAGCACGTAGATGGCGTTGTACACGGCCAGGTAGAGCAGATGCCTGGCCGGGCTGGAGACCTGCATGGTGAGCACCCGCGTGTACACCATGGGGAAACCCGCGGTGCAGAGCAGTTCGTAGAAATTCGCGGCGACGGACAGCAATACCGTCGCGGCCAGCATGGCAGGCAGGCTGCCGGCGGCGAGGATGTCCCGGCCGCGCCGGAAGATGTCGGCCTTGCGGGATTCCGGGATGGACAGGGTCACGCCGGCCTTGAAGGCGAAGAAATCCTTCACATTGACCGCGCCCATGACGGCCGCGAGCACGCCGGCCGCGGCGGTCACCCAGGGCAGGCTGCCCATGATGCGGAACAGTCCCAGCCAGGCGGCCATGAAGGCGAAGTACATGAGCCCGGAAAACAGCACGAAAACGCCCCCGATCAACAGCATGCGGCGCCGGTCCTTCTGATGGACCAGCAGGGAAAGCAGGAACAGAAGCACGAAGAAGGCGCAGGGATTGAAGGCGTCCATGGCGGCGATCAGCACGGTGAGCACCGGCAGGGACAGGCGGGTCGCCTCCAGATCGCCGATCAGGGGCAGGTGCAGCAGGGTATCCGGGGATTGCCCGCTCCAGGACTTGGCGGCCAGCCCCGGATCGGCCCGGCAGGCCTCCAGATCCCGCAACAACTCCGCGCCGGTGATGTCGCCGTCCCAGCCCACCCGCATGCGGCCGCAGAACAGGAAGGCGGGCACGGAGCGGGCCTGCCGCCCCAGGTCGCCGGCCATCGCGGCATAGCGCTCCAGGTTTTCCCGGTCTTGGGTCAGCTCCAGGGAATGCAGCACGATCCAGGGATGCTCCCCGGCCAGGGCTTCGATCCGGGGCCGCGCCTCCAGGCAATGGGGACAACGCAGAGACCAGAAGAAATAGAGATGGACCTGGGGCAATCCCTCGACGCCGGGCGTGGTCCAGGCGTAGGGCGCGGCGGCCGGCGCCTGGGCGCTCCAGGAGAGGCACACCAGAGCGGCCATCAGATAGCCGCGCATTCGCTGGAACATGGGACTTGTGCCGAAGCTTCTCAGTCGAGTGGGGATACACATGTACTAGGACGAAAACGCTGTTTGGCCATCAAGTCGGGCATGACCGGACCGATATTGGAATGGCGAATATAAATCCGCAATAACTTCAACGGGGGTAATCCATGAGCAACGCGCACGAGTTGAGCCATGACCAATTGGAAGCCGTCATGGCCACGATCGAAATCCCATCCTGCCCGGCGGTCGTCACCCAGGTGATGGGCGAGGCGCAGAAGGACGCGCCGGACATGAACGTCCTGGCCCGCGTCATCGCCGGCGACGTGGGCATGTCCGCCTTCGCCATCAAGCTCGCCAATTCCCCCTTGTTCCGGCGCGGCGAGGCGGCGAAAAGCGTGTCCCAGGCGGTGGCGCGGCTGGGCACCCGCAACATCGTCTGCATCGTGGTCGCCGTGGCCTTGCGCAACGCCCTGAACGGCGACCTCCGCGCCGACCTGCTGGAGCGGTTCTGGAACCAGGCCGGCATCACCGCCATGGCCGCGGGCCTTACCGCGCGCAAGCTGCGCGGCATCCAACCGGACTCCGCGTACACCTATGCCCTGTTCCACGATGCGGCCATGCCGGTGATGATGCGGCGCTTCCAGGACTACGTCGACCTGCTGGACCAGACCGAGCGGGAAGGACTCGAACTCGTCGCGGAGGAAGAGCGGCGCTACCGCTGTTCCCACGCCGTGGTGGGCGGGTTGCTGGCGCGCAACTGGGGGCTGCCCGCCGCCATCGCCGGCGCGATCCGCCATCATCACGAACCTGAGCTGTACGACGGCGAGAGACTGTTCCTGGACGACGCCTCCCTTGCCCTGGTGGCCGTGACCCATGTGGCGGAACACCTGCTGGCCGAGTTAAGGAAACAGGAGGATTCCGAGGTGCGCGAACTGTTCGAACCCGCCGTCGCGTACCTCGGCTTGTCCGAGGACGACCTGCATGACCTGCATGAGGCGATCGCCGACTTGCAGACCTGAAGCCGGGACGCCTCAGGCGCCCGGCTCGAACTTCAACGAAGCTGAATTCAGGCAATAACGCAGCCCGGTCGGGGCCGGGCCATCCTCGAACACGTGGCCGAGATGGCCGTCGCAACGGCGACAGCGAATCTCGGTGCGGACCATGCCATGGCTCGCGTCGCGCAGTTCGCGGATGTGGTCGGGATCGATGGGCTGGTAGAAGCTGGGCCAGCCGGTGCCGGATTCGAACTTGCTGTCCGACTTGAACAGGGGCAGCCCGCACAGCCGGCAGGCGAACACGCCCGCGCCCTTTTCCTTGAGCAGGCCACCGCAGAAAGGCGGCTCGGTGCCCTGGTGCAGGATGACGCGCCGCTCTTCTTCGTTCAGGTTCGCCGCGAGCGCCGTCTTCTCGGCATCGCTCAAGGGCGTCAGGTCGTGCCCCGAGGCGGACCGGGTGGGATTCCGTTCACTCATCGCATCGTCTCCAGTCAATACCCGCCCGATCCCGCTTCACATGTCCGGGATCAGTGATAGGTCAGCTCGGTCCAGCGCCGTTCCTGGATCATGCGCTGCTTGACCAGATCCCATTGCTCGGCGGAACCCACCACCTTGCTCATCGCCTTATCCAGCGCGTCGGCGATCTTCTTCATGCCGGCCAGATAGACGAAGGTCTTCGACTCCTGCAGCAGTTTCCAGATTTCCGCGGCGTTGTCCTCGATACCCTTGCCCAGGGCATCCGCGTCATCGTCAAGCACGCCGACGCGCAGCGTCTGGATGGCCTTGAAGGTTTTCTGGTCGTAATACTGGGCCAGATCGCCGTTCTCCTCGTTCATGTAAAGCAGGTCGGTGCCGTTGCGGGCGCCGAAATACAGACGGACCTTGCCCTTCCAGTTCTTGTGCTCTTCGTAGATGCGATAAAGGAAAGCGCGGAACGGCGCGACGCCGGTGCCGGTGCCCAGCATGAGCAGGTTGCAGGTGGGGTCGGAGGGAATCTTGAAGGGGCTGCGATACGGGCCGGTCAACGTGATCCGCGCGCCCTCCTTCGCGTCGCACAGGTAGTTGGAGGCCACGCCCGGATACTGCTCGCCGGACACCTCGTCGATATAGAAACAGCGCCGCACCAGGAGTTCCAGCTCGACCCCGTTGTCCTCGGCATGGGCATTGGCGATGGTGTAGTAGCGATGGTGGATCTTGTTGCCGAAATCATGGGGTCCGGGCACCAGGACGCCGATGTTCTGGCCTTCCAGGAAGTAGAAGGCGGGTTCATCGATGCGCAGCACGATCTGGCGCACCTCGTCGGCATTCTCGGGCGTGACGCGCCGGGAAGAGAGGACCACGGCTTCGGTGGTATCGGTATCGCCGGGCTGGAATTCGGTATCGGACATGGCGGCTGGATCGGCTCTTGTTGCAATGCATGAATTTTAGAGCCTATTTCAATCGGATTCATGTCCCGCGTTGTGGACTCGAGCGGATGGATGCAAGGCTTGCCGCAGCGTCGCGCCGCAAGACATGAAGCCCATTGAATTGGCCTCTGGCCGGTGGCGGGAAAAACCCGATGGCCGATCAGCGCATGTAGGCGTAGCCCTCTTGCTGCAGACGCACGATTTCCGCGTCGGCCATGGGCACCATGGTCACGAAGCCCTGGATATCTTCCGGCTCGAAACCGTGCCCTTTCGCCGCGATCCGGCACATGCGGAACTCGATGATGCCGGCCTGGGTGGCGCTCTGGGCGCGCTGCATGAGTTCCCGGTGCTTGGCCAGATGCTTGATCGCGAAGAAGGGAATCTCGTCGCCGTGCAGGACGATCACCACTTTCGAATCGAAGGGGTCGGAGCCGTTGAGATCGGCCAGCAATTGGGCCCGGCTGATGACGGAACGCACCGCGGCTTCGGACTCCACCGCCACGTCGTAGACCACTTTCTGCTTTGCGTACTTCTGCTCCACGACCTTGGCGTGGCCCCAGGGCGCCTCCGTTCCCGCCGGGAAAGCCAGAGCGGGAGCCAATAGCAGGATGAAAAGCAAGGTCGTCGGCGTGCGCATGGGTCTCTCCTGAAATCGTCCCGGGTGGACAATCCGGGGGCGATTCGGTTCTCCGGGCCTCCCTCCGGCACCGCCGGCCACGCGCTTCCTCCCCGGAAGTTCACGTCATGGCCGTCTCGGACAGGGGATAGAACGCTTGTGGCGCCAAGGCCGCGATCTCCGCCGCGGGGATGGGCCGACTGAACAGATAGCCCTGATAGGCGTCGCAGCCCGGTTCGGACAGGAAAAGGCGCTGCGCTTCGGTTTCCACCCCCTCGGCCAGCACGCGCAAATTGAGGTTCTTGGCCATGGCGATGATGGTGGTGGTGATGGCGGTGTCGTTGCGGTCGTGGGGAATGCCGTCCACGAAGCTCTTGTCGATCTTGAGCTTGTCGATGGGCAGTTGCTTCAGGTAGGCGAGGGACGAATAACCGGTGCCGAAATCGTCGATGGACAGCATGATGCCCAGATTCTTGAGCGCCTTGAGGGTGGTTCTGGCCTTTTCCCCGCTTTCCATGATGGCGCTTTCGGTGATCTCCAGCTCCAGGTGTTCGGGCGGCAGGCCGGTCAGTTCCAGCGCCTCGCACACCTGCTCCACCAGGTCGGGCTGGGCGAACTGTTTCGGCGACAGGTTGACCGCCATGGTCAGGGGCGGCAATCCGGCATCGACCCAGGCGCGCAATTGGGCGCAGGCGGTGCGCAGCACCCAGCGGCCGATCGGCTGGATCAAGCCGGTTTCCTCGGCCAGGGGGATGAAGCGCAAGGGGGGAATGAGCCCCTCCTCCGGATGCTGCCAGCGCAGCAGCGCCTCGACGCCGATGACGTGGCCGCCGGGGATGGCGATCTGGGGCTGGTAGTGCAACACGAATTCGCCCCGGTCCAGCGCCCGCCGCAACCTGGATTCCATCAGCAGGCGCTCGTTGGCGGCGGTGGTGAGGGCTTCCGTGTAGTAGCGGTAGGTGTTGCGGCCCTGGGATTTGGCCAGGTACATGGCGGTGTCCGCGTTGCGGATCAACTGGGTCGCATCCGCGCCGTTGTCCGGGTACAGGCTGATGCCGATGCTCGCGCCGATATAGATCTCGTGGTCGCCGGGCAGATCGAAGGGCGCCTCCAGCAGTTCGATGATGCTGTGGGCGACCATGGCCGCTTCATCGGGACGGTGCAAGGCTTCCAGGACCACGACGAATTCGTCGCCGCCCAGGCGGGCGAGGGTGTCCCCGTCCCGGATGCGAGTTTTCAAGCGGTTGGAAATGGCCTGGAGCAGGTCATCCCCCGCGGGATGCCCCAGGCTGTCGTTGACGTGTTTGAAGTGATCCAGGTCCAGGAACAATATCGCCAGCCTGGTATGTCCGCGCTCCGCCTGGTCGATGGCGTGACTCAGTCGCGAGGTCAGCAACAGGCGGTTGGGCAGATCGGTGAGCGGATCGTAATGGGCCAGGTGCTCGAGCTTGGCTTCGGATTGCTTGAGGTGGCTGATGTCCGAGAACACCCCCACGTAGTTGGTGACCTCGCCCTCGCTGTTGCGCACCGCGCTGATGGTGAGCCATTCCGGGTAGACCTTGCCGCTCCGGTGGCGATTCCAGATTTCCCCCTTCCAGTGCCCGGTCGCGACGATGGAAGCCCACAAGGCCTGGTAGAAGTCCCGTTTCTGGCGTCCGGAGTGCAGCATCCGCGGGTGCTTGCCCAGGGCCTCCGCCTCGCTGAATCCGGTGATCTCGGTGAAGGCTTGGTTGACCGAAATGAGCATGCCGTCGGCATCGGTCACCATGATGCCCTCCCGCGTGCTCTCCAGGACGGCGGCGGACAGGCGCAATTTTTCCCGGTTGCGCACCTGCTCGCTGATGTCCCGGCCCACGCCGGCGACGCCGATGATCTCGCCTTGCTCGTCGCGCACGATCACGCTGTGATAGTGGTAGGGCACCAACCCCGAACCGGTCTTGATGCGCGCTTCCATTTCGGAAAAACCGGCCGCGACGGCCTCCCGCAGGGACGCCTCCGCCTTCGCCAAGTCCTCCTCCGCGAAGAATTCGAGATAAGGCCTGCCGCGCAATGTCTCCGGCGCCAGCCCGGTCACTTCTTCCAGGTGTTTGTTCCACCACAGCAGTCGGCCGGCGAGGTCGAACATGTACAGGGAATCGCGGACCGCCTGGGTGATGGCCCGGCTCTCGCCATAGGCCCGGGCAATCTGGTCCTGGACCCGCTTGCTCTCGGTGATGTCGCGCACCGATTCGATGGCCCCCACCACCTTGCCGTCGCTGTCGAACAGCGGCGAAGCGGTGGCCCACAGGTAGGCGCCCTTGCCGTCATAGAGATAGGGGTCGAACACTTCCGCGAACAGACTGTCCGCCTCGCGCCGCACGAAGTTGTATTTTTTCTCGAGGTCCGTGGCGCCCGCCAGGACCATATCCAGCAACGCCGGCCTCGCCTCGCCATAGAAGGGAACCGCGTAGGCATGATCGCCCCGCCCGAGCATCTCCGCCTTGGCCACGCCGGTCATCTTCTCGACGGCACGGTTCCAGGCGATGACCCGCCCTTGCGCATCGATGGCGAAGGTGGCGTCGGGCAGGAAGTCGATGATGTCCAGCAGTTGGCGCTGGGACTCGCGCAAGGCCAGTTCGCCCTGCTTGCGCTCGCTGATGTCGCGCGCGAAGGCGCAATGGAGGGTGCGACCGTGCTTGCGCACCACGCTGATGGAAATCTCCACGGGGAAGGCGCGGCCATCCTTGGTTCGGTGGGTGGTTTCGAGCAAGCACGTTTCGTTCGCCATCGTCCGTTCCCAGTGCTCGGCCCAACGCGCCCTGGGAAAGCCGGGATCGATATCGAACACGGTCAGTTCGAGCAGTTCCTCCCTGCCATAACCCAGAATCCGGCAAGCCGCCTCGTTGACGTAGACGATGCGGGCGTCGGCATCGATCCAATAGACCGCATCCCTGGCCTGATCGACGACGAACTGGGTCAGGCGCAGGGCCTCCTCCGCCTGGCGGCGTTCGGTGATATCGATGGCGATGCCGACCACGCCCTTGATCCGCCCCGTATCGTCGAGATAGGGTGAATAGACGGTGTCGTAGACCTTCCCCGCCAGTTCGTTGGTGACGCGGATCGATTCGCCGGCCATGGCGCGATGGATACCCTCCAGCACGCTGGGATAGGACGCGTAAAGCACCAAGGCGGATTGGCCGACCACCTGTCCCGGCGCGAGACCGAGTCCGGCCAGCCCCCGCCCCTCGGAAAGCAGGAAGTTCGCCTGCTCGTCCAGGATGAAGACGATGGCATGGGCGTTCCGCACGATGCCGCGGAACTTCTGTTCGCTTTCCTTCAAGCCGGCTTCGGCGCGCAAACGGTCGGTGATGTCGCGCGCCGAGGCGTAGACCCGGTCGCCGAATGGGAAGGAGCGCCATTCCAGCCAACGGTAGTCGCCGTCCTTGCGGCGGTAGCGGTTGACGAAATCCCGCACCGCATCGCGATCCACCGCGCTGCCGGCCACCGCGAGGGTGGGCGCGATATCGTCGGGATGGACGAAATCCCAGAAGCGCCGGTGCAACAATTCGTCCAGCTCGTAACCCAGCACCGTTCGCCATTCGGGGTTCAAACGCAGGAAATGGCCCTCCGCGTCGGCGATGCACAACATTTCCGGCGAGGCCTCGAAGAAGCGCTCCAACTCCTCGCTGGTTTCCCACAGCTTTTCCTCGACCCGTTTGCGCGCGGTGACGTCCACCGCCACGCCCACCACGGAAGCGCAGTGGTCTTGGGCATCCAGCACCGGATTCAAATGGGTCTCGAACAGCAACTCGCCGAAATGCGCGGTGAATTCCCTGGGCCTGCCGGCGATGGCCTGCCGCACCTGCTCGTCCGCTTCCGGCGTGTCGCGCAGGAAATCCCGTACCGAAGCGCCCACCAGTTGGCCCGGCGCCAGGCCCAGCGCCTCCAGGCCGCGCCCCTCGTTGAGCGTGAACCGGCCCGCCTCGTCGAATTCGAAGATCAGCACCGGGGCATTGCTGACGATGGAATGGAAGCGGGCTTCGTTGCGGCGCAAGGCTTCTTCGCGCCCGCGAATCGCGTCGGACATGCCGCGCAGGCTCATGGCCAGATCGGCGAACTCCCTGATCCCGGATTCCGGCCAGTCCCGCCGGTAATCGCCCTGGGCGATGGCCCGCGCCTGATCGGTATGATGCGTGAAGCGCCGGGCGATGCCACGCGACAGCAGCCAGGCGGCGCCGATGGCGAGCAGCAAGGCGCCGCCGCCGCCCACGGCCAGCAGGACCAGCGTCGTGGTGATCGGTTTGAACGCCAGCCGGGTGGGCTGGGCGACCAGCACCGTCCAGGCGACCGTGGGCACTCTGACCGCGGTGCCGATGAAGGTCCCGCCCTCCATCTGGAAATCCCGCGTGGAGACGCCGCTTGTCCGGGCCGAGTCGGCCATATCCAGCGTCGCCCGATCGACGCGCTCGCCGAGCCGCTTGCCAAGGGAATCCGCGACGATCACGCCCTGACTGTCGAGGATCAGGGTCGCCACGCCGGACTGAACCGGCAGGCGGCCGATGAATGAGGAGAGCTGGTCGATGGCGACCTCGCCGACCAGCAATTCGTCTCCCGTGTGGATCGTCAAGGCGACCGCGAGTCTTCCGGTGACCGTGGACTGGAAGGATTCCGACCAGGTGTCCGCCGTCCGCGCGCGCGCGCGGCGCACGAAGGCGCGCCGGGATAGATCCAGTCCCAGCAGGTCCGAGCGCATCGCCCTGCGGACTTTGGGAAGGCCGATCCTTGTAATCGCGTCGTCCCGGCCGAGCAGATAAATCGCGTCGAACATGTCGCCCGCGCCGACATGGCCGTCCAGCAATCCGGTCATTCTTTCGACGCCCGGCCGGTCCGGCGTCTGAATGTGCTGGGCAAGCGAGACCAGTTCCCGGGTCGCGCCAGCCAGATGCGCGGAAACCTGGCCGGAGATGGCTTGCGCCAGAGCCTCGTGGCGGCTGCCGACATCCTCGCGCAATTGCGGCAGCATGCCGTGCCAGACCAGGATGGCCACCACCAGCAAGGGCATCGCGGCGACCAGAACGAAACGCGTCCCGAGCCAATAACGCAGCGACGACTTGCGCGTCCCCACGCTATTCGATGACATGGAATTCCCCATTCCTGACCACGTTCATCGAGGCCATATCCCGCTCCACGTCGCCGAAGGCATCGAAACCGAACGCGGCCTGCAGGCCTTCGATCCGTCCCATGGCCAAGAGGATTGGCTTGAGCGGCTGATCCCCTTTCCGGCGTTGCAAGGCATCCAGGATCACATTGGCCGCTTCATAGGCATACATGCCCGCCGCGCCGGGTTCGCGCTGAAAGCGCGCCTGGAAGGCGCGATGGAAGGCCAGGTAACGTGGCGACCGGTTCGCCCGGTCGAAGGTCTGCACCATGGTGACGCCCTCCACCGCCTTGCCACCCAATTCCACCAGGCGTTCCGTGCCGCCCCAGTCGGAAAGGGATATGGGGATATGGGCAGCGAATCTGCGGATCTGGTGGCACAACAGCGCCGAGTCCGTCGAATTGGCGACGATCAACACGCCGTCCGGCCGGGCGGCCAGCAAGCCACGGGCGATCTCTTGATACGTGTGCGCGCCGTCGGCGAGGAACGGAATGGTCGTCACGATCTCTCCGCCCCCTGCCTCGAATTCCGCTTGGAACCGGCCCAGCCAGTCCTTCGTATAGATCTCGTTGTTCATGAGATAGGCGGCGGCCACGCGATGCATGCCGCCCGGCCCGAGCAAATACCGGGCACTGCGGGTGGCGAACGCCCGGGTGGTCGGCGTGACCCGGAAGAACAGGTCGTCTTTTCGCGAAAACAGCTCGCTCGTGGCCGTGGGGCTCACGAGCACTACGCCGGCCCGGCCCGCGATCGGGCCGACCACGGCGCCCATGGAACTGGTCATCGGGCCGACGATGGCCACGTTGCCTTGGGCGATGAGTTCCCGGGTCGCCTGGGTCGCGGCATCCGCATCCTGTCGATCGTCCCGGATCGACAGCTCAACCGGACGGCCTTGCACACCGCCATTCAGGTTGCGCTGCTCCACGGCGAGCTGCACGGCATCGCGACCCACAATGCCCAGATCCGCCCAGCGGCCGGATATCCCGCCCACGAAGCCGATGCGCACCGGCTCCTCCGGGGCGCAGCCCAGGCAACTCAGCGCCAGAATGAGGGCGCCCAGGCCGCGCGGCGCAAGATGTGGAAAACGTATGTCGATGGCGAACATGAACCTTGCCGATGCCATAAGCGGGACGACCGGCCTTGGCCGGTCCCCGCGATCAGACCTTGAAGTAGGCCACCGCGCCCCGCAGTTTCCCCGCCAGCTCCTTCAACTGCCGGGCGGCCTCCGCGTTGCTCTCGGTCGCGGCGTTGGTCTCCTCGGTCATCGAGGCGATGTTCTCCACATGGCCGGCGATGCCGTTCGCCGTCACCGCCTGCGCCTTGGTCGCGTTCGCCACGTCCCGCGCCTTCTCCAGCGAGTCCTCGGCCTGGTGCTGTATCTCGTCCAGCACGCCGGTCGCTTGCAGGGCCAGTTCCTGCCCCAGCCGCACCTTCGGCGTGGCGCCTTCCATCGCGTTCACCGCTTCCCGCGTGTCGCCCTGGATGGCGTTCACCATCTGGGAGATCTCGGTGGTGGCCTGGGTGGTCCGCTCCGCCAGCTTGCGCACTTCGTCCGCGACCACGGCGAAGCCGCGTCCCTGTTCCCCCGCCCGCGCGGCTTCAATGGCGGCGTTCAGCGCCAGCAGGTTGGTCTGGTCGGCGATGTCCTTGATGACGTTGGTGATGGTGCCGATCTCCTGGGAACGCCCCACCAGGGTATGGATGCGTTCCGCCGAGTCTTTCACCGAGACGGCGATGTTTTCGATTTCCCGCGCGGCTTCCCGCACCACGCCGGCGCCTTTGTTGGCCAGGTCGGCGGTGCTGCGCGAGTTGTCTTCGGTCATGCGCGCGATTTCCGAGACTTCGTTGATGCTGACCGTCAGTTCCTCGATCGAGGCGGCGGTCGCGGCGCTCGATTCCGCCTGGTTGCGCGAGGCAAGACTGATCTCGCCCGCCGCCACCGAGAGTTCGCCCGATTCCTTCGAGAGCAGTTCCGTGCCTTTGTTGATGTCGCTGACGATGTCGTGCAGCTTGCTCTGCATGGCGGCCAGCGCGCCGAGCAGGTTGCCGGGCAGGCTGCTGTGGGAGGTGATGGTCTGGGTCAGGTCGCCTTGCGCGAAGTGTTCGACCTGGATCGCCGCCAGCGCCGGTTCTCCGCCGATCTGCATCTGCACGCTGCGGTTGATGGTCCAGCCCAGCGCGCCCAGCAGCGCGCCGACGACGACCACGAAGGCGATGCTCTTGGTGGCGTTGTCCCAGAACGCCGCGTCCACGTCCTCGATGTAGACGCCGGTGCCCATCCACCAGCCCCAGGGCGTGAACACCTTGGCATAGGAGATCTTGGGGATGGGCTTGTCGGAACCGGGCTTGGCGAACAGGTAGTCCATGGGGGCTTCGCCGTCCCGCTTGAGCAGTTCGATCCAATCCTTGATGTACATCTTGCCGACCGCATCCCCTTGATCCAGATAGTTCTTGTCTTCCCGATCAGGCTTGCTGCCATGCATGACGTTGTTACCCGCCATGTCGTAAATGAACAGATAGTCGTCCTTGTTGTAGCGGCTCTTGCGCAGGATGTCCTTGGCCTGCTGCTGCGCCTCCGCCTGGGTCAGTTTGCCCGCCTGCTGCAAGTCGTATAGATGTTCGAGCGCAGCCATGGAGGAATTGACCACGGCGCGAATGGCCAGGTATTTTTCTTCCAGCATATGCTGGCGCAACTCGAAGACCGAATAGCCCCCTAATACGAGCAAACCGAGCAACATACTGGCAAGCAGCGCATAGAGGCGGGTCTGCAATTTCAGGCCGGCGATCAGATTGAGCATTTCAGTCTCCTATATTGCGGCGTGGATTTTGTGTATTCAGGAGTGTTGCGTCGGCCAGGCGTTGGCATTGCATCCGGAAACCCGCCATCCGGACAAGCTCGCGGAGCCAATGACATAAGCCATTGAATATAATGTATTTATTGACATGAAGATCATGAATAAGCCGGCAAAACCATCACCAATAATTACGTATTCATACTTAGGAAAACGACGCATCATCCCTGTGTAATAACAACGTCATGTCTAGGTGAATATGCATGGGCAATACGTACTAACAGCCGTCCATGCGGCGATTGACCGTTGCCATCGATGGCAAACGACGATGTCGAACAGATTGCCCCGCGCTGATAGCGTGCCGCGCGCACGCCGGTTCGCCGCCGCCTCATGTCCCTTGGTCGCGTTCGCCGCGTCGCGAGCCTTCGCCGGCGAAACCTTGGCCTGAGGCTGGATCGTGGCCGAAACGGTGGAAGTTACAAATCTTCCTCGATGGGCAGTTCGCTCAGCAGCTCGATAAGAAAACGCCGCAGGAAACCCACACGGGGTTCCGAGTCGTGGCGGACCTCCCGTCCGTCCTGTTGCTCCATCCAGACCAGCTTGGCATCCGCCGGATCGGCGTCCGGGTCTATTTTCACCAGATAGCTCTGCTTCCGGCTCATGCCCGCCTCGATGAAGCGGGCCACCTGCCCGGCCAGTTCCGGCTCGCGGATGATGAGGCCGGCTTCGGTGTTGAGCAGCGCGGAGCGGGGGTCCAGGTTCATGGAGCCGATATAGGCCTGTTCCCGGTCCACCACCATGGCCTTGCTGTGCAGGCTGGCCTTGGACGATCCCTTGCTGGAGACGATGCGGATCCCCGGCGCTTCCTTGCGCGGTTTCAGTTCGTTCAACTCCACGCCGGCGAGCAGCAAGGGATGGCGGTAGCGGGCATAGCCCGCATGCACGATGCCCACGTCGTTCGCGGCCAGGGAATTGGTCAACACGCGCACCCGCACGCCGCGTTTGCTGAGCTGGACAAGGAAATCCGTGCCGGTCCGGCCGGGCACGAAATACGGCGAGGCGATCAGCACCTCTTCCCGGGCATCCAGCCCCATGCGAAGCAGGCGGGTGATGGGCAGTTCGCTGGCATTCGCGCTGCCCGAGGTCTTGCCGGGATCGTCCAGCAGGAGTTCCGCCCGGCCCGGCGTCCAGACGCCGAGGCCGGGTTGCGGCGCGCCGCCCAGGGTGTCCATGTCGAGATAAGTGGACATGGAGGCCGGCACCTGCTCGCGATAGGCGGCCAGCGCCGCGCGGCTCTCGGCGAGCAGTTTGCGCCGGGCGCCCTCGAACGGCAGGGCGCGGGCGGGCACGCTGTGCTCCGAGTTCCAGTAGTGGTCGAAGGCCGCCGACATGTCCCGCACCGTTTCGCCCGCGGCCAAGACGTCCAGATCGCGGAACGCCACGCCGTTCTCCACCTGGAAATATTCGTCGCCGATGTTGCGTCCGCCGGTGATGCCGAACTGGTTGTCCGCCACGAACAGCTTGTTGTGCATGCGCCGGTTCAGGCGCTCCCGGTCGCCCAGGAATTCCACGGCCCGCCCCAGGGGCGAATTGCCGCGCACGTGGAAGGGGTTGTAGAGCCGGATCTGGATGTTCCTGTGGGTATCCAGGGCGATGATGGCCCGCTCGCTCTCGCCGGTATCCACGTCGTCCAGCAGCACGCGCACCCGCGCGCCCCGATCCGCGGCCCGGAGCAAGGCGTCCACCAACAGGCGACCCGAGGTGTCCGCATGGAACAGGTAATACTGCAAGTCCAGGGATTTCTTCGCCCGTTCCGCCAGGGCCAGGCGCGCGGCCAGGGCGGCGCGCCCGGATTCCAGCAGACGGAAGGACGAGGGTTTGGCAGGATCGAGCACCTGGCCGGCGATCCGGCCCAGTTGCGAGTCGGGATCGGGCGGCAGCGCGTGGGAGACCACCCTGGGCACGTCGCTGCGCAGGGTCGCGCAGGCCGACAACAGCGCGGCCAGGGCGAGGATCAGGAAGCCGCGCGCCGCGAACCGCATAGTTCGCCTATTCCCGGCCCGATTCGATCAGCGCGCGCAGCGCCGTCACTTCCCGTTCCAGGCTTTCCACCCGCTCGATCAAGCTCGCCAGCGCCGAGTCATCGACGCCGTCCGCGGCTTCGCGCGGGGCGGGAAGCCGCGGCTCGCCGCACAGCAGATGGCTCCAGCGCGGTTCCCGGACGCCCGGCTGGCGGGCCAGCTTGACCACCAGCGGGCCGCTGTCCCGGCCGGCGAGTTCGTCCAGGTAGGCCTCCACCGCCGAGGCGTCGGCGAAGTGGTGCAGGCGTTCACAGTTCGCGCGCAATTCGCTCGCGGTCTGCGGTCCGCGCAGCATGAGCACCGCCAGCAGGTCGACGGCGGCGGAAGGCACGGCATAGACCTTCGCGAAATTGTGGGCGTAGCGCAGCACGCGGCCGGAGGCGCCGTAGCTCTCCAGGATCAGCGTGCGGCCGCGCAAATCCTCCAGCGTGGCCTGGACCTCGCCCTCGCTCAGGCTCATCACCGGATCCCGCGAGGTTTTCTGGTTGCAGCCGGCGAGCAGACTGTTGACCGTGAGGGGATAGACGTCCGGCGTGGTTTTCGATTTCTCGATCAACACACCCAGGATGCGGGCTTCGGCGGGGGTCAGGGGCGGCAGGTCAGGGTTCATGTTCGTTCCGGCAAGGGTGGCGATGCGGGGAAATTCTGGCCGCGCGGGGCGGCCCAGAAAGCGCCTCAGTCCGGCATGTTGGAACCGGGCCCCTTGTCCTTGGTGACCAGATACATCCCCGCGCCCGCCAGAATCATCCACAGCACCATGGCGCCCACGCCGAGGGCCTGCCAGAGTGGCTCCAGGAAGATCAGCATGACCAGGGAGACGCCCAGCAGGGCGTTGCCGGCCCAGAAGGAAGCGGGATGGGGAGCGTTGTTCATGGAAAAAATCTCGGAAGGGTGACGACCGGGGCGATTCTAGCCCGCCCTCAGATCAGCTTGCCCATCACATAACCGATGACGATGCCGATGATCACGGCGACGGTCAGTCCCCGGTAGGTCAGCACGTCCTTGGAATAGCCGCGCCGGATGGCGATGAAGGACACCAGATAGCCCACCGCGTTGAGCAGCCAGATGAAGCCGATGGACAGCACCTTGACGATGAGCGGCCCCACCAGCGGCACCACGGCGATGATGCCGAGCAGCCAGGCGAAGGCATTGGACAGCATGCCGACGACGAACACGCCGCCGGCGATGACGCGGCCGTCCACGTGGTAGCGAAGACCCAGCCAGACCAGGGCGGCGATGGCCAGCCACAAGGGAACCATCACCTTCCAGTTGCGCCACCAGGGCGTGGGGGCGTCGGGATCGCCGGGAGGTTCGAGCAGCGTGTCGGGTTTGTTGGGATCGATCAGCATCGCGACAGGCGTCTTTCTCAGGGCTTCCAGTCCAGGGGATTGATCGGCGGCGCGGGCATGGAATCCGGTTTCCAGTTCAGCGTGCAATCGTGCTCGCTCGCGGGTTCCAGGATGCCGTCGGCGCCCGGCTTCCGGCGCACCTCGCAATCCAGGATCACCGGCAACGGACCGGGACAATCGCAGTGGTAGCGGTCCACCGCGGACTGGTCGGCGACCGAGATGCCTTTCTCCCGCTCCAGCTTGAGCAGGCGGTTCAGCAGGCTGTCCTTGCGCGGCTCCAGGCCGCCCTGGGCGGTGCGCTGGAAGTAGAGGACGCGGGGCTCGTAACCGTTGCGGACGCGCACCGGATTCTCGTAGCGTTCCACCGTGCGCGCCTCGCCCAGCAAGGTGCCGGAACTGGCCGGATCGCCGTAGCGGGTATGGCCGAATTCGTGGGAAATCACCGCGTGGGGGTCCACCAGTTCGCCGCTGGCGGGAAACTGGCAGCGCAGCCCCGCGTCGCCCAGGCCGATGGCTCCGGCGTGGGCCATGGCGCCCGGCCCCGCATAACCCGAAAACAGGAATACCCGGGCATCGCCCGCGAACTGTCCGGTTTCCGAAAGCCGGCCGGTAAGCAGCCTGGACAGGCGCGGCGGGCGGCCCCGCGCGACCGCTTTCTTCCACAGGGCCCGGTCGTATTCCAGGTAGCCCTTGTTGAACAGACGCAGGGTGTCGTCGGCGACCTCCCGCAACCACACGGCCCCCGCGTCGCCCAGGGCGAAGCGTTGCAGCAGTTCTATTTGGGGTTTCGCCAGGGGCAGGCCGAGGGGATGGGCCTCGCCCTTGCGCGCGAAGTTGAGGCGCCGCGCCAGGGCGAACTGTTCTTCGCGGCGCGCCCGCTCCTCGCCGGCGTCGGCGGGCGGGCGCGGCAGGCGGGCGGCCCGGGGCGAGCCGTCCGGCGCGCAGAAGAGGACGATCTCACCGCCCGCCTGCCAGGCTTGCTCCAGTTCCCGCTCAAGATCCACCTGGATCCGGGTCTCCAGGGGGAAGACCCCCCCCGGAGGTTGCGGCGGACAGGCCGGCCGGGCCGGGCCGCTTGCCCGGGCCGGCAAGGCCGCGATGAGCAGCGCGGCGAAGAATACGGACATTGCGGACATCGTCTGCCTGGCCACACCACCTCCCCGAGCGAGGGCCCGCCCGGACCCTCGCGTATTCCGGATCGCCTATTCCGGATCGATTTCCACGCGCCGGTTCGGTGCCAGGCAGGCGATGGTGGCCTTGCTGGCGCCGCCCTTGCAGTACTTCACGGGTTCGCTCTCGCCCTTCGCCACCACCTTGATATCCCGCCCTTCGACCCCCTTGCCGACCAGATACTTCTTCACGGTCAGCGCGCGGCGCCCCGACAGTTTCAGGTTGTAGGCAGCCGGCCCGAGCCGGTCGGCATGACCGGTGACGCGCAGAGTCTTGCCCTTGGGAATCGGCTGGCTCAGCCAGGCATCCAGTTCGGCGCGGGCTTTCTCGGACAACTCGGCGCGATCGAATTCGAAATGGGCCAAGCCGTCCTGAAGCACCAACTGGGCCGGCCAATGCGGCGCCGGTTTCGCGGGTTCGGCGGGAACGGCGACCACCGGAGCGGCGGTCTGGGGCGGCGACGCGATGGGCGACGGGGCCGGAGGCGCGGCAGTGACGGTAGGCGCGGCGGCAGCGGGCGCAGCAGCAGGTGCAGCGGCGGTGGCAGGTGCAGCGGCGGCAGGTGCAGCGGCGGCAGGTGCAGCGGCGGCAGGTGCCGGGACGGCGGCCGCTTGCGGTTTCTCCGGAGCGGGCGCGGCGACCATGGCGGGCGGCGCGATCGGCGTCGCGACCACTTCCGGCTTGGGCGCCGGCGTGACCGCCACGGCGGGCGCGGTCGCGGCCTTGGGCCCTTCCGGCGCGGGCGCGACGGCGGGCGCCGGGGACTGCGCCGCGGCGGCGGGCGCGGCGGCGGGCGCTGCGGGTTGGGCCGCGGCGGGCGACACCGCCGCCTGCGGCGCGGTGAACGGCAACATGTAGTTGTAGCGTGGCGCCTGGGTCACGGGCGGCGCCAACGGCACCGGCATGATCGGCGGCACGCCGGGCTTCGCGCAATTGGGCGCGGGCCCCACCATGCCCACCGGCTGGCATTGGCTGAAGCCGTTGGACAACGTGCGGCAGAACTGATTGACCGAGTACACGAACATCTGGGAACAGTCGTCCGCGGCCCGGGCGGCGCTGGGAAGCACCGTGCCCGCGGCCATGAGCGCCAAAACGAGAGCGCGTTGATGCATGCATATCCCCTGTTGAGTAGGAGCCGATTCGCTCGGCTCTGGCGGGCGGCCAAGTCGCCGCCCAAGACGCGCTATATGAACGCTCCGGGGCCGTTTGGTCAACCATGCCAAGCCTGTGCGGCGAGGAAAAATCCGCCCGGTCGGGCCGTGGCCGCTTCGATCCCGCGCGGGATGCCGGTACCGCCCCCCTCGGACTGTGGCGGCAAAACCACGCGCGCTTCCATGACGCCGGGATTACGGCGTAAAGAATTCGTAACACACGGCGGCTACCCTCGCCCAATCCGTCAAATCCACCCGGGAAATCGCCATGCTCGAGAACCGCCACATCCTCGACATCAAGAAGCAGCAGATCGAGGCCAATCTGGCCGGCCTGTTCCAGGATGTCGACCGGGCAATCGGCGCGGCCATGCACTGTCTCACCGGCAAGCAGCCGGAAGATTGCGAGTCGCTGATCGCCGCCGACGCGGGCATCAACGAGAAGCGGCGCCTGATCGAGCAGGACTGCCTGGTGGCCATCGCCTCCCAGCAGCCGGTGGCCCACGATCTGCGCGACCTGGTCGCGGACATGCGCATCGCCGCCGAGCTGGAGCGCATGGGCGATTACGCCTGCGACATCGCGGCAAGCGTGCTGGAACTCAACGGCCTTACCCACGACACCCTGGGCCAGGCGGACATCCTGGCCATGGCGGCCGTGTGTCGGGAAATGCTGGCCAATGTCGCCCAGGCCCACCGTGCCGGCGATGTGGAACTGGCCAGGCGCGTCGCCGCCGCGAACCATGATCTGGGCGCCCGCCGCAAGCAGGTGGTGGATGTCCTCCTCTCGCTCATGCGCTCCGATTGGGCCATGGTGGAAAACGGCACGCGCATGCTGTGGATGGTCCACAGCCTGGAACGTTGCGGCGACCGGGCCACCAACATCGCCGAACAAGTCCTGTTCCGGGTGGAAGGCGAGCCGGTGGATCTGGGCTGAGGCCGCGGACCGGCCCACCCCGGCCAGAGAGCCTTGCGGAACCCGGCGCATGCGTGAACACTCCACCCGCACATAACCAGGAGAACACCATGCGTCACCCCATCCTCGGATCGACAAGGATTTCACCGCCGCGCTTCCGCGCGATGCTGCTCGCCCTGCTGGCCCTGTTCTGGCTGGCACAGATCGCCCCGGCCCGGGCGGCGGACGACAACACCTACGACCAGGACACCATCCTCAAGGAAGCCAAGGAATTCTTCGGCGAGGCCACCGAGGGCCTGGGCAAGGTGATCGAGAAGGCGTTCAAGGAACAGGGCCGGCCGGTGGGCTACATCAAGGGCGAGGAACTCTCCGCCGCCATCACCGTGGGCCTCTCCTACGGCAAGGGCGATCTCCAGCTCAAGAGCGGCGAGACCGCGAAGGTGTTCTGGCAGGGGCCCTCCGTGGGCTTCGACCTGGGCATGAACGCCTCCAAGGTGTTCGTGCTGGTCTACAACCTGACCGACAAGAAAGACATCTACCAACGATTCCCCGGCGTCGACGGCAGCCTCTACTGGGTGGCCGGCGTGGGCATGAACTACCAGCAGCGCCAGAACATCGTGCTCGCTCCCATCCGCCTGGGCGTGGGCTGGCGCGCCGGCGCCAGCGTCGGCTACATGCACTACACCCGCGAGCGGACCTACAACCCGTTCTGAAATTCCGTGCTTGACTGGCCGGCGCGGGCGCATTCCTCCGCGCCCAGCCGGCGCAGTCCGCGCACCGCCGTTTCCAGGGCGGGCTCCTCCCGATCCAGCGGATAGACCATGTAGGCCGGCAGGGCGATGAGCGGGCTTTCCTCCACGCGCCACAGGCGGCCGGCCTCGATGGACTGCCGCACCATGCGCGCGGGGAAATAGCCGGAGCCGCCGTCGTACTCGAGGATGCGCAGGCCCAGCCAGCCGATGTTGGCGGTGAGGGCGGAAGTGTCCATCTCCGGGAAACGGGCGCCGAACTGGGCGTGGAACTCGGGCCCCCAATCCACGTGCACGTAACGCGGGTCGGGCCAGGGCCGCGCCGGATCGCTGGTCACCAGCACCAGGGATTCGTCGAACAGGCGCTCCAGGGCCAGGCCGGGGCGGGTCTCCGGGGTGTACATGACGCCCACGTCGATCTCTCCCTGCACCAGGCCCTGCATGATGTCCGCCTCGAAACCGATCTCCAGGCGCAGGGAGATGTCCGGCGCCTCGGCGCGCATCCAGGTCACCCAGGACGGCAGAAAGTCCTCCCACAGGGCGATGCGGCCGCGCAGGGTCAAGCCGCCGCTGTAGCCGCTGGGCAGGCCGACTTCGTGGCGGGCCTGTTCCAGGGTGCGCACCAGGGTCTTGGCGTGGCGCAGGAATCGCCGTCCCGCCGGAGTCAGTTCGGCGCCACCCCGGCCGCGCCGGAACAGGACCGCCCCCAGACGGGCTTCCAGGGCCTGGATGCGGGCGCTGACGGTGGACTGGGTGACGTGCAGCCGGGCGGCGGCGCCGACGAAGTTGCCCGCCGCCGCGACCGCCAGGAAAGTCCGGGCGAATTCGATGTCCATGGCCTGCCTTCTATTTGAAAACCCGATATTAACAAGCGAAATAAATCGTTTTTCAGATACTAAGTCCATCCCTAGACTGGCGCCATTCCCTATCGATCACGAGGTGGCGACCATGAATGCACCCTTTGTTCCCCCCGCATCCCCCATGCCCGAACGGGACAACGAGGGCTATCTGCGTGACCCGGCCCTTTGGTCGGCGGACATCGCCGCGCAACTGGCGGTGGAGGAAGGCCTGGAACTCGACCACGCGCGCTGGCGCGTCGTCGCCTTCATCCACGATTACTACGAGGCGCACGAAAAGGTGCCGGAGGCGCGCACCCTGCTCGCCTATCTGAGCGAGCGGCCGGGCGACAAGCGCGCCGCGAACCGGCGCCTCTACGATCTGTTCCCGCGCGGCTACGGCCAGCAAGCCTGCAAGATCGCCGGCATGCGCAAGCCCTTGAAGCTGATGCTGGATGTCTGAGGTGGGGACGATGGAAACCACGGCCGCGGCGGATTCGTCCGCATCCCGACTGAAGGTGTGGCTCGCGGGCTCGGACACCCATCCCGCGAGCCACACCGAGAAACTGCTTTCGGCGGCGGGCGCCCTGCTCGGCATCCTCGCCATCCTGCTGATCAGCGGCGACGCGCTGGGACTGCGGGGCGCCGCCCTGATCGTCGCCTCCATGGGCGCCTCGGCGGTGCTGCTGTTCGCCGTGCCCCATGGCGCGCTATCGCGCCCCTGGCCGGTACTGGGCGGCCACCTGGTCTCCGCCGCCGTGGGCGTCACCTGCGCCAAGCTGATCGACGACCCGCTCGCCGCCGCGGCGCTGGCCGCGGGGATCGCGGTGGGCGCCATGTACTACCTGCGCTGCATCCATCCGCCGGGCGGCGCCACCGCCCTCTCCGCCGTGCTGGGCGGCGCCCAGGTCCACGCCCTGGGTTACGGCTTCCTGCTGACGCCGGTGCTGCTCAACGTGGTGGTCATCCTGGCCATCGCCGTGGCCTTCAACCGGCCCTTCGGCTGGCGCCGCTACCCTTCCTCGGCCGGCGTGAAGGTGGACCCGTTCCACGGCGAGAAATACCTGATCGCCCACAGCGACCTGGTCTACGCCCTGTCGGAACTGGATTCCTTCATCGACGTGACGGAGGAGGATCTGCTGCGCATCTACGATCTGGCGCTGGGCCATGCGCGCCATCCGGCGCCCACCTGAGATCAGAACCCGCCGATATAGGCGTAACCGTCGTTCTGCAGCTTGATCAGCCGGGTGTAGCCGTCGTGCACGATGGCGACGCCGGGCAGGACGTCCTTCGGCTTCCAGCCCTTGCTCTTCATCGCGCTGTGGCAGATCTCCACGCTGACGCCCAGGTCCATCAGATCCTGGACGATCTTGGCGTTGGGATTCACCGCGAAGGGATCGTTGATGGCCATCTGGTAGGTGTCGTCGATCAGCAGCATGACCGCCGCGTCGCCGTGCAGCACGAGATGGGCGTCGATCTGGGCAGGCGCCACACCCTGCTTGCGGAAGGCCTCGAACAGGCCGCGGGCGTAGTACAGGCCCTTGGAGGTGCCCGCCGCCAGTTCGTCGCTGTGGATGTCGTACACCACCTTGTAGCGGGCGTTCTTCTCCACCATGACCAGGGGGCGGGCATCCGGCTGGACGGTGGTGGCATCGGCCAGAACCAGCGGCGATGCGGAAAAACTTGCGGCGAGCAGCACCGTCAGCAGGGTGTGTTTCATCGTGGACATGGCGGCTTTCCTTTCTTGGCGGGCGTTATGGAACACATCGGCGACGGCGTGAAGCTCGCTGTCTGACCCGCTCCCGCGCGAAAGGGTTCGCCGGACGCGCTCCGCCTCAGGTCACTTGGATCTGCCGCCGATTTCCACCTTGTTGACGAAGCTGATGCTGGGGAAGTTGCGCTTCAGGGTCTTGCTGTAGAAATTGGTCATCCGCATGCCGTCGTCGAAGCGCACGGTATCGCCCTTTTTCACCTTGACCGTGGCGGCGGCCAGCCAGCGGGACTCCTTGCCCTGGCGGACCTCGATATAGGTGTACGAGGGCACGTCGATGCTGCTCAGCACCGTGCCCTGCTGGGTCAGCGCCATCATCGGCATGTCCATCCCCATGCCACCGCCCATGCCGGCATGGGGGTTGCCCGGCATCGACATGCCGGCATGCGGATCCTTCGGCGCGGCGGGTTCGGCCGCGAGGGCCGGGAACGCGACAACGGCGGCAAGCAGGAAGGGGGTGAGTTTCATCGCTGGATTCCCATGAGGAAGTGACGGAAGGGATGGCATCTTAACCGTATCGGGCACGGCGGATGCTTGACCCTGGACAAACGGAAATGGCGTTCGGAAACAGGCCGCGAGCCCCCGCCTCCGGAAACCGCATCGAGGCTGTCGCGGCCGGTGAACTCCTGCGAGAATGGCCGGTCTTTATCGCGCATCCCCCATCCCGGGGGGCATTTCCCGGAGCTAGCATGAACCGCACCCTGACGATCCTGCTGCTGGCCCTCGCCAGCCAGACCGCCCACGCATTTCCCTCCTATATCAGCGGCGGCTTTCGCGGCGCGGACCTGATGACTTCCGACGAGGTCAAGGCCCATGTCAACAACCTCCTGTCCATGAAGACCTTCACCGAGTGCGAATCCTATATGGACGCCCACGAGGCGACCCTGCAGCAACGCGCCCAGGAGCGCCACGTCACCCTGCCGGAAAAAGGCGGCGACCCGTGCAAGGTCATGCGCTTCATGGGGCGCGTGAAATAGCCTGTCCCGGAGGCGGAATCAGGCTTGCCGGTCCTTTTCGGCGCCGATCAGATAGGCATCGATCAGGCTGAGCAGCCAGCACAGGACGAACACCCAAAAGGCCGCGCCGGAGCCGCCCGCGGGCACCCGGGGCAGGTTGGCGACCGCGCCGGGATCCAGCGTGGGCAGGCTGGCCATGACCGCGTCCACCGTGGTCTTGACCAGGCTGATCGCGCTGGCCAGCGCCACCGCCAGGAAGGCGAAGCCACGCGCATGGCGCTTCAGGGCCAGCTGACCCAGGCCGGGGAATACCAAGCCGGACAGCAACGCGCCTTTGACGGCTTGTTTCATGGCGGTCTCTCCTAGAATCCCTGCGATGTCGGGCGTCCATTGTCGCCGCGAACATCCCCCCGGCCCTATTCAATCTTGCGCTTCACGCCAGCCGCCGCGCCATCTCCAGCATGGCCGCCGCGTGGCCGTCCGCGCCGACGCCGTATTCCACGTGGGCAAGCCGGCCCGCCTTGTCGATGAGGAAGGTGGAGCGGACGATGCCCATGCTCTTCGCGCCATTCTTCTCCTTCTCCCGCCAGACCCCGTACAGCGCGCACACCTCGCCATCCACGTCGGCGAGCAAATCCACGCCCAGGCCGTACTTGGCGATGAAGGCCTGGTGGCTGGCGCAGGAATCGCGGCTGACGCCGATGACCACGGTATCCCGTTGCGCGAATTCGTCGGCCAGGGCGGTGAACTGGTTGGCCTCGACGGTGCAGCCCGGCGTGTCGTCCTTGGGGTAGAAATACAGGATCACGTTCTTCGCCCCCCGGTAATCCGCGAGGCGGACCGGCTGGCCGTGCTGGTTGACGGAAGCGAAATCGGGCGCGGGCGTGTTTGCTTGGAGCATGGAAGTCCTCGGCGGGATCTGGGTCTGCCGCGATTGTGCCGCGACCGGCCACCGCATTTCACCCACGAGTCGAGCAGGGACATGGGTGCCTTGACCACAGGGACCGCGTCCCCGCATCCTGGCGCCATGCATCCCGCCGCCCCGCCCTCCCCCTGGATCGGCCTCATCGCCGACACCCACGGCCTGCTCCGGCCCGAGGCGCTGGCCGCGCTGCGAGGCTGCGCCCACCTCATCCACGCGGGCGACATCGGCGGCCGCGACGGAAGCCACGCGGACATCCTGGAAACCCTGGCCGGCATCGCGCCGCTGACAGCGGTGCGCGGCAACAACGACCGGGCCGAGTGGGCCGAATCGTTGCCGGAAACCGCGCTGGTGGAGTGCGCCGGCCTGCGCATCCAGGTACTGCACATCCAGGGCGATCTGGCGCTGCATCCGTTTCCGGCAGGCATCCAGGTGGTGGTATCCGGCCACTCCCACAAACCGGCCGTCGCCACGCGCGACGGCGTGCTCTACGTCAATCCGGGCAGCGCCGGGCCGCGGCGGTTCAAGCTGCCGGTCAGCGTCGCGCGTCTGTGGCGGGAAGACGGCGGCCCCCGCGCCCGCGTGATCGAACTGGCGGCATAGCGCGGCTATTTGCCCAGGGAACCGAACACCTTCTTGAGCAGATCAGTGGTGCGCGCCACCGGATCCTCCCGGATGCGCTTCTCCTCGGCGGCGATCATCTTGAACAGGCCGTCCACCGCCTTGCCCTCGACGTAGCCGTCCAGGTCGGTGGCGCCGCTGCCCAGCAGCTTGGCCGCCGGACCGGCTTTCTGGATCAGTTTCTTGTAGGCGGAGGTGACGCCGGCCTCATCCGTCGCGGCCTGGACGATGGGCAGGAAGCGCTCCTTCAGCTTCGCCTCGCTGGTCTTGCGGAAATACTGGGTGGCGGCATCGTCCGGCCCCTTGAGGATGGCCTTCGCGTCCGCCAGGGACATCCGGGAGATGGAATCCGCAAGCAGCGCCGCCGCCTCGGGCACCGCCTTCTCGGCGGCATGATTGAGGGTGGCGACGAACTGGTCCGCGTACTTGTCCTGGCCCAGGCCGCGCAGCAGTTTTTCCACCTTCTTCAACTCGTCCGGCAGGGGAATCTTCACGTCCAGGTTGTTCAGATAGCCGCCGTCCTTGCCCAGGTTTTCCACGGCCTGCCGGGCGCCCTTGGACAAGGCCTCCTTGAGGCCCTTGACCACGTCCTCGTCGCTCAGCGTCGAGGCGGCCGCGGACACGGCGGAGGTCGTGGACGGCGCGGATTGCGCCTCCCCCAGCTTCTCCTTCAGCTTGTCCAGCCAGCCGGCATGGGCGGCCGTGGAAGTCGACAGGGTCAGCGCCAGGGCGATGAGCGGAAGGAGAGGTTTGCCTCGCATGAACGGCCTCACGGAAAAATGGACACGAAATCGGGACTGCATTCTGCCACTCGGACAATTAGGCCGTAGGCGAATGACGAAGCCACCGGGCCGGACGCCAGCGGGACAGGTCGAGATACCCGCGTGCAATCCGTACCCGCGCATCTGAAATTTGGCGATTTCCCCTTAATAATCAGCCTAGTGATTTGTGTCTTAATATTTGACACAAAAACTTATGGCACATCGGGCACAATCGACCAAGCAAAAATGGCGACCGGCGCGGCGGCACTCTTCGGCCTTTCCATATTCGCCGCCTCGCCCGCCCACGCCGCAACAGTCAGTGGCAGCTACCAGGGCGTGATCGATTCGACAGCGGTTTGGGACTGGTCGGCCAGACCCTGCGTGTCGACTTCACCTACGATGACACCGCCCCGAATAGCGGTACCGTTTACAACGGCCCCAATCTCTATTCCGCGACCTTCTTCTCCTTCCTCCAAAGCATGAGCGTGACCATCGGCGCCAACAGTTGGAACTGGGACAGCGCCAACGGCAGCGACTATTTCGCGCTTTACGACAATTCCGTGATCGTCTTCAGCGTCGGCAAGGAAGACCGCGTCAACCTGTCCGGATACGGCTTCACCGGACCCGATCTCTCGGGGGAAGGCGCATACGATTACGCCTTGGGAATCTACCTGTCCGATAACGTCCCCGACGGCTCCCCCGACGGCCTCGACGGCTACGCGAGCCTGCCTGCCACGGCGCCGAATCCCGACCTATTCGACACGCCAGACTGGCTGAACACCATGAATTTCAGTTTCCGCACCGGCGATCCGGAACTCGGAAACTATTACTCGATCTCCACCGCGAGCGTGACCCCGGCCGTGCCCGAGCCGGAAAGCCACGCTCTCATGCTCGCCGGTCTCGCGCTGGTGGGCTGGGCCGCGCGCCGCGCGAAACGCGGCTGAGTCTCCCGCCGGGCCGATGCTCCGACATGCCGGGGCATCGGCTTGGCGGCGCGCCATCCCGCCGCGTTACCGGGGGATCAATACGTAAGCCTTGCGCTCCACGCGCAGAGGCGCGGCATCCGACCCGGCCGGATCCGCCTCCAGCACGCTCTCCACGGTTTGCAGGCGGATATCGAATCCGCCTTGGTACAGGCGGGTGATCTCCGCATCGGCGCCATCGGCCTGATACCCCTCCTCCCCCGCCACCGCCTCCTCGGTGGTCAGCAACAGCATCCGGCAGGCCGGCGGCAGGATGTCGAGCAGACGGGCGGCATAGAGGACGCGCAGATCCTCCGGCAAGGCGGTCAGCGACGCCCGGTCGAACACCGCCGCGATGTCGCCCAGATGGGCCGCGGTCAACCGGAAGAAATCGCCGCACAGAATGCGGATGCGGCCGCTTTCCCACAGGGTGAACGGCCCCGCTTTCCGGGATGTCGCCGGCAACCCGTTCTCCTGGAAAAACGCCCGCACGGCGATGGGGCTGAGCTCCACGCCGATCACCTCGTGCCCTTGGCGCGCCAGCCAGAGCATATCCAGGCTCTTGCCGCACAAGGGCACGAACACCCGGTCCGCCGGCGCCAATCCCAGGCTGGGCCAGTAGCGGACCAGTTGTCCGTTGACCGCGTCCTGGTGGAAGGCGGTGTCCCGCTCGCGCCAGCAGCGCCGCCAGAGTGCGTTGTCCCGTCCGGGCATGATGTGTCTTTTCGCAAGGTGATACCGGTGGAGAACCTGCTCGAAGACGCGTCCCTCGCGGGATGGCGCATGCTGGCGGGAAGAGGGGGAGTCGCGGGAATCGCGGAAACCGGCGCCCCGGCCGGGGCAGAGCCGCGAAGCGCTTGCGGGCAGCATAGCACCGGCGCGGCGCCCCAGACATCGCGCCGGCCGTTTCTCGCCGGAATGCCGGCCTGGAGCGGCGCTAATCCAGCAGATACAGGTTGTAGAGCAGCAGATCCCGGCGCGCGTCCGTGTCGGTCACGGGTTCCACGCCATGGAACGACGTGTCGGTGCGGACGAAGCCGAACAGCGTGTTGGGCAGGTAGGGCGCGGTGAGCAGATGGGTGAAAAGCGCCCTGGGATGGTGCGGGCCGCCGGGACAGCGGAAATCCGGATCGTTTGGCACGTAGGCGGAGGTTCCCAGGTGGGCTTGGCGGTCGTCGCGCGGCAGGTAGAACAGGAAAGCCAGCGCCTTCTCGCGCATATCGGTGTGGGGCGTGAGCGCGTAGTGGGTGAAATCCCGCACCAGGCGGAGCTCCTTCATGACCCGCTTGCCGGAGAAGGCGTCGCCCCATTGCTTGGCGAGAAAGGGCGCGAACTTCCTCAATATCGTCCTGGTGAAGCGCTCCCCCATCATCCAGCCGGCGAGTTCGCGCCACGGCTCGGCAACCGCGTCGTTGTCGTGGTTCAGGGAAAGGATCAGGCGCTCCTTGTAACTGTCCTTGCCGACGGTGCCGTGCTCGCCCATGAGGGTATACGCACCGTCCCGCGGCAAAGCCTCGACGAGCCGCCGGTACAGATCCGGGGGGAACACGTCCATCACGGAAAAGTGGGGGAACGGCCAGGTCTTCACCTCGGCGTTCATGAGGCGGTAAAGCACGGCCGACTCGACCGCATAGGCGGGGGAAGCGGATGCCGCGCTCATGCCGCCGCGACCCGCTTGAACAACCATTCCCCCACGCCGGCGAAGGGCCCCTCGGGCCGGCGGGTGGCCTCGGCCTGGGCCGGGTCGTGGCGGAAGCCCTGGGCATCCAGCTCCTCCACCATGGCCCGGTGTTCCGCCAGGTGGGGATTCACCTCGATGAGCAGGGACTCCACCACCGGGCCCGCCAAGGTCTTCCGGGCGCCGGCGACGACCTTGTGCTCGAAGCCGTCCACGTCGATCTTGATGTGGCGCGGCGCGGGCATGACCCCCTCGGCGACGGCCGCGTCCAGGGTCCAGCTCGCGCACCCCTGGGCGAAGGGCGAGGCGCGCGCCGCCAGCTTGAAATCCACCTCCGCGCCGAAGCTGTGGCAGGAACCGCCGGTCTCGAAGCGGGAAAGATAGAGCCGGTCCAGCCCCACCCGGTCCGAGAGGGCGCAGGGAAAGGCGGTGATGCGTCCGTCCAGGCCGTTGGCCTGGATGTTGCGGTTGAGCAGGGCGAAATTCTGGGACTCCGGCTCGAAGGCGTAGACCCGGCAGCGCCGCGCGGTGGCGGCGTAAAGACTGTAAAGGCCGATGTTGGCGCCCACGTCCAGCAGGACGGATTCCGGCGCCAGGCCGTTGAGCCAGTGGATGGTGAAGGGCTCCTTGCTGTACAGGGTCCGCACCCGCTCCAGGCTGAGGCGGTTGGGCGTCTTGAACACCACCTGGCCGCCGTCGACGGTCTTCAGCGCCACCTGGGGATCGAGTTTCTCGTACTGGACGAGGTCCATGGCGCGCTTGTCCTTACAGCGCGAACGGCGAAGCGGATCGCCGCGCCGTCATCGGGCCACCCCGCCGTTCTCGGTCATCGCCATGCTCGTCTCCTCGCGGATGTCTGGATACCACGCGGCAAGACTAATCGGCAACGGCGCGGCGCACAATCAGCCAAGCATCAGCCAACCGGCAGATCCTCGGGGGGCAGCGCGCGGCTGAAATAGAAGCCCTGCACCTCGTCGCAGCCCGCCTGCTCCAGCAGCAGGAGCTGTTCCTCCGTCTCCACCCCCTCGGCGATGACGCCCAGGTTGAGGCTGTGGGCCAGGGCGATGATGGCGTTGGCGATGGCCCGGTCCTCCGGATCGGTGGCGATCTCGTCCACGAAGGAACGGTCGATCTTGAGCTTGTCCACCGGCAGGCGCTTCAGATAGCTCATGGACGAGTAGCCGGTGCCGAAATCGTCGATGGACAGGGATACGCCCATGGCCTTGAGTTCCTCCAGCATGGCCTTGGCGGTGGGGAAGTCCCCCATGACGATGTTCTCGGTCAGCTCCAGTTCCAGGGATCGGGGATCGACGCCGGTCCTCGCCAGCACTTGCGTCACGGTGGACACCAGATCGCCGCTGTGGAACTGCTGGTTGGACACGTTGACGGAAACCAGCAAGGGCGGACGCCCCTGGTCGGCCCATTCCTTCACTTGCCGGCACACCTGTTCCAGCACCCAGTCGCTGAGCGGCCCCAACAACCCCGCCCCGGTCGCCGCGAGCAGGAAAGCGCCGGGCAGCAGAAGCCCCCGCTCCGGGTGACGCCAGCGCAGCAGAGCCTCCAGTCCCACCATGGTCCGGTCGGCCAGACGGTACTTGGGCTGGTAATGCACCACCAACTGGTCCATATGCATGGCCCGGCGCAGATCCGCCTCCAGATTCAGCAGGTTGAGGGCGGTGGCGTTCATGGTGGCGGCATAGAACGCCACCCGGTCGCGCCCCAGTTCCTTGGCCTGGTACATGGCGGTATCCGCGTTGCGCAGCAGGGTGCCGATGTCATCCCCGTCGCCAGGGTAGAGGGCGACGCCGATACTGGTGGAGATGACCAGTTCCATGTCTTCGATATGGAAGGGATGGCGCAGGGTCTCGAGGATGCGCTGGGCCAGGCGGGGCACGTCGTTGTCGCCTCGGATGCGCGTCAGCAGCAGGGTGAATTCGTCGCCGCCCAGGCGCGCCAGCAGGGTCTCGCCGCGCTCGCCGACGGGCGGGCTGACCACGTCGGTGCTGCGTACCGCGTGGCGCAGCCGCTCGGCCACCTGTTTCAGCAACTGGTCGCCGACCGCATGTCCCAGGGTGTCGTTGATGCGCTTGAAACGATCCAGATCCAGGAACATCACCGCCAGGGTTTCGCCGTGGCGCGTCGCCTCGCCCATGCATTGGCGCAGGCGGTCCTCGAACTGGGTCCGGTTGGGCAGTTCCGTCAGCACGTCGAAGAAGGCCAGATGCCGGATCTGGTCCTGGGCCTCCTTGCGCGCGCTGATGTCCGCGACGGTGGCGATGTAAAACTCGCCGCCGTGGTCGGCGACCCGTCTGACTTTGAATTCCACCGGAAAATCCCGGCCGTCCGCGTGGCGGGCCGTGATCTCCTCCGCCGCCGGATGCGGCGGCTCGGCGCGGGGAAAGAACACCTGCTCGCCGCGCGCGACCGGGAACAGGCGATCCAGGGACAAGACCTCCATATCCGGCGTCGCATAGCCGAAGATGTCGCGCGCGGCCCGGTTTCCGGACTGGATGCGGCCATCCGCGCCATACGTCAGGATGCCGTCGCTGATGGCCTCCAGGATCGCGCGGGTCTTCTCCTCCCGCTCCGCCAGCGCCTGGTAGGCGTCGAACAACTGCCGGCTTTTGTCCTCCAGGATGCGTTCCGCCTCCTTGCGCGCGCGGCGCTCCCGCTCGGCGCGCCGCTGCAAAAGCGCCAGTTCGTCCATGGCCTCAGGCGGCCCTGGCCAGGGTGAAACGCACCTGGGTTTCGCCGCCACCGGGCAAATCCTCTCGGGTGACATCGAATTTTTCGCCGAAATGCTCGGCGGTTCCCCGCAACAGGCCTTCCGCCAGATCGGCGAAGGGTCGCCGCGAGCGGTAGAGCAGTACCAGCGTGCCGGGATCGGGCTGCCGCCATTCGAAGCGGGGCAGCTCGGCATCCGGGTAGAGCTTCAACACCTCCCGGTGTATCTGGTCCTCGATGCGCTTGAGAAAGTCGAAGGCGTTGGGCACGCCCGCCAGGAACATGGGGTAGGCGGCGATCAGCCGGCCGAACAGATGATGGCCGAAGCTGCGCACCAGATCCGGCACCGGCATCCCGGTCAGGCGGCCCAGGGTGGTGACCAGGCTCAGCATCTCCCGATGATCGTAGGTGCCCACCGCCGTGTAGGCGCCGCCGGAAGGCAGGTCGCTCTCCTCGATCATGCGGTCCGCCGTCTCCTGGTTGAAGGCGCCCTCGACGAATTCGATGAACTCGGAAAACACGATCCCTTTCATGTCAGGTCTCCATGACGGCAATTCGGCGGCGGGCGGGGGTGAAAGGCATGCGGCGGAGCGGCTGGCAATAGCCAAGCCATCCTTGGGCGGGACGGCAGGATGCCCGTCGGTCGGGCAGGATGCAGGGCTGGTTGGACCGCATATCGGCACGGATTGTATGCCGGCGCGGGCGGCGGAAAAAACCGGCGATGGAGCGCCCACCAATAAAAAACCCCGCCGCGCGGCGGGGTCGGCGAGGCAAAGACGGCTAGCGGATCACGCCGCAAGCCATGCGCGGCCCGCCGCCGCCCAGGGGCGCGGGATGGTCGGCGTGGTTGTCGCCGCCCACGTGGATCATGAGGGAGCGACCGCGCAGATCGGCCATTTTCAGGCGCGGCGCCAGCACGGGGTTGTCGGCGTTGCCGGCCGCGTCCACATACAACGCGGGCAGGTCGCCGAGGTGGCCGTCGCCCCAGGGCAGGCCATGGTGCTTGGCCCCCAGGGGATCGAAGTGGCCGCCGGCGGACAGGGCGGCGACCGGCTTGCCGTCCTTGTCCTTGGGCGCGCAACTGGGATTCTCGTGCACGTGGAAGCCATGCAGGCCCGGCGTCAAGCCTTTCAGCGCCGGCGTGAAGACCAGTCCGAACGGACTTTCGCCGACGCTGACTTTGCCGATGGGCGTCGCGCCGCCCTGGGCATCCACCAGGTCCATGGGAATTTCCAGATCGGCCAGGGCCAGCGTGGAAAACGAAGCCAACAACAGAGGGTAGAGAGGTTTGAACATGGAGACTCCTCCTGGGGTTTGCACAACCCGAATATTGTGGGGACCCGTCGACCCGGGTGGATCGATCGGGTTATGGCAGCATAGCAGCGGCCGCGCATCCGAACTCGATATCGAAGCAAGCCGTGCCTCGTCGGCAATCCATTTGGGCCGCGCCTCCCGGACATTCGCCCAAGCGGTGGACACGGACGCGATAATCACGTCGGGAACCGACCCGGGATAGCGGAACTCGGAGCCCCAGCGACTCACTTCCAAACCGGCAACCGACTCCATTGAACCGACATGAATCCGCATCGACGCTCCGGCTCGAAAAGCCCGCTCACGACCCTACTGCTCCTCGCCCTGGCCGCCGTCCTGACCTACTTCTATTTCCTGGCGCCACCCGACGCCGCGGATACGGAAACGCCCCCCGCCCTGTCCGCGCCCGCGCTCCCCGCCGCGCCGCCGGACGCCGCCACCGCGCTGAAGGATCTGCTCGGCTCCGAACCCAGCCCGGGCGCCGGCGTGCTGTTCGAGCGCGACTTCAAGCTGGGCTACCGCCATTACCATGTCGCCTTCGTCAAGACCCGGGCCGTCGACGATGGCGGCCGGGTGGAGGATTGCCATGCCTGCGGCGCCGAAGTGGGCGCCATCACCTATCAATGGACGGGCCGGCTCTGGCAGCCCGATTCGAAGCAGCCCGCCATCGTCACCCTGGGCGCCTGGGGCGATCTGACCCTCACCCAGCCGCCGGAGCTGCTCGAGCTGTCCCCGGACAATGTCGCCTTCACGCTGGACTCCAACTACACAAACCAGGGCATCAACAGCGGCGGCAAGCATCTGATCGGCTTCTCCGGCAAGGAATGGCGCGACCTGGGCCAACTGGAGACCAGCGGCGACAACGGCGGCGCCTGCGACCCGGAGGCCGACCCCAAGGATCCGGCCGGGGCGGGACCGTGCTGGGAATTCACCGGCGTGGTCTCGGTGGACTCCGCGCCGGGCGGCGACTACCCGGATCTGCTGGTGATCCGCAGCGGCACCGTGCCGGCCGCGGACGGCGCCTCCGTGGTGCCCGCCCTGAACGTCACCTATGTCTTCGACGGCAAGCAATACGTGGCGAAGCCGAACTGACCCGCGCGGGCGCGCCGCCGCTCGACATGCCTCAACAAGGCCTGTTCCGCCCGCCGCAATCGGCGTTCACCAGGATGGCGGGCGCGATCGCCTCCAGGCGCGCGGCCAAACGGGCCGGCGATGTCCAGTTGCCCGGTTCCAGTTGTCGGAACGGACCGACGCCCGCCAGGATATCCTGGACATCCTCCGCGCAGAACATGGGCAGGGACCAGCCCGCCTTGTCGATGCGGCCGAGGACGCGGTCGAACTCGGCCCGGGCCAGGGGAAAGCGGTACAAGCGCACGTCCGGCCCGTCGCGCAGGTGGAATTTCACGTAGTCGGCCAGGCTGGGCCCGGGCCAGGCACGGTCTTCCGCGCGCCTCCACGCATAGGTACCGGAGGGATCGTAGAGGCGGCCGCCCGCGAACAGGCCCACGTGGGAACCGGCAAAACTGTTCGCGTTGACCACCACCACCACCTCCCGCGCCTCCGGCTCCGGCAGCCGCTCCAGCGGCAAAATCGCCGCGTACCGGGAGGGCGGGACATGGGCACAGGCGCTCAGCAGGGAAACGAGCATGGCGAGGTGGCCGGCGCGCGCGCGCCAATGCCTGTTGCGCGCCGGAAGGTCCATGTATGCCTTGATCGGGATGCCCATGATCTACCCCCTGATCGGATGACGTGGGACATTATCGGCAAGGGTGGACCGGGTTGGTAGACGGGAAATTTGTTCACTTGCATCTTTCCAGTCCCGCTACTCGCAAGCCCGGGAGGCCGCCGCCGACCAATTCGGCCTGGATCTCCTGGCGAAACGCTTCGGCCATGCCGGCGGCGCGACCGCCTTGTTTGCCCGGCTTTCCGAAAAGGCGGGAGGCCGCATTCCCCACCTGCTCGCTTCCCACCCGCACCCGCGGGCGAGGATCGACGACCTGAACCGGCGGATACAGGAGCTGCATTACAGCGTGGGCCCGGTACAGCCGCTGGCCGGCGATGTCCGGCCCTGAGCGGGCCGCTTGGGACAAGACTGGCCGTCAACGCCAATCGATACGCCGGAACAGCCGCAGCAAGCGCTCGCCCTTTTCCCGATGAATCCGCGCGACGTGGGCAATGCGGCCCAGCAGATGGGCGCGATAGTCCTCATGCCCCTCCCGGTTCTGGCTGGCCGGGCCGTGGCGGACGCAGTTGTGCAGGGTGGCCTTGAGCGCGTCGAAGTCCGCCCGGACCACATTCGGACGCCGATTGACGACGATGCCCGTCACCCACTGCCGCGTCCCCGCCCGCATGACGCGGGTCTTGCGGTGGTTAAGGGCAAAGCCTTCCTCCAGGGCGATGGCCCCGACCAGAGGCACCATGCGCTGCGCCGCCCCCGCCAGCTCCCTGCCGCCGGAAAAGGTCAGATCGTCGGCATAGCGGGTGTAGCTGCCGCCCAGGTGTTCCGCCAATCCCTGCAAGCGCAGATCCAGGTTGAATGCGCAGAGATTGGCCAGCGTGGGGGAAGTCGGCGCGCCTTGCGGAAGATGGGCCTCCCGGTAACGCTTGCGGGTTTCCCAATCCAGATGCGGCGGCGCTTCACACCCATCGCGCCATGTCATGTCGCCGGGATCGGCCCGGCGGGTACATAGGCCGGCCAGCAAACGGGCCGCCTGTTCCGGATAGCCGAGCGACCGGAACAGGCCCGCCACCCGGGCGCCCCGCACGTGCAGGAAGAAATCCCGCAAATCCAAGCGGATCACGACCTCGCGCCCCACATGGACTTGCGCGTTGCCCAGGCAGGAATGGCCGCGCCGGAAGCCGTGGGCCGCCTCGTGGGGTGGCACATATTCGAGCAGTTCATGCAGGATGCGCCGCTGGATGCCCCGCAATCTGGGCTTGGGCACTTCCAGCAGGCGATGTCCGCCCGAGCGCTTCCCGATCCAGCGGCAGGCGTAGTGTCCCAATGCTTGGCCGGGCGCGCTCCCGGCGCTTTTTTCCGGCCGGAAGCCGTATTGGGCCAACCATTCCAACTGGCCGCCGGAAAGCCCCAGCCAGCGCGCCAGGCTTTCCGTCGTGGGCAGGTCGGGAAGCGCCCAGTCCCCGTGCCCGCTTGCCGCCCCCATGGCGAGCGGCGTCAACACCGGTTGCCGCAGGCGCGGTTTGCGCGCCCCCCGCCAGGCATGGACGAAGCCGGGATAGTCCAGGATCGCGGCGGCCACGTCGGCATGGGAACCGGCATGCCACGCGCCCCCGAAACGGGCCAGCAGATGCCGCGTCAGCGGCGGCAGCCAAGCCGGGTTTCGCTCCATGACGCGCGCGCAGCGGGCGGCGGCCGACGCCGCATCCGGCGGCCCCAGCAACAAGGCCCAGGCCAGCTCCCGGACGACGACGCTTCTCAGGGACATGCAAGGTAAGCCGGAGGAAGGGCGGTGGCCCGCTCCAACCAGACGGGTCCGGCGTGAGCTGCTTTGCGCGCCAGCGCAAGGAGGCTCATGCGGCGCGATGCACGGCGATGCGATGCCATGGGGTAACCCCATGGAGGTGCCCCGGAAACCCCGCCGCGAGGCGGGGCAAGGGAAGCACCGGCTTGAAGCGGACCACCGCGGGCAACCTTAGGCCGGGCGGCGCGTTGCGTCAAAGAAAAAAACAGCTCTGCCATAACCCCACCCTCATGCGGCGATGCTCTCCATGGATCTCGAATGCCTGGGGGCGGCCCATCGCCCCTCGCGTATGCAGGAACTATATGGGATGAACGGAATGCGTGGTGCGCCGGATTCAGGGCGCCGGATTCAGGGCGCCGGATCCAGGGCACCGGATATCCGGACACCGCGGGAGCGGCGCGTCCTCCGCCTGTCCAAGTTTGGGGCGGGCCGGCGGGGAAGATCTCCACGCCGCGCCCCGCCCTTCCGTCGCGCTCAGGAAACCTTCCCCGCCGCCGCGCCGGCTATGCTGAAAGCTCGCGAGCATCGTTGCGGGAGAACGGACATGGCAAGCACACGGGATCGCCGCCTATTCCCATGGCCGGCGCGCAAACACCTGGGACACGCCGCGTTGTGGGTTTGGCTCGGCGCGGCGGCATCCGCCCAGGCCGGGGAGCCGGTTCGCGCGGAATGGTTTCCTGACGCGAGCCGCGTCGCCCGCTTCACCTGGTCGGACGAACGCTGCGACGCCTGCGCTCCGCTCGCGCCGCGTCCGGAATGGCTGGCCATGGCGAAGCTGGCCGGTCTCGCGCAGATCCGCTTCCTGCGCGCCGATCGATCGGCGCTCGGCCCGGCCTGGTCTTTCGCCCCCGGCACGGTGGTGTTGTCGGCCGCCACCCTGCGCCTGCCCCGCTGCCAATTGGATTTCGTGATTGGGCACGAACTGGTGCACATCGCCCAGCGGCATTTCGACGAGGACGCCCACGACGTTTCCGTGCTGTCCGGCATGGCGCCCACCTGGACCCGCGCGGGCGAGGACGCGATGGCCTTGCTGGACGGGGATTTCCCGCTGGTCCTGCGCATGTCCCCGTTCTGGCAGCAGCAGGAACGGGAATCCGATTGGATCGGCGCCCTGCTCGCCGCCCAGGCCGGCGGCTGCCGCCTGGAGGACGGCGCGCTGGCCTACCTGGGCGCCGACACGGAATCCGGCGGCGGCATCATCGCCAGCCACGGGGCGGGCGCGGAACGGGCGCGTTTTCTCCTGGATTTCGTCGAGTCCGCCCGACGTCTGGCGGAACGGAATCCCTGACGCCGCAGCGGAAAAATGCGTATTCAGCTTGTCGCGGTTGCGGCCGATAATCGCCGGGACGCGTTGATCCAGCGCGTTGTCTCTCCAGGTAACCCAAACCGAGGGAAACATGCCCGGCGCCATCCCTGCCGCCGCGCCGGCGGCTGGCGGGAGGCGCGGTCCGGGCGGCATCCGTCGGCTGTTGTTCACGCGGAATTTCGATGACTAACGATTTGTTGTGGATGCTGGTGTGCGGTTTTCTGGTGGTGCTCATGCAAGCCGGCTTCACCTGCCTGGAAAGCGGCATGGTGCGGGCTAAGAACAGCATCAACGTGGCCATCAAGAATCTGGTGGATTTCTGCATTTCCGTCATCCTGTTCGCCCTGTTCGGCTACGCCCTCATGTTCGGGCCGAGCTGGAACGGCCTGGTGGGCACCGACGGCTTCCTGCTCGATACCGCCACCACGCCCTACGACAAGACCTTCTTCTTCTTCGAGGCGGCGTTCTGCGGCACCGCCACCACCATCGTCTCCGGCGCGGTCGCCGAGCGCATGCGCTTCTCCGGCTACGTCATCACCGCGGTCATCCTTTCCGGCCTGATCTATCCGGTGATCGGCCACTGGGCCTGGGCCTACGCCCCGGACGGCACGCCCGGAGGCTGGCTGGCCCAGGCGGGCTTCATCGACTTCGCCGGTTCCACCGTGGTGCACTCGGTGGGCGGCTGGGTGGCCCTGGCGGCGATCATCCTCATCGGTCCCCGGCGCGGACGCTTCGGCAACCTCAGCCGGCCCATCGAAGGCCACAGCCTGCCCATGGCGGCGTTGGGCGTGTTCCTGCTCTGGTTCGGCTGGTTCGGCTTCAACGGCGGCAGCACCCTGGCCCTCAACGACAAGGTTCCCCTCATCATCATCAACACCACCCTGGCCGGCGCCGCCGGCGGCCTGGTGGGCATGGGCCTGAGCTGGGCGGTGTGGGGCCGCCCCGGCGCCGACCGGGTCATGAACGGCACCATCGCCGGCCTGGTGGCCATCACCGCCGGCTGCCACCTGGTCAGCCCCCTGTCCGCCCTGGCCATCGGCGCCATCGGCGGCGCCGTGGCCCTGCACGGGGCGACGCTGCTGGAGCGCCTGAAGATCGACGACGCCATCGGCGCCGTGCCGGTGCACCTGTTCGCCGGCATCTGGGGCACGCTGGCGGTGGCCGTCTTCACGCCGGCGGCGGACCTGCCGCGCGGGCTGGGCCACTGGCAGCATTTCCTGATCCAGTTGCAGGGCGTGCTGGCCATCGGCGCCTATTCCTTCCTGCTCAGCTTCGGCCTGCTGTATATGATCAAACAGGCCATGCGCCTGCGGGTGCTGCCCCGGGAAGAGGTCATGGGCCTCAATTTCGCCGAGCACGGCGCCACCACCTCCCTGCTGGACCTGATCACCCAGATGGATCTGCAACGCACCAGCGGCGACTTCAGCCGCCAGGTGCGGGTGGAGCCGGAGACCGAGGCGGAGCAGATCGGGACGTTCTACAACGCGGTGCTGGACAAGTTCAACCTGGAAACCAACCGCCGCCACATGGCCATGAAGAAACTGGCCCAACTGGCCAACTACGACACCCTCACCGGTCTGGCCAATCGCCGCGCCTTCTTCGACGCGGTCAAGCGCGCCATGGGCCGCGCCCGCCGCGTGAACGGACGCGGCGCCGTGCTGTACCTGGACCTGGACGGCTTCAAGGGCGTCAACGACAGGCTGGGCCACGAGGCCGGCGACAAGGTGCTGAAGGAGGCGGCGCGCCGCATCGCCACCTGCGTGCGCGAGAGCGATCTGGCCGCGCGCCTGGGCGGCGACGAATTCGCGCTGCTCATCGACGATGCGCCCGACGCGCAGGCCGCCGCTGTCGGCATCGCGGACAAGCTCATCCAGGCCATCGCGGAACCCATCGAGGTGGAGGGGCAGAGCGTGCGGGTGGGCGCCTCGGTGGGCATCGCCCTGTTCGACGACACCCTTGGCGACACGGTCAAATCCCTGATTTCCCGCGCCGACCACGCCATGTATCTCGCCAAGCTGGAGGGCAAGGGGGTGTACCGCGTCCATACCGAGGAACGGGAAGAGTTCACGCCGGCCATGTGAACCGGCGCGCCTGCGGGCGGGATGCCGCAGGTCCGGGCAAGGACGCCGAATCGAAGGCATCGCGGGGCGGAGGAGGCATAGGCGCCATCCGACCCGCGCGACTGCGCTACTCCAGGATCAGGCGCTCGATGATCTCCACGATTTCCGGCTCATCCCATTCCAGGGTGCCGTTCAGGCTGTAGCGGATGTGCCCCTGCTTGTCGACCAGATAGCTGGTGGGATAGACGAAGGCCTTCCAGGCCTTGGCCAACTGCCCCTCCGTGTCCAGGACGATGGGAAAGCTCATGGGCATCTCGTCCAGGAAACGTTCCACCTGATCCGCCTCCTCCTTCACATTGACGGCCAGGATGGTGAAAGGCCGGCCGGTTTCCATCTTGTCCAGGCGGTCCATGGAAGGCATTTCCCTGCGGCAGGGCGGACACCAGGTCGCCCAGAAATTGACCAGCACCACCTGCCCGCGCAAGGCCTCCATGTCCAGGGGCCGGCCGCTGGCCAGGGTCAAGGGCAGGACCGGCGCGGCTTGGCGCGCAACGGCTTTCAGGCTGGCGGACAGGGCCGGCGGGGGAAGCAACAGCAGAAGCAGGGCGAGCAGGCGCGCGATCATGGCGGGGTCTCCGTGCGGGGATTGAATTCGACGGGGCGGAACCGGGGCACCCGATTCTGCATGCTGGCGCCCACCGCGCGAATGGTCAATTCGACACAAAACAACCGGTGCGAATTTCACGATGCAGCGCGGCACGATGCAGCGCGCGGGACGCGCTGCGCCGACGCCCGTCGGCCGGGCTGCCGCCGTTCAGCGGGTCAGTCTGCCCGCGATGGCGACCACCTCCGCCGCCAGTTCCGCGACGCGGCGAGCGGAACTCTCGTCCTGCAGCAGGCCCGCCGCGTCGAACGCCTTGTCGGCATGCCCCACGGCCACCAGCTTGGGTAGGACCAGGGCGCCCAGGGTGGCGAGCACCCGCTGCACCGTATCCAGGCCCTGCAGGCCGCCGAGGCCGCCGGGCGAGGCGGCCATCAGACCCGCCACCTTGCCGGTGAACGGGTTGGCGCCCTTGACCCGCGGCGCGCGGGAAACCCAGTCCAGGGTGTTCTTCAACAGCGCGGGAATGGAATGGTTGTATTCGGGCGAGACGACGATCAAGCCCGCATGGGCGGCGATGACATCCTGTAGCCGAAAGGCGTTTTCCGGCGGGCCGCTTTCCGCCTCCAGGTCGCCGTTGTAGAGCGGCATGGGGTAGTCGGCCAGTTCCAGCAGCGTGGCCCGGCCGCCCGCGGCGTCGACCGCCTGGGCGGCGGCCCGCGCCAGTTTGCGGTTGACGGATTCGCGCCGGGTGCTGCCGGCGAAGACGAGAATGTTCATGTTGGAAAACCTCCGGGTGCGGGCAAAGGGCGGGAACCCGGATTATCCACGACCGGATCGGCCGTTCCCCGACCCGTGTCGAACGGCCGCGACGAATAAGCGGGCAATCGGGTCCGGATTCCAATCGCGCGGAACGGCAGCGCATCCGCGCCAACAACGCGAGACCGGCCGGCAACAAAGGGAAGCTTTCCGGTTAGGGGACGGCTTCGACGCACGCGCAGGCCTTCGGTTGGTCCAGCGATCCGTTGAAACCGTCCAGGCCGACGGCATCGTCGATCCCGGAAACCGCGCCCGTGCCCGAATACTGCCAGAACAGCCAATCACCCCACGCGACCGACGGATTCGGGCAAGCGGCTCCGTAATTCGCGGGCTGACCAGAACTTAACTGCCTACGTCAAACGATGTGCCCTCGTAACTTCCCTGGAAGACATCAATTTTTTTGCCGATATAGCGCATGATTTCCATGTTGAGGACAGCGTACTGAGGACTATCCATCTTGTAAGCGTAGGTTGAGCCGGCGGATAAGATGCGCACGCTCCCGGCGCCTGCCACTGTGGACTGGTGATAACCACATAGCAATATGGCGGCGATTTTTGCTCCCGACTCGGGTAGCAATAACCAGCGCACTGGCTCGTACGAACTGAGCACCAGCACGATGGGTTGTGCGGAAGGTTTGATATGCAGCAAGACTGTTCCGGATTGCTTTTCACTCGTCCCCGGTTTGCCATTGCCACCGAGTCCTTGGTAAACACCCACGGCCTCGACTCGCGCACCTTTCGCCAAATCCCCAATCAAGCTGGACGGTCGCATGCTTCGAGATGAGGTGTAGGCCGGCGCGGCTGCCGGCGCGGGCACAGGTAAGCCCACATAAGGGACGGCGTATCTCCAGCTATTCACTTCCGAGTTCTGTGCTGCGGCCAAAATAGTTTCCTGGCGCTCCAGTTCATAAGCTGCCATTGCATCACTCAGCGGAATGGGATCCCCTTTTTCCACTTCTTGGCCAATCAAAACCCTGTCGGCACGCAATAAATACCCGCTGCGACCGCTCAAGCCACCGACCAAGTATGTTGGTTTACCCAAACTCTCCACGGGTGCGAGGGTGGATCGATCAATACTGAACACCCATGCATTCGTGCCTTGATCAACACGGTAGCTACTCACGAGCAATTCGGTTTCATTGAGTTTGGCAAACCGGTTGGCGAGGAAACCCTCGAGAGACCAAAGAGTCTCGGCGCCAGAATCCAAATCCACCAACATGAGATTACGTCCTGAAACGAAAGCGAATGCCTTGCCATCACGCATCGTTGCCAACTGGTAGCCAGTGACGCCCGAGCCCTGCCGTATTTCATAGGTTCTGAGGATGTTCTTTTCAATGCCCGCTGGGCTTCGCTTGTATTCGACCAAGGAAAACTGTCTCTGCGAACCAAGCAATACCCGGGCGGGGCTGCGGCTCACTGTTATTGCCCATGCATAGCCCATCGTTCCCTTCAACTGTGACTCCAGCTTGCTTGAGGCGAAATCGAGTAGCGAAACCGTGCCATGCCGCCCATCGCCAACCAGGGCCGCCTGGATGTCCGGCAACCAGGCAAGCATGTGGTTGAATTCTTTCGTCTCCCAAAGCTTTGCGCCGTTTTCCATATCGACGAAAGTCATTTCCACATCGTTGGACGGCACTGCGACCACGCGACCATTGGGCGATACCTTCATGCCTTCCGCGATACCCCGTATGCTTGGCAAGCTCGCGATCTTTTCCAATTCTGGCAGGCTTATCGCCACCATTTCGCCAAGTACCCCCTTCAGCACAGCCACTCCGGCATCACTTGCCGCAACCGCCGCCATGACAGTCGTGCCGGCCATGTCGGGGACTACTGGGGCTGCCGGCCCAAGAGGGAGCAAAGGGCGCAAAGGGGGCTGGGTCAGGCGGATGGAGACTTGCCGGATGCCCAGGAATCGCAGCAATTCCGCATCCTGGCTGTTCAGGCAATCGCGGTTGATGGGAAGTGCCTTGACCGCCGAGACCGAGTCGAAGCGACCAATGGACAAGTCCCGGGCACAGTTAAGCGCCCGCAACTCAAGGCGCATGGCATATTGTTTTTCAAACATCGTCAGCGCGCTCTGATCGGACGCCAGGTGCTCGCGCAAATCGCTTTCGGCCACTCGTATTTCAGCGGCGAGAGGGAACGCCTCGTTCACCTTGTCGGGTATGGACGCGAAAACTCCCGGTAATCGCGAACACCCGCTTACGCCTATACACAGCGCGACCAGGCCGAAGGCCCATACACGGAATACATTTGTCTTGTTATTCATGCTTACCGTCCCTTATATGCGTTTGTAATTTGTTCCCTTGGTGCCAATTCAGCTTGTTCATCCCGGGATTGATCAGCGTTTTCTCAGTAAAGAAGCCACAGGATGCACTGCTGTTAGCATGCCAGCTCCCGTATGGCACAGGAATGGGGCAGCCACGATACGAATAACTCCAGCCAGCCGCCTTTAACCGTTTTTCAACCCGATTGTAGGAACGGGATGCGGCCGGGATGGGCGGCCTTGCATGCCGGCGGGTGGGTCAGCCCTTCCTGTACCACGCCAGCAGGGAAGGCTCGATGAGGCCATAGGGATAGGCGTCCACCGGCTCGATGCCGGCCTCCCGCAGCCGGTTCTTGGGACCTTCGCCGACACGAGCGCAGAACAGGGCCCGGCAGTCGGCCAGCGCGCGCAGGATGACCTCCCGCTTGTCCTCGTCGCCGTAGCCGCCCTGGCAGTAGTGCTCCACCACCCTGGTCTCCACGAAAGTGGCACCGTCTCCTGCCACGCTGTATATCTTGAATTCGTCGGCATGACCGAAATGCTCGTTGATCTGCCGGTTGTCCTTGCTGGCAACGGCCACCAGAGTGGCGGCGGTTGGGCTATCTAAATCGGGGGTGGTGGACATCACTGCTCCTGAGGCGTCATTTCGCCGGTGGCGAACCAGGCTGGATTGTAAAGGGCGCGCGGCATCGTCCATGGCATCCCAACAAGCCGGACTAAACACCAGGCGGCGCTCCGCCAGAGCCGGGAGTCTCCGGGCGGACCGCATGGACGAATGCCGCGCGCGTCCTTACAGCCGGTGCATGTAGCCCGTGGACAAGTGGATCTCGCGCAGGAACAGCAGCAGTCCGGCCACCAGGGAGATCATGGCCAGGATGAACAGGGAGGCGATGACCATCGACACCTCCCAGCGGACCAGGGAACCGACGAACAAGGTGGCGATGACCACGCATACCAGCAGCGCGCCGCCGGTGCACAGGGCGATGGCGCGCTGGATCAGCCAGGTGCGCCGCTCCAGCACCGCCACCTCCGCCTCCGCAGCCGCGCGCGGCTCGCCTTGCAGCTCCGGCAGCCGGCCTTGCAGGGTGCGGAAGCGGTCCACCACCCGCCCCAGCCGGTTCACCATTACCGACAACAGTCCGGCCACGCCGGTCAGCAGGAAAACGGGTGCCACCGCCATCTGGATGACGTGGGCGATGCCGGTGATGTCGGAAGTGGGAAGCATGAGCTCAGGCTGGAACATGGACGTACGTCGTCGTGGAAAAATCCAGGCGAATTTTGCCCGACATCGCTCAAACAAACAGTGGCGCGTGGAAGGATGAGCGGCAGGCTTCCCCAAGCCCGCGCCTCCCGAACTCCCCACACGCCCCGTTTTCCTCCGCATCCCGCCCGGTCAGCGGGCGGGCTTACGTGGCACCGCCAGACCGTTCAGGCTTCCACGGCCGCGCCGGCGCGGGTGTGCCCGCGGTACCGCGCCGCCGCGACCAGGGTCAGGCCCGCCAGCAGCATCGCCCAGGTATCGGCTTCGGGAACGGCGGCCACATCCCCGTCCGCGACCGCCCAGGCGTACATGTTCGCCCCTTTCAGGTTGCTGCTCTGGGCGCCGAAGTAGAAGTCGATGTTCCAGGCTTCGCCGGGGGTGGGCGCGTAGCTTGTGCCGGTCCAGTACAGGTTGTTCTGGACATTGCTGAAAGGCCCGGCGTCGATCTCGCCCCAGCCGGCTTGCGGGCCGTCGCAATACCCCACGGACGTGGCTGGCGCGCACAAGGATTTGTTGCCCAGCGTGTTGTAGAAAAGGTGCGCCAATTCGCTGCCGGTGCTGCCCGCGTAGGGTGTGCCGGGGGCGCTGACGTTGTATGCCCGGTCGCTGCTGCCGTTGAGGCTGGTGGCGTAGTTGAAGGCGACGCCGTCCACCGGAGCGACGCCGGGTAGGCGCCAGTTGTCGTAGACGTGGACACCGTCGGTGAAGCTGAGGCCTTCCGCCCAGGCTTCAGCCATGTACCAGGTCATCATTCCGGTGTCGTGGTAGCCGGAGGTTTTCGCGAAATTGGCGTCGGCCAGCCAGGTGATATCGAGCACCGAATCGTAATAAGCCTCGAAAGTCGCGGCGTTGCCGTCCAGGTCGCGTCCCAGCAGGGCGGCGTTCGCCGGAGCCGCCGCGAGTCCGGACAGGAGGCCGGCCACGGCCAGCGCAAAGTGCGTCTTCTTCATTGGAATTTCCTCGGTTTGGATTGCGGAACTGGAAAATCCGCGCCGGTCGCGCTATGAACGGCGGCGGAAAGGGTCGATGAATTCTAGGTTCCGGGCCACCCGATACTTTCCGGCATTCGACGAAGGGCGCCGCGCCCATGGCCAGGCGGCGAAAAAATCGACCAACGGCTGAAATTCCCGGACCAAACGCAAGCCGAGAAACCTTCAGAAAGGCGAACATAGGCACATGAAGAAAGCGGATCACCAAGCCCCCGCGACCGGCGCCTCGGACTTCGGCCAGGATCTGCGCGACGCCGCGCTCCGGCTCGGCCTGGTCTACTGGACCTGCATGTTCGTCGCGGACAGCGTCCTCGGCTATTTCATCAACATCGATCCGGTGGAATCGGCGCCGCTGAAACTGGTCATGTTCGGCGCCAGCGCGCTCATGACCTACGCCATGTCCCGGCCGCTGCTGCGCTTCCGGCGCATGTCCTTTACCCGCAAGGCGCTGCTCGGTTTCGCGATGACGGCGGTGGCGGCGCCCCTGTATACCGCGATCGACTTCATGAACTACGCGATCTGCCAGTATCCCAGGCCGGTCGGATTCGATCCGGTCTATTCCGGTTACACCCTGATCGAAGGCGCTTCCATGCTGTTCGGCTGGAATTGCCTGTTCATCGGCCTGCTCTACAGTTTCGAACTGCGCGACCGGGAACGCCGTCTCGCCGCCGCCCGCGAGGAAGCCCTGACGGCGCAGATGCGCGCGCTGCGCTACCAGGTGAATCCCCACTTCCTGTTCAACACTTTGAACTCCATCGGCGGCCTCATCGAGGAGGGCTCGGCGACCCGCGCCGAGCGCATGCTGCTCCTGCTTTCCACCTTCCTGCGCGCGACCCTGTCCCTCGACCCCATGCAGGACGTGTCGCTGGCCGACGAGCTGGCCTTGCAGGAGGAATATCTGGAGATCGAGCGGGAGCGTTTCTCCGACCGCATGCGCTTCAGCATCGAGGTACCCGAGGAGGCCCGGGCAGCGCGGGTGCCCAGCCTGATCCTGCAACCCTTGATCGAAAACGCCGTCAAGCACGGTGTGAGCAAGGCCACCGGACCGGTGGAGATCGCGCTGCGGGCGCGGCGCGAGGCCGACCGCCTGCTGGTCAGGGTGGAGAACGATATGCCCGCGCTTGGCGACTCGCGTGAATCGAGCGCCGGCATGGGCCTGGGCCTGCGCAACGTCGCCGAGCGCCTGCGCGCCCGCTTCCGGGACGACGTCCGCTTCGAATCCGGCGTGGTGGCGCCGGGCCGCTACCGCGCCAGCCTGGACCTGCCCTGGGTGACGGCATGACCGCGCTCACCGCGCTCACCGTGCTCATCGTCGACGACGAGCCTCTGGCCCGGCGGCGCCTCGCGCGGATGACGGAAAAGCTGGACTGGGTCGGCCGGATCGAGACCGCGGCGGACGCCATTGAAGGCCGGCAGGCGGCCACGGCGGCGCGGCCGGACATCCTGCTGCTCGACATCCAGATGCCCGGCGGCAGCGGGTTCGATGTGCTGGAGGCACCCATGCCCGTGCCGCCGGCGGTCGTCTTCGTGACCGCCTTCGACCACCATGCCCTTAAGGCTTTCGAGGCCAACGCCGTCGATTACCTGACCAAGCCCGTGGAGCCGGCGCGTTTCGCCGTGGCCATGGAACGCGCAAGAGCGGCGGCGCTGTCCCGCGTCCAGCAAGACCGCATCGCCGAGTTGCAGGAAACCGTCGCCACCCTCAAGCGCGCGCTGAACGAGCGGGCGCGCAAACCCGCCGATTTCTGGATCAAGGTGCGCGGCGAGCATGTCCGCATCCCGGCGAACGAGATCGTCCGCGTCCAGGCCGAACGCGACTACGTGCGCATCCATCTCCCGGGGCGGGAGTACTTTTATCAGGAAAACCTGTCGACGGTGGAACGCCGGCTGGACGCGGAGGAATTCATGCGTATCCACCGCAGCACGATCGTTCGCGTCAGCGCGGTGGCGCGCATCCGCGCCATGCCCTTGTCCGCGCTGATCGCGGTGTTGTCCGACGGTTCGGAAGTACGGGTCGGGCGCACCTACGCGGCGGCGGTGCGGGCCCGGTTCATGCGCGCCTAGGGACTTGGCGCGACCATCCCCGTCCTATTCGCCGAACGCCGCGCCGAGGGCGGCGATCATGTGGGCCTGGTCGTGGGCGCCGGCGCTTTCCCGCACGCTGTGCATGGCCCACATGGCCGAGCCCACGTCCACGCCGGGAATGCCCAGTTGGGCGGCCAGGATGGGGCCGATGGTGCTGCCGCAGGCCAGCTCGGCGCGATGGGCATACTGCTGGCAAGGCACGCCGGCCCGCTCGCACAGGCCCATGAAGCGCGCCGCCGTGCCGGCGTGGGTGGTGTAGCGCTGGCCCACGTGGGTCTTGATCACCGGCCCGCCGTTCACCATCACCTTGTGGCCGGGTTCGTAGGCGGCCGGGAAGTTGGGCTGGTAGGCGTGGGCCGCGTCGGCGCTGATGAAGAAGCTGGCCGCCATGGCCCGGTGCCGGTCCTCGCCGTCCAGCCCGGCGTGCAGGCACAGGCGCTGGAGCACGTCGGCGGCGAAACTGCCGCCGGCGCCGGTGGGGCTGCCGCTGCCCACCTCCTCGTGGTCGAACAGGGCCGCGACGCAGGTATGGGCGGGGGATTCGGTGGCGCACAAGGCGTGCAGCGCGGCGTGGCAGGAAGCCAGGTTGTCGATGCGGCCCGAGGCGATGAACTCGCCGGCCGCGCCCCACAGCGCCGCCTTCTGCACGTCGTAGGCGGCCAGATCCCAGCTCAGCAGGTCCTTGGCGTCCACGCCGGCGGCCTCGGCCAGCAGCTCGCGCAAGCGCGTCTCCGCCTCCCGCCCTTCCGTGGCGAGACCCAGCAGCAGGGGCAGTTCATTCTGGCGGTGGAGCTTGAGGCCCTGGTCGTTCACCTCCCGGTTCATGTGGATGGCCAGATTGGGCAGGCGCAACAGGGGCTGGTCGAAGCGCACCAGATGGGCCGTGGGGCCGCTGCCGCCAGCGGCGCCGCGCACCACCACCCGGCCCGCCAGGCTTAGATCCCGGTCGGCGAAGGTGGCCAGGATAGGCCCGCCGTAGACCTCCACCGCCAGCCGCCACAGACCGTCGCCGTTGAGCCCCGGCCGGGGCTTCAGGCGCAGGCCGGGGGAATCGGTGTGGGCGCCGACGATGCGGAAGCCGGCTTCCGCCAGGGGTGAATACCCGATCACGAAAGCGATCAGAGACGACCCGCCCCGGGTGACGTAGTAGCGCCCACCCACGGCAAGCTGCCAGCGCGCCGTTTCCTCCAGACACTGGAACCCTGCCGCGCGCAGCCGTTCTTCGGCCGCCGCCACGGCATGCCAGGGGGTGGGGCTGGCATCCAGGTAGTCCAGCAGGGCGGGCAGCGGACTCGCGGGGGCGGTTGAGGCGGCGGTGGACGGCATGGGACGGTCTCGACGGGGAAAGGCGACAGCCTAGCGAGACTTCAGGCGGGGGGAAAGCGGCTGGGCACGGCGCGATGATCGTGTCCGGCCTGCGCCTTCGGCCCTCGACTCGGATAACGATATCCCCGCGAACCGGTTACCAAAACTTCCACCACCGCGAGCGGGTACGCTTGTAGCGGACCAAGGGAATCGACGCCGGATCAAGAAGGGCCTCGTCGACACCCCCCTCGAGCTGATAGCCGAACAGATCCTGCAAGGCCGCCTCCCCGAGATCCAGGGGGTGAAACGGAAACGGGTAATCGTCTTCCTCGCCATAAACGGCGGGATACGCGCCGGACCAGTAGGGCTCCTCGAAGGGCAGGCGCTCCCCGATGTCCTCCATGATGCCGCTGTCCGGAGACAGACTCAGGGAGCGCACCAGCCGCCCGTTCGCCCACGTCGCGTACGCAAACCAATCCACCACGCTGTGCATGGCATGAAGCGCGACGGTTCCGCCGCCACCCGCCGCGATAAACCGCTGAGGCAGCCGGGATGGGTAATCGATGCCGAATTCCTTGGCCGCGATAACGGAAACCCCGGGAAAGCAGCCAATGTGCAGTTCGTTGTTCGGCGGACAGGTATGGGAAAGATCGCCATCCTCGATGGGTTCGAGCTTCTCTTCGGGGAAAAGCGTGGCGGCCAGCCTCCGTGTGGCCTCCCGGTCCAACGCCGGCCTGGCGGCGAGTGCCTCGCGCGCATTGGCGTCGGCGATGACGAGCATCCAAGTCTTAGCGCCCATGGATCAGTTCCTCTAAGTTGTTCAGCGACGCCGCTTGCCCGGCCGCTGCCGCCTGGGCCAATACTGAAACGCGTCCTCGTGGATTTCGATGTCCAACTCCGAGACGCGCGTCTGCAGCCGTTCCTGAACGTCCGCCACGGCGCGGTTATAGACAAGGGGAGCGATCTCTTCCAGGAAGAAATCCAGCAAGCCGGCGACAGCGATGTTGCCCATGTCCGCCTCGATATTCTCCCGGACATAGCGTTGCAGAGAAGCGACGGCTTCCTGGTAGGTCTCTTTGGGGAGTTCGATGCTCATGGTTGATTACCTCCCACCGTGTTCCTACTTCTCGAAAATCCCCAGCTTCGCCGGGCCATTCACTTCTATCTTCTTCCCTATCACCGCATGGGTATCCGATGCCTCCAGCCAGACCGCCGAGTAGTCTTCCCCCAGCACCCCGTTGACCAGATAGGTTTTGTCCGCCTCAGGCGTAAATGCCACATCCCCGTGCACCTGATAGATGGCATTGACCAGTTCCAGGATTGGAGCCCCGTACAGGGTCCTGGCCTTCAGGGTCAGGACAACAGGCCTGGCCGGGATCGGGTTCGTGGCCGTGATGGCGGCCATGGAGAATCCGCGCCCACTGTTTTCTCGCAAGGTCTTGAAACGGGCGTTGTCGATCTCCTTGCCATCCACGTGCGTCAGGTAAAACAGGTCCACGTGGCTGCCGCTGTAATACTTCCTCGTATCTTCGATGTTCGCCTTCGGACCTGAGTAATCCGCGGGCATCGAGGGTTGATAGTGCGCACAACCCGATACCGCGACCGGCAGGGCGATCACCGCCCACAAATACTTCATGTGAATACTCCCCTGAAAGACTTGAAGTGCTGAGCCCCAATCCGGGCCTTGCCATGCGCATACTCGGGACAGACCTTTTTGATTTTGTACGGGACCCGGGCGCCAATACAAGGAGGCGCCGCCAGTGAAACCCGCGGCGCTCACCTATGGCCCCATTTCGATACTCCCCGCTTGCCTCCCAGTGCCCAGCAATGCGGCCCGCATGTGTTCCTCGGCGATGGGGTATTGCAACACGGCATGGACGGGAAACAACGCCAGCAGCTTGTCGATGTGGGCCGCCTCGCCGGGCTGCATGACGACGAGGATCCGCGCCCGGGGCGCCTTCGCCTGAAGGGTGCGCAGGGTGACGTCCAGGTTGGAGACCGTGTTGCCCGCGTAATCGTTGCCCCAGGCATAGATGAACTCGCCCACGAAGAAATCCGGCGCCTGCTTCTTCAAGGCACGGTGCAGGTTGCGGGCGGAATCGAAATGTTCCGCCGCGATGTCCAGTTCCTGGTAGAGAGCGGGGAAATGGGCGGCGAAGGGGGAGGCGGTCAGGGTGTAGAGAACTTTCATGGGACTGGGGTCGTATGCGGGGGTGGAAAAAAAGCGGTCCCCTTTTACTACCAGAATTGGTACGGCCCCAGAAACCGGCTGCCGTTGAAGTGGATCATGTGTTCAGGCGCGTCCTCTATCCAGACTTCGGTTTCCCAGGCGATGTCCGCCGCGTATTTCTTGTAGGTGGCCCTGTTGGGAAACGCCGTGACAAACACCAATCCTGCCTTGGATTTCGAAGACAATTTGGACAATTCCTCGTGGCGTTTTCCGTCCACCGGCCCGTGGCTGGTAACCGACTCGACCAGCAACAGCCAACCCCGCTCCGGATAGTGCAGCACCACATCCGGCATTTTTCCGTGGGCGTCGATGCCGGTGACACCCAAGGCTTTTAACGCGGCTTCGTCGAAATAGCCCCACTTCTTGCCGGTATCGCCCGCGTAAACCAGGGTGCTGCCCGGCGCGAAGCGCGGGGCGAAGTCTTCGATGATGGCCTTGATCAACCCGCTGTGGGCGCCGGGGCTCAACTCGATTTTCCTGTTCCGGCCGATTCGGACCGGGATGCGTTCCAGGTCGCGGGCCTTGGCATAGCGTTGGGAGAGGGATGGCCGGGTCGCCAGCCAAGCGGCCAGATTCCCGGCCCAACTCCGACTACCGTAAGTCTTGAGCAAGGCCAGCGCCTCGGGGGCCACTTGGTAAACCGTGTCTGGACTGTTGGTGGGCCGGTCGGGTTTGTCCGGATTGTTCAACGCGATGCCGGCGGCCACGAATTGATGCATGGTCTGGCGGCGGAAGGTTTCGCGGGTATTGGGCGCGTAATCCGATTCGTAATGCCGTTTGGCCCAATCCATGATGGGCGTAATGCCCAGCAGCGGATTTCCGGCCTGTTTCCATTTCCCGCCGGGCGCGAGATCGAGCAGCGCCAGCAGGCACAGGGCGGAGCGCTCGTTTTGCTGGGCGCGCGGCAGGCCCAGATGAACCAGGACCTGCAACGCGTCATCGATGTTCTTGTGTTCGCTCATGTCAGCCCCTGGATTGCTTCGTCGAGTGCTTCCTGAGAAACGCCGCCGTGCGCCTTTGCCCAGCGGCCCAAGACTTCCAACGTGTTCCGCGACGGATAGCGCATGCGACGCAAATCCGTCGCGTTGACCTGGGTATGGCCGCTGAAGCGGCGGAAATACGCATCCACCATCGTGCCGTTCAAATACGCGGCCAGTCCCCAGGCCAGGTCTTCCGGCAGGCCCTGCTTGGCCCGGTGGAAAACATTGAGATGGTTCTCGAAGGCGATCAGGTCGGACTTCAACCGATGCGGGTCCACCATGGCGGCCACGATGCGGCGTTTCTCCTCCTTGGAGGAAAAGCGCCGCGTCACGGCATAGCACCCGGCCGGAAACAGCCACTTGCGGGTTTCCGAATTGAGTTTGAGGGCATTCGGTTTCTTGCCGCCCGGCTTGGGCCACTCGATGGCCTGGCCGGAAAAATGGGCCGGGTAAAGCAGGGGAACGCACTCGGCCTCGGGCAGGTCGCGCACATGTTCCTTCAAGCGGAAATCCACCACCGGACCGGTGGAAACCTCGACCCCGATATCCGCGAGAGAATGGCAAAACGCTTCGGGCAGATCGCCGCCGGCCTCCGCCGATCCCGTGGGCACATGGATGAAACGCTCGGCATCGCCGGGATAAACAATCCGCGAGAAGGGGTAAACATGGGCGGCGTAATCCGCGAAGCCGTCGTCGGTGGACGTGGAAACGCTGACATCGCCTTGGATGCCGCCCCGCTCCAGCAACAGAATGAGGTTTTCCTGCAGCACGGCATCGTCCCTGAAAGCCTTGTCCCGGGCATCGAACAGATGCATGTGGCGGATCGCGCAACGCGCCAGCAGGAACTCGCGGAAAGGCTTGTAGTACGGCCCGTTGCAGAAACTGCGCGGAATGATGGCCACGATATGGCCGCCCGGCTCCATCAAGGCAATCGCCAAGGCGACAAAGGCCGAATACAGATTGACCGTCTCGATGCCCACCGCCCGCAGCAACTGGCGATGGCGGGACTGGGTGCCGATCTTCTTGTAGGGTGGATTGAGGATGGCGTGGGTAAAACGGCGCCCGTCCTGGAACTGAAGCCGGTTGACCGCTTCCTCGATGAAGTCGGTGCCGTGGATATGCCCATCGACGGACAGGGTCTGCTTGTAATGCGCCAGCGTATCGGCCAGGCGTGCCCGCAACACCAGGTCTATCTCGAAGGTTGTAACCTCAATGTATGGCATATCGCCCTGGCCCCACCGCTCCAGAAACGCCGCGGTTAGCGAGCCGATGCCCGCCCCCGCATCCAACAAGCGAATGGGGCGGTTGGCCGGGGGTTGGAACAAGCCCGCCATGAAATCCGCCACCCGCGAAGGCGTCATGAACTGCCCCAGCGCGGAACGCTGCTTGCGATCGAGCTGGGCGGAGATGTCGAGACGGATGGGGTCGAGGTGCATGGAAGGGGTGGGTGCGGGCTTATCGGTGGATGACTTTAATCGGCAAGTAGGCCTGTCCTTTATTCCAGTAGGGCGGATGAGCCGAAGGCGTTATTCGCCAGATGTGTATTTCATGCGGCGGGAGGCGCTGCGCTTTCCGCCCTACCTTAAACGAGGTAGCCAATTGCTTTGCCGTAATTAAATAGCTTAGTAAGAACATAATTGGAGATTTCGGCTCTCCCCGTCTTCTTTCGCCACATTATTTCAAGGCGCACCGTAGATGTGCCAACTTTTGCAACAATGTCGGTTCTTCGGGTGAGGCCTTTTCCAAAATCCTGTTCCAAGGAGTAATCATCAATTGCATTAATGTCTTTTAAGCATTCGGCAATGGCTTTATTTAGAGCTACATCATTTGTTGCAGCGATGGCTGTGAGCTTCTCGAATGCGGCAACTGAGTTAGGTCCGACCTTGCCACCTACCTTGCGAGCACTAATTGGTTTGTTTTTGAATGAGTATGCTAGGTTTGTTTCTGAAAAGCGCTCTTTTGCATCACTTTCTGGAGCTACAGACATACCGGCTGCCCGCATTGTTTGTTTGAGCTCTGTATGGGCATAAGTGCGAGAAGCTGCAAGTGCTGCCAATACAGGAATGTGAAGAACTCTTGCATCAAAGTAAGTGCCTAACAATCCGAGTTTTTCAGGGAACTGTTTTAATTCTTGAACGATATTTGCATTGGTGACGGAAAGCATTCTGTCAATATCGGCGGAATACATGGTTCCTCTGGTTATCCCGTCAATATCGCTGTCTGGCTCGTTGCCGGCTACGACTACAATCCATACTCGACAAACCTCCCTCTTTGCTAATGTTGACAATTCGCGTTGATTTGCTAGTAGGTCTTGCCTGATTTTGGCAAGATATGTGCCAATGGTATTTGATTCGGACAGGAGTATATCGGCTCTGTCGGTTGAAATACCGAGGTCGTGTATGCCTTCCCCCTGATTTAATAAGGCTATTGTGTTATTTGCGATTTTAATGTACTCGGATTTTTTGGGGCCGTTGAATTTGTAAATGGGGTCGCCTAATCCAACTAAAGACTCGCCTCCGAGTTCTGTTGCTAAATTAGCCAGGTTCTGGGCAAGATCGTCTCTATTGGCTGGCCATGCGATTAACGTATGCTCCCCACTAGGGGTTCTAATAAATGAATTTATTGCATGGATTGATTTTTCGAGTAATCCTTTTGATACATCAGTTAAGGCCTCTCGTCCCTCAAATACGATAATTCTAAGTTTTAACTTTGTGGCAGAAAGTTTTGATAGCGTTTCTGAAATATCATCTGTTTTGGGGACTGTGATTGTCTCTACACCATCTCTGAAAAGTCCAACTGTATGGATGAAAGTTGACTTTCCAGTGCCTGAGTCTCCTCGAAGTATTAAAAATGATCCTCTTGAGGAGGCATTCATCTCAGCGTGTAGATTGTCTAGATGATCAAGTGCATCTTCAACTGGTGAAATAATTTGGGAGAGCTGCCCAACTGCTTTCCGTTGAAGCATGTCGTATCTATCTGGTAGACTTATTTCAATCTGATCTCTCATGAGAGTACACCCTAATTTGTTTTAAATTAAAAGAAATTCCAATTATCAAAGCAATTATCAAAGGGGCCAAGCTCGAATTAATTTCTTTCATATCCCGCAAAGCACGGGGCACCAGTACCAGACGGATCATGGCCTATAGCTTGACCGGCTTGGGATCTTGGGTAGGGCGTCCGGCAAGCCTGTCGCGCAGATAGCTGAATACCTCGTCGGCGTCGTACACCAGGCCGTACTGGGCCACCTCCTGCTCGGACAGAAGGGCGGATTGGATGAACTCGCGTCGTCTTTCCGCCAGTTCGGTCTGCATCCGCAAGGCTTCCACCATGAAGGCGTGGGGGGTCTTGCCCGTCTGTTCAGCGACGATAGCGATGCGGGCCTTCAGATCGTCGGGCAGCTTCAGGGTTGTGGTGGCGGACATGAGACCTCCTGTCTTCGATCGGTACCGCCAAGGTAGCGCCGTCGGTGATTGCCCGCAATCCGCGGGTACCCGGCTGACTCGGCGGGCACTGCCCCGGGTCAGGGCTCAGGCAATCGCGTGGGCTCGCGCTTCGCGGATCGCCTTTCCCATCCGGGCCATGCGGTCCACGCCCCGGTTGTGCCGGATCACCGTCGCGCCTTTGCCGGCTTTGACCTTGGCGAGGAATTCTGTGATGCGGGCTTTGGCTTCGTGGGCTTGGGGGGTGCGCATGGGTGAATCTCCTCTTTGGGTTGTGGTGTGCTGCTTGTTTATGCGTGGGGGAACGTTTTTCCCCTCACCCTAACCCTCTCCCACTTGCGGGAGAGGGGACTAAACAGTTCGGCCAGCCTCACTGCGTAGGAACCGCGCCCGCCTTCTCCAGGAAGAACGGGCAGCTCGCCGGCCCGCCGGCGGGGCGCACCAGTTCCTCGCTGAAGTCGGCGTAGGTGCGGTGCAGGCTGTGGCGGGCGGCGTCGTCCTCGAAGCGCTGGCAATCGGCGCTCAGGGGGCAGCGGGAGGGCATGCAGTAGGTGATGCGTTCGTTCATCGGCCTGGCCTCGCCGTCAATCCCAGGCCAGCGCCCCGCCGGTCTGGTATTCGGTGACCCGGGTCTCGAAGAAGTTCTTTTCCTTCTTCAGGTCGATCATCTCCGCCATCCAGGGGAAGGGGTTGTTGGCGCCGGGGAACAGTTCGTCCAGGCCGATCTGGGTGGCGCGGCGGTTGGCGATGAAGCGCAGGTATTCCTTGAACATGGGGGCGTTGAGGCCCAGGACGCCGCGCGGCATGGTGTCCTCGGCGTACTGGTATTCCAGTTCCACGGCCTTCTGGAACATGCCCTTGAGTTCGGCCTTGAATTCGCTGGTCCACAGGTAGGGCTCTTCCAGCTTGATCTGGTTGATCATGTCGATGCCGAAATTGCAGTGCATGGACTCGTCGCGCAGGATGTACTGGTACTGCTCGGCGGCGCCGGTCATCTTGTTCTGGCGGCCCATGGCGAGGATCTGCACGAAGCCCACGTAGAAGAACAGGCCTTCCATGATGCAGGCGAAGGCGATCAGGCTCTTCAGGAAGGTCTGATCGTTCTCCGGGGTGCCGGTCTTGAAGTTGGGGTCGGACAGCACGTCGATGAAGGGCAGCAGGAATTCGTCCTTGGACTTGATGCTGCTGACCTCGTGGTAGGCGTTGAAGATCTCGCCCTCGTCCAGGCCCAGGCTTTCCACGATGTACTGGTAGGCGTGGGTGTGGATGGCTTCCTCGAAGGCCTGGCGCAGCAGGTACTGGCGGCACTCGGGGGCGGTGATCTGGCGGTAGGTGCCGAGCACGATGTTGTTGGCGGCCAGGGAATCGGCGGTGACGAAGAAGCCCAGGTTGCGCTTGACGATGAGGCGCTCGTCCTCGGTGAGGCCGTTGGGGTCCTTCCAGGTGGCGATGTCCCGGTTCATGTTCACTTCCTGGGGCATCCAGTGGTTGGCGCAGGCGGCGATGTATTTTTCCCAGGCCCACTTGTACTTGAACGGGACCAGCTGGTTCACGTCGGCCTTGGCGTTGATGATGAGCTTGTCCTCGACGCGCACGCGGCGGCGGGCGATGTCCTCGTCGGCGGCGGATTGCTTCGGCATGGGCGCCATCCCCCCTGCCCCGCCTTTCGCCAAGGGAGGAACGGCGGCGCCGGGAGTCCGGGCCGGGGCGGGTTCGGGCTCGCGCGCCTGCAGGCGGGGCTGGCCGATGCCGAAGGATACGTAGGCGGGATCGAAGCCCGTGCCGGCGGGCGGCAGGGGACGGGCGGCAGGGGCGGCGGGGATGTCGTCTTCGAAGTTCAGCATGTTGTTGTCTCCTTCGGTGATCGGTAACTCGTCAGTAGTGGACGCTGGTCGCGGGGCGGATGATTTCCAGGACTTCCAGGCTCGCGGCCATGGCGTCCAGGCTGATTTCGGTCATGGCCGCCGGGGTGAGCCCCAGCAGTTGCATGCAGGGAAGCGCGTTGGGATCGGGCACGTAGGGCTCGCTCTCGCAGGCGGTTTTGAGGCAGGGGGCGATGTCGCAGGTCATCTCGGTGGCCAGGTGCAGGATGGCGGTCTCGCGCGGGAAGGCCGGCGCCGACATGGGCGCGAGTTGATGGCGCACCGGCAGGTAGAGCCGTTCGGGCAGGCCCCAGTCCTCCAGCAGCGCGGCGCCCAGCTCGGCGTAGTGGAAGCCGAACACGCGGGACTCCGCTTCCGCCAGGGTCAGTTCCGTGTCGCGGGACAGCGTCAGCACATCCCGGTAATCGTCGGGACGGCGCACGTAGAACACCAGGCGGCCGATGCCGTGCATCAGGCCCGAGAGGAACAGGCTCTCCCCTTCCCGCATGCGGCCGCGGCCGGCGATGAGCCGGGCGATGACGGCGCAGGTGGTGCTGTTCTCCCAGAAGGAGTCCATGTCCACGAACTCCTTCGGGATGCCCCGGAAGGTCGAAACGGCCGCGGTGGCCAGCACCAGATCGCGCAGGGCGTTGTGGCCGATGAGCATGACCGCGCGGCTCAGGCTGTCGATGCGGCCGCGCCCGGCGTACAAGGCCGAGTTCGCCAGCCGCAGCACGGTGGCCGCCAGGTTCGCATCCAGCTCGACGATCTCGACCAGATCCTGGGCCGTGGCGGCGGGGGCATCCATCACCGCGCAGGCCCGGATCACCAGGTCCGGCAGGCTGAAGAGGCTATGGACCTCGCCCGCCAGTTCTTTTGGAGTCATGGAGGCCTCTTACTGGCAGGCTTCGCATTCCTCGAAGCCCGGGTCGCCGGGACGCAGGGTGCAGGCCTTGCCGACGATTTCCGGCTCGGGCAGGGCGGAGCTGGCGACGTAGCCGCCGGGACCGGAGGCGCCGCCGGCGCCCATGCCCGAATTGGCCAAGCCGCCGCCCATGCCGCCGTTGCCGCCGCTCGACACGGCGTTGAGCTCGCCGCCCCGGCCGGTGGATTTCTCGGCGGCGGTGGCGCCCATGGAACGCAGGTAGTAGGTGGTCTTCAGGCCGCGCGTCCAGGCCAGCTTGTAGGTCTCGTCCAGCTTCTTGCCGGAGGCGCCGTGGAAGTAGAGATTGAGGCTCTGGGCCTGGTCGATCCACTTCTGGCGGCGCGCGCCGGCTTCGATCAGCCACACCGGGTCCACCTCGAAGGCGGTGGCGTAGAGGTTGCGCAGATCGGCGGGAATGCGGTCGATCTTGGCCAGGCTGCCGTCGAAGTATTTGATGTCGCCCACCATGACCTCGTCCCACAGGTTCAGGGCCTTCAGGTCGCGCACCAGATACTGGTTGACCACGGTGAACTCGCCGGACAGGTTGGATTTGACGAACAGGTTCTGGTAGGTGGGCTCGATGCTGGCGGAAACGCCGACGATGTTGGCGATGGTGGCCGTCGGGGCGATGGCGAGGCAATTGGAGTTGCGCATGCCCACCGACATGATGCGGCTGCGCAAGGCGTTCCAGTCCAGGGTTTCGGAGAAGTCGGCTTCCAGGTAGCCGCCCCGCTCCTCGGCCAGCTTCTTCAGGGAATCCTGGGGCAGGATGCCCTGGCTCCACAGGGAGCCGTTGAAGCTGGAGTAGCGGCCGCGCTCCTCGGCCAGATCGGTGGAGGCCCAGTAGGCGTAGTAGGCGACGGCTTCCATGGCCCGGTCGGCGAATTCCACGGCTTCCGGGGAGGCGTAGGGAATGCGCAGCAGGTGCAGGGCATCCTGGAAGGCCATGGTGCCCATGCCCACGGGACGGTGCTTCAGGTTGGAATTGCGCGCCTTGCCCACGTTGTAGAAGTTGATGTCGATGACGTTGTCCAGCATGCGCATGGCGGTGCGGATGGTCGCCTTCAGCTTGTCATGGTCCAGGCCGCCGTCCTTGATGTGGTTGGCCAGGTTCACCGAGCCCAGGTTGCACACGGCGATCTCGTTGTCGTTGGTGTGCAGGGTGATCTCGGTGCACAGGTTGGAGCTGTGCACGACGCCGACGTGCTGGTTGGTGTAGCGCACGTTGCAGGCATCCTTGAAGGTGATCCAGGGATGGCCGGTCTCGAACAGCATGGACAGCATCTTGCGCCACAGGCTGACGGCGGGAATCTTCTTGAACACCTTGATCTCGCCCCGCGCGGCCTTTTCCTCGTAGCGCGTGTAGGCGGCCTCGAAGGCCTTGCCGTAGAGGTCGTGCAGGTCGGGGCAGTCGGAGGGGGAGAACAGGGTCCACTCGGCGTTTTCCATGACCCGTTTCATGAACAGGTCGGGCACCCAGTTGGAGGTGTTCATGTCGTGGGTGCGGCGGCGGTCGTCGCCGGTGTTCTTGCGCAGCTCCAGGAATTCCTCGATGTCCATGTGCCAGGTTTCCAGGAAGGCGCACACCGCGCCCTTGCGCTTGCCGCCCTGGTTCACCGCGACGGCGGTGTCGTTGGCCACTTTCAGGAAGGGCACGACGCCCTGGGATTTGCCGTTGGTGCCCTTGATGTAGGCGCCCAGGCTGCGCACCCGGGTCCAGTCGTTGCCCAGGCCGCCCGCGTACTTCTGCAACAGGGCGTTTTCCTTGATGGACTGGTAGATGCCGTCCAGGTCGTCCGGCACGGTGGTCAGGTAGCAACTGGAAAGCTGGCTGTGGCGGGTGCCGGCATTGAACAGGGTGGGCGTGCTGCTCATGTAGTCGAACTTGGAGAGCACCTCATAGAACTCGATGGCGCGGGCTTCCCGGTCGATCTCGTTGAGGGCCAGGCCCATGGCGACGCGCATGAAGAAGGCTTGCGGCAGTTCGATGCGGCGCTCGGAGATGTGCAGGAAGTAGCGGTCGTACAGGGTTTGCAGGCCCAGGTACTGGAATTGCAGGTCGCGCTTCGCGTCCAGCACGGCGGCCAGGCGCGCCAGATCGTATTGCAGCAGGCGCTCGTCCAACAGTTCGGCCTCGATGCCCTGCTTGATGTAGGCGGCGAAATATTCCGGGTAGCGGGCGGCCATCTCGGCCTGGCCCACTTCCTCGCCCAGCACCTCGCGGCGGATGGCGTGCATGAGCAGGCGCGAGGTGACGTAGTTGTATTCCGGGTCTTTTTCGATCAGGGAACGGGCGGACAGGATGAGGGATTTGCGCACCTCGTCCATGGGCACGCCGTCGTAGATGTCGCGCAGGGTGGCTTGCAGGATGGCTTGCGGGTTGGTTTCCGGCAGGCCCTCGCAGGCGGCGCCGATCAGGCCGGCGAGATGGTCCAGGTTGAGCGGACGGCGCTCGCCGTTTTCCAGGCAGAACAGGGCGTTGTCCTGGGATTGCTGGCGCTTCTGCTTGTTGCGCTCCTCGTTGCGCTTCTCCCGGTACAGCACGTAGGCGCGGGCGACTTCGTGCTCGCCGGAGCGCATCAAGGCCAGTTCCACCTGGTCCTGGATGTCCTCGATGTGGAAGGTGCCACCGTTGGGCTGGCGCCGGATCAGGGCGTTGACCACGTTGCCGGTCAGGTTCTCCACCAGTTCGCGGATGCGGGCGCTGGCCGCGGCTTGGCCGCCGTTGACGGCGATGAAGGCCTTGGTCAGGGCGATGGAGATCTTGGACGGCTCGAAGGCGACCACCGCGCCGTTGCGACGGATGATTTTGTGGTCGGCATAAGGAGACGGGGTGGCGAGCGTGTCGGAAACGGTCGCGTGGGGGATGGCGGACGGGCTGACGGTGGACGGAATTTCGGCGGCGGATTGCATCGGTGCGTCTCCTTTGGTAGGGATGCCGAAACAGGCGGGGCATCCGGTCGTTTATTAGAAAACACTAAATATAGTGTCGCTTCAGCGTTGTAGCCACTAATTCTAGTGGCGACCTTGGACACGTCAACCCATTTTTTTATGCACAGCTTTTCCACCGGCTTATCTACAGGCGGGCCGCGGCGCGACCCTAGAATCCATCGGCGCCGCGCGTCGATTCCCGGACTTATCCACACAGTCCACAGGCTGGCTCGCGGTATGATTGGGACCGTTTTTTGCATCGCACACAAGCCAACCACACCATGCGCAACACCGCCGTCCTGCTCATCGCCTGTCCCGACAAAAAAGGTCTGGTCGCCGCCATCGCCAACTTCCTGCTCAAGCACAACGCCAACATCCTGCACGCGGACCAGCACCAGGACGGCGCCGCTGGCCTGTTTCTGATGCGGGTGGAATGGGCGCTGGAAGGCTTCGATCTGGGGCTGCACAAGTTCGACGAGGCGTTCGGCCCCATCGCGCAGGAACATCGCATGGACTGGAAGCTTTCCCTGTCCAGCGTGAAACCGCGCATGGCCATCCTCGTGTCCAAGTACGACCATTGCCTGGCGGACCTGCTCTACCGCCACCACGCCGGCGAGCTGTACTGCGACATCCCGTTGATCCTCAGCAACCATCCGGACACCCACTGGCTGGCCGAGGCCTACAAGATTCCGTTCCAGCACATCCAGGTGACCAAGGACAACAAGGCCGAGGCGGAGGCCCAGCAGCGCGCGATTCTGGAAGCCCACCACGTGGATTTCTTCGTGCTGGCCCGCTACATGCAGGTGCTGTCCCAGGATTTCATCGCCCACTATCCCAACCGCATCATCAACATCCACCACTCCTTCCTGCCCGCCTTCCACGGCGCCAAGCCCTACCAGCGCGCCTTCGAGCGGGGCGTGAAGCTGATCGGCGCAACCAGCCACTACGTCACCGAGGTGCTGGACGACGGCCCCATCATCGAACAGGACGTGACCCGCATCAGCCACCGGGACGACCTGGAAACCCTGGTCCAGAAAGGCGCCGACCTGGAAAAGGTGGTGCTGTCCCGGGCGGTGAAATGGCACATCGACAACCGCATCCTGGTCTACGGCAACAAGACGGTGGTGTTCGACTGAGGGGCTCCGAGCTTTCAGGCAATAACAATGAAAATGGGAACGACGCCCCGATCAACGCGCCGATACAAATCCGGGAGAACACCATGACGCACTTCTTCACCACGCTCCTCGTTTTGGCCCTGGCGGCCTGCGCGGGTCTGGTCGGGACGACACCCGCGCAGGCGGAGCCGACCGCCATCTCGACGCGCGCCTTCTCGTACACCATAACGCCGGTCCCTGGCTTCGTGACCCCGGCGAACCAGGGCTGGAACGCCACGCCGCCACGCGGCGTGAACGGCGTCCGCTATGTCCTGGTCGACCGCCAGACATCCCTAGCGGACCCGACGCCGCGGGACTTCCTGCGGCAGGTCATGCAGCCCACCGATGCCCAGGCGGTGCAGAAGGTCGCCCAGCTCTACGTGGAATTCAATCCCGAATACCAGTCGCTGGAACTGCACAGCGTGCGGGTCATCCGCGACGGCCGCAGCATGGACCGCACCGGCGAGGTGAAATTCGAGCTGCTGCAGCGGGAGACCAAGCTGGAGCAGCAGCTCTACGATGGCGAGGTCGCCGCCGTCGCCATCCTCCCGGACATCCGGGTCAACGACATCATCGTGTTCGAGCGCAGCGTGGTGGGGGACAACCCCATTTTTCAGGGCCGCTATTCCCGCATGTTCCCGGTGCACGGCGTCACCATCACCGACGCCTACCGCTATCGCGTGATCTACCCTGAACGGCGTGCGATCCGGGTGCGCAAACCCGGGTTCCTGCGCGAGACCCGCGATGTGGCAGCGGGCATGGTCACGCTGACGCTGGGCGCCGACCGGGTGCAACCCACCAGCGACGACCCGGACCGCCCCCGCTGGTTCGACCCGCAGGAATGGATCGAAATCAGCGAGTACGCGGACTGGCGCGACGTGGGGCATTGGGCCGAAGGCCTGTTCCAGGCGCCGGGCGGACTCGCGCCGGAACTGCGCCAGCAGGTCGAGACCTGGCGCGCGAGAAGAATGGACAAGCCGGAACTGACGGTGGAAGCCTTGCGCTGGGTGCAGCGGGAAATCCGCTACTTCGGCGTCGAGATCGGCGTCAATTCCCACCGTCCCGCCCATCCCAACACCACCTTCCAGCGTCGTTTCGGCGACTGCAAGGACAAGAGCCTGCTGCTCGCCACACTGCTCAACACCCTCGGCATCGAGGCGCGTCCCGCCCTGGTCTCGCTGGACAGGAACCGGGGGGTCGAGGCGCTGCTGCCCGGCCCCCACGTTTTCGACCACGCCATCGTGCGCGCCGTGGTGGACGGCAAGACCTATTGGCTGGACGCCACCCTGCCCGCCCAGTTCGGCGGCCTCGACGAGATCGGCGCCTACGACTACGGCAAGGCACTGGTAATCGGCGGCGGCGACGACGGGCTTGCCGACGCCGGCTATCCCCGGGATTACGTGAACCTCTACGAGGTCACCGACCGTTTCGTGGTGAAAGACTATAAGCAACCCGCGGAACTGATATCCGAATTGAAGCTGAGCCGCGGTGGCGCGGAACGTTTCCGCGCCCTGCGGGCGAACCTGCCCCATGAGGAGTTCGATCGCATCTTCCATTCCGACTACCTGCGTCTGTTCCCCAGCGCGGAAGTGATCGGGGCGGTGGATATCCGGGACGACCAGGCGCACAACCGCTTCACAATGGTGCGCCACTACCGCATTCCGGAATTGTTCAGCTACCAGAAAGGGCGCTTCGAGTTCAACGCGAATTCCCCCCTGGCGCTGGAGCTGCTGCGCAGCCCGGAAGTGGTGCGCCGCGCCACCCCCTACGATCTGCCGTATCCCCTCGAGGCCCGCATCGGCCAGGAGGTGGAACTGCCGGAGAACCCGGTGCGCGAAGTGCCACCGCCCAACCTGGAGCGCACACCCTATTTCAGCGTCCGCTCCTCGTTCAAGAACGAGGGCAAGACCCTGCGCCGGGATCTACGCATCGAGGTGCTCAAGGACCACGTGCCCACCAAGTCCATGCTGTCCTACGTGGAGGACACCCAGAAGCTGCGCTACAGGGCGGGCATCACCCTGACGCTGCGGGTCGGGCTCCTCACCCCGGAGGACAAGCACTTCCTGGATCTGCGCCTGCGCCGCTTCGACCGCTATGGCAAAAGCCGCAGCGGTGCCCTCAACGCTCAGATCGACGCGGAAATCGGCTCGCGTCAGATCACCCGCGACATCGAGTCCGGCAAGCTGACCCCACGACAGCTTGCGCGCGCCTACGCCGATCGGGCGGTGCACTATGACGAGTTGGACGATGTGGAGCGCGCGCTGCCGGATATCGACCGGGCCATCGAGATGGACACTGGCGAAGTGGAATATGCCCTGACCAAGGGACGCATCCTGGCCAACAACGGCCGTTTCGAAGAGGCGCGCAGACTGTTCGAGCACCTGGAGAAGGAGGGCCACGGCCACGACATGAAGGAAAGCGACCTGGGCTCCCTGGGCCGCGCATATCTCTATCTCGGCGATTACGAATCGGCAGCGCGCAGCTTCGAGCGTGCCGCCCAGGCGGGCGACCGGGAAGGCAATCTGATCGAGACCTTCTGGCAACACCTGGCTGCCCAGCGCTCCCATGGCCGGGTTCGCTCGCAACTTGAATCCCGCATGGCCGAGGAAACCAAACGGGACTGGCCCTACCCGGTGGGCGAGATGCTGCTGGGCCGCGTCTCACCTAAGCAGTTGCTGGACGCGGCGGAAAACGACGACAAGGGCATCGAACGCGATCAGCTTGCCGAGGCCAATTTCTATATGGCGCAGAAGTTTCTGCTGGAAGGGGACAAGGCCAGGGCGGGTGGGCATCTTGAAACCTGCGTGGAACTGGACGTGACGCCCTTCATCGAACAACGGCTCGCGAAAATAGAGCTCAAGCAAATCGGCGAACAACCGAAAGGGTTCCTGAAATGGTTGAAAGGACTTTAACGTTGCCGAGACACGACCACTTTAAAATGCCATCCCGATTCCACCGACTTACGCATCCATGAAGACCATCCTCATCACCGGCGGCGCCGGCTACATCGGCTCCCACACCTGCGTGGAATTCCTCAACGCGGGCTACGACATCGTCGTGCTGGACAACCTGTGCAACAGCAGCCCCAAGTCGCTGGACCGGGTACGCGAACTGACCGGCCAGGACTTCCCTTTCGTGCGCGGCGACATCCGCGATCGGGCCGCGCTGGACGCCTTGTTCCGGGATCACGACATCGACGCGGTGATCCATTTCGCCGGGCTGAAAGCGGTGGGCGAATCGGTGGAGAAGCCCCTGCTCTACTACGACAACAACATCGCCGGCAGCGTGACCCTGTTCGAGGCCATGCAGGCCGCCGGCGTGAAGACCGTGGTGTTCAGCTCCTCCGCGACGGTCTACGGCGATCCCCATGCCGTGCCCATACGCGAGGACTTCCCGGTCGGCGCCACCACCAATCCCTACGGGCGCAGCAAGCTGATCATCGAACAGATCCTGGGTGATGTGGCGGTGTCCGATCCGAGTTGGCATATCGCCCTGCTGCGCTATTTCAACCCGGTGGGCGCCCACAAGAGCGGCCGCATCGGCGAGGATCCGCGCGGCATCCCCAACAACCTGATGCCTTATATCTCCCAGGTCGCGGTGGGCCGGCGCGAGCACCTCAACGTGTTCGGCAACGACTATCCGACGCCGGACGGCACCGGCGTGCGCGACTACATCCACGTCGTCGATCTGGCCATGGGCCATGTGAAGGCGGTGGAGAAACTGGCCGGCGAGCCCGGCGTGCGCATCTGGAACCTGGGCACCGGCCAAGGCTACAGCGTGGTGGAAATGGCGAAGGCCTTCGAGAAGGCCTCCGGCCGGCCGGTGCCCTACCGGTTCGCCCCGCGCCGCGCCGGCGACATCGCCCAGTGCTACGCCGACCCGGCGAAGGCGGAACGGGAACTGGGCTGGAAAGCCCAACGCGGCCTGGACGAGATGTGCGAGGACACCTGGCGCTGGCAATCCATGAACCCGGATGGCTTCGGCGACTAACCCCTGACGCGGAGACCGTCTTGATCCTTGTCACAGGCGGCGCCGGCTTCATCGGCGCGAATTTCGTATTGGACTGGCTGAAGACGAACCACGAGCCGGCCATCAACCTGGACAAGCTCACCTACGCGGGCAACCTGGAGAATCTGGCGCGCCTAAAGGGCGACGAACGGCACATCTTCGTGCCAGGCGACATCGGCGACCGCGCCCTGATCGGCAGGCTCCTGGCGGAACACCGGCCGCGCGCCATCGTCAACTTCGCCGCCGAAAGCCACGTGGACCGCTCCATCCACGGCCCGGAGGACTTCATCCAGACCAACATCGTCGGCACCTTCCACCTCATCGACGAAGTGCGCGGCTACTGGATGTCGCTGGGCGAAACCGACAAGGCCGCCTTCCGCTTCCTGCACGTCTCGACGGACGAGGTCTACGGCTCCCTCAACCCCGGCGACGCCCCTTTCACCGAGGAAACCCCGTTCGCCCCCAACAGCCCCTACAGCGCCAGCAAGGCCAGCTCCGACCACCTGGTGCGCGCCTACCACCACACCTACGGCCTGCCCACGCTCACCACCAACTGCTCCAACAACTACGGCCCCTACCAGTTCCCCGAGAAGCTCATCCCCCTGATGATCCTCAACGCCACGAAAGGCAAGGACCTGCCCATCTACGGCGACGGCATGAACGTGCGCGACTGGCTCTACGTCGGCGACCACTGCTCCGCCATCCGCGCCGTGCTGGAGAAGGGCCGCCTGGGCGAGACCTACAACGTGGGCGGCTGGAACGAGATGCCCAACCTCGCCATCGTCAAGACTGTCTGCGGCCTGCTCGACGAAATGCGCCCCGATCCCGCCGGCCCCCATGAGCGCCTGCTCACCTACGTCAAGGACCGTCCCGGCCATGACCGCCGCTACGCCATCGACGCCGGCAAGATCCACCGGGAACTCGGCTGGAAGCCCGCCGAGACTTTCACGACCGGCATCCGCAAGACGGTGAAGTGGTATTTGGACAACATGGGCTGGGTGGAAAACGTCGCCAGCGGCGAATACCGCAAGTGGCTCGACACCAATTACGCAGAGAGGAGCGCGACATGAGCGTCCAGCGCAAAGGCATCATTCTCGCCGGCGGCTCCGGCACCCGCCTGTATCCCGCCACCCTGGCGGTATCCAAGCAACTGCTGCCGATCTACGACAAGCCCTTGATCTACCATCCGCTCACCACCCTGATGCTGGCGGGCATCCAGGACATCCTCATCATTTCCACGCCCCAGGACACCCCCCGCTTCACCCAGTTGCTGGGCGACGGCACGCAATGGGGCCTCAACCTGCGATACGCGGAGCAGCCCAGCCCGGACGGTCTCGCCCAGGCCTTCATCATCGGCGCGGACTTTGTCGGCGCGGCCTCCTCCGCCCTGGTGCTGGGGGACAACATTTTCTATGGCCCCGGCATGGCCCAGGATCTGCGCGTCATCAGCGCCCAAACGGCGGGCGCCACGGTGTTCGCCTATCGGGTGCACGATCCGGAACGCTACGGCGTGGTGGAATTCGACAGCGACGGCCATGCGGTCAGCCTGGAAGAGAAACCCATGGCGCCCAAGTCCAATTACGCGGTCACCGGCCTCTACTTCTACGACCAGCGCGTGGTGGACGTGGCCAAGGCCCTGAAGCCCTCCGCCCGGGGCGAGCTGGAGATCACCGACGTCAACAAGCAATACCTGGCCTGGGACGAACTCAACGTCTTCATTCTGGGGCGCGGCCACGCCTGGCTCGACACCGGCACCCACGAATCCCTGCTGGAAGCCAGTTTGTTCATCGAGACCATCGAGAAACGCCAGGGTCTCAAGATCGCCTGCCCAGAGGAAATCGCCTACCGGGAAGGCTATATCGACGCGGAACAGGTTGCCCGCCTCGCCGAGCCGCTGAAGAAAAACGCCTATGGCCGGTACCTGCTGGCCATGCTGCACGAGCAGAGATTCCGATGAACGTAGTTGAAACCGCGCTCCCCGGCGTGCTGGTGCTGGAGCCCAAGGTGTTCGGCGACGCCCGGGGATTCTTTGTGGAAACCTGGAACGCGAAGACCTTCGCCGACCTGGGCCTCAACGCGGACTTCGTGCAGGACAACCATTCCCGCTCCGCGAAAGGCGTGCTGCGCGGCCTGCATTATCAACTGAACGAGCCCCAGGGCAAGCTGGTGTGGGTGTTGAGCGGCGCGGTATTCGACGTGGCCGTGGACCTGCGCAAGTCCTCGCCCCACTTCGGCAAGTGGGTAGGCTATGCGTTGTCCGCCGAAAACAAACGCATGATGTGGGTGCCGCCCGGCTTCGGCCATGGCTTCGTGGTGCTGTCCGAGTCCGCTGACTTCCTTTACAAGACCACGGCCTATTACGCCCCCCAATGGGATCGTGGCGTGCGCTGGGACGATCCGGACATCGGCGTGCGGTGGCCTCTGGATGGTGGGGCGCCGCAACTCTCCGGCAAGGATCAGGTCGCCCCATTCCTCAAGGATGCGGAGGTGTATCCATGAAGATCCTGCTGACCGGCAACCGCGGGCAGGTGGGCTGGGAACTGGCCCGCACCCTGTCCACCCTGGGCGAAGTCACCGCCCTGGCCGCGGACGCGATGGACCTGATCGATGCGGCGGCGATCCGCCGCGTGGTCGCCGAAGTCCGGCCGCGAGTCATCGTCAACCCCGCCGCCCATACCGCGGTGGACAAGGCGGAAAGCGAGCCGGATCTGGCCCGCGCCATCAACTCCATCGCGCCGGGTGTCCTCGCCGAGGAGGCGGAGAAGCTCGGCGCCCTGCTGGTGCATTACTCCACCGACTACGTGTTCGCCGGCGGCGGCGCCACGCCCTGGCTGGAGGACGACGCGACCGGTCCGCTCAACGTCTACGGCGCCACCAAGCTGGAAGGCGAACTGGCGATCCGGGAAAGATGCCGGCGCCATCTGATCTTCCGCACCTCCTGGGTCTATGGCCAGCGCGGCGCCAACTTCCTGCTCACCATGCGTCGGCTGATGCGGGAACGGCCGGAACTGAAGATCGTCGCCGACCAGATCGGTTCGCCCACCTGGTGCCGCCACCTCGCCGAAGCGACGGCCCAGGTGCTGGCCCAGATCGGCTCGCCCCAGCGCGGCGCCGACAAGCCGGAGCCCTGGGGCGTCTACCACATGACCAACGGCGGCGAAACGTCCTGGCACGGTTTCGCCCAGGCGATTCTGGATATCGACCAGCCAGAAACACCGGCGCGCCTGCACCCCATCCCCAGCGGCGACTATCCCACGCCGGCCAAGCGTCCACTCAATTCCAGGCTAAACAACGACAAGCTGGAACGGGTATTCGGCGTGCGCCTGCCGGATTGGCGGCAGGCGCTGAGCCTGTGCATGGGGGAATGAACAAGCGCGGTTCCGGTCCGCCGCGCCGCCCCCGGAATCCGGTGGCGAAAGCGGTGCGCGCGCCGGCCTTCAAGATGCGGGTGGTGCCGGACAAACGCTGGAAAAGCAAACTGAGGGATGTGGAAAAAACGCCTGACGAGGCGCCGAACGCCAACGAGAAGGATTGACCCTCGAAACGGCGGATGGCCGGCTTTCCGCAGCGCGGCTAGCGGCCCAACAGCACTTCCAACACGAACTTCACCCCCACATAGGCCAGCATCAGGCTCATGAAGCCCGCCAGGGTCCAGGAGATGGCGGTGCGTCCGCGCCAGCCATAGATGCGCCGGCCCAGCAGCAGGGCGGCGAAGATCAGCCATGAGGCGACGCCGAACACGGTCTTGTGGTTGAACGGCAGCGCCTTGCCGAAAATCTCCTCGGCGAACAGCACGCCGGACAGCAGGGTCAGGGTGAGCAGCAGGAAGCCCGCCTGGATCATGCGGAACAGCAGTTTTTCCAGGGTCAGCAGCGGCGGCAGGCCGGCGACGATGGTGGGCGGCACCGCCTTGTGCAGATGCTTTTCCGCCAGGGCGATGAGCAGGGCGTGCAGAGCGGCGATGGTGAACAGGGCATATGCGGCGAAGGCCATGGCCAGGTGCAGCTTGAACACGGGCATGCCGCTGTGGGCGGACGCGTGGGGAACCGGGGAAATCGCCTCGGTCGCCACGGCGAGCCCGGCGAAGACCATGACGAACGCCTGCAGGCCGCCCAGGTGGTAACGCCACGACGCGGCGGCATAGGTCAGCACGGTCAAGGCCGCCACGGCGGAAATCGAAGTGGAAAAACCCAGGTGGATGCCTTCGCCGCCGAACACCCCGTTATTCAGGAGATAGAGATGGAGCGAGAGGGGCAGGATGGGCAGCAGGCGCGGCAGCCAATCGGTGCGGCAGCAACCCGGTTTCCCGGGCCAATACCACGTGGCGAGGCCCAGATAAGCCAGGGTGCATATCAGGTAGATCAAGGTGTCCGGCATGAGCGATGAGGACTGTTAGACTTCGCCCTGAAGTCTATCCCATCCATCCCGCAAAGCACCTAATGAAATAGGCTCCAGCCATGTTCGACAATCTCACCGATCGCCTTTCCAAAGTCGTCAAGAACCTGCGCGGCCAGGGCCGCCTGACCGAAACCAACATCCAGGATGCCCTGCGCGAAGTGCGCGTGGCCCTGTTGGAAGCCGACGTGGCCCTGCCCGTGGTGCGCGACTTCATCGCCAAGGTGAAGGAAAAGGCCATGGGCCAGGCGGTGCTGCAAAGCCTCACCCCCGGCCAGCAGCTCATCGGCGTGGTGCACCAGGAACTCACCAGCCTGATGGGCGAGCAGGCCGCGCCCCTGTCCTTCGCCACCCAGCCTCCCGCCGTGTTCCTCATGGCGGGCCTGCAGGGCGCCGGCAAGACCACCTCCACCGGCAAGCTGTGCCGGGTGATCCGGGAGATGGGCAAGAAGAAGATCCTGGTGGTGAGTTGCGACGTCTACCGCCCCGCCGCCATCGAGCAGTTGAGAACCGTCGCGGCCCAGGCCGAGGCGGAGTTCTTCCCGTCCAGTCCGGACCAGAAGCCCGCCGCCATCGCCGCCGCCGCCCTGGACCACGCCAGGAAACACCTGTTCGACGTGCTCATCGTCGATACCGCCGGCCGTCTCCACGTGGACGAGGCCATGATGGCCGAGATCAAGGATCTGCACGCCCTGCTCAAGCCCATCGAGACCCTGTTCGTGGTGGACGCCATGCAGGGCCAGGACGCGGTCAACACGGCCAAGGCCTTCAACGACGCCCTGCCGCTCACCGGCGTCATCCTCACCAAGCTGGACGGCGACGCGCGCGGCGGCGCGGCCCTGTCGGTGCGCCACATCACCGGCAAGCCCATCAAGCTGGTGGGCGTCGGCGAGAAGCTTTCCGGCATCGAGGTGTTCCATCCGGAGCGCATGGCCAGCCGGGTGCTGGGCATGGGCGACGTGCTGTCCCTGATCGAGGAGGCGCAGCGCTCGGTGGACCACGCCGAGGCCATGAAGACGGTGCAGAAGCTGAAGAGCGGCAAGGGCTTCGACCTGGAGGACTTCAAGGCCCAGATGCAGCAGATGAAGAAGCTGGGCGGCCTCTCCTCCCTGGTGGACAAGCTGCCCGGCGCGGGCAAGATCGGCGCCGGCGACCTGGCCCAGGGCGAGAAGCAGATGAAACGCATCGAGGGCATCATCAATTCCATGACGCCGGAGGAGCGGCGCAAGCCGGAAATCCTCAAGGCCAGCCGCAAGCGCCGCATCGCCGCCGGCGCGGGGGTGCAGGTGCAGGACGTGAACCGCCTGCTGAACCAGTTCGAGCAGGCCCAGAAGATGATGAAATCCATGGGCAAGGGCGGTCTCGCCAAGATGATGCGCGGCATGAAGGGCATGATGCCGGGCATGTAGGCGGGGACTTTTCCCTGTCACGGTTTTTCACTAATCTGGCATTTCCACGTCCATCGCAAGGAGATCGCCATGAAGTTCGCCGGACCTTTGCTCGCCTTTTCCCTGCTCGCCGCAGCCGCGCCCGCCTGGTCGGTGGGCAATATCGACGCGGGACGGGTGAAAGCCGCCGCCTGCATGCTGTGCCACGGCAGCAAGGATTTCCCGGGCACCTTCTATACCCTGCAACTGGCCGGCCGCAACGCCGACAAGCTGGTGGTCAAAACCAACAAGTACCGCAGCGGCAAGCTGTTGCACCCGATCATGAACGTCTTCACGGTCAGTCTGAAGGATCAGGACGTGGAGGACATCGCCGCCTATTACCAGTCCCTGGGCAAGCCCGCCTTCACCTCCCCGTACTTCGTCATCAAGGGCGACGACTGAGACGCGGGTGAGCAGCCCCTTCGCCCCCCCGTTCAGGGAGGTTGAAGGCCCGGGGCGCGACGGCTACATTTCCACTGCCTTGCGCCCTTCCTCCTGGAGACTCCCATGAACAAAACCGTATCCGCCCTCTTCCTGGGCCTGTTCCTTACCCAATCCGTCGCGCCCGCCCACGCCTTTCTGGGCATCAAGCTGGGCGGCGACGACGACGAGAAGAATACGGTGAAGGGTTCGGCGGGACCGGACGGCGCGAACAACGCCTCGCCCCAGTTGGAGAAGTGCGACAAGCCGTTCGGCACCCTGGCGGTATCGGAACCCCAGGACTACGTGGGCCAGGCCCTCATGTCCTACGGCCTGCCCTCCCCCGTCGGCCTGATCCGCATGATGATCCAGCAGTCCAACTGCTTCGTCGTGGTGGAACGGGGCCGGGCCATGAAGAACCTGATGCAGGAGCGGGAACTCGCCGGCGGCGGCCAGCTCCGCTCCGGTTCCAACATGGGTGGCGGCCAGATGGTCACCGCCGATTACGTGTTGACCCCGGACGTGGTGTTCTCCAACAAGGATGCGGGTGGCCTGGGCGGCGCCCTGGGCGGCCTGTTCGGCATCGGCGGCGCCATCGTCGCCGCCGGCCTCAAATTCAAGGAAGCCCAGACCAGCATGCTGCTGGCCGACACCCGCACCAGCCTGCAGGTCGCCGCGGCCCAGGGCATGGCCAAGTCCACCGATTTCAGCCTGGGCGGCCTGGGCTTCGGCGGCGGCGCGGTGGGCGCCCTAGGCGCCTACGAGAACACCGCCGAGGGCAAGGTGGTCGCCTCCGGTTTCCTGGACAACTGGAACAACATCGTGCGCGCGATCCGCAACAGCCCGGATATGCAGCGCAGCGAGATCAGCCTGAAAGGCCCGTCCGGCAAGCCCACCCAGGCCGGCGCCGGATTCCAGGCGGGCGACGTGATCACCGGCAAGATCGGCAACCTGAAGCTCTATTCCGAACCCAGCAAGAGCAGCAAAGTCCTGGTTTCGGTCAAGAAAGGCGAGGAGTTGGTGTTCACCGGCGACGTGAAGAACGGTTTCCTCGCCGTGGAAGGCAACGACGGCGCCGGCTGGGTCGACCAGAATCTGGTGAAGCGGCACTGAGCGCCACGCCCCGCGCCCCGAAAAAAGCCCTACGGGGCTTTTTTCGTTTCCGGCCGGGCGACGAGCATGGCCGAGAAGGCCTCGACGGGTAGCGGACGGCCGTACAGATAACCCTGATAGGCGTCGCACCCCTTGTCCGTCAGGAACGCCAACTGCTCCTCGGTCTCCACTCCCTCGGCCAGGACTTGCAGGTTCAGGTTGCGGCCCATGGCGATGATGGTGGACACCAGTTCCCGGTCGTTCGAGTCCACGGAGATATCACGCACGAAGCTCTGATCGATCTTGAGACGGTCGATGGGGAAACGCTTGAGGTAGGCGAGGGAGGAGTAGCCCGTGCCGAAATCGTCGATGGCCAGGCTGATGCCCAGCCGCTTCAGTTCGCGCAAGGTGGTTTCCGCCCCCACGCCCTGGTGCATCAGGGCGCCCTCGGTCAGTTCGAGTTCCAATGCCGACGCGGGCATGCCGGTCTCGGCCAGGATGCGTTCCACCATCTGGACCAGATCCTGCTGCCGGAATTGGCGCGGGGAAATGTTCACGGCGAGGCTGATGGGCGAGCATCCCTGTGCACGCCAACGGGCCCATTGGGTGCAGGCCTCGCGCAACACCCATTCGCCCAGGGGGATGATGAGTCCGGTTTCTTCCGCCAGGGGGATGAACTGGTTGGGCGGAATCAAGCCGTCGTCGTTGTGACGCCAGCGGACCAGTACCTCGGCGCCGATCAGGCGCCCGTCGGACAGGTTGACCTGGGGCTGGTAGTGCAGCACGAATTCGTTCCGCTCCAGCGCCCGGCGCAGTTTGGTTTCCAGTTCCAGGCGCTGGTTCGCGTTCTCGGTCAGGGTCTGGGTGTAGAAGCCGTAGGCGTTGCGGCCCTGATCCTTGGCCTGGTACATGGCCACGTCGGCGTGCTGGATGAGTTGCGCCACTTCCAGACCGTCGTCCGGATACAGGCTGATGCCGATGCTGGCGCCGATATAGACCTCGTGGCCGCGCGCGAGGACGAAGGGTTCGGCCAGCGCATCCAGCATGGTCCTGGCCACCAAGGCGGCATCGCGCGGTTCGTGCAGGCGTTCCAGCAGGACCACGAACTCGTCCCCGCCCAGGCGCGCCAGGGTGTCTTCCGCGCGCAGGCGCTGGCCGAGCCGTTCCGTCACGGCGCGCAGCAATTCGTCGCCGACCTGATGCCCCAGGCTGTCGTTGACGTTCTTGAAACGGTCCAGGTCCAGGAACAGGACCGCCAGCCGGTATTCCTGCCGCAGGGCCTGCTCGATGGCGTGTTGCAGGCGGGAACTCAGCAGCAGGCGGTTGGGCAGGCCGGTAAGCGGATCGTAGTGGGCCAGATGGGACAGTTTCGCTTCCGATTCCTTGAGCTGGCTGATATCGGTGAAGATACCCACGTAATTGCACACCTCGCCGCGCTGGTCGCGCACGGCGCTGATGGAAAGCAGCTCGGGATACAACTCGCCATTCTTGCGCCGATTCCATATTTCGCCCTGCCAATGCCCCGCCTCCGCCAAGGCCTGCCAGATCGCGGCGTAGAAATCCGGGTCGTGGCGGCCGGATTGCAGCATGCTGGGCCTGCGGCCGATGGATTCCTCCTCCGTATAGCCGGTCACCCGGGTGAACGCCTGGTTCACCGCGACGATCAGGCCCTGGGCATCGGCGATGATGACGCCTTCATGGGTGCTCTCGAACACCGTCGCGGCCAGGCGCGACTTGGCTTCGGCCTGGAGCCGCTCGGTCAAGTCGAAGAACGTGACCACCGCGCCGACGATCTTGCCGTCCCGCCGCATGGGATACGACCAGTATTCCACTGGAAAGGAGGCGCCATCCTCGCGCCAGAACACCTCGTTGTGCACATGGATCGCCTGCCCCACCGAGAAGGTGCGTTGCACCGGGCAGTCGGCGTCGGCATAGGGGCTGCCATCCGCGCGGGTGTGATGCGCCAGCTCGTGCATCTGCCGGCCCAGCAATTCATTCGTGTCGCGATAACCCAGCATGCGCGCGCATGTCTGGTTGGCGAATATGCAATGGCCGCTCGGATCCACGCCGTAGATGGCCTCGGCGGTGGATTCCAGCAGCAGGCGGACCAGATCCTCCCGCTCGCGCAAGGCTTTCTCGCGCCCGGACATGGCACCGGCCATGCCGTCGAAAGCCTGGCCCAGGGCGGCCAGTTCGTCGCGCCCCGGCAACCCCGCCCGGGCGCCGGCATCGCCGTCGGCCAGCTTGTCCGCTGCCTGGCGTATCCGCTTGAGTTTGTGGATCACGAACATCTGGGTCAGCACGGCGACGGAAGCGAACGCCGCCAGCATGAGCAGGAGATGCTGGATCATATGCTCGCGCCAGACCCCCATGACCCGCTGCTCCACCACGGCGGCGGGCAGCTTGATGCTGATCAGGCCGCGCAGGTCACCCACCTTGTAGCCGTAGGCGTCCGGGTAGCGGGCGCTCACCGCCTTCGGCGCGCGGGACGGATCGCCGTGGCATTTCAGGCATTGGGGCTCGATCCATATCGGCGCGGCGTAATGGTAGTAGGCGGCGCCGTTCGCCGCCGTGAAGGGCACAAAACGTTCCGTGTCCTTCGGCGACGCCCGGAAGTGCGCGATGGCTTCGAGTTCGACGGCATCGGCCATGTTCGCGGGATTGCGCGGCCGGTCGGAGACGTTATTGAAGGTCATGCCATTGCGCATCTGGAGACGGAAATTCCTGGAAATCTCGCTCATGGTGTGGGCCGGCAGGAAATCCAAGGTCCGATCGTCGATGGCCACGCCGCTGGAGAGAAGAACCCGCTGGTAGGTACGTCGGGTCGCGATCAGAACGCTGTTCAGGATGTTCGCCTGCTCGCGCAGTTCCTCAAGGATATTGGCGCGGCTTGCCTGATAGTCGTTCCATTCGAACAACGTAAACAGCGCCAGGAATGCGGCGCCCATGCCAAGCCAAAGCTTGTTGCGAAGTTTCATGTTCCCTTCCGTGCCGATGTATCACCTTATCGGCACGGCAGCAGGGAGCTTGAGTAGAGATCGCCTAGCAGATCCCGCTATCCCATTGAGATGAAATGGTTTTTTCGGCGGCAAGGAATGGCGCGCGGCACCGAACCCAAGGCAAAAACATAAGCCCGCTTTATCGGGCCGCCGTCCCGCTAGAGATCGGCGAGCACCTTGATGTGGGCGGCCACGCTGCGCCCCAGCGAACTCAGGTCGTAGCCGCCCTCGAGCACCGACACCAGGCGGTTCTGGGCGTGGCGCTGGGCGATCTCCATGATGCGTTCCGTGATCCAGATGTAATCCGATTCCATGAGACCGAACTGGCCCATGTCGTCTTCCCGGTGCGCGTCGAAACCGGCGGAAACGAACAGCATTTCCGGCTGGAAAGCATCCAGCCGGGGCAACGCCTCCGCCTCGAATATCTCTCGATAGCGCTTGCCCATGGTGCCCGCCGGCATGGGAATGTTGACGATATGCTCGTTGGAGGAATCCGCCCCGCTGAACGGATAGAACGGATGCTGGAAGGTGGAGCACAGCATGACCCGGGGGTCGTCCTTGAAGATGTCCTCGGTGCCGTTGCCGTGATGCACGTCGAAATCGACGATGGCGACCCGCGACAGGCCATGGGCGGCCAAGGCGTGGGCGGCGGCGACGGCCACGTTGTTGAAGATGCAGAACCCCATGGCCGTGTCCCGGGTCGCGTGGTGGCCTGGCGGCCGGCAGGCGACGAAGGCGTTGCGCACCTCGCCCCGGAACACGCGGTCCACCGCCATCACCGCGCCGCCGGCCGCGTGGTAGGCGGCATCCAGACTGTGGGGGTTCATGATGGTATCGTGGTCGAGTTCCTTCATCCCCTCGTAGGGCGAGGCGGCCTCGATGGCATCGATGTAGGCGGGATCGTGCACCCGCACCAGATGGCTGCGATGCACCAGGGGCGCCTGATGGTGGATCAGATAGTCGAACAGGTGGGCGGCGTGCAGGCGGTCCTCGATGGCGCCGAGCCGGGAGGGGCTTTCAGGATGCCAATGGCCCATGTCGTGCTTGCGGCACTCGGGATGGGTGATGTAGGCGGTATTCATGGTTGGGATTTATTCTGTAATAACCAATAAAGACTATACGCTGGGCGGATTGGCGATGAAACGCATCCTGGCCTATGATGCGCAGCAGCAATTCGCCTCCGCAACTAATAGAGATCAGAGCGAGCCATGTCACAACACTACCTCCATCCCCTGTTCAATCCCCGCTCCGTCGCGGTATTCGGCGTCAGCGAAAAAGAGGATTCCGTCGCCGGCACCCTGTTCAAGAACATGCGCAAGTCCGGCTTCAAGGGCAATGTGTATCCGATCAATCCCAAGCACGATGAAATCTACGGCGAGCGCTGCTACGGCTATGCCAGCGAATTGCCGGAAACGCCGGATCTGGCCCTGATCGCCACGCCGGCGCCCACCGTCGCCCAGGTGCTCGAGGACTGCGGCGCGCGCGGCATCGGCCAGGCCATCGTGCTGTCCGCCGGCTTCCGGGAAATCGGCGCGAAGGGCGCCGCCATGGAGGAGTCCATCCTGGCCGTGGCGCGCAAGCACGAGATCCGTTTCATCGGCCCCAACTGCCTGGGCATCCAGCGTCCCTCCATCGGCCTGAACGCCACCTTCAGCCAGGGCGCCACCATGGCCGGCGATCTGGCCCTGGTGTCCCAGTCCGGCGCCTTGTGCACGTCCATGCTGGATTGGGCGGAAGCCAACGGCATCGGTTTCTCCAGCGTGATTTCCACCGGCGCCTCGGCGGATCTGGATTTCGGCGAGATCCTCGATTTCCTGGCCTACGACAGCGCGACCAAGGGCATCCTGCTCTACATCGAGGGCATCCGCGACGCGGCCGGCTTCATGAGCGCCCTGCGCGCCACCTCCCGCTTCAAGCCGGTGGTGCTGGTCAAGGTCGGCCGCCACGAGGCCGGCTCCAAGGCGGTGCAGTCCCACACCGGCGCCCTGGTCGGCAGCGACGCGGTGTTCGACGCCCTGGTGCGGCGCGCCGGCGTGGTGCGGGTGAATTCCATCCTGCAACTGTTCTCCTGCGCCCGCGCCCTCTCCACCCACATCAACCCCACCGGCAACCGCCTGGCCATCGTCACCAACGGCGGCGGACCCGGCGTCATGGCCACCGACCGGGCGGTGGACCTGGGCGTGCAGATCGCCGAACTGGGCGCGGACACGGTGACCCGGCTCAACGAGGTGCTGCCTCCCACCTGGTCCCACGGCAATCCGGTGGACATCATCGGCGACGCCCCCGCGGAGCGCTATCACCACGCGGTCAAGGCCTGCCTGGCCGACGAGAACGTCGATGGCGTGCTGGTCATGCTGACGCCCCAGGCCATGTCCAAGCCCACCGAGGCGGCCGAGGCGGTGATCGAAGTCGCCAAGGGCAGCAGCAAGCCCGTGATCACCTGCTGGATGGGCGAGGCCCAGGTCTCCGAGGGCCGGCGCCGCTTCAAGGACGCGGGCATCCCCTACTTCACCACGCCGGAACCGGCGGTGGAGGTGTTCTCCTACCTGTCCGCGTTCTACGAGAACCAGCGCCAGCTGATGCAGACCCCGGGCCCCATGTCCCAGGGCGCCGAACCGGACGTGGAAGGCGCGCGCCTGATCATCGAAAGCGCGCTGGCGGAAGGCCGCCATCTGCTCAATGAGGTGGAATCCAAGGCGCTGCTCGCGGCGTTCCGCATCCCCGTGGCCCAGACCCTGATCGCCCGCAACCCCACCGAGGCGATGCTCATGGCCCAGCAGCTGGGCTTCCCGGTGGTCATGAAGGTGAACTCCCCCAACATCACCCACAAGTCCGATGTCGGCGGCGTCAAGCTGGGCCTGTCCAGCGGCCAGGCGGTACGCTCCGCCTTCACCGAAATGACTTCCGGCATCAAGAAGAGACGTCCGGACGCGGTGATCGACGGCGTCGTCATCGAACCCATGGTGAGCCGCCCCCACGCCCGCGAAGTCCTGCTGGGCATGACCTCCGACCCGGTGCTGGGCCCGGTCATCGTGTTCGGCGCCGGCGGCGTCGACGTGGAAGCCTTCCAGGACCGCGCGGTCACCCTGCCCCCGCTGAACAGCTACCTGGCGCGCGACCTGATCAAACGCACCCGCGTCGCCACCCTGCTGGACAAGTTCCGCAATCGGCCCGCCGCCGACCTGGGCGCGCTCGAGCGCATCCTGCTGCGCGTTTCGGAAATGGTGTGCGAGCTGCCCTGGCTGTCGGAGATGGACATCAACCCGCTGCTGGTGGACGAGCACGGCGCCCTGGCCCTGGACGCCCGCATCATCATCACCCCCCGCGTGCCCAGCAAGGACCGTTACGGCCACATGGCGATCCATCCCTATCCGGCGCATCTGGTCACCGAATGGCAACTGCCCAACGGTGCCGACGTCATCATCCGGCCGATCCGGCCGGAAGACGCGGAGCTTACCCAGGGTTTCGTGCGCGGCCTGTCCGAGGAGACCAAGTACTTCCGCTACATGGACGCGGTGCGGGAGCTCTCCCCCGCCATGCTGGTGCGCCTCACCCAGATCGACTACAGCCGGGAGATGGCCCTGCTGGCGGTCACCGAGGTGGAAGGCAAGGAAGTGGAACTGGGGGTGGCGCGCTACGCCATCAATCCGGACGGCGAGTCCTGCGAGTTCGCCCTGGTGGTCAACGACCAGTGGCAGAAGCAGGGCATCGGTCACAAGCTCATGGACGTGCTCATGGACGTGGCCCGGGCCAAGGGCCTGCGCATGATGGACGGCGAGGTGCTGAAGACCAACCGGCGCATGCTCAAGTTGTCCGAGAGCCTGGGCTTCCGTGTCGAGGCCCATCCGGAGGACGACAGCATCCGCAAGATTTCCCGCGATCTATAAGCGGGGTTGCAAACAAAAAACGGGAAACGGAGCCATCCGTTTCCCGTTTTCTTTGGTACCGGCTAGATACCCAGGGAAGCTGGCTTGTCCAAAGGCGTGTGCCAGTGGTCGTCGGCGGCCACATCCGGGTGGAACCAGTTCAGTTTCGCATGCAGACTGACCACGCTGCCGACGATGATCAGGGTCGGCGGCTTCAACTCGGCCTGAGCGGCCAGGGCCGGCAGCGTGTCCAGTGTGCCGGTGACGGTCTTCTGGTTCAGGGTGGTTCCCTGCTGGACGATGGCGGCGGGCGTGCTGCCCGGCATGCCGTGTTTCTTCATCTCGTCGCACAGGGTCACCAGACCCTTCAGGCCCATGTAGATGACGATGGTCTGGCGCGGCCGGCACAGCATGTCCCAGTCCAGGTCCATGGTGCCGTCCTTCAGGTGGCCGGTGACCAGGATCAGGGCCTGGGCATGGTCGCGATGGGTCAGCGGAATGCCCGCGTAGGAAGCCACGCCGGCGGCGGCCGTGACCGCCGGCACCACCTGGAACGGCACGCCGTGTTCGCGCAGGGTCTCGATCTCCTCGCCGCCGCGGCCGAAGATGAAAGGATCGCCGCCTTTCAGGCGCAGCACCCGCTTGCCTTCCTTGGCCAGACGCACCAGGACCAGATTGATCTCGTCCTGGGGCACCGCGTGGTTGTCCCGTTCCTTGCCCACATAGAGCCGGTCCGCGTCGCGCCGGCACATGTCGAGGATGGGCGGGGAAACCAGGCGGTCGTAGACCACCACGTCGGCCTGCTGCATGAGGCGCAGGGCGCGGAAGGTGAGCAAGTCCGGATTGCCCGGCCCGGCGCCGACCAGGTAGACCTCGCCGGTACCCGGCGCGTCGCTGTCCGCTTCCAGCATGGCCTTCAGGCTGGCCTCGGCCTCCTGTTCCCGGCCGGAGAAAACCATCTCCGAGATGGGCGACAGGAAAGCCTTTTCCCAGAATTTGCGCCGCGTCTCGGTGGTGGTGAAGCGGCCGCGCACCTGCTGCTTGAAGCGACCGGCCAGGGCGGCGAGGCGGCCGTAGGCGGCGGGAATCAAGGTCTCCAGCCGGGCGCGCAGCAGACGCGACAAGACGGGCGCCTCGCCGCCGCTGCTGACCGCCACCATGACCGGCGAGCGGTCGATGATGGAGGGCATGATGAAGGAGCACTGGCTGGGCCGATCCACCACGTTCACCGGCACGTGGCGCGCGCGCGCGGCATCGTGCACCGCCTGGTCGAGAACCGGGTCGTCGCTGGCGGCGAACACCACGTCCACGCCCTCGACATGGGCAGCCCGGAAAGCTTCCCGGATGTGGATCAAGCGGTCGGTGCCGAGCAGATCCTTGAAGGCGTCGGACAGGGGTTCCGGAGAAACGGCGCTGACCCATGCTCCGGCGTTCAACATCAGCGTCGCTTTGCGCGCGGCGGTGTCGCCTCCGCCCACAACCACGCCTTTGCGCCCACGCAGGTCGAGAAAGATCGGTAAATAGTCCATGTCTGCTATCTGAAGATTGAGTCGAGCGGAAGACGGGAGGACGCGGGAATTTCCCCTACTCCCCTTCCACCTTCACTAAGCGCGATCAACCGTGGCTGCCGCAGCCGCCGGAGCCGCAGCCGCCGGTACCGCAGCCGCCGCCAGCGCCGCTTTCACCGCCGCCCGTGCCGCAACCGCCGGCGCTGGCCTTCATGAACACGAAGCGGGATTCGCCGGGAGACACCTCGCTGAAATCGATGGTCACATCGTCCAGCAGAGGCGCGGACTGGGCGTTGATGAGCAGGGTCACGCCCCAGGAATCCACGGCGGCGTCGTTGCCCCGCTCGTCGTCGAAACCCATGCCGAATTCCAGCATGCCGGCATCGTTGACGCGGGCGGCGATACGCAGGGCCATGTTGCCCGCGCCGGATTGCTGGGCGGCCTGGCGAATCTGGTCGGCGGCCTCTTTGGTCAAACTGATCATGTCGTGCTCCTTTTGAATAACGGCCTGATTCCGCAGGCTTTGTCAGGCGGCAAGCCGGGCCGCGTTCCGGGTTTCAGCGTACGCCGCCACCTTGCGCAGGAAGGGCGCGATCCAGCCCGCATCGCCACTGCCACGGCGGTGGCAATAGGCGGCCAGCAGATTCTTGTAAACATAGCCATCCCGGCTGCCGTCGATGCCCTGGCCGCGCAACACCCGGTAGGCATAGGTGAGGCCGTCCGGCAGATTTTCCAGGCGGGAATAATGGAACTCGTGGGCGGGGACGGGCTGTCCCGCGCCGGGCCACGGCATATCGCCGGTCTCCTCCAGGGTGGCATAGCCGCGCCCCACCGGACGGCCGCCCATCACCGCATCGCCGGGCACAACGCCCACCATCTCGCCCCGGCGCGCTTCCCAGCGCACGGAGCGGGAGAGGTACATGAGGCCGCCGCATTCCGCGTACACGGGCAACCCCGCCTCCACCGCGCGGCGGATATCGGCGCGCAACGAGGCGTTTGCCTGCAGTTGCTCGACGAATATCTCCGGAAAGCCACCGCCCAGGATCAGGCCGTCGCATTCAGGCAGACTCGGATCGGCCAGCGTGTCCAGGGGCAGCAGCTGCACGCCCTGGTCGCGCAGGGTGTCCAGGTCTTCCTGGTAGTAGAAACCGAAGGCGCGGTCGTGGGCATAGGCCAGCCTCGGCCCCTTCGGCGTGGGCTGCTCGACATGGGAAACAGGGGCGGCGACGGATTCCGCCCGCTTCGCCACGGCAAGCAAGGCGTCCAAATCCACCTGGTCCGCGATTTTCCCGGCGATGGTCTCGATGCGGACTTCGGCCGCATCCGCCTCGTTGCCCGGGATCAGGCCCAGGTGCCGCTCGACGATGGCGAGGCTGTCGTCCAGACGCACCGCGCCGAGCACCGGCACATCGGTATAGCGTTCGATGACCGCGCGCAACTTTTCCTCGTGGCGCGGCCCGCCCACCTTGTTGAGAATGACGCCGGCGATATCCACATCCCGGTCGAACGCTTGGTAGCCCAGGATCAGGGGCGCCACGCCGCGGGTGACGCCGACCGAATCGAGCACCAGCACCACCGGCGCCTTGAGCAATTTCGCCAAAGCGGCGTTGCTGTTGCTGCCTTCCACATCCATGCCGTCGTACAAGCCTTTGTTCCCCTCAATCAGGGAAATGGACGCGGGCGCCGCATGGCGGGCGAACAGGGGAAGGATTTCCGCCTCCCGCATCATGTGGAAATCCAGGTTGTAGCTGGGGCGCCCTGAGGCCAAGCCATGCCAGATGGGATCGATGTAATCCGGTCCCTTCTTGAAAGCCTGGACCTGGAGCCCGCGTTTGCTCAGCGCGCGACACAGTCCCAGGGTCACCGTGGTTTTTCCCGAGGACTTATGGGCGGCGGAAATAAACAAATGGGCCATGTCGCAATTCTATTCGTGGGAAAACAAAAAGCCGACTGATTTTGTCGGCTTTTTGTCATTAGGCCGGCATCTGTTGCGCCTAGTCGGTACTTCTGCGCATCTGCAACTCGGCGAAGTCGTCCTGGGGCATGAACTTGAACATGCGCACCGCGAGCACGGTCAGCACGAAGGCGATGCCCGCGCCGCCCAGGCCCAGCATCCATTCCCAGACGGATGGGCTGTAGTGGGCCACAACGCCGTCATAGAAGCTGCTGGTCACCTCGTGGCCGGGGAACATGGCCATGGGGAATGCCTGTCCGCCAATGATGGTGACGTACATCTGGGCGAGTCCGCCAAGCACCACCAGGGATGGCGCCAGGAAGCAGTAGCACATGGACTTGGAATCCTGGGAGCGGGGGATAAACAACAGGATGAGGGGAACGACACCGCCGATGATCACCTGGCCAATCCAGAACATCGCGGTATAGATGCCGCCGTCCATGAGGATGAAACGCTCGAAGGCCCATTGCTTGGCGAAGTACAGGTTGGTGAGGTGGAACACCACCGTGAAGTAGAGCGAGGCGCCGACGAACACCGCCAGCAGGTTCTTCATGCGTCGGCGGATATTCTCGTCCAGGTGCAGGCCGTTCCAGCGGTACATGGAGGACTGCACCACCATGAAGACCGCCAGTCCGTAGGCGAAGGACATGATGATGAACATGGGCGCCATGAGGGCGGAGTTGTAACCGGAACGGGCGACGATGAAGCCGAAGATCGAACCGGTCGCGGTGGTCAGGGAAAGCCGCCACAGGAAAGCCACAAAGCCGACGGGCTTGGACCATGCCTTCAGCTTGCGGTCCATGAGCGTGAGCAGATACAGACCGACAATGGCGAAGAAGCCGTTGTAGAAGATCATGTTCCACGCGAAGATGGACTTGAAGTTGTAGTAGGTCATCGCCACGATCAGACGGTCGGGACGGCCCAGATCCAACACCAGAACGGCCAGGCCGCCGGTCAGCATGGCCAGGGCCAGCATGCCGGACAGGGGCGCGCGGGCCTTGTACATGGGCTTGCCGAACACCGAGCCGATGGAAGCCACGTTCAGCGCGCCGGAAGCGGCGACGATCAGGAACACGGCGAACACGTGGGGCAGGCCCCAGACCACCTGATTGTTCATGCCGGTCAGGATGTGTCCGTGGTGCTCCAGGGTGAAGAACGCATACAGGGCGCCCAGGACCACCAGCCCCCCGAGTCCCAGCAGGGTCAGGAACTGACGGGTCCGGCATTGGCCCAGGTCGGTACAGAATTCGTTCGACATGTCTTAAATCCCTTGGTAACGAACGCCGGTGTTGAGGCCCAGGTCGCCGCGCACTTCCGTGCTGTCGGCGGCCTTCAGCGCCTTGGAGACTTCGCTTTCCGGGTCCATCAGGTCGCCGAAGATCATGGCCTGATGCCCCTTGGCGTTGCACGCTTCGACACAGGCGGGCTGCTCGTCCCGGTCCACGCGCTGCACGCAGAACGTGCAGGACTCCACGCAGCCTTTGCCGCGCGGCACCTCGGGGTTCTGGTCGTGCAGCGGTTCGTGCACGAAGGAACGGGCCTTGTACGGGCAGGCCATCATGCAATAGCGGCAGCCGATGCAGATATGGCGATCCACCAGCACGATGCCGTCGGCCCGCTTCATGGAAGCGCCGGTCGGACAGACATCCACGCAGGGGGGGTGTTCGCAGTGCTGGCACATCATGGGCAGGCTTTGCACATACCCGGTACGTAGATCCTTGATGTCGACCTTGCGGATCCACTGACTGTCCTGGGGTCCGGTCGCGCCGGAAAGCGCGTTCTCGGTGTTGCACGCGGTCACGCAGTCGTTGCAGCCGTCGCCGCACTTGGTGGTGTCGATCAGGAGGCCCCAACGCTTGTCGGCGGAGGCGCCTTCTTCCGGGGGCCGGCTATGGGCCACGCCGTAGAGCAGCATGCCGGGGGCGAGGGTCGCGGCGGTCACGGCGGCGCCCGCCTTGAGGAAGGTTCGGCGATCCTCCCCCTTGCCGGCCACGGATTGTTCTTGCTTGTCGAACTCGCTCATTTGCTTCCTCCATTCAGCGTGGAGGCCATGAGGGGTGAGGATGCCGGGTGCGAGGCCAGCGGCGCGGATTTCTTAGCGGGTCTGGTCGCGTGGCAATCCCAGCAGTCCAGTTTGACGCTGGCATAGCTGTGGCAGGCCACGCAGAAGTCTTCCTTGCTGGATGCCACGCTGCCGGTCTTCTCGCTGGCATGGCATTCCACGCATTTCTTCAGGCTGTGCCGGGTGGTGCGGATGCCTTTACGCACCGTCTCGTCGCGGTGATGCTTGAGCAGGTCCGGGTGGTTGCGGCGCATGTACTGCGTATCCTCCACGCACTGCTCACCCTTGCCCTTTTCCAGCTTGGGCAGATCCGCGCCCGCCGCCGCCTCGAGGGACGGGGCGGCCAACAAGGCCGCCGCGCCGACGAGGACGGCGAGGCGCAGCCAATTGGCCAGTCTCGCCATGCCGTTCATCCTTTTGATTACTCGCCCATACCCATGACGATGTAGCCGGTCGGGCACACGTCAGCGCAGATGTGGCAACCGATGCATTTGCTGTAATCGGTATCCACATAACGGCCGGTGGTGGGGCCATCCTTCTTCTTGACCTTGAACACGGCGGTCTGCGGGCAGTACACCACGCAGTTGTCGCACTCGAAGCACAGGCCGCAGGACATGCAGCGCTTGGCTTCCGACACGACCTGCTTCTCGTCCAGAGAGTGCAGGCGGTCCTCGAAGTTGCCCAGGGCGGAGTCCTTGTCCAGCACGGTCACGCCACGCTGGTTGCGCGGGGTGTTGAGGAAGTGGCCCAGGAACATCTCCGTGGAGGGGATCACGTAACGGCCGCCCCGATCCTCGTAGTTGTGCAGGGTATCCTTCCATTCCGAGGTGCCCCAATCCTGACCATGGTGTTCCTTGTAGTCATGGCCGGTCTCCACCCACTTGCGCACCATGTCCCAATGGGCCACGTCGACCTTGGGCCTCCTGTCGGCTTCCTCGCCCTTCAGGAAGGAGTCGATGCCTTCTGCGCAAATGCGCGCATGGCCGATGGCGGTGGTCAACAGGTGAGGACGGATCACGTCGCCGGCGACGAAGACATTCGGCTTGTTGGGGAAGCGGTAATTCTTGTCGGCGCGGATCAGACCCTTGTTGTTGTTGAAGTCTTCCAGGCCGGTGAAGTCCACGGCCTGGCCGATGGCGGAGACGATCAGGTCGCCGGGGATGTCGCGCTCGGTGCCTTCCTTGATCTTGGTCTCGTTGCCGACCATCTCGAACTCGGCCACGCGCAGGGCGGTGGCGCGGCCGTCCGCGCCGCGAATCACGGCGACGGGGGTGACACCGCCGACGATCTCGATGCCCTCGGCCTTGGCCTGTTCCACCTCATGCTTGTTCGCGGCCATCTTGTCGATGGTGGCGCGGGACACCAGCACCACCTCGACGCCCATGCGCGCGGCGATGGAGCTGACGTCGTGGGCGGCGTGACCGGCCAGCACCATTTCCGGCAGGTCGGTGGTGGAAGCGTTGGTGATCTTGCCGAGGCGGCGGGCAACGGTCGCCACGTCGATGGAGGTGTCGCCACCGCCGATGACCACGACCTTGTTGCCCACGTGCTGCAGACGGCCTTCGTTGAAGGCGCGCAGGAAGGCCATGGCGGTCACGCAGTTGGGCGCGTCGGCGCCATCGACGGGCAGGGAACGGCCGCCCTGGGCGCCCAGGGCGATCAGGATGGCGTCGAATTCCTTCTCGACCTGTTCCATGGGGACGTCCGTGCCCACGCGGCAGTTCAGGCGGGTTTCCACGCCCATGTCGGTGATACGCTTGATCTCGCCGTCCAGCACCTCGCGGGGGGTGCGGAAGCCCGGAATGCCGTAGCGCATCATGCCGCCCAGTTCGGCGTGGTCATCGAAGATGGTGGCGCCATGGCCCATGCGGCGCAGCTGGTAGGCAGCGGCCAGACCGGCGGGGCCGCCGCCGATGATGGCGACCTTCTTGCCGGATTCGGCGGCCGGCTTCTCGAAGGCCATGTTGTTCTCCAGGGCCCAGTTGCCGATGAAGTGCTCGACGGAGTTGATGCCGACGTTTTCCTCGACCTGGTTGCGGTTGCAGCCGGACTCGCAGGGAGCGGGACAGACGCGGCCCATGACGGCGGGGAAGGGGTTGGCGCTGGTCATGCGGCGGAAGGCGTATTCCTGCCAGGTCACGCCACCGGTGGGCTTTTCAATGCCGCGCACGATGTTGAGGTAGCCGCGGATGTCCTCGCCGGCCGGGCAGGAGCCCTGGCAGGGCGGCGTGGAATGCACGTACTCGGGGCACTTGTGCGTCCAGCTGGCTTGGAAAATCTTTTCCTGGGAACGGCGATAGTTTTCCTCGGTCTCGCCTTCCTTGTAACGGCGCCAGGTCAAACCTTCGGTCTTCTTTACATCCTTGGATGTGACAGCCATCTTCGCTCTCCTATCGTCAAATTCGTGCGGCGCTAGCGCCAAACCACTTTGCTACTCGGGTTGGCACGGAACACCGTGCCGCCATGTGTTGCTTAAATTCGTTGCTTCAGTCCAACTTGATGGCCGTGCTGACGAGCTGATGCACGCCGCCGACCATGCTTCTATCAAATCCGTAGTACGGCAAAACCTTGGTGAACTGGGCTTTGCAGATGGCGCAGATCAAGGCGAGGAAATTCACGCCCTGGCCCTGCACCACGTTGTTGTAGGCATTCATCCGCGGCAAGGCGCCCTTGACGCGAATCTCGATCAGGTCGTCGGTCAGCACGCCGCCGCCGCCGCCGCAACAGAATGTGGTCTCGCCGATGGTCTCCGCGGCCATGTCCTGGAAATTGTTGGCCACCGCCTTGATGATGTTGCGCGGAATCGTGAACTGGCCGCCCGGCTCCGTGCCCATGCGCGAACCGCGCGCCACGTTGCAGGAATCGTGGAAGGTGATGACGCGATCGTCGTTGGCCGACTTGTCGAACTTCAACACGTTGTTTTCGATGAGATCCCAGGTGTACTCGCAGATATGCATGGGCTGCGGATAACGGCTGTCCAACTGCTCCTGCAGCTTCTTGGCGAAAGGATCATCACCGCCGTAGCCGACCCCGTTCAGGGTGTTCCAGAAGCTGTAGGCCACGCGCCAGGCATGGCCGCATTCGCCGACGATGATGCGCTTCGCGCCCAACTCCAGGGCGGCGTCGCGGATGCGCATCGCGACGTTGCGCATGGTCTCGTAATTACCGTTGAACAAGCCGAAGTTGCCTGCTTCGGAGGCCTTGCTGGAAAGCGTCCAGGACACGCCGGCCGCGTGGAAAACCTTGGCGTAGCCGATCAGGGACTCCACATGGGGTTCCGAGAAGAAGTCGGCCGAGGGGGTGACCAGGAGGATTTCAGCGCCTTCCACATCCAACGGAATTTTCACCGGGACACCGGTATCCGCTTCGATATCCTCCTCGAGGCCGAGCAGCGTGTCCTCGAGCGCGGGACCGGGCAGACCCAGGTTATTGCCGATCTTCTGCACCTTGACCAGGATCTCGCTGGAATACTTTTGCCCCATGCCGACATGGTTGAGGATTTCCCGGCCCGCCATGGTGATCTCGGCGGTGTCGATGCCATAGGGACAGAACACGGAACAGCGCCGGCATTCGGAGCACTGGTGGTAGTAGCTGTACCACTGGTTCAGGGTGTCTTCGGTGAGATCCTTGGCGCCGACCAGCCAGGGGGCGATCTTGCCGGGCAGCGTGAAATAGCGGCGGTAGACCTGGCGCATCAGGTCCTGGCGCGCGACCGGCATATTCTTCGGGTCGGCGGTTCCCAGGAAATAATGGCATTTGTCGGTGCAGGCGCCGCAGTGGACACAAGCATCCATGAACACGCGCAGCGAACGGTATTTGCCCAACAGGTCGCCCATCTTGTCGATGGCGCGCTCTTTCCAATCCTCGGTCAGCGTCCAGGGATAACCCAGGAAGGACTGGCTCGCTTCCGCCGCGGGGAAAGACTTCACATGCGCGGTGGCGTCTTCCCGAATTTTGGGAACGTCGGTGTATTCCGTCAGCGTGGGGACTTCAAACTCGGCAGCTGCCACTTTGGCTCCTTGACTCTCTTATCCGTGCACTTGTTGACTGTCGGCGACGGCAATCACGCCTTATCCCGGTCCAGCGCCGCCGCCCAGGGGGCGATATGGCGCGTCTCGCGCGGGTTGTCCGCCTGATTGCGGGTAGGACTGAAGAAAATACCGGGGGCATGCAACAACTTGCTGATCGGAAAGATGATCATCAGCAAGGCGACCAGGCCGAGGTGAACCATCAGCACGCCATCGGCGGGCATGGGCTGGAAGTCGAAGGTCATCAGCCCGAGCATGAATGCCTTGAGCGAGACGATGTCGGTATGGGCGACGAAGGTCATCATCATGCCCGACAGGCCGATGCCGATCAGCAGGGCGAGGATCAGGTGATCGGAGGGAGTGGAGATATAGCGCACCCGGTCAACCAGGAAGCGGCGCGCCCACAGCCCGGCCAATCCCGCCACCATGGCGAAACTGGCGTATTTTCCGAAAGGCTGGATGAACGCGACCACGGACCACACGGGCTCCTGGAAATAGCGCACATGGCGTAACAGAACCAGGGCCAGGCCGACATGGAACAGCCAGCCGAAAACCCAGATCCATTTATTGGACTTGAACAGGGACTCGAACAGCACGACTTCGCGTGCCATGCGGGCGACGACGCCCGCGTTCGTGGTCGGCGCGGGAGTCGTGGGAATCTTGAGAGGCGCCGGGGTACGGCTGTACTCGAAAACACGATAGGCCACTCCGCCCAGCAGAACGAGCGTGGCGAAGTAAAACAAGCCTGAGTAGAAAAGCGTCAGCGAAGTCATCCGTTCCTCTGCATGTCGGGCAGATCGATCTTGCGGATAAAGCGAGGCCTTTCCGGCTGAGCCGGAGCAACCAAATAGCCAGGGTCACCCGGCGGGCATGCCCGCCGGGATCGGTCGTTCAGGATCGAACGATCAGATACAGCCGGTCGGCTTGGGCAGGCCGGCGATCTTGCAGGCCTGCTTGGCGGGACCGTAGGGGAACAACTCGTACAGGTACTTGTTGTTGCCCTTGTCCGGACCCAGCTTCTTGGCGACAGCCTTGGTCAGCACGCGCACGGCGGGAGCGATTTGATACTCCTCGTAGTACTCGCGCAGGAAATTGACCACTTCCCAGTGGCTATCGCTCATCTCGACTTTTTCTTCCTTGGCGAGATATTCCGCGATTTCCTTCGTCCAGTCGGCCAGATTGGTCAGATAACCCTCTTCGTCGACTTCGAACGACTTGCCAGCAACTTCGACCATAGGCATAGCATTTCTCCTTAAGAACTAAAAATTACAGCCAGGACTGACAGGTGCTGTGTTCCGTCACCAGATCCACAAAACCGCCGTAATCCACCAGTTTCACTCCGTCCAGAACGCGAGCAGCCATGCCGCGCGCCTCCATATCGGGAGCCAGGGCATAAATCTGAAGGTCGGCCATGGCCGCCTGGATTTTCGCCGCCGCCACGCTTCCTTGGGTCGCCGCGTAAACGGCATCCTCGATCAACAGCACGGCGGAACCCTTTGTAGCCATGCGCAGGCAGCTCTCGAGAGAGTTGCGCTCAGTGGCCGACTTATTGACGATATGCAGCATGTTCGTATCCCTCAGAAGCTGATGACGACGTCTTGCTCAGCCATGAGGCTGGCCATCTCGCCGCTGTCGAGCACGGTCACATCCACGATCAGGTCGTCCGCGGTGAGGCCGCGCGCTTCCATGGACGTTTTCTCCACATACAGCTTTTCAATGTCGTAACCCTCAAGGGCGCGATAGGTCTTGGAGAAATCCTTGACCTCGATGCCCTTGGTGTTCATTCCCTTGATCAGCTCGTACACGCCGTCGTCGGTGAACACCATGCTCACGTCCTGATCGAAAGCGGCGGAGATCAGCACGACCTCCAGCCCTTCCAGGGCGTAGACGGTGCCGTGCGGCGCCTTCCTGTTGACGAACATGAACTTCTTGACGACGCCTTCACCGCCATCCATGTCATCCATCATGTCGCTCATAGCTTTCCCCTTAGTCGCCGAAGGTCACCAGGCGATCGCACTGGATGCCGGCTTCCACCAACTGGCCCAGACCGGAAATCCGGAACCCGGGGGCCAGGATCTCGTCCTTGATGCCGCGTCGCATGCCCGCCGCCACGCACACCACCAGATCAACGCCGTGATCTTCCGCCAGCTTGGACCAGCGGTTGACCACGTTGCGGTCGTCCTGGGGCGGCTCGGTAAGCTTGGTCGAGTTGTTCACGCCGTCGTGATAGAAGAACACGCGCGGTACGCTATGACCTTTTTCAATGGCCGTACGGGCAAACAAATACGCGGTATCGCTCGCCTGATGGTTGTACGGACCTTCGCTAACCATAATGCCGATCTTCATTTAAATATCCCTATCTCCGATTAACAAAACCGCCTGCGGCCCCGGCTGTCGGGACCGCCCTCGATCAGAAGCGGATATGCGCGGAAGCGTTCAGGCTGCTGCGACCACCACGCCAGTTATCGATGTGATACTTGGTGAAGGGCAGACCGGTCTTCTCGAAGAAAGCGGGCCAACCGATACGGTCGATCCAGTCGGTCATGCGCTCCCAAGGACGTCCGTCGGCCTTGTAGACAGCCAGGATGTTCTTGACCACTTCGGCAACCTCGGGCCAACGCGGCGCGTTGTTGGGCAGGCCGGCGGCCACCAGCTTGTGGAAGGTGGGGCGGGAACGGGCATTGGAGTTTTTGCCGCCAACCCAGATCGCGATCTTGGAATGCTCGGGATCGTTGATCTGCATCGGGGGGCAGGGGGGGAAGCAGGCGCCGCAGCAAATACACTTCTTCTCGTCCACTTCCAGGGAGGGCTTGCCGTTCACCAGCGCGGGGCGGATGGCCGCCACCGGGCAGCGGGCCACGACAGAGGGACGCTCACAAATGTTGGCGACCAGATCGTGGTTGATCTTGGGCGGCTTGGTGTGCTGAACGATGATGGCGATGTCGGCCTGGCCGCCGCAGTTGATTTCGCAGCAGGAGGTGGACAACTTGACGCGGTTGGGCATCTCGCACTTGATGAACTCCTCGTACAGCTCGTCCATCAGCGCCTTGACCACGCCGGAAGCGTCGGTGCCGGGGATGTCGCAGTGCAGCCAACCCTGGGTGTGGGCGATCATGGACACGGAGTTGGCGGTGCCGCCGACCGGGAATCCGTTGTCGGACAGGGCCTTGATCAGGGGCTCGACCTTGGCCTGATCGGTCACCATGTACTCGATGTTGGAACGGGTGGTGAAACGCACATAACCGTCGGCGAACTGGTCGGCGATGTCGGCCAGCTTGCGCACGGTGTAGTGGTCCATCTGACGCTGGGTGCCGGCCTTGACGGTCCAGATCTCGTCGCCGTTCTCGGCGCGGTGGTAGAGCACGCCCGGCTTGGGATGCGAGTGGAACACCCATTTGCCGTAGTTGTTCTTCATGACGGGGTGCATGTAAGGCATCGGGTCCGGAGCGCCGGATTCGATGGTCTCGTGAGTTCTTTCAGCCATACTTATCTCCAACCTAGTGAGATCGAAAACTTTTATTCCCGGCCACCGCAAGCGGCGGCCGGGCACCGAAATTACGCAGCAGCCTGCTTACGCTCGAACCACTTCTCGGCTTCCTCGTCCCAGCCGTCCATGCGGACGTAGGGGTTGCTGCGGGGATGCACGATCATGTTGGGATCGACATCGATATCGAGGCCTTCCAGGAAGTTCACCAGGCCGATGCGATCGATCATCTCGCCGGTGCGCTCGTGCTCCAAGGCGTTCTCGGCGAAGAAGTCGAGGATGTTGCGGGACAGGTCGTTCAGCTTCTCGAAATCCTCGTCGGACTCCAGCTTCATGAAGGGGATGACCACGGTGCCCATGGAGGCGCCGATCTTCAGCACGCCCTTGCCGCCCACCAGAATGGTCACGCCCTTGTCCTTGCCGGGCAACAGCGCGCCGGGCATGACGTTCAGGCAGTGCATGCAGCGCACGCAGTTGTGGTTGTCGATTTCCAGGCAGTGCTCGTCGGAAATGGCCACCTTGGTGACGCTGTCGGCCACGGCGGCGCCGTCGTTCTTCTTGAGCTGGATGGCCTTGGTGGGGCAGTGGTTCACCACCATGTTGATGGTGTCTTCGATGCTGTGGGCCGCATACCAATCGCGGGCCAGCTTCTCGTCGGCGCGGATGTTGTCGCGCCAGGTGCCGATGGTGGCCATGTCGGAACGCTGGATGGCGTTCATGCAATCGTTCGGGCAGCCGGAGAACTTGAACTTGAACTTGTAAGGCAGCGACGGACGATGCATGTCGTCCAGGTTGTTGTTGATGACGATGCGCAGGGCGCGGGCCTCGTCATAACAGGACATTTCGCAGCGGGCGGCGCCGACGCAGGACATGGAAGTGCGCAGCGCGGGACCGGCGCCACCCAGATCGAAGCCCATTTCGTTGAATTTGTCGAAGGCGCGCTGCACGTCGTCGGTCTTGATGCCCTGGAACATGATGTCGCCGGACTGGCCGTGGAAAGCGATCAGGCCGGAACCGCCGGTTTCCAGCCAGGCATCGCTCATCTGGCGCAGCAGGTCGGAGGTGTAATGCATGCCGGCGGGAGGCTGGATGCGCAGGGTGTGGAATTCGGCGGCCTCGGGAAACTTGGGCTTGCCGTCCGCATCCTTCAATTCGGTGAAGCGGGGAATCACGCCACCGCCATAGCCCACGACGCCGACGGTCCCACCCTTCCAGTAGCCGAACTTGGTGTTGTAGGAGGTTTCAAGCTGGCCCATGAGGTCGACCATCATGTCGTTGTCTTTTGCCAGGCGCTTCAAACCCGTCACGAACGAGGGCCACGGGCCATTCTCGAGGTCGTCCAGGTTCGGCGTATCAATCATTTGCTTAGCCATCTGTTTATCTCCTTGAAGTCTTGAACTACAGGGTGTCATCACAACTCTCTGCGCCTTCCCGTCGGCACGCTGACCATACGGAACGAGTCATCGCATATTAGGGAGCACTTATCGAGCGAACCATCATTCCTATGGGGTAACCGGGTCATTCACTCGGGTATCACCACACCTACCCGTTCGGGTAGGTACGGGGTTACCCTAGATAAAGACTATTAATACCTGACCGCAAATGTCAGATAATTAGCAAATCAACGAAAGCTTATGGATTATGGACCAGATCACATCGCTTGCGAAGTTTAGAAATCCTTATGGGAACCAAGAAATCGAGCTTCAGGAGGTTCGCTACGAGGCGGGGGGCACTCCCATGCTACGCTTGCGCATCAAGGAACGCGGTTCGCGCTTCACCATTTTCGACCTCGATCCCATCACCGCAAAATACTGGTCCGAAGAGATGTTGAAGTGGGCACAGCCTTTCGCCGATGCACCCGGAGAACCACGCGAGGACTGAGTCATGCGGATGTACAACCCCGAGTGGGAGGCGATCAAGGATTTCGAGCACATCGCCAAATTCAAGGAAATCCAGTTCGATCTGAACGGATTCGAATTGCCCGAAGACCACGGCTACGCGCTTTATGAGGAAATCGCCGCGCACCTGCCCTGGCTGCGCGACACGCCCACGGCGGCCATCCACCCCGTGCATGGCGCGCCGAGCGGGCGCAATGCGAATCTGGTGATCAACCGGCGCGTGAAACTGGTCATGCGGCTCCCCATCGATCGACTGGCCGACGCCCACGAGCTGGTCGGCAAGCGCATCGATCCGGGCGCGGGCAAGCTGGTCATCGGACCGGCCAAGGAAAAACCGCTGACGCCTTTCGCCACGCTGTATTCCCATTTCGTCGATGTCGGCAATGACGACGAAGCGGCCTTTATCGAGGAGGCGCGCCGCCTTCTCGACGAGATGGAAATACCCGCCGGTCTGATTCCGGGCAAGCATCGTAAAATGCACACCCCCAACGGGGTAATTGGCGGCTACAGCCTGATGTTGCACGATATCAGCCTGATGCAGTCCCTGACCGTGCAGGAACGTGGACTGGGCCTGCATCGCGGCTATGGATGCGGCATCTTCATACCGCACAAATCGATTAAGGAAGTGGGCGGCGTCTGAGCGAATCCAGCGTCGCGCACAGTATTTTGCAACCCGTGTGATAGGAGAAAAACCGTGGGATACATCCTGAATGGCGAAGAACTGGAAACCGGCGAAGAGGAATTTCTGCTGGAAGCCAACTTCAGCGACGAGATCGTCGAGGTCATCGCCGCCGCCGAGAACATCAAGCTCACCGACGAACACTGGACCGTCATCAATTTCATGCGGGACAAGTACCGGGATGACGGCCATACGCCCAATTTCCGCAACATGCTCGCGGAATTGGAAGACCTGCATCCCGGCACCGACTGGAAGAAGAAACTCTATGAGCTCTTCCCCAACCAGCCCGCGCGCCAGTCCGCCCGCGTGGCCGGCCTGACCAAGCCCTACGGTAAGGGCGGCTACTAATCCGGTTTGGCCGAGGAGACGGAAGTGGGCGAATCGTCCCCATTTCCGCCTTCTCGCCGCCGCATCGATACTCCCGGCATCGCTCAATGTTCATCAACACCCTTGTTTCCACCGAAGACCTGGCCCAACACCTGGACGATCCCAACTGGATCGTCTTCGACTGCCGCTTCACACTGACCGACCCGGACGCCGGGCGTCAGGCCTACCTCAAGAATCACATCCCCGGCGCGCGCTACGTCCATCTCGACGACGATCTGTCCGCGCCGGTCAGCGAGACCACCGGCCGCCACCCGCTGCCCACCCCGCAAGCCTTCTCGGAAAAGCTGTGCCGCTGGGGCGTGGGCGTCAACAAGCAGGTGGTGGTCTACGACGACAGCTATGGCGCCATGGCGGTGCGCATGTGGTGGATGCTGCGCTGGCTCGGCCACCCGGGGGTCGCCCTGCTGGATGGCGGCTACCCCAAATGGGCGTCGCGCGAAAAGCGCCCGGTCACGACGGACCTGCCGGAAATCCACAAGGGCAATTGCGCCTGCCTGCCGGAGCCGACCCTGATCGTCCAGGCCGACGACGTGTTGCACGCCTCGCGCACAGGCGAGCAACTCATCATCGATGCCCGGCCGGAACGCCGCTTCAGCGGCGAGTTCGAGCCCCTGGACCCGGTGGCCGGCCACATTCCCGGCGCCATCAACTGGCCCTTCGAGGAAAACCTGGATATCGACGGCACCTTCCTGCCGCCCGAAGCCCTGCGCGAGAATTTCCAGGCGCTGCTGAAGGGCCGCGCGCCCTGGCAAGCCATCCATTCCTGCGGTTCCGGCGTCACCGCCTGCCACAATCTGCTGGCCATGGAAATCGCCGGCCTGCCCGGTTCCCGCCTCTATCCCGGCTCCTGGAGCGAGTGGATCCGCGATCCGTCCCATCCGGTCGCCACAGGAGAATAAGCGTGCTGCGCGCAAAAACCGTCTGGTTCAAGAAAGAAGGCGAACGTCCCGCCGAGGAAGTCGCCACCGTGCTCGCCTCCACCATCTGGCGGCTGGCGGATAAAGGCATCGACAACCTGTCGAAAGCCGACTTCGACATCATCACGCCCGAGCGGGGCTTCAAGATCATCGGCGAGCTGAGCTGTTTTCTGGTGCATTACGTCGATCGCCTGGCCTTCGATCGCATGGACGACAGCAAACGCCAGAATCTGGTCAGCGCCGTCGGCGTGCGGCTGGCGGAAATCATGGAACAGAACATCCTGGATTTCACCGATGGCAAGCTAGACCCTGATTACGACTACCAGGACGGCTATATCGACCTGCTCAACCGGCGCATGACGGACTATGCCGAGTTCGAATTCCCCGAGGACAAGGCCAGCTTCCAGGCTCTGCGCTTCCTCAGCCTGATGGTCCGGGAAGGCATGGAGAAATCCGACCAGACCTGGATCCAGGACCAGCTCATGGACATCGAGGTGCCGGAAATGATGGGCATGGTGAAAAAAAACATGGACGGTTTCTACCCGCCCGCGACCGGCGCGTAGGCTTGCCGTGATTCCCACCGACAGCCCGTTCCATCCCGACAACGCGGCCGGCTACCGTGCCTGGCGCGAACAGAAGCTGGCCGATTATCCGTCACGGGGCGAGGATCTGATCGTGCCGGTGCGCGAGCCGAAGCAGCTCACCGACAGCGAATATCGAGCCCTCTGGCAACGCATCGCCAAGACCAACATGGCGGTCTATGCCACCGGGCTGGGCGAAAGCGAGGACAAGGAAGGCCCGCGCCTGCTTTCCGCGCAATTCGGTCTCACCCATCTGGACGCGAACTGGTTGGCGGACGAAGACGGCATTTCCAGTCTCACGCCCCAGGACGGGGAAGGCGAAGGCGGCAAAACCCAGCGCGGCGAATTCATCCCCTACACGCACCAGCGCATCCGCTGGCACACCGACGGTTACTACAACCCGCGCGAGCGGCGCATCTTCGCCATGACCTTGCATTGCGTGCGCCAGGCGGACGAGGGCGGCGAGAACAAGCTGCTGGATCACGAACTGGTCTACGTCGCCCTGCGCGACGCGAATCCGGACCACATCCGCGCGCTGATGGCGAACGATGCGATGACCATTCCCGCCCGCGCCGACGAAATGGGCGTCGCCCGCCCCGACGAAGTGGGCCCCGCCCTATGCGTGCACGAGGGCATCCTCCACCTGCGTTATACCGCGCGCACCAAGAGCATCGCCTGGAAACAGGATGACGCCACGCTGGCGGCCCTGCATGCGCTGGAGGAATTGCTGGCGGGCGACGCCCCCGGCATGTTTACCCTCAAGCTGGCGCCGGGCATGGGCCTGATCTGCAACAACGTGCTGCACACCCGCACCGGCTTTAGCGACCGGCCCGGGCATCGGCGTCTGCTATACCGGGCGCGCTACCACGACCATCTGAAAAATCTCCGGGCTTGACCCCCGGTCAGGATCTTCCGGCACCGCCCGGACCCAGCTTGTGCTCCACCGCGAAGACCGCGGCTTCCACCCGCGACGACAGGTTCAACTTCGCGAGTATGTGGCGCACATGCAGCTTGACCGTGTCGTAGCTGATGTCCAGTTGTCGCGCGATGGCCTTGTTGCTTTCCCCCTTGGCCAGGTGGGTCAGGATTTCCCGCTCGCGCTGGGTCAGGGATTCCAACAACGAAGTCGAACTGTTGCCCTTGTTGTCCAGCATGCGCACCAGCTTCGCGGTCATGCCCGGCGCCACCACGGTTTCTCCGCGCGCGGCGCGGATGATCGCGTCGACCACCTCGTCCGGTTCCATGCTCTTCAGCAGGTAGCCATTGGCGCCGTTGCGCAGGGCGCGCGCCATGTCCTCTTCGGCCTCGCTCACGGTGAGGATCAGGACCGGCAGATCGAAGCCCTCGGCGCGGAGTTGCTGCATGACCTGGATGCCGTCGGTACCGCCGATGTTGAGGTCGAGGATCAGGACGTCGGGCGCATGCTCGTTGAGCAGCGACTCGACTTCAGCCGGATCGCCGGTGATCGCCGAGACGCTGACCGCGCCCTGGCTTTCCAGCAGTTCGGCCAGCCCTTTGCGGAACAGGGTGTGGTCGTCCACCAGGATGATGCGCAGGCGGCTCATGGCTGATCCTCCACGCCCTGGCGCGCCGGAAAGCTCAAACGTACGATGGTGCCGCCCGCCGCCCGGCTCTCGATGGTGAGCTTGCCGCCCAGCTTGGCGGCGCGCTCGCGCATGATGGTCAAACCGAAGCTCTTGCCCATGTTGGAGGTCGGACTCGTGTGCAGGCCCACGCCATCGTCCGCCACGTTCACCACATACTGGTTTTCGTGCAGGTCGAGGGTCACCACCACGTGGCGCGCGCGGGAGTGCTTGCAGATGTTGTAGAGGGCTTCCTGGATGATGTGGAACACTTGGATTTCCTCTTCCGGGGTCAGCACCACATCCTGGGCCACGTTGAGAAAGTCCACGTCGGCGTTGGCTTTCTTGCTGAAGCTTTCCGCCATCTCCTGCAGGGCCGGCACCAGGCCGCGCGGGTCGATGCGGTCGCGGAACTGGGTGATGAGATCGCGCAACTCGGAATAAGCCAAGTCCACCGCCTCCTCCACGTCGCCCAGGTAGCGGTTGGCCCGGTCCTGGTCGCCGTCGGCCAGGGACTCGTTCAGCACCGATAGGCGCATCTTCGCGTAGGCCAGGGTCTGGGCGAGCGAATCGTGGATCTGGTTCGCCAGCATGGTGCGCTCGTTCATCAAGGAAATGCGCATGTTCTCCCGGGTCAGGCGCGTGTTCTCCAGGGCCATGCCCAGATGCTCGCTGATGGAGTTGAACAGGTAGCGGATATCCTTGGCCAGGGGTTCCGGATTGTCCAGGAAGATGTTGTAGACCCCCAGCACCTTGCCCTTGTGGCGCAGAGGCACGGCATAGACGGTGCTGCAATGCTGGGCGAAATAGATGTGGCGCACCTGCTTCTGGCACACCTCCATGACGCTGTCCGCCTGGGAGGCATGGGACAGGGTAGCCTTGCCGCAGATGCCGCATTCCAGCGGCACGTAGCGCTCCTTCTCCACCAGCGCGGGGGTCAGCCCCAGCGACCCCACCATGCGCAGGTGGGCGCCGTCCGCGGTCAGCACCCGCACCGCGCCGGCCTTGGCGTGGGAGATGCGCACCATGATCTCCAGAAAGCGCATGAGCATCTGTTCCGTGTCCGCATCGGAACTCATGCTGCTGGCGATTTCCGCCAGCACCTCGATCACGGGCAGGCGGCTGCCGCTCTCATCGGGCGTCTCCGGGCTGGCGTCCATGCCGGACGCGGGGGACGCCACGCCTATGGTATCGATGGGAATGCGGTAGGTGTCCACGCGGTCGAGTTCTCACCAGAAAAAAGCATGGTAACGGAGGCACCCCGCCATGCCCAAACCCCGCCGCCAACGATCAGTAGTTCTGCGCCAGCTTGTTGCGGGCCAGCGGCGGGTTCCGGTCGAAGTAGCGCTTGATGCCGGCGACGATGGCTTCCGCCATTTTGTCCTGATATTCGTCGTCGTTGAGACGCTTTTCTTCTTCCGGATTCGAGATGAACGCGGTCTCCACCAGGATGGAGGGAATGTCCGGCGCCTTGAGCACGGCGAACCCGGCCTGCTCGACATGGGGCTTGTGCAACTGGTTGATGCCGCCGAGTTCTTCCAGCACCGCCTTGCCCAGCTTCAGGCTGTCGGATATCTGCGCGGTCTGGGACAGGTCGATGAGGGTCTGTTTCAGATAAATGTCCTTCACCGCGATATTGACGCCGCCGATCAGGTCGGCATCGTTCTCGTGCTTGGCCAGCCATTTCGCGGCGGCCGAGGTGGCGCCCTTCTCGGACAGGGCGAACACCGAGGAGCCGCGGGCATGGGGCTTGACGAAGGCGTCGGCGTGGATCGACACGAACAGATCGGCCTGCACCTTGCGCGCCTTGTTCACCCGCTCATGCAACGGAATGAAGTAATCGCCGTCGCGGGTCAGATAGGCGCGCATGTTCTCCACCTTGTCGATCATGCCTTTCAGGCGCCGGGCGATGGACAGGGTGATGTCTTTTTCGTGGGAACCGTTCGCGCCCCGGGCGCCGGGATCCTCGCCACCGTGGCCGGCATCGATGGCGATGGTGATGAGGCGCACGTACTCGGGTTTCGCCGGCTTCGCGTTCTTCTCGCCGTCCTTGCCGGGCTTCTCGGCGACAGTGGCCTTGTCGTCCGCCTTGCCGCCGTCGATCCGCTGCCCCGCCCGCTCTATCGCGTTTTCCACCTGGCTTTCGATCGCCTCCATGGATGCGGGGTAAAGATCCATGACCAGCCGGTGCCCATACTCGCCCATGGGCTTCAGGGTGAACACCTGGGGCCGGACTTCGGTCTTCAGTTCCACCACCATGCGGGTCACGCCGGGCCGGTTGAGCCCCACCCGGATGCTGGCGATATAGGCGTCCTGGGGCGTGACCTTGCCGGCGATATCGGTGAGCACGGCTTCCGGACTGACGCCTTCCAGATCGAGCACGACCCGTTCCGGATTCTTCAGGCTGAACTGTTTGTAGTTGACGGATTCGCTCAGCTCGATGGCAAGCCGGCTGTACTCCGGCGACGGCCACAGACGCACCGCCTTGACGCTGGCGGCCTGAGCCCAGCCCACCGTGAACAACGCGAGGACGGCGATCAGGACGCGAAAGCGGCTATCAAGCGCGCGACGCATGCCCCGCCCGCCTGCGTGAGTCCCTCGATCCGTACAGATCGGCCATCCATGCTCCCATCGTCGAAAAATCCCAACTCCAACGCCACATCCGGGGCGGGGAACAAAGCGCCGGCTTTGTCCGGCCATTCCACCAAGCAAACACTGGCGGGATTGAAGTATTCGCGAAAGCCCGCGTCTTCCCATTCGTCCGGATCGGCAAAACGATACAAATCAAAGTGATAGAGATTAAACCTCGTAAACTCGTAAAGTTCAACCAAAGTATAGGTCGGACTCTTGACCCGGCCGGAAAAACCCAGCGCCCGCAACAACCCCCGGGTCAAGGTCGTCTTGCCCGCGCCCAGGTCGCCACGCAGCCAGATCGTCAGCCCAGGCGCCAGGGCGGCGGCCAGACTGGCGCCCAAGGCCAGGGTGGCCGCTTCGTCGGGCAGGACGCGGGTGAACACGGGGCTCACGCTATCATCTCCACATGACGCTGCGAACCAACCCGGTTGATCTCGAAGCCTTGAAACCCGCGATCCGGGCCTGGGGACGGGAACTCGGCTTCTCGGCGCTGGGGTTCGCCCCGGTCGACCTGGGCGGCGCGGAACAACGGCTCATGGATTGGCTGGCGGCGGGTTATCACGGCGACATGGATTATATGGCGCGCCATGGCGCCAGCCGCGCCCGCCCCGCCGAATTGCTGCCGGGCACCCTCGGCATCATCAGCGCGCGCCTGGATTACCTGCCCGACGCGGCCGAACCCTGGGCGAACCTGGCCGACGCGCGGCGCGCCTACGTGTCCCGTTACGCCCTGGGCCGCGACTATCACAAGCCGATGCGGGAACGGCTGCGCAAATTGGGCGAACGCATGTCTGCCGAAATCGGCCCGTTCGCCTACCGCCCCTTCGCCGACAGCGCGCCGGTCATGGAAGTCGAATTGGCCAAGCGGGCCGGCCTGGGCTGGGAAGGCAAGCACACGCTGACGCTGACCCGCCGGGGATCCTGGTTCTTTCTCGGCGAGTTGTATACCGACCTGCCCTTCGCCCCCGATCCGCCGCAAGCCGGACACTGCGGCAACTGCCAGGCCTGCCTGGATATCTGTCCGACCCGGGCCATCCTGGCCCCCTACCAGTTGGATGCCCGGCGCTGCATTTCCTATCTCACCATCGAGCATCGCGGCGCGATTCCGGTGGAACTGCGCCCGCTGCTGGGCAACCGCATCTACGGCTGCGACGATTGCCAACTGATCTGCCCCTGGAACCGCTTCGCGCGCCGCGCCGACGCCGCCGACTTCCAGCCCAGGAACGGCCTGGACAGCGCCGGGTTGCTCGACCTGTTCGCCTGGAGCGAAGCCGAATTCCTGGCCCGCCTGGCTGGCTCCGCGATCCGCCGCATCGGCCATGAACGCTGGCTGCGCAACCTGGCCGTGGCCCTGGGCAACGCGCCGGCCAGCACCGACATCGCGCGCGCGTTGGAACAACGCGCCGATCACCCCTCGGCCCTGGTGCGCGAACATTTACAATGGGCGCTTTCCCGCCAGCATTCGAAACCATGAGCGAGCATCTCAACCCCCGCGGCCCCATCGGCGTGTTCGACTCCGGCGTCGGCGGGCTCACCGTGGTGCGGTCACTCATGGAACGGCTGCCGTTCGAATCGATCCACTACTTCGGCGACACCGCGCGGGTGCCCTACGGCATCAAGTCGGTGCAGACCATCTCCCACTACACCACCCAGATCGCCGAGTTCCTGCTGGAAAAGCGGGTCAAGCTGTTGATCATCGCCTGCAACACCATGGCCGCCGTCGCCGCCCAGATGGTGCGCGACCTCTCCCCGACGCCGGTGCTGGACGTCATCGACGCCGGCGCCGTCGCCGCCCTCGCGGCCAGCAAGACCCGGCGCATCGGCGTCATCGGCACGCCCACCACCATCAACAGCAACGCCTATGCCCGCGCCATCCACAGCATCGAGCCGGATGCCCGGCTCACCTCCCAGGCCTGCGCCCTGTTCGTGCCCCTGGTGGAGGAAGGCTGGCTGGACCATCCGGTCACCCGCCTCACCGCCCAGGAATACCTGAAGCCGGTGCTGGCGGAGAACGTGGACAGTCTGGTGCTGGGCTGCACCCACTATCCCCTGCTCAAACCCCTGTTGCGCGACGTGGTTGGCCCGGATGTGGCCCTGGTGGACTCCGCCGACGCCATGGCCGAACAGACCGCCGCCCTGCTCTCCGAACTGCATCTGAACAACCCGGACCGGGTCGCGCCCGAATACCACTTCTGGGTCACCGATGTGCCCCTGCGCTTCCAGACCATCGGCGAGCGTTTCCTGGGCCGCGGCCTGTCCAACGTGCATGTGGTGCAGTGGTAGGCGCATGGCGCGAATCAGATAAAGTTTTTTTCCGCCGGGCCGATAAGCGCTAGTACAAAAATACGCCCCTGGAGAATTCATGCAGCCCAGCATTCTGCGCAATGTCCTGTTCACGTTTTTGGGAACAGGCGTGCTCATGGCATCGGTATTCCCCTTTTACGCGGACTTCTTCGTGACATGGAAGGAGGGCATGCTGGTCTGGTTCGTCATCGGCTGCCTGATCGCCGGACTGGTCATGGGGGCCGTCAACTATTGGGTCGTCAATCTGGTGCTCATCTCCAAGCTGCGCCGCATCTCCCAGGTGGCCAGCGCCATCGCCCAGCGCGACCTGTCCCTGACCTGCTCGATCCGCAGCGAGGACACCATCGGCGAGATCGTCAGAAGCTTCAACGACATGGCCACCACCCTGCGCGAACTCATTTCCCGCACCTCCGGCCTCAGCGGCCAGGTCAAACAGGATTGCGGCGCGATCAACTCGCAAGCGGACCGCATCCACGGACGGGTCGAGCGCATGAACGGCAGCGCCAACGAAATCGGCGCCGCCGTCAGCCATCTGGACAACGCCATCGCGGACATCACCTCCCGCACCCAGCACGCGTCCGAGCAGGCCCGGGAAACCGGGCGCATCGCCCAGGAGGGCGTGGACGTGGCGAAGGAAAGCCTGGTCGGCATGGAACGCATCCACACCACGGTCAATGAAGCGACCGCCTTCGTCGAGAAGCTGGGCCGCAGTTCCCAGGATGTGGGCGCCATCGTCGCCGTCATCAAGGAAATCGCCGATCAGACCAACCTGCTCGCGCTCAACGCCGCCATCGAGGCGGCCCGGGCCGGCGAACAGGGACGCGGCTTCGCCGTGGTGGCGGACGAGGTCCGGAAACTGGCGGAAAAGACCACCCAGGCCACCGGCGAGATCGGACAGATGATCCAGAACATCCAGAGCGAAACCCGCCAGGCCACCGATGCCATCAGCCAGGGCATGACCGAGGCCTCGGCCGGAGTCGGCCACGCGCGGGAAGCGGGGGAAGCCCTGGCGCGCATCGCCAAGAGCGTGACCGACGTGACCGCCCAGGTCATGGAGATCGCCGGCGCCACCGGCACGCAGCGCAACGCAGTGGACCAGGTGCGCGCCAGCGTGCATGCTATCGAGCACCTGAACGGCGAGACCCTGGAGGATGCCGGCAAAGGCGTATCCCTGGCCGCGACGCTGGCCGCCAGCGCGAACTCGCTGGATGAGGCGGTCAAATCTTTTCGTTTGAATTGATCTTTGTCATAGCCGTATCAGGAAGTTCTTATATACTTTTTCCATTACCCACACCTCGGAAGGAAAAACATGAAATCCTTGACCGCCGCCATGCTCGCCGCAACCCTGGTTATCTCCGGAACCGCCCTCGCGGATGCCGATCTGGCCAAGAAGAACGGCTGCATCGCCTGCCACGACGCGACCGCGAAGAAAATCGGCCCGACCTGGAAGGACGTCGCCGCCAAGAACAAGGGCCAGAAGGACGCCGAGAAGATGCTGGCCGAGACCATCGTCAAAGGCAGCAAGGGCAAATACGGCAAGATCCCCATGCCGCCCCAGGCCAAAGCCAAGGGCGACGCGGACGCGCTGGCCAAGTGGATTCTGACCCACTGAGCCGCGACGCGATCCAAAGCAAAACGCGGGCAAATGCCCGCGTTTTGCTTTTCGTCGTCGGAAACTGGCGGAAGCGGTGAGATTCGAACTCACGGTAGGTTGCCCTACGCCGGTTTTCAAGACCGGTGCCTTAAACCGCTCGGCCACGCTTCCATGACCGTCGGACCGGACGCTGACGCGCGCCGTCCGCCGGGGCGCGCATTGTAAACCGGGAAAAAAGCGCTGTATCGGTCGGGCACGAATCGATGCATTTGATGTAGGCTTGCGCCATAAAAATCGTCGTCACACGAAACGGAGACATCGTGCCGAAAAGCATCATTTCCACACCCAGCGCGCCCCAGGCCATCGGAACCTATTCGCAAGCGGTCAAGGTGGGCGATACCGTCTATCTCTCGGGACAGATCGGCCTGGAGCCGGCCTCAATGGAGATGGTCCAGGGCATCGAGGCCCAGATCCACCAGGTGTTCAAGAATCTGCGCGCCGTGGCGGAAGCGGCCGGCGGCGAGTTGGCCGACATGGTCAAGATCAACATCTTCCTGACCGATCTGGGCAATTTCGCCAAGGTCAACGAAATCATGGCCCAGTATTTCAGCCAGCCCTACCCGGCGCGGGCGGCGGTGGGGGTCGCATCCCTGCCCCGCAACGCTTTGGTCGAAGCCGACGGGATCATGGATTTGACGTGATGCGCGGTCGACGGCGGGAGGGGGGCGCCGGCGCGGCGAGCGCATTGCCCCGGGATAAATGACAAAGCACGGAACCGGCATGAATCAGAAGCGAATCCGACATGGCGAATTGACCGATCCCGGCGTGTCCGGCTTCGCGCTGGACATGATCGGCGATGGCGTCCTGGTCACAGATGCCGAGAATCGCATCGTCGACGTGAACCGGGCGTTCTGCGAAATCACCGGCTACAGCAGGAAGGAAGCCTTGGGCCGCTCGCCGTCGATGCTGGCCTCGGGACGCCACGAAGCCGAATTTTTCCGGGGCATGTGGAACACGATCAGAAAAACCGGGCAGTGGCGCGGCGAGATATGGAACCGCCGCAAGAACGGCGAGGTTTACCAGCAGATTCTCAGCGTCAGCGCGGTGAAGGACGAGACGGGCAAGATCCTCCGCCACGTCGGCGTCATCACGGATATCCAGCAATTGCGGAATGCCCAGCAGCAGTTGGAACGGCTGGCCCACTTCGACGCCTTGACCGAACTGCCCAACCGCAAGTTGCTGACCGAACGCCTGCAACAGGCCAGCGATCTGGCCAAGCGCAACAACCTGCTGCTGGCGGTGATCTTCATGGACCTGGACGGCTTCAAGGCCGTCAACGACCACTTCGGCCACGTCACCGGCGACAAGCTGCTCATCTTCATCGCCCAGCGCCTGCGCCAGGTGGTGCGCGGGGGCGACACGGTGGCGCGCCTGGGCGGGGACGAATTCGCGCTGATCATCAACGGCCTGCCCAATATGGACGAGCTGGAGAACGTCGCCCATCGCATCCTGGCCCTGTCCTCCACCGCCTGCGAAATCGACGGCCGCGAGCACGTCCTGTCGGCCAGCCTGGGCATCACGGTCTATCCCTTCGACAGCGCCGATCCGGAAACCTTGCTGCGCCACGCGGATCTGGCCATGTACCAGGCCAAGCAGGCGGGGCGCAACCGCTTCCATCTGTTCGACGCGGAGCAGGATCAGCTCGCCCATTCCCGACGCCAGACCTTGGAGCGCCTGCGCGAAGCCCTGCTCGGCGGCGAGTTCGAGTTGCACTACCAGCCCAAGGTCAACCTGCGCAGCGGCCGGGTGATCGGCGCGGAAGCCCTGTTGCGCTGGCGGCATCCCGAGCAGGGGCTGGTCGCGCCCGGGGAATTCCTGCCCCTGGTCGAACACGACGACCTCATCATCGATATCGGCGAATGGGTGGTGCGCACCGCCCTGGCGCAAATCACCGCATGGCGGGAAGCGGGGCTGGACCTCCCGGTCAGCGTCAACATCGCCGCTCGGCAATTGCAGCGGGCCGATTTCATCGACTGTCTGCACGATTGCCTGGTCGATTTTCCGGATGTCCCCGACGGCAGCCTGGAACTGGAAATCCTCGAGTCCGCGGCCCTGGAAAATACCGCCCATGTGCGCGGCGTGATCAACACCTGCCAGCGGCTCGGCGTCGGCTTCGCCCTGGACGACTTCGGCTCCGGCTACGCCTCCCTGTCCTACCTGCGCGACATTCCCGCCGACGTGCTGAAGATCGACCAGTGCTTCGTGCGCGACGTCCTGGAGGACGCGGACGACCTCACCCTCATCGACGGCATCATCAGCCTGGCCAACGCCTTCCGCCGCATCGTCGTGGCCGAGGGCGTGGAAACCGCCGAGCAGGGGGTGCTGCTGATGCGCCTCGGTTGCGACATCGCCCAGGGCTTCGGCATCGCCCGTCCCATGCCGGCATCGGAAATCCCGGCCTGGGTGGCCGGCTACCGGCCCGATCCCCAGTGGGCGCTGTGGGCGGATACCCGCTGGGACATGGTGGATTTCCCCTTGCTGGTGGCCCAGTACGACCACATCAAGTGGACGCGGCAGATTTCCCAATATGTGCGCGGGGAAACGCTGCAACTCGCCGAGCACGAGCTGTTCGATCATCGCCAATGCCGCTTCGGCCATTGGTATTACGGCCATGGCCGGCTGCGTTACGGCGAGATGAGGGCCTTCGCCGACCTGGAACTGGACCATATCAAGGTTCACCAGCTCGGGCCGGAGATCGTGCGTCTGCGCGCCGTCGGCGAACTGGACAAAGCCAAGGCAAGCCTCGCGGAATTGCTGCTGCTGCGGGATCGCATTCTGGAAGGACTGGTGGTCTTGCAAAGGGCGGTGGCCTCCCAATCTGCGGCGCCCTTGCTGGCGAGCGTCGACCGCTGAAGCCGGATGGCTTCCGAGCAGACCCCGGAGGCCATCGCGCACCGGCTCGGGCTGGCCGATGCGCGCGACTTGATTCTGCACCTGCCGCTGCGCTACCTGGATGAGACCCGCCTCGTCCCGCTGGCGACGATCCGGCTCGGCGAATTCGTCCAGGTGGAAGGCTGGGTCCGCCATGCGGAAGTCCAGAACCGCCCCCGCCGCCAATTGGTCGTCGAGGTCGGCGACAGCGCCGACGCCGCCGACATGGCCGCGCAGACCTTGTTTTTCCGCTTGCTCCACTTCTATCCCAGCCAGCTCGCCCAACTCAAACCCGGCACCCGCGTCCGGCTGCTGGGCGAGATCAGGCCCGGCTTCTTCGGCGCGGAAATGGTGCACCCCCAGTTGCGCGTGGTGCGGGACAACACGCCTTTGCCGGATCGCCTGACGCCGGTGTATCCCGCCGTCGCCGGGCTCTCGCAATTCGCCATCCGCAAGGCGGTCGCCGCGACGCTCCAAGCGGCGGACCTGAGCGACAGCCTGCCGGAGCAACTGCCGGCCGCGCTGGACCTGCCGGCCTTCGCCGCCGCCCTGGCGCATCTGCATCGCCCCGCCCCCGGCAGCGACCTCGCCGGACTGGAGAAGCGGGACGATCCGGCCTGGCGCCGCATCAAGTTCGACGAACTGCTGGCCCAGCAGCTCTCCCTCAAGCTCGCCGCGCGCCAGCGCAGCCAGTTGTCCGCGCCCCCCTTGCCCGCCGAAAACCCCTTGAGCGAAAAGCTGCTGGCCACCCTGCCCTTCCGGCTCACAGCCGCCCAGGCCCGCGCGCTGGGGGAAATCCGCCGGGACTTGGCCCGTCCCCACCCCATGAACCGCCTGCTGCAAGGCGACGTGGGTAGCGGCAAGACCCTGGTCGCGGCCCTGGCCGCCCTTCCCGCCCTGGCCGCCGGCGGCCAGGTGGCGGTGATGGCGCCGACGGAAATCCTCGCGGAACAGCTCTATTTCAAGTTCCGGGAATGGCTCGAACCCCTCGGCCTGGCCGTGGTCTGGCTCGCCGCCGCCATCAAGGGCAAGGCGAAGCAGCGGATCCTGGCCGACATCGCCGAGGGTCGCGCCCGCGTCGCGGTGGGAACCCACGCCCTGTTCCAGTCCGGCGTCAGTTTCCGCGACCTCAACCTCGCCATCGTCGACGAACAACACCGCTTCGGCGTCGCGCAACGCCTGGCGCTGCGGGAAAAGGGCCAACACGCCGGCGACACGCCCCTCATGCCCCATCTGCTGATGATGTCCGCCACCCCCATCCCCCGCTCCCTGGCCATGAGCTACTACGCGGACCTCGACGTTTCCGTCATCGACGAGCTGCCGCCTGGACGCACGCCCATCGTTACCCGCATGGTCGCCCAAAGCCGCCGCGACGAGGTGGTCGGCCGTCTGCGCGACTACTGCCTGAGCGGCGCCCAGGCCTACTGGGTCTGCCCCCTGGTGGAGGAATCGGAAAAACTGCAATTGCGCGCGGCCGAGGAAAGCCACGCGGAACTGGCGGAGCTGCTGCCGGAACTGGCCATCGGCCTGGTGCACGGGCGCATGAAGGCGGAGGAGAAGGCCGCCGTCATGGCCGATTTCAAGGCGGGCAGGCTGAACCTGCTGGTGGCCACCACGGTGATCGAGGTGGGCGTGGACGTGCCCAACGCCGGCCTCATGGTCATCGAGCACGCCGAACGCTACGGCCTCGCCCAGTTGCACCAGTTGCGCGGCCGGGTCGGCCGGGGCGCGCGGGAATCCACCTGCCTGCTGATCTACGGCGCCCCCCTCTCGGAAAGCGCGAAGCAGCGGCTGCGCATCATCAAGGAAAACGCCGACGGTTTCGCCATCGCCCGGGAGGATTTGAAATTGCGCGGTCCCGGCGAATTCCTCGGCGCGCGCCAGTCGGGCCAGCAGATCCTGCGCTTCGCCGACCTGGAAACCGATCTGGATCTGCTGGAAGCCGCCCGCGCGGCGGCGGACGATCTGCTCGCCCGCGATCCCGAGGCCGTGGATCGGCATCTCGATCGCTGGTTGCCGCGCGGATTGGACTACCTGCGGGCATAATTCTGTTTTTCCCGACATGGATTCCGCATGACATCCGAGTGGCTGGCTTCGGCATGGCCGGCGGGCGCGTGGCGCCACTGGTTGACCGACCGGGGCTCCCTCACCCTGCGCTTGCAAGGCTATTGTTCCCGCTTCGGCGTGGAGCGGCTGATGCAATCCGTCGCCCGCCCGAACCGGGACGAATGCGCGGTCCTGGGACTGCCCCCGGGCCGCAACGCGGTCATCCGCGAGGTGCTGCTGAAGGAAGCCGACATGCCCCTGGTGTTCGCCCATAGCGTCATCCCGCTGGCCGGTCTGGCCGGTCCCTGGGCCGGCCTGGCGGGGCTCGGCAATCGGCCGCTGGGCGCGGCCTTGTTCAGCGACCCGCGCATCGGCCGCCACGCCCTCGAATTCAAGCGCCTGGATCGGCGCCACCCCCTCTACCGCGCGGCGGCCGGGCATGCCCCGCGGCCGCCGCGTTCCTTGTGGGCGCGCCGCTCCCTGTTCTCCCTGCATCGGTGTCCCATTCTGGTCACCGAAGTGTTCCTGCCCGCCACGCTCCTGCTGCGATGAACTGGATCGACCGCCTCGACGAATACGAGAAGCTGATGCGGCTGGACAAGCCCATCGGCATCCTGCTCCTGGCCTGGCCCACCTTGTGGGGCTTGTGGCTGTCCAGCGCCGGCTCGCCCGACCTGGCCGTGCTCTGGGTCTTCGTCATCGGCACCGTGCTGATGCGCTCCGCCGGCTGCGTCGTCAACGACTACGCCGACCGGCATTTCGACCGGCACGTGGAACGCACCAGGAACCGTCCCCTGACCGCCGGCCGGGTGACGGAAAAGGAGGCCCTCATCCTGGCGGCGGTCCTGACTTTGCTGGCCTTCCTACTCATCCTGCCGTTGCGGAACAAGCTGCTGATCGAGCTTTCCGTCGCCGCCGCCTTCCTCGCCGCCTCCTATCCGTTCACCAAGCGCTTCTTCGCGGTGCCCCAGGCCTATCTGGGCGTCGCCTTCGGCTTCGGCATACCCATGAGCTACGCCGCCCACCTGGGCGCCGTGCCGCCCATCGCCTGGCTGCTGATCAGCGCGAACGTGTTCTGGGCCATCGCCTACGACACCGAATACGCGATGGTGGACCGGGCCGACGACCTGAAGATCGGCATCAAGACCTCCGCCATCACCTTCGGCCGCTTCGACGTCACCGCGGTGATGCTCTGCTACGGTCTGACCCTGGCCCTGTTGGCCATGGTGGGATGGGAGTCGAAGCTGGCCTGGCCGTTCTATCTCGGCCTGCTCGCCGCCGCCGGCGTCGCGGGCTACCACTACACCCTGATCCGGGCGCGGGAGCCGAAGGCCTGCTTCAAGGCCTTCCTGCACAACAACTGGTTCGGCGGCGCGGTGTTCGCCGGCATCGCCGCCAGCCTGTTGCCCATCTGGAAATGAATATCCCGCCCCAGTTCGAACGAGCCGAAATCCTGATCGGCCAGGGCGGGCTCGAGGTTCTCGCCGGCAGACACGTGTTCCTCGCGGGGCTCGGCGGCGTCGGTTCCTGGTGCGCGGAAGCCCTGGCCCGGGCCGGCGTCGGCCGCCTCACCCTGGTGGACATGGACGCGGTCGCCGTCTCCAACATCAACCGGCAACTGCCGGCCCTGCTCTCGACGGTGGGCCGGCTCAAGGCGGAGGTGATGGCGGAACGCATCCGCGACATCAATCCGGATTGCCGGCTCACCGTGCTGACGGATTTCCTGACGCCGGACAACATCCCCGCCCTGCTGCCCGAGGACGTTGACCACGTGGTGGATTGCATTGATTCCCTGAACTGCAAGATCGCCCTCATCGTCGAGGCGCGCCGCCGCGACCTGCCCGTGGCCGCGAGCATGGGCGCGGGCAACAAGCTGGATGTGACGCGGGTGAGGGTTTCCGATATCGCCGAAACGGAGCAGGACCCCCTCGCCCGCATCGTGCGCAAGCGCCTGCGCAAGCGGGGCGTCGACAAGGGCGTGTCGGTGGTCTGGTCCGACGAGCCCGGCCTTCCCCCGCGCCCGCCGGAAGCGGTGAGCCAAGGCCGCGCCCGCGCGGTGAACGGGACGATTTCCTACCTGCCGCCCCTGTTCGGGTTGATGCTGGCGGGCGTCGTGGTCAGGCGCTTGCTCGGCTGAGCGGCCGCTTCACACGGGCAGGCCGGCGCGGTAGTCCATCAGATAATCGATGAAGTCCCCGGCCGGCCGGGGCTGGCTGTAGAAATAACCCTGCACGCTGTCGCAGCGGTGGCTCTTCAAAAAGTCCAGCTGTTCCACTTCCTCCACCCCTTCCGCCACCACCTTGAGGCCCAGGTTGTGGGACAGGGCGATGACCGCGAGGGTGATCTCCCGGTCGCTGTTGTCGGTGAGGATGTCCCGCACGAAGGAGCGGTCGATCTTCAACTTGTCGATGGGGAAGGTCTTCAGATAGGCCAGTGAGGAATAGCCGGTGCCGAAATCGTCGACGACGATGCCCAGGCCCATGACCTTCAACTCCCGCAGGATGCGGGCCGCCGTCTCGGGATGGTCCATCAGGGCGCTCTCCGTGACCTCCAGATCGATCTGGCGGGCGTCGATGCCGTGGCTGTCCAGGATATGGCGGATGCGGTCCGCCAGGCCCGGCTGGCGGAACTGGCGCGGAGAAACGTTCAAGGACATGCGCGGCGGCTGGAAGCCCTGCCCATGCCAGGCCGCGAGGATCCGGCAAGCCTGATCGATGACCCAGTCGCCGATCTGGACGATGAAGCCGGTCTCCTCGGCGACGGGGATGAACTTGTCCGGCGGCACCAGGCCCTGGACCGGATGGCGCCAGCGGATCAAGGCCTCGACACAGACGATCTCGTCATCGCGCAAATCGACGATGGGCTGGTAATACAGTTCGAATTCGTCCCGGGCCAGGGCCTCGCGCAGGGTGTTTTCCAGGTCCAGGCGCTCGCGCACGTGGGCATTCATGAATGGGGCGAAGAACTGGTAATTGTTGCGGCCCAGGGATTTGGCCTGATACATGGCCGTATCCGCGTTCTGCATGAGCACCTCGCCATTCTCGCCGTCGTTGGGATAGAGGGCGATGCCGATGCTGGCCGAGGCATGCAGGCTATGGCCGTCCACCGTGATGGGTTCTTCGAACGCCCGGTGGATCTTGTTGGCGATGGCGACCGCGTCCTGGTGATCCTGCAGGCTCTCCAGCACCACCACGAACTCGTCGCCGCCCAACCGGGAAACCGTATCCTCCTCGCGCACACAGGCGTTGAGCCGATGCGCGATCTCCCACAACAGCTTGTCGCCCACCGCGTGGCCCAGGGAATCGTTGACGTTCTTGAAGCGGTCCAGATCGATGAACATCACCGCCACATGGCCCTGGCGCCGCCTGGCCGAAGCCAGGGCGTGGGCCAGACGGTCCGTCAGCAGCAGGCGATTGGGCAGTCCGGTCAGGGGATCGTGATAGGCCAGCAGGCGGATGCGCTCCTCCGCCACCTTGCTCGCGGACATGTCCTTGAAAAACGCCACGTAATGGCTCACGGCCCCGTTCGGGGTTTCCCGCACCACATTGATGTCGAGCCATTTGGGGTAGTGGCTGCCGTCCTTGCGTCGATCCCAGATCTCGCCGGACCACTCGCCATGGACGTGCAGGCTGCCCCACATATCCCGGTAGAACTCGGGGCCCTGGCGCCCGGACTTCAGGAGGGAGGGCTTCTGTCCAAGCACATCCTCGGCGCCATAGCCGGTCAAGCGGGTAAAACTCTGATTCACCGCGATGATCCGATTCGCATGGTCGGTGATCATGATCGCGACGGGATTGAATTGGAACGCCTTTTCCAGCAGGCGCAATTCCTCGACCGTGGACCGCGCAACATCGCCCTCGCGCAATGGGTCCGTGCCACCCGACTCGTCGTTCGCGGGCAGCGCGGATCGGCCTTTTCCCTTGGTCATGGCAACGCTCTCCTGGATCGGCGCCTAGGCGGCCCCCCCGTTCATTTCCATTCCCACAGGCTTATGCGTCGGCTCGTGCTTGGCTTGCAGAACCAGATGGAACTTCTCCTCGAAGTGGGAGAGATAAAGCATCTGGCCGATGTGGGGGTCGTCGTAGACGATCACGGCGTTCTCCTTTGAAAGCTGGCAACGCTCCTTGACCATGAGCATGAATCCCAGGCCGGCGGTCTGGATGGTTCTTGTGCCACGCAGGTCGAATACCACGCGCCGGGCGGATTCAGTCGACGGGTGGGGACAGTTCCGCATGCACAGCACGGCCTCGTCCAAGCCGAAATCCCGCCCGACCTTGATGTGCAGTTCGCCTTCCGGCGTGACGCTGATCTTGTTCGTATCCATGTTCCTCTCCCTGCCATTGAAACCGAGGACAACTTATCCGCGACACAGACGCTTGCGAGAGGATTCCAGGCAAGAAACGACCTGCGTCACGAGAAAATCATGGGCGGGAGCTGGGCCCGATGCTTGGGATGCGCCGCGAGGAGTTGGCGGCGGTGTGAAGGCGACCCCGAGGGCTTGGGTAGGTCATCTTTGCCAGGAAGCTTGGTAGGTAGTTACCACCAAGCAAATTACGGTGATACTTTACTAAACTTTAGGGGAATTTTAAAAACCCCTTGGCGCGACGCTTCAAGGCGTGCGCAAGGTCAGATTCATCCCCTCCACCGCCACGATCAAATCGTCGGCCACCTCGCCGATCTTGCGGCGCTGGGAGCGGGCCCGGGCGCGCAGCAGATCGAAGGCTTCCTGCCGGTCCAGACCCTTGCGCTCCATGATGATGCCCACCGCGGTGCGGGTCTTCTGCTCGACCCGCAAAGCCTGCTGGAGTTGATCGGTGGTATTGCGCAGCATGTCGATTTCGCGGCCGCGCGCCATGGCCGCCTCAATGAAGGGCACCAGTTGCGGGATATCCACCGGCTTGACCAGATAGCCCAGGGCGCCGGCCTCGGCGGCATCCCGCACGTCGGTCTCGTCCCCGAACGCGGAGAGAAACACGAACGGGGCCAGATTCGCCGCCTTCAGCTCCCTGGCCAGTTCCAGCCCGGACATTTCCGGCATGCGCATATCCAGGATCGCCAGATCGTGGGCGCTGGCCCGCGCCAGCCTGAGCGCATCGGCCCCGGAAACCGAGGTGGCAACCTCATAGCCCAACTCCCGCAGCCCTTCCGCGAGAATGTTCAGTATCACCCGGTCGTCATCGACGATCAGTATTTTTCTCATGTTCCTCCTTACCCGAAGTTCAATTGATCGACCGAGGTCGGCGTCAGCACGGGGGCTTCGATCACCACCTCCACTTCCACTTCCTCGCCGCGCTGACGGTACTCGATCGCCATGCCCGGCTTGGGAACCAGCGCCCGCACCAGTCCGAGGCCGGTACCCAGCCCGACCCCCGTGGCGAAGTCGAACGCCTGGGGCAAGCGCCCGGCATTGACCATGCGGATGCGGGCCAGATGTCCTTCCCGGGCCATTGTAACCAGCGGACAAGCCGCCTCGTCGCCCAGGGCGGTGGCATGTTTCACCGCATTGGTGGCCAATTCGTTGAGGATCAGCGCCACGGCCACGGTCTCGCTGTCCTTGATGCGCAGCTCGCCGCAGCCTTCCCGCACGCCCTCGCGCCGGATCGTCACGCCGGTCAGCTCGGACACGTTGTTGACGATGGCCGGCAACAACTCGCATAGCATGATGGTGTGCTGAGTGACCCGTCCATGGAGCCCATGTACCACCGCGACGGATTGCACCTGGGCGATGGCGGCTTCGATGGCGGTCTTCGCCTCGGGATGCTTGCCGACCTCGCGGCGCAACAGACCCACCACGGTCTGGAGATTGTTCTTGATGCGATGGTGCACTTCCCGGATCAGGGCATCCCGCTGGGCCAGGGCCTCCACCATGTTCGCCTGCTCCAGCAGTTTCCGCTCGGTGATGTCCTCGACGATGCCCGCGGTCATGGCCTTGCCGTCCGTGTCCTCGAAGGGGAACGAGCGCGAGCGGATCCAGCGCAGACCCTTGCGCGCATGGTGGATACGGAAATCCACATCGACCGGCTTGCCGTCCACCACGTCCTTCAGCCGCTCGTGAAAATGGGGCAGATCGTCCTGGCAGATGGCGGGCATGCGGTTCCGGGCGTCGCCCATCAATTCCTCCCGCGAAACGCCATAGACTTCCTCGCACTGGGGACTCAGATATTCGAAGCGGGTGATCGCGCGATCGGAAACCCAGAAGACCTCCTCGATGCTCTCCGCCAATTGCCGGAAACGGCGATCGCTATCGTCCAGATTCCGTGCCATGCGCACCCGGTCGGTCACGTTCCGCGTGATGCCCTGCCAGCCCAGATGACGGCCGCTGGCATCGCGCAAGGGCGAGCAGTTGGTTTCCAGATAGGTCATTTCGCCATCCGCCCGCGCCAGGTTCTGGGGGGCATACTCGGCCAGATTCCCGTCCATGGTCTGCCTGAACAGCGCCCGCAGCGCGGGCCCCAGGCCGGCCGGCCAGATGTCCTCGGGCCGCCGTCCCAGCATGGCGGCGGCGGGCAAGGAGAACACCGACTCCACGTGGCTATCCAGGTAGACGAAGCGTCCGCGCGCATCCGTTTCCCACAGACAATTGCGGATCAGGCCGACAAGGTTGCGCAGGCGCGCTTCGCTCGCGCGCAGGGCGTCTTCCGCCAAGGTGCGGGAAACCATGAGCACGGCCAAGGCCATGGACGAGAGGCCCACCACGAGGACATAGCCGTGCAGCGGCAAAACCAGGGTATCGTGCAACAATGCGAACAGGTGCCCCTGGCCCCATCCGGTCGTCGAGGCGGCCAGCCCATAAAGCATGGCGACGCCCAGCGACGCATAACGGGGATTCGAGCGCATCGCCAGCCAGAGCAGGAAAGGCATCAGGGGATAGGGCCGGAAAACGCTGTCCGGCAACCCCATGAGGGCCGGGTGGGCCAAGGCCATGCCGCTCGCCAGCAACAATAGCAGGGCGATGCCCGCCTCCCAGCGGCTGCCTTTCGCTTTCGGGCAGGCGGCGGTGCGGCGGCAGACGACGATGGGCACGAAAACCAGCGCCGCCAACATATGGGCCGCCACCACGGCCAGCACGCAGCGCGGCAACGAGGCCTCCCAGAACCAGTCCACGTCCCGCATCGCAAGGTAGGTCAAGCCGGCCGCCAATATCCCCGCGAGCAGCCCGCCGTGGATGACCAGTTTAGCCAGATCCGACACCCGATAGAGAATGCCGGGAAAGCCCGCCTTCCTCAGCAGCAGGGTGCCCGCCAGGGCTTGCACCGAGGTGGCGGCCCCCAGCAGGATGGCGTCATGCCAGGACATGCCCCACCACAGTAGGGCGCCGGCGGTACCGACGAACGCGGCGGGAACGGTCCGCAGACCCCAGATCAGCGCGGCCCCCAGGGCGATGCCCGGCGGCGGCCAGAAAATCACGGGCGCCAGATCCGACCCCACCAGGAAGTGGGCCAATCCCCCGGTCGCCAGACACGCGCCGGCGGTAAGCGGAAGAGGCCAGGAGGAGAGCTGGCCCCGCACGGTCATGGCCGGCGCGCCGATTTCGGCCGGAAAGCCGCCACCACCTCCTCACGGGTTTCCAGATAAGGCCCGCCGATCAGGTCGATGCCATAGGGCACCGCCGCGAACACGCCGTCCAGGGTTTCCTTGATGGCCTTGGGCTGGCCGGGCAGGTTGAGGATCAGGCAGCTTCCCCGCACCACCCCCACTTGGCGCGAGAGGATCGCCGTGGGCACATATTTCAGGCTCACCGCGCGCATCGCCTCGCCGAAGCCGGGCAACACCTTGTCGGCGACCGCCAGGGTGGCCTCCGGCGTCACATCCCGCGGCGCCGGGCCGGTACCGCCGGTGGTCAGCACCAGACAGCAGGTGGCCGCCAGTTCGATCAGGGTCCGCTCGATCTCCGCCTGTTCGTCGGGAATCAGGCGTTGCTCGAAATCCAGAGGATTATGCAACGCGGCAAGCAGCCATTCCTTCAGGGCCGGAAGACCCTTATCCTCGTATACGCCGGTGCTGGCCCGATCGCTGACGGAAACGATACCGATGGTGGCGGATTGGTACATGCGTGCGCTTCCTTTTTGTCAAATCGGGGAAGAATATCCCGCGAAACTCTTGGAGACGATAGATGCCCTTCCTTCTTTTTAGCGCCCGCTGCCTGTTCGCGCTGTCTTTGCTGGTCACCACCGCCTGGGCCGATCCGCCCGCCGGCTACCCCTTCCTCGGCCACGACGCCGGCATGCGCCAGGCCCAGGCGGAGAACAAACCCGTCCTGCTTTATTTCGGCCGCTACGGCTGCGCCTGGTGCGACCACGTCAACCGCAAGACATTCTCCGATCCGGGCCTGAAGCAGCTGTTCAGCGAAAACTACGTGCTGGTCTATGTGGATGCCGAAGGCGGCAAGCGCATCCGTCTGCCCAGCGGCGAGCGTCTCACCGAGGGGGAACTGGGGGCGAAGCTGGGCGCCTATGCCACGCCCCTGTTCGTGTTCATGACGCCGGACGGCCAGGTGGTCGCGAAGATTCCCGGCTTCAAGACGGTGGACGATTTCAAGGATTACGACCGCTATGTGCGCGGCGGATATTACCGAACGCAAACCCTGATGCAATTCCTGGGGAGCAAGAAGTGAAGCTCGCCGCCGTCATCGCCTGTTTCCACATTCTCGCGCTTGCGCTCCCGGCCCGCGGCGCGGATGCGCCCATCGATGTGGTCGCCGGCGGCTCCAGCACCTTCGTGCATCTGGATGCCACCGGCCGCAGAAGTCTGGCCGTGTCCGCGGACGCGGTCGCCCTCGTCTGGGAAGACAACCGGGGCGGCGCGCCCGGCTGCCACGTGGGCGTGAAAGCCGCCGACTCGGCCGTTTTCCGCGCGCACGCCATGGGCAAGGGCGAATGCTTCGAACCGGCGGTGGCCGCGCTGGACGCGGGCCGCTTCCTGCTGATCTGGGAAGACGAAACCGGCGTCAACGCGGCGCTTGCCGATCTCCACGGCGTCGGTCCCGCGCTTCGGCTGGCGGACTCCGGCGGACAAGGTAGTGTGGCCTACCATCCGCGCCTGGGCGCGTTCGCCGCCTGGAGCGCGCCCGAGGGCCGCTGGCGCCGCGTCCGGCTCGCGCCCCTGGCCATCGACGGCATGGCGATCAAGCCCGGCGCCGCCCTGCCCGCCGATGCCGTCGCCCCCGTCGACGACCAGTTGTTCCCGACCCTGGCCGCCACGCGGCAAGGCCTGGCCCTGGCCTGGGAGGACCGGCGCCATGGGCACACGGTCATCTACGGCAGCGGCAGCCAGGACGGCCTGAACTGGAGCGCGCCCAGGCGCATCAGCGGCAACCCGACCGGCAAGGCCCAGGGCGACCTGGGCCGGGGCACCGGCGCCATGCGTCCCTCCCTGGCGCCTTTCGGCGCTCGTCTCGCCGCCACCTGGCTGGACAAGCGGGATTTCCTCTCCGGCTACGACGTCTACGCCGCCGTGAGCGACGACGGCGGCGCCACCTTCGCCAAGGACGGCAAGGCCCAGGACAGCTTCGGCGACGCCATCGCCCAATGGCATCCCACGGCGGCGGGCAACAGTCGAGGCGACCTGGTGATCGCCTTCGACGACGAGCGGGACGGCACGGCGGACATCTGGCTGACCCGGCTGACGCCATCCGGCTGGAGCGAGAATTCCACCCTAGCGGCGATTTCCGGCCCGGGTCGGCAAACCAGCCCGGCCATCGCCTTGGACGAGATGGGCAATCTTCATCTGGCCTGGATCGAACAGGACGCGGCGGACGGCGTGCGCCTGCGCTACCTCCGGGTGGTCAAGGCCCCATAACCGGGCGGAATTTCCCAAACGCGCGCTGTAACAGGCGCGTCACAATACGTTTACGCGCGCGTCATGGTTCGCCCGCAGTATGGGCGGTCGATTCCGACCTCCCGCGCCATGAAGCTCGCCGAACCCATCGCCCCCCATCAGGTCTCCCTGATCGTTCCCGTGCACGACGAACGCGAGAACCTCGCCGATCTGGTGGAACGGGTCGAGCGGGCCATGGCATCCTGTCCGTCGAGCTGGGAATTGATCTGTGTCGACGACGGCTCGCGGGACGGCAGCGACAGGCTGCTGGCCGAACTGGCGAAAACGCGCCCCTGGTTGCGTCCCTTCTACCTGCGCCGCAATTACGGCCAGTCCACCGCCATGCAGGCCGGCTTCGACAGCGCCCGCGGCGATATCCTGGTCACCCTGGACGGCGATCTGCAGAACGATCCGGCCGACATCCCGCGTCTGCTCGCACTGCTCGAGCGGCATCCGGAAATCGACATCGTTTCCGGCTGGCGCCGCCGGCGCAAGGACAAGACCCTGAGCCGTCGCCTGCCGTCCGTGCTTGCCAACCGCTTGATTTCCTGGGTGACCGGCGTCCCCCTGCACGACTACGGCTGTTCGCTGAAGCTCTATCGGCGCGAGGCGGTCCGCTTCGTGAAGCTCTATGGCGAATTGCATCGTTTCATCCCGGCCCTGGCCCACGAGTTCGGCGCGCGGGTCATGGAGGCGGAGGTGAACCACCATGCCCGCACCCGGGGCGTCTCCAAGTACGGCATCGACCGCACCCTGCGGGTATTGCTGGATTTGCTGTGGGTGAAGTTTCTTCTGCGCTTCCTGCACCGTCCCTTGCATGCCTTCGGCGCCATCGGCGCCAGCATGTTTTTCCCGGGCGTGCTGATCCTGCTCTGGCTGACCGGCGTGAAGCTGTTTCTCGGCGAAAACATCGGCCAGCGTCCCTTGCTCATGCTGGGCGTGATGCTGAGCCTCATGGGCACCCAGTTCATCGGCATGGGCATCCTGGGCGAAATGCTGACCCGCATCTGGCATGAACCCGGCGGCAAGCGCCAGTATCTGCTCAGGGACACCCCGCCGGCATGAGCGGCGCGTCGAACACCGCCGGCTCCGACCGTCTCTGGCGCGTCCTGCTGGCGCTGGCGGTGGCCATGCCCTGGCTGGGCTACGCCGGCTTCCCCCTGTTCGACCTGGACGAGGGCGCCTTCACCGCCTCCACCACCGAGATGTTCCTGCGCCACGATTTTCTGTCCACATGGCTGAACGGGGCGCCGCGCTACGACAAGCCCGTGCTTTCCTATTGGCTGCAGGCCGGCTCGGCCCTGCTGTTCGGTTTCGACGAATGGGGTTTCCGGCTGCCTTCCGTGCTGGCCGCCAGCGCCTCGATCCTGCTGATCCATGCCTTCACCGCCCGCGTGGCGGGGCGTCGCGCCGGCATCCTCGCCGCCGTCATGCTCGCTTGCAGCCCCGGGCCGATGTTGATCGCCAAGGCGGCCACCGCGGATGCGCTGCTCAATCTGTTCCTCGCCGGCGCGGGCTACGCCGCCTGGTTCTGGCTGGATACCCGGGAGCGACGCTGGCTGTGGCTGGCCTGGGCGGCGATGGCATTGGGCTTTCTCACCAAGGGACCGGTTGCGGTGGTGGTCCCCGCCGGCGCCGTCGGGCTTTATCTGCTTCTGGCGCGCGACTTCCAGGGACTGCGCGGCTTCTTCCTCGCCCCGCGCGCGGGGCTCATCTTCCTGGCCATCTCGGCGCCCTGGTTCGTCCTGCTCACGCTTAGGGACGGCACCGATTTTCTCGCCGGCTTCTTCCTGAAACATAACCTGGGACGGTTTTCAGCGCCCATGGAGGGACATGGCGGTTCTCTCCTCTACTATCTGCCGGTGCTGATCCTCTCGCTGTTGCCCTTCTCCGGCCTGCTGCTCAGTCTGGGTTCGCGCCTCGGCGAGGCATGGCGCACCCCCTGGCTGCGCTTCGCGCTGCTGTGGTTCCTGCTGGTGGCTCTGCTGTTCTCCTCATCCGGCACCAAATTGCCCCACTATCTCTATTACGGCTACGGCGGGCTCCTGCCCGCCCTGGCCTGGGCCGCGGCCCGCGCCACCCGCGGCGCGCCGTTGTTGCTGCCGACGCTGGCCGCCGGCCTGTTCTTCTTGTTCCTGCCGGAGCTGCTGCATCACTTATCCGGCCGCTTTGGCGCCGACTATGGCGCCGACCATGGCGCCGCGCTGGCCACCCTGGACAGCCATTTCGGGTTGGGATACCGCCTCGCGTTCGCCGTCGCCATCACCATCGCCGCCTTGCTGCCATTCCTGAGGCGTCTCGACATTTCCGCGCGACTCGGCCTGGGCGGCCTTGCGCTGGCCGGCGCCGTCTGCCTCGCCCTGCTTCCCGCCGCCGGCGCCCTGATGCAGGCACCGGTCAAAAACGCGGGGCAGGCCGCGAGGAATCTGCCCGGCCCGCTGGTCATGTTCGGCGTGAATATGCCGAGTTTCCAAACCTATGCCGGCCGGCGCGTGGAGCGCCGCGCGCCCAGAAGCGGCGATCTGGTGCTCACGAAAAAGCGCTTGCTGGATACCCTCCCCGCCCAGGTTGAAACCCGGGATTTCGGCGATCTGGCCCTGGCGAGGATGCGATGAGACGCCCTGTCCTGTTGCCGATGCCGCGCTCGCTGCCATTCGAGGCCTGGCGGGTCTGGGGCGTGCCCCTGGTCTGCGTGCTGGGCATGCTCGCCATCGCCACGCCGGAGCGCAACAGCGCCTTGTTCCTGGCGCTCAACGCCTGGACCGCGCGCGGACCGGAATGGCCCTGGGAATGGCTGACCGCGCTGGGCGACACCCTGACGGCGCTTTGCATCCTGCTGATGCTGGCGCGGCGCCGCTCGGACATCGTCCTTGCCGCGATCGTCGCGGCCCTGCTCGCCACTTTCGCCACCCACCTGCCCAAGGATCTTCTCGATATCCCGCGTCCGCCGTCGGTGCTGGGCGGCGCCGTGCATGTCATCGGCCAGGAACTGCGCCGGGGCGCGTTCCCCTCGGGCCACACCGCGACGGCCTTCACGCTGATCGCGGTGCTGTCCGCGTACATCCGGAGCAGGCTGGTTCTGGCCGCGCTGCTGTCGCTGGCCGCGGCCATCGGCATATCGCGCGTCGCGGTCGGCGCCCATTGGCCGCTGGATGTTTTCGGTGGCGCGCTGATCGGGTGGGCCTGCGGCCTGGGCGGCGTCCTGGCCGTGAAGCGCATCGGCTGGCGCCGGCGCCCCCGTGTGTTGGCGGCGATCCGGGCGCTGCTGCTGGCGAGCGCGTTGGCGCTGCTGCTGGCCCACGACAGCGGCTACCCGCAGGCGGAATGGCTGGAAAAGGGGATCGCGCTGGCGGCCCTGGCTTGGTTCATCCTCCTGGAAAAACGCCTGGGCATGCCGCCTTCACGCCCGATCCATCAGGCGGGCCTGCGACCCCAGACCGCGAACAGGGGATCGGAGTAGGCGCGCTGGTCGGCATACTTGTCGTCCTCCGGCCGTTTCACGCCGCGCAGGGTCTCCGTTTCCAATCCCGCGAAGCCGGCGGCGATAAACAGGCCGAGCACCATGCCCAGCCGCTCGAAGGGGTGCAGTTCGCTCCACACGCGGATGGCCTTGCCGGGGAACCAGCGGTCCGAGAAGGTGACCACGCAGTGGCCGCCCGGCCTCAGCACCCGCAGCACCTCGGCCATGACTTCGCGGGGACGCAGCAGGTATTCGACGGAAGCGGTGCAGACGACCAGGTCGAAGCAGGCATCGCCCCAGGGCAGGTCCGAGCGTTCGTTGAGATCCTTGACCACCCGCTCGGCAAGCCGGGGATTGGCGGCCAGCTCCTCCCGGTTCATGCCCAAGCCCGCCACATGCGCCACTGGCGCCTCATCCGGCCAAGCCGGCAGATGGGAAACCCAGCTGCTCATCAGGTCAAGCACGCGCAGCCCGGGGGCGGCAAAGCGGCCGTACAGCCGGGTGATCTCGCCGCGGCATACCGCGTCCAGATGATGGAGGAGGCGGGGCTGGGCATAGAACCGACTGTCGCCGGTCTCGTCGCCGCGCTCAAATCCCGCCAGTTGAAAATAGGCCGTCGCGGGGTCGGCCGGCGGCCGTTGCATACCGGGCCCGTCGAACAAGGCCTGCATGCGGACGCCGGGAGCGGGCTCCAGGTCCGTGGCCTGCGCGCTGAGCCGGACCGGCAGGCCGGACAGGGGATGATTCGGATCCACGCACAGCGTGTCCAGCGCCGCCGCCAACACCCGGACCGGGCGCATATCGCGCGGCCCCTGAGCCAGATCGGCGAACGCGATGCGCGGATAGAAGCGCCCGGGGACCGGGACGCAACGCATGCGGAAATGGCCGATGGGAAGTTCGACGGGCGCCAGGCCATCGGGTTGTATCCAGGGGGCCGCCTCCAGTTCGGCGCGGCCTTCGCGCCGGGCTTGCTGCGCGGCCTTGGCCCAGCGGCCGTCGGCGAGAAAGGCGCTGTCGGCGAGAACCAGCCGGTCGCGATGGCTTACCCCGTCGCCGCGCCAGGTCAGGCAGGTTTCCAGGGCCGCCATGGCCGCGGACGGTTCAGCGCGGCGGACTTAGTTCTCCAGCCGATACTCCACATAGGCCCGGTCGCGCTGCTGGCGCACCCAGTCGTCGAACGCCTCTTCCGATTTGCGTTCGCGGATCGCGCGGCGCGCATCCAGGCGCTTGCGCTCCTGGGTCACATCCTGGTCGCGGCGCTCCAGCACCTGGATCAGGTGCCAGCCGAACGGCGACTGGACCGGCGCCGAGACTTCGCCGGGTTTCAGGCCGTCCATGGTGCGTTCGAACTCGGGCACGGTATCGCCCGGATTGAGCCAGCCCAGATCGCCGCCCTTGCTCGCGGACAGGTCGTCGGAATGCAGCTTGGCCAGCTCCTCGAAGGACGCGCCATTCTCGATGCGCTCCTTGAGCAGGAGCAGGCGGTTCCTGGCATCGCTGTCGCTCACCACTTCGTTGGTCTTGACCAGGATGTGGCGGGCATGGGTCTGCTTGACCACCAATTGGACGTTCTTGCCGCGCTTGTCCAGGAGCTTGAGGATGTGGAAACCGTTTCCGCTCTTCAGCACGGCCGAGACGTCGCCGGGTTTCATGCCGACCAGGGCGGAGGAAAACAGGCTGGGCAGCTGGGCCTCCGTGCGCCAGCCCAGGGCGCCACCCTGCAAGGCATTCTGGGCGTCGGAATAAGCCGCGGAAATCTGCGCGAAATCGGCCCCGGATTTCAACTCGGCCAGGGCTTTTTCCGCCTTCTCCCTCAGCTCGGCCAGTTTTTCCGGGCTGGCGCCCTCGGGCGTCAACACCATGATATGGGCAAGGTTGAACTCGTCCTGCTGGCTGCCCGCTTTCGCGGGATTGGCCAGGTAATTCTCGATTTCCGCGTCGGTGATCGTCAGCCGGTTGTCCACCTCCCGCTCCTTCAGCCGGGCGACGGTCATCTCCGTGCGGATCTGCTCGCGAAACGCGCCGAAATCGACGCCGTCCGCTTCCAGCGCCTTGCGGAACGCCTCGGGACTCATGTTGTTGTTCTGGGCGATGCGGGCGATGGCCCGGTCCAATACCAGACCTTCGAAGCGGATGTTGGTGTCTTCCGCGATCTGCATGAGCACCTTCTCGGTGATCATGCGCTCGAGCAGTTGCTTTTCCAGCAGGCCGCGCGGCGGCAAGGGCGTGTTCTGCCCGGCGATCTGGCGCAAGGCCTGCTCCACCCGGCTGTTCAACTCGTATTCGGTGATGACCGCGTTGTTCACCACCGCCACGATCTTGTCGACTTCCTGCGGCGCGGCGTGCGATTGCGCCTGCGTGGCCAGCAGGAAAGACAGGCAGAAAAACAGCCTCTTAAGGCAAATTGAAATCATCGCTTTTCGCATAACCGCTGATGCTCCGTTTCAGCACTTCCAGGGGATTGGGTCCGAGCTGGGTCAGGCCACGTAGTTCCAATTGCAGGAAGAACGCGCTGGTGGCTGTGGTTTGGGTGGTGGCCAATTGTTGCATGACGCCGCGCAGGGACCAGCAACCGGCGTTGTATTCGAAGCCCGCCAAGCCTTCCACCAGCCGGCTCTCCCTGATCGAGTAATTGAAACGCGCGAGTCCATACCACTTCGGTGCCAGCGGCCATTGGGCGGAGAGGTCGATCTGGTTCAGGGAACCGTTTGTGTAACGGTAATCGGCGTTGAACAGCCGGCCGGGGCCACCCCGGAAGGTACCGCCGAAGTTGGCCTTGGCCAGGGAGCCGTCTTCCGTGTTGACCTGGATCCCGGTATTGAGACGCCATTTCGGCGTGATTTGGCCGCTCACCTGGGCGATGAGATCGGTGGTATTGGCGCTGCGCACAGCCGCGTTGGGCGTCAGGGTCACTTGTTGGTCGGAAAAGTAATAGCGTTGGCCGAAGGTGACCTGCAGGCGTTCCACGCCGGTATCCCGATCGAGGAAACGGGAAGTCAGCGCCAAGGTGAGTTGGTTGGCATCGTTGACCCGGTCCACGCTGGTGAACTGGTTTTCGGTGAACAGCTGATCCAGGGACAGGTCGCTCACCCCGCTGTCGAACACCGGAATGCGGTTCTGGTTCTTATGCGGGATGTAGACGTAGAACGCGCGGGGCTCCAGGGTGTGGATATAGTCGCTTCCCATGAACGACCAGTCCCGTTCCATGAACAGGCTGGAATCCATGCTGAACACCGGCAGGCTGCGGGTGACATCGGCATAGCCGCCCGCGGGCGCGGTACCCGCGACGCTATCCGGCAGGTTCCGGCTCGCGTCGTCGAGGGCGTACCGGGTCAAATGCCAACCCAGGCGCGGCGTCACCGTGGAATACGAGGTCTGGAAGGGAAACTTGATGCTGGGATAGGCGTACATGCGCGCGCCCTGCACCCGACCTCCGGCCTGATGGTCGAAATAGACGAACTCGCCGGCAAAATCGAACTGGGTGTTCTGGTAATTTTCCAGCTTGTCCTTGTGCGCGTTGAGTGTCAACTGCGGCACCCTGTGATAGGGCTCGACGATGGGTGCGGCCGCATCCTGCAGGGTTTGATAGCGTTGCACCATGCCGGCGGCGTTCCACCATCCGCCGCTATAGGCCAGATTGACCTGATGGGGCAGGTTCACCCGGGACGTCTGGTTGACGACGCTGGACAAGTCGGTGAAGTAACTGTTGTCGGAGACCTTCTCGTACTCCACGCTACCGCTCCAGCGCTCATTGAAACGCTGTTGATGGCGCCAAAGGCCGCGAAAGCGGTCGCGGTCGGCCACCTGATCGTTGGGCAACAGTTCAAGATTGAGATCGCCCGAGTAATCCTTTTCCAGATAGCGGTACTCGCCGGCCACCTGCAGACCCCGTTTCGACATGACCCGCGGTGTGATGGTGGCATCCCGGTTCGGGGCGATATTCCAATACCAGGGCGTCATCAGTTCCAGGCCGCGCTCGTTGGAGGCGCCGTAGGTCGGCGCGAGAAAGCCCGACTTGCGCTTGTCGTCCAGGGCGAAATCCATCCAGGGCACATAAAGGATGGGCACATCCATGTACTCGATGCGGACCTGGCGCGCCGAGCCCAGACTGGTGATGTAGTCCAGCTTGAGATCGTCGGTCTTCAACTGCCAATCCTGGTTGCCGGCGGGACAGGAGGTATAGGTGGCATCCTCCATCTCATATTTGTCCACCCCGGCGAACACCAGGGTCTTGGCCACGCCGCGCGCCCGTTTGCCGTCCACGGTGTAGACCTCGTAGCGTACATCCTTCATGTCGCCCAGACGGGGCGTGAGTTTCAGCTTCAGCGCGCTGCCCTCGATACGGTCCCGGTCGCGGGTGATCACCACGTTGCCGCGCGCCTGGGCCAGATCCTCGGGCTTGTCGTAACGCAACCAGTCGGCGTCGAGCCGCTCGCGCAGGTTGCGCATGATGACCTTGCCTTCGGCGACGACCTCCTGGTCCTCATGCCCCGCGACCCAATCCGCTTCCAGATGGGTGGGACCGGGTGGCGCCTTGTCCTTCGGGGAGGCTTTCGATATCTGGCTGGCGGGCTTGAGCGCGAGGTAGGACGGCGTGTCGGCGCGCGCGCCCGCGAAGGCCGCCGCGAGGCACAAAGCAAGGATCAGGCGCGCGAAGGGGGGCACGGCGGGCTGCATGGGCGGGATGTTAGAATTCGGGCGCTTTTTTTGACCGACGGATTATAGCTTTGGAACGCCTCGCCCGTTTACGGGAATGGACGGAAACTGTCCTACCCGCCCCGCTGCACAGTCTGGAACCCGCCTCCGCCGACGCCAGCTTCCGTCGTTATTTCCGCGCCGACACGCCCGCGGGCAGCTTCGTGGTCATGGACGCGCCGCCCAGCCACGAGGATTGCCGCCCCTATCGCCACGTCGCCCACCTGTTCCGGGAGGCAGGCGCCAACACGCCTGAAATCCTCGCCGAGAATCTGGCGGAAGGTTTCCTGTTGTTGTCCGATTTCGGCAATACCACCTATCTCATGGCCCTGGACGACGCCAGCGCCGACCGCCTGTACCGGGACGCGAACGCGAGCCTGATCAAGATCCAGCTCGCCAGCCGTCCCGGCGAACTGCCGGACTACGACCGGGAATTGCTGTCGCGGGAGCTGCGCCTGTTTCCGGACTGGTATCTCGCGAAGCATCTGGGCGTCGCCTTGACCGCGGAGCAGCAGGCCGTCATGGACGCCGCCTTCGCGGCCATCCTGGCCAACAACCTGGCCCAGAGCCGGGTTTATGTGCACCGGGACTGGCATTCCCGCAATCTCATGGTCACGGAACAGGACAACCCGGGCGTGCTGGACTTCCAGGACGCGGTCTACGGCCCCATCACCTACGATCTGGCCTCCATCTACAAGGACGCCTACATCCGCTGGGAGGAGGACCGGGTGCTGGACTGGGTGGTGCGCTACTGGGAGGCCGCGCGCAAGGCCGGCCTGCCGGTCCACGCCGACTTCGGCGAGTTCTACCGGGACTTCGAGTGGATGGGCGTGCAGCGCCACATCAAGGTGCTGGGCATCTTCGCCCGCCTGTATCACCGGGACGGCAAGGACGGCTATCTGAAGGACATGCCCCTGGTCATGGACTACCTGCGCCGGGCCTGCGGCCGCTACAACGGCCTGGGCGATTTCCTGCGCCTGCTGGACGCCATCGAGGGCAAGGCCATGGAAGTGGGCTACACCTTCTGAATGTCGCCGGACGCCTCACACCCGACGCCCAACCCGTTCCGGGCCATGATTCTCGCCGCCGGCCTGGGCGAGCGCATGCGCCCGCTCACCGAGCACACGCCGAAACCGTTGTTGGAAGTGGGCGGCAAGCCGCTCATCGACTGGCAGATCGAACGGCTGAAAGCGGCGGGTTTCACGAAACTGGTCGTCAACCACGCCCACCTGGGCCAGAAGATCGAGGACCATCTCGGCGACGGCGCCGGATGCGGCGTCGCCATCGCCTGGTCGCGCGAGCCGGAACCCCTGGAAACCGCCGGCGGCATTGCCACCGCCCTGCCCTTGCTCGGCGCATCGCCTTTTCTAGTCACCAACGGCGATGTCTACGCCGAATTCGACTACCGCCGCTTGCTGCCCGTGCTGATGGACATGTCGGGCGACCCCCATCGCCTGGCCCATCTGGTCTTGGTGGACAACCCGCTCCACCACGTCCAAGGCGACTTCGGCCTGGAACACGGCCGCGTCCTGCAGCCGCCCACCCACGCCGCCGGGCGGCTGACCTTCTCCGGCATCGGCTGCTACCGGCCGGAACTGTTCGCCGGCATCCCCGTCGGAACCAAAGCCAAGCTCGCGCCCCTGCTGCGCGCCGCCATGGACCGGGGCCAGGTGAGTGGCGAGCATTTCACCGGCCGCTGGGAAGACGTGGGCACGCCCCGGCGCCTGGCCGATCTGGACCACGAACTCAACAGCGGAGCCGCCCCATGTCGCCCGACGTAAAAACCCATCGCGCCCGCCGCGCCCGGCTCCTGAAAGCCCTGGGCGAGGGCGTGCTGATCCTGGCCACCGCGCCGGAAGCCGTGCGCAACCGGGACGCCCACTATCCGTATCGCTTCGACAGCCACTTCTACTACCTCACCGCTTTTCCGGAGCCGGAAGCGGTGCTGGTGCTGATCGCCGGAAAAAGACCGAAGCACATCCTGTTCTGCCGGGAGAAGAACGAGGAACGGGAGATCTGGGACGGCTTCCGCTACGGCCCCAAGGCCGCGAAGGAAGCCTTCGGTTTCGACGCCGCCTATTCCTACGGCGAACTGGACAAGCGCCTGCCCCAACTGCTGGAGAACCAACCCCGCGTCTGCTATCCATTCGGCGTCGACACCGCCTGGGATACCCGGGTCATGGGCTGGATCAACACGGTGCGCGGCAAGGCCCGGGCCGGCGTCGCCGCCCCCGGCGCCCTCACCGACGCCCACGCGCTGATCGATGAGATGCGCCTGATCAAGGATGCCCACGAGGTGGACCTGATGCAGCGCGCCGCCGACATCTCCGCCCAGGGCCATCTCGCCGCCCTGCGCGCGTGCAAGCCGGGCCGGGGCGAATGGGAGATCGAGGCGGAACTGCTGCGCGCCTTCCGCCAGGGCGGCTGCGAAGCGCCGGCCTACACCTCCATCGTCGCCGGCGGCGCCAACGCCTGCGTGCTGCACTACGTCGGCAACGACAAACCCCTGAACGACGGCGACCTGCTGCTCATCGACGCGGCGGGCGAATACCACGGCTACGCCGCCGACATCACCCGCACCTTCCCGGTCAACGGCCGTTACAGCGGCCCCCAGAAGGACGCCTACGAGATCGTCCTCGCCGCCCAGGCCGCCGCCATCGAAGCGGTGAAGCCCGGCAGCCACTGGAACGCCCCCCACGAAGCCGCCCTGCGCGTGCTGACGCGGGGCCTGGTGGATCTGAAGCTGCTGAGTGGCGAGGTAGACGGCCTGCTCGAACAGGAAGCCTACAAACCTTATTACATGCACCGCACCGGCCACTGGCTGGGCCTGGACGTGCACGACGTGGGCGAATACAAGCGCGACGGCGATTGGCGCGAACTGGAACCCGGCATGGCTCTGACCGTGGAACCGGGCCTGTACATCCGCCCCGGCAAGGGCGTGCCCGCACACCTGGAAAACATCGGCATCCGCATCGAGGACGATGTGCTGGTCACGCCGGCAGGCCGCCGCGTGCTCACCGCCGCCGCGCCCAAGTCTGTCAAGGACATCGAGGAGGCCATGCGTGGCGATTGAACCTATCCCTGAAGCCTGCGACATCGCCATCATCGGCGGCGGCCCGGTGGGCATGTCCCTGGCCCTGGGCCTGGGCCTGGCGGATTCCGGCCTGACCGTGGTCGTGCTGGAAGCTCGCGCGAATCTTGAAGCGCCTGACCCGCGCGCCTTGGCCCTGTCCCATGGCACCCGCCTGATCCTGGAACGGCTGGGCGCCTGGGCCGGCCTGGCTGAAAAAGCCACCGCCATCGAAACCATCCATGTTTCCCAGCGCGGCGGCCTGGGCCGTTCCGTGCTGAGCGCCGCCGACGCCGGCGTGCCCGCCCTGGGCCATGTGGCGGAATACGGCGATCTCTATTCCGCCCTCGCCGCCCGTCTGCCGGCATGCGGCGCCACCGTGCTGACCGGCGCCCGGGTCGCCTCGGTACAAGCGACCTCGGGCTACGGCGCGGTCAATTTCCAGCGCGACGGCGCCGACCACCTGCTCACCGCCCGCCTGGTGGTACTCTCGGAAGGCGGCAAGAGCCTGCCCGCCGACCTGCGCCGGGACAAGGACTACGGCCAGTCCGCCGTGGTCTGCACGGTGCGGAGCGAACGCCCCCATGACCGGCGCGCCTACGAGCGCTTCACCCCGGACGGCCCCATCGCCCTGCTGCCCCTGGGCAACGCCTACGCCCTGGTCTGGACCACGCCGAACGACCGGGTGGAAGCCCGCCTCGGCCTGTCCGACGCGGACTTTCTCGCCCAACTGCAGGCCACCTTCGGCGACCGCCAGGGCCGTTTCCTGTCCACCGGGCCCCGCGCCGCCTTCCCGCTCAAGCTCAATCTCGCCGCCGCCTCGCCTTCTCCCCGCGTGCTGCGCATCGGCAACGCCGCCCACGTGCTGCATCCGGTCGCCGGCCAGGGCTTCAACCTGGGCGTGCGGGACGCCTGGAAGCTCGCCGAATTCATCCTCGACACGCCCCGGGCACACCTGGGCGGGGCGGATCTGGCCCGACGCTTCAGCGAAAATCGCCGCTTCGACGTGGCGGGAGGCAGCCTGATGACCGACATCCTGGTGGAGGCCTTCTCCAACGATCGCTTCCTGATGCGGCACGCGCGCGGCGCCGCCCTCGCCCTGCTGGACCTGGCGCCGCCCCTCAGGAATCTGTTCGCCCGCAAAATGATGTTTGGCGCCCAATCATGGTGACTGAAGTCGATATCGCCATCCTGGGCGGCGGCCTCAACGGCGCGGCCCTGGCCTGCGCCCTGGCCGACGGCCCCCATTCCGTCGCCGTGGTGGAGTCCCATCCGCCCGGCGCGCCGGGCGAGGATTGGGACAGCCGCGTCTACGCCTACAGCCCCGGCAACGTGGCGTGGATCAAATCCCTGGGTGGCTGGGACGAGTCGGTGCGCGCCCAAGCGGTGTTCCAGATGCGCATCCAGGGCGACGACGGCGGCCACCTGACCTTCGACGCCATCGATGCCGGCCTGCCGGACCTGGCCTGGATCGCCGAGAACAACCGCCTGCAAGCCAGCCTGTGGCGCGCCTTCCAAGCCGCGGCCAACGCGCGGACCGTCGCCGCGCGGGCCGAAGCCGTCGCCTGGGGCCCGGACGGCCATCACACCCTGCACCTCGCCGGAGGCGGACTGATGCGCGCCCGCCTGCTGGTGGCCGCCGACGGCGCCCATTCCTGGCTGCGCCAGCAGGCCGGCATCGGCATCCGCGCCGAGGATTACCAACATGTGGGCGTGGTGGCCAACTTCGAGGTCGAGCGGCCCCATCGCGGCACCGCTTTCCAGTGGTTCCGGCCGGACGGTGTACTGGCTTGGCTGCCTCTGCCGGGAAAGCGCATCTCCATGGTCTGGTCCACACCGCCGGAGCATGCGGCCCGCCTGCAAGCCCTGGACCCGGTGGAACTGGCCCGCAAAGTGGCCGAGGCCGGTGCGCATCGGCTCGGCGAGTTCACCTGCATCACCCCCGCCGCCGGTTTCCCCCTGGTGCGGCGCCGGGCCGACGAATGGGCGCGGCCGGGTCTGGTCCTGCTGGGCGACGCGGCCCATACCGTGCATCCCCTCGCCGGCCAGGGCGTCAACCTGGGTTTCCGGGATTCCCGTCTGCTGGCCGACATGCTCGCGAACGGCGGCGATCCCGGCGAAATCGGCCGGCTCACCGCCTACGCGGCCCGGCGCCGGGAAGACGTGGCGAGCATGCAGTTCACCACGGGCGGCTTGAAGAAACTTTTCGCCCGCGACGACGGACTTACCCGCACCCTGCGCAATCTCGGGATGAGTCTGGCCGACCGCTTCGACCCGGTGAATCAGGCGCTGACCCGCCACGCGGTCTTGTAATACGCCCCCATTAACCTTTTCCGTTTTTTCGGAGTTGTCCATGAAGCCTCGCTTTGTCCTCCCCGCCCTGGTTCTCCTGCTGGCCACCACCTTCACCTCGGCCCGCGCGGGCGACGCCGAGATCCGCCAGGCGGTGCAGACCCTGGCGCCCGGTTCCAAGGTCACCAGCATCGCGAAAACCGGCATCGCCGGCGTGCAGGAAGTCGTCCTGGACGGTCCCCAGGGCCCCATGGTGGTCTATGCCGACGACAAGGGGGAATTCATCCTCGCGGGCGAATTGCTGGATGTGAAGGGGCGGCGCAACCTGACCAAGGAACGCATGGACAAGCTGACCGAGGTGAAGTGGGACAGCCTACCCTTCAAGAACGCCATCAAGGTGGTGCGCGGCGACGGCAAGCGCAAACTGGCCGTGTTCTCGGACCCGGACTGCCCCTACTGCAAGAAGGCGGAACAGGAATTCGCCAAACTGGACGATGTCACCATCTTCATCTTTCCCTACCCGCTGCCCATGCATGGCGACGCGGCGCGCAAGTCCAAGCTGGTCTGGTGCAGCAAGGACAAGTCCAAGGCCTGGCTGGACCTGATGCTGAAAGGCAAGGTGCCCGACGGCAAGACCGATTGCGACAACCCGGTGGACGAGAACCTGGAGCTGGGCAACAAGCTGCGCGTCGACGGCACCCCCGCCATGTTCTTCCCCAACGGCAAGCGCATTCCCGGCTATGTGGACGCGAAACGGCTGGATGGGCTTCTTGACGCGGCCAACGGCGGCAAGAGCAAATAACGCGCGCCTAGCCGCAGCGCCCCGCCGGCCCGATCTTCATCCACCATTTCAACCAGGCTTCCGCGCGCTGCCTGGCATGGCGCGTGGCGATTTTTTCCTCCGGGGTCTGGTCGGCGCGGAAGTCGAAGGCGCGGCGCGCCAGGGGATACACCTGGTACTCGACCGGCACGCCCCGCTCCCACAAGGCATAGAAAGCCCGCCCGCCATTGATGCGGCGCAGCTCGAAGTCCTGCTCGCCGATCAGATAGAGGATGGGCGTGGTGATGCGCATGACTTCCGGCGCGACGCGGAACAACTGATCCGGCTCGGGCGCGTTCGGGTTTTGCATGTGGCCGTAATAGCTGACGATGGCGGCAATGTCCTTGCTCCGCTTGTCCGCCAGCCGGATCGCGTAATAGGGCCCGCGCGAAAGGGCGACGATGCCCACCGGCTGCTTGCAGGCTTCCGGCATGTTCATGAGGTAGTCCAGACCGGCCTCCACGTCCTTTTCCGTGGCCGGATCGTGTTCGGCGGGCCACCGCTCGATCATGCGGCCGCTCTGCCAGTCCGGCGCCACGACGAGAAAGCCCTGTCCGGCCAGTTCCTTGATATGGCGGCGCTCGTTGTCGTCGTAGCCCCGCTTCGCATGGATGAACAACACCGGCGGGAACGGACCCGCGCCCGCGGGCACGGCCACTTCGGCGGGCACCTCCACATCGCCGGACTGGAGCGTGATGGATCGAACCTCCACCTCCGCGGCCAGGGCCGGTCCGGCCAGCAATGCGAATAGCAGGGCGTAACGCTTCATGGTCGCTCTCCTCTCAAGCCTGTTCCGCAAGCATAGCCGCTCGGGAACGTGCCGGCACAGGGCCTTTATACTGCGCCCATGAAGGAGATGCCCCCGATCGATTGGCGCGGCCTGATCCAGGCGCCGATTACGCGCGGCCTGTTGCTTTCGGCCGCCTTGCATCTCGCCTTGCTGACCCTGATCCATCCCGCGCCGGGTTCCGGCAAGGCGCGCATGGTGATGATCAACGCCCGGCTCGAGTTGGGCGAACCGGCGCCGCCGAAAGCGACGCCCGCGCTGGTCGAACCCGCCGCCAAATCCGCGGAGGTGAAACGAGAAGCCTCGGAAGCCACGGTGCTCGCCAGCAGCGCGCCGGTGCCAACGGCGGTGCCGACGGCGATGCCGGCAGCATCCCGGCCCGAAATCGCGCCGGAAGCGCCGAGTCCGTCCGCCCCCGCCGAGCCCGCCCCGGACGTACCCGCCGGGCACGATGGCGCAGCATCGTCCGGCATCGGCCCCAGCGCGCCTTCCTCGCTACCCAGCGTGCCTTTGGGCATCGATACCACCTGGTATCTCGCGCGCCAAGTGGATGGGTTTCCCAAAAGCATTGGCCGGATCGAACCGGTCTATCCCGAGGAAGCGCGCCGCCGGAATCTGCAGGGCAGTCTGAAGCTGATGTTGAAGATCGACGATCTGGGCCGGGTCCAGGAAGCGGAAGTGGTGGAGGCCGCGCCTCCCGGCATCTTCGACGCGGCCGCGTTGGACGCGTTCAGGAATGCCCGCTTCACGCCGGCCATGCGGGACGGCCGCCCGGTGCGATACCAGGCCTACATACGCGTGGACTTCAGACTGGAAAAGGAGTGAAAAGGCTCAGGCGAAGGTGTCGACGTTCTGCCCGACGCCTTCCGGATTGCCGGTGGGAACGACCTCTTGGGTCTGCTGTTCCGCCTGTTTGGCGAGCAGATCGGCGACGGCCTTCTGGCTTTGCGCCTCGGTGCGCAAGGCGATGAGACTGGCCTGTTGCGGCGTGCTGGCGACGCTGAATTCGGCGGAAGAAAGGGCATCCATCATGCTTTGGCCTCCGGATTTCTGGGCGATGCGGACGATAACGCTTTCAATGTAGCCCTATCTTGGCGTTTACGCCATTGGCGGCGATGGGTGTGGTGCTGATGGGAAAGTCCCGTGGCAACAACACCCACATGCGCCCTTTCTGTTTCATCGCCCCGGCCTGGCGGCCGGCCTCGTCGCCAAAGCCCCAGAAGAAATCGGCCCGCACGTTGCCGCGGATGGCGCCGCCGGTATCCTGGGCCAGCATGAGCCGGTTCAGCGGCTCGCTGGAATTGGGCCGCGTGGTCGCCAGCCAGACCGGCGCCCCCAGCGGCATGCCGCGCGGATCGACGGCGATGCTGCGCTCCGCGGTCAGGGGCACGCCCAGGGCGCCGAGGGGGCCGGCGAGATGGTTGGGCAACTCCCGGAAGAATACGTAGCTGGGATTCGCGTTGAGCAGTTCCGGCAGCCGTTCCGGATTGCGCCTTCCCCAATCCTTGATGCCCTGCATGGAAGCCTTGTCCAGGGTCAGTTCGCCCTTCTCCACCAGCCATTTGCCGATGGACCGGTAGGGATGGCCGTTCTGGTCGGCGTAACCGACCCGGACGACGTCGCCGTTTTCCAGCTTCACCCGGCCGGAACCCTGCACCTGCAGGAAGAACAGCTCCACTGGATCGTCCACCCAGACCAGTTCCTTGCCGCGCACCGGCGCGGAGCCGGATTCAATCTCGGCGCGGCTGAAATAGGGCACCACCTTGTTGCCTTGCAGGCGGCCGCGCAGGCGCAGGTTCTTGAGTTCCGGGTAGACGGCGGACAGGTCCACCACCAGCAGGTCCTCCGGCGCGGCGTAGATGGGAAAGCGGTATTTGGGCGTCAGGTAGCGGCTGCCGCGCAGCAGCGGTTCGTAATAACCGGTGACCAGGCCCTCGGCGCCGCCCTCCGCCTGATTGACCTGCCAGGGCTGGAACTGCTGTTCGAAGAAGGCGCGGATATCGGGCCCGTCGGGCAGGGCGGACATCTGGTCGGCGGCCTGGCAGACACCGGACCAGGCCGGATTGCTTTTCAGGCCCTTGCAGGATTGCAGGAAAGCCGGCCAGGCCAGCACCAGATCGTCGTCGCGCCACCCCGGCAATTGATCCCAGGAGGCGGCGCGGAACCAGGGCATGACGCTGGTGACCGGCTTGGCCGGTTCCGGCGTGGCCACGGGGGGCAGCGCCGGCGGCGCGGGAATCGGCTCGAGCGGTGGCGTGGCGGGGAGGCCGGGCTGAGGCTGAGGCTGAGGCGGCGCCGGTTGCAGCGGCGGAACCGGTCTTGGTTCATGCCGGGAAGGCATCGTGCCGCAAGCGGACAACACACCGCTCAGGGCGAGAAGGAAAGCGATTATGCGCATACGGGAATCGGCGACGGCCGACTTAACTTCGTAATCAAGGGATCAATGCAGAACCCGGGGCACGGCCAGGATGAATTCGGGAATTTCCGCTTCGAACTGGGTGCCGTCCTCCGCCACCATCTGGTAGCTGCCCTTCATGGCCCCCACCGGCGTGGCGATGGCGGTGCCGCTGGTGTACTCGAAACTCTCGCCGGGCTTCAGGAAAGGCTGTTCCCCCACCACGCCCAGCCCGCGCACTTCCTGCACCTTGTCCTGGGCGTCGGTGATATGCCAGTGGCGGGATATCAACTGGGCCGGGATCTGGCCGGTGTTGGAGATGGTGATGGTGTACGAGAACACGTAACGCTCGGCCGTATCGTCGGACTGATCCGGAATGAAATGGGTCTTCGCGCTGACGGTGATGTGGTATTTCCTGACTTCTGCCATGGTCAAAACCCTGGAACCTGCTTGGGAGGGGCATTGCACACGAATCATCCGGACCTGTCCAGTGCGCGGGGCGGGCGGGTAAAATAGCGGGGTTTTTCATTCAAACGAGATAACCAACATGGCCGACTACCAGATCGCTCCCTCCATCCTTTCCGCCAATTTCGCCAAGCTGGGTGAGGAAGTGGACGACGTGCTCGCCGCCGGCGCCGACATCGTCCACTTCGACGTGATGGACAACCACTACGTGCCCAACCTGACCATCGGCCCCCTGGTCTGCGAGGCCCTGCGCAAGCACGGTGTCACCGCCCCCATCGACGTGCACCTGATGGTGAAGCCGGTCGACCGCATCATCCCCGACTTCGCCAAGGCCGGCGCCACCTACATCACCTTCCACCCGGAAGCCTCCGAGCACATCGACCGCACACTCGGCCTGATCAAGGAAAGCGGCTGCAAGGCCGGCCTGGTGTTCAACCCGGCCACTCCGCTGGACGTGCTGGAATACACCCTGCCCAAGCTGGACATGGTGCTGTTGATGTCCGTGAACCCCGGCTTCGGCGGTCAGAAGTTCATCCCCTACGTGCTCGACAAGGCGCGCAAGGTGAGCCAGATGATCAAGGCCGGCGGCCACACCTGCCGCCTGGAGATCGACGGCGGCGTCGGTCCCGGCAACATCTGCGAAGTGGCGAAAGCCGGCGTGGATACCTTCGTCGCCGGCTCCGCCATCTTCGGCGCCGCCAGAAGCGAGGATCCGCACCGCTACGACAGCGTGGTCGCGGCCATGCGCGCGGAGCTTGCCAAGGCCTGAACACCGGTGAAACGTGAAATGTGAAAAGTGGCGACCCCACTTTTCACGGCGCGCGGCGCGTCACATTTCACGTTTCACGACTCCCGATCCACGCCTCAAAGCCGAGTGACTATGCAATTCCCTCTCCCCGTCAAAGCCGTGGTCATCGACCTGGACGGCACCCTGCTGGACACCGCCGAGGATCTGGCCGACGCCGCCGCGGCCATGCTGCGCGACCTGGGCCTGCCGGTCGTGCCCCTGGCCGTGATCAAGACCTACATCGGCAACGGCGTCTCGCGCCTGGTCAAGCGCTGCCTGACCCAGGACATGCAGGCCGAGCCGGAACCGGCCCTTTTCGAAACCGCCCTGGCCAGCTACGAGAAACACTACGGGGCTCACGTCTCGCGCAAGAGCCGGGTCTTTCCCGGCGTGGTGGAAGGCCTGGAAGCCATGAAGGCGGACGGCTACCGGCTCGCCTGCATCACCAACAAGGCGGCCCGCTTCACCCATCCGCTGTTGAAGGACAAGGGCCTGTTCGACTTCTTCGATCTGATCCTGTCCGGCGACACACTGCCCAAGAAGAAGCCCGACCCGATGCCCCTGCTGCACGCCTGCCAGGTGTTCGGCGTCGAGCCCGGCGAACTGCTGCTGATCGGCGACTCCCTCAACGACACCCAGGCCGCGCGGGCCGCCGGCAGCCCGGTGTTCTGCGTTCCCTACGGCTACAACCGGGGCCGCCCGGTGGCCGAGCTGGACCTGGACGCGGTGGTGCCCACCCTGGCCGACGCGGCCAAGATGATCGTGAAGAAATGACCCGGGTTTTCCCGAAAATCGGAAATGCGAAACGCCCATCCCGGCGATGGCGCGGTTGAACACGTTTCTCCTTTCCCGTTTCACTTTTCACGATTCTCAGGAAACCAGATCATGTTCAACGAAGAGAAATTCAACAGTCTGGCCCGCCAGGGCTACAACCGCATCCCGGTGATCCGGCAACTGCCGGCGGACCTGGACACCCCCCTGTCCATCTATCTCAAGCTCGCCAACGGCCCCTATTCCTATCTGCTGGAATCGGTGGTGGGCGGCGAACGCTTCGGCCGCTATTCCTTCATCGGCCTGCCGGCGAAGACCGTGCTGCGCGTGCACGGCCATTTCACCAGTGTGGAGACCAGCGGCCTGCCGGTGGAGCAGGCCGACTGCCCCGACCCGCTGGCCTTCGTGGAAAGCTATCTGGCCCGCTTCAAGGCCGCGCCGGTGCCCGGCATGCCCCGCTTCCCGGGCGGCCTGGGCGGCTATTTCGGCTACGACACGGTGCGCTACATCGAGAAGAAACTCGCGGGCACGCGCAAGCCGGACAGCGTCAACACGCCGGACATCCTGCTCATGCTCACCGACGAGTTGGCGGTGGTGGACAACCTGTCCGGCAAGCTCACCCTCATCGTCTACGCCGACCCCATGGAGGACCAGTCCTACATCAACGCCCATCGGCGTCTGGAGGAACTGGCCAAGCTGCTCAAGCGTCCCGCCGTGGCGCCGAGAAACGGCAACCTGGACATCCACGAGGCGGAATCCGAGTTCGGCGAGGAAGCCTTCAAGGCCGCCGTGAACCGGGCCAAGCGGTACATCCTGGACGGCGACATCATGCAGGTGGTGCTGTCCCAGCGCATGAGCCGGCCGTTCGGCGCCCATCCCCTGTCCCTGTACCGGGCGCTGCGCGGCATCAATCCCTCGCCCTACATGTTCTATTACGACATGGGCGGCTTCCATGTGGTGGGTTCCTCGCCGGAGATCCTGGTGCGCCTGGAAGGCGTCGGCGAAGGAAAAAAACGCGTCACCGTGCGCCCCATCGCCGGCACCCGGCCGCGCGGCGCGGACCGGGAGGAAGATCTCGAGCTGGAAGCGGAACTGCTGGCCGATCCCAAGGAACTGGCCGAACACGTCCAACTCATGGATCTGGGCCGCAACGACGCCGGCCGGGTGTCCCAGGTAGGCAGCGTCAAGGTCACCGAGAACATGACCGTCGAGCGCTACTCCCACGTCATGCACATCGTCTCCAACGTGGAGGGCATGCTCAAACCGGGCCTCAACGCCATGGACGTGCTGCGCGCCACCTTTCCCGCCGGTACCGTGTCCGGCGCCCCCAAGGTGCGCGCCATGGAGATCATCGACGAGCTGGAGCCCAGCAAGCGCGGCGTCTATGCCGGCGCGGTGGGCTACGTGGGCTTCAACGGCGACATGGATGTGGCCATCGCCCTGCGCACCGCGGTGATCAAGGACCAGGTTCTGTACATGCAGGCCGGCGCTGGCATCGTCGCCGACTCGGTACCGGAAAACGAATGGCAGGAAACCCGCAACAAGGCCCGCGCCGTGCTGCGCGCCGCCGAACTGGCCCAGGCCGGCTTCGAGGGCGAAACCGACTAGCGCGACCGGCGCGGGCGGGCGGGGAATTTTTTACCGGGTGATCGCGTCCTCCGGGTTACGCAGGTATAAATTCCCGCCCCACCAGACAAACACCGAGGAGACACGCATGCGCCGCCGCCAATTCCTGATCGCCTCCGCCGCATCCACCCTGGCCGCGGGTCTGCGCCCCGCCCTGGCCGCGCCCGCCGTCGCGACGGGCGCCCGGCCCAAGGTGGTCATCGTCGGCGCCGGCTTCGGCGGCGCCGCCTGCGCCCGATACATGAAGCTGTGGGAGCCCCGGATCGAGGTCACGCTGATAGAGCCGAACCCGCGCTTCGTCTCCTGCCCCATGTCCAACACGGTCATCGGCGGCCTCAACAAGCTGGACGACATCACCTTTCCCTACCGCTACATCCAGGCGGCGGTGGATCGCTACGTGGGCGACACGGTCACCGGCATCGACGCGGCCAAACGCACGGTCAGCACCGCCGGCGGCAAGACCTTTCCCTATGACCGCCTGGTGCTGGCGGCGGGCGTGGAGCTGATGTTCGGCAAGGTCCAGGGCTACGACACCGAGGCGCAAAAGACCATCAAGCACGCCTGGAAGGCCGGCCCCGAGCAGACCGGCGAACTGCGCAAACAGCTCGAGGCCATGAAGGACGGCGGCGTCTTCGCCATCTCCATTCCCATGGCCCCGTTCCGCTGCCCGCCCGCCCCCTATGAACGGGTCAGCCTGATCGCCAACTACTTCAAGAAGGCCAAGCCGAAATCCAAGATCCTCATCCTGGACGGCAACCAGGACATCGTCTCCAAGAAGGCCCTGTTCACCACGGCCTGGCGCAAGCACTACGGCTTCGGCACGGACGACAGCATGATCGAATACCGGCCGAGCAATCTGGCCGTCTCCATCGACGCCGCGGGCATGCGCCTGAGCACCGAGTTCGACGACGTGAAGGCCGACGTCATCAACCTGATCCCGCCCATGCGCGCCGCCGCCGTCACCGATCTGATCGGCGCCCGCACCGGCGACAACGGCGCCTGGTGCCCGGTGGACTACACCACCATGGAATCCACGGAAGTCGCCAACATCCACATCCTGGGCGACTCCATCCTGTCCAATCTGTCGAAGGCGGGCGCGCTCGCCAACAACAGCGGCAAGCTGTGCGCCTCGGCGCTCGTGGAAATTTTCAACGGCCGCCGGCCCGACCCGGCGCCGGTGGTGACCAGCACCTGCTACTCGGCGAGCACCGAGCGCACCGCTTTCCACGTCGCCACCGTGTTCCGCTACAACCCGGCGGACAAGAGCATGGAAGTGCAAAAAGGCGGCGGCGTCTCGGATCAGGAAAGCGAAAAGGAATTCGCCCTGATGCGCGGCTGGGCCCGCAACATCTGGGCGGACACCCTGGGCCTACCCAACAGTTACCGGTTCACGAACCACATCTGAACCCCCCCATCAACGGCCTGTCCCCATGCCTGACGCGGTCGTCGGGCCCGCCGCCAATTCATAACATTTCTGTAAACACCATCAAGTCGCGGGGGTTTTCTGCGATAAAGCCCGGGAGCGCGCCACCGCGTTCCCAGCCTAGGAGGAGAAACCCATGTCCAGTTGTTCCACTTGCTCCAGCACGACCAATGCGGCCGCGTATATCCAACAAGCGATCCAGGCCAAGACCGATCCCAAGGAAATTCTGCGCGCCCAGCAGGAAGCCGCGCGCACCGGCAACGGCGGCGGTCCCGAGGAACCCAAGGCGACGGTGAACACGCAGGGCCAGCGGATTGGCGCCCTGATCAACGCCACCGCCTGACCCATCGGCCATCTCATCCCGGCCCCGGCTGGGATGAGACGGGCGCGAGAATAGAATGGGGTTCTACACCCCGTTGCGCCACTCCGTATCCTCGCCGTCGAACAGACGGTTCGCCTCGATCGGACCCCAGCCCCCGCTGGCGTAGGTGTGGATGAAATCCCGCTCCTGGGCCCAATGCTTGATGATCGGGTCCACCACGCGCCAGGCCCACTCCACCTCGTCGAAGCGGATGAACAGGGTGCGGTCGCCCTCGATCACGTCCAGCAGCAGCGCCTCGTAGGCATCCAGCGGGTTCTCGTCCGGGTTGCGGTAGCTGGCGTTGAGCTTGAGCACCCGGGTGTCCATGCCCAAACCGGGCTGCTTCGCGTGAAGCTCCATGTGCATGGACTCCTCCGGCTGGATGGACAGTACGATCCAGTTGGGCTCCAACTGCTCCAGGGGCGTCTCCCGGAACAATTGCTGGGGCGGATGGCGGAAGCGGATGGCGATCATGGACATGTTCTGCTTCAGCCGCTTGCCGGTGCGCAGGTAGAAGGGCACGCCGCGCCAGCGCCAGTTGTCGATGTAGAACTTGGCGGCGACGAAGGTCTCGGTGACGGAATCCGGTTCCACCCCCATCTCCTCCTGATAGCCCGTCACCATTTCGCCGCCGATGCGTCCGGCCTTGTATTGGGCGCGGAAGGCGTGGGCGTGCACGGAACGGCGCGGGATGGGGCGGATCGAGCGCAGCACCTTCACCTTCTCGTCGCGCAGGGCGTCCGCCTCCAGGGCCGGCGGCGGCTCCATGGCCACCAGGGTCATGAGCTGCATCAGATGGTTCTGCAGCATGTCGCGCATGGCGCCGGCCCGGTCGTAATAGTCGGCGCGGCTGCCGATGCCCACTTCCTCGGCCACGGTGATCTGCACGTGGTCGATGTAATTGCGGTTCCACAGGTTCTCGATCAGGGTATTGGCGAAGCGGAACACCAGGAGGTTCTGCACCGTCTCCTTGCCCATGTAGTGGTCGATGCGGAACACCTGCTCCTCTTCGAAGTAGCGGTGCAGGAGCTGGTTCAGCACGCGGGCGGATTCGATATCGGTGCCGAAGGGCTTCTCCACCACGATGCGGTGCAGTCCGCGCGGCTTGTTGAGGCCGCAGGCGTCCAGGTGCTTGATCACCGCGCCGAAATCACCGGGCTTGATGGCGAGATAGAACACCACGTTGGAGCACACGCCCATCTTGGGCTTGGCCAGCACTTCCTTGAGCCGGGTATAGGTTTCCGCGTCGCTCAGTTCGCCGCGCAGATAGTCGAAGCGGGCGATGAAATGGGCCAGCACGGCCGGATCCGGCTTGAGCTTCTTCTCCAGCAACGCCACCACATGGGCGCGCCAGCCGGCCTCGTCGCCGTCCTTGCCGAACTCACGCCGGCCCTGGGCGATGAGGCTGATGCCTTCCGGCAGCCGCCCCGCCTCCTCCAGCCGGTAGAGGGCGGGCAGCAGCTTGATGGTGGAAAGATTGCCGGTGGCGCCGAAGATGACGAAGCTGCACGGCGGCAGCGGGGTTTCCTGGTCGAACATGGCGTTCTCCTACTTCCGCACCGCGTGGCCGCCGAAACCCTTGCGCATCATGGCCAGCATCTGGTTGGCGAAGTCGCCCTTGCCCTGGCTGGAAAAACGGCTCATCAAGGCCAGGGTCATGACCGGCGTCGGCACGCCCAGATTGACGGATTCCAGCGCGGTCCAGCGGCCCTCGCCGGAATCGGCCACCAGGGGCGCGATGCCGTCCAGCTTCTGGTCGTTCTTGAGGAAGTCGGCGGTCAGATCCAGCAACCAGGAACGCACCACGGAACTGTGGCGCCAGAGTTCGGCGACGGCGGACAGATCCAGATCGAATTCCTTCTTCGCGCCGAGCAGGGCGAAACCTTCCGCCAGCGCCTGCATCATGCCGTACTCGATGCCGTTGTGGACCATCTTGGTGAAGTGACCGGAACCCACCGGGCCGGCATGCAGCCAGCCGGTGTCCGGCGTCGGCGCCAGGGCCTGGAGAAAGGGTTGCAAACGCGCCAGATCGCCGTCGTCGCCGCCCGCCATCAGGCAATAGCCGTTGGCCAGCCCCCAGACGCCGCCGGATACGCCGACATCGACGAAACGGATGCCGGAGGCGGTCAGTTGGCCCGAGCGGCGCATCGCGTCCTGATAAAAGCCGTTTGCGCCGTCCACCAGCAGATCGCCCGGTTGCAGCAGAGTGGACAATTCCTGGATCGCAATGTCGGTGGCCTCGCCCGCCGGCAGCATGAGCCAGACGACGCGGGGCGCGGCCAGGCCGGCCACCATGTCTTGAACCGTGCGATAGGCCACCACATGGGCTTCCTCGCCGGCCAGCTTAACCGCCACGTCGAAACTGCGGTTCAGGGCGTGGACCTGGATGCCGCCCCGGGACAGGCGCCGGGCCATGTTGCCGCCCATGCGGCCAAGGCCGTAGATACCGATTTCCTGCATGCTGTTCTCCAAATACGAATCGACCCGTTCAGTATCGACTGACTTGGAGGAAACTTCAGCGTTTTAGTCAAACTTTCACATACACCCAGCCCTGCCCCATGCGCGTCATGATCTCGTTGATGGCGGAGGTGGCGGTGTGGGCATCCGGCAGCAACTCCACGCGCACGCCCTCCCGCGTCAGACGCGCGACGGTCTGGCCGCAGGCGATGAAGCTGAGGTTGGCATGGCGTTTGGCCAGGGTGGCGATGCGTTCGGCCAGGGGCGTCACATCGGCGCGCAGCAAATCGAGGCCGTAACTGTTGGCGACGATCTCCACCCGCGCCGAGGCGCCGTTTTCCGCGAGCAGCTTCTCGGCCAGATCCAGCACGGCGGCGAGACGGCCTGGCTCGCCGGAATCCAGATGCAGGATGATCTTGTCCGGATCCACCTCGTCGCGCAGGGAGATGGCCTGGTAGCCGGACGGCAGCCCGGGCAGGCGATCGTAGACCGGCGCCTGGCCGACGCTCCGATCCCGCGCCAGCCAGCCTCCACCCAGGCCCAGCGCCAGCAGCAGGGCGGCGGCGACCGCCTGTTTCAAGCCGAGATGCAGGCGGCCCGAATCCGGCCTGGCCCGGGGCGCGGGCGCCTCGGCATAGGCCCCTTTCACCATTTCCTTGAGTGTGCGCACTTCGCAGGCGCGCATCTTGAACTCAGGATCGGATTCCAGCAGCGCCATGACCCGGGCGCGCTCGTCCGCCGCGAATTCACCATCCACGAAGGCATTGAGGTATTCCGGCGTCAGTCTTTCATTCTCTTCGTCTGATTTCATTTCACCCTCCTTATTGTCGGGCGGTCGCGGGCGGTCCGCTCGGCGTCCGCCTGTTCCGCAATGAGATTTTGCTTGAGCGCCTGCCGGGCGCGCGAAAGCCGGCTCATCACCGTGCCCACCGGCACATTGAGAATGCGCGCCACGTCCGCGTAGGCGCATTCCTCGATGTCCACCAGGGTGATGACCTGGCGCTGGCCCAGGGGCAGGCGGGCGATCGCATGCCGCACCCGCTGGATGGTCTGGCGGCTGGCGTAATGTTGCTCGGGGCCGGCCGCGTCGGAGACGATGATCTCGTCCAATTCCGCCACGTCGACGAAGTCGCGGCGCGCGCGCAGGTGGTCGCGCCAGCAGTTGTTCAGGATCGAGAACAGCCAGCTTTCCAGGGCCTGCTCGTCGCGCAATTGTTCACTGCGCACCAGGGCCTTGGCCAGACAGTCCTGCACCAGATCGTCGGCCAGGGCGGCATCGTGGCACCAAGCGTAGGCGAGCCGGAACAGTCGCGGGCGCAGCGCTTCCAGCTTGCGCCGGACGGGAAAATTCAACAGGGAAAACAGCTGTCGCATGGGATGCCTATCGCCAAGGGTCTCGCCGGGTAGGACGGAACGGGTAGTCAGAATATTCCATGCCGGACGATGGAATAGATCGCCCTCTCGCGGCGTCCTACCTTTGTGGCACGTACCACACGAATATTCACCCTATTGGAGAAGACCATGAAACGCACCACCCTGCTGGCCGCGCTGTTGAGCGCAGCCCTGATCCTACCCGCCACCCTCGTCGCGTCTCCCGCTCTGGCGGCCGCCGAAGCCAGCCAGGATGCCCAGGAAAAAGTGGTTTACCACATCAACGACGCCAGCGTCGCCCGCGTCGCCATGCGCAACATCGAGAACCATCTGAATGCCAGCCCCGGCGTGAAGATCGTCGTGGTCACCCACGGCAAGGGCATCGACTTCCTGCTCAACGACGCCAAGGACGAGAAAGGCGCTTTCGCGCCCCAGGTCGCCGGCCTGAAGGAGCGCGGCGTGATCTTCGACGTCTGCCGCAACACCCTGAAGGGCCGCAATCTGAGCGACGACGCCGTGATCATGGAAGCCCAGGTGGTGCCTTCCGGCGTCGCCGAGATCGGCAAGCTCCAGGCCAAGGAAGGCTACGTCTACCTGAAGCCCTGACCCGTTTTAAATCCTGAACAGATCGGCCAGCCGCCGGATTTCCCCGGTCAGGCCCGCCACCTCCGCCGCCACCCCGGAAACCTGCCGGCTGGCGGCGGAACTCTGCTCGGTCATCTGCGCCACCCTTTCCACATTCTGGGCGATCTCCCGGGCGGCGGCGCCCTGCTCTTTCAGGGCCATGTTGATATCGTCCACGGCCCGCACCACCTGTTCCGATTTGTGCTGGATGTCGGCGACGGAGTCCCCCGCCTGATGGGCCATGCGCACGCCATCGGCAACCCGCTTCACCCCCGCTTCCATATCCGCCACCGCCTGCTGCGCGCCCTGCTGCACCTTGGCGATCATCCCGGTGATCTGCTGGGTGGAATTGGCGGTCCGCTCCGCCAATTTGCGCACCTCGTCCGCCACCACCGCGAAGCCGCGCCCCTGCTCGCCGGCCCGGGCCGCCTCGATGGCGGCGTTGAGGGCCAGCAGGTTGGTCTGGTCGGCGATCTCCTTGATGACATCGACGATGGAGGAAATCTCCGCCGTGTAGGTTTCCAGTTCCCGGATGGTGGCGGCGGAACCGTGTACCGCCTCGGCGATATGGCCGATCTCGTTCGCCGTCTCGTGCACCACCTTGGCGCCCTCCCGGGACGCCGCGCCCGACTCCTGGGAGACGCTGCTCGCCTCGACCGCGTGATCGCCCACCTGGTCGATGGAAACGGACAATTCCTCCACCGAGGCGGCCATGGCCGACGCCGATTCCGTTTGGTTTTCCGCGACCCGCGAGGCGCTCTTGCTGGCTTCCGTCATGTTGCGCACCACCGAATCCAGACGCCGGGTGTTCTGCTTGATCATCGCCGCGCCTTCCTGCAGGTTGTTGCGCATGGTCGCGAACTGCTCGAGCATCTCCCCCACCTCGTCCTTGCCCGCCAGGGGAACCGGCTTGGAGAGGTCGAACGCGGCGATGGCATGAGCGGCTTCGATGGCTTGGCGCAAGGGCCGGCTGAAGGACCTGATCACCCAGAAGGCCACCACGGGCCAGACCGCCAGCACGAACACGGCCACCGCGCCCAGGGCCCAGCGGTACCCCGCGAGCAGGTCGCCACCGCCGTCGGACAAGCGGGCCTCCGCCGCCTCCAGGCCGGCCCACCCCAGACCCACGGCGAGCAGGATGCCGACCATGGAAGCCCAGGTGGAGATCCAAAGCTTGGTGCTCAGCTTCCTGTCCTGGAGCCAACGCAACACGGCCGCGAGACCTTTCGGCACCACCCTGCCGCCCTCCATGCGCAGGTTCGCGCCGCCGCGCATGGCGCGGTAGAGCGCATCGGCGGCTTCGATCTCCGCCTTGCTCGGTTTGACCCGCACCGACATGTAACCGCCGTCCGGCGTCGGCGTCGCCGTCGCCTTGACCCAGTAGAAGCCGCCATCCCTGCAACGGTTCTTCAGCACGCCCGTCCAGGCCCGCCCGGCCTGCAGCGTCTCCCACAGATCGCGGAAGGCTTCTGAAGGCATGTCCGGGTGGCGCACAATGTTGTGGGGCTGGCCGATCAGCTCTTCGCGCGTGAAGCCGGCGAAGCTGAGAAAATCGTCGTTGATGAAGGTGATCAGCCCTTTGGCGTCGGTTCGGCTGACGATGGCCGCATCATCCGGAATCGAACATTCCCTCGATGTGACGGGTTGGTTGTCGCGCATGGATGGACACCTTGCAGTTGTCGGGTTGGCGGGCTTGCCTGGTACGTTTATCGGTATTTTTTTATTTTTCTGAAAAGCGATAGAGACACCCTCTCATGAAAATCCTGTATGCCACTTCCGAAGCCGCGCCCCTGGTCAAGACCGGCGGTCTGGCCGACGTCTCCGGTGCGTTGCCGCCCGCCCTGGGCGAACTCGGCCTGGATTGCCGGGTGCTCATGCCCGGCTATCCGGCCGTTCTGGAAAAACTGGGAACGGCCGTCGTCGTGGCCCGCTTCTCCGGCTTGCCTGGCGGCATGGAAGCCCGCCTGCTGCTCGGCACCCTGCCCGGCTCCGACACGCCTCTCTACGTCCTCGACGCGCCCCAGGCCTATGCCAGGCCGGGTGGTCCCTACCAGGATGCCGGCGGCCAGGATTTCGCCGACAACGCCTTGCGCTTCGCCGTGTTGAGCCAGGCCGCCGCGCGCATGGCCTTTCCCGGCTCCCCGCTGGACTGGCATCCCGACATCCTGCATTGCAACGACTGGCAGACCGGCCTGGCGCCGGCCTATTCGAATTTCCTCGGCCGCCCCGTCCCCAGCGTGATGACCGTGCACAACCTGGCCTACCAGGGCATCTTTCCGCCCTCCGCCATGGCGCAACTGGGCTTGCCGGCCGAGAGCTTCGCCATCGAAGGCGTGGAGTACTACGGCAACATCGCCTTCCTGAAGGCGGGCCTGTATTACGCCGACCGGATCACCACGGTCTCGCCCACCTACGCGGAGGAAATCCAGCACGCGCCCTTGGGCATGGGCATGCAGGGCCTGCTGGCCACCCGCAAGGCCGATCTGCGCGGCATCCTGAACGGCATCGATACCGGCGAGTGGAATCCCTCCTCCGACCTGCACCTTCCCGGCGAATATTCCGCGCGGGCGCCCGCCGGCAAGAAGCGCTGCAAGCAGAAATTGCAGGAGGAGATGGGCCTGGAGCAGGACGCCGACGCGCCGCTGTTCGGCCTGATCGCGCGCATGACGCACCAGAAGGGGCTGGATCTGGTGCTCGCCATCGCCGACGGCATCGTCCACAGGGGCGGACAACTGGTCATGCTGGGCACCGGCGACAAGGCCATCGAACAGGCGGTGCGCGACACCGCCGCGAGCCATGCCGGCAAGGTCGCCTGCTTCATCGGCTACGACGAGGGGCTCTCCCACCGCATCGAGGCGGGCGCGGACTGTTTCCTGATGCCGTCCCGCTTCGAGCCCTGCGGCCTCAACCAGATGTACAGCCTGCGTTACGGCACGCCGCCCATCGTCCACGCCACGGGCGGATTGCGCGACACGGTGGAGGATGACGTCACCGGTTTCGTGTTCCAGGAACCCACGCCCCACGCCCTCTGGCTGGCCGTGGAAAGGGCCATGGATCTTTTCGCGGACAAGGCGGCCTGGAAAAAGATGTTGCTCGCGGGCATGCACAAGGACTTCAGTTGGGAGAACAGCGCCAGGGCCTACGCCGCGCTGTACCGGGAGTTGGCCGGCTGAGCCGGTGCCAGCGGGGCGGCGCCTCGCGCGGAACGGGGCGCGGGCGGGGATGTGGCCCGCGCGCCTCGGCGGGACGGCCTGGCGGCGTTGCCGCCGGCGGCAACTGGCGAGGTGCATCCGGAGCGGCTAATATTTGGCGCGGACCCGCGAATGCGCGGTCCCGATAACAACTAAGACTAAGCACGAAGAGAGGTGGTGGCGAACAAATCGCGGCGGTTTCCAACCGCAAACGTCGCCGACGGAAACGGACGGTGCTAACGGCAAGGCAAGAGTCCGAGGTAGCGAAGTGAAAACTCCCGAGGCGCTCCCCGATGAGGGGAATGCGGCGAATATTGTGCCCACAAGCCAAGCCGGCGCTTTCCGCCATGATTTCCCCAGCGCGAACACACGCCTGGCCTGGCTGACCGCACTGGCCTGGACCCTGGCGGTGGGCGGTTCGCTGGCCTGGAACATCCATCAGGAAAATCGGCAGATCATGGAGCAGGCCTTCGCGGAAGCCCGCGCCAATTACAACAAGGACATCACTTTCCGGCGCTGGGGCAACAGCCACGGCGGCGTGTATGTCCCCATCACGAAAACCCAAAAATCCGTTCCCTGGCTCGCCCACGTGCCCGGGCGGGACGTGACCACGACCGACGGCCTGGCGCTGACCCTGCTCAACCCGGCTTCCATGCTGCGCCAGATGATGGACACCTACTCCGCCGAATACGGCGTGCGCGGCCGCATCACCGGTCTCAAGCAACTCAATCCGGCCAACGCGCCGGATGCCTGGGAAAGGGCGCAGCTGGAGGCGTTCGCGCGCGGCGAGAAGGTTGAGGTCATGGCCATCGCCGACATGGACGGCAAGCCCTATCTGCGCTACCTGCATGCGATGTACATGGAGCCGGGTTGCGAAAAATGCCATGCCATCCTGGGCTACAAGCTGGGGGACATGCGCGGCGCGACCGGCGTCAACCTGCCCATGACGCCATTCCTGAACAGTCTGGCGCGGGCGGAATGGAGCATGGGCCTGAGCCACCTCGGCATCTGGCTGCTGGGCCTGACGGGCATCGGCTGGGCGGGCTGGCAGCAGGGCCGGCGCGTGCGCGAGCGGGAAGGCCTGATCCACGCGCTGCACAACAGCGAGGAGCGCTTCAATCTCGCGTTCCAGGGCGCGAACGACGGCGTCTGGGACATGGATCTCACCAGCGGGAAGACCTTCCACACGGCGCGCACGGCGGAAATGCTGGGCTACGAGCCGGATGAGCTGCCCGCCAATCTGACCGCGTGGCACGGCATCGTCCATCCCGATGATCGCCACATCGTCGACGACGCCTTGCGCAACCATATCGCCGGGACCACGCCGCGTTTCGAGGCCACCTTCCGGGCCTACCACAAGCTCGAGGGCTGGCACTGGATCATGAGCCGCGGCCGCGCCGTGCGGGACGCGTCGGGCCGCGCCACGCGCCTGGTCGGCGTGAACACCGACATCACCGAACAGAAAGCCATGGAAGCGCAACTGTTCGAAGCGAAGGAGCGCGCCCAGGTCACGCTGTCCTCCATCGGCGACGCCGTGCTGACCACGGATGCCGAGGGCAATGTCACCTTCATGAACAGCATCGCGGAGAAGCTGACCGGCTGGCGCCAGGAGGATGCCCTCGGACTGCCGGTCGAAAGCGTGATCGTGCTGCTCAGCGAGGAAACCCGCGAGCCCGCCGCCAACCCGGTGGCGCGCTGCCGCGAGGAAGGCCAGGTTGTCGGCCTCGCCAACCATACCCTGCTGATCACCCGGGACGGCCACGAACTGGCCATCGACGATTCCGCCGCGCCCATCCGCGACAAGGAGGGCGACATGGTCGGCGTGGTCATGGTGTTCCACGACGTCACCGCGAACCGGGAACTCGCCCGCCAGATGAGCTGGCAGGTGGCCCACGACAAGCTGACCGGCCTGGCCTCGCGCCAGGAATTCGAGCGGCGCCTGGAGCTGCTGACCACGCAGGCGCGCGCTTCCGGCAGCCAGCATGCCCTGCTCTACATGGACCTGGACAACTTCAAGATCGTCAACGACACCAGCGGGCATCTGGCCGGCGACGAACTCCTGAAACAGCTCGCCTTCCTGCTCGCCGAGCACATGCGGCGCAACGACACCCTGGGCCGTCTGGGTGGCGACGAATTCGGCGCCCTGCTGGAAAACTGCCCGTTGGAAAACGCCCTGGCCATCGCCGAGAAACTGCGCGAAACCGTCAGCGAATTCCGCTTCGCCTGGGGTGGCAAGACCTTCGAGGTCGGCGTCTCCATCGGCCTGGCCATGGTCGGCCCGGAGACGGTCTCCCTTGCCGAGGCCATGTCCGCCGCGGATGTGGCCTGCTACGCCGCGAAGGACGCCGGACGCAACCAGGTGCACGTCTACTCCCCGGCCAACCGGGAAAGCGCCACGCGCCACCAGGAAATGCACATGGCCTCCGGCATCCGCTCCGCGCTGGAGAACGGCCGCTTCGTGCTGTACGCCCAGGAAATCCTGCCCCTGACCGCCGGCGCGCCCACCGGCCGCCACTACGAGGTGCTGGTGCGCATGCTGGACGAGCACGGCCTCCTGATCCCGCCCGGAGTATTCATCCCCGCCGCCGAACGCTACGGCCTGATGCCCGCGGTGGACCGCTGGGTGGTCGAACACGCCTTGGAAACGCTGGCGCGCATTCCCGCCGCCCGGGATGTCCACCTCACCATCAATCTGTCCGGCCTGTGCTTCCGCGACGAACATACCGCCGAGTGCCTGCGTGCCGTGATGACCCAGACCGGCGTGGACCCCACCCATCTGACCTTCGAAATCACGGAAACCGCCGCGGTTTCCCAGCTTTCCCGGGCCGTGGCCTTCATGCGTGGCATGAAATCCCTGGGCTGCCGCTTCGCCCTGGATGATTTCGGCAGCGGCATGTCCTCCTTCGCCTACCTCAAGGCGCTACCCGTGGACACCCTGAAGATCGACGGCGCTTTCGTGCGCGACATGCTGGAAGACCCGGCGGATCGGGCTTTCGTCGAGGCCATCCACCGGGTCGCCCATACCCTGGGCAAGGAGACCGTGGCGGAATTCGTGGAGACGGCGGCCATCGTCGAGGTTCTGCGGGAAATCGGCGTGGATTACGTCCAAGGTTACGCGATCTCGAAGCCGCGCCCCTTGGACGCGGTTCTGCGCGGCGATTGAACCCGGAGACATAAAACACGGCGCCGTCTGGCGCCGCCTTGCTCACACCTTGAAGAAGGCCACCGCGGATTGCAGTTTCCCCGCCAGTTCCCTCAACTGCCGGGCGGCCTCCGCGTTGCTCTCGGTCGCGGCGTTGGTCTCCTCGGTCATCGAGGCGATGTTCTCCACATGGCCGGCGATGCCGTTCGCCGTCACCGCCTGTTCCTTGGTCGCGTTCGCCACGTCCCGCGCCTTCGCCAGCGAGTCCTCGGCCTGGTGCTGTATCTCGTCCAGCACGCCGGTCGCTTGCAGGGCCAGTTCCTGCCCCAGCCGCACCTTCGGCGTGGCACCTTCCATCGCGTTCACCGCTTCCCGCGTGTCGCCCTGGATGGCGTTCACCATCTGGGAGATCTCGGTGGTGGCCTGGGTGGTCCGCTCCGCCAGCTTGCGCACTTCGTCCGCGACCACGGCGAAGCCGCGTCCCTGTTCCCCAGCCCGCGCGGCTTCAATGGCGGCGTTCAGCGCCAGCAGGTTGGTCTGGTCGGCGATGTCCTTGATGACGTTGGTGATGGTGCCGATCTCCTGGGAGCGCCCCACCAGGGTGTGGATGCGTTCCGCCGAGTCTTTCACCGAGACGGCGATGTTTTCGATTTCCCGCGCGGCTTCCCGCACCACGCCGGCGCCTTTGTTGGCCAGGTCGGCGGTGCTGCGCGAGTTGTCTTCGGTCATGCGCGCGATTTCCGAGACTTCGTTGATGCTGACCGTCAGTTCCTCGATCGAGGCGGCGGTCGCGGCGCTCGATTCCGCCTGGTTGCGCGAGGCGAGACTGATCTCGCCCGCCGCCACCGAGAGTTCGCCCGATTCCTTCGAGAGCAGCTCGGTGCCCTGGTGAATGTCGCGCACGATCTCGTTCAGCTTTTGCTGCATCTTGGCCAGCACGCCAAGCAGATTGCCGGGCAGTTTGCTGGACGTGTGGATGGGTTGCGTCAAATCCCCTTTGGCGAAGTGCTCGACTTGTTCCGCCGCGTCGGCGGGCTCCCCACCCAGTTGCTCTTGCACGCTGCGGTTGATGGCGAGGCCGAGCACGCCGAGCAACACGCCGGCCACCACCACGAAGGCGATGCTCTTGGTGGCCGCATCCCAGAACGCCGCGTCCACGTCCTCGATGTAGATGCCGCTCCCCACGACCCAACCCCAGGGCTTGAACTCCTTGACGTAGGAAATCTTGGGCACCGGAGCGGTCTTGCCCGGTTTCGGCCAGAAGTAGTCCACATCGCCTTCGCCCTGGCTTTTCACGATGTCCACCATGGCGACGAACAGGGCTTTCCCGAGCGGATCCTTGATCCCCGTGAGATCCGTGCCTTCCATTTCGGGTTTGATCGGGTGCATGACCATGCGCGGCGTCATGTCGTTGATCCAGAAGTACTCGCCGCCCGCGTAGCGCAGGCCGCGCAGGGTTTCCTTGGCCTGGCTCCGCGCCTCATCCTGGGTCAGCTTGCCCGCCGTCTGCAGTTCATGCTGATGCGCCAACACCCCGATGGCGGAATCGACCACCGAGTGGAGCGCCAGACGTTTTTCCTCGAGCATGTGCTGACGGAGCTCGAACACCGAGTAGGCCCCCAATGCCACCAATCCCAGCAGCATGCTGGCGAGCATGAGGTAGAGCCGAGTCCTGAGCCGCAGCGATCTGATCAACCCAATCATATTGATCCCCCGAAAGATATTGCCCAGCCGGCAATGTGACAGTAACGACACATTGCCTCGCAACATGAGGGGTTTTATTAATCTTATGCCTAATATAAATGTACTAATGATTTGATATTGCTCAAAAACTCCCGTCGTCGTCACCCGACGATCAGCGCCACCCCCACGACCATCAAGCCGCCGGCGAACAAGTTTTGGGAAAGCCGGGCCTCCTTGAACACCCAGGCGCCAAGAACAATGCCGAACAGGATGGAGAGGCGCTTCACCGCGATCATGTAAGCGGTTTCCGCTTGGGCCAGCGCCAGAAAGTGGGTCAGGATCATGACCGTCATCAGCATCGCCACCAGCCAGGCAAAGCGGCCCGAACCGAACGCGCGGAGCACGCTGGCAGGCTGCCGCAGGCCGAAGAACACCAGCGTCAATCCGCCCAGCAGCGAGAAATACAAGGCGCCGAAGGCCAGCGCCGCGCCGGGCATCAGCCTGAGGGCGCCCTTGCCCAGCACCGCCGTCACGCTGTAGAGGGCCGCGACCGCGAGCATGAGGCGCGAGCCCCGTTCCCGAACGATGGACAGGAACGGCCGCAACCAGGTGCCCGGATGCCGGCCGGCATGCGCCCGGTTGAGCCCCCACGCGCCCATGACCACCAACACGATCCCCATCAGGCCCTGGCCGGACACCCGTTCTCCCAAAAGAATCTGGCCGGTCGCGACGGTGAACACGGGGGTGAACGCCATGTAAGGCAACGTCCCGGACAAGGGACTGCCGCGGATGGCGCGCATGTAGAGCAGCATGGCGAGGATTTCCAGCGGCATCGCCGCCGCGATCCAGGCCCAGAATTCGAAGGGCACGGCGGGAAGTCCCAGGAAGGCCAGCAACGTCAGCAGCGGCGCGACGGGCAAGCCGAAGCGGATCAGGGTGAGTTCGACGGCGGAACGGTCCGCGAGCCACTTCTTGGTGGCCGTGTCGGCCAGCGCCAGACTGAGGGCGCAGATCAGGGCCAGGGGGAACCAGTGCATGGCGCCCCCGGGAGAATCAGTCTTCGTCCGGCAGCTTCTTGCCGGGGTTGAGGATGCCGTTCGGGTCGAACAGGCGCTTCACCTCCCGCATCATGGCCAGGGTGTCGGCGTCCAGTTCCCGGCCCACGTAGCGGCGCTTCTCGGAACCGATGCCGTGCTCGCCGGACAGGCTGCCGCCCAGGCCCAGCACCGCTTCCACCAGGGCGTCCCGGCAGGCGCGGGCGCGCGCCATCTCGTCGGCATCGTCGGGATGCACCATGAGATTCACGTGCAGGTTGCCGTTGCCGGCGTGGCCGAAGCTGACGATGGGCACCCGGTGATGATGGCCCAGGGCGTCGATGGCGTTGACCAGATTGGCCAGGCGCGCCACCGGTACCACCACGTCCTCGTTGATCTTTAGCGGCGCGACCTTCTTCACCGCGTGGGACAGGGACTTGCGCGCGGTCCACAGATTCTTGATGTCGTCCGCGGCGAAACCGCTCTGGATCTCCAGCAGGCCGGCGCCGGCCAGGGCCTTTTCCAGCACGGCGATCTGGCGCGGCACGTCGTCGTGGTCGCCGTCCGCTTCCACCATGAGCACGGCGCGGGTGCCTTCCGGCAGGCCCTCGGCGCCGCCGTATTCGCGGATCGCCTCGATCGAACGGCTATCCATGAATTCCAGGGCGCAGGGCACCACCGGCTGGGCCATGATGCGCACCACGGCGGCGCAGGCGGCGGCGTTGTCCGAGTAGCAGACGCGCAGGGTCGCCACGGTTTCCGGCGCCGGCACCAGCTTCAACGTGGCCTCGGTGATCAGGGCCAGGGTGCCTTCCGAACCCACCAGCAAACGGGACAGGTCGTAGGCGGTGGCGTACTTGCTGGTGCGGCCGCCCACGCGCAGCTCGCGGCCGTTGCCGGCGACGGCGCGCAGGCCCAGCACATGGTCGCGGGTCGCGCCGTATTTCACGCAGCGGGGCCCGGCGGCGTTCATGGCCAGGTTGCCGCCGATGCGGCAATAGGCGCCGGAGCCGGGATCGGGGGCGTACATGAGGCCGGCCGTCGCGGCCAGGGCGTCGATGTCGTCGGTGACCACACCGGGCTGCACCACCATGAGGCGGTTGGACGGATCGAATTCGAGTACCCGGTTCATGCACTCGAAACTCACCACGACCGAGCCGGGCGCGGGCAGGGCGCCGCCCACGTTGCCGGAACCGGCGCCGCGCGCCACCAAAGCGAAGCCGTGCCGGTTCGCCAGGGCGACCAGGGCGGCCGCGTCGGCGTGGCTGGTGGGAAACAGCACCGCCTCGGGCGGGCAGGAACGCGGCGTCTCGTCGCTGGCGTAGAGCGCCCGCGTCGCTTCGTCGAAAAAGGCCCGTTCAGGGCCAAGCAATGCCAGCAACTCGGACTGGCTTTCCGGGGAAAGCATCGCGTTCACCCCAGGGCCGGTTCCAGCACTTCCGCCACCGCCGCGAGGGCGTCGCTGTCCGCGTAGCGCCCGTAAACCTCCTGCACGGTGCCCTCGTAGACAAGGCGGTTGAAAGGCGCGGCGGCCTGTTCCGCCATGGTGTGCTTCAGGGCCTGGGTCATGACCTTGTCCAGGGAGACGATGCGTTTCGCGCGGATCACGCCGTCCTCCGCGTCCACCAAAGTGAGGCGCAGGCGCGCCCGGTCGCCGGGCTCTTCCTTGGGCAGTTCCCGTTCCGCTTCCGGCACGAGATGGATGTTGAAGGCCACGTCGGACCACTCGCACACGCTCTCGATCTTGTAGAGCAGGAAGGCCGCCGGGCCGTGGGTGAACAGGCCAGTTTCCATGGGCTGGACGCGGAAGCCCTCGACCTCGGCCGCGGTCGGGCCGTTCCAGAACAACACCAACTCGTGCCCCTCCCCCGCGTAGGCATAGCGGGAACCTTCGTCATAGCGGTTGTAGGCCGGGTCGAAGACCTCGCCCACCTTGCGCGTCGCCATTACTGGTCCTCCTCCGGCAGCAGGGAAGCGAGCATGGCGACCATGTCCGGGTCGAAGTCGAAGCCCAGATCGTCGCCCGGGTTGATGGACAGTCCCATGTTCTCGCCCATGCGGCGCACGATCCAGGACATCTGGGAGAGGATGCCGCCGCTGAATCCGGGGAACTCGGCCAGAAAAGCCTTGGAGCGTTCCGGCGAGGAGAAGGTGATCAGCACCCGGTTGCCCTCCTCGTCCTCCAGAACCAGAGGATCGGCCAGAGTGCTGGTCTGGAAGCCGATGATCTGGTGCTTGTCGTCCTTCACCGGCATGAAGACTTCCATATCGATCAGGCGCCGGGCGAAGGCCTCCGGATCGAGGAGGCCCTGCTCCATTTCCACGAGCAGTTGTTCGACATTGGTACGGGGGGAAGGGGTAGTCATCGGCTTTACGTTGCAGTGCGGTAGACCGGGCAGGATACCACCGGCCCAGCCCCCTCGAAAGCCAATAGAATCTTTGCGATAGCGAGGAGAACACCATGTTGAGACTGGGCATCGACCTGGGCGGCAGCAAGATCGAAATCGCGGCATTCGATGAATCCGGCAAGGAGATGCTGCGCCGGCGCGCGCCCACGCCCCAGGGCGACTACCAGGCCACGTTGGCCGCGGTGGCGGACCTGATCGAAGCGGCGGAACGCGAACTGGGCGCGCGGGGCAGCGTGGGCATCGGCATGCCCGGCGCCGAATCCCGCGTCACCGGCCTGATCAAGAACGCGAATTCCACCTGCCTCATCGGCCAGCCGTTCAGGCGTGATTTGCAAACCCGGCTGCAAAGGGAGGTGCGCCTGGCCAACGACGCCAACTGCTTCGCCCTGTCGGAGGCGGTGGACGGCGCGGCGGCGGGCGCGGAAGTGGTGTTCGGCGTGATCATCGGCACCGGTTGCGGCGCCGGCGTGGTGGTGCGCGGCCGGGCCCTCACCGGCGCCAACGCCATCGCCGGCGAGTGGGGCCACAACCCCCTGCCCTGGCCGCGCGACGACGAGCGTCCCGGCCCCGCCTGCTACTGCGGCAAGCACGGTTGCCTGGAAACCTGGCTATCCGGCCCCGGCCTGGCGCGGGACTTTCTTGCCGCCACCGGCAAGAACCTGCCGGCCGCGGCCATCGCCGCGGGCGCGCAACGGGACGACGCGGACTGCCAGACCGCCATGGCGCGCTACGAGGATCGCCTCGCCCGCGGCCTGGCCCAGGTCATCAACGTGCTCGACCCGGACGTCGTCGTGCTCGGCGGCGGCCTCTCCAACATCGCGCGGCTTTATGAGAACGTGCCCAAGCGCTGGGGCCGGTATGTTTTTTCGGATCATGTCGCGACGCGCCTGGTCGCGCCCTTTCATGGGGATTCCAGCGGCGTTCGTGGTGCGGCTTGGTTATGGAATCCGGGCTCGGAACCCTGAAGACAGGCTGTCGATAGCGATGGGATATCGGCAGGCCCGATAAATAGCGCACCATTTCAGTGCCAATTGGCGCACCATGAACCAGCATGGCTCACGAATTGCCGTGCATGGGCACCAAGCGAACCCAATCGGGTCGAAACCGGTCAACCTTCCCTATGGCATGCGCATTGCTATAGCTCTAACAGGACCTATTCGATCATCTACAAGGAGACAGCCATGAGCTTGTTCAACCAGTACATCGAACGATACCGGCGGGTGGAAGAGGAATATTCCCTGGAGGAATTCCTGGACATCTGCAAGAAGGACCGCATCGCCTACGCCAGTTCCTCCGAGCGCATGCTGGCCGCCATCGGCGAGGCGGAACTGGTGGACACCCGGCAGGACGCGCGCCTGTCCCGCATCTTCTCCAACAAGGTCATCAAGGTCTATCCCGCCTTCAAGGACTTCTACGGCATGGAGGAGACCATCGAGCAGATCGTGTCCTACTTCCGCCACGCGGCCCAGGGCCTGGAAGAAAAGAAACAGATCCTCTATCTGCTCGGCCCGGTCGGCGGCGGCAAGTCCTCCCTGGCCGAGAAGCTCAAGCACCTCATGGAGAAAGCCCCCTTCTACGCGATCAAGGGCTCGCCGGTGAACGATTCGCCCCTGTCCCTGTTCTCCGTGGACGAGGACGGCGACATCCTGGAGAAGGAATACGGCATCCCGCGCCGCTACCTGGGCAAGGTGCTGTCGCCCTGGGCGGTGAAGCGCCTGCACGAGTTCAACGGCGACATCACCAAGTTCCGCGTGGTCAAGCGCTGGCCCTCCGTGCTGGGGCAACTGGGCATCTCCAAGACCGAGCCGGGCGACGAGAACAACCAGGACATCTCCTCCCTGGTGGGCAAGGTGGACATCCGCAAACTGGAGAAATTCTCCCAGGACGATCCGGACGCCTACAGCTACTCCGGCGGCCTGAGCCTGGCCAACCAGGGCCTGCTGGAATTCGTCGAGATGTTCAAGGCGCCCATCAAGGTGCTGCACCCCCTGCTGACCGCCACCCAGGAGGGCAACTACAAGGGCACCGAGGGCTTCGGCGCCATTCCCTTCGACGGCGTGGTGCTGGCCCACAGCAACGAATCCGAGTGGACCGCCTTCCGCAACAACAAGAACAACGAAGCCTTCCTGGACCGCATCTACATCGTCAAGGTGCCCTACTGCCTGCGCGTGTCCGACGAGGTGAAGATCTACCAGAAGCTGCTGCACCACAGTTCCCTGTCGGAAGCGCCCTGCGCCCCCGGCACCATGGAGATGCTGGCCCAGTTCTCGGTGCTCACCCGCCTGAAGGAGCCGGAAAACTCCAGCATCTATTCCAAGATGCGCATCTACGACGGCGAGAACCTGAAGGACACCGACCCGAAGGCCAAGAGCTATCAGGAATATCGCGACTTCGCCGGCGTCGACGAAGGCATGAACGGCATCTCCACCCGCTTCGCCTTCAAGATCCTGTCCCGGGTGTTCAACTTCGACCACACCGAGGTGGCCGCCAACCCGGTGCACCTGCTCTACATCCTGGAACAGCAGATCGAACAGGAGCAGTTGCCGCCCGAGACCGAGCAGCGCTACGTCGCCTACCTGAAGGAATACCTGGCGCCCCACTACGCCGAGTTCATCGAGAAGGAATTGCAGACCGCCTATCTGGAGTCCTATTCCGAATACGGCCAGAACATCTTCGACCGCTACGTCAGCTTCGCCGACATGTGGATTCAGGACCAGGAATACCGCGACCCGGACACCGGCGAGATCCTGGACCGGGGCTCCCTCAACACCGAGCTGGAGAAGATCGAGAAACCCGCCGGCATCGCCAACCCGAAGGACTTCCGCCACGAAGTGGTCAACTTCGTGCTGCGCGCCCGTGCCCAGAACCACGGCAAGAACCCGGCCTGGACCAGCTATGAGAAGCTGCGCGCGGTGATCGAGAAGCGCATGTTCTCCAGCACCGAGGATCTGCTGCCGGTGATCTCCTTCAACGCCAAGGCGTCCAGCGACGAGCAGAAGAAGCACCAGGACTTCGTCCAGCGCATGGTGGCCAAGGGCTACACCGACAAGCAGGTGCGCCTGCTGGCCGAGTGGTATTTGCGGGCGCGGAAGGCTTCGTGACGGACGCGATGGGTATCGGTCATGTCATGCCGCGTTGAATCCCCCCTGTCCCCCCTTTTCCAAAGGGGGGGACGCCCAGCCAAACCGCATCGCGGGTTTTCGCCCCCCTTTGAAAAAGGGGGGCGGGGGGGGATTCCCACGCCAGCGTCCCACCCACACCCGGCCAAGGACATCCAACCATGAGCCAACTCGTCGACCGCCGTCTCTCGGGCAAGAACCGCAGCGCCGTCAACCGGCAGCGCTTCCTGCGCCGCTTCAAGGGCCAGATCCGCAAGGCCGTGACGGAGGCCGTGTCCGGCCGCAAGATCGGCGACCTGGAACGGGGCGAGAAGATCTCCATCCCGTCCAAGGATCTCTCCGAGCCCATCTTCCACCACGGCCCCGGCGGCAAGCGCAACGTCATCCATCCGGGCAACAAGGAGTTCGTCAGCGGCGACAAGGTGGACCGGCCCGAGGGCGGCGGCGGCGGGGGTGGCGGCAATGCATCCCAGGATGGCGAGGGCATGGACGAGTTCGTGTTCGAGCTCAGCAAGGAAGAATTCATGGACTTCTTCTTCCAGGATCTGGCCCTGCCGGATCTGGTGAAGAAGCAGCTCGCCGCCGTGCCCGAGGTGAAGCGGGCCCGGGCCGGCTTCGTCAGCCAGGGCAACCCCTCCAACCTGCACGTGGTGCGCTCCATGAAGCAGGCCATCGGCCGCCGTCTGGCCATGGCCTCCGGCCCCCGGGAAGCCTTGCGCGAAGCGCTGGAAGCCCTGGAGGAACTGATCGCGAAAGGCCTGGGCGCGAGCCCGGAAGCCGAGGAACTGCGCGAGGATATCGAAGCCCTGAAGGCGCGCATTTCCGCCGTGCCCTTCATCGACACCTGGGACCTGCGCTACGCGAACCGGGTGGACCAGCCCACCCCCAGCAGCCAGGCCGTGATGTTCTGCCTGATGGACGTGTCCGGCTCCATGGACGAGGACCGCAAGAACATCGCCAAGCGCTTCTTCATGCTGCTCTACCTGTTCCTCACCAAGAGCTACGAGCGCATCGACGTGGTGTTCATCCGCCACCACACCGTGGCCATGGAAGTGGACGAGGAGGACTTTTTCCACTCCCGGGAAAGCGGCGGCACCGTGGTCTCCAGCGCCCTGGACCTGATGCGCGAGATCGTCCTCGAGCGCTACCCCAGCCAGGCCTGGAACATCTACGCAGCCCAGGCCTCGGACGGCGACAACTGGGAGGACGACTCGCCGCGCTGCCGGGAAATCCTGTCCCAGAGCATCCTGCCCCTGGTGCAGTACTTCGCCTATGTGGAAATCGAGGCGGAAGAACCGCAAAGCCTGTGGCACGAATACGAGCGGGTGGCGGCGGCCAGCCCCCGCTTCGCCATGCAGCGCATCCTCACCCTGGCGGACATCTACCCGGTATTCCGGGAGCTGTTCAGGAAGAAGGTGACTTGATATGGAAGAGACCCTCCCCCTCCCCGCGCCCGTCGTCGAGCGCCACCCCCTCTCCGAAGGCTCGGAATGGACCTTCGACCTGCTCGACACCTATGACCGGGAAATCCGCCGGGTCGCTGCCCATTACGGCCTGGACACCTACCCCAACCAGATCGAGGTCATCACCTCCGAGCAGATGATCGACGCCTACTCCTCGGTGGGCATGCCGGTGGGCTACCACCACTGGTCCTACGGCAAGGAGTTCCTGTCCACCCAGAAGAGCTACAAGCGCGGCCAGATGGGCCTGGCCTACGAGATCGTCATCAACTCCAGCCCCTGCATCGCCTACCTCATGGAAGAAAACACCATGACCATGCAGGCCCTGGTGATCGCCCACGCCGCCTACGGCCACAATTCCTTCTTCAAGGGCAACTACCTGTTCCGCACCTGGACCGACGCGGAAGGCATCCTGGACTACCTGGTGTTCGCGCGCAATTTCATCGCCGACTGCGAACAGCGCCACGGCGAGGAAGCGGTGGAGGAACTGCTCGACTCCTGCCACGCCCTCATGAACTACGGCGTCGACCGCTACAAGCGGCCGGCCAAGCTATCCATGGCCAAGGAACAGGCGCGCCAGATGGAGCGGGAGGACTACCTGCAATCCCAGGTCAACGACCTGTGGCGCACCCTGCCCCCCAAGGAAGCCGCCGAGGCGGAGAAGAAGGAACGGCGCTTCCCGCCGGAACCCCAGGAGAACCTGCTCTACTTCATCGAGAAGAACGCCCCCCGGCTGGAGCCCTGGCAGCGGGAAATCGTGCGCATCGTGCGCAAGATCGCCCAGTACTTCTATCCCCAGCGCCAGACCCAGGTCATGAACGAGGGCTGGGCCACCTTCTGGCATTACACCCTTCTCAACCACCTGTACGAGGAAGGCAAGCTCACCGACGGCTTCATGATGGAGTTCCTGCAAAGCCACACCAACGTGGTGTTCCAGCCGCCCTATCACAGCCGCATGTACAGCGGCATGAACCCCTACGCCCTGGGCTTCGCCATGTTCACGGACATCCGCCGCATCTGCGAACACCCCACCGAGGAAGACCAACGCTGGTTCCCGGAACTCGCCGGCTCGGACTGGGTGAAGACCCTGGACTTCGCCATGCGCAACTTCAAGGACGAGAGCTTCATCGCCCAATACCTGTCGCCCAAGCTCATCCGCGACTTCAAGCTGTTCGCCGTGGTGGACGACGACCGGGAGGAGAAACTGGAGATCGCCGCCATCCACGACGACGCCGGCTACCGCCAGGTGCGCCAATTGCTCGCCGAGCAATACAACCTGGGCAACCGGGAACCCAACATCCAGGTCTACCACGTGGACGTCTACGGCGACCGCTCCCTCACCCTGCGCCACTACATGCACAACCGCCGCCCCCTGGGCGAAAGCACCCCGGAAATGCTGCGCCACATCGGCCGGCTATGGGGCTACACGGTGAAGATCGAAAGCGTGGACGAGGAAGGCCAGGCCCAGGTGGTGGGAGTGTGCGAGGTTTGATCGGGCGGGATGTGACAGATATATCCAATAAGACTGTTATGCCAACAATGTCAGCTAATACACGCTTGCACAGGAGGGCTCATTACAATGGATGAGCAACTCGTTGCCGAATTCGATCAAGCAATGCACGAAATCTACCACCGTGCCCTGTCTGAGGCTGGTTACAAAGCATCAATATTCCTCAATATGCTGTTCACCCACGGTGGCCTTGAGACCGCTCGGCGTCTTTTACATTCGCCGCATATCTCCGACGGATATACAGCACTTTGGGAACGTAAGAGACTAGACCTCACGGTAGAAGCCATGATCTATGACAACGAGAAATGGCATCCCTTATTCCCGCCTGAAGAACTTGCTATTTGCCGCAAACGCCTCCAGCAATACGAATACCTTTCACCCAAGCAACCGGGCGCAAGTTAACTCTGCGTTCAACACAACTCCGATGACTTACAGCAAGCATTGTTTGCTGTAAGTCATCGGTTAGCTCCACGTTCTGTGCAATCAAGGAAATGCCGATGGATGAATCGAAATTTTGGGAGATCGTGGGCGCTGCGAACGATCAATCTAACGGCGATATGGATGAGAAGTGCGAGTCGATTAGAGCAGCACTCGCCAAGCTACCCAAAGATGATGCGAGAGCGTTTTCGGCTCTGTTTGATTCAATGATGGATCGTGCCTATTCGTGGCCATTGTGGGGCGCCGCATATGTCATCAACGGCGGCTGCGGCGACGACATATTTTCTGATTTTCGGGCCTCACTCATTTCTCGCGGCCGCACCGCATTTGAGAGCGCACTCTCAGATCCAGAGTCATTGGCTTCTGAAGACTTCGACGAGGACGCATGGTTTTACGAGGGCTATCAGTATGCCGTGACCGATGGCATCAAAGCCGCTGTGGGATCAGTCGTCATTCACGGAATTCCCCATCCACATGAACCGCTTGGCCACGCATGGGACGAAGACAAGGTCTATGAGTTATATCCGCGGCTAGCCGACAGGTTCGCATGAAATGGCACCGAACAGCCCACCCTGCAAGCTGCCCTAGTAGGTCACTCCGCCACTTTCCTCACTTGCCTACAAGGCGCTCTCATGCCCTTCGTCCTGATCATTCATGAAGTCGAGACCTACCCCGCCTGGAAAACGGTGTTCGATCAGGCGGCGGAGATCAGGAAGCGCGCCGGGGAAATTAGCTACCAGCTTCTGCGCCGTGACAGCGACGCGAACCACATCGTCCACTTCTCGGAATGGTCTTCTCTGGACGATGCCCGGCACTTCTTCGAGTCGCCGGAGCTGGTAGAAATCCGGCGCGAGGCCGGTGTCAAAGCGCCCGATTTCCTCTATCTGCACGAGATAGCGCGCGGCGTGCTCTAGCCGCGCGCCGGCGCCGCGCCGTTTCGGGCGCGGGCGGCGCGGCTGGAGGGATCAGGCCTTGCCGGCGCGGCGGCGGACTCCGGCTCGGGGACCGAGGCCACCAGGGCGTCGCGGGAAGCGACCGCCAGGTCGGTGTAGTTGCTGAACACGCCGTCCATGCCCCAGCCGAAATACAGGGCGTACTGATCCGCGGCGGCAACCGGGTCGGACTTGGAGAAGGTGTAGCCGTGCACCAGCAGGCCGGCGGCGTGGGCCGCGTCGATGTACGCCTCGTTCACCGCGTTGGCGCCGCCGGCGCTGATGGACGGGCCGATGCCGTTCACGTACAGGGCCAGGTCGGCGAAGCTGGCGGAGGCGGAGTTGCCCAGGAACACTTCCTGGATGTCCATGCCCAGGGCTTCCTGCTTCTGGCGGATGCTCTTCAGGGTGTCCAGGCTGAAGGACTGGATGAACACCTTGTCGCTGCTGTTGCCGTAGCCGTAGGCGGACAGGGTGGACAGGATCTTGTCCTCCATCAGCGGATCGGAAATCTTGGCTTCCGGGTAGATGCCGACGGTGCGGCCGACCAGGGCCGACTGGGCCTGGGCGAGCTGGATCACCTCGTCGAAGGTGGGCACGCGGAAGGCGTCGGCGTAGCTGGGGGTGAAGCCGGGGTAGGAAGTCGAGCCGGTGCCGGTGGGCTTCACCGTCAGTTTCTTGATCTCGGCCAGGGTGTAGTCGGATACCTTGTAGCCGCCGTTGCGCGTGCCGAGAACGTCGGCCACGTTGGTGGTCCGGTTCAGGGTGGTGTCGTGCATGGCGACCAGATAGCCGTCCTTGGTCAGTTGCAGATCGGGCTCGATGAAGTCGGCGCCCAGCTTGACGGCCAGCTCGTAGCCGGCCAGGGTGTGTTCGGGCAGGTAACCGCTGGCGCCGCGATGGGCGATGACGATGGGCGCGGCGCCGTTCAGGGTGTTGAGGGTATCGGCCTGGGCGGCGAGAGGCGCGGCGAAGGCCAGGAACAGGCTCAGGCCCAGGGCATGGCGACGGAAGTTGTTTTGCATGTGGAATTCCCGATGGATGGTTGAAAACGCGCCACCTTGGAGCGGGAACGGGATGCTCCCCGCGCCTTGGGCGGCAGCGGGGGAGTGTCGGGAGCGTTGATGAAGCCCATGCGACAGCGGAACGCGGGAAAAATAGTCCGAAAGGCTCAGCCAAGCTGCCGTCCGCGCCACTGCGGGCGGTGTGAGCGAGGGCTCGCGGGCATCCGACCGGGACGGGGGTGCGCGAAACGCGCTGTGGCCGGGCGTGCCCCGGCGCCCCGGTCACGCTCCCGGACGACGCGCATCCGCGCAGACTTCACGGCATTTCGCCGGCCGCCGAAGACGCGCTATTCGTTGGTGACCATCGCCCAGCCGGTACTCCAATCGTCGGTGGTCACGGTCAAGCTCAAGGCACTGCCATTCTGGCGCACACAGGGACCGACCAGCCACGTCCCCGCGCCCGGCACGAAACTGTTCGCGAGACTGACCAATTGGCGCACGCCGGCTGTGGTCGGCACGACCTTGTAGCCCACCCCCGGACTGTTCAGCACTGTTCCGCTGTTCAAGCGGTAGCAGATGTCCACACGCAGGGTGGTGGTCGCGGATGGCGCGAAGGTGAGCGAGCCGGACGTGGTGACGCGTTGTCCCGACGCGGTGGTGGCGACGACGCTCGTCGGCCCAACGAACGTATAAGCGGTATTGGTCACGGTGACCGCTGTGCTCTGGCCGTTCCAGGAAGCGATGGCAACCACGCCACTGGGCCCCGCGGCGCCGGTGGTGCCCTGGGGGCCCGTTTCGCCCTGCGGCCCCATGGCCCCGGTGGCCCCGGTGGCGCCTGTCGCCCCCGTCGCGCCGGGCGCGCCGTTCGCGCCCTGGGGACCGGGATCGCCTTTGGGGCCTTGCAGGCCCATCGGGCCGGTTTCTCCACGCGGCCCCGCGAGGGCGATCTCCAAGCGCGCCGGATGGCTGGTCCCGGTGTTCTCCTTGCTGTCCAGGAACAGGGTGGTGGCGGGACTGGCCGCGGAGGGGGCGATGGCTAGGCCGAAATTGCTCGCGGGGTAATCCAGCCACTGCTTCACGGTCTCGGTCACGTCCACGCTCACCCATTGACCGGCCAGGGTCACGACCGCGCTGGCCGCGGGGACGTGGATCGCCGGCGCGGTGTTTTGTGTGACGGTCCGTTCGGACCAGTTCGAGATGGCCTGGGCGATGTCCACTTCGCCCGGAACGCCCACCTTGTTGACCCAGACCCGCAACGTGGCCTTGGCGACTTGCTGCGACGGGATGTCGGCCGGCAGGGCGCCGAGATCGAAGCGAAGCAGCGCCGGGCCGCCGGAACCCACGCTCAGGTTGGGCAGCGTGCCGTAATTGCTCGCCGGGCTGGTGGCGGAAAGGTAGGCGTCGTCGGTCAACGCCATTTCCAGGGCATGGGCGCCGGATGGCGCCAGGATGCCGAAGCCGAGCAAGGCGGAACACAAAGCACGGAAACGATGGGTGGGCATGGTTCATCTCCTCTCAAGCACGCGCTGTGATGGAGCCGGACACATCCGGCTCCGTTATGGTCGTTCGGGGTCGTTCGGGGTCGTTCGGGGTCGTTCGGGGTCGTTCGGGGTCGTTCGGGGTCGTTCGGGGTTGTTCAGGCCGGCTTCACGGCGGCGCGCAGGGCCAACAGGCCGACGCCAGCCAGCAGCATGGCCCAGGTCTCGGGCTCGGGCACCGGCGTCGTGAGGTCCAGCGCCCAGTGACCGTCCCGCTGTGAGGCGTCCACCAGGATGAAAGCGCCGTCGGCGCCAAGGAAATTCGGACCGGTGAAATCGTCCTGGCCGTCGCGCGTGAACCCGTCGCTCAGCGCGGGGCCGAATGGCGAGTTGTCGTCCTGGGTCAGCACGGCAAGATAGTCGCCCGCGCTCAGGGTGGCGCTCCAGGCAACGTCCCAGCGGAAACCGGTGGCCGCGTCCGTGTTGCATGCGCCGCAATCGGCCACGCCCGCCTGGGCAAGGCCAATCAGATCCCCGTCGGCCGTGAAGATCGAGAGCACGGGCGCGAAGCCGCCCGCCGCGACCGAAGCGCCGGCGGCATTGATGCCGCCGCCGAAGGACCAGGTCTGCAAGACGACCTCCCCATCCATGGCGACGATGAATGCGATGCTGGCTCGCTCGTCGTCCTGTGTGAAGCTGCCGGTGAGGGACTGGGTGGCGGCATGGGCGGCGCCCTGGGCGGATATCGCGGCCAGGGCCAGAGCACAACTCAGATAGACACGCCTCGCCCGGCCGGCGAGGACGGGGACGACCAATGGAGCGTTCGGGTTTGCGTCCAAGCCTGCCTCCTGCGTTTTCGCGATCCGGGTGTTAAGCAAGAAACCGTCCTGCTCATTCCTGCATAAAAGAATCAAACACTTGCGTCAAATCCGGGGATGTCTCCCCGGGCATCCGTAAGAAAAACCGACAAATATTGTCAAATAATATTTGCGGGCAAGAACCCTAGAGGGACGAGCGCAGGTCCCTCCCGCCAGCTTCCGCCACGGCCCGCTAGATCACCCGGTTGCGCGCCTCGCCCCGGACAAACGCCTCGATGTTGTCCAGCAACTGGTCCGCCAGGGCTTGCATGGCCTCCCGGCTGGACCAGGCGATGTGGGGCGTGAGCAGTAAATTGGGCAGGTCCAGGTCGAGCAGCGGGTTGCCTTCGACGGGGGGTTCCACCGACAGCACGTCGCAGCCGGCGCCGGCGATGCGCCGCGTCTTCAGCGCGGCGATCAGGGCCGCCTCGTCCACCACGCCGCCCCGGGCGGTGTTGATGAGGACGGCGGACTTCTTCATCAGCCCGAACTCGCGGGTGGATACCAGTCCCCGGGTCGCCTCGGTCAGGGGCGCGTGCAGGCTGATCTGGTCGGCCCGGGCCAGCACCTCGTCGAAGGCGACGCGGCCGGGCCGGATTTCCGCCGCCCCCTTGTGCTCGGCGATCAGCACCTCCATGCCAAAGGCGCGGGCCAGGGCTTCCACCCCGGCGCCGACGCTGCCGTGACCGACCAGGCCCAGGGTAGAACCATGCAGATCGTGCATCTCGTGGTCGAACAGGCAGAAACCGTGCGCCTTCTGCCAGGCGCCCGCGCGCAGGGTTTGCCGCCAGGCCAGCAGGTTGCGGCGCAGGGCCAGCAGCAGCATGAACACGTGCTCCGGCACCGTGTGTTCGGCGTAGCCCCGGATGTTGCACACGGCGACGGCCTTTTCCCTGCAGGCCTCCAGGTCCACGTTGTTGACGCCGGTGGCCGCGACCGCGATCAGGCGCAGCTTGGGACACGCGTCCAGCACCGCGCGGGTGATGGGCGCCTTGTTGGTGATGGCAACGGTGGCGCGCCAGAGCTTGTCGGCCACCTCCTCCGGCGGCGTTTCCGGATGCTCCACCCAGACGTGGTCGAAGCCGGGGATACGCAGTTCGGCGATCAGGGTGTCCCGGTCCAGGAAGACGATGTATTCCTTCACGACCGGCCCCCGTTGAGCTGTTCGATGACCTCGATCAGGGCGGAGGAGTCCATCTCGCCGCCGCCCTTGCCCACCAGGGCGTTCATGAGCTGGCCGGCCAGCGCCGTGGCGGGCAGGGCCAGTCCCAGGCGCCGTGCTTCATCCAGGACGATGGCGAGATCCTTCTGGTGCAGGCGCGCCTTGAAGCCGGGCGCGAAGGCCCGCTCCAGCATGCGCTGGCCGTGGAACTCCAGGATGCGGCTGTAGGCGGAGCCGCCCAGCAGGGCCTGGCGCGCCTTGGCCGCGTCGACGCCTTCGCGCGCGGCGAAATCCAGGGCTTCGGCCACCCCCATCAGGGTGGCGGAGACGACGATCTGGTTGCAGGCCTTGGCCACCTGTCCGGCACCGGATTCGCCCACGTGGACGATGTTTTCCCCCATCGACTGGAACAGGGGCAGCGCCTTCCGGAATGCCGGTTCCGGGCCTCCGGCCATGATGGACAGGGTGGCCGTCTTCGCCCCCGCCTCGCCGCCGGACACCGGCGCGTCCAGCAGGATCGCGCCCTGGCGCGCGAGGCGGGCGGCGAAATCGCGGGTCGCGGCGGGCGAGGTGGTGCCCATGTCGACGACGATGCCGTCCTGGCCGATGCCGTCCACCACGCCGTCGGCGCCGAACAGCACGGCTTCCACCGCCGCGTCGTCGGCGACGTTGACGAAGACGATGTCGGCCAGTTCGGCCACCCCCTTGGGCGATACGGCGGCATGGGCGCCGAGCCGGACCAGGGGCTCGGCGCGGGCATAGTCGCGGGCGAACACGGTGAGGGAATGGCCGGCCTTGAGCAGGTTGAGGGCCATGGGTTGGCCCATGGTGCCGAGGCCGATGAAACCGAGCGCTGTCATGTAAACCTCTTGGGGGACGAACGGGGCCGGGTCAATCCGCCGGCGCGAGAAACGGGTAGCGGGTCTCGAAGCCGTGCAGGCTGTGCAGGCCCAGGTCGCGCAGGGGCACCAGGGCTTGCAGCCGCTCGCCGGCGGACGCGCTGAACACGCAGAGGGTGGAAAGCTGGCCGGCCAGCTTTTCCATGCGGAACACGAAGTGAACCTCGCCGCCGGAGATGCGCTCCTCCTCGCCGATGGCGACACCGCCGAACACCACCGGCGCCAGGTGCAGGACGAAGCGGAACGCGGGCGCCGTGCTGGCCTGAAGCTCGCGCAGGGCGCGCACGCAGCCGGCGATGGCGGCCTCCTTGCCCGGCTCGTCGCGCCAGTAGGCGAAGAAGCCGTCGCCCATGAACTGGTTGATGCGGCCGCCGGCCGCCTCGATGTGCTTGCGGCAGGCCTTCACCCAGCGCCCCGTCAAGATGGGCAGTTCGCCAGGCGGCAGGGTGCTGACCAAGTGGGTGGAACCGATGATGTCCGCCACCAGCAGCCAGCACTGCACGGGGCGCACGTCGAACATGGTGCCTTCCATGGTGGTTTCGCCGACGGATTTCGGGTCGACGCGCCCGGCGTCCGCCAGCGCGAGACGGAAACGGTATTCCTCGCCGCCCAGGCGGATGCGGTTGCCGTCCACAAGGCGGGTGGCCTGGGTCAGGCGGCGGCCGTCCAGATAGGTGCCGTTGCTGCTGCCCATGTCCACCAGCCAGTACTCGCCCTCGCCCTGCCGCTGGATCATGCTGTGGTGGCGGGAAATCCTGGGATCGGCGATGACCACGTCGCATTCCACCGCGCGGCCGAAGGTGCAGGTGGCGCGGACGGGGACCGGACGGCCGTCCGGCGTTTCCAGCCAGGCGGGCCATTGGGCATGGGGTTGGGTCATGGCGGGATTATCGCCTGATCGACGCGGGTTTTCTTCTCCCCCGCTCAAGGGAGCGATGCGGGCGGCCGATAAAGTGGGGCTTGGCGCATGCGCAGCGCGCGCGCCCGGCGAAATCCGCAGACATCCGATCCTCAACCATGGAACCAGGAGTACCCGAAATGACCGAAATCCGCGCGACCAACATCACCTGGCACGAAGGCCACGTCAAACGGGAGGACCGCGAAAACCTCCTGGGCCAGAAAGGCGCCACGCTCTGGTTCACCGGATTGAGCGGCTCGGGCAAAAGCACCATCGCCTTCACCCTGGAACACGCCCTGGTGGCGATGGGCCACCTGACCTACGTGCTGGACGGCGACAACATCCGCCACGGCCTCAACAAGAATCTGGGTTTTTCCGCCGCCGACCGGGAGGAGAACATCCGCCGCATCGGCGAGGTGGCGCGCCTGTTCGCCGACACCGGCGTCATCGCCCTGACCAGTTTCATCAGCCCCTACCGCAAGGACCGCGACCTGGCCCGGAAAATCCACCAGGACAGCGGCCTGCGCTTCATCGAAATCCTGGTGGATGTGCCCATCGAGGTATGCGAAACCCGCGACCCGAAAGGCCTTTACAAGAAGGCCCGCGCGGCGGTCGCGGAAGGCAAGGGCATCGGCTTCACCGGCATCGACGATCCCTATGAGCCGCCCGCATCCCCGGAACTGGTCATCCACAACGACCGCATCACGCCCCAGGAAGCGGCGGCCCAGGTCATCGAATACCTGGCCGCGCAAGGCTTGCTGCCGGCGCGCTAGACCCGGGCGACGCGGGTTTCAGCCCGGTCATAGCGGGCGAGCGCGGCGATCCACCGGGCAAGCGGAAGCAACCGGCCAGGGATCGCCGCGTCGCCTCGCGCCGACCGGACAAGCAAGACCTTCAACGCCCCAGCAGGGCGATCCACGCCGGCAAGGTCAGCAGGAAGGCCAGGCTGGTCCAGCTCGCCGTCAAGGCCGCCGCCCGCACATCCAGATGGAAGCGGTCGGCGAAGCTGGCCGCCATCAACATGGTGGGCATGGCCACTTCCAGGATCGCGGCGGTCTGGGCCGGCTTGAACTCGCCGAACACCGCCTTGGCCAGCAGGAACACCAGGATGGGCGCGATCATCAGCTTCACCGCCACCGCCGCCAGCACCGGCCGGGTGGGTTTCAGATCGCGCCAGGGAATCGACAGGCCCAGGGTGAACAGCATGATGGGGATGGTGGCCTGCCCCATGAACTTGGCCGCCTTCACCAAGGGCGCCACCTCCAGCCCGGTCAGGTTCACCGCGAAGCCCAGCACGAAGCCCCAGATGGGCGGCAGGGTCAGCATGATGCGCAGCAGACTGTGGCCGTGGCCGCCCTCGTGCCCCAGCCGGGTCGCGATCCACACCCCGAAGGTCCACACCAGCGGCGTGGAAGCCAGCACGTCGGCGAAGGCCGCGTAGCTGCCGCCGATGTCGCCGTACAGGAAGGTCAGGGTGGGATAGCCCATGAACAGCACGTTGCCGAAGCAGCCCGCGAGCAGCACCGCCGCCCGGGTTTCCCGTTTCAGGCCGCGCCCCAGGGGGGAATGGAACAGCAGGGGATAAAGCAGGGCGAAGCTGATGGCGATGCCGGCGATGGTGATGGCCGGCACGGTCAGCAGTTCGTGGCTGATCTCCGCCTGGGCCGAGAGGGCGAACAGCAGCGGCGGCGCGAACACGTCCACCACCAGGCGGTTCAGGTTGACGCGCAGCGCGTCGGCGGGGAATTGCGGGCGGAAGCGCACCCACAGGCCGCCGGCCGCGACCAGGAGGGCGATGGGCAGCCAGACCTGGAGCAGCAGTTGGAGGAGGAAGTCGGGGGTCATGGTGGGGGGATTTTAGGCGGAATAAGGGTCTTGGCCGTGACGGTGCGGAGGTGTGCGGGGTCGACTGGAATTGGGGTTGTGGGGAATTCGCAGCTTGGTTGGCCGGGGGTTGCCCGGCGGCAAGTTACTTTTCTTGTCCGGCCAAGAAAAGTAACCAAAAGAAAGCCGCCCCGCTTCCGCCGAAATCCCCGCGCCTCGCCCATTCCCACGGGCGGCTCGCAAACTCGCCCTGCGGGCTCAGACATCGCTCGCCGACGGCCCCCGTGGGAATGGGCGAGGCGCGGCGGCGTCAGAGGGGAGGGGCAGTTCCGCAAGCGGGTGAAGTAGGATTATGAAAAATCCCGTGTTGTTCGTCGTAGAAGGCACTCAGCTATGTCAAACCGCCCATTAATTCCTGTCTACCTGAACCAGCGCTTCGTCTTCGATCTACTCGCGATGCTGCAAGGTGGAATCAGTACAGTTGCAAGCGTGAGTAGGTCTTCTGAGGGTGAGCGCTCGGTATCCGGGCAGATGCGCGCCTCTTTTGCTCTTTCGGATGCCATTGCATCTCTGTTGAGAATAGACCTTTCATCACAAGCCGACGCAAAGCGAACCACACGGAATATGGAGACCTCCACAGAGGAGCGAATCCACACACCTGCCTCACTCTTCTATCAACTCCGCGTTCTCCTTGAAGAACGCGGGGAACTGAAGATGATTTCCGCTGGAGTGTTGCCAAGTCCTGGGGATCTGATCGAATTCAGTGCTTCTCTTACCCGTAATCCCGCTATACAGGCATTCGATTCCATCTCGTCAATTCTTGATATCGTTGAAGAAATAGAGAAGATCCCCACTGCTGGTGCTCCTGTTACAAAGAATAAGAAACCCCAGACAGTTTCCGAAACACTGGTTGTCAAACAGCAGGTGGCTATGCTCTTGAGACATCTGCGTACCGGCGAAACGATTGATCTATCAGCCGCAGGTTTGCCGGGTGGCACCGAGGCGGTGCTTACGCTGGAAGTACCTTCATTGAACGATCCAACTCTTTCCGATCTCGTTGACGGTCATTTTATGGTCGTTGGCAAGGTCATCCGCAGCGTTGCCTCGGGCGAGCATGGGATCAACTTCCTACGCAAAACTCCGCTCGCAACCCTTCCCGCAAACCTCCTTGAACCGCTGCGGCTAACGTTTGCATCCTTAGCTGCCATGCACAACATCATTCTTCCCGCCCTGCGCTGGGAAGTTCCAGGTCCTGCCATCCATGTGCTCCCAATTGCGATCTACGCTTAACCCATCATTCCGCTGAATCTGCTCAGAAAGCCACCCAGCCCAAGCAGGACACATTCGCCTACAGGCACGACACACGCATGTTTCATCCGGCGCATTACGGCTTCGCCTAATCCGCCCTACCCCGTCTCCCCACCACCGCTGTTCCCCCTCTGAGCCGCCTCGTTCAGGCCAAGGGCTGGGGGGCTTTCGGCGAGTACTGTCTGAGCCCGAAGGGCGAGTTACGCAGCCGCCCCAGGCCTTGGCCTGAACGAGGGAACCCGAAGGGCGGCGAAGCGGGGCGCGGTTTCTTTGGTTACTTTCTTTGCCGCGCAGCAAAGAAAGTGACTTGCCGCCGGGCAACCCCCGGCCAACGCTCGCAGCCTTACGTGAAGCCGGCGGGTAGAACAAAAGCCCCTCTCCCCAACCCCGTCCACGGACGGCTTTGCACAGCCGTCCGGCTCCGGTGGCGTTGAGCAATACTCGCCGAATTCCCACCTCCGCCCCCCGCCTGCGGGGGAGGGGCTCGTGCGGCCAGACCCTCGCCGATCACACGCAAATTTCATCCAGCGGATTATGGCGGCACCAAATCCGCCCCACAACGTCTCCCCACCACCACAGTTGTCCCCTCTGAGCCGCCTCGTTCAGGCCAAGGGCTGGGGGGCTTTCGGCGAGTACTGTCTGAGCCCCGCAGGGGCGAGTTACGCAGCCGCCCCAGCCCTTGGCCTGCGCGGTTTCTTTGGTTACTTTCTTTGCCGCGCAGCAAAGAAAGTGACTTGCCGCCGGGCAACCCCCGGCCAACGCTCACAGCCTTACGTGAAGCCGGCGGGCAGAATAAAAACCTTCCCCCTCCCCCACCCTCCCCCGCTCGCGGGGGAGGGAGAAAAAAACAGCGGGCTTCGGGCTTAGCCGAACAGCAGCCCGTTGACCCGCTTCACGAATCCCGCCGGGTCGTTCAACTGCCCGCCGTCCAACAGCACCGCCTGGTCCAGCAGCAGGCCGGCCAGTTCGTCGAAACGCTCGCCCTCCTCGCCTTCCAGGCGCTTCAACAGCGGGTGGCCCAGGTTCACTTCCAGGATGGGTTGGGTTTCCGGCACGGGCTGGCCCATCTGCTTCAGCATGCGCGCCAGGTTGGCGTTCATGTCGCCCTCGTCGGCCACCAGGCAGGCGGGGGATTCCACCAGGCGGTGACTGGCGCGCACGTCCTTGGCGCGGGGCTCCAGGGCTTTTTTCAGGCGCTCCAGCAGGGGCTTCGCGGCCTCGTCGGCCTGGGCTTCCTGTTCCGGCTTTTCCTCGCCCTCCGATTTCACGGCGGTCAGGTCCACCTGGCCCTTGGCGACGGAGGTGAGGGACTTGCCTTCGAACTCGAACAGGTTGGAGACCACCCACTCGTCCACCCGGTCGGTGAGCAGCAGGACTTCCACGCCCTTCTTGCGGAACACTTCCAGATGCGGGCTGGCCTTGGCCGCGGGCAGGGTGTCGGCGGTGAGGTAGTAGATCTTGTCCTGGCCTTCCTTCATGCGGGCCAGGTAGTCGGCCAGGCTGACGGACTCCTCGTCGGTCTGGGTGGTGCGGAAGCGCAGCAGCTTGGCGATGCGCTCCTTGTTGGCGTGGTCCTCGCCCACACCCTCCTTGAGCACCTTGCCGAAGTTTTCCCAGAGCTTCGCGTAGTCGTCCTTGCGGTTTTCGGCGATGTCATCCAGCAGGTCCAGGGTCTTGCGCACGCAGCCGTTGCGGATCATCTCCATGTCCCGGGTTTCCTGCAGGATTTCCCGGGAGACGTTCAGGGGCAGGTCCGCCGCGTCGATGACGCCGCGGATGAAGCGCAGGTAGGCGGGCATCAGCTTGCGCGCGTCCTCCATGATGAAGACCCGCTTCACGTAGAGCTTGACGCCGGTCTTCGCTTCCCGGTCCCACAGGTCGAAGGGGGCGTGGGCGGGCACGTAGAGCAGGGCGGTGTAGTCCTGGCGGCCTTCCACCTTGACGTGGGTCCAGGCCATGGGGTCTTCGTAGTCGTGGCCCACGTGCTTGTAGAAGGCCTTGTACTCGTCCTCGCTGATGTCGCTTTTCGGGCGCGCCCAGAGGGCGTTGGCGCGGTTGACGGTCTCGGTCTTGGCGCCCTCCTCGTCCTCCGCGCCTTCCTTGGCCTTGGCGCCGGTGAATTCCACCGGGATGGCGATGTGGTCGGAGTATTCGCGGATGATGGATTTCACGCGCCAGTCGTCGAGGAACTCTTCCTCATCGGCGCGCAGGTGCAGCACGATCTCGGTACCCCGCTCGGCCTTCTCCACCGTTTCCAGGGTGTACTGGCCGGCATCCTCGCCTTCCATCGCGCATTCCCAGCGCACGCCGTGTTCCGGGGTGAGGCCCGCCCGGCGCGTGGTGAGGGTGACCCGGTCGGAAACGATGAAGCTGGAGTAGAAGCCGACGCCGAACTGGCCGATGAGCTGGGCGTCCTTCTTCTGGTCGCCGCTCAGCTTGCCGAAGAATTCCTTGGTGCCGGACTTGGCGATGGTGCCGATGTGCTCGATCACCTCCTGGCGATTCATGCCGATGCCGTTGTCGCGGATGGTGATGGTTTTCGCGTCCTTGTCCACGCTGACGCGGATTTTCAGATCCGGGTCCTGTTCGAACAGGGCCGGGTCGGACAAGGCCTCGAAGCGCAGCTTGTCGGCGGCGTCGGAGGCGTTGGAAATCAGCTCGCGCAGAAAGATTTCCTTGTGGCTGTAGAGGGAATGGATCATGAGGTGAAGCAATTGCTTCACCTCGGCCTGGAAGCCCAGGGTTTCCTTGCTGGCGGACGCGGACGTGGTTTCGGTCATGGTGGAGAACTCCCCTGTGGAAAACAGGGGGCATAAATGGGGATCAACCCGGATGCTTCAAGGGGCTAGGCCTGTTCGGGCAGCAGTTCCGGCGCCGGCCGGCCGATGAGATAGCCCTGGGCGTAGTCGACGCCGATGTCGCGCAGGATCGCAAGCGTCGCCTCGTCCTCGACGAATTCCGCGATGGTGTACTTGCCGAAGCCCTGCACCGCGTCGTTCAGCGCCTTCACGAACACCACGTCGTCCTGGTTCAACAGCAGCCCCTTGATGAAGGAGCCGTCGATCTTGACGAAATCCACCGGCAGTTCCTTCAGGTACTGGAACGAGCTGTAGCCCACGCCGAAGTCGTCCAGGCCGAAGGCGCAGCCAAGGCCGCGCAACTGGCCCATGATGCGGGTGGCGCTGGAGAAGTTGGCCAGCGCCGCGGTCTCGGTGATCTCCAGCAGCAGGCGCGAGCCGGACACCTTGTGGCGTTCCAGGGCGGCCTTCATGGTCTCGAACGCCACGTCGTCGTCGAAGCTGCGGCTGGACAGATTGAGGGCCACTTTCACGTTCGGCCCCTGCTGCGCGACAAAGGCCACCACGGCCTCGATGACCCAGCGGTCGATGCGGCGGATCAGGCCGGTGCTCTCCGCCACGTCGATGAACAGGCCGGGCGCGACCAGGTTGCCGTCCCGGCTCTTGAGCCGCAACAGGGCCTCGTAATGGCCGATATGCCCGGTGGCGATGTTCTGGATGGGCTGGAAGAACATGACCATGCGATTTTCGTCCAGCGCCTGCTCGACCTCGGCGCGCCAATGGGCGCGGCGTCCGGCCACCTCGCGATAGGGATCGTCGCCGGAATAGAGATGCCAGGAACCGTGGCCCTTGGCGCGGGCCTGGGCCAGGGCGATCTCGCCGTTGGCCAGCAGGCCGTCGGCGCTGCCGCCAGGTTCCGAGAACAGCACGATGCCGACGCTGGTGGACAAACGGCTCTTCGCGCCCCCCTCGCCCTCATTCCCGGGATAGGAAACGACCTGATTCAGGCCGCGCGCCAGCACGATGGCCTCGGCGGTGCTCATGCCGGGGAAGATCAGGGCGAAATCGTCCCCCCCCAGACGCGCGGCGAGCGCCGGCTGGGGATGCAGGTTTTCGATATGGCGCGCGAATTCCACCAGCACGCGGTCGCCGGTTTCATGGCCACCGGCTTCGTTGACCGACTTGAATTCGTCGATATCGCACAGGATCAGCACGCCCTGCATGTCGTTGGCCAGGAAGGATTCCAGTTCCCGCTTGAAGGCGCGGCGGTTATACAGGCCGGTGACGCTGTCGTGCTCGGCCAGCAGCATCAGACTGCGCTCCACCTGGCGGTAGTCGGTCACGTCCAGGCCGACGGATAGATAGGCTCGCTCGGCATCCCGGTCCTCCAGGCAGGAATGGAACCAGACCACATCCCGCTCCACGCCGTCCGGCCGGATGAAGCTGCTTTCGCTGTGGAACACGTCGCCCATGACGATGCGGTTCATGAGGCCGCGGTGGGCATCCCGTTGCTGCCCCACCATGAACAGTTCGAGGAAGGAGCGCCCGGGCAGTTCTCCCGCCTGATAACCGCTGGTGCGCACCGCGTGCACGTTGGCCAGGCGGATGCGGCCATCGCGGCCGTAGGTCAGGATCAGGACCGGCGCGGTATCCAGCAGGCCCGCGACAAAATCCCGCTCCTGCTCGAGCTGGGCCGTCTTGGCCTGGAGCGAGGCGGTATATTCCCGCGAAAGCGCATGCAGGCTCTCCAGCGTGTTGGCCAGGGCATAGGTCAGATCCGCCAGATTGTCCACTTCGTCGCGATAGCGGCTCGGCGCCCTGCCCCGGTGGAAGGCATCTCGCGCGTCGCTGTAGCGCCCCTCGCCCAGCAAGGGCAAGGCATGCATGGCCTGATGCAGGCGATTCATGGTGGGGCGCAGCATGGCGTAGAGCAGCCCAAGGGACAGGACCAGGAACAGGACGCCGAGACCGAGGCTGGAACGCACGGCCGACTCCATTTCCAGACGCTCCGCCGTGACATCGCTGATGGCGAAGAACCTGACCTCGCCGGTTCCCGGCGTGGGCGCGTCGAAGCGGAAGAGCCGGAAATATCGATTCCCCCGGGCGACCTGAAAGAGGTCATCGCGGGTCTCCTTGGGTTCGAGGGATTTGATCAGGTCTTCGAAGGCGGCACCGCCGCTGACGGAAATAATGCGGCCTACCGGCGCCCCCGGTTCGGCGGAATCGACCACCCCCAGTTCCGCGCCGGACAAGCGGCGGAAGTCCAAGACGAGATCCTGGAGCCCGGTGGCCAGCACCACGGTGCCCATGTAGATGCCGCGTTCAACCAGCGGCACCGCGGTGATGTACAGGCAACGCGGTTTGCAATCGAGCCAATAGCTGGGCGCTTCCTTCCTGCCGGCTTCATTCGCCAGCCGTTTTGCGTAGCCTCCGGAATCGGCCATGCCCCAATCGCCCAAAGTCGCGCCGTCCGGGGTTAAAAACGCCACCCGGTCCAGGCCATGAGTCAGATTGAGATCCGACCAGAACGGGTCGAAAACCTTGCCCAGCCCGACCTGATCCTTTCTGCCCAGGGCATTGCGCACACCGGGCAGGTCGGAAACGAGGGTGCCGAGAGACTGTAGCCGCGCGGACTGCTGCTGAAACAAACGCCCCAACAAGTCCACCGACCGTACCCTGTGCTGCGATTCCGTCGTGCGCTGACGTTCATCCAACTGATGGAGTATCAGCCACGTGAATGCCGCGGTGATGACGGACAGCGATACGCCCGCGATAAGAAGAACCTTGAGCCGAACACTGAGAAATAACATATGGTGTTTCTTCTCATTCATCGTTTACTGCTAAAAACGCCAAGCCGCTTGCACGATGAACATATCCCAGTCCTGGGTCTGGCCCGCGAACGACGTATCCAGAGGCGACAACCAAAGCGTTCCTTTTACCTTGTGATACTCGGCTGAAAATGCCCAGTCGTTCCAGTCATAGCGCATCCCCACGGTCCAGTCCTTGGCAAACAATATATACGGCGGATATAGCGGCGTCGGATTTTTCTTGCCACTCTTGTCTTTCTTATCCAAATACACCTCATCCCTGCGTATATAAAACCGCCAATCCTGGGTGGCCCTATAGGTTCCTTGCAAGTACCACCCTTCCACGGTATTCGGCCTTTCCAGCCCCAAAGCCAACGGACTGTTGCCATACCCATTGTTCTCATGCTTGGCTTGGGTATATTCGCCGGTAAAGCTATATTTTTCCGCGTTGTGTTCCACGGAGATCACAAAGGGCAGCAAGCGATTCTCTCCGGAGGCCAACAAGGGGTCTCCGTTCGGCTGGTAATGCATTTTCACGTTGCCCAGGGTAAGCCCCAACCGCCATTTCCCGCCCTGAATGTCGGCCATGACCTGCCCCAGCCAAGTCAGGTCTCCCTTCAAATCGCCCTGACGATCGGACAAGAGAAACAGACTTTCCAAATCTCCGCTCGAAGTATCCGGTTTCACCGCGCCGACATACCAGGAGAGCTCGACATCACTGCCGGCGTTATTGCCATATAGCGCCACACCGGGCGCGCTCAGAATAAAGTTCCTGATCCGGTCCAGATAAATCGACTGGGGCATGATGATTCCCGGCCGGGTATGCGCCACATCGCGCGTCGAATTGAAGAAACCGTACGAATTCTTGATCTTGCCGACGCGCATGCCGACTTGGCCGTCGCCATCCGAGAACAAGGTCCGATCCACAAACCCGTAATCCAGCCGCAGCTCGCCTTCATCCGTCTGCCCCGCCCAGCGGGCCAGCACCTGGCCGGACACCAGCCAATCCGGATTGGGGCGCCAGGAAAGGTTGGCGCCCATCTCCCGCAGGCTCCATCCGATACCGTCGTCGCTATGGCCGCCCACATCGTTGTCGCTGGTATGGACCATGCTCTGGCTGATAAAGCCGTGGGATTGCAATCCCTCTCCGAGTTCCTGGGCAAAGACCGGCGCATGCCAAGTCATGCCCGCCACGAGCAAGAGCAGCCGGCCCTTACTCGATATTGATGATTTTGACCGGATCATTGTTTTTTACCTTCCTGACGTAGCCGATGGCGCCCGGTGTGGCGGCCACCTTGCTCATGAGTTCCTCTTCGCTGGAAACCTCGCTGGGCGCCTGGGCGATGCCGGAATAGACCAGGCGGTCCCAGGACTGACGGAGTTGATAGGGAAAAAGATTCAGCCGCTCTTTGCAGAACGCGCCATGGGCCGCATTGTCATCGGGCAGCACGAAGACGCGGATGGGCGTTCCGTCGGGCCACTTGACCTGGCGCATGCCGAATATGGCCCGCGCCGAAGCGAGGGAAAGGGAATTCACGGCCACACCCCGGTGGGCGACGATTTCCACCGCCTGGACAGCCACGCACGGCATGAACAGGCACAGCACCAGAAGAATTTGCACGCCGCGCCAATTGGAAGCGCGGAAAGCGGGAAACCGGAACCGCCCCGTCACTTCAGCCCGAGCACATCTTGCATGTCGAACAGGCCGCTCGACTTCCCGGCCAGGAAGCGCGCCGCGCGCAGGGCGCCAAGGGCGAAGGTCATGCGGCTGCTGGCCTTGTGGGTGATTTCCAGGCGCTCGCCCACACCGGCGAACATGACCGTGTGATCGCCGACGATGTCGCCCCCGCGCAGGGTTGAAAAGCCGATGGTGGAAGCCTCGCGCTCGCCTGTCACGCCCTCGCGGCCGTAGATCGCGCAGGACTTCAGATCGCGCCCCAGGGCGGCGGCGACCACCTCGCCCATGCGCAGCGCGGTACCGGAAGGCGCATCCACCTTGTGGCGGTGGTGGGCCTCGACGATCTCGATATCGAAGCCTTCGTTGAGCACGCGGGCGGCCATGTCCAGCAGGCGCAGGGCCAGGTTGACGCCCACGCTCATGTTGGGCGCGAACACCACGGGCACGGTCTCGCCCGCCGCGGCGATGGCCGCCTTGCCGTCCGCGTCGAAACCGGTGGTGCCGATCACCAGGGCCACGCCCTTGTCCCGGCAGATCTGGAGATGACGCAGGGTCGCCTCCGGGCGGGTGAAATCGATCAGCACATCCGCGCCGTCCAGCGCGGCGGCGATATCGTCGCTCAGCTTCGCGCCCAGGGATGCGCCGATCAGCTCGCCGGCATCCTTGCCCAGCAAGGGGCTGCCCGACCGCTCCAGCGCCCCGTGCAGGCGCATGTCCGATGCGCCGGCCACCGCCTCGAGCAAAGTCTTCCCCATGCGGCCGGACGCGCCGGCGATCACGACCTTGATCACTTCTTCTCTTCCTCTTGCTTGGCCGGCGCAGCCGGCTCCTGGCTCGCGGCGGGCTTGGCGGCGGCCGCCGCCACATCGCCTTCCAGGCCCTTGAGCTTGTCGTTTTGGAAAATCACGGCGATGCGGCGATGCTCCACCAGCTTGCCGTCCCGCTCGAGACGATAGACGTAATCCCAGCGATCCTTGTGGAAGGGGTCCACCACCAGGGGCGTTCCCAGGATGAAGCGCACCTGGGACGGCGTCATGCCGGGCTTGAGCTTGTCCAGCATGTCCTGGGTGACCGAATTGCCCTGCTGGATATCGATGCGGTAAGGGGAAATCCGATCGATGGGATTGGACCAGCTTCCGCACCCCGCCAGCAGGAAAAAAGCAGCCAAGGGAATGGTTCGATACAGCTTGGTGATAAGACGCATAGAGTCGGGCGCGGGGCCTGAGGAGTCGGAGGCGCGTTATGATAGCGCGCAACTCCATCCCTCGACATACGCTCGCTCACAATGGCGCACACCGACCAGCTGAAAACCATGGGCCTCAAAGTGACCGGCCCCCGCCTCAAGATTCTGAATCTGTTCGAGCAGACAGATCAGCGCCATCTCACCGCGGAGGAGGTGTACCGGCTGTTGATCGCGGAACACATCGATGTGGGCCTGGCCACGGTCTACCGGGTATTGACCCAGTTCGAGCATGCCGGCCTGCTCATCCGCCACCATTTCGACAACGACAAGGCGGTCTACGAACTCAACCGGGGCGGCCACCACGACCATCTGCTGTGTCTGCAATGCGGCAAGGTGGAAGAGTTCTACAACCCGGAAATCGAACGGCTACAGAACGCCATCGCCGCCGAGCGGGGCTACAAGCTGGCGGAACACGCGCTGCATCTGTATGTGGAGTGCGTCAAGGAAAACTGCCCGAACCGCTCGAAAAACTGAATACCCCGCGGCGCCCGGCTCAGGCGTTGCCCAACATCTCCGCCGCGTGCGCGCGCGTGGCCTCGGTGATCGTCACCCCCCCCAGCATGCGGGCCAGTTCCGCGATTCGCGCGTCGTTCTCCAGTGGCGCCACCGCCGAGACCGCCTTGCCCGCCCGGGTTTCCTTGCTGACCCGGTAATGCCGGCCCGCCCGCGCCGCCACCTGGGGCAGATGGGTCACGCACAACACCTGCCGTCCGCTTCCCAGATCCGCGAGCATGCGGCCGACGATCTCGGCGACGCCGCCACCGATGCCCGCGTCCACCTCGTCGAACACCAGTGTTTCCGCGCCGGAAACGCCGGACAGCACGGTCTGCAAGGCCAGGCCGATGCGGGACAGCTCGCCGCCCGAGGCGGTCTTCGCCAGGGGTTTGACCGCCTGGCCGGCATGGGGGGAGACGCGGAATTCCACTTCCTCCAGGCCATGGGCCGCGGGCGCGCCGGGCACCAGTTCCACCTGGAATCTGCCGCCCTGCATGGCCAGTTGCTGCATGGCCGAAGTCACCGCCTTGGCCAGCGAGGCCGCCGCCTTGGCGCGCTTCTTGGAAAGGGCTTCGGCGACGCGCCGGTAGGCGGCTTCCGCTTCCGCCTCGGCCTTGGCCAGGGCCGCGATATCGGCCGTCGCGCCCAGCTCGGCGAGACGCGCGCGGGTCGCGGCGAGATGCTCGGGTATCTCCTCGGGCCGGATGCGGAACTTGCGCGCGGCGGCTTGCACGGCGGCCAGCCGCGTCTCGGCCTGGTCCAGCGCTTCCGGGTCCAGCTCCACCCGGTCCGCGTAGCGGCCCAGCTCCCGCTCCGCCTCGTGCAGGCTCTCCGTCGCGCTTTCCAGGAGGGACAGGGGCTCGGCCAGGGCCGGATCGATGCCGGCCAACTCGGCGAGATTCGCGCGCAAACCGCGCAGCCGGTGCAGCACGCCGGTTTCGTCCGCATCCAATGTCTCGCCGGCGGCGCGGGCGCCGGCCACCAGATCGGCGGCGTGGGCCAGGCGGCGATGCGCTTCCTGCAAGGCCTGCCAGCCCTCGGGGGTGAACTCCAGGGCGGCCAGTTCCTGTTCCGCCCAGCCCAGGCCTTCCCGTTCCGCGTCCTGCTCGCCGGCATGCGATTCGGCCGACTCGCGCCGGGCCGTCAGTTCGCGCCAGGCGCGGAAAGTCCGCGCGGCGTCGGCCGCGAGCGCGCTGCCGGCGCCGTATTCGTCCAGCAGGCGGCGCTGCTCGGCGAGCTTGAGCAGGGAGTAATGGGCATGCTGGCCATGGATGTCCACCAGGAATTCGCCCGCCTCCTTGAGTTGCTGGGCGGTGGCGGGGCGGCCGTTGACGAAGGCGCGGGAACGGCCGCCGGCCTCGATCACCCGGCGCAGCAGTAGAACGCCCTCCTCGCCCGCCAGGTCGTTTTCCTCGAGCCAGGCGATCAGGCCGGGTACCCGGTCCACGGCGAACTCGGCGGACACCTCGGCCCGGGACGCGCCTTCCCGCACCACGCCGGCGTCGGCCCGCTCCCCCAGCACCAGGGAGAGGGCGCCCAGCAGGATGGACTTGCCGGCGCCGGTCTCGCCGGTCAGCACCGCGAAACCCGGCTGGAAATCCAGGTCCAGGCGTTCCACCAGGACGAAATCGGCGATGGACAGGGACAACAGCATGGTCAGAAGGCCGGGTACGAGTGACGAGGAATAATGAAGCGGGAATAAGCGGAGCCGCGCATGAAGCGGGCATAAGCGGAGCCGCGCCGGGCCCGCTGTTCTTCCACCCCCGGTCCCGCGCGCCTCACAGCTTCTCCCCCCAGTGCAGTTTCTGCCTGAGGGTATCGTAATAGTTGTGGCCTTCCGGATGCAGCAGGCGCACGCTGTTGCCGGCACGGCGGATCACCACCCGGTCGCCGATCTGGAGGTCGGAATGGAGTTGGCCATCGAAATGGACGCGGGCATCGCTGGCATGGATCAGATTGATCTCGATCTCGGAGCGGCTGTTCACCGCGATGGGCCGGGCCGACAGGGTATGCGGGCAGATGGGCACCATGACCACCGCTTCCAGGGTCGGATGCAGGATGGGCCCGCCGGAGGAAAGCGCGTAGGCGGTGGAACCAGTGGGGGACGCCACCACCAGACCGTCGGCGCGCTGGCTGTAGACGAACTGGTTGTCGATGTAGACCTCGAATTCGATCAGCCGCCCCATGGTGCTCTTGCTCACCACCACGTCGTTGAAGGCGTAGGAGGCGATCAGCACATCCTCGTGCCGCTCCACGCTGGCTTCCAGCATGATGCGGTCTTCCACCACATACTGGCCGGAGAGCATGTCGTCCAGGGTGGAGAACATGGTGTCGATGGACACGTCGGCGAGGAAACCCAGACGCCCCTGGTTGACGCCGATCAAAGGCACCCGGTTGTCCACCAGGCTGCGCGCGATGTTGAGCAGGGTGCCGTCGCCGCCCATGACGATGGCGAGATCCACATGGCCGCCGATTTCCTTCAAAGTGGCGACCGGGTAATCGTGGATTTCGCAGGTATCGGCGGTGTGGGCCGTGAGCATCACGCCATGGCCGCGCCGCCGCAAATAATCGGCCAGGCGCAGCAGGGAACCTGTGCAGGCGGGACTGTTGAATTTGCCCACCAGCGCGATGGTCTTGAAATCGGCTTTCATGGCGTGAAATTATAGCTGCCCACTCAGGTTTACTTCCCATGCGCAAAGATCACCAACTCAACGATCGTGCCCGGCTTCTGCTCAAGTTCCTCGTCGAACGCTACATCGAGGATGGCCAGCCGGTCGGCTCGCGCACCCTGTCCAAGTACACCGACCTCAACCTGTCGCCGGCCTCCATCCGCAACATCATGTCGGACCTGGAGGAAGGCGGCTTCATCGTCAGCCCCCACACTTCCGCCGGCCGCATTCCCACGCCGCGCGGCTACCGGCTGTTCGTCGACACCCTGTTGACGGTGAAGCCCCTGGCCCAGGGCGAGGTGCGCCAGATGGAAACCACCCTGGCGCCCAACGATCCGCAACGCCTGGTCAGCGCCGCGTCCCACCTGCTGGCGGAACTGACCACCTACGCCGGCGTGGTGCTGATTCCCAAGCGGCGCAATCTGGGACTGCGCCAGATCGAGTTCCTGAGCCTGTCGGACAAGCGCATCCTGCTCATCATGGTCACCGCCGAGGGCGAGGTGCAGAACCGGGTCATCGTCACCGACCAGACTTACGACCCGAACCAGCTGGTGCGCGCCGCGAACTACTTCAACGCCCATTTCGCCGGCTTGTCCTTCGAGCAGGTGCAGCCGCGCCTGGCCGAGGAGCTGGCCGCGATCAAGTCGGACATCAGCCAGCTCATGGAAATGGTGGTGGCCGCCGGTACCGACGCCTTCAGCGGCGTCGGCAAGGAATACGTGCTGTCCGGCGAACGCAATCTGCTCGGCGCGCCGGAACTGTCCGCGAACATGGCGCGCCTGCGCGAGCTGTTCGGCCTGTTCGAACAACGCACCGAACTCATGCAACTGCTGGACGTGAGCCACAGCGCGAACGGCGTGCAGCTCTTCATCGGCGCCGAATCCGGCGTCGCCTCCCTGGACGAGTGCAGCGTCATCTCCGCCCCCTACGAGGCGAACGGCGAGGTGGTGGGCACCCTGGGCGTCATCGGCCCCACCCGCATGGCCTACGAACGGGTCATCCCCATCGTCGACATCACCGCCCGCCTGCTTTCCAGCGCGCTCTCTTATCATTGACGGCTTCCGTCATCCCAACGATTCCAAGGAGACGTTCCCGTGCTTCCCTACCAGCCCGGCATCCTCGCGCCGATTCCCGCCGCCGCCCGCCATCTTCGCTTCAATCTCGCCGATGCCGCGCCGCAAGCCGTGCGCGCCGCCCTCGAACGTCTGCGCGGCGACGTGGACGGCGAGTCCGCCGTGGTCGGCCTGGGACTGCCGCTGATCGAAGCCCTGGACGTCCACCTGCCGGTCCTGGGCGCTTTTCCCGAAATCGTCTCCGACGCCGCGCCCGTCCCTTCCACCCCCGCCGCCCTGTGGTGCTGGCTGCGCGGCGGCGACCAGGGCGTGTTGTTGCACCGGGCGCGCCGCATCAAGCATCTGCTCGCGCCCGCGCTGATCCCGATCCAGGATCAGGAGGCCTTCCGCTACCAAGGCGGCCTGGACCTGACCGGTTACGAGGACGGCACGGAAAACCCCCAGGGCGAGGAAGCCCTGGCCGCCGCCTTCGCCCAGGGCCAGGGCGAGGGCCGCGACGGCTCGAGCATCGCCGCGCTGCAGCAATGGGTGCACGACCTGGACCGTTTCGAGGCCATGTCGCCGACCGACCAGGACAATTCGGTGGGCCGCCGCAAGTTCGACAACGAGGAGCTGGACGACGCGCCGGAAAGCGCCCACGTCAAGCGCACCGCCCAGGAAAGTTTCGAACCGGAAGCCTTCGTGCTGCGCCGTTCCATGCCCTGGGCGGAAGCGGGCAAGGCGGGCTTGATGTTTCTCTCCTTCGGCAAGGACGCCCAAGCTTTCGAGGCCCAGTTGCGGCGCATGACCGGCCAGGAGGACGGCATCGTCGATGCGCTGTTCCAGTACACCAAACCGGTGACCGGCAGCTACTTCTGGTGCCCGCCCCTGCGCGACGGCCGCCTCGATCTGCGCGCCCTGGGCCTGTAGCGATGGGCACCTCCCTGGGCTGGTTCCAGTGGGCGCTGCTGTCCGCGGTGTTCGCGGCCATGACCGCGATCTTCGCCAAGCTGGGCCTGCAGGGCGTCGATTCGGATCTGGCCACGCTGATCCGCACCGCCATCATCCTGGTCATCCTGGGCCTGTTCGTCGCGTTCACCGGCAAGTGGAGCAACCCAGCCACCCTGTCCGCCCACACCTGGCTGTTCCTGTCCCTGTCCGCCCTCGCCACCGGCGCCTCCTGGGTCAGCTATTTCCGCGCCCTGCAGATCGGCGAGGCCTCCAAGGTCGCCCCCATCGACAAGCTCAGCGTCGTGCTTGTCGCCGTGTTCGCCGTCGTCTTCCTGGGCGAGCGCCCCGGCCCGCGGGAATGGCTGGGCATCGCCCTGGTCGCCGGCGGAGTCGTCGTCCTCGGACTCAAACGATAGAGAAGCCATGTCCTTTTACCTGCCCGAACCCGCCTTCCGCCATGACCAGCCCGCCCGCGTCGGCATCCTGCTCATCAACCTGGGCACGCCGGATGCCCCCACCGCGCAAGCGGTGCGCCCCTACCTGAAGGAATTCCTGTGGGACCGGCGCGTGGTGGAAATTCCCCGGCCGGTCTGGTGGCTGATCCTGAACGGCATCATCCTCAACACCCGGCCGAAGAAATCGGCGGAGAAGTACGCCGCCATCTGGCGCCAGGAAGGCTCGCCGCTGAAATACTTCACGGAACGCCAGAGCCGGCTTCTCGCCGGGGAACTGGCGCGCCGCACGGCCGCGCCGCCCCTGGTCGACTACGCCATGCGCTACGGCAGCCCCTCCGTCGCCGAAAAGATCCAGGCCATGAAAGCCCAGGGCGTGGACCGGCTCCTGGTCGTACCGCTCTATCCCCAGTACGCGGCCAGCAGCGGCGGTTCCGCGCTGGACGCGGTTTGGGAGAACCTGCTGCATACCCGCAATCCACCGGAAGTGCGCGCCCTGCGCCATTTCCACGACGATCCCGGCTACCTTGCGGCGCTGCGCCAAAGCATCGAAGCGGAGTGGGCGCGGAACGGCCGGCCCGATGTGCTGGTCATGAGCTTCCACGGCGTGCCGCGCCGTTCCCTGGACCTGGGCGACCCGTATCACTGCGAATGCCACAAGACCGGACGTCTTCTGGCACGGAGCCTGGGGCTTTCAGACCAGCAATACCACGTCACCTTCCAGTCCCGCTTCGGCAAGGCGGAATGGCTGCAACCCTATACCGACAAGACCCTGGAGGCACTGGGCAAGGCCGGCACCAAGCGTCTGGACATCGTCTGTCCGGGGTTCGTGGCGGACTGCCTGGAAACCCTGGAAGAGATCGCCCTCGAAGGCAAGGCGACCTTTCTCAATGCCGGCGGCGGCGAATTCCGCCATATCCCGGCCCTCAACGACCGCCCGTCCTGGATCGGCGCCCTCGCCGACCTGACCTTGCGGCATCTGGCCGGCTGGCTGCCGGAAAACGGCGGCGAAACCACCACCCCGGCCGACCTGGAAACCCGACTCGAAAGGGCACGCGCCCTCGGCGCGAAAAACTGACGGGAAAGCCCGCCAATATTAGAGTTTGCTTGTTGACTGGTACAAAACCGCCATGCCACCATGGCAATAGATACTAAGGTTTGACCTGGATCAAGCGAACGCGGTGCGCACCGTGCTGGCGCGGGAGATACCTGAGTTCGGATCGGCTGGCGGATATCCGCCTTTTTTCTTTTCATCATGGAGGAATACATGAAGAAAACCCTCGCTTTCACCCTGCTGTTCGCGGGTGCCCTGGGTGCGGTCGCCTCGGCCCAAGCCGTCGATACCCGCGCCCGTTTCATGGCCGCGAACTGCGCCTACTGCCATGGCCCCGACGGCAAGAGCCGCGGCGCCATTCCCAGCCTGGCCGGTCTGGAGAAAGGTTATTTCGTCGAACAGATGAAGGCCTTCCGCGACGGCACCCGCCCCAGCACGGTCATGTCCAAGCACGCCATGGGCTACACCGACGCCGAATACGAGGCCCTGGGCGCCTGGTTCGCCACCCACAAGTAAGTACAGCGAGGAGAAAACAACATGGCATTTGATCGCCGCGAATTTCTGAAAGTCTCCGCCGGTGTGGCCGGCGCGACCACCCTGGGCACCCTGGCCGGTTGCGGCGGCAGCGCCGCCGTCGCGAGCGCCCGTCCCAAGGTCGTCATCGTCGGCGCCGGCTTCGGCGGCGCCACCTGCGCCCGCTACATGAAGATGTGGGACCCGAACATCGAGGTCACCATCATCGAAGCCAATCCGGTGTTCACCTCCTGCCCGTTCTCCAACACGGTGCTGGCCGGCATCAACAACATGGCGGACATCACGCTGCCCTACGACAACATCAAGACGGTCGTGGACAACTTCGTGCAGGACTCGGTGACCGGCATCGACACCGCCGGCCGCATGGTCAAGACCGCGGGCGGCAAATCCTTCGCCTATGACCGTCTGGTTCTGGCCGGCGGCGTCGAGCTGCTGTTCGACAAGGTCAAGGGCTACGACGCGGAAGCCCAGAAAACCATCAAGCACGCCTGGAAGGCGAGCCCCGACCAGACCGGCGTTCTGCGCCAGCAACTGGAAGCCATGCCCGACGGCGGCGTGTTCGTGATGTCCGTGCCCATGGCCCCGTACCGCTGCCCGCCCGGACCCTACGAGCGCGCCTGCATGGTGTCGAGCTACCTGAAGCGGGCCAAGCCGAAATCCAAGGTCATCGTGCTGGACGGCAACCCGGATATCGCCTCCAAGAAGGGCCTGTTCCTGGCCGCCTGGAAGAAGCACTTCGGCTACGGCACCCCGGACAGCATGATCGACTACCGTCCCAACAACATGCCCCGCTCCGTGGACCCCGTGAAGATGATGGTGGGCACCGAGTTCGACGACGTGAAGGGTGACGTGATCAACGTGGTGCCTCCCATGCAGGCCGCCACCATCACCGCCATGGCCGGCGTGCGCCTGGGCCTGGACGGCAAGGAAGGGCCGTGGTGCGCCATCGACTACCGCACCTTCGAGTCCATGCACGTGAAGAACGTGCACATCCTCGGCGACTCCACCCTGACCAACTTCCCGAAATCCGGCTCCGTGGCCAACAACACCGGCAAGATGTGCGCCTCCGCCATCGTGGAGATGCTCAACGGCCGTGATCCGGACACCGCGCCCGTGGTGACCAACACCTGCTATTCCGCCACCGGCATGGGCACCGCCTTCCACGTGGCGACCGTGTTCCGCTACGGCGAGGGCAACAAGATGGTCGCCCAGAAGGGTGGCGGCGTCTCCAAGGAAGAAAGCGAACTCGAGTTCGCCTACATGGAGTCCTGGGCCAAGAACGTCTGGGCCGACACCCTGGGCCTGCCGGAGAATTACAACTACACCGTCAAGGGCTGAACCCCTTCACGCCGATCGAAGAGGGGCTTCGGCCCCTCTTTTTTCGTCCATGCCCGGGCTGGCGGCTGGCGATTCGCCAGCGACTTCATCGCCGGCGGGGCGGGGGCATGCGGAGCGAGCGGACTAGCCGGCACGAATGCGGGTCTGGAGCAACTCGCGCAACAGGGCCAACTGGCCCAACTCTTCCTTGCTCAGCTTCAAGTCGTTTTGCTGTTGCCCATAGAGCAAGCCGACGGCAACTCCCTCATCGTTCACGATCGGCAGCAAAAAGAAGGGATGCAATCCCTGGCTGCGCACCCAGTTGGGCAAGCGCGAGGCGATCTTGGTATCGCGCGGGTTGTCGATATAGATATCGACCTTCCTCGCCAGGGCCAGATAGGCCAAATCCGACCCCGGTGCCACCGGCATGGAAAACTTGGCGAGCCGATTGTCCTCCCGCGTGGACAGGGTGAATTCGACGCGGTAGTGCTGCTTTTCCCGATCCAGAAGCAGGATCGCGGCCCTGCTCAAATCCAGCGCCCGGAACACGATCTCCAGCACCACCCGCTCGATTTCCGCCACGGATCCGTTTTCCTCGATGGCGGCCCGCGCGTCCTGCAATCCGACTTTCAATTGGGACAGCGGGTCCATGGCCGGAAGTGGCGCCGGCTTCGCGACCGCCGCGGTGGATACATCCGGTTTCTCCAGCAGCACGCTGGCCAGCAGCGGCTCCGCCGTCACCTCGTCGGTCGCGGCCTGGACCGCGAGAAGCAAGGTTTCCGGCCGCACGCCGAGGGCATCGCCGAACTCCGCGGCCAGCGCCGCCATATCCTGGCCCGCAGGCTCGCCGGCGCCCATGGCGATGATGCCGGCGGAGCGATCGGAAAACCGGGTCAGCGCATGCAGCCATGCATCCTCGCCGTCCGGGGGCGGGTTGTTTTCGTTCTTCAGGGTGCCGACGATCTTCGCCGGCAGACGCCACTGCCGGGCGATCTGCATGCCCAGATCGTCCAGGCTGACCCCCAGTTCCTCGCGCGCGGCATCCGCTTCGTTTCCGCCCGCCGCCACCGCATCCTGGATGCGGCGCCATTCCTCCGGCAGGTAGAAGGCCACCAGAAGACGCCCGACGCGGTGCAACAGCGAACACACCACGCCCATCTCGCCGTTTCTCGCGCCGGAACGGCCGGCCACCGAACCCGCCACCGAACCCGCCACCAGGCTATGGGCCAATTCCCGTTCGGCGCCATTGGAGAGGGTATCCAACCGCCCCATGGAACCGATCAGCTTGACGCCGAGGGCGAGATGCCCCACCGCCTCGAACCCCAGCACCATCAAGGCATGGGAGACGGTGGACACGCTGCGCCCGATGGGCGCGTACATGGCGGAGTTGGCCAGGCGCAGGACTTTCTGTGTCAGGGAGACATCGGCCAGGACGGCGTTGACCAGGGGGGTCGTATCCACCTCGCCGATTTCCAAAGCCTCGACGATCTGGGTCACGGAATGATCCAGGGCGGGAAAACCGCCGCTCTCGTTCATACGCCGCAGAATCCGGGCCGACAGCGACTCCGCCGCGCCGGAAGCGGTCATCGCGGACACATCGTCCGAGATACGCATCATTTCTCCAGCATCCACTCGCCACCTTCCACTTTACGGGTCAAATCCTGTGCTGAAACCGGGCGTCCAAGCAGATAGCCTTGGACCATATCGCATCCTTTTTCCGCCAGGATAGCCAATTGCGCTTCGCTTTCCACACCTTCGGCCACGACTCTCAGGTCCAGTTCCCGCGCCAGTCCCAGGATCGCGGACACGATCGCCAGATCGTTCTGATCCTTTTCCAGGTCGGCCACGAAGGACTGGTCGATCTTGAGGCTGGAAAGGGGGAAACGCTTGAGATACGCGAGAGAAGAGTAACCGGTGCCGAAATCGTCCACGGAGACGCACAACCCGAGATCCCGCAACCGGTTCAGCAAACCTTCCGTCTCGACGGGGTCGCGCATCAGCGCGCCCTCGGTAATCTCCAGGGTCAGGCACCCGGCCGGCAAACCCGATTCGGCCAGCGCATGCTCCACGCTGGCGACGACGTCACCCTGGTGGAATTGGGCCGGCGACAGATTCACCGAGGCGCGCAGATGGGTTCCCCAGGTCTTGTTCCACGCGGCCATCTGGTGACAACTGGCGCGCAGGGACCAGGTGCCGAGAAAGCCGATCAGCCCGTTCCCCTCGGCCAGGGGGATGAATTCCGCCGGCGAGATGAACCCTTCCCCCGGCCGGTTCCAGCGCATCAGCGCTTCCACACCCACCATCCTCCGGGTGTCGGCGCGCCACAGCGGCTGGTAATGCATCTCGAATTCTCCGTTCTGGATCGCATCGTACATGTGCTCTTCCAGCGCGATCTGCCTGCTGGCCTCGGCCACGCCGCCAGGCTGGTAGATCTGCCAGCGGTTGCGCCCGCCGGACTTGGCTTCCGTGAGCGCGATATCCGCGCACTTGAACAACTGCTGACTGTCGCCGGCATGCTCCGGAAACAGCGCCACCCCGATGCTCGCGGACAGATGCACATGGCTGCCACCCAGCAGATAAGGCCGTTGCAGCGCGGATAGAATTTTCCGGGCGACCTGATTGATCGCATCCCGGTCGTGCACGCCGGGCAGTATCAGGGCGAACTCGTCGCTACCGGAGCGGGCCACCATGTCGGAAGCCCGCAGCAGGGAAGTCAGGCGTGTTCCCGCTTCCGCCAGCAGACGGTCGCCTTCGACATGTCCGAGGGCATCGTTGACCTTCTGGAAACCGTCCAGATCCAGGTGCAGGAGCGCGAAATCGACGGGTTGCGCCGCATCCTGGCGCGTCAATTCCGCCAGTTTTTGCAGCAGGCGCGGCCGGGATGGCAGACCGGTCAAAGGATCGACTGGAATCGTCTCGTCGCCGGCCTCCGCCGTGCTCGGCATCGCCCCGGTCTCCCAGGCGGCGAACAGCAATTCCACATGCTTGCCCAGCGCCACCAGCAGCAGGATGCGGCAGGTCACCCGCACCAGGCCGCCATCGCCCCGGATCATGCTGACGTTCACGCTTTGCCGCCCCTGGCTTGCCGCGCGGCGCAAGGCTTCGGTTAATGCCGGGTGATCTTCCCGCGCCACGACGGTCAACAGGCTATCGCCTTTTCCCAAGGCGCCATCCGCGTCCCCCAGCCACTCGCGACCGGGCGTGGAAACGAACAGAACGTCGGCCTTCGGCGACACCCGCGCCAGAAAATCCGCGAGCCGATCGGCCAATCGCTCTGACAGAACCGCTGAAGAATGATGGGCTGGATTGTCGGGAAGAGAAGTCAAGTTGAGCGCGTGCCATTGGTTCCGGATACGAGGGTTATCGGATCGATCCACTCCAGGTTTAACGAATTTTTATAATTTTACCTTCGTTTGACATCATCCTATGCGGCGGCTTGAAGCGAGGACATACCACCCATTTTTACTGGGCACCACTTATACAAAAACAGATAACTAGAATTAGCGATTCTCCCCGGATCAAAACTTTCTATTTCAAAAAACAGAATCAGCACAAAGGAAAATGCTTTGCGCGTTTATAAAACAACCTAAAGAACAAACATTCAGCCGAGTCTGTCATTGAGATGATGGCCAATATTTAGCACTCTGGGTTACCAATTTTTTCAAAAAAAACCCGGCCGAAGCCGGGTTTTCCAGACAAGCGGATTAGAAGCCCACTTGGACTCCAACACCATAATAATCGACATCGGTACCACCCAGATCATAGCGGTCCCAGAAACCACGGACGGCAACGCTCTTACTGACATCGTATTTCACTCCCAGACCGAGCAATAGATCCGAGCCATTTTCGCTGCCGGCATCATAGGATGTTCCCGCCACCGTCACAGATGCCGACACATCCCAAAATTGATAACCGACTTTTGCCTGAAGAGAAAACCGCTCCGATACGGGCAAACTGCCGACAACGGAGACACCCCAGGAAGTGCCCTCAAAAGGAACGGTCGCCGAAGTGACAACCGGCGCGGTAATGTTTGAACGATAGCCAGCCTCACCAAAATCGGCATAACTGAGTTCAAGAGCAAAATTCTTGTTGAGTGAGCGGCCGACATAAATGCTGTACCCCGTATCGCTGTCGTCCCGCGTGGAGGTACTCGTTACACCCAGAGAAGCAAACTCAGCATCCCAGGCCGCAGCAGAGGGAAGATCAACCTTGGCTCTGCCGACAGAAGCGCCAACATACCAAGCACCATCTCCAGCCATGGCTAGGGAAGAGCTAAGCCCGCCCGCCACCAACGACATAGAAAGGGCACCCATCAATAAACTGGAGCGTTTCATTTGATTCCCCAAAAAATTAGATAAAAACGTCGCCTGATACAAAAAGAAAAATTATTGCCGCTCTACGGCCAGAGGTAAAAAATCACACATACCAACATACGCCGCAGATACTAACTATTTTGTTGACTCGGAAAAAATAACTCAATATACCGAAAGTTATAGTGCTGCATAATTACAACAGAAAAAGAGGACTGGCCTCCATGGCGCTAAGTTAAGGGCGTAGCGCCCGAGGAATCATATGTTTATCGAAGGCTAGGTTTCATCGAAGTTCCTGGAACGTGCCTCCAACACCAAGGCCTTCGGCAACCGACAACCTCCCCGCAATTTGCCCCGGCCACATGTGGCTTTCATAACCCCCTGTTTTCTCATGCCAGTTTCCTTAACTTAGCGCCATGGAGGACTGGCCTCAGCCTCTTGGCGCTTTCTCGTATTGCGTCAGCTTCCCCCCGACACCGCCAGCTTGCGCAACATAGGCCGCCGTTTCGCGTGGTGGCCGCTCATGCGGCCCAGCACGCCGCTCAGGAAACGCGTGGTTTCCACGATGTAGGGGCCCTTGTTGAGCATGACGCATTCCGCGCGCACGCCGAAGGCGGCGTCGGACACCTCGGCGCGGGAGGGCAGGCCGCGCTTGGCCATGCTTTCCAGCACCTGGGTGGCCCAAATCACCGGCACGTGGGCGGCCTCGCACAGCCAGAGGATTTCCTCCTGCACCTCGGCCAGACGCTCGAAACCGATCTCCACCGCCAGGTCGCCGCGCGCGACCATGATGCCGACCGGCGGCCGGGCCAGGCTGGCGAGCAGGATGCGGGGCAGGTTCTCGAAACCCTGGCGCGTCTCGATCTTGAGCACGGTGCCCAGCTTGTCCGCGCCCAGTTCGTTCAGGCGGCGGTGCAGGTCCAGCACATCCTCGGGACGCCGCACGAAGGACAGGCCCACCATGTCCACGTGGGGCGCGAGGGCGCCCAGATCGGCCAGATCCTTGTCGGTGAGGGCGGGAATCGCGAGTTCGGTATCCGGCAGGTTGATGCCCTTCTCCGGGCGCAGGCGCGCGCCCTTGGGCGGGGCGTGGGTGATTTCCAGCAGGACGCGGCGATCGCCGGCGCTCAGGATGACGCCGCCGATCTTGCCGTCGTCGAACCAGATGGGCTGGCCCGGCCGGGCGGCCTCGAACACCGCGTCCAGGGTGCAGGGGATGGAGGCGTACTCGCCCGTTTCCGCGCCCTCTGCGTCGGCGGGCGGGCCGCCGAGCTGATCGTCCGGAATCAGCAGCAGCCGGTCGCCGACGTTCAGCACCAGCGGCACCACCACTTCCGGCAGTGGCCCCACCGTGCCCTTGGCCAGTTGCACCACGTCCCGGTACAGCACGCAGCCGGCGCCGTCGCGCAGGTAGACGTGGTGCTGGCCGTGGGCGAGCCAGGAGCGTCCGACCCGTTCCGTCAGACTGATGTCGCGCTGGCCGCCCCGGCTGTCCTCCAGGGCCAGGCTGTCGCCGGGCCGGGCTTCCACCAGCACGTCGCCGCTGACCGGCAGGACGGCTTGCGCGCCTTCCGGCGCCGGCTCCGGGTTTTCCCGGGGCGTGACCCAGATGCGCGCCGCGCTCTCGATGCGGCCCCAGACATCCCGGGCGGGTTTGAATTCCAACTTGCGCCCCAACGGGCGCAGATTGCCGGTGCGCAGCTTGGGACCGGCCAGATCCGCGTAGATGCGGCAGGCGCGGCCGGTGGCCTGTTCCGCCGCGCGCAGGTTGGCGATCATCGCGCGCCAGGCCTCGGCGTCGTCGTGGGCGCAGTTGATGCGCATCACGTTCATGCCGGCCAGGAGCAGATCCCGCAACAGTTCCGGCTGGGTCGCGGCTTCGCTGGGCATGGTCACCATGATGCGGGCCGGGCGCTTGTTCGGCACCTCGCCGAGCAAGTCCCGGGCATGGGCCGCGAGCAGGGCGGAACCCTTGCTGATGGCCACCGGCCCGCGTCCGAAGCGGGGCGCCTCCCGGCCCGCCAAGGCATACAAGGCGGCGAGCACCGCGTTCAGGCTGCTCAGGGTGTGGGCTTCCGAGCGCGCCAGGCGGGACAGGCCGAGCAGGGCCAGTTTCTGTTGCATGACGCGGATATCGGTCTGGCGCAGGGCCAGGTAATGCACCAGGTTGCGGGCGCTGGCCCGGCGCGCGGGCGCGACCCGGGACAGGGACGCGGCCCAGCCCCGTTCCAGGGCCAGCGCCCGGGCGCGCATGGCTTCCAGGGCGACGATGAGTTGGTCGGCGGTCCGTAACAGGGACCGGCTCAAGGGGGTCTTTACACAGATTTCGGGCATACGCCCGAGTGTATTGAGGAATTGTTACAACTCATGGAAGACGCCTGCCGCCGGGCGCGCCGGCTCAGACCTCGATGATCTGGCCCGGCGCGAGCGCCTGGTATTCGTGCCGCGCGTCCGCGGCCAGCTCGGCGAGGATGCCGTCCTCGTAGCCCGGTTTCAGATGGGTGATCCAGACCCGCACGTCGGTGCGCAGGCCGGCCAGGTCCGCGGCCAGCATCTTCGGGCAGTAATGCTTTGAGGAGATGGCCAATTCCATCTCGCTGTCCTGGAAGGAGCACTCCACGCCGACATGGAGCAGATCCGGGGTGGCGTTGGCGATGGACCACAACTTCGGGTTGTGGGTGGTATCGCCGGAAAACAGGTAACTGCCCCGTTCCCCGCGCATCAGATAGCCCACCGCGGGCACCACGTGCACGGCGGGCACCGGCGTGAACTCGCGCGCGCCCAGCCGCACCGGCACGCCGACCTGGACCGGCGCGTAGCGCAGAAAAGGTTCCGCTTCCGTCGGCAGTACCGCGAAGTCCGGCCACAGGCGCCAGTTGAAGAGATGCGCCTTGAGAATTTCAATGACTTCCGGAATCGCGTGCACGATCACCGGCCGCTCCCGCTCCCCCGCGACGCTGTCCAGCAGCAGGGGCAGGCAGAGGACATGGTCCAGGTGGGCGTGGGTGAGGAAGACGTGCTCGATGCCGCGGATGACATCCCGGCTCAAGGTGGTCAGGCCGGTGCCCGCATCCACCAGGATGTCGTCGTCCACCCGGTAACTGGTGGTATGGCTCCCGCCGCCGATGCCGCCGCTGCAACCCAGGACCTCGATCCGCATGCCAGTCCTTTCGCTATTTGCTGGTGAAGGTGAACACTCCATCCCACTCCGCGCCGGGCGGGTTGAAGCGGAAATGGGTGACCCGGTCCAGGTAGACCTGATAAAGCTTGCGGGGTTGCATGCGGCCCAGCTCCATCAGCTTGATTTCCGCCTGATCCCAGCGCTGGGCGATGTAGTCGGCGAAGGCGGCCTCGAACAGTTCCGCCTCCTTGAGCCGCTCCGGCGGCAGTTCGGCGAGCACGCCCAGGGGCTCATAGATGGAGACCGGCACGTCCTTGCCCTTGACCCGCACCCGATCCACCTGCTGGAAGGCGAGATCGGGACATTCCGCCTTGGTCGCCTCGCCCGCCAGCACGCCGACGCCGTATTGGCGCGTCAGCGCTTCCAGGCGCGAGGCCAGGTTCACCGCGTCGGCCATGACCGTGTAGGCCATGCGGAACTCCGACCCCATGTTGCCCACGCTCATGCGGCCGGTGTTCACGCCGACGCCGATCTTCAACGCCGGCCAGCCTCGCTCCTCCAGGCGCGGATTCAGCTCGGTCAGCGCGGTCTGCATGGCCAGGGCCACCAGGACGCCGTCGCGGGCATGATGGTCGTCGCTCATGGGCGCGCCCCAGAAGGCCATGATGGCGTCGCCGATGTATTTGTCGATGGTGCCGCGCCCGTCCTGCACCACCCGGGTCATGGCCGATAGGTAGACGTTGAGCAGCTCGGCCAGTTGGGCGGCCTCCAGCTTTTCCGAGATGCTGGTGAAGCCGACGATGTCGGAGAACAGCACCGTCATCACCCGGGATTCGCCGCGCAGGCTGTAGCGGGCCGGATCCTTGGCCATCTCGTCCACCAGTTCCGGCGGGATGTACTGGCCGAACAGCTTGGTGATCTGGGCCTTGGAGCGGGCCTCGACGAAGAAGCCGTAGCTCATGTTCAGCACGAACAGGCCCCACACCGCCAGCAACGGCGCCGCCAGCGGAAGCTGGGCGTTCCAATGGGACCAGGCGAAGAAATTGCCGCCGGTGAGCAGCAAGGTCAGCGCGAGAGAGCCCAGCGCCGCCCACATGGGCGTGGCGATGGGCAGCAGGGCCGCGAGCAGCAGGCCGGCGACGGCGACGGCGATGACCTGGAGCCCGAGAATGCCCACCGGCTCCCATTTCACCGTGCCGTCCAGGATGCCGGAGATCAGGTTGGCGTGGATCTCCACACCGGGAAACACCTTGGACACGGGCGTCACGCGCAGATCCATGATGCCCGGCGCGGTGGAGCCGATCAGCACGATGCGGCCCTCCAGGCTGGCGGCCGGCGTGCGCGCGTTGATCACGTCGGTGGCGGAAATGTAGGCGAAGGCGTCGGCGGCCCGGTACGGCACCAGCGCGCGCGCGCCCTCGTCCAGGGGCACGCGCATGCCATCCAGATCCAGGCTCGCCGGGTAATGGCCCTCTGCGGGCAGGACCTTGACCGTCTCGCTGCCCATGCCGGCCTTGGTGCTCATCAGCGCCAGCGAGCCGAAGCACCGGCCCGCGTGTTCCATGACCACCGGCATGCGCCGGGCGACGCCGTCGAAATCCGCTTCCATGTTGAAGAAGGCCGCGCCCGCCGCCTTCTCCTGCAAGCGCGGCAGGTTCGCGTTGTAGCCGGAGGCGGCCAGGGGCTCGATGCCCTGCTTCTTCAGTTCGGCGCAGGGGAACAGGGGCGCGGGCAACTGGCCGACGATTTCCGGCTTCTCCGCGAAGTTGAAGTAATAGCCCAGGATCGATGGCCCGGTCGCCAGGGACTCGGCGAACTTGCCGTCGTAGTCGAGTTCGGCGCGGATGCGCTCCAGACCGGCGCCGAAACCGCCGTCGCCAGCCAGCGGCCCCTTGGCCAGCTTCTCCAGCACCGGCAGGCCGGAACTCTGGTCCGGTTCCGCGAACACCACGTCGAAACCCACCGCCGCGACGCCGTATTGCTCGAACAGGTTGCGCGTGAGTTTCGCGGTGACATCGCGCGGCCAGGGCCAGCGGCCGATTTCCTTCAGGCTCTTTTCGTCCACGTCGACGATGACCACCCTTTCGTCCACACCCTGCACCCGGAACAGGCGCACCTTCAGGTCATACAGGGCCGCGTCCAGCTTGTCGACGAAGTACAGGTTGTACAGACCGCCCACATGTCCCAGCAGCAGCAGCAGCAGGATCAGGCTGACGGCCATCTGGCCCAGAAAACGGCGGGTACGCAGGGTCATGCTCAATCTATCCGGTCGAATCGATTCGGAACCCGGCCGGGCCGCGTGGCCGCCAGGCACTCGCCCATGGCCTCGTCCAGATGCCGCAAGCGCAGCTCGGGTGGCGGCAGGCTGCCGCGCATGAGACCGGCGCGGGCATCGTCGCCGGCCAGTTCGCCCAAGGATTGCAGCACGCCCGCCAGGGCGTACGCATCGTAACCGGCCCGGGCGGCAAGCGACACCCCATCCCGGTCGGCGGCGAACTCGGCGTCCGCCGGCAGGGCGCGGTTCAACGCGGCGGATCCGTCACCCAGCAGGCAGGCCAGGAAGCCGGCCTCGTCCCGCGGGCGGCCGGCGGCGGAAGCCGGCGCGGGTCCGGCGCGCAGGGCCCGGATCAGGGCGTGGGCGCGCGCCTTGGCGATTTCCCTGGCGAGCACGGCGGCCAGTTCCGCCTCGTCGGCCAAGCGCCGGTAGAGCCCCCGGGTCAGAAAGACATGGCCGCCCGGCAGGCCGAAAGCCTGGACGGCGTCATCCTCCAGCACCGCGAACATCCAGGGCTGGCCGGCGTCCTCGCCCTGGTCGGCGAGCCAGCGGCCGACCTGGTTCACGTAGTCTTGCAGGGCGTCGTCGCGGACGGGCGGCAGCGCGGCCAGAAGCCGGCCGGCCAGATAGGCGCCGATGCGGGCCTCGTGTTCCGGCGTCAGACGGTCGAGGGACCAGGCGCTCATGAGGGAAAGCGTGACGCCCTTGGGAAGACCACGCACCGGGGCTTCCTCGGCCCCGGCCGGGCGCCTCGGACAGTCGACGCGCTGCCGCGCCAAGCCGCCGGCCTGGGCGAAGTCGTCGGCGCCGCCGGGCGCCAGCCGATGGCGGTCCAGGGCGGCCAGCGCGGCGCGGCCCGCCGCGCCCTCGTCCTCGGCGCCGCGGAAGCCGGCGACCGCGACGACGTGGGTATTGATCCGCGGCTCGGCCCGGGTCAGCACCGCCTTCGCCTCACCCAATACGTCCCGCCGCGCGGCCGCATCGCCGCGCACCGACAACACCCGCACCCAGCCTTCCCGGCCGTCGGCGGCGACGCGCAGCCAGCCGCCGCGCCGTTCCCGGATGTCCACGCCGGTGCCCCGGACGAGCGTCGGGCCGTCCGCGCTTGCCGCCGGTTCCGGGCGCAGCGTCTCGTCCCGCAACAGGCTGCCGGGCGCGGCCCGGGCCGCGCCGGTCGCGAGGAACAACAGAACCAGACCCCGGCGCCATGCGCTTTTCATCATTCATCCTTTCCCGCCAGATAGAACGCGGCCCAGTAGAACGGCTCGGGCCGGGTCGCCATCACCTCGAGCTGAGCCAGACGCAGGGCCTCCGCCTTGCCGTGCTTGTCCAGCTGGCCGTAGAACGCGGCCATGAGTTGCGCCGTCGCCGCGTCGTCCACGGGCCAGTAGCTGGCCAGCAGGGAGCGGGCGCCGGCGAAGAAGAAGCCGCGCGTGAAGCCCACCAGGTCGTCGCCCGCGTTGCCCCGGCCCAGGCCGGTTTCGCAGGCGCTCAGGGCGACCAGATCGGCGTTCAGATGCAGCCCGTAGATCTCGTCGACGCTGAGCACGCCGTCGTTGTCCCGGTCCGGCGCGAGCAGCAGGAAGGATTTGAGCGGGTCGGCGGACTGGAACTTGCCGTGGGTCGCCAGATGCACCAAACGGAAGGCGCCGGTCTCGCCGCGCAATGCCGTCTCCGAGGCCTGGCGCCGGGCCAGCACGCGGGCGCCGGGGAAGCGGGCGGCGATGGCGCTCGCCTCGTTTTCGGCGAAGGAGAGGTCGTTCGCCGCGACGCCGGTATCCGGATTGGCAAGGATCAGCGCGGCGTTGCCGCCCGGCCCGGCTTTTCCCAACAGCAGATCCACGCTGGCGCTGGGCAGGACGCGCAGACTGTGAGCGCGCGCGAACCAGCCCGTCCCGTTGTGCAGCGCGGCGAAGGGCAGGTAGTGCAGGGGACCGTGGGGAACCAGGGTCACGCGCTGGCGCAACGGTGCCGCGAGCGGGCGCAGCAGGCGGTCGTACAGGGCGCGCGCCAGGGATTCCGTGGCGGGGGATCGGGCGGCGACGGCGCGGCGGAATTCGTCGACCCGGCGCGCGAGATCGGCGCCATCCAACCGCGTCGCCCGCACGCCGTCCGCATCCGCGACCAGCGCGTAAAGGGCGTTTCCGTACGCGAAAAATTCGAGCAGGGTTTCGTCGGGCGCCAGGGACTTCAATATCTGGCCGCTGTCGACACCGTAGACCGCGACCAGGGAAGCGAACATGGGAGCCTGGGCGTAGAGCGCCTGGCGCGCCTGGCCGATGCCAGCGCCGCCATCGTCGGCCGCGTCCCGTTTCTGCAAGCGCGCGCTCCGCTCAAGCCGGCCAAGCCGGCCGTACTCGCCGGTGGCCGCCGCTGTCACCTGCGCGGGCGCCGCCTCGCGCCACTTGTCCGCGAGCAGGTCCACCAGGGTGCGCGCCTTGGCCCGTTCCACATACTCCAGCATCTCGGCGTGGCGGCCCTGGGCGAACAGGATGTCCACCAGGTCGGCGTAGACCTGCTGGCGGTCGGCGGCGAAGCCGATCTTGTTCACCTCGGTGTCGATGTTGCGGCGCTGGCGTTCGATCACCTCCACCGCGCGCCGGAAATAGTCCGTCGCCCGCGCCGCGTCGCCCTCGTCCCGGGACACGCGTCCCAGGTCGTGCAGCAATTGCCAGTAGATCTCGCCGTTCTGGCGTACCCGGGGATTGTCCGCCAGGGCCGCGAGGCGATGCTTCGCCTCGTCCTTGCGGCCGGTTTCCAGCAGGGCCTTGCCCAGCATGTACTGGCGCGGCAGATCCTGCCAGAGCCAGAGATTGTCGCCGGTCAGCAGGGCGCCGCTGAACAGGCGGTCCAGGAAGGCGTTGGCCTCGAACAGCGCGTCGCCGCTCAGCGCCTGATAAGCCTTCTCGTAATCCCCCAGGGCAAGATGGCAGCGGGCCAGGGCAAGGGACTTGGTGGTCTTGTGTTCATTGCTGAACAGGAAGCCGGTGCGCACCTTTTCCAGCCGCCGCACGTAGCCCCGGGCGGCGTCCGTCTCGCCCACCCGGGCCAGGGCCAGCACCAGCGCCGAGAGGGCGTCGATCTCGACCACGGGGATGTCCTCGCCCTCGTTGTCGTACCAGTCCAGGGCGCGCCCCGCTTCGCCGATGGCCAGCGCGTAGTCGCCCAGCTCGTTCGCGGATTCGGAGCGCAGGATGGCCGCGAACGGGGTGAGGTCGTCCGCGCCGAACAGGCGGCCTTCCCGGTCACCCGCGCGGATGCGCGCGTCCAGCCGATCCAGGCATTGCGCCAGGCGCTGGTAGTTCTTGATGCGGTGATAGGCGAGGCACAGGCCGTGCAGCTCGGCGGCGGGCGCCTTGGGGGCTTGCAGCAGGCCCGCGAACTGGTCCGCGAGATCCTCGTAGCGGCCTTCCCCCACCAGCTTGATTTGCAGTTCCGCGCCCTTGGGCGCGGCCACGGCCGCCGCGCCGGGCAGGAGCAGCAACACGGCGGCCAGGAAAGCGGGCAGCCGGCGCGGCATGGTCAGAACCAGTAGCCGAACTCGAGCTTGTAGCCGTTGTCGTTGGGTGTGTGGCGCAACGCCAGGCCGACGCGGAACAGGCCGGTGGAAGCCGAACTGGAACTGCGCGTGGTGCCCAGGGTGAAGCGCAGTTCCTGGTAGTTGTCGTCGAACAGTTCGCTGCCGAAGAAGCGGGTATCCACCAGGGAGGTCTCGAAGTGCATCTTGCGGCCCCGCACCCGGGTCGGCACGGAGATGACCACGCCGTTGCGCAGCACCGTGTTGCTGATGCCCGGGTCGTAATCGTAGCCCTGGTAGGAGAAGGGCATGGTGGTGACGTAGCTCAGCATGTTGCCGATGCCGACGTCGTAGCCGTCCAGGCGCCAGTAGTAGGTGCTGGTCACGCCGGCGGACGCCAATTGGGCGGTGGACCCCAGGTCGGTGGCGGCGGTGAAGGCGTAGTTGACACTGGGCACCAGGGACCAGCGCGCGTTCATGGGATAGCGGTAGGCCGCGCCGAAGCCCAGGTGGTAGGCCTTGGCGCCATCCACGTCGACGATGCTGATGGGCATGCGCAGCAGCAGTTGCCGGCGCGGGTCGAGGTCGTTGCGCACGCTGTAGGACAGCGGAATGGTCAGGGAATCCACGGAGATGCCGTTCGGGCTCATGTGGCCGTATTCCAGGCCGATGCCCACCTGGCTGAGATGGGCGCCGTCGACCGCCTGGGCTTCCGGGCTGGCGATGTTGCTGAAGTCCGACAGGAAGGCCTGTTCGAAATCCGCCGCGACGATGGTGGACATGAGGCTGTCCGGATTGCCGGCGATGGGATCGGTGGAGGAATTCGCCGCCAGGGACTGGGCGATGTCGCTCAACAGGCCGCTGTTTTGCAGGAAGTCCAGCGCCAGCCGGACGTTCTCGTCCCGGGAACCGCCCGAGTTGAAGAACTGGTTGATGTGCTGGCCGTTCAGCAGGTTGATGAACAGCGAAACTTCGTTCACCCCGTTGGGGATGGAGAGATCGAGGGGAAGTCCGCGATAACTCGCGATGACCGAGACGGCCTCGACGCCGGTATACGCCGGCGACAAGGCCTGCAAGGCGTTGCTGGTCGCCGACAGGATCAGGGAATCCGCGGAGTTGTAGCTCAGGCCGGTAAACGAGCCGGCGCCGATGAAGGTATCCGAGGTGAACGCGCTCGCGGCATGGCTGGAAACGGGACAGGCAAGCGCCAGCAACACGCTGGCGAGCAACGGGATACGGCGGGACATGATGGTGCCTCTTAGGGGGTTGAATTGATGCCGATCAATTCAAGACTAGCGTATCCGATAAAAACGGCCTAGCCCGTTTTGCCCCTCCGGCAATCCATCCAGTTTGTCGCCCACCGCTTCGGACAGATGGTCCAGCCGGTCTTCCGGCAGCGGGTGGGTCTTGAACAGCAGGGAGACACTGCTGTCGTTCTTCGCGACGTGGCCGATTTCCGCCAGCACGGCCGGCAGGGCGTAGGGGTCGTAGCCGGCGCGGGCGGTGAGCACCACGCCGATGCGGTCCGCCTCGTACTCCGCGTCCTTGTCCAAGCCCCGGGCGACGATTTCCGCGCCGTTGCCGATCAGGTTCTGCACCAGTTGGTTCTCGTCCTTCATCTTCTGGCCCAGTAGGCCGCCCAGCGCCGCGATGCCCTGGGATTTCTGCAGCAGCTTGAGGTGGTGCTTGCGGATCACGTGGCCGATCTCGTGGCCCAGCACGCCGGCCAGCTCCGCCTCGTTTTTCAGCTTCAGATACAGGCCCTTGGTCAGGAACACATAGCCGCCGGGGGCCGCGAAGGCGTTGATGTCGTTGCTGTCGATGACGCCGAAATGCCAGACCAGGTCGGGCCGCTCGCTTTGCAGGGACACCCAGCGGCCGACCCGGTTCACGTAGCGCTGCAGGCTGTCGTCCTTGACCAGGGGCGCGGCGCCGAGCAGGTTGCCGGCGATCTGCTCGCCGATGCGCGCCTCCTCCTCCGGCGAGGTCTTGCCGCCCAGCAGGGCCTTCAGCAACTGGTCCCTGGGCTTTTCCTGCTCCGCGGCGGGCGCGGTCGTCGTCACCGGCTGCGAGGTTTGTTGGCTCGATTTGTCCTTCTTTTTCTTGACCAGGCTCTTGAACAGATCGTCCAGATCGCTCGCCTGGGCCAAGCCGATTCCCAGGAGGGCGGCGCTCAGCAGCGCGACGGTGCTTTTGACGGTGGGCTTGCGGATAGGCATGGTGCGATTCCCTTACCGAGGGTCGTATGAGTTTGAGGTCGCGCCGCGCGCCGAATCCGGCTCGGCGCTTTCGAAATAAGGCAGGGCGATGGCGCGCAGCCCGGCCGCCTGGGCGAATTGCTCGGCTTCGGCGCGGCCCAGGGCGTAGCCGTCCAGAAGTTGGATTTGCGCCGGATCGAAGGCCGCGGACTTCAGCATTTCCTCGTCGAGTCCGCGCACGCCGGCCACCGCCACCACCCTGCCGGCATCCGGCGCCGAGGTGCCCGCCTGGATCAAACCGGCCAGGTCGGCGCCCGACTGGGCCGGGGAACGCACGGAAAGCACGCGCACCCAGCCGCCGCGGCTGTCCGCCGTCACCCGCGTCCAGCCGCCCTGGTTGGCGAGAATTCGGACCGAGGTGCCCTTGGCCAGGCGCCCCAGGACCGGCGCGGAGGACTCGGGCTGGGCGCGCAGGTCGTCATCCTTGAGCATCACGGACAGGCCGGCGGCCGGCCGCGCTTCCTGTTTGGGCACCTGCTGCGGGGACGTGCCCATGGCGTGCGACAGGCTCCAACCCAGACAGAGCACCCCCATCGTCAGGCGAATCCAAGGACGCTTCATACGCCGCCGTTCCCCCAGGGACTGTCGTTCTGCTGTTGTTCCTTCCTGGGATTGGGCAGATAGCTCACGGCCCCCGCTTTCAAGCCGGCGTCCCGGGCGAAACGCTCCGCGTCCTGGCGCGTGCTCGTATAGCCGTCCAGCTTCTTGATCTCGTTGCCGTTGAATTTGGCCTGCTTGAGTTCTTCCTCGTTGAGGCCGCGCAGACCGGCGACCGCGACCACCTTGCCGGGATCGCGCTTGCTGGTGCCCGCCTGGACGACGCCGAGCACATCCCCCGCGCTGGCGGACTGGCCCGTGGAGCGGACCGCGAGGATGCGCACCCAGCCGGTCCTGCCGCCGCTGGATATCTGGGTCCAGCCGCCCTGGCGCGCGAGAATCTCGACGCTCGCGCCCTTCGCCGCGCGCGCCACGACGGCCCCCGATGCGCTCGCGGAAGCGCGCAGATCCTCGTTCTTGGTCATCACGCCGGAGGCGGCGAAGACAGGCACCGAGAAGAAAAACAACAACAGAGACGGATAGGGCAATTTCATGGCGTTCACTCCCGACGACAGGGAAATGATACAGCCAGGCCTCGAGAGTTCCTCGCATCGGGACATTTTCCGCGCCGCGTGCCGCCGGCCATCAGCCGAGCGGTCCGCCGAAAAATAGGCGCTAATATTCATCCCATGGCCGTCCTCACCGATTTCCTCACCCGTCGCGGCGCCGCCCTCCTGGCGACCTGGCGCATCTGGCGCGACACCCTGCGCTTCGCCGGCAGGGCGACGCTCACCGCCAGCGCGCCCTCGGCCTACAACAGCGCGACGCGCACGGTGGTGATGAAGCAGATCTACTTCACCGCCTGGCAGATCCTGCCCGGTTTCACCCTGTTCGCGGCCCTGCTCTCCTTCGTGTTGATCCAGATCGTGGTCACCACGGCCGCGAAATTCGGCCTTTCCGACTACGCCCTGGAAGTCTCCATGCGCCTCCTGGTGTTGGAACTGCTGCCCCTGATCACCGCCTTGTTCGTCGCCCTGCGCTCCGGCTCCGCGATCAACACGGAAGTCGCCCTGATGAAGATCCAGGGGGAGATCGAGGCCCTGGAGGACGCCGGCGTGGACACCCTGCGCCTGGAATTCATGCCCCGGGTCATCGGCGGCATGATCTCGGTGCTGGCGCTGACCGCGGCCACCAGCGTGCTGGCCCTGGTCCTGGCCTATCTCGCGGTCTATGGCTTGCAGCTCTGGAGTTTTCCCGATTTCACCCGGGTCATGGGCAAGGTGTTCGACACGCCGGTCATGGTCGGCATCCTCCTGAAGAGCCTGGCCTTCGGCCTGGCGGTCACGGTGATCCCGGTCGCCGAGGGCCTGGCCACGCCGCGCAAGCTGTTCATGGCGCCCATTTCCGTGCTGCGCGGCATGGTGCGCCTGTTCTTCGCGCTGATGCTGATCGAGGTGGCCTCGCTGGCCTTCAAGTACATATGAGCCCGATCGTGAAATGGATGGCCGACGACGCCGAGCGGCGCGCCTTCATCGCCGCCCACCCGGAATCCATCCTGGTCTCGACGGACATGCCCCTGCGCGCGAATCTTTCGGTGCTGGACAACATCGCCCTGATTCCCCAGTACCGCGTCAACCTGGGCTACGACGCGGCCGCCGACCAGGCCTGGGCCCTGCTGCTCCAGGCCGGCCGGCAGGATGCCGCCTTCAAGCGCGATCCGGATCTGAGCCATGAAGAGCGCTTCGTCGCCAAGCTGCTGCGCGCGGCCATCGGCAAACCCCCTGTCATCCTGGTGGACCGACCGGGTATGCTGTTGCCCGATACGCATTACCCGCCCTACATCGCGGTCTTGTTGGAAAAACTCGCCGATTCCCTCAACGATTGCTGGATTCTGGACTATCGATGGAACGAGCCCCTATACCCAACCCGATGAAGCGCCCCACCGGCGCGCCGCTGATCAAGAATCTGGAACTCAAGATCGGCCTGCTGCTCGCCTTCACCGTCCTGCTCGCGGGCGCCTTCGTGCTCTACGCCCTGTATGCGCGCGGCGTGTTCCAGATCACCCAGAGCCTGATCCTCACCGCGCCGGAAGCGGAAGGCGTCACAGTGGGCATGCCCATGACCTTCTCCGGCTTCCCCATCGGCGAGGTCAAGCGCATGGACCTGACCGAGGACGGCAAGGTGCGCATCGAGATCGCGGTGCCACGCGAGGACGCGAAATGGCTGCGCCAGAGCAGCGTGTTCACCCTGGAAAAATCCCTGCTGGGCAGCGCCAAGATCAAGGCGCGCACCGACAACCTGGCGGACCAGCCCCTGCCACCCGGCGCGCAACGCGAACTGGTGACCGGCGACGCGGCCCAGGAGATTCCCGTCCTCATCGAGAAGGTGAAGATCATCCTCGGCAACGTCGCCGCGATGACCGCGAAGCAGGCGCCCATCAACCAGACCCTGGGCAACGTCGCCACGGTCACCGGCCGCATGGCGGGGGAATACGGCGTCATGGAAGGCATGCTGGGCGGGCCCGACAAGGCGAAGCAGGTGGTCGCCGCCCTCGAGAAGGCCAACGGCCTGCTGGCCAACCTGAACGGCGTCTCCCTCAAGGTGGACGGCATTCTCTCCAAAACCGACAAGCAGGTTTTCGGCCCGGACGGCGTCATGACCCAAGCCCAGCAATCCGTCGCCAAGGTGAACGGCATTCTGGGCGATGTGAGGGAAAGCCTGAAGAAGGCGGACGCGATCCTGGCCAACGCCCAGACCGCCAGCGCGGATGTCACCCAGATCACCGCCAATGTCAGCGCCGCCACCACCGACATGGCCCAGCTGCGGGTGGAAATCGACGACAGCGTGCGCAAGGTCAACCACCTCATCAACGAGATCAACAAGAAGTGGCCCTTCGCCCGCGACGTGGAGATCAAGACGCCATGAAACGCCGCCTCGCGCCCCTCACCCTCGCCGCGCTGCTCTCCGCCTGCGGCGGCGGGCCGCCCCCGGCCGACTGGAAACTGAACGCGGTCAGCCTGCTGGAACACAGCCAGGAACGCTGGCTGGAAGGCGACACGAAAGCTGCGCGACTGGCCCTGGAAAAGACCCGGAGCGAGATCGCCAAATCCGGCCGCGCCGACCTGTTGGCGCGGGCCGAGCTGGCCGCCTGCGCGGCCCATGTGGCGAGCCTGGATTTCGCCCCCTGCGCCGCCTTCGACAAACTCGCGGCGGATGCGGGTGCCGGCGATCTGGCCTATCACCGTTTTCTCTCCGGCGACTGGAACGGCCTGGATGCGAAAACGCTGGCCGCCCATTACGCGAGTCTGGTCGGCGCGAAGGACGATGCCACCGCGAACAAGGCCGTGGCGAACATCGAGGAGCCCCTGCCCCGGCTCATCGCCGCCGCCCTGCTGTTCAAGACGGCGCGGGCCGAGCCGGCGACGCTCGCGCTCGCGCTGGACACCGCCTCCGAGCGGGGCTGGCGCCGGCCCCTGCTGGCCTGGCTGGAAGTCAGCCTGAGGCGGGCGCTGGACGCGGGCGACAAGGTCTCGGCCGAACGCATCCAACGCCGTATCGATCTGGTCATGGCCAGCGGCGGCAAGCCGCAGCCATGAACAGGCATCGGCTCCCCATACCCGGGCGAACCGGACTTCGCCCACCGGGGCCGGCCTTGAGTAGAATCCCCGCATCCGGCAATTCCGACTAGTTCGCTTGGTTTATCAGCGATTGCTTATATAATCGCGCGGCAAAATGACATGGAGAAGACAATGGATTGGCTCACCCAACCCTGGCCCTGGTATGTCGCCGGGCCTTTGATCGGACTCATGGTCCCGATGATGCTGTTCATCGGCAACCGATCCTTCGGTATTTCCAACAACCTGCGCCATCTGTGCGCCATCACCCAGCCGCCCACCGTCGAGGTGGATTTCTTCCGGTACAACTGGAAGGAACATGTGTGGAGTCTGGTGTTCGTCATCGGCACCGGCCTGGGCGGTTATCTGGCCGGCGTGGTATTCGCCGATCCGAACCCGGTGCAACTCAGTCTCGCCGCCCAGAACATGCTGCTGTCCTGGGGTTTTCTGCTGCCGGACGGCAGCCTGGTGCCGGACGAACTGTTCCACCCCAGCGTGCGCAACTTCACCCTCCTGTTCGCCTGCGGCGTGCTGGTGGGTTTCGGCACCCGCTACGCCGGCGGCTGCACCTCGGGACACGCCATCACCGGCCTGTCCACCCTGCAGCTACCCTCCCTCTACGCGGTGCTCGGCATCTTCGGCGGCGGCCTGTTCGCCTCCTGGTTCCTGGTGCCGCGCATGCTGATCGGTTGAGGCTGCCATGACCCGGTATCTCCCCTATCTGTTCGTCGGCATCCTGTTCGGCTTCGTCCTGATCAAATCGGAAGCCGCCTCCTGGTATCGCATCCAGGAAATGTTCCATTTCCACAGCTTCCACATGTTCGGCATCCTGTTCTCCGCCATCGCCACCGGCGTCGTCAGCATCCAGATCATGAAGCGGATGAGCCGTAAAAAAGCTCTCGACGGCCAGGCCATCGACATCCCGGAAAAAGCGCCGGGAACCAAAAGCTATGTCATCGGCGGACTGATATTCGGCTTCGGCTGGGGCCTCATCGGCCTGTGCCCCGGCCCCATGTTCGCCCTGGCCGGCACGGGTTCCCTGGGCGCCATGGTGGTGCTGGCCGGCGCCCTGCACGGCACCTGGTTGTACGGCGCCCTCAAGCAGCACCTGCCCCATTAGTTTTTTTTCCTATTTATCAAAGGGGTTTCTTTGACAGCCCCTTTTGCCCGGACTAACCTTGCCCGGCTTTTTTGGCCAGCCACATCCCGTGGTTCGCATCGCATCGCTAGGAGGAGAACACTATGCGCATGATCACCCTCGCCTTGGCCGCCGCCGGCCTGGTTTCCCTGTCCGCCCAGGCGGCCCCCATGATGTCCGCCGAATGGGCCGTGCAAGCCTGCCAGGCCTGGAACAACAATCCCGCTCTGACCGACGAACTGGCCGAGAAGTGGATCAAGAACGACAAGGGCCGCGGCTACAAGATCATCCACATGTACCGTACCGACTGCGGCGAAGGCACCAAGGTGGAACTGACCATCTCCGCGAAGAACGGCAAGTCCCTGTGCACCTATGCCGGCCCGATCCAGCACGCCACCCTGGACCCGGATTCCGACTACCTGATGCACGCCGAGACCAAGCGTTGGAAGGAAATGGGCGCCGGCGAATACGGCCCCATGCGCGCCATGATGTTCGGCCGCCTCAAGTTCGATGGCCCCAGGGGCGAAGCCATGCGCGTCATGGGTCCCTTCGAGCAGTTCCTGCTGATTCCCGGCAAGGTCCACGGCGAAGACGCCTGTCCATCCAAGTAAGTGGATCGCGCCAAGAAAAAAGCCCGCTGAAGCGGGCTTTTTCGTTTGGGGAGTCCGGCGTTGCCAAGCTTCAACCCCGCGCCTCGACCAGGTTTGCGGACCAGATCAGCTTGCCCGCCTGGATATCCAGCAGCCGGTCGATGTTGGGATGCTTGCCGGGATGGCGCCGGGCATCCTCCGTGTGCTCCGCGAACAAGTCCAAGCCTTCCGTCGCGGCCGCCGCATCGATGCGGCCGAACTTCACCGCGAGATGCCGATAGACGCGCAGGGAACCCTGGCTACCGGGACGGTTCTCGATGACCGCCACGGTGCCGCCGGGCCCGCTCAGTTCGATACGAATCAGATGATCGGCGGCCGCCAGGGCCGCGAGGTTTTCCTGGAAACCCATCAGACCCGGTAAGCCGCGAAGGTCAGCAGTTTGGAGGTCGTTTGCATGGCTTTTCTCACCGGCGCGGGCAACTCGGCGCCGCCATGGGCCAGGGCGGTTTCGGCGTGTTTGATCTCGTCCGCCTTCATTTGCTCGACGATGGCCCGGCTCTTCGCGTCCTGCTCGGGCAGGCTGGACAGATGGCCGTCCAGATGACCTTCCACCTGGCGCTCGGTCTCCGCGAGGAAGCCCAGGTTCCATTTGTCGCCCAGCGCCCCGGCCAGGGCGCCGAGGGCGAAAGAACCGGCGTACCAGAGCGGATTCAGGAAACTCTTGTGGCTGCCCAGGTCGCTCAGCCGCCTCTCGCACCAGGCCAGATGCTCGGTCTCCTCGTCGGAGGCCTCGAGCAGCGCCTTGGCCGCCTCCGGATTGCGCGCGGTCAGTGCCTGCCCCTGATACAAGGCCTGGGCGCACACCTCGCCGCTGTGGTTGACGCGCATGAGGCCGGCCGCATGGCGCTTCTCCGCTTCGCTCATCTCCGCCTCGGGCACCTGGGCATCCGGATACTCGCGCCGGGAAGCGGCCGTCGCGAAAACCGTGCGCAGGGCCTTGTCGAATTGCAGGATGAAGGCATCCGGGCCGGGCAGCTTGGTGAAATCGGGGAACATGGCGATTCCTTGGAAAGAGATGACGCGATTATAACGACCCGTAGCCCCTCCAATCCCCCGCCTACTCCACCGGTCTCTACCACGCCAGGCGCGCGGCGATGGGCGGGCGAAATCGGCAAGGCCAGCGACAGTCACCGATAATGCGCACCCTCACCGTTCCCGCCACCCCAGCCCCATGACCGTCACCGACCTCGCCTATGCCGCCGCCGTTCTGCTGGTGGCCTACTTCGTGCGCGGCATCTCCGGATTCGGTTCCGGGCTCATCGCGGTGCCCCTGCTGGCCCTGTGCTTTCCCCTGCCCCAGGTGGTGCCCTTCATGCTGGTGACGGATTTCGCCGTCTCCGCCCTGGTGGGCGGCCTGCATTTCAAGCATGTCGACTGGACTGAAATCCGCCGCCTGCTGCCCACCACCCTGGTGGGGGTGACCATCGGCACCACCTTGCTGGTCTCGCTGCCGCCCGCCGCACTGCTCACCGTGCTGGGCGCCTTCACGCTGATCTTCGCCGTGCGCGGCCTGCTCGCCAAGCCCGGCCCGTTCACCCCCGCCTCGCCGCGCTGGGCCTATCCCGCCGCCCTCTCCGGCGGCGCCGTCAGCGGCCTGTTCGGCACCGGTGGCCCGCCCTACGTGGTGTACCTCTCCCACCGCATCCGCGACAAATCCGCCCTGCGCGCCACCCTCTCCGGCCTGTTCTTCCTGGAAGGTCTGATCCGCATCCTCACCTTCCTCGCGGCCGGCCTGCTCTGGGCCGGACAAACCTGGCTGAACTGCCTGATGGCCGCCCCCCTCGTCGTCGCCGCCTTATACGCGGGCAGCCACGTGCATACCCGCCTCCGCGACGCACAGATGCTCAGGCTGGTGAACCTGCTCTTGCTGGGCAGCGCCGCGGCGGTGCTGGGGAAGGCGTGGTGGAATTGAAGCGAGGCGGCGCCCGGGGAGCGGGCATGCAGCGATCGGCTTGCCTGGCCGAGTTTCCACGCTGGCGGCCACAGTGAGCGGCTCAACGACTTTCTGATTGAGACCATACCGCCGGCCTTCCAGGTGAAGGATGTGCCCCGCTCCGCTTGCGGCGGTCCTGGAGCCTCTCCCGCGCCGCCTCGCCAGACGCCAGTTTTCCCGCCGCGCCCGTAAAGACCCTTTCCGGATACACTGCCGGGCAATATCTGGTTACTTTTCCGCTACGGCGGCATGGCAGGGGACTTCAAAGCGATGGCGGTGATTGCGCTCAACTGGGAACTCGGCGCCGACTACGGGCATATCAGCCGTTTCCTTGTCGTCGCCACCGAATTGCGTCGGCGCGGGCACCGGCCCGTATGCATTCTGCGGGACATCTCCCGGGCCGAGGAAGTGCTGGGCGGATCGGGGACCGAATACATCCAGGCGCCTGTCTGGCTGCCGCGGGTTCAGAACCTTCCGCCCGACCTCAACTTCACGGAAACCCTGATGCGTTTCAGCTTCCTCGAGCCCAAAGGCCTGACCGCCATGGTCAGGAGTTGGCGACGGCTTTGGCAGTTGCTGGGCGCGGAACTGCTGCTCCTGGACCTTGCGCCGACAGCGGGTCTCGCCGCCCGGGGTTTCGGCGTGCCGCGCTTGCTGATCGGTAATTCCTATGCGGTGCCGCCGACCTGTTCGCCCCTGCCGGCATTCAGGTGGTGGCAAAAAACCTCGCAAGCGGACCAGCGCAGGATGCTTGAAACCGAAGCGCGTATTTTGGGCAATATCAACACGACCGCCATGGCGGTCGGAATACCGCAGCTGACAAAGGTCGGCGATCTCTTCGCGGCGGAAAAACGGATTTATTGCGCGGTTCCCGAACTGGATGTTTACGGTCCGAGAGAGGACGGCATCTACCTCGGCGCGATCAACAATGTCACGATGGGGGCGCCGCCTGTCTGGGCCGAGAGTCCCAAGCCGCGCGTATTTGGATACCTGAAACCGCATTACAAGCATTTCGATGCCCTTTTGGCGGCCATGACCCAGGTCGACGCCAACTTCCTCATCTACGCGCCCGGCATCGCCAAATCGACGGCCAGCAAATACGACCGGTCCAACATCGTTTTCAGCGGCACTCCTCTGCGCATGGAAGATATCGTGCAATCCTGCGTGCTGGTGATCTGCCATGCCGGTGGCACGACCGACGTTGCCCTGCAGGCGGGGAAACCCGTCCTGCAACTGCCGACTCAGATGGAACAGACCATGACCAGCCGCAGGACCGAAGCCTTGGGTGCCGGCCTTCACCTGCCGTTGGAAGGCAACCCTGGCGAATTGCGCCGGATGCTGAAGCGGCTGCTTGGCGAACCCGGTTTTTCCGAAGCCGCCCGGAAGTTCGCGGCACACCACGGCAAGCAGAACAACAAATCGAATGTCGAACGGATGGCCGACATTTGCGAGGAGACGCTGGCGACACCCCCTTGATCCGCGTTTTGCCCGGTGGCAAAAAAAACGGCGCCATAGGCGCCGTCTTCACATGGCGGATCACGCCCTGCGTTTTCGTCTCGACCAACCCAGTCCAGCGAGCCCGAGCCCCAACAGGGCAAGATCGGAAGGTTCGGGAACACTGAATGCGACATTCGCTGCCACGGGTTGCCAATACGGATCCAGGGGATCGCCGGACCGGGCGATGGCCGTGCCCGGGGAGGTGTAGGAGTACGTCACATAGTGTCCCGACGTGCACGTCCCGCCCTCCTCCAGAGCGGTCGCCACAGCGTAACCATCGCCGTAGCCGTATCCACCATAGCCTTGATCGTCGCAGACATAATTGCTATAGGTTCCATCTCCCGAGCCTAGGTCGCCGTAAGCGGTCGAGATGATGTCGTAGTCGAGGGTGACGCTGCCGCCCGCCGCGATCAGGCCCAGATCCAGGCTGAAGTCCATGCCGGCCGCGATGATGCTGTTGCCCGCCGACATGGAACAATCCATGTACGCGCCCAGCGCTCCGCTTGAACTGTTGCTGCAAGTCCGCGTCCCGGAGGCGTCCTGGGTCATCGTCGTCTGATCGAAGGTGACCACCGATCCATTCACGAGAACGCGCAGCAGCAAGTCCGCATACCCCATGCCCGAACCGCTGATCCCCACCTCACCCTCATTGACGCCGAAGGTGAAGATCAGGCTCTGGGCGATGCTGCTGGTGTTGGTGAAGACGTTGTGATAGTTGACCGAGGTGCTCGTGTAGAAGCTGCCTACTCCGGAAGCCCGGGCACCAAAGTTGCCCGAATTGTAGTCATCTGATCCGTAGGTGTGGAAAAAGACGTTATTGCTGCTGGCATCGGACTTGTAGAGAGAGAAATCGGCGCCGTTACCATAGGTGTAAATAGACGAGGACGGATCACCTATTCCCGAAGTGCTCGAACCGCTGCTCGCCCCAAGGATGTAATTCGCATCCAGCGTGTAGTTGCCGTAGGTTACCGGCGTCGCCGAGGCGATTGACGACCCCCCGCCCATGGCGCATGCCAGCGCAATTGCCAACGGCTTGATCCGGGAAGGAACGCTATTTCTCATCTTCATCTCCTGACATTGAAAAACCACGTCAGGCGAAAGCAATTAATATGCCGACATAATATCCACACGGATTCAATGGATTACTGGCCATGCCGAGAAAAAGGGGAAAGTTCTGTCAAAATTTTCGACAGCGGCCGCCATCAGGCCATCTTTCCCGAACTCCCCTGGCGAAGGCTTATGGTGAAGGCTCATGGCGACGGGTTGTTAGGAACAACGCCGCGCGGTCCGCCTATCAGCCATGCCGGGCAAAAACCGGCTTCCATCAGCCCGGTGAAGTCGGCGCCCATGCCGTCGCGCTTTCTGGATTCCGGCGGCAGGCTGAATGACCTTGGCTCAACCGGGCGACGCCATCAGCGCAGCTTTTCCGGCACCGGCTCGTCCAGCGACGCCCTGGCATCCGGCTCCATGCCGTTCAGCGCCTCCAGGGCCTGATCCAGCGATTTGGTCCCGACCAGTCTGAGGCCGGGCGGATAGGCGGAAGTGATATTGGGGATGTTGCCTTTGTCCTCTTGCCCGAGTTGACCGTTGACGAGCACCGTGACGCCCACGGCCAGCAGGGCGAACGCCAGATAGCGCCGGCGGGCGGGTTGGTAGCGCTCGCCCAGGGCGCCGATGTGGACGTAGATCATGGCCACGATGAGCAGGCTTTGCAGGAAGCCCTGGAAGTAGGCGGGGAGCGAGAGGGACAAGCCATACAGCAAGGGTCCGAGGAGGGCGTCCAGAAGGGAAATGAGGCACAAGGCGGCGGCGGCGATGAGGAGATGCGCGCCGAAGCGACCCCGATGGCCGAGCAGACGGCTCACCAGCGCCCAACCGCCGACCCAGATCAGGACGATGAAGGCGAAGCCGAGGGTGTCGGGCAGCAGACGCCAGAATGGCGCCGCGTTGGCGTTGCCGCGCCATTGGTCCAGCGCCACCAATAGCATCGTCGCCAGCAGGAACAGAATGCCGGCGACGAGCGGGGCATGGGCGGCGCCGTGCTCCGTCGCGCCCAGCTCGGGCACCGGGTAGTCGGCGGCGCGCACGCGCAGGCGGCTGTGGCCGATGCGCAGGACGCTGTCGCCGTCGATGCCGGTTTCCCGCATGGGCGCGCGGCCGCCCTCCAGGTGCAGGGTCTGCGTTCCCACGGCGCGGGCGGTCATCGCGCCGTCCGGCGCGATGTGGATGAGCAGGTGATCCGGCGCCACGCGCGGGTCGTCCAGTACCAGGTCGTTGGCGTAACCGCGGCCGATGCGCAGGATGTCGCCGGCGCAACGGGTGCGGGCGACGACCCGGTGCAGGCTGTTGAGCTGTTCGATCCAGACCGGGGCGTTCATTTCAGGTTCTCCAGCAGGCGGCGCGTGAAGCGCTGGCCGTTGTCCCAGGTGAAGCCGTTCAGGGACAGGCGCGTGACCAAAGCCCGGTCGCTCCGGTCCTGGGTGGTGACGCTCACGTCGAAATCGTACAGGCCGGGGTAGCCCCGGATGGCCTGGGTACACCAGACCAGACGCACGGGCAGCGCGCCGGCCGGCCCGAGGCCGACGAAGTCGTCCCGGCACAGCGCCCGGCCACGGATATTGGAAGGCCGGCCGAGCAGGTCGCGGCGCAATTCGGCATCCACGTGGCGCGAGAACAGCAGGCTGTTGAGCGCGCGGGATTCCAGATAGGTGTTGCGGTAATTCACCGCGCCCCCGGCGAGGCCGTGCTGGATGCTCGCGGTCTCCTTGATGCCACAGGTGGCGCTCTGGGTCAGCACGGCGGGCGGCGCGATGGGGTTGTGGTTGGAGGTGGAACCGCAATCGCTGACATCGACCAGAAACTCGGGCGCCCGATAGGGTCCGTAGGCGACGGTTTTCCAGGGCTGCGCGAAAGCCATGTCGACGATGCGCTGCTGGTGCGCGATGAGTTGCCGCGCGATCTCGGCGCGGACCCGGCCTTCCGCCAGGGGCGGCTCGGCGAGGGCGCGACGGTAGAGCTCGCGGGCACGCTCGATGGGCACCAGGAAACTGACCATCTCGCCATCCCAGGTCTTGGACACGTTCACGCCCACCAGCCGGCCCGCGCCGTCCAGCGCCGGCCCGCCGCTCATGCCGGGGTTGAGCACGCCGGAATAATGGATGCGGCCGATCAGGTTGCCGTCCACCAGGCCGCTGTAGCTGCCGTTGGTGACGGTGAAGCCCAGGTCCAGCGGGTTGCCGATGCTGTGCAGGGGATCGCCCTTGTTGAGCGCGCTCGCGGGCCGCCAGCGTTCCAGGTCCAGGTGCGCGATGTGTTCGCCTTCCAACACCACCACGGCCAGGTCGCTGATGGCGTCGATGGCCAACACCGTGGCCTTGCCGGTCTTCCCCTCGCCGGAACGGTATTCCAGGGTGAAGGATTGCGGGTCGAGCAGGGAATCGGCCACCACGTGGTAGTTGGTGATCGCGCGGCCCTGGCCATCCACCAGGAAGGCGGAACCGGCGGCGTATTGTTTGCCGGTGGCGCGCACCAGGGTGCGCAGGCCGGTCAGGGCGGGGCGGGTGGCCTCGAACAGGGACGCGCTGTTGGCCTGGGTCGCCGGCGCCGCCAGGCGGGCGCCGGCGGAATACGCCGGCGGGATCGGGCCAGCCAGGGCGAGAAGGGAAACGAGCGCGGCCGCGACGGGCCGGCGGGATATGAAGCGAAGCATGAAGGCCATCCGGTCGGACATGTATTCAGCGCGCCGATAGGAATCGGCGCGGCTCCCTGGGATTCTTGCTGTGGCGGGAGTGTACTAGATCGCCCCGCTCCGCCGGACGGCGCCGGCCAGGTCGGGGGGACGTAACGCAGCCGAATGTCTCGCCTCTCCCGCGCTGCCGCGCCCCCATTTCCCGCAAGCGGGGGATGGAGGAAGAAGGCGCGCCGGTTTTCTCGCTCCAGGTCGATACCCAATTCCCCGCCACGCCACCATGAAAAAAGCCGCCCGAAGGCGGCTCTTTTCACACCCGACAAACTCAGGCCTTGGCGGCGCGCTTGTGGTGATCCAGCTTTTCCTTGATCCGCGCGGACTTGCCGGAGCGCTGGCGCAGGTAGTACAGCTTGGCGCGGCGCACGTCGCCGCGCCGCTTCACTTCCACGGAAGCCAGCAGCGGGGAGTAGGTCTGGAAGGTCCGCTCCACGCCTTCGCCGGCGGAAATCTTGCGCACAGTGAACGCGGAGTTGAGGCCCCGGTTGCGCTTGGCGATGACCACGCCTTCGTAAGCCTGGAGACGCTCGCGGTTGCCTTCCTTGACCTTCACCTGCACGACGACGGTGTCGCCGGGGGAGAATTCGGGGAGGGTCTTGCCGACCGACAGGCGGGCGATTTCTTCGTTTTCCAACTGCTCGATGATGTTCATCTTCGTTTCCTTGCACGAATGTGGGGGTAGAGGTGTCGCGGGAAAATTCCCGGATACATGCCGCCGTTTCTACAAAGGCCCGGATCGCTCCGCGCCGCTCACTTCAATCCTTCACTTCACATCTTCCCGCCGGACGGATTCCGCATCCAGCTCGTCCAGCAGTTCCGACTCCAGCCGGCTCAAGGCCCGCCGTTCCAGCAAATCCGGCCGCCGCGCCCGGGTCCGAGCCAGCGCCTGCTTCAGCCGCCAGCGCGCCACTTCGGCGTGGTTGCCGCCGCGCAGCACCTCCGGCACCTCCAGGCCCAGCCAGGACTCCGGCCGCGTGTAGTGCGGACAGTCCAGCAGGCCATCGGCGAAGGAATCCTCCTTGGCCGAATCCGCGTGCCCGAGGGCACCCGGAATCCGGCGGATCAGCGCATCCAGCAACACCATGGCCGGCAACTCGCCGCCGGACAGCACGTAGTCGCCGATGGAGACTTCCTCCAAGCGGTGCCGCGCATACAGACGCTCGTCGATCCCCTCATAACGTCCGGCCAACAACACCAAACCCGCTTCCCGCGCCAGTTCCTCCACCAGGGCCTGATCCAGGCGCCGCCCCTGGGGCGACAGGTAGATCAGGCGCGGCGTGGCCAGCCCTTCCCGCCGCAGCGCGGCTTTCGCCGCCGTCAGCGCCAAGTCCAGCGGCTCCGCCAGCATCACCATGCCGGGGCCGCCGCCGAAGGGCCGGTCATCCACCGTCCGGTAGTTGTCCTGGGTGAAGTCCCGGGGATCCCAGAATCTCAACCTGCACAACTGCCTGTTCACCGCCCGCCCGCTGACGCCGGCATTCGTCAGCGCGGAGAACATCTCCGGGAACAGCGTGACGACGTGATAGCTTGGCGTCATGGGACTCAGCCAAGCCTCAATCGGCCACGTCCCAGTCCAATCCCCAATCCACCACGATCCTGCCCGCCTCCAGATCCACCGACTGGATGTAGGCTTCCACGAAGGGGATCAACCGCATCCGCTCGCCCTGCACCTGGAGCACGTCGTTGGCGCCGGTTTCCAGCAAACCCGTGACTCGGCCAAGCGCTTCGCCCTGGATGTTCGCGACTTCCAGGCCGATCAGTTCGTCCCAGTAATACTCGCCTTCTTCCGCCTCGGGCATTTCCTCCCGCAGCACCGCCACATCCATGCCCATCAGGGTCTCGGCGGCGTCGCGGTCCGCCACCCCCGCCAGGCTGGCCAGCAAATACTGGCCGTGCACCTTGCCGTCCAGCACGCGGTAATCGCGCCAGCTTCCGTTCCGCCCGACGCGCCAGACTTCATAGTCCAGCAAGCTGTCCAGGTGTTCGGTGAAGGTTTGCAGCTTGAGCCAGCCCTTCACCGCGTATGGGGCGACGACGCGCCCCATCACCACGTAATCCTCAGGCTGCGGGAGCGGCTGCGCCACGCACGATCCGGGCGACGGTGTCGGAAGTCTGGGCGCCCACGCCCTGCCAGTAAGCGAGGCGGCCCTGGTCGATGCGCAGGGTCTCGGCGTTGCCGGAGGCCACGGGGTTGTAGAAGCCGAGGCGCTCGATGAAGCGGCCGTCGCGGCGATTGCGGGAATCGGCCACCACGATGTTGAAGAAGGGGCGCTTCTTGGAGCCGCCGCGGGCGAGACGAATGGTCACCATGCTGAATTTGTCCTTTGAGCCTGTCGCCGGCCAAGGGGGCCGGCAAATCCGGGAAAGCCGCGCATTTTATAGGAAGCCAACGGCCAATCCAAGTGTTTGTTTTAATGTGTTTTCGCGACGCCCGCGTCAATCGCGGAAATTCTGGAACTGGACCGGGAAATCCGTCACCGATTTGCGAATCAGGGCGATGCATTCCTGCAACGTGTCGCGCTTGGCGCCGGACACCCGCACGCTCTCGCCCTGGATGCTGGCGGTGACCTTGAGCTTGGCATCCTTGATCAGCTTGACGATCTTCTTGGCCTGTTCCGACTCGATGCCGTTCTTCACCTTGACCTCGCGCTTGACCTTGTTGCCGGAGACCTTCTCGCTCTTCTCGGCGATCTCCAGGCAGCGGATGTCGATGTTGCGCTTGACCAGCTTGCCGTTGAGCACCTCCTGCACCTGGTCCAGCTTGAAGTCGTCGTCGGCGTGGACGGTGAGCACGTACTCGTTCTGTTCCACGCGGGCGTCCGAGCCCTTGAAATCGAAGCGGTTGGCCACTTCCTTGTTGGCCTGGTCGACGGCATTGCGGACTTCCTGCTTGTCCACTTCGGAGACGATGTCGAAGGATGGCATGGCTTTTTCCGAGGGTTTGCACAAAGGCGGGATTATAGGGGCTTCAATCGATTAAAATCGGGGCGTTACTCACCGTTACCGCTAGAGAGACACCCATGGCCCGCGTTACCGTCGACGACTGCATCAAGCACATCCCCAACCGTTTCGAAATGACCCTGGCCGCCGCCTACCGGGCGCGCCAGATCTCCACCGGCGCCACCCCCCGCGTCGAAGCGGACAAGGACAAGCCCGCCGTGCTGGCCCTGCGCGAGATCGCCGAAGGGCTGACCGGCCTGGAAGTCCTGAAGAAAGCGCCGATCTGACGCTTCCGATATGGGCAGCATCATGGAGCCTCCCGCCCCCTTCCCCCTGCTGCCCGAGGCGGTCGCCTACCTCAAGCCCGTCGACCTGGAGGCCTTCGAACGGGCCTACCATTTCTCCGCCCGCGCCCACGAGGGCCAGTTCCGCAAGGGCGGCGCCCCCTACATCACCCACCCGCTGGCCGTCGCCGAAATCCTGGCCGGCTGGCACCTGGACGCGCAAACCCTGATCGCCGCCCTGCTCCACGATGTGGTGGAGGATACCGGCGTCACTTCCGAATCCATCGCCGAGGAATTCGGCAAGCCGGTGGCCGCCCTTGTGGACGGGGTGACCAAGCTGGACAAGATCAAGTTCGAGAGCAAGGCCGAGGCCCAGGCGGAGAACTTCCGCAAGATGCTGCTGGCCATGGCGCGCGACGTGCGCGTCATCCTCATCAAGCTGGCGGACCGGCTGCACAACATGCGCACCCTGGACGCGATGCAGTTGGAGAAGATCCACCGCATCGCCCAGGAAACCCTGGAGATCTACGCCCCCATCGCCAACCGGCTGGGGCTGAACAAGGTCTATCAGGAACTGGAGGACATCGCCTTTCTGCACCTGCACCCGAACCGCTTCAAGGTCATCGAAAAGGCGGTCAAATCGGCGCGCGGCAACCGCAAGGAGGTGGTGGACAAGATCAAGGCCGCGATCGAGGCCAAGCTGCTGGATTCGCATATCCAGGCGCATGTGAAGGGACGCGAGAAACACCTGTTCAGCATCTACCGCAAGATGCAGGAAAAGCACCTGGCCTTCTCCGAGGTGTTCGACATCTACGGCTTCCGCATCCTGGTGGAAACGCCGAGCGACTGCTATCTGTCCCTGGGCGCCCTGCACGCCCTGTACAAGCCCATCCCCGGCAAGTTCAAGGACTACATCGCCATTCCCAAGCCGAACGGCTACCAGTCCCTGCACACCACCCTGTTCGGCCCGTTCGGCGCGCCGCTGGAAGTGCAGATCCGCACCCAGGAGATGCACAAGGTCGCGGAGGCGGGCGTCGCCTCCCACTGGCTCTACAAAACCGGCGAAACCTCCCTGTCCGACGTGCAGAAGAAGACCCACCACTGGATGCAGAGCCTGCTCGACATCCAGGCGGACAGCCGGGACTCGGTGGAATTCCTGGAACACATCAAGGTGGACCTGTTCCCGGACGAGGTCTACGTGTTCACGCCCAAGGGCCGCATCGTCGCCTTGCCGCGCGGCGCCACGGCGGTGGATTTCGCCTACAACGTCCACTCGGACGTGGGCGACCATTGCGTCGGCACCAAGATCAACGGCGAGTTCATGCCCCTGTCCACGCCCCTCAAGAACGGCGACCGGGTGGAAATCCTCACCTCCGAATCCGCCCGTCCCAATCCGGCCTGGGCCCACTTCGCCATCACCGGCAAGGCGCGCGCCCACATCCGCAGCGCCTTGAAGAAAACCCACCTGCACGAGTCCGTGCATTTGGGCGAGCAACTGTTGGAACAGGCGGTGCGCGCCCTGGGCGGCGAGCCCGTCAGCGATGCCCAGTGGGAACGCTTCCAGAAGGAGGGCGGGCGCGGCCGCGACGACACCCTCGCCGAGATCGGCCTGGGCAAGAAGCTGGCCTTCGTGGTCGCGCGCCAGTTGCTCGCGAAGGACAACGACGCCGAGCAGCGCAAGGCCGCCGGCCCCATGCTGATCCGCGGCGCCGAGGGCGTCGCGGTGCGCCTGGGCAAGTGCTGCCGCCCCATCCCCGGCGACCCCATCATCGGCCAGATCAAGAAGGAACAGGGCCTCATCATCCACACCCATGACTGCGTCCAGGTGCGCAATTACCGGGACGATCCGGAAAAATGGGTGGACGTGGCCTGGTCGGCGGAGCTGGACAAACTGTTCGAGGTGGGCATCCAGATCATCGTCGTCAACCAGCGCGGCGTGCTGGCCAAGGTGGCCGCCGCCATCGCCAACGAAGGCTCGGACATCGACAACGTGCACATGCACGACGAGGCCGGCGCCTATACCAGCCTCTACTTCACCGTCAGCGTGCAGAACCGCCTGCACCTGGCGCGCCTGATGCGCGCCCTGCGCGGGCTGCCGGAAGTGGTCCGGCTGCAGCGGGTGAAAGGCCGCGACGACCGGGGCGTGAACGTCGTCTGATCAGGGCTCCGTCACGGTCGGGCGACCACGCCTGACGCCTCAACCCAGCCAGCCCCGTAGCCGGGCCAGATCCACCAAACCCTGTTCGTCCCGCCCGGCCTGATCCAGGCGCAGGTACGGCGCACCCGGCTCGCCCAGGTCCGACAGCACCGCGAGCGCGCCGGCGAAGTCGTGGTCGCGGGTGTAGTCGTTGACCGTGACCAGAGTGCGCAGGCCCGCGCCCAGGGAGGAACGGATGCCGTTCTCGGAATCCTCGAAGGCCAGGCATTCGTGCGCGCCCAGGCCGATTTTTTGCAACGCCCACACGTAGATGTCCGGCGCCGGCTTCTTCGCCGGCACGATGTCGCCGGCGGCGATGACGGCGAACCAGTCCGGACCGTCCGCCGCGAGGCTGTGGCGCAGCAGTTCGGTGACGTTTTCCGGCGTGGTGGTGGTGGCCACCGCCAGGGTCAGGCCCGCCGCGCGCGCCTCCTCCAGCAGGCGCTTGACGCCGGGCCGCAGCGGGATGCCGCCCTCGGCCAACATGCGCGTGTAGTGGCGCGTTTTCGCCTTGTGCAACTCCGCGACCAGATCGTCGAAATCGGCGGGCTGCGCGTAGTCGGGACGGAAGCGCTCCACGTAGTACTTCATGCGTTCCTTGCCACCGGTCACCGCCAGGAGCCGGCCATACAGGCCCACATCCCAATCCCAGTCCAGGCCGTATTCCCGGAAGGCGGCATTGAAGGCGGGACGATGCCCGTCCCGCTCGGTGTCCGCCAATGTCCCATCCACGTCAAAGATCAGAGCCTTTAGCATGTTTCCCCACTTTCAGAAGGTTTTTCAATCGGTTAGGCACGGTTACAATAAACGTCCCGCCCGTTCCAGCCGAGTCCGCCATGGAACTCACCACGCAAAGCAATCCCGAATTCGACAGCCTGTTCGACGGCACCCTGTATAGCCTGTTGTCCTGGAAGCAGCTCTCCGCATTCTGGGACCGCCTGGATCCCGGCGCCGGTTGGTTCCTCTACGCGGTCGGCGAGGACCGCCCGGAAAGCCCCGCCGACTCGGAACACGTGGCCGCCTTCGTGCGCGAGATCGATGCGCTGCTGCGCAAGGAGCATCACGAGGACTACTGCGGCATCGTCTACGCCGACAACCTGGACACGCCCCAACTCATCAAGATCTACGACCCCAATCATCTGGGCACCTCCTGCGGCTCCAGCAAGAACCGCGTCCTGCCCGGCTGGATCATGTCCCGCATGGCGCCTTCCGACCTGTCCCCGCCCCATTTCGTGCCGCAGAACCGCAAGCGCTGGTGGCAAGGCTTCATGGACATGATCGGCGCGAACTGAGTCAGGAAAAACCGGCGCCAAGAAAAAAGCGGCCTGCGGGCCGCTTTTTTCTTCCGGACCCGCGCGCCTTACTCGGCGGCGGGGGTCTCGCTGGGCGCGGGCGCGGCCGGCGCGGGGGCTTCGATCAAAGCCTTCATGGACAGGCGCATGCGGCCCTTCTCGTCGGTCTCCAGCACCTTCACCTGCACCGCCTGGCCTTCCTTGAGGAAGTCGCTGACGGCGTTGACGCGCTGGTGGGCGATCTGGGAGATGTGCAGCAGACCATCCTTGCCCGGCAACACGTTGACGATGGCGCCGAAGTCGAGAATCTTCAGCACGGTGCCGTCATAGGTGCGGCCCACTTCCACCTCGGCGGTAATGTCCTCGATGCGCTTCTTCGCCAGGGCGCCGGCTTCGGTGCTGGTGCAGGCGATCTTGATGGTGCCGTCCTCGGCGATGTCGATCTGGGTGCCGGTTTCCTCGGTCAGCGCGCGGATGGTGGCGCCGCCCTTGCCGATCACGTCGCGGATCTTCTCCGGGTTGATCTTCATGGAGATGATGCGCGGCGCGTACTGGCTCATCTCGTGGGGACCGGCCTCGGCGTTCTCCATGGCGTCCAGGATGTGCAGACGCGCTTCCCGCGCCTGGGTCAGGGCCACCTGCATGATCTCCTTGGTGATGCCGGTGATCTTGATGTCCATCTGCAGGGCGTTGACGCCGCTGCGGGTGCCGGCCACCTTGAAGTCCATGTCACCGAGATGGTCCTCGTCGCCCAGGATGTCGGTCAGCACGGCGAAACGGTTGCCGTCCTTGATCAGGCCCATGGCGATGCCGGCCACGTGGGCCTTCATCGGCACGCCGGCGTCCATCAGGGCCAGGCTGCCGCCGCACACGGAGGCCATGGAGGAGGAGCCGTTGGATTCGGTGATCTCGGAGACCACGCGGATCGCGTAGCCGAACTCCTCCTTGCCCGGCAGGCAGGCCACCAGGGCGCGCTTGGCGAGCCGGCCGTGGCCGATCTCGCGCCGCTTGGGCGTGCCGACGCGGCCGGTCTCGCCGGTGGCGAAGGGAGGCATGTTGTAGTGCAGCATGAAGTAGTCGCTGTAGCCGCCGGTGAGCGCCTCGATGGTCTGCTCGTCGCGGCTGGTGCCCAGGGTGGCGACCACCAGGGCCTGGGTTTCGCCGCGCGTGAACAGGGCGGAACCGTGGGTGCGGGGCAGCACGCCGGTGCGGATGGTGATGGGGCGCACGGTGCGGGTGTCGCGCCCGTCGATGCGGGGCTCGCCGGCCAGGATGCGGCCGCGCACGACCTTGGCTTCCAGGCTGTGGAACAGATCCTTCACCACGTTCGCGGCGGTGGTGTCCATGTCGGCGTTGATCATCTCGGCGAACACGCGGCTACGGATTTCGTCCACGGCGGCGACGCGGGCCTGTTTCTGCTTGATGGAGTAGGCCTTGTTCAACTCATCGCCACACAGGGCGTTCATCTGGTCCAGCAGCGCGGTGGGGGTCTCGGGCGCGGTCCAGTCCCAGGCGTCCTTGCCGGCTTCGTCGGCCAGCTCGTTGATGGCGTCGATGGCGACCTGCATCTGGTCGTGCCCGAACACCACGGCGCCCAGCATCACATCCTCGGGCAGCTCCTTGGCTTCCGATTCCACCATCAGCACGGCGGTTTCGGTGCCGGCCACCACCAAGTCGAGTTTGGACTCCTTCAACTCGGTCTGGGTCGGGTTGAGCACGTACTGGCCGTCCACATAGGCCACGCGGGCGGCGCCCAGGGGACCATTGAAGGGCAGGCCTGACAGGGCCAGGGCGGCGGAGGCGCCGATCAGGGCGGGAATGTCGGAATCCACTTCCGGATTGGAGGACATCACCGTGGCGATGACCTGGACTTCATTGAAGAAGCCGTCCGGGAACAGGGGGCGGATGGGCCGGTCGATCAGGCGGGAAGTCAGGGTTTCCTTCTCGGTGGGCTTGCCCTCGCGCTTGAAGAAGCCGCCGGGGATGCGGCCCGCGGCGTAGCTCTTCTCCATGTAATCGACGGTCAGCGGGAAGAAATCCTGGCCGGGCTTGACTTCGTTCTTCGCCACCACGCTGACCAGCACCACGGTGTCGTCCATGTTGACGACAACCGCGCCGTCGGCTTGACGGGCGATCTCGCCGGTTTCCAGGGTGACTTGATGGCGACCGTACTGAAATGTCTTCTTGACCGGATTCACGCTGTTTTCTTCCTAATGTTCTATGCCGATGACACCGCGGGACGCCCGCGAGGGCATCCCGCGCGGAGGGCGAAGATTACTTGCGCAGGCCCAGACGCTTGATCAGCTGGGTGTAGCTGTCCGCGTTCTTGCCCTTGAGATAGTCCAGCAGGCGACGGCGGCGGCTGACCATCTTGAGCAGGCCGCGACGGGAATGATGATCCTTGGCGTGGGCCTTGAAGTGGCCGGTCAGGTCGTTGATGCGGGCGGTCAGCAAGGCGACCTGGACTTCCGGAGATCCGGTGTCGGCGGCGGCGCGCTGATAGTCCTTGAGAATCTGCGCCTTGTCGGCGGTAGTGATAGCCATGGCAATACTCCTATGCAATCGCGTGGCCCGAGGCTATTCAGGACACGTTCGGGAAAGCGTGCGATTGTAAGCCGGCGAAACGCCTTAACACAAGAATATGTCGATTTCCACGCGCTTTTCAGGCAAACACGACGAGCCGTTTCGGCGCCAGCTTGCCGTCCTGGTTCACCTCGGCCACGCCCAGGAATTCCCGTTCCGGACCGTAAATCCGGTGGATGTCCCCGACGCGCAGGCGTGGCAGCCACACCGCCTGTCCATGGGAAATCTGCCAGGTCGATTCCGGATCCAGAGCCAGGACGGGCAGCGCCGCGATGAGCCCGTCCGGCGGCAGCAGACAGGCATCGCGTTCCACCTCGGACATGGCCTCCAACGCCGGCAGCGTCACCGCGTCCGCGATGGAAAACCCGCCCGAGCCCAGGCGCCGCAAACCGGTCAGGTGGGCGCCACAACCCAGCGCCTCGCCCAGGTCGTCGGCCAGGGCGCGCACGTAGAAGCCCTTGCCGCAGTGGACGCGGAGGGCGCAGGCAGCGCCGGAAAACGCCTCCAGGCTCAGTTCGCGCACCACGACGCGGCGGGCCTTGCGTTCGATCTCGATGCCCTGGCGCGCGTATTCGTAGAGGGGACGGCCCTGGTGCTTGAGGGCGGAATGCATGGGCGGCATCTGTTCGATCTCGCCCTGGAAGCGTGCCAGCGCCTGGCGCAGCTGCGCTTCCACCAGATCCACCGGCCGGGTGGCGATGACTTCGCCGTCGAGATCGCCGGAGGAAGTGCGAACGCCGAGCCTGACCTCGGCCAGGTAGATCTTGTCCGCCTCCAGCAGGTATTGGGAGAACTTGGTGGCCTCGCCCAGGCAGAGGGGCAGAAGACCGGTGGCGAAGGGATCGAGGGTGCCGGTGTGGCCGGCTTTTTCCGCCCGGAACAGGCGCTTCGCTTTTTGCAGCGCGGCGTTGGAAGTCAGACCGGCGGGCTTGTCCAGCAGCAGGACACCGTCAATCTTGCGCTTCATCGTCCCGCTTGGCCGTGTCCTCGGCTTCCTGGTCCTGGGCGTGGCGCTGATCCGCCTCCACGGCCTCGTCGATCAGATGGGAAAGGTAGGCGCCCCGTTCCACCGACTCGTCGTAGAGGAAGTTGAGCTTGGGCACAGTGCGCATGCTCATGCGATGGGCCAGCTCGGAACGCAGGAAGCCGGCGGCGTGGGCCAGACCCTGGCGCGCGGCCTCATGGTCCTTGCCGAACACGGTAAACCAGACTTTCGCGTGCTCCAGATCGGAGGTGACGTCCACGGCGGTGAAGGAGATGCCGACCACGCGGGGGTCTTTCATCTCGCGCATGACGATGGCCGCCAGTTCCTGGCGGATCTGCTCGGCCACGCGGCGGGAGCGGGGATTGATTTTGGCCATTGATCGTGTCCGATGGCGGTGGACGCGGGCGACGCGCCGATGTCCGCGCGTCGCTCATTCCAACCGGATTACAAGGTCCTCGCCACCTCGACCACCTCGTAGCACTCGAGCTGGTCGCCTTCCATGATGTCGTTGAAGTTCTTCAGGTTCAGGCCGCACTCGAAGCCGGCCTTGACCTCGCGCACATCGTCCTTGAAGCGCTTGAGGGAATCCAGTTCGCCATCGTGGACCACCACGTTGTCGCGCAGCACGCGCACCCGGGCGGAACGCTTGAGCATGCCGTCCAGCACGTAGCAGCCGGCCACCGTGCCCACCTTGGTGATGCGGAACACCTGGCGGATTTCCGCCAGACCCAGGGCGTTTTCCTTCTTTTCCGGCGAGAGCATGCCGGACAGGGCCGCCTTCACGTCGTCCACGGCTTCGTAGATGATGTTGTAGTAGCGCACGTCCACACCGGCGGATTCCGCCAGCTTGCGGGCCTGGGCGTCGGCGCGCACGTTGAAGCCGATGATGACCGCGCCGGAGGCGATGGCCAGGTTGATGTCGGATTCGGAGATCGCGCCGACCGCGGAATGGATGAGGTTGACCTTGACCTCGTCCGTGGACAGCTTGCCCAGGGCGTGGGCCAGGCCCTCGTAGGAACCCTGCATGTCCGCCTTGAGGATGAGGGGCATGGATTTGACCTCGCCCTCGCCCATCTGCTCGAACATGTTCTCCAGTTTCGCGGCCTGCTGGCGCGCCAGTTTGACGTCGCGGAACTTGCCCTGGCGGAACAGGGCGATTTCCCGCGCCTTGCGCTCGTCGGGCAGCACCAGCACGTCCTCGCCGGCGCCGGGCACATCGGACAGGCCCTGGATTTCCACCGGGATGGCGGGGCCGGCTTCGTTCACCGGCTTGCCGGTCTCGTCCAGCATGGCGCGCACCTTGCCGAAGGCCGAGCCGGCCAGCATGACGTCGCCGCGCCGGAGCGTGCCGGACTGCACCAGGATGGTGGCCACCGGGCCGCGTCCCTTGTCGAGACGGGATTCGATCACCACGCCCTTGGCCGGCGCGTCGATCGGCGCCTTCAGTTCCAGCACCTCGGCCTGCAGCAGCACCGCGTCGAGCAGGGCGTCGATGCCGACACCGGTCTTCGCGGACACGTCCACGAACTGGGCGTCGCCACCCCATTCCTCGGGCACGACGCCCTCGTTGGAGATTTCCTGGCGGATCTTTTCCGGGTTCGCGTCCGGCTTGTCGATCTTGTTCACCGCCACGACGATGGGCACGTTACCGGCCTTCGCGTGGTGGATGGCTTCCCGCGTCTGCGGCATGACGCCGTCGTCGGCGGCCACCACCAGGATGACGATGTCGGTGGCTTTCGCGCCGCGCGCCCGCATCGCGGTGAAGGCCTCGTGGCCCGGGGTATCCAGGAAGGTGACCATGCCCTTCGCGGTTTCCACGTGGTAGGCGCCGATGTGCTGGGTGATGCCCCCGGCCTCGCCGGCGGCGACGCGGGAACGGCGGATGTAGTCGAGCAGGGAGGTCTTGCCGTGGTCGACGTGGCCCATGACGGTGACCACCGGGGCGCGCGGCAGCAGTTCCACTTCCTTCTGCTCGATGCCCGCGTCCTCGAGATAGGACTCGGGGGTATCGGTGGCCGCCGGCTTGGCGATGTGTCCCAGATCCTCCACCACGATCATGGCGGTTTCCTGGTCCAGCACCTGGTTGATGGTGACCATGGAGCCCATCTTCATGAGGGCCTTGATGACCTCGGCGGCCTTCACCGACATCTTGTGGGCCAGGTCGGCGACGCTGATGGTTTCCGGAATCAGAACCTCGCGCACCACCGGCTCGACGGGCATCTGCTGGGCCTGTTCGTGGTCGGATTTGTGGCGGCCCTTCTTGGAGCGCCAGCCGTCGCCGGAATCCATGGCGCCGCGGGTCTTCAGGCCGGGGCGCTTGCTCGGCGCCGGCTCTTCCTTGCCCTTCTTGGCCGGCGCCTTGTCCGCCTTGGGCTTCACCGAGGGCTTCACGGCGGGCTTGGCCTCGGCCGGTTTCGCGGCCTCGGCGGGCTTCGCCACGGCGGCGGCCTTGGCGGCTTCCTCGGCCTGGCGGCGCGCGGCTTCCCGATCCTGCTTGGCCTTGAGTTCCGCCTCCTGGATGGCGCGCAATTTCGCGTTGCGCTGGGATTCGGCCTCCCGCAGCTTGCGTTCGGCGTCGCTCAGGATGGAGGGCGTGATGCGCGGCGCCGGCGGTGGCGGCGGCTCCACTTCCTCGGGTTCGGCGACGGCAGGCTCCTCGGCCGGCGCGGGCGCCGGTTCCTCGGCGACCGGCTCGGGCGCCGGGGCTTCCTCCACCGGCGCGACGACCTCGGCCGGCGCTTCAACCGGCATCTCGACGGGCGCCTCGGCCTGGACCTCGACGGGCGCCTCGATCGGCGGCGCCTCGACCGCCGGCATCTCTTCCACGGGAGCCGGAGCCTCGCTCGCGGCGGCCTCGGAGCCCGTTCCCTCGCGCTTCACCAGCACGCGCTTCTTGCGCACCTCGACCTGCACGGTGCGGGTCCGGCCCGCGCTGTCGGCGGTCTTGATCTCGCTGGACTGCTTGCGGGTCAGGGTGATCTTGGTCTTCGGCTCCTTGGCGCCGTGCTTGCCGCGCAGATAGTCCAGAAGCCGGGTCTTGTCCTGATCCGACAATTCATCGTTGGTGCCATTCACGGCCACGCCCGCGGACTGCAGCTGTTTTACCAGCAGCGCCGGGTCAACCTTGAGTTCCGTGGCGAACTGTTCGACGTTCATGCTTTACCCCTGTCAGGCCCCCGCCAGCATCGGCGCGCGCGCGGTCATGATCAGCGCCTTCGCGCGTTCTTCATCCATGGCGACCAATTCCACCAGCTCATCGACGGCGAGATCGGCCAGATCCTCGGCGTTCTTGATGTCCTTGGCCATGAGCTGCGCCGCGGTCTCCTCGTCCATGCCGGCGACGCTCATCAGGTCGGCGGCGGCGCTTTCCACCGCCTCCTCGCGCACGATGGCGTCGGTCAGCAGGGCATCCCGGGCGCGGGTGCGCAGCTCGTTGACGGTGTCCTCGTCGAACGCCTCGATCTCGAGCATTTCGGCCAGCGGCACATAGGCGACTTCCTCCAGGCTGGTGAAACCTTCCTCCACCAGCACCTGGGCCACGTCCTCGTCCACGTCCAGCTTCACCATGAACATGCGGATCAGGCCGGAGGCCTCCTGCTCGTGCTTCTGTTCCGCCTCTTCCACCGACAGGATGTTGATGGTCCAGCCGGTGAGCTCGGCGGCCAGGCGCACGTTCTGGCCGTAGCGGCCGATGGCGATCTCCACCTGCTCCGGCTCCACCACCACATCCATGGCGTGCTTTTCCTCGTCCACGACGATGCTGTTCACCTCGGCGGGGGACAGGGCGTTGATGACGAACTGGGCCGGATCGGGCGCCCACAAGACGATGTCGACCCGCTCGCCGTTGAGTTCGTTGGTCACCGCGGTGACACGGCTGCCGCGCACGCCGATGCAGGTGCCCTGGGGATCGACGCGGGGATCGTTGGACTTGACCGCGATCTTCGCGCGCATGCCCGGGTCGCGGGCGGCGGCCTTGATCTCGACGATGCCCTCCTCCACCTCCGGCACTTCCAGGCGGAACAGTTCCATGATGAACTGGGGCGCGGTGCGCGACAGGGTCAACTGGGGACCGCGTCCGCCGCGCTCGGCGCGCACCAGATAGGCGCGCACCCGGTCGCCGACGCGCAGGTTTTCCTTGGGGATCATCTGGTCTTTTTCCAGGCGCCCCTCGATGCGGCCGGATTCGATGATGGCGCTGCCCCGCTCCATGCGCTTGATGGTGCCGGAGACAAGGGCCTCGTTGCGCGCCAGGAAGTCGTTCAGCACCTGCTCTCGCTCGGCGTCGCGGATGCGCTGCAGGATGACCTGCTTCGCGGCCTGGGCGCCGATGCGGCCGAATTCCACGGCTTCGAGCGGCTCTTCCATGAACTCGCCGATCTGGGCTTCCGGATTCCGCTCCCGCGCCTGGCTCAGGGTGTACTGGCGGTCCGGCGCCTCGATCTCGGCGTCGTCCGGCAGGATTTCCCAGCGACGGAAGGCCTCGTATTCGCCGCTCTTGCGGTCGATCTCGACGCGCACCTCCGCGTCCTCGGTGAACCGCTTCTTGGTGGCATGGGCCAGAGCCGCCTCCAATGCGCCGAACACCACTTCCGGTTCCACATTCTTCTCACGCGCCAAGGCGTCAGCCAGCATCAACACTTCCCGACTCATCGCATCCTCCGGGTATGACCCTCAAGCACCGGCGCCAGACGGGCCGAATCCACCTCGGCGAGGGGAATCGACACCATCACGCCATCCATCTCCAATTGCAGTACACCGTCCGCCAATCCCTTCAGCACCCCGGTAAAGCGTTTGCGGCCCTCCAAGGGGGCATGCAAACGGATATTGGCCAACGATCCCGTGAAGCGGACGAAGTCCGCTTCCTTGACCAATGGCCGGTCCAAGCCGGGGGACGACACCTCGAGACGGTCGTAATCCACGTTCTCCACCATGAACAAGCGCGTCAGCTGATTGCTCACCTTGACGCAGTCGTCCAGCTGGATGCCCTCGGGCTTGTCGATATACAGGCGCAACAGGCCCCGGCCGACTCTTTCCAGAGCCACCATTTCATATCCCATGCCAGCGAGGGTCGGTTCGATCAGTGTCTGCAAATTCATGATTGGGAAATAAAAAATGGGCGCGAAGCCCATCGAAAAACCTTTGGATTATATATCAATTTACCCCCCTCCCCGCTAGCGTCTTTCGATGTGAAGATTGTGGCGTTCGCGCGCGGATTGTCCGGCCAGGCTATTCGCCGCCCACCGCGCGCTCCAGGACGATGCGCTCGCCCTTCGCCTCCAATTGCAGGGTGGCGAGCCAGGCGCCGCCCTCGGGCAGGCTCGCCAGGGTCCGATAGCGCCCGCTCCCCGCGTCGGCCAGCATCCGGGTATGGGCCGGCGTCTGGCCGGGACGGCCGAAGGCCAGACTGACGCCGACTTTCTCCACGCCCTGTCCGTCCGCGCCGGTAACACGGACCTCCACGGTCTCCTCGCGGCCGGAACGCAGGCCGTCCAGACCGTCGACCTCCAGATGCCAGCCCAGCTTGGCGAGCTTGCTATCCATGTTCAAATGGTGGCCGATGCCCTTGGCCGCGTCCTCGCCATGGGCCACCACGCCGGCAAAACCGGTATGGATGGTCTTGTTCTTCGCTCCCGGCAGCAGCAGGCTGGCCAGCGCGGGCGGCAGCCCTTGGGTGGCGACGTAGACGAAGGCGCCGAACACCATGGTGATGGTCACGAAGAACCCGACCATCAGCTTGGGCGCCCAATGCACGCCTTCTTGCCGGCCGGCCTTCTCGCCGTAGAGCTGGAACAGGAGCACCGCGACCGTGGGATAGGCGATGACATGCAGCGTCACCACATCCAGTCCGGGCCAGAGGGCGACCGCATACGCCATGTAGGCGAAGGTCGGCGCGCCCGAGGCCAGCACGGCCGCCCAGAAATTCGACAGCCTTACCGCCCGGGCACCCGCATAGAGGAGGACGGTGAGCAGCATGCCGCCGAAAATGGTGATGAATAGACTCATGCCGGGACCGCTCAGTGTTGGGTGAAGAAACGGGCCTGGTCGACGACGACGTCGCCCTTGCCCGAACGGATGACGAACTCGAATTCATGCATGTCGCGCGCCTTGACCGGGTTCAGCATGACGCTGGCCTGGATGATCACGCTCTTGCCGTTCTTGATGCTCACTTGCTTGAAGTTGCCCAGGTCCAGCGCCCCCCCGGGCAGACCCCGGGCCTCGATGGCATAGGTCTCCTCGCCGCCGGAAATATTGGTCAGGCGGATCTGATAGCGGTTGCGGATGGTGCCGTCGGACAGGGTCACGAACAGGGGTTGGCGGATCTGCTGGATGCTGTGCTCGAAACTGTTGCGATGCCCCATGTCGTAGACCAGATAGGCGCTCATGAGCACGAGGGAGACGCCGTAGCCGAGGACTTTCAGGCTCTTCCAGTGCAGCTTGACCGGTTCCGGCTTGAGTTTTTCGAGGTTGGTCTCGGAATCGTATCTGACCAGGCCATGGGGCCAGCCCATCTTGTCCATGATGGTGTTGCAGGCATCGACGCATAGACCGCAGGAGATGCATTTGTATTGCAGGCCATTGCGGATATCGATGCCCACCGGGCAAACCTGCACGCACAGGCCGCAATCCACGCAATCGCCGTGCCCCTGGGCGGCGCGCTCGTCCAGGGTGCGCAGCCCGGTGCGGGCCGCCTTGCGTCCCGCCGCGCCCTCGCCGCGCACCTTGTCGTAGTGCACGGTCAGGGTTTCCGGATCGTACATGGCGCTCTGGAAGCGGCCGTACGGACAGATGAAAGTACACACGTGCTCGCGCAGCACGCCGGCCGCCAGGAAAGTGGAGACGGTCAGGGCGATGGTGGTGATGTAGGCCGCGGCGGGCGCCTGGCCGCGAAAAATCTCGGCCAGCAGGGTGGGCGCGTGGCCGAAATACAGCACGAAGGTCAGCGCCGTCCAGAAGGCCAGCAGACCCCAGAGCAGCTTGGTGCCGCCGACCTTGAGCAGTTTCTCCCGGTTGCTCCAGGGCTCGCGGGACAGGCGCAGGCGCGCGGGCCGCTCGCCCTGAAGAAAATGCTCCAGCAGGATGAAGGCATCCGTCCACAAGGTCTGGAAACAGAAATAGCCGCAGAACGCGCGCCCCACCAGGCTAGTCATGAAGAACAGAAACACGGCGGCGATGAACAGCAGCATGGCCAGCCAGAAGATGTCCTGTGGATAGACGGTCAGATCGAAGATCAGGTAGCGGCGTCCGGGTATGTCGAACATGATCGCCTGGGACGGCGCGTCCGGGCGCGACCAGGGCAGCCAGGGCAACAGGAAATACACCGCGAAGGCGAGCCAGAGCACGCTCGACTTGAAGCGCCGAAACGGCCCCTTCACGGATCGGGGAACGATGGGTATCCGTTTGAAATAAAGATCCTTGCCTGCGTTTTCCACGACATCACCTACTGGATTGATTCGCAAACCCGCTCGGGGAAAGGATTTGCGAATCCACCCGGGGATTCGGCCAGTTCATCCGGTGAAAAGAAAAACCCCGGCGAACCGGGGTTTTTCCGGACGATCTGCCATTAACCCGTATTACTTGCCGCCACCCAACTCGTGCACATAGACCGTGAGCAGACGAATCTGTTCCGGCTTCAGGCGGCCGTCCCAGGCGGGCATCACGCCCTTGTTCAGGCCGCTCGTGATGACTTTGCGGACCGCGTCGATCTTGCCCGCGTCGCTGTCGGCGCCGGGCACGTTGGCCCACAGCCAGACCTTGTCGGTCAGGTTCGCGGAACCGATGTCCTGGCGGCCCTTCGCGTTGTCGCCGTGGCAGTAGTAGCAGGCGGCGACATGGGAATGGAACAGTTCGTTGCCCTTCGCGGCCTTGGCCGCGTCCACCTTGGCCGCGCCGGACAGGGAAATCACGTAATGGGCCAGTTCGTCGATCTGCTCGGTGGAAAGCGCCTCGCCAAAGGGGGGCATGTAGCCGTGACGGCCCTTGGTGATGGTTTCCTGGATCTTGTCGAAATGGCCGCCGTAGATCCAGTCGTCATCGGTCAGGTTGGGGAAGAAGCCGACCTTGCCCTGGCCGCCGGCCTGGTGGCAGGCCGCGCAGTTGTCCGAGAACAGCACCTTGCCGGCGGACACCACGAAGCTGCTCAACTCCGGATCCTTGACCACCTTGTCGTAGGGCATGGCCGCGATCTTGTCGAAGTAGGGCTTCTGGGTGACGGTGGCCTCCTGGGTTTCCATGAGCAGCTTGGCCCGGGTATTCCAGTGCCAGGACTCCTCCTGCCCCTCGGCATTCACATAGGTGATCTTGTTCACGCCGGGCAGGAAGCCGTGGGCGATCGGCCAGGACGGGTAGACCACCCAATACGCCAGCGCGAACAGGATGGTCACGTAGAAGGTATAGGTCCACCAGACCGGCAGGGGATTGTTGAATTCCTGAAGGTCGCCGTCCCACACGTGGCCCGTGGTCTGCACACCGGTGGAGGGGGATTGGCTAGGAGCTTGGTCAGCCATTGGACTTGTCCTTCACTTCGTCATCGTCGTCAAGAAAGGGTATGTGCTTGTGTTCTTCCAGCTTCTCGCCCCGCTTCCTGCTGCCGTAAACCCAGAGCACGATCAGGCAGAAGGTGACGAAAAAGATCAGCAGGCCGAGCGGCTTGGTGTTTTCCGGATTGGCGAACCATTCCATCAGCGATATTTCACCAGTTCTTCGGGCTTGATCTTGCTGAAGTCCACCATGGTGCCCAGCACCTGCAGGTAAGCCACGAGGGCGTCCATCTCGGACACGCTGGCGCGATCGCCGTCATAGTTGCCGTCCTGGGCCTGGGCCACCAGACTCTTCTGGGCATCGGCGATGACCAGGGCCTTGGCGACCTTCTCGCCGAACTGCTTCACGTTGCGCTGGTATTCCTCTTCGTTGGCGGAATACGGCACGCCGGTCACGCGCAGGGCGCGCATGCGATCGCCCACGTCGGAGATGTCCAGCTTGGTCTCGAGCAGCCAGGGATAGTTGGGCATCACCGACTCGGGCACCACGGAGGTGGGCTTGAGCAGATGCTGGACATGCCATTCGTTGGAATACTTGCCGCCCACCCGGGCCAGATCCGGACCGGTACGCTTGGAACCCCACTGGAAAGGATGGTCGTACTTGGATTCCGCCGCGAGGGAGTAATGGCCGTAACGCAACTGCTCGTCACGGAACGGACGGATCATCTGGGAGTGGCAGGTGTAGCAGCCTTCGCGGACGTAGATATCGCGGCCACGCTGCTCCAAGGGGGTGTAAGGACGCACCCCGTCCACGGATTCCATGGTGTCCTTGAGAAAGAACAAGGGGGCGATTTCCACCATGCCGCCGGCGCTGATGGCCAACATGGTGAATACCAGCAGGATGCCGGCGTTGGTCTCGACTTGCTCGTGCTTGAAGTTCTTGAACATTTCCTAACCTCGTCCCGAATCAGGCGGCCGCGGCGGCGGGCGCGCCGGCGGTCTCGGCGGCGCGCACACCCTGGCGGATGGTCTTGAAGACGTTGAAAGCCATCAGCAGCATCCCCGACAGGAAGAACATTCCGCCGATGGCGCGCATGGCGTAGAAGGGATGCATCGCCGCGACGGATTCCACGAAGGAGTACTGCAGGTTGCCGAAATCGTCGAAGGCGCGCCACATCAGGCCCTGGGAAATCCCGGATATCCACATCGCGGTGATGTACAGCAGGGTGCCGATGGTGGCCAGCCAGAAGTGGGCGTTGATCAGCCGCACGCTGAACATCTGGGTGTTCCACAGGCGCGGAATCATGTGATACAGGGAGCCGAAGGAGATCATCGCCACCCAGCCGAGGGCGCCGGAATGCACGTGGCCCACGGTCCAGTCGGTGTAGTGGGACAGGGCGTTGACATCCTTCAGGGACATCAGCGGGCCTTCGAAGGTGGACATGCCGTAGAAGGACAGGGCCACGATCATGAAGCGCATGATGGGATCGGTGCGCAACTTATCCCAGGCGCCGGACAGGGTCATGATGCCGTTGATCATGCCGCCCCAGGAAGGCAGCAGCAGCATGATGGAGAAGGTCGCGCCCAAGGTGGAGGCCCAATCGGGCAACGCGGTCCAGTGCAGGTGATGGGTGCCCACCCACATGTACATGAAGGACAACGCCCAGAAGTGGACGATGGACAGGCGGTAGGAATAGACGGGCCGGCCCGCGTGCTTGGGCACGAAGTAATACATCATGCCCAGGAAGGCGGCGGTCAGGAAGAAGCCGACGGCGTTGTGCCCGTACCACCACTGCACCATGGCGTCCTGGGGACCGGAGAACAGGCTGTAGGACTTGAGCGAGAACAAGCCCACCGGCACGGCGATGTTATTGAAGGTATGCAACAGGGCGGTGGCCAGGATGAAGGACAGGTAGAACCAGTTGGCCACATAGATATGAGGCTGCTTGCGCTGCATCAGGGTGCCGATGAAGACCGCCATGTAGGAGATCCAGATGATTTCGATGAGGATGTCGATGGGCCATTCCATCTCGGCGTATTCCCGGCCCTGGCTATAGCCGGTCACATAGGACAAGGCGGCGAGGACGATGACGGCCTGCCAGCCCCAGAAGGTGAAGGTGGCCAGGCCGGGGGCGAACAGGCGCGTCTGGCAGGTGCGCTGCACCACGTAGTAGGACGTGGCGAACAGGGCCGAGCCGCCGAAGCCGAAGATCACCGCGCCGGTATGCACCGGACGAAAGCGGCCGAAGGAGAAGTAGGGACTATCGAAGTTCAGGAACGGCCAGGCCAACTCGGAGGCGATATAGACCCCCACGAACATGCCCACCACGGCCCACACCACCGCCATGATGGAGAACTTCTTGATGATCTCGTAGTTGTACTGCTCGGCCGCAGCCACGCTGGTTGCAGACATAACGCCTCCTAGGGTTACCGCTACTCCGGGACGCCCCGGAACGTTGTTTCAGTGCCGTATCCGTGCCGCTCGCGGCCCGCATACCCGGCTAAAAAAAGACGCGGGAGTATAGTGCGCCTCGCCCTTATCCCGCAAGGCGGCTACGGTCATGTCCCCGCGCCCGCCAGGGTGGAAAGATCGTGGGCGATATCCTGCGCCGGGTGCGCGAAAGGCAGGTACAAGCGGATTCGTCCGGACGCGTCCAGGACATAGCTTCCCGCCGAATGGTCCACCAGATAGCCGGTCGCGCCCGGCTCCACATGCTTCCGGTACACCACCTTGAACTCCCGCGCGGCCTCCTCCACCTGGGCCGGCGTGCCGTACAGACCCAGGAAGGTCGGATTGAAGTAGGGCACATAGGCTTTCAGGATTTCCGGCGTATCCCGTTCCGGGTCCACCGTCACAAACAGCACCTGCACCTTCGCGGCAACTTCCGGCGCCATCAGTTTCAGCGCCCGCGCCAGATCGGAAAGGGTGGTCGGGCACACATCCGGGCAATGGGTATAGCCGAAGAACAGCACCACCAGCTTGCCCCGGAATGTCTCCAGAGTCACCGCGCGTCCGTTGTGGTCGGTCAAGGCCAGATGCCTGCCGAACTCCGCGCCGGTGATGTCCGTGCCTTTGTATTCCGGCGCCGGGCCGCCACCGCACCCCGCCATCCACGACAAAAGCAGGAAGGCCAGAATGCGCCAGGCCATGCGGATCAAGCCGGCATGGCCGCCGCCGGCAAATCCGCCAAACGGTACTTGCCCGTCAGCACCGCCTTCGCCAACTCCTCGAGATTCATCTCGTTGAGCAGCGCGAGAATCTTCTTCTTCACAGGAATCCATTTGAAATGCATGGGGCAGGCCGTGGCGTCGGAGCATTCCTTGAGGCCGAGGATACAGTTCTTGGTGAAGTCCGGCCCCTCGGTCAGCAGCAGAACCTGCATCAGCGTGGTGCGATGCATGCCGTCCCGCAGACAGAAGCCGCCGAGACGGCCACGGAAGGAATCCAGCAGGCCGTTTTTGCACAGGTTCTGAAGAATCTTCGCCAGATAAGCGGCCGGCACATTGAGCCGTTCCGCGATATCCCGATTCAGCACCGGTTCGCCGATAGGCTGGGTCGCGATGTAGATCAGGGCCTGAACGGCGTACTGGCTGGTGCGGGACAAGACCATAACTCACTCCAGAGACATTTTTATCCGAATTATTAAAGGCAAACCCGATCGCGTGCAAAGTCTTTTTATCAAACCGGCAGGAACAGGAAGTGGTCGGCCAACAGGGCGGTAAAGAGCAGACCGAGGTAGATGATGGACCAGGCGAAAGCGGCGCGCGCGCCCGCGTCCGAGTAATTCCGATACAAGCGCCAGGCAACCAACAGATAGTAGACATCAAGCGGAAACGCGGCGCACAGGTAAACCCAGCCCGCCGTGCCCGTCGCCACCGGCAGGATGCTCACCGCGCAAAGGATGCAGGTGTAGAGCAGGATGGACAGCAGCGTGAAGGCCTGGCCATGGGTCACGGGCAGCATGGGCAGGCCGGCCTGGGCGTATTCGCGCCGGCGGTACAGCGCCAGCGCCCAGAAGTGCGGCGGCGTCCAGGCGTAGATGATGAGGAACAGAAGCAAAGCTTCGTGCCCCACCTGCCCGGTCATGGCCGCCCAGCCCAGCACCGGCGGCATCGCGCCGGAGGCGCCGCCGATGACGATGTTCTGGGGCGTCGCCGGCTTCAGCCAGCGGGTGTAGATGACCGCATAGCCGAAGAAGGTCGCCGCGGTGAGCCCCATGGTCAGGACATTGACCCACCAATACAGCACGCCCAGCCCGAGCGCGCCCAGCGCGGCGGCGAACAGCGCGGTCTCGCGCGGGCTCACCTCGCCGCGCGGCAGCGGGCGCGCCCGGGTGCGCGCCATGCGCGCGTCGATGCGGCGCTCCACCAGGCAATTGCTCGCCGCCGCCGCCGCGGCGACCAGGCCGATGCCCAGACTTGCCGCGAAAAACACGATGGGATCGGGCAGGCCCGGCACGGCCAATACCATGCCGATCATGGCGGTGAACACGATCAGCGCCACGACCCGGGGCTTGGTCAGTTCCAGGAATTCCTTCGCGCGCCAGGCGGAGGCGGCGATGGCCAGCGTGTTCATGCCCGTCTCCTCGCCAAACCCACATTGACCCAGACCAGCACCAGCAGCAGCGCGGCGGCCCCCGCGTTGTGGGCGACCGCCACCGGCAGGGGCAAGCTCAGCACGACATTGCCGATGCCCAGCAGGCACTGGGCGAGCACGACCGCGAGCAGCCAGGCACCGGCGTGCAAGCCACCCGGCGCGCGCAGCAGGCGATACGCCAGCAGCAGACCGCCGGAAAGCACCAGCACCGCGCCGATACGATGGGCCAGATGGATCGTGGTCAGGGCCTGCACGGAAAGGCCGCCCAGGACGTGGCGCAAACCGAACGCGCTGGCGAAATCCGTCGCCGGCCACCAGACCCCCAGGCAGGTCGGCAGATCGGGACAGGCCAGGGCGGCGTAGTTCGCGCTGACCCAGCCGCCCAGGGCGATCTGAAGCACGACGAGCGCCAGCACGCCACGCGCGAGGCCGGTCGGCATGGGGCCATGGGCCATGGTGGGCCGTAGCCCCATTCCGGTCCTGTCCCGCAATGCGAGCCAGACCAGCAAAGCCAGGGTGCTCATCCCCCCCAGCAAGTGGCTGGCCACCACCACGGGCCGTAGTTGCTCGGTCACCGTCCACATGCCCAGCAGGGCCTGGAAGATCACCAGGATCAACAGAACGCTGGGTAGCACGCGCCGGCTCGGCGGCAGCCGGCGCCAGGCGAGCACGGCGATGCTCAGGATGAACAGGCCCAGGCCGCCCGCGAGATAGCGGTGCGCCATCTCCTTCCAGGCCTTCGCGTGGGACACGGGGCCGTCGGGATGCACCGCCAGCACCGCTTCGATCCGATCCTGGGCATGCCAGGGCGTGACATGGCCATAGCAGCCGGGCCAGTCCGGGCAGCCCAGGCCCGCATCGGACAGACGCACGTAGGCGCCCAGCACCACCACCGTGAAAGCCAGGCAGGCCGCCGCGATCAGCAGCGGACGGGGAAGGGCGCGGGCCATGGCTAACCGATCCCCGACGCCTTCAGCAGCCGGCCCAGATCCCGGATCATGCCCTTGCCATCCGGCTCGGCGGGGAAGCGCAGCATGACCCGGCCCAAGGGGTCGACGACATAGGTGCGCACCGGAGACGCGCCCGGCAGGGCGGCGAGGGCCTCGGCGGGCACGGTGAAATGGCGCAGACCCGGATCGTCGATGGCGGCCGCGCCCACCGGCTGGAGCAGCGCCCGTTCCACCCGGGACTGCTCGCGGCCCTGGGCGGTGCGCACCTGGCGCGTGAGGTAGACCTGGCGCCGGCAGGCCGCATCGCATTGCGCGCCGGCCACCGTCAGCAGAACCCAGCGTCCGCGCAGGCCGGCCAGGTCCATCTCGCCAGCCCCGCCCGCGAAACCGGGCTGGAACGGTTCCAGCAGTTCCCCGTAGCTGGCGGTCGCCGTCGGCCGCCAGTGGTCGTGCGCCAGCCAGGCCGCGAATCCGGGCGCCGCGAACAGGCCCATCAGCAGCAGCAGTTTGAAGCGGTCAGCGCGCGGCATGAAAGCGTCTCCATATTCCGAAATAGACATACAGCACGCCGATCAGGCCGGTCAGGGAAAACCACTGGATCGCGTAGCTGATGTGCCGATCCGCGCCCAGCCCCGGCAAGGGCCAGTCCCGGATCAGGCCATCGGCGGCCGGCGTGGTCTGCAACAACAAACGATCCGGCAGATCGGCGCGGTAGCCGGCCCGGTATCGCTCCAGATCTAGGTTCTGCCACACCGGGCCGTCCACGCTCGCGGCGGACAACTCCACATAACGGCTGCGCGCGGGCACCAGCATGCCTTCCAGCGCCACACGGCCCGCTGGCGGCGGCGCATGGGGAAAATCGGCCCGGTCCGGCAGCGCGGGCAGCCAGCCCCGGTTCACCAGCACGGCGCCGCCGGCATGGACCAGGGGCGCGACCACGTGGTAGCCGGCCCGGCCCTGATGCACCCGGTTATCGATGTAGACCTGATGGGCGTCGTCGAACATGCCCTCCACCCTGACCCGCGTGTAGGGCGCGAAGCTCTCGGGCACCTCGGCCAGTGGAACGGCCGGCAGCAGGGCCGCCGCGTCGAAGGCTGCCTGCCGCGCCCGCTTCTCCTCGGCCCGGCCCAACTGCCACTGGCCCAGCCAGAAGGTGAGCACGGCGAAGCAGACGGCCGCGAGGGCCGGCAACCAGGCCGGACGCCGGCGGCCGGCGGAGTTCGGCGCTGCTACACTGGGGGTCATCGTCTCAGAGGCTTCCATGCGCATCCTGATCTATCTCGTGCTGGCCCTGATCCTGTTCAGCCTGGGCAGCGCCCTGGTGTACTTGTTGCGCGACCGGGGCGACGGCGAGCGCGCCATCCGGGCGCTCACCTGGCGCATCGGGCTTTCCCTCGGATTGTTCGTGATGCTCATGGCGGCGCATTACCTTGGCTTCATATCCCCTGGCGGCGTCTAGCCTGGCCTACAGCCAGTAGACCAGGACGAACAGCAGCAGCCACACCACGTCCACGAAGTGCCAGTACCAGGACACCGCTTCGAAGGCGAAGTGGCGTTCCGGCTCGAAGTGCCCGGCCAGACTGCGGCCCAGGATCACCAGCAGCATCAGGGAGCCGATGGTGACGTGGAAACCGTGGAAGCCGGTCAGCATGAAGAAGGTGGCGCCGTAGATACCTGCGCCCAGCGTCAGGCCCATTTCCGTGTAGGCGTGGTGATATTCAAAAGCCTGGAACCCCAGGAAGGTCAGCCCCAGGGCCACGGTCAGCGCCAGGCCCAGCTTGAGCTGCCCGCGCCGGCCCCGTTTCAGGCCCCAGTGGGCCCAGGTCACCGTGACGCCGGAACTCAGCAGCAACAGGGTGTTCAGGGCCGGGATGCCCCAGGGCGCCATGGGCGTGAAAGCCGCTTGCAGGCCCGGCCCGGCGGTGGGCCAGCCGCCCGCGTAGCCCGGCCAGAGCAGTTTCAGTTGTTCCCCGCCGGCCAGGTCCGGGACGGAAATCGCGCGGCCGTAGAACAGCGCGCCGAAGAAGGCCGCGAAGAACATCACCTCGGAAAAGATGAACCAGCCCATGCCCCAGCGGAAGGACATATCCACCTGCTGGTCGTGCAGGCCGCGCTGGCTTTCGCCGATCACGTTGCCGAACCAGCCGAACAGCATGACCGCCAGGGCGGCTCCCCCCGCCGATAGCAGCCAGCCGCCGCCGGCCACGCCGTGGATCAGCAGGGTCGCCCCCAGGGCGCCGCACATCAGCGCGAAGGAACCGACGATGGGCCAGTGGGAAGGGGCGGGCAGGTAGTAGCCGCCGGTATGGGTGCTCATGGCCTTGCCCTCCTCATGACGTGACGATCCCCACTAGGCCGATCAGGGCGAGCACCAGCACGGCGGCGCCCAAAATGCCGGCGAGGATGATCTGAACGGGTTTGAAATGGGCCGCGTCGCTGTCCAGATCGTCGCCCTTGCGCACGCCCAGGAAGCTCCAGAACACCGCCCGCCACGCGCTCATGTCCCGGTCCTCCCGCCCAGCTCGAAGAAGGTATAGGACAGGGTCACCACGCTCATGTCCCGGTCCACGCCCTTGTCCAGCACGAACAGCACCGGCAAACGCAGCTTTTCGTGGGGCGCGAGGCGCTGCTCCCGGAAGCAGAAGCAGTCGATCTTCTTGAAATGGGCACCGGCGGCGGCCGGCCCGTAGCTGGGCACGGCGCGCCCCACCAGGGGCCGGTCGGTCAGGTTTTCCAGCGAATATTCCACCTGCACCAGTTCGCCCGGGTGCACGTCCACCGGCCGGGACGGCGCGGTGAAGCGCCAGACCCCGGCATCCTGCACGTTCGCCACCAGCTCGATGCGCACCTGGCGCGAGAAATCCACCTGGGTATTGTTGGCCAGGGCCTGGGCCGCGTCCCGGTTCAGGCCGGTGACGTCGCAGAACACGCTGTAGAGGGGGATGAGCACGAAGCCGAAGCCGAACATGGCCGCCGCCACCAGCCCGAAGCGGCGCAGGGTCGCGGCATTGGTCCGCTCAAGGCCTACTGTGCTCATGACAGGTAGCCCAGCACGGACAGGGTGAACATGGTCGCCGCCACCAGCCCGAGAAGCACGGCGGTGCGCAGATTGCGGTCGACGCGCCGGCTCATTTCAGCTCCGGCGGCTGGGCGAAGGTGTGATAGGGCGCGGGCGAGGCCACGCTCCATTCCAGGCCTTGCGCGCCCTCCCAGACCCGGGCCTCGGCCTTCGCGCCGCCCCGGATGCATTTCAGGATGACGATCAGCAGCAGGATCTGGCTCGCCCCGAACACGAAACCGCCGATGGAGGCGATGCGGTTGAAGTCGGCGAACTGCAGGGCGTAGTCGGGAATGCGCCGGGGCATGCCGGCCAACCCCAGGAAATGCATGGGGAAGAACAGCACGTTGACCGAGATCGCCGACAGCCAGAAATGCCACCTGCCCAGGGTCTCGTCGTACATGTGGCCGGTCCACTTGGGCAGCCAGTAGTAGATGCCGGCGAAAATGGAGAACAGGGCGCCGGTCACCAGCACGTAATGGAAATGGGCCACCACGTAATAGGTGTCCTGCAACTGGATGTCCACCGGCGCCATGGCCAGCACCAGGCCGGAGAAGCCGCCGATGGTGAACAGGCAGACGAAGGCCACGGCGAACAGCATGGGCGTCTCGAAGGTGAGGGAGCCCTTCCACATGGTGGCCACCCAGTTGAACACCTTGACGCCGGTGGGCACCGCGATGAGCAGGGTCGCGTACATGAAGAACAGCTGCGCCGCCGCCGGCATGCCCACGGTGAACATGTGGTGGCCCCAGACGATGAAGGACAGGATGGCGATGGAGGCGGTGGCGTAGACCATGGAGGCGTAGCCGAACAGGGGCTTGCGCGAGAAGGTGGGAATCACCGTGGAGATGATGCCGAAGGCGGGCAGGATCAGGATGTACACCTCCGGGTGGCCGAAGAACCAGAAGATGTGCTGGAACATGACCGGGTCGCCGCCGCCCGCCGCGCTGAAGAAATGGGTGTCGAAGTTGCGGTCGGTCAGCAGCATGGTCACCGCCCCCGCCAGCACCGGCATGACGGCGATGAGCAGATAAGCGGTGATGAGCCAGGTCCACACGAACAGGGGCATCTTCATCAGCGTCATGCCCGGCGCCCGCATGTTGAGGATGGTGGTGGCGATGTTGATGGAGCCCATGATGGAACTGGCGCCCATGATGTGGATCGCGAAGATGGTCAGGTCGTAGCTGATGCCGCCTTGCAGGAACAGGGGCGGATACATGGTCCAGCCGCCCGCGACCGCGCCGCCGGGCAGGAACATGGAACCCACTAGGAACATCCCGGCCACCGGCAGCAGCCAGAAGCTCCAGTTGTTCATGCGCGGGAAGGCCATGTCCGGGGCGCCGATCATCAAGGGCACCTGCCAGTTCGCGAAGCCGGTGAAGGCGGGCATGATGACGCCGAAGATCATGATCAGGCCGTGCAGAGTGGTGAGCTGGTTGAACAGCTCCGGCTGCACCACCTGCAAGCCCGGTTGGAACAGCTCCGCCCGGATCACCATGGCCATGAGTCCGCCGAACAGGAACATGGTGGCGGCGAACCACATGTAGAGCGTGCCGATGTCCTTGTGGTTGGTGGTGGTCACCCAGCGCATCAGGCCGCCCGGGGCGCCGTGATGCCCGTGTCCCGGCAATTCCGCGGTCGCAACGTTGCTTTCCATGTCGTCTCCTGCCTCGTCTTATCGCGCTACTTGCGCAGGGCTTTCACGTCCGCCGGCTGCACAGGCGTGGCCTGGTTGCCCCAGGAAGTCCGTTCCCAGGTCAACACCGCGGCGATGTCGGCGTCGTTCAATTGTTCGCCGAACGCGGACATCGCGGTGCCCGCCTTGCCGTGCAGCACGATGCCGATATGCGCCGCCGCCGGGCCGGTCGCCACCTTGGAGCCGGCCAGGGCGGGGAACGCGCCGGGCAGGCCCTTGCCGTCCGGCTGGTGGCAGGCGGCGCAATTGTTCGCATAGACCTTTTCGCCCTTGGCCCTGAGTTCCTCCACCGTGAAGGTCTTGCCGGTATCGGCGGCGGCCATGGCCAGCTTGGCCTTCTTGCCATCCAGCCAGGCCTGGTAATCGGCGTCGCTTTTCGCCTCGACGACGATGGGCATGAAGCCGTGGTCCTTGCCGCACAGCTCGGCGCACTGGCCGCGGTAGGTGCCCGGCTCCGTGGCGCGGAACCAGGTGTCGCGGATGAAGCCGGGGATCGCGTCCTGCTTCACACCCAGGGCCGGCACCCACCAGGCGTGGATCACATCGTGGGAAGTCAGCAGCAGGCGCACCTTCTTGCCGACCGGCACCACCAGCGGTTCGTCCACCTCCAGCAGGTAGTGCTCACCCTTGGCCGCCTTGTTCTCGATCTGGTCCCGGGGGGTGGCCAGCACGCTCATGAACTTCACGCCGTCCTGGAGGTAGTCGTACTCCCACTTCCACTGGTAGCCGGTGATCTTCACCGTCAGATCCGGATTCGCCGTGTCCTTCTGGTCCAGCACCGCCCGGGTCGCGGGATAGGCCATGCCCACCAGAATCAGGAACGGGATCACCGTCCAGATCACCTCGACCGTGGTGTTCTCGTGGAAATGATGGGCCTCGTGGCCGACGCTCTTCCGGTGCTTGAACAGGGCGTAGAACATGGCGCCGAACACCACCACGAAGCGCCGCGATGTCCGACTTCGGCGCGGACAGGTTCAGTTGCCAGTCGGCCAGGGCACGGCTGGCGGGAACCAGTCCGAACATGGCGATGCATACATTCAACCCCAGCGGTCGCGTCACCTTCATCGCATCCTCTCCAAAGGCGCGGCATGGCTGGATATGAATTTGTTGAGCTCGACCGCGCGTTGTGAACTTAGTCCGGTCACGCCCGGCTGGCAAGCGGGATTTTCCCCGCAAGTCACTGATTTTTATATAAGTTTATTCGGGTTTACTGATATACCCGATCAACGCGCTCAACTTTTGCGGCGGAATCAGGTGCGCGAGCCGGCGCGCCTCGGGGTTTGCCGCGAAGGGCAGTTCGGCCAGCAGGGGAGCCGGCAGACGGGCGCGCAGGGTATCCAGGTTTTCGTCGTAGGCCGCCATGTCCGGGTCGATGCGGTTGGCGACCCAGGCCACGAGTTTCAGCCCGCGGGCGGCGATGGCTTCGGCGCTGAGCAGCGCATGGTTGATGCAGCCCAGGCGCATGCCCACCACCAGGATCAAGGGCAGGCCCAGGCGAACCGCGAGGTCGGCCGTGTCCCGCTCCGGCCCCAGGGGCACGCGGAAACCGCCGACCCCCTCCACCACCACGAAGTCCGCCAGAGCGGCCAGTTCATCGTAGGCGGCGGCGATGCGGGGAATCTCGATGTTCACGCCCTTGTGGTCGGCGGCCAGATGGGGCGCGATGGCCTCCCGGAACAGATAGGGATTGATCAGTTCAGCCGGTGCCGCGACGCCGGACGCGGCGGCCAGCTCGGCCACGTCCTCGTTGACCCAGACGCCCTCCTTCAGCTCCGCCCCCGCCGCCACCGGCTTCATGCCAACGGCGCGCAGGCCCAGATCGCCCAGGGCGTGCAGCAGGGCGGCGCTGAACAGGGTCTTGCCGACGCCGGTGTCGGTGCCGGTGATGAACAGGCCGGAGGTCGCGCCCGCGTTCATCGCAGACCCGCCTTGCGATTTTCGATCTTGAACCGGATCACCTGGCGCCCGTCCTCCAGCTTGTCCTTGCGGCCGGCCCAGGCGTGGCCGTAGACCACCTCGTAGGTGGCCGGCAGGCGGCCGTCCCGGCGGAAGCGTTCGTAGTTGTCCGCGAGCCGCTGCCATTCCCGCTTGCCCATCAATCCCGCGCGCCGATCCTCCAGCACGGTGTGGGCGCCGATGGCCTTGAGGTCGCGCAACAGGCCCGGCAGGGCCTGGTAGGTCAGGGTGACGCGCTCCATTTCCATGACCGGATTGCTGAAGCCCGCGTGCACCAGGGCGTCGCCCAGGTCGTGCATGTCGATGAAACGGTTCACGTGCTGGTGTCCGTCCAGGTCGGCGCTGGCGGCGCGCAACTCCATCAGAGTATCCGGCCCGAAGGTGGCGAAGAGGAACAGACCCTCGGGTTTCAGCGCGCGGTGGATTTCCCGGAACGCGCTATCCGGCTCTCCCACCCATTGCAGGGCCAGGCTGGACCAGACCAGATCCAGGCTGTCCTTCGCCAGGGGCAGGCGCTCCATGTCCGCGCACAGGGCGGCGTAGGGCGCGGGGCCGGGCGCGAGGCGCGACAGCAGGCCGCGCCAGCCGGGCGCCGCGCCATGCAGTTCCCTGGCGCGGGCCGCCATGGCATGGGCCAGATCCAGGCCGACCAGGCTTGCTTTAGGAAAGCGCGCCTTGAGCAGGGGCGCGGCGAAGCCGGTGCCGCAGCCCGCGTCGAGGATGCGTTGCGGAACGATCTTCATGCCTTCGAAATGCTCGTCCAGGCGGCGCGCGATTTCCTGCTGCAGGAAGGCCGCGTCGTCGTAGGTGGCGGCGGCGGATTCGAAGGCGCGGCGGATGGCGCGCTTGAGTCCCTCATTCATGCAGGAAGACCCCGACTTGTTGCGCGAACCAATCCGGATGGGACAGGAAAGGCGCATGGGCGGCCCGCTCGTGCAGCGCCAGCCGGGCGCCGGGAATGCGCCCGGCGAGCCAGCGCCCCGTGTCCACGGGACACAGGGTGTCGTAGGCGCCATGCACCACCAGAGCGGGGCAGGCGACGTTCGCGGCGACTGCGCGCAGGTCCACCTCCCGCAGCAGGCCGAGTCCGGCCGCGAGCGTCGCGGCCTCCGGCTCCCCGCGCTGGAAAACGGTCTCGCGCAGGCGGCCGATCACCGCCCGCGCCGCGTCGCCGCCCCGGGCCTGGAGCGATAGGAAGCGCAGCAGGGTCGCCCGGTAGTCCTGGCGCAGGGAGTCGGCGAAGTCGGCCAGAACCTCCGGCGCCAAGCCGTGGGGCCAGTCGTGCCGCTGGACGAAGGCCGGGCTCGCTCCCACCAGCACCAGCTTCGCCACCTTGCCGGGATGGCGCGCGGCCAGGGCCAGCGCCACCATGCCGCCCAGCGACCAGCCGATCAGGTGGACCGGACCGGCGAGGGTCGCCGCGACCGCATCCGCCAGGGTTTCCGCCGTGTAGGGCGTGACGGCGGACACGGCGCCGTAACCGGGCAGATCGGGCGCCGTCCCCGGCAGCGCGGCCAGGGTTTCCGACCAGATGCCGCCGTGCAGGCCCCAGCCGTGCAGGAATACGCGGGGCACGGGCGTCGCGCCGGGGGCGGGACTGGAGGCGGGACCGGGAGCGCTCAATCCTTCCTCCCCGCGTGACGCTGCGCGAGGCACCCGCTCCGCGCCATGGCCTCCCCATTTACGAAAGGGGGAAGGAGGGGGATTGGTCGAGGGGCACCCGGACATGGGGCGCGGGAATCCCCCCTGCTCCCCCTTTTCCAAAGGGGGGAACCGGGAAGCAAGCTGGAGCGCCGGGCCATGGCTTCAAGCATGGGCCAGTTCCTCCAAGGCCGCGAGCAGGGCGTCCACATCCTCGGGAACATGGGCGGCGGACAGGGAGATGCGCAGGCGCGCCTCGCCCTGGGGCACCGTGGGCGGGCGGATCGCGGGAATCAGGATGCCGCGTTCGCGCAGGCCGTCCGCGAGGCGCAGGGCGTCCTCGTTGCCGCCCACCAGGAGGGGCTGGATGGGACTGTCCGACACCATCAACGGCCAGGGCAGGCCCGCGACGCCGGCTTTCAGGCGCGCCACCAGTTCGCATAGGCGCTCGCGCCGCCAGGTTTCCCCGGCGATCAGTTCCAGGCTCGCGGCGGTCGCGGCGGCCAGCATGGGCGGCTGGGCGGTGGTGTAGATGTAGGTGCGCGCCCGGTTTACCAGCCATTCGATCAGGTCTTCCGCGCCGGCGACGAAAGCGCCGGCGACGCCGGCCGCCTTGCCCAGGGTGGCCAGATAGATCAGGCGGAGGCTGGAAGAAAGGGAGAAATGCGCCAAGGCGCCCTGCCCCCGTTCGCCCAGCACGCCGAAGCCATGGGCGTCGTCCGCGTACAGCCAGGCGCCGTGCTTCTCCGCCAGGGCCAGCAGTGCCGGCAGCGGCGCCAGGTCGCCGTCCATGCTGAACACCGTGTCCGTGGCAATGAGCTTGGTCTTCGCCGTGCTCTCCGCCAGCTTCCGGTCCAGCCAGTCCAGGTCCAGATGGGGATAGCGGGTCAGCTTCGCCCTGGACAGCACCGCCGCGTCCACCAGGGAGGCGTGGTTGAGCCGGTCCTCGAACACTTCCCCGTGCCGGTCCAGCAAGGCGGGAATCACGCCCAGGCTGGCCATGTAACCGGTGGAGAACAGCAGCGCGGCAGGCAGGCCGACGAAGGCGGCGAGTTCCCGCTCCAGATCGTGGTGCAGGCGATGGTGGCCGGTGAGCAGATGGGCCGCGCCGGCGCCCACGCCGAAACGGGCCGCGGCCAACTGGGCGGCGCTGACGATCCCGGGATGATTGGCCAGGCCCAGGTAGTCGTTGCTGGAGAAGGACAGGTAGTCGCGCCCATCCAGCCGCACGCGCACACCCTGGGGGCCGTCCAGCACGCGGCGCTGGCGGCGCAGGCCAAGGCTGTCGAGTTCGGCGAGGGCGGATTGAAGTTGGTCTGGATTCATCCTGCGGCGTGAAATGAGAAATGTGACCTCGCCTCTTCGAGGCAGCGAGTGAAACGCGAAAACCTAAACTGAGCCGCACATTTCACGTTTCACGTTTCACATTTCGCGTTTCCAGCGACAACCTAGTGCCCGGCGCAACTACGGCCCTGCACGCCCTCGCCATGCAGACCCAGTTTCGCGAACAGCGCCTCGTCCGCTTCCACGTCCGGGTTGCCGGTGGTGAGCAGCTTGTCGCCGTAGAAGATGGAATTCGCGCCGGCCAGGAAACACAGGGCCTGCACCGCCTCGCCCAGTTCCCGGCGGCCGGCGGACAAGCGCACGTGGGAAGCGGGCATGGTGATGCGGGCGACGGCGATGGTGCGCACGAATTCCAGCGGGTCCAGGTCTTCCTCGGCGGCCATGGGCGTGCCGGGCACCTTCACCAACATGTTGATGGGCACGGATTCCGGCTGTGGGTTCAGGTTGGCCAGCTCCAGGATCAGGCCGGCGCGCACGCGGCGGCTCTCGCCCAGGCCGACGATGCCGCCGCAGCACACGTGGATGCCCGCGTCGCGCACCTGGGCCAGGGTATCCAGGCGGTCGCCGTGGGTGTGGGTGGTGACGACCTGGCCGTAGAACTCGCTGGCGGTATCCAGGTTGTGGTTGTAATAGTCCAGGCCGGCTTCCTTCAATTGCTCCGCCTGCCCGGGCTTCAGCATGCCCAGGGTGACGCAGGTCTCCAGGCCCAGGGCCTTCACTTCCCGCACCATCTCGGCCACCGCGCCGAGATCCTTGTCCTTGGGACCGCGCCAGGCGGCGCCCATGCAGAAGCGGGTGGCGCCGGCCTCCTTCGCGGCCTTCGCGGTGGCGACCACCTCCTCCACGTCCAGCAGCTTTTCCCGCTCCAGCCCGGTGTCGTGGCGGGCGGACTGGGAACAATAGCCGCAGTCCTCGGAACAGCCGCCGGTCTTGATGGAGAGCAGGGTGGACAACTGCACCGTGTTCGCGTCGAAGTGGGCGCGGTGGGCGGTCTGGGCCTGGAACATCAGGTCGTTGAAGGGCAGCGCGAACAGCGCCTCCACCTGGTCCAGACTCCAGGTCGCCATGGGTTGGGAGAGATCGTTCATCAGTGGGCTTCCTTTTCGACTTCGATATCGCGCCAGTTGATCTTGCCCGCCTTCCAGATGTCGAACAGCGACCAGGGCACCAGGGTGAGCACCATGAGCGCGTAGACGCCGGGCCAGCCGGTGGGGAGATGGGCGAGATCGTTGGAAAAAACGGTCAGCGTGCCGACCACGGCGTAATAGCGGTATCCCGCCCATTTGTTGAAATGGCGCACGTTCGCGTCGGGGTGGTGGGCGATGGAGGCGTAGACGAAGATGGAAAACGCCAGCCAGATCATGATCGGCGGCCAGGACATGGCCAGGGGCAGGAAGGTCATCCGCTTGTCGGAGATCGAAAGTCCCAGGGTGTACAGCGAGGCGGACAACAGCGTGGTACCGACGGAGAAGTAATTGAACAGGCGGGCGCTGGTCAGACAGGATGCGGCGGTGATCACACGTTGTTCGGTCATGGAGTCGATCCGGGAAAATCAGGGCAGAATTTCAGGGCGGGATACGGAAATAAGCCGAGGGATGTTCCGGGAGGCGCCAGAACTTGTCAAACACGATCACCAATATTCTGAACAACTGCCGCGGATTTGTTCAAACCCGGCTACCGCAGGATTGCCTTCTCTGCGGCGCGCGGGTGGTCGGCCGGATGCTCTGCCCGGGCTGCGCCGGCGACCTGCCCCTTTTGCCCCGCGCCCGTTGTCCCCAATGCGCCCTGCCCACCCACGACGGCGCGCTGTGCGGGCATTGCCTGAAGCATCCGCCCGCCTTCGCGCGCAGCGTCGCGGTCTACGCCTATGCCTTCCCCCTGGACGCGATGGTGAAGCACTGCAAGTACGGCGGCGCCCTGGCCGTGACCGACTGGTTCGCCGCCGCCCTCGCCCGGGAGCTGGCGGATGCGGCGCCGCCCGACCTCGTCATCCCCATGCCCCTGCACGACACGCGCCTGGCCGAACGGGGCTTCAACCAGGCCGGGGAAATCGCCCGCCGCCTCGCGCCCCTGCTGGACATTCCCTGGACACCCCACGGCTGCGCGCGCATCCGCGACACCCCACCCCAGGCCGGGCTGGACCTGAAAGCCCGGCGCCGCAACCTGCGCGGCGCCTTCCGCTGCGACCTGGATCTGCGCGGAAAACGCGTCGCCTTGCTGGACGATGTCATGACCAGCGGCGCCAGCCTGGACGAGCTGGCGAAGACGGTACGCAAGGCGGGAGCGATGGAAGTCTCGGCCTGGGTGGTGGCGCGCACGCTTTAAGCGGAAGCCCAGCGGAGGAAAGCGGCGCTACAGCCCATGGACCGGTTCGGCCCAGGTGGCGCTGGAGCACCCCATGGCTTGTCATTGCGAACGGAATGAAGCCATCCATGAGGCATCCAGAAGCGACACGCGCTGGATCGCCGTGTCGCTTCTCTCCTCGCGATGACGGAAGTTATCAGCGCTCCACCAAAGATTTTCACGACCTCGCCGCCATCGAAGCCGGACGGCTATGCAAAGCCGTCCGTGGATGGGCTGGGGCAGGGGAACAGCGGCGAAACAATCCATCCCGATACTCGACGAATCCCCCTCACTCCCCCTTTTCCAAAGGGGGAAGACGGCGAGTGAACCACTGATTCATTTGAAAATTGTCATTGCGAGCGAAGCGCGGCAATCCATCAGGCTTCCGGCATCGACAGATCATGGATCGCCACCTCGCTACGCGCCTCGCGATGACCGAATGAATCAGCCATTCCCAGCTAAGCGTTCAAGCCGGCCGAATCGTCAATGTCCGCCGGCGGCTCGGCAGGCTCTGGCACTCCACCCTCCCCCAGCCGCCGGATCGCCGCCGCGTTGCTCCAGGAGAAGCACTTCTCCGCCGCCTCCCGCCAGGGCAGCCAGACATAGGCCAGGTGTTCGCGCGGCGCCAGCGTCACCGGCAGGGCCTCGGGCAGGGTCAGGCCGAACACGTGCTCGCTGTTGTGGGTCACCCCCGGTGCGTAGCGGGCGCGCCAGCGCTCGAAAATCTCGAACTCGTACTGGAAGCGCCAATCCGTGAGCGTGTGGCGCGTCGCGTCCAGGCCGGTTTCCTCCGCCACTTCCCGGATCGCGGTCCGCATCAAGGTCTCGCCCGGATCCTGGCTGCCGGTGACGGACTGCCACAGGCCCGGCGCGTCGGCCCGCTCCATGAGCAGAACCTGGAGATCCGGGGTGTGGATGACCACCAGGACGGAAACGGGAATCTTGTACATGCGCCGCGAGACGGAACGACCGCCCCTACTCCTTGGGCAAGGTGAGCGTGACGAAGGTGGTGTTGTCCTGCCGTCGCGCCAGCAGGGGAATGGGTTTGCCGACGGGCAGCTTGGCGATGGTCTCCGCCAGGCCGGCCGCGTTGTCCACCGGGAAGCGGCCCAGCTTGAGCAGGATGTCCCCCGGCTGGATGCCCGCCGCCGCCATGGGGCCGGCCTCGACCGCTTCCACCAGCACGCCGCCGCTCAGGGCCAGCACCTGCCGGGTCGCCGCATCCAGGTCGGAAACCTTCAGGCCGAGGCGCCCGATGGGGACCAGCGGCGAAGCGCGCTTGGCGACGCCGTCCTGCCCCAGTTCCCCCACCTTCACTTTCAGGTGTGTCAGCTTGCCGTCCCGCAGCACGGCCAGCGCGTGCTCGGTGCCGGGCTGGCTCGCGCCGATGATGGGCGGCAGATCCGCGCTGTCGACGATGGCATATTCGTCATAAGCCAGGATGATGTCGCCCATCCGCAGGCCCGCCCGGTCCGCCGGTCCGGCGGGGCTGACCTCGGACACCAGCGCGCCGCGCGGCGCCTCCAGGCCGTAAGCCTCGGCCAGCTCCAGGGTCAGTTCCTGGGCGCTGACGCCGAGCCAGCCGTGGGTCGCGCGGCCCTGTTCCAGTATCTGCTTGGCCACCAGCACGGCGGTGTTGATGGGAATCGCGAAGGACAGGCCCATGTAGCCGCCGCTGCTGCTGACGATCTGGGCGTTGATGCCCACCACCCGCCCTTCCAGGTCGAACAGCGGCCCGCCGGAATTGCCCGGATTGATGGGCACGTCGGTCTGGATGAAGGGCACGTAGCTGTCGTTGGGCAGGGTCCGGCCGAGGGCGCTGATGATGCCCTGGGTCGCGGTGCGCTCCAGCCCGAGCGGCGCGCCGATGGCCAGAACCCACTGCCCCACCTCCAAGCGGGCGGAATCGCCCAGGATCGCCGTGGGCAGGTTTTGCGCCTCCACCTTGAGCACGGCCACGTCGGTCAAGGCATCCACCCCCACCACCCGGGCCGGCAATTCATGCTTGTCGACGAAACGCACCGTGATCTTCGCGGCGCCGGCGATGACATGCCGGTTGGTCAGGATGATGCCGTTGGGCGAAACCACGAAGCCCGAGCCCAGCCCCGATTCCCGGGGCGGCTGCAACGGGGAGGGTTTCACCCGCGCGCCCGGCTCCGGCGCCTCCGCCTCCTCGGCCTTCGCCTTGAACACGCGCACGTTGACCACCGTCGCGCCCTGGTTGCGCACCAGGGCCGCGAAATCGGGGAATTGGGCGGGCTGACGGGCTGGCGCGGTCTCGACTATGGGTGCGGGTGGGGTGGATTCCGCAGCCATGGACAGGGCGCTCCAGGCCAGGGCAAAGGCAAAAATCCAGGTTTTATTGGTCATGTGGGACTCCGGAAATTCAAATTGGCTGGTAGGACGGGGCGTCATTCGGCGGAAGGCGCTTCGCTTTTCCGCCCTACCACTGTTGGTTAGACCATATAACGCTGAGCACGTCATTTCCTATGCACAGGTTTTTGCGCTTTTTCTTTTATGTTTTTCAGGTCGTCGCCACTACCTTGAAGTGTCCGATCGCCCTGGTAAGTCTGAGCATATCGATGTCTGTGAAGTCTCTTTGGAAGTCTTCTATGGTGTTGTGAAATGACTCCGCCTGCCCAGCGGAGGGAATGCTTCCATCCAAGGCTTTTTTTAGCTCGTCATAGAACAGCGCCGGTTCGGTTTTTTCTTCCTGAAGGTGGTCTTTTCTGAAAATTGCCATACACGTCCCTTTTGAGGTTTGATATCCGAAAACTACGTGGCTCGAATCAAGGCAGCCTTTGTAAGGCGAAAAAGCGAAACGCCTTCCGCCGAATGACCCAGCCACTCAACCACCCATATCCCTAGATTCCCAGTATTCAATCCGGCCAGTTCGCGCGCCAGTTAAACGAACCGCGCCAACGGCACCGCCTCGATCCGTTCCTCCAAAGGAAACGTATCGTGACCGGCATGCACGACTTCCAGCTTGTCCAACCCCAGGTTTTCCACGGCGGAGCGCATGGAAGGCGTGAGCCGTGGACTATCGCCCAGCTTGAATTCAAAACCCAGACGCTGGCCGCCGGCTTGCACGAAGAGGTCCAGTTCGGCGCCGGTGTGGAGTTTCCAGTAATAGCAATCGCGCCATTCCACTCCCTGGTTGACGTTCAGCCAGCGCGCCACCTGGTTGAGGGCGTAGCCCTCCCAGGAGGCGCCGACTTTGGGGTGCCCGTGCAGGGCGGCGGCATCGGTGATGTCCAGCAGACTGTGAAGGATGCCGCTATCCGCCAGGTAGACCTTGGGGGCTTTCACCTGGCGCTTGCTCAGGTTCTCCGCCCAGGGCTGCAGGATGCGGACCATAAAGGTGCCGGCCAAGATATCCAGGTAATGCCGCACCGTGCGTTCGGTAACGCCGAAGGCGCGCGCCAGTTCCGAACCGTTCCAGGTCTGGCCGTGATAGTGGGCGAGCATGCTCCAGAAGCGGCGCAGGGTGGCAGGGGCCAGGCGTAACCCCAGGGCGGGGATGTCCCGCTCCAGGTAAGTACGGATGAATTCCTGCCGCCAGCGCAGGCTCGCGGCGTCGCTGGCGGCCAGGAAGGAACGGGGAAAACCACCGCGCAACCAAAGGCCATCCCGGTTGTCCGCGCCGGCCTCGCCCAGGTCCAGGCCGGGCAGCTCATGGTAGGCGATACGGCCGGCCAGGCTTTCGGCGCTACGTTGCATGAGCTCCGGCGAAGCGGAACCCAGGATCAGAAAGCGGGCGGGCATTTCCGGGCGATCCGCGAGCACGCGCAAAGCTGGGAACAGGTCGGGCCGCATCTGCACCTCGTCGAGAACGATCAAACCGGCCAACGGCTCCAGGGTCAGCATGGGTGAGGCCAGGCGGGCATCGACACGGGTATCTTCCAGGTCGAAGAAGTGGGACGCGCCTGGATAAGCCGCGGCCAACGCCTTGGCCAAGGTGGTCTTGCCGACCTGGCGCGCACCTACCAGGGCGACCACTGGGAATTCCACCAATAGCGCTGAGAGGGTGGAAAGGTGATTCAGGCGGCTGAGCATGGCAACAAATTACCATGAAATCTAATAGCCTATATACGGAATTTCACGGTGTATTTTCGATACAAACAGCGTGAGCCACTGGCGGATACGGCGGGCGTCGCGAAGAACCCCGGGGGGATCGCAACTACCCGTAATTCGCAATCTCGATCAGATTCCCGTCCAAGTCCCGGAGGTAGATCGACGTCATAGGCCCCAGCGCGCCGGTGCGCGGCACCGGCCCCGCCTCCACCGCCACGCCGCGGGCCGCGAGATGGCCGATCCACTCGGCCAGGGCCTGTTCCGTGACGAAACACAGGTCGCCGCTGCCCCGGGTCGGCTGGGCGGCGTGGGGTTGCAGCGGCGCGGCGGCGGGATGCAGGTTGATCTTCTGGCGGCCGAACTTGAGGGCGACGCGGCCGGCGCCGAACACCAGTTTTTCCATGCCCAGCACGCGCGCGAAAAAATCCGCCGACGCTTCCACGTCGGCCACGGTGAGGACCAGGTGATCGAGGGACTCGACCCGCATCAGAACAGCTCGACGTCCTGGGAATCGCCCGCCTGCTGGTGCTTGTTGTTGATGTATTCCTCCAGGGCGGCATGCACGTTGCCGGTCCGGATCAGCGTGTCGAACATCAGCTTCTCCTCTTCCATGGTGTAGCGGGCGCGGATCTTCTGCTGCAGGGCGTGCCAGGCGAACGGGTTGTAGAGGCGGGCGGGGTCGCTGACGATGGCGGTCAGGTCGTCCAGGCTGTGGCTGGCGTGGGACAGGCGCTGGGATAGGCGGTCGTAGAACTGGAAGGCGACGATGGCATGCTGCATCTGGGCCGAGACCGCCATGCCGGATTCCTCGATCACCCGCTTCGCCGGCGATTCGGGCAGGGCGTGGACGGCTTCCACCAGGGCCATGAGGTTGCCGTACATGCCGGTGAAGGTGTTGGTCAGCATGTCCACCGAACCGCTGGAATCGCGCAGGGCGACCTCGATCTGGGCCACGGCCAGGTTGAGCATGAGGATGGTCTCCCGCACCTGGCTCCAATCCAGGTCGGGACGCGCGGCGCTGGAGGGGGGTAGGGCGAAGTTCTCGCGGTTGTCGGTCATCGGTCCGGTCTCCTTGCGGGCCGTGTCCGGCCTGCCGTTGCTTGCCGGCCCTTCATCGGCAGGACAGACCGATACTTGAGCGGCGGACGGGCTCAGGGCAGCGTGGAGAGGAAGGCGGCCAGGGCGGCGATATCCGGGTCGGACAGCTTCTTGGCGACGCCGGTCATGCGCGGATCGGAGCGCACGCCGGCGGCCTGGCGATAGCCGCGCAGGGCGTTCCTGACGTAGACCGGCTGCTGCCCGGCGAGGCGGGCGACTTCCCGGGTGCCGCGCGCCTGGGCGCCGTGGCAGCCGACGCAGGCGCGGGCGAAATGCTTCGCGCCGATCTGTTCCAGATGGGCATCCTTGCTGGGCGGCACCGAGACCGGCTGGGTGGCGAAGTAGACGGCGATGTTGAAGCGGTCCTCCGGCTTCAACACCTTGACCAGGCCGGACATGAACTCATCCTTGCGCCGGCCGTCGCCGAATTTCTCGATCTGGGTCAGGAGGTAGACCGGATTCTGCCCGGCCAGGTTGGGCACGTAGTCGAGGGGGCTGACGCCGTTCTCGCCGTGGCAATGGACGCACAGGAAGGTCGCCCGCTTGCCCGCCGCCGCCGCCGACTCGCGGGCTTTCGCGTCGGCCATGACGCGGTTAAGGCGGGCTTCGGTCTCGGCCTCGGAAGGCGCGCTCGGCGGCGCCGCGCAAGCCTGGGCGGCGGCGAACAGGAGGGCGGCCAAAACGGTCGGGACAAACGAAACTGGCGAGACGGGATTGCGGAATTTCATGCCGAACGCGCTCCAATGGTCCGAGAAGGCTGAATGGCCGGCATTGTAAGTCCTCTTACGGCGGGGGGCATGCAAGTAGAATCCGTTTTTTCGGCCGCAGTCCCGTCCAACAGTGAATTCCGAATCCCCCAGCCAGCACACGCCCATGATGCAGCAGTACCTGCGCATCAAGGCGGATCACCCCGACATGCTGCTGTTCTACCGCATGGGGGATTTCTACGAGCTGTTCCACGACGACGCGGAAAAAGCCGCGCGCCTGCTGGACATCACCCTCACCACCCGGGGCGCCTCGGCGGGCCAGCCCATCCGCATGGCGGGCGTGCCCTACCACGCCGCCGAGCAATACCTGGCCAAGCTGGCCCGGCTCGGCCAGGCGGTGGCCATCTGCGAGCAGATCGGCGACCCGAGGACCAGCAAGGGGCCGGTGGAGCGCAAGGTGGTGCGCATCGTCACCCCCGGCACCGTCACCGACGAGGCCCTGCTGGACGACAAATCCGACGCGACCATGCTGGCTCTGCTCCCCGCCGCGCGGGAGCGCGGCAAGGACACGCTGGCCCTGGCCTGGCTGACCCTGTCGAGCGGCCGCTTCGCCGCGAAGCTCGTCGCCGGCGACCGCCTGGACAGCGAACTGATGCGCCTGGCGCCCACGGAAATCCTGCTGCCGGAACACTTCGAGCATGCCGCGCTGGTCGGCATCAAAACCGCCCTCACGCGCCGGCCCGACTGGCAGTTCGACGCCGACCGGGGCAAGCGCCTGCTATGCGAGCACTTCGGCAGCGCCGACCTGACCGCCTTCGGCATTGAGGACCGGCCCGCCCTCCAGGCCGCCGCCGGACTGTTGTTGGAATACGCGCGCCGCACCCAGCAAGCCGCCCTGCCCCATGTCTCCGGCCTGGCCCTGGAACAGGACGGGGAATTCGTGCTGCTGGACGCGGCCGCGCGCCGCACTCTGGAAATCTCGGAAACCCTGCGCGGCGAGGCCGCCCCCACCCTGTTTTCCGAACTGGACAATTGCCTCACCGCCATGGGCAGCCGTTTGCTCAAACACTGGCTGCACCACCCCCTGCGCGACCGGAAGAAGCTTGGGCTGCGCCTCGCCGCGCTGCGGGAACTGATCGAGCAACCCCAGGTCGGCCGCCTGCTGCGGCAACTGCTCAAGGGCATGTCCGACCTGGAGCGCATCGCCGCCCGCGTCGCCTTGCGCAGCGCCCGTCCGCGCGACTTGGCCGGCCTGCGCGCCAGCCTGGCCGGCCTGCCCGATCTGGCCGGCGTGCTGGAACCGGCGGGCGAGGCCCTGGCCACCCTGGCGGGACGCCTGGATTTCCCCGCCGAGACCCACGCGCGACTGCGCCGGGCCATCCAGGCGGAACCGTCCGCCGTGCTGCGCGAGGGCGGCGTCATCGCCGACGGCTACGACCCGGAACTGGACGAACTGCGCGCCCTGCAATCCGACTGCGGCGGTTTCCTCATGGCCGTGGAGGCGCGCGAGCGGGAACGCACCGGCATCGCCAACCTGCGCGTGGAATACAACAAGGTCAGCGGCTTCTACATCGAGGTTACCCGCGCCCAGGCGGACAAGGTGCCCGCCGACTACCACCGGCGCCAGACCCTGAAGAACGTGGAACGCTACCTGACGCCGGAGCTGAAGGAATTCGAGAACAAGTACCTGTCCGCCGCCGAGCGCGCCCTGGCCCGGGAAAAACTGCTCTATGACGGGCTGCTCGACGCGCTGGCCGAGACGGTGCCCGAATTGCAGAAGGTGGCGGCGGCGCTGGCGACGGTGGACGCCTTGTCCGGCCACGCCCTGCTCGCCACCGAGCGGCGCTACGTCGCGCCCGAGTTCGCCGCCGAGTGGGGCATCGACATCCGGGGCGGCCGCCACCCGGTGGTGGAGAACCGGGTCGACGCCTTCATCCCCAACGATCTGCGCATGGACGCCACGCGCCGCATGCTGCTGGTCACCGGCCCCAACATGGGCGGCAAGTCCACCTACATGCGCCAGATCGCCCATATCGTCCTGCTCGCCTGCTGCGGCCTGCACGTGCCCGCCGAGCGGGCCGTCATCGGCCCGGTGGACCAGATCTTCACCCGGGTCGGCTCCTCCGACGATCTGGCCGGCGGCCGCTCCACCTTCATGGTGGAAATGACCGAGACCGCCGGCATCCTGCACGGCGCGACCGAGCAGAGCCTGATCCTCATGGACGAAATCGGCCGCGGCACCTCCACCTTCGACGGCATCAGCATCGCCTGGGCGGTGGCGCGCCACCTGGCGGAGAAGACGCGCGCCTACACCCTGTTCGCCACCCATTATTTCGAGCTGACCCAGCTCGCCCTGGAATTCCGCGCCGTCGCCAACGTGCACCTGGACGCGGTGGAAACCAGCGGCGGACTCACCTTCCTGCACGCGGTCGAGGACGGTCCCGCCTCGCAGAGCTACGGCCTGCAGGTCGCCCGTCTGGCCGGCGTGCCCGGCGCGGTGATCCAGGCGGCGAGGCGCAAGCTGGTGATGCTGGAGAACCAGCAGATCAACCAATCCCATCAGGGCGACCTGTTCGCGCCCGCCCCGCCGGCCGCGCCGCCGGTCAACCCGGCCCTGGAGCGGCTCGCGGAAATCGACCCGGACGGGTTGAGCCCCCGGGAAGCCCTGGAACGCCTCTACGAACTGCGCGAGCTGCTCTAGGCGGCCTCAGAACAGCTCGATGTCGTTCCGGTCGCTGCCGCCGCGCAGCGTTTCCAGCACCTTGTCGAACTGGCTGTCCACGTCGCCGTGCTCGGTGAGCATGGCGAGGATGCGGTGCACATGGCCCTGCATGACGCCGCTGATGGCCTGCTCCTGGGTCTGGCTGGTCTCCAGCCAGGAATAGGCCTTTTCCACCTCGTCCACCAGTTCGTGCAGTTGCTCGCCGGTGTGGAGCAGGGATTCCGCGTAGCTGCGCCGCAGCGTCTCCACCGCGCGCACCGCGCCGGCCAAGCCCAGTTGCAACTGTTCCGCCCGGCGCATGGACTCGATGCGCATGTCCACGGTATCGCACAAGGCTTCGACGGTCTCCGCCAGGATGGCGATGTTGTCGCGCATGCGCCCAGCCCGTTCCGCGTCGGTCCGCTCGTCGGGCATATTGGCCACCAGGATGGAAACCCGGTCGTAATTCACCACCAGGCGCCGGCTGAACTGGAACACCCGGCCCATGCCCGAGGCCTGCTGCAGGATGGCGAACTCAAGCGGCGTCGGTTCGCCGTGATGGGTCAAGGCCGTCGGGCCCGCCTCATGGCGGATCAGCACGCCGCCGTCGGCGCCCAAATCCCCCAGGGCGGCGACCAGGCCCTCGGCCAAGGCGCGGTGGGAACGGCAGGACACGCCGGCGCGCATGAAATTGAGCAGGATGCCGCCCTGCCCCATGCTGGACAGGAAATCCATGGCCATCCGGTTGAGGGATTCCTTCTCCTCGGCGAGTTGGGCGGTCAAGCGGTGCTGCTGGATGGCCAGCGCCGACTTGCGCGACAGAATCTCGCCGGCCACGGGCTTGGTGACGATGTCGTTGCCGCCCGCGTCGAAAGCCTTGATGTGTTCCTGGAGGGACTGGTGGTTCGTGACGAAGATGATGGGAACGGACGCCGTCTCCCGGATCCGGCGGCAGGTTTCGTAGCCGTCCATGCCCGGCATCTCCACATCCAGCAGGATCAGATCGGGGCGGCGCGCCTGGATGTCGGCGAGAGCCTGCTCGCCCGACGCGGCGCTCGCCACCGCGTATTGCTTGGACAACAAGGCCTGAAGCAGATGGCGGGTGGTCTGGTCGTCGTCCACGACGAGAACCCGCGCGGATGCCTCGCCGTCGCTTCCGTTCCATGCAGAGTCGATCATGATGCCGCGTCCTCCTGTGGTGTTATCCCTTGTCGGTAATGCGCGCGCCGCGCGGAAAAGCATAACGGAAATGGCGCGATCCATGTCGCCGAAAACCGCCCCTCTGTCCCGCGTTCCCGGGAGCGGGACAGGAGCGATGCCCGCCGCGCCACCCCGCCGGTGGCAGCGTCGGATCGTTCCGGCCTGGCGGATGAAGCGCAAGGGTTTCCATGGAGAATGACATTGACCCCACCCCACGGCTTTGCCATAGTCGAAAGCGGCCGAGGCCGGCGCCAATCCAGGCGCGCGGCCACTTCAGCCTCCCTGTCGCGGGTCCCAGCGATTACTTTGAAAGTGCCATGAAAACAAACCAGAGCCCTTCCTACAGCCTGGGCATCCGCCTGCAAGAGGCGTTTCTGGAGTTCTTGAAGGACAAGCGGCTCTGGTCCGGGAACCTGGATTCCGCGCTGAGCCTCACCGCCGACTTCTGCGCCGCCACCCTGGAGGTCGCCCGTTGCGGCATCTGGCTCATGGACGAGACCGGCGCGCGCCTGGATTGCCAGGTTTGCCACGACGGCGCGCAGCCCGCGGCGGGCATGGCCGGCCCGATGCGGGAGTCCGACTATCCGAATTATTTCCAGGCCCTGGACGAACTGCGCGTCATCGATGCCGGCGATGCCTACAACGATCCGCGCACCCGGGAGCTGGTGCCCGGCCATCTGCGCCCCGGCGATGTGCATTCCCTGCTCGACGCCACTTTGCGCTGGGAGGGGCGGACGCGCGGCGTGCTCTGCATGGAACATGTGGGCACGCCGCGTCTATGGAGCCGGGAAGAGCAGAATTTCGCCGTCTCCATGGCCGATCTGGTCTCCCAGGTGCTGGTGTTCAACGCCCTGCGCGACAACGAACGGCGCTACCGGGCGGTGTTCGACGATGCCGGCGACGCGATCTTCGTGCTCAGCGGCCGCCGCTGCGTGGATTGCAACGCCAAGGCCCTGGAGATGCTGGCCTGCCGGCGCGAGGATCTGGTCGGTCGGATTCCCTACCGCTTCGTGCCGGCGAGCGACCCGGAAGCCGGCAACCCCCGGCGCATCCTGGTGGATCGGGTCATGCGCGCGATAGACGGGAAACGGCTCGCTTTCGAGGACCGGCTGCGGCGCTGGGACGGCGGCCTGTTCGACGCGGAAGTCACCCTGACCGGCATTCAGCTTTCCGGCAAGCCCCATTGGATCGCCATCGTCCGCGACATCACCCTGCGCAAACAGGCGGAAACGGCGCTGATTCAATCCAAGCGGGAACTGGAATTTCGCGGCAACGTCCTGGAAGTGCTCAACCAACTGACCCGCCGCCTGCACAGCACCCTGGAAGTGGAGGCCATCGCCTGGGCCACGGTGGACGTTCTCAAGCACCATAGCCACGCGCCGCGCATCGCGGTCTATCTGCTGGAACCGGGTTGCGACCGGCTCGAGATCGCCGCCCATTGGGGCTTCGGCGACGAGGATATCGAGCGGGGACGCCACCAGCCCCTGGACGGCAGTCTGGCCGCCGTGGCCATGCTGGACCGCAAGCTGGTGATCTGTCCGGACATCGGCCGGGAACCCCGCCTGCGTCCCGCCATCCGCGAAATCCTGAACGCCAACGGCATGAATGCCGAACTGGCGATCCCCTTGTTCCACGGCGACCAGGTGCTGGGCGGCATCCCCCTGTTCTTCCACCAGTTGCCCAATTTCAGCCTGCTGGATCTGGACACCTACCAGGCCATCGGCCAGGCCGTCTCCCTGGCCCTGGCCAACGCGAGACAACGGGAACAACTGGAATTCCGCGCCAGCCACGACCCCTTGACCGGCCTTTCCAACCGGGCGCACCTGCACCAGGACACCGACCAGGCGATCCTGGGCTCCGGCGGCGACGGCCTCGCCATGCTGCTGCTGGACCTGGACCGCTTCAAGGAGGTCAACGACACCCTCGGCCACCATATCGGCGACCTGCTGCTGAAAATGGTCGCGGAGCGGCTGCGCGAGGTGGTCGCGGCGCGGCATGCGCGGCTCTATCGCCTGGGCGGCGACGAATTCGCCATTCTCGCCCCCGGGCTGGGCAAGGCCGCGCAGGCCCTGGCCCTGGCGGATGCGATCGGCGCCGGCCTGCGCCAGCCGTTCGAGGTGGCCGGCATCGCCCTGGAACTGGGCGGCAGCATCGGCGCCGCCCTCTATCCCGAGCACGGCGAGGACAGCCACGCCCTGCTGCGCTGCGCCGACGTGGCCATGTACGACGCGAAGGCGCGCGCTTCCGGCCCGCTCTGCTACGACCCCCACCTGGACAGCCACAGCCCGCGCCGCCTGGCCATGATGGCGGAACTGGGCACCGCGATCCGGGAGGACCAATTGGTGCTGCACTACCAGCCCCGGGTCGACCTGCGCAGCGGCAAGAGCGTCGGCTGCGAGGCCCTGGTGCGCTGGCGCCACCCCAGCCTGGGCATGATCCCGCCCGGGGAATTCATCCCCCTCGCGGAAATGAGCGACCTGATCCGCCCCCTCAGCCTCTGGGTATTGCGGCATGCCCTGGAACAGGCGCGCGCGTGGTCGCGACGGGGCCTGTATCTGTCCATCGCGGTCAACCTGTCCACCCGCAACCTCATGGATGTCTCGCTGCCCGAGCAGATCGCCGCCCTGCTCGCCGAACACCAGGTGCCCGCCGATCTGCTGGAAGTCGAAATCACGGAAAGCGCCCTGATCCACGATCCGGAGCGCAGCCTACAGGTGCTCGACCGCATCGTCGCCCTGGGCGTGCGTATCGCCATCGACGACTTCGGCACCGGTTTCTCCTCCCTCTCCTACCTCAAGCGCCTGCCCTTGCACGCCCTGAAGATCGACCGTTCCTTCGTCGCGGAAATGATCGGCAGCGAACACGACATGGTCATCGTGCGCTCCACCGTCGGGCTGGCTCACAGCCTGGACCTGGAAGTGATCGCGGAAGGCGTGGAGGACGTGGCCACCCTGGCCGCCCTGCGGGATCTGGGTTGCGAGCAGGCCCAGGGCTACCTCTACAGCAAACCCCTGCCCGCCGACGAATTGGAAAGCTGGATTCGTTCCCGTTCGGACGCCGGACGGGCGTGAGCCGCGCTCAGGCGCCGAAGCTGGTGCCGACGCCGCGCGCGCTCTCCACCCAGGGATGATCCGGCGGCACGGTCTTGACCTGGCCGGCGACCGCCTCCAAGGGCACCGGCTCGCTGGCCTCGCCCCTCGCCGCCACCATGAAACCGTATTCACGCCGCTGGATCAGATCGGCGGCGGCGGTGCCCAGGCGCGTGGCGAGCAGGCGGTCCGCCGCCGAGGGCGCGCCGCCCCGTTGCAGGTGGCCGAGGATGGTGACGCGCGCCTCCAGGCCGGTGAGCGTTTCCAACTGGTGGGCCAGACGCAGGGTGCGCTCGGCGTAGACCAGTTCGGGCTCCGTCGCGATGATCCGGGCCTTCTTGTCCTTCTTGCGCGCGGCGGCCGCCTGCTGCTCGGCGAATTCCTGGCGCGAGATCGCCCCCTCCGCCACAGCGACGATGCTGAACGGCTTGCCGCTGAGCTTGCGGCTCTTGATGGCGTCGGCGACGATTTCCACGTCGTAGGGGATTTCCGGGATCAGGATAACGTCGGCGCCGCCGGCGATGCCCGCGCCCAGGGCCAGCCAGCCGGCGCGATGGCCCATGATCTCGACGACGATGATGCGGTGATGGCTGTGGGCGGTGCTGTGCAGGCGATCGATGGCGTCGGTGGCGATGCCCAGGGCGGTGTCGAAGCCGAAGGTGGTGTCGGTCATCGCCACATCGTTGTCGATGGTCTTGGGCAGGGTCACCACGTTGAGGCCGGCCTGCTTGAGGCGCAGGGAATTCTTCTGGGTGCCGCCGCCGCCCAGGCAGACCAGGCAGTCCAGGCCGTTCGCGTGGTAATTGGCGACGATGGTCTCGGTCATGTCCACCACCTGGCCGTCCATGGGCATCTTGTGGGGCTTGTCGCGGCTGGTGCCCAGGATGGTCCCGCCCAGGGTCAGGATGCCGGAAAGCTGGGCGCTGTCCAGATTGATGAAGCGGTTTTCCGCGAGGCCGCGAAACCCGTCGCGCACACCGATCAGGTGCATGCCGTGGCGGGAGATGCAGGCTTTGCCGACGCCGCGGATGGCGGCGTTGAGGCCGGGGCTGTCGCCGCCGGAAGTGAGAATGCCGATACGTTGGGTCATGGGAGTCGGGTGAGCACGGGAAGTAGCGCGATTTTGCTACGAACCGGGCGCCGGCCGGCGGCGCGGCGGCTTTCATTTCCGCTCGCCGCGGGCCCGCGTCGGAAAATCACCACGCGCCGTGGCGAATTCCCTAAGCTGCTCCCTTGTCGTCGCATACCGCTTTACCATGCCGGGCAGGGCATGGAACACTGAGCCGGCACAGCCGCCGTTCCACCATTCACCGAGAGCCATGAAGACCCTGCATCTGGACGCCGACGAACTCGGCCTTGACTTCGGCCACTGCCTCAAACTGGCCAATGCCGCCGCCGACCACCTGCTGGCAAACCAGGGTGGCGCCATGCTGCTCTCGTTCTGGGACAATGAGCGCGGCCTGGAGTCACCCCATGGCGTCAGCGAATGCCATTTCCAGTGCCCGATTCCGGGCTGGCAGGACTACGCCGAGAACCGGGGCGGCGCGCTCATGGTCAACTTCGGCCGGGGTCGCTACGTTTATTGCTACCGTCCCCTGGACGAGCCCGCCTGAGCCGACTGGCGCACGGCGCCTGTTTTACTGCATGGATGCATACCGTTCGTCTGAGTATGTCGGAGGCTAAACGTGGTTGCTTTTCCCAGATGGCTTTATGAATCTCTTCCTTACGTCTACGCGGGGGCCGGCGTCGCCGCCGCATTCAGCCTGGACTCCATTTCTGGCCGGCTCAGCGGCATTCTTCTCATCACCGCCGCCGGCGTGGTCGGCTACCAGCGCTACGAGTACCGGCGCTTGCAGCGGGAACGAACGGAAAGGTTGCTCTGGCTGCAGGAACAGGAACGCAAGCGCAAGTTGGAAAAACAAGCCTGGCTGAAGGAGCAGGCCGATATTTACCGGAAAAAAATAGAACAGAAAGAGCAGGATTTTTGAGCGGAGCGCGGCACGCCCGCGCATCGTCCGGCCACCCCCGCCCGTTTTAAGGTTCCGTTAAACCAGGCCGACTAGTCTCCGGCTCCCCCGCTCCCGGAGAATGCCATGTTTCGCCTGCTCGTTTGGGATCTACCCACCCGTCTTTTCCACTGGTTGTTCGCCTTCGCTTTCGCCGCCGCCTATATCCTGGGCGACGAGGAAAGCGCGCTGGGCTGGCACAGCTATTTCGGCTATCTCATCGCCGGTCTGATCGGATTCCGCCTGATCTGGGGCTTCATCGGCGGACGCTACAGCCGCTTCCGGGATTTTCCGCCCAACCCCGCCGCCGCCTGGCGCTACCTCACCGGCGTCCCGGACGGGCGCGACGAACACCATCCCGGCCACAACCCGGCCGGCGCCCTGGCGATCTACACCCTGCTCGCCCTGGGCCTGCTCACGAGCCTGAGCGGCGTCGCGCTGCTGGGCGCGGACAAGGCCGTGGGCCCCCTGGCGGGCATGGTTCCCGGCGCCTGGGCGCATACCCTGGAAGAAATCCACGAGGTTTGCGCCAATGCCATGCTGCTGATCGTGCTGGTCCACATCGCCGGCGTGGTCCTGGGCAGCCTGCGTCATCGCCAGAACCTGCCGCGCGCCATGGTGACGGGCTACAAATCGTCAGCCGCGCCGATCGCCTCCACGCGGCCAAGGGTGGTACCGGCGCTGGCGATGCTGCTTCTGATCGCGCTGTTTACCGGCCTGCACGACTTCACCGCCGGATGCGGCGACAACCCGGCCGCGTGCGAGGGCGGCGAGGCCGAGGAGGAATAAGGCGCGGCGCCCTCCCGGCCGGCGCGGCGCGAATCCGGATTACTCGTCCACCTTGAGGTTGCAGGATTTGATCGCGTCGGCGACCTTCCTGGGGGAGACCGGCTTCACCAGGAACCCGGTGGCGCCGCCCTCCTTCGCGGCCAGGACGTTCTGGGCCGTGGGCGTGGCGGTGACCATCACCACCTGGGTCCGGATGCCCATGTCCTTGATCGCCTTGAGGGCGTCGAGCCCGCTGAGTCCCGGCATTTCGATATCGAGAAAGACCACGTCCGGGCTCAGTTCCTTGAGCTTCTCCAGCGCCTCGTCACCGCTTTTCGCGGTCTCTATGGCCGAATAACCCTCCCGCCGCAGCACGCCGACAAACAAGGTAAGCATCACGCGATCATCGTCGACGACAAGGATTTTGAGTTGGCTCATGGCGACGGGAAGGGGGGAGGAATTCTGTCTGCCGGGGATGGCGCCTTAACGGCATCGAGGTGGAATCCTTTACGCGCGGCGCAATAAAGTAGAAACATACCATCCGACTAACGGGAGAGGCTGCCGTAAAGACATTATTACTTTAGCTATAGGAACTAGGGGGCCGCCATGGAATTTCTAGAGCGCTACAACATATCCACGCGACTGATCTTCGCCTCCCTGGCCGCGGCCTTCAGCCTGTTTTTCCTGGGCGCGGCCTCGATCTACACCGTCAACCGCATCATGCTGGAGGATCGGGAGACCAAGACCCGCCATCTGGTGGAGGTCGCCCACGATCTGGTCGCCCATTACCAGAAGGCCCAGGCATCCGGCGCCATGGGCGAGGCCGACGCGAAGCGGGCCGCCCTGGCCGCCCTGAGCGGGCTGCGCTACGAGGGCAAGGAATATTTCTGGGTGCACGACAAGGACCTGAAGATGGTCATGCACCCGATCAAGCCAGAACTGGACGGGAAGGATATTTCCGGCATCAAGGACCCCAACGGCGTCTTCCTGTTCCAGCGCATGAACCAGGCGGTCAGGGAGAAGGGCGACGGTTTCGTCGAATACATGTGGGACAAGGCGGGCAGCGACAAGCCCGTGCCCAAGATCTCCTACGTGAAAAGCTTCGAGCCCTGGGGCTGGATCATCGGCAGCGGCATCTACCTGGACGACGTGAGCGCGGTGTTCTGGCAGAGCATCTTCAACTTCATCCTGCTCCTGGTCCTGGGCATGGCCGTGTTGCAGACCGTGTTCTGGCTGATCGGGCGCAGCATCCTGCGCCAGCTCGGCGGCGAGCCCCAATACGCCATGGAGGTCGCCGGCCGCATTTCCGCGGGCGACCTCAGCCAGCCCATCTCCGCGAACCGGCCGGGCAGCGTGCTGCGCTCCATCCACGACATGCAGGCCAGCCTGCAAACCCTGTTCAAGAAGGTCCACGAGACCGCCGAACAGCTGACCGCCGGCTCCCACGCCCTGTCCAAGTCCGCCTCCCAGATCAGCGCGGCGTCGAGCCGGCAGGCGGAATCCAGCAGCACCATGGCCGCGGCGGTGGAGGAAATGGCGGTGAGCATCGGCGAAGTCGCGGAGATCGCCCGGCAGACCGAGGAAAACTCGGCCAGCACCGCCCTGCACGCGAAGGAAAGCGAAACCCTGGTGGTCGACACCAGTTCCCGCATCGAGGAAGTCGCCGATACCGTGAACAGGGCCACGGAGCAGATGGTGGCGCTGCGCGAACGCTCGGATCAGATCGGCGGCATCGCCACGGTGATCCGCGAGATCGCCAACCAGACCAACCTGCTCGCCCTGAACGCGGCCATCGAGGCCGCCCGCGCCGGTGAAATGGGGCGTGGCTTCTCGGTGGTGGCCGACGAAGTGCGGCAACTGGCGGAACGCACCACCGAGGCCACCACGGAGATCACCGAGATGGTCGCCCGCGTCCAGGCCGAAACCCAGGTCGCGGTCGGCTCCATGGAGCAGGCGGTGCCCCAGGTGCAGGAAGGGCTGAACTACGCCCGGCGCGTGGCGGAAGCCCTGGAGCGCATCCGCAGCCAGTCGGACGATTCCCTCGGCAAGGCCCACGACGCGGCCCACGCCACCCGGGAACAGTCCACCGCCATGGAGGACATCGCCCGCCACGTGGAACAGATCGCCTGCATGGCGGAGGAAACCCACGCCAACGTCCAGACCAACGCGGAGCAATCCCGGCTGCTGGAAACCTGGGCGAGCGAACTGCGCGGCTCGGTGGCCCGCTTCAAGTTGGCCTGAACGCCAAGCGGCGCGCCGTCAAGCGCGCGCCGACCCGGCCGGAAGCCGCGACAGGCTCTCCCGCGCGCGCCGCTCGAAAACGGCCGCGCCCTGGGCGCGGGCCGTGGCCAGCGCCTTTTCGAGGCTGGCGCGGGCGGCCTTGCGGCGGCCGCGGGCGAGCAGGCAGAGGCCCCTCATGCGGTGCAGTTCCGCCAGGTAATGGCGGTCCTGGGTCGCCTCCACCTGGCGCAGCGCCTCGTCCAGGACCGGCAGCGCTTTCGCTTTCTCGCCCAGGAACAGCAGCGCCTCCGCGTACAGCGCCAGCAGCGGCACCACCACGCCGCTCATGGCCGTGCGGATGGCGCCGATGCCCTGTTCGAGGGGAACGATGGCGGCCGCGTCCCCCGCCATGACCGCCGCCCAGTCGCGGGTCATGTTCATGGCCACCGCGAACACCGCCGATTCGCAGCGCGCCGCCACCGCGCGCCCCTCCTCGGCCAGGCTCAGCGCGGCCGCCACGTCGCCGCGCCAGCGGCGCAGGGTCGCCGCGAAGGTGAGCGCGAAAGCCAGGCCGTAGGCGTCGTCGTGGCGCCGCGCCAGGGCCAGCGCCGCGTCGCCGTGCGCGACGGCCCGGTCGTTCTCCCCCTGTAGCCACAGCACCCAGGACAGATAGACATGGATGCCCACCGCGACGATGCTCCCGTAGAAGTCCCGCGCGGGCGCCTCCGGATCCGGCGCCAGCATGTCCAGGGCGGTTTCCAGATGGCGGCGCGATTCGGCCAGCTCGCCGCCCCAGAGCAGGCTGTTGCCGAGGGCGTATTCGGCCTGCGCCAGCAGATCGGGAGCCCGTTCCGCCGTGGCGATCTCGATCAGGCGCCGGGCCAGCCGCGCCGCCTCCCGGTGTCCCACGCGCGATCCGGCGCCTTCCCAGAGGCCCCACACGGTGCGGAACAGGTCCGTGCCGCTGCCCGCGCCGCGCTCCAGCAGGGCCACGGCGCGCGCCAGCAACTCGGCGGAACGCCCCCGGCCGTAGCCGGCGACGGCCTGCTCCGACTGGGCCAGCCCGACCCGCAACGCGAATTCCAGGCCGTCCCGCTCCGGCCCTTCCGGCAGCTCGGCCAGATTGGCGAGACCGGCATCGAAGTGGGCCACCGCCGCGCGATGGGCGAAACGGCCCGCCGCCTGATGGCCGGCCAGCAGCCAGAGCGGCGCGGCCCGCGCCGCCTCGCCGGCCAGGCTCCAGTGCCGCGCGAGGCACTCCGGACGCTCGCGCCGCGCCTCGCCGCGAACCGCGCAGAGCGCCTCGGCGACGCGCCGGTGCGCCGCCTTGCGCGCCGGCCGGGTCTGGGAAAGATAGGCCGCTTCCTGTACCAGGGCGTGCTTGAACTGCAAGCGGCCGTCGGCCGTTTCCCGAAGCAGGCCCGAATCGCGCAGGCGCCCGGCCGCCGCGGCCAACCCGTCCGGCGCCAGGCCGGATACCGCCGCCAGCAACGCCATGTCGAATTCCCGGCCGATGGTCGCCGCCCATTGGGCCAGCGACCGCGCCGGCCCGAGCGCGTCGAGGCGCGCCATCAGCAGGTCGTGCAGGGTGGCCGGCAGGTCGCCGCCGTGGTCGTCGGGCATGGCCGCCAGTTCCTCGGCGAACAGCGGCACGCCTTCCGCGCGGGCGACGATGCGCGCCCGCGCGGAGGGCGCCAGATCCGCGCGCAGGGCGCCGACCAGGCTGTCCATGTCGGCGTCGGGCAGGGGCGCGAGGCTCAGGGTATCCAGCCGGGGCCAGGGCGGGCGCCATTCCGGCCGCGCCGTCATCAGGACCAGCAGGGGAAGCCGGCCGGACCGCCCAATCAGACCGGAAAGCACCTCCAGGGTCAGGTCGTCGCACCAGTGCAGATTCTCCGCCACCAGCAGCATGGGGCTCGGCTCCGCCAGCGCGCAAAACAGCTCGACCAGCAGATCGCGGGTCGCCGTCCTCGCCTGCTCCGGCGTCCGCCCGGGCACCGCCGTGGCCTCCCCCGCGAGCCCCAGCATGGGGCCGAGCAGCGCCACGCCCGACTCGGCGAGCGTCGGCGCGTGGGCGCGCAACAGGGCTTCCAACCTGGCCCGGCGGGCCGCCGCGTCGTCGCCGGCCGCGAAACCGGCCAAGCCCGCCAGCAGGGCGAGCACCGGTTGCAGCGGTGACTGCCGGCTTTCCGGGAAACAACGCAGTTCCCGCGCGATGCCGGAGCCGTTGTCGATGCGCCGAACCAGCGCGTCGGCCAGGCGAGACTTGCCGATGCCCGCCTCGCCGCTGAGCAGCATGGCGCGCGGCTCCCCCTTGCGCGATCGCGCCCAGGCGCGCAGGAGGCGCGCGAGCTCCGCTTCCCGTCCGGTGAACGGCACCAGCCGCTCGGCGGCGGACAGGCGGTGTCCCGCCCCCGATTCGCCGACCACCCGGTAGGCCTCCCCGTCCGTCGCCGTCCCGCGCCGGCGGCCACCGGCGAGTTCCGTGAAGTGGAAGTAGCCCGCCACCCGCCGGCGGGTTTCCGCGCTCACCACCACCTCGCCCGGCCCGGCCCGCTCGCGCAGACTCACGGCGACGCCGGAGGTGGCGCCCAGCGCGTCGGGCACCTGGGTTTCCGGCGAGGTGACGATCAAGCCGCTATGGACCCCGGCCCGGACCGGCAACGCCGGCGTGGATTCGCGCGCCAGCGCCCGCGCCGCCCGCACCGCGCGCAAGGCGCTGTTCTCCAGGGCATGGGGATAGCCGAAATAGGCGAGCAGGCCGCCGCTGAAGACCTGCACGAGATGGCCCGCGTGCCGGACCACGATTTCCCGGATGCGGGCCTGGGACGCGCGCAACGCGGCGACCGCCTCGTCCGGATCGTCGACGTCCGGAACCATGATCTCGCAATACACCACGGTGACCTGACGCCGCTCGGCGGGCGGCGCCGAAGCCGGCGCGCACAGCGGCGCCGGCAGGGCGCCGACGCTCTCGGCGCGGAGGCGGTCCGCGAAACGGTCCAGTTCCGCGTTGGGCGCGACCCCCAGTTCCCGTTCCAGGGCCTGGCGGCAGGTTTCGTATTGGGAGAGCGCCGCCTCGCGCCGGCCGTCCAGGGCGTACAGCCGCATGACCCGCGCCTGGCCGGCCTCGCTCCAGGGCTCCATCTCCACGTAGCGCAACGCGTAGGGCAAGGCCCCGCGATGGTCGCCGCCCCGCTCGCGGCAATCCGCCAGCCGCGCGAGCAGATCCAGGGCATGCCGATGCAGGGATTCCCGCTTGGGGATCAGCCAGTCCTCGAAGCCCGGACAGTCGGGCAGGACGATGTCGGCGAGGAACGGTCCCCGGTAGAAATCGGCCAGGGCGTCCATGCCGGCGAGGCAGGCCGGGCAGCGGGCCGGATCGGCGCCGGCACAGGCGCGCGCGGGGGCGGCAAGCTCGACGGCCGGAACCCGCAGCGGAAGATCCGGGGCGAGGCCGGCATGCTGCCGGCCGGCGGCGATGAAATCCCGCCCGGTGACCGCCAGCAACACGCCGCGCAATTGAAACAGCGCCTGGCGCAGGTTCAGCCGCGCCGCGTCCGCCGGCAGGTCCGGCCAAAAAAGATCGGCCAGGGCCTCGCGCCGGTGCTGGCCGGGTTCCGTCGCGAGATAGACCAGCAGCGCCGCCAGCTTGCCCTTGCCGAGATGGGGAATGGCCGCGCCGTTCCAGGTGATGCGCAGCGGGCCGAAGGTCGACAGGGTCAGCGCGGGGCCGACGGGCGCGCCCCGACTCATGCGGGCCATCCGTTCCGGCGGCGGCGCCGGCCAAAGATGCGGATCACGTTCACAAGCGGCAAGGAGTGGGCGGGTCGAAGCGCGAGAATACCCCAACGGGGCGCTAACGATGGGCTAACGATGGGCTTCTATGTTGGGGGTGGAATCGACCAACCCGCACCGGTGAGCCTCATGCCCGCTCTCGTCCAGACCCCGTCCCGCGCCGCCTGCCCAGCGGCATCTCCTTGGCGGCCGATCCTGCTGGCGCTGGCCTTGCTGGCCCTGCTCCAGCCATTCGCCGCGTCCGCCCAGGCGCCCACGCCGGCCGACATCGCCAACGCCAACCGGGCCGCGGAACAGCTCCAGCGCGAGCAGCAGGAACGCCAGCAGCAGCAGTTGCAGCGCGACCGGCAGCGGGGCGGTGAGCGGGTGCCCGAGGCGCCGCCGGAGGCGAAGCCGCCCAGCCTGCCCAAGGGCGGCGTGTGCCGGGAGATCCGGGAGATCGTGTTCAGCGGCGTCACGCTCCTGAGCAAGGAGACCCTCCAGACCATCGCCGCGCCCTTCCAGGGAAAATGCCTCTACGCCCAGGACATCGAGCAGTTGCTGGGCGAGGTGCTCAAGGCCTACATCGACCGGGGCTACATCGCCGTGCGGCCCTACCTGCGCGCCCAGGATCTGAGCGGCGGCCGGCTGGAGATCCTGATCGTCGAAGGCAAGGTGGGCGGCTTTCTCCTCAAGGACGGCGGCAAGCACAGCGTCAGCCTGGCCACCGCCTTTCCCGGCCTGGCGGGCAAACCCCTGAACCTGCGCGACATCGAGCAGGGGCTGGACCAGATCAACCGGCTGTCCTCCAACAACGCCACCATGGAGGTGAGTCCCGGCGAGGCCGCCGGCGACAGCGTGGTGAACATCGTCAACACGCCCGGCTTTCCCCTGGGCGGGGCGCTGGGCGTGAACAACCAGGGCAGCCCCGGCACCGGCGCCTATCAGGGTTCGCTGACCCTGAGCCTGGACCATCCCCTGGGCCTGAACGATTTCATCACCCTCACCCACGGCCTGACCCTGTTCGATCCCAAGCCGGACCGGGATACCACCAGCGACAGCTTCTTCTTCTCTATCCCGTTCGGCTATTGGACGCTGCAACTGTCCGGTAACCGTTCCCGCTACCACACGCCGGTGCCCACCGCGACCCGCACCCTGGTGGCCAGCGGCGATTCCGACAGCGTGCGCCTGGAACTGAACCGGGTGGTGTACCGGGACCGGGACCAGAAGCTCACCGCCCTGGTGGGAGTCACCCGCAAGTCCTCGGAGAACTACCTGGATGGCCAATATCTTTCCGTCTCCAGCCGGGATCTGGCGCTGGTCGACCTGGGCATCAACTGGAGCCGGCGCTTTCCCGGCTGGTCCGCCAACCTGAACCTGGGCGCGAGCAAGGGCATGGACTGGTTCAACGCCCTGGAGGACGCGGCCGGCACGCCCGCCGCCGCGCCCCACGCCCAGGGCGCCAAGCTCACCTACGGCGGCGGCGCGCAGTTTCCCTTTTCCCTGCTGGCGCGGGAATTCAGCTTCAGCAGCCAGCTCACCGGCCAGTACGCCCTGGACGCCCTGTACGGCTCCGAGCAGATCACCCTGGGCAGCCACTACAGCGTGCGCGGCTTCAACCGGGGCAGCCTGGGCGGCGACCGCGGCTTCTACCTGCGCAACGAACTGTCCACCGCCCTGCCCGGCTTCGCCGGCATCGCGCCGCGGGTGTTCCTGGGCCTGGACGGCGGCCGCATCGCCGGCTACCACGCCACCCCCGCCGCCACCCTGTCCGGCGCCGCCCTGGGCCTGCGCTTCGCCGGCAAGCACCTGAACGCCGAGATCTCCGTGGAGAAATCCCTCAAGGTGCCGGGCAGCCTCGCCCGGGAGCCGGCCCTGTGCGCCGTCAGCATCACCGCCAGTTTCTGAGGAGCCGCCATGAAAGCGAACCCCACCTTCAAACCCCTGGTCCGGCTCATGCTGCTCGCCGGCCTGCTCACCCTGCCTGCGGCGGCGCTGGCCGATCCTCCGGTGGCCTCCGGCGCCACCAACACCACGGTCGGCGCGGCCGGCAACGGCGTGCCCGTCGTCAACATCGCCACGCCCAACGGCACCGGCCTGTCCCACAACAAGTACACCAGCTACAACGTCGGGACCAACGGCCTGGTGCTGAACAACGGCGACCAGAGCAGCAATTTCCGCCTGTCCCAACTGGCCGGCCAGGTGGCGGCCAACCCCAATCTCGCCGCCGGCCAGCAGGCCAGCGTCATCCTCAACGAGGTCACCGGCAACAACCGCAGCGTGCTCGCCGGCTACACGGAAGTGCTGGGCGGCCGCGCCAGCGTGGTGGTGGCCAACCCCTTCGGCATCACCTGCGGCGGCTGCGGCTTCATCAACACCGACCGGGTCAGCCTGGTCACCGGCACCCCCAATATCAGCGGCGGCGCGCTGGCCAGTTTCGACGTGCGCGGCGGCGACATCCTGGTCACCGGCACCGGCCTGGACGCCAGCGCCCAGCAATTGCTGGACCTGGTGTCCCGGCGCGTCGCCGTGAACGGCCAGATCAACGCCCACACCCTCAACGTCGTGGCCGGCTCCAACCGCTGGAACTACGCCAGCAACGCCACCACTCCCATCGCTTCGGACGGCGATGCCGCCCCCGCCTGGGCCATCGATTCCAGCGCCCTGGGCGGCATGTACGCGGGCCGCATCACCCTCAAGTCCACCGAATCCGGCGCCGGCGTGCGCATGCTGGGCAACGCGGCGGCGACGGCGGACGACTTCGTCATCACCAGCGCCGGCAAGATCGAGATGCGCGGCCAGGCCTCCGCGGCGCGGGACATCGCCGTCACCAGCACCACGCCCCTGCCCGGGTGGCGCTTCGATCCCGACACCGGCGATGCCATCCCCCCCGCGGCGGCGGCGCCACCCTCGGCGGCGGCGGCATCGTCGCCGGCCGCGATCTGGCCTTCGAGTTGTTCAGCCTCACCGATACCGCCAGCGCCACCGCCGGCATCACCGACGCCAACAAGCGCCACGGCGCCAGCGTCACCCTGCACGGCGCGGGGAGTTGGGAACGCACCGACTTCTACGCGCCCGGCTTCTGGCGCATCGACGGCGTCAGCTACGGCGCCGCCGATTCCCTGACCATGGGCGCCGGCAGCCTGGAACTCGGCCCCACCGCCCAGACCACCCTGTATTCCGACGGCACCATCAGCCTCACCGCCGAGGATGATCTGACCCTGGGCAAGGCGGCCCTGCGCGCGCCGGGAAACATCGGCCTCACCGTGAACAGCGGCCCCCTGACCCTGGCCAGCACCGCCCAGGTGCAAAGCACGGCCGGCGACGTCAGCCTGAATACGCTGGCCGGCTCCATCCACAGCCAGGGCGAGATCAGCGCCGACGCCGGCAACCTGACCCTACGCGGCCTGGGCATCAACAGTTCGGGCACGCTGCATGCCGGCGACACTTTGGACATCGCCGACAACTTCTATTACTTCGACTACGACTACACCATCGTCTCCCTCTCCGGCACGGTAATGGCCCACACGGTCTCCATCGCCGCCAGCAACGGCGTGAGCGTCAACGGCAAGGTGGAGGCCACCGGCGACCTGACCCTGACCGCCCAGGGCGACCTGGTGGTGGGCGGCGGCGGCCGCATCCTGGCCGCCACCTCACGCTCCGCCGGCACCGGCGACATCACCGCCCACGTCCTTTACAACGACGGCGTCGTGCATTCCTACCGGGACCTGTCCATCGACGGCGGCGTGTTCAATCACGACACCGGGGGCATCTCCGCCCTGGGCTTCCTGACCATGACGGGGCACCACTCAAACTTCGGGGATCTCTACCCGGGCTGGATGGACAATAGTCCCAACGGCGCCATCTATGGCGGCCAGGGCGTGTCCATGTCCGGTTACGACTTTTTCCTCAACAGCGGCACCCTGGAATCCGGCGCCGACCTGGACATCACCGTGGCCCGCTTCGGCGGCGGCGGCATCAAGGCCGCGGGCGACATCTCCATCACCACCACGTCCGATCCGGGCTCCGGCATGAGCAGTTTCTACTCCGGCGGCAGTATCGTCGCCGGCGCCGACAAGACCCTGAGCATCCACTGGGTGGCCATCGCGACCAACGTGGGCACCCTGTCGGCCGGCACCATCGCCCTCACCGGCGGTTCCACCTTCAACAACACCGGCACCATCAGCGCCGGCACCCTCACCGGCGGCGGCCCCTTCGGCCTGGTCAACGACGGCTCTCCCCAGGCGGCCACGGTCAGCCCGGTGACGGTCACCTCCTCCACCTACCCGGGTCTGGTGCTGACCCTGCCCAGCAACCCCAACGGCCGCTACGTCCCCAGCCAGAACCCCAACTCCGGCTACCTGGTGGAATCCAACCCGCTATACACCGACATCGACAACTTCCTGGGCAGCGACTACCTGGCCGAGAAGTACGGCTTCGAGGCGGACACGGTGGTGAAGCGCCTGGGCGACGCGGCCTACGAAACCTATCTGGTGGAACAACAGCTCCTCACCCAGGCGGGCAGCGCCTACCTGGGCTACGCCAGCGACAAGGATCTGATGCGCGGCCTCATGGACAACGCCGCCAGCCAGGCCAAGAGTCTGGGCCTGACCTATGGCAAGCCCCTCACCGCCAGCCAGCAGGCCAACCTGAAGGAAGACATGGTGTGGATGGTGGAAACCACCGTGAATGGCCAGAAGGTGCTGGCCCCCGTGGTCTACCTGTCCGCCACCACCCTGGCCGCCTACGAGACCGGCCCCGGCGTCATCGCCGCCGACAAGATCGACCTGAACCTGGGTTCCCTCACCAACAAGGACGGCGGAGTCATCACCGGCAAGCGCGTGGACATCACCGCCCAGGGCGACATCCGGAACCTCGGGTCCACCATCAAAGGCGGCGACCTAGCCCTCACCTCCACCGAAGGCAGCATCGTCAACGAGACCACCACCAAGAACGTGGACAACCACACCCGGGTGGATCGGCAGGGCAGCATCAGCGCCTCCGGCAACCTGAGCCTGGACGCGGGCAAGGACATCGTCAACAAGGGCGCGAAGATGAGCGCCGGCGGCGACGCCTCGCTTTCCGCGGGCAACAACGTGGTGTTCGACACCGTCCAGGAGACCTCCGGCAGTGCCAGCTCCAGCACCAGCAAGAACCTGTTCAATTCCACCGAGCAGAGCAGTTCCACCTACAAGATCGAGCAGGTGAAGTCGGAGCTTTCCAGCGGTGGCAACCTGAGCATCAAGGCCGGCAAGGACATCACCCTGGCCGGCACCGACGCCTCCGCCAAGGGCGGCGTGGCCCTGGACGCGGGCGGCGACGTCAACGTCGTCGAGCGGGAGAACAAGGAATACAGCTACAGCCAGAAAAAGTCGGAAGGCCTGTTCGTGGCCGGCGGCCTGTACGGTTCCGAGACCGTCACCACCCAGACCGAGAAGACCCGCAGCGTGGGCAGCGGCATCACCGCCGGCAAGGACGTGACCATCTCCGCCGGCAAGACCGTGACCGTGCGCGGCTCGGACGTGAACGCCAAGGGCGACATCGAGGTGGCCGCCGAGGACGTGCAGGTGCTGGCCGCCACCAACACGGATCGCAAGAGCACCACCCGGCAGACCACCACCGTCCTGTCCATCACCGGCCTGGGCGACGTGAAGGCCAGCGCCGACGCGAACGCCTCCGCCGACGCCAGCGCCGAGGCCTCCCTGCAGAACGTGGGCTCGGCCAAGGCCGGCGCCGGCGCCAAGGCCAAGGCCTCCACCACGGACGGCTCGGAATCCGAATCCAAGGCCGATGCCGAAACCGGGGTCAACAGCAAGACCGGCGTCGCCGCCAGCGCCGACGCCAAGGCGGACGCCACCGCCAAGGCCAAGGTGGACGTGGGCGGCGTGGACCTGCTCAAGCAGACCACCAGCGTGCGCAACGAGGAAGACAGCAAGGCGGTGGGCTCCAAGCTGAGCGGCGGCAACATCACCATCACCGCGAAGAAGAGCGCCACCCTCCAGGGCGCCAAGGTGGACGCGAAGAAGGACGTCAACCTGTCCGGCGAGAACGTGAACATCCTGGCCGCCGAGGACAAGCACACGGTCTCGGAAAAGACCATGGACCAGAAGATGGGCCTGTACCTGACCACCGACAACACCGCCACCGCCAACACCAACGTATCCGGCAACGCCTCGGCGGGCACCGGCGGCGGCGCCCTGGGCGCCTCGGCGGACGGCTCGGTCGGCGCCAGTTCGTCCAACGCCATCGACTTCTACCGGCTCAAGAAGACCTGGAGCGATTCCACCGACACCAGCAACGTGGGCAGCAGCGTGAATGCCGGCGGCAACCTCAACATCACCAGCGGCAACAAGCTCACGGTGCAGGGTTCGGCGCTCAAGGCCGGCCAGGACGCGAACCTGAAGGCCAAGGACATGGAGTTCCTCGCCGGCAAGGACAGCCACACCAGTTCGTCCTCCTCCTCCGACATCGGCATCGGCTTCTACGCCGACGCCAACGTCAAGGCCAACGCCAACGCCGGCGCCAACCAGGAGGTGGGCTTGGGCGTGAGCGGCGGCGGCAACGCGGGCGCGGGCATCAGCGGCGAATACTCCACCGGCTTCCAGGGCAGGAACACCATCACCCAGACCACGGAGGACAGCAGCAAGGCCAAGGTGTCCACCATCACGGCGGGGGGCTCCATCACCCGCGCCGCCACGGGCGGCATCACCGACGTGGGCACGGCCATCAGCGCCGGCGGCGACTTCAGCCAGACGGCCAAGACCTATACCAGCAAGGCGGCGGCGGACACCGCCTCGTCCAGCAGCTCCACCATGACCAACTCGGCCAAGCTGGGCCTGTACAGCGGCGGCGAAGCCAAGGCCGAGGCGGGGGCCAACGTCGGCGCCGGCCTTGGCGCCACCGGCGACGCCAAGGCGGAAGCCACCGCCCGGGTCACGGGCGGCGCCAAGGCCTCCTATTCCGGTTCCCTGGAACAGACCGCCGAATCCTCCAGCAAGGCGGTGGTGTCCAACATCAGCGCCGGCGGCAAGGTGAAGAGCGTCACCAGCGACAAGACCAGCCTGGAAGGCACCACCCTCAGCGCCGGCAAGGCCGTGGAACTGGAGGCCGGCTCCCTGGACTACGCGGCCGCCAAGAACACCACCTCCAAGACCACGCTGACCGGTTCCGTGGACGCCTCCGGCAAGCTCGGCGTGGGCGTGGACGCCACCAAAGCGGTGGCGGTGGATCTGGAACTCTCCGGCGAGGTGAAGGGCAACAAGAGCAACGAGAGCACCTCCACCGCGGTGGCCGGCGGCATCGTCTCCAAGGGCGGCATCAGCATCAAGACCACCGGCGATGCCCGCCTGGAAGGCAGCACCCTGACCGCCCTGGGCGACACCAGCGTGGAGGCGGGCGGCAAGCTCGACTTCGACGCGGCCCGGGACACCACCCACAAGGACAGCGAAGGCTTCAACGCCAGCGGCAGCTTCACCACCAGCGGCGGCAAGAACAGCCTGGGGGTGGGCGCCGAGGCGGCGGGCGGCTACAACCGGTCCACGGAGGACACCAGCACCGCCCACGCCGGCGGCGTCACCAGCGGCGGCAACGTGAAGCTGTCGGCGGGCAAGACCGCCAGCTTCGAGGGCACCAACATCGATGCGGGCGGCGACGCCGCCATCAGCGGCAAGGAAGGCGTGGCCATGAACGCGACGCGGGACACGGCCAGCAGTTCGTCGGTGGGCGTCAACGCCAGCCTGAAGCTTTCCGCCGAAACCGAGAAGGAGGACAACAAGACCACCAACAAGGCGGGCATCGAAGCCTCGGCGGGCGTGGACGTGAGCAGTGCGAAGAAATCCGACGCCACCGCCGGCAGCGTCAAGGCCGGCCGCAATCTCACCATCACCAGCGACAAGGACGTGACCCTGGAAGGCACCGATCTGGAGGCCGGCAACAAGGCCCGCATCGACGCGGGCGGCACGGTGGACTTCAAGGCCGCCGAGAGCACCTCCGAGACTTCCGGCTTCGGCGCCAGCCTGTCCGGCAAGGCCCAGGTGAAGACCGTCAGCAAGACCGGCGGCGACAGTTCCACCGGAAGCAAGACGCCGGCCGGCGGCACGAAGGATTCCGGCGGCACCGACACGGGCAAGAAGAACCCGGGCACCGGCGGCACCCAGGGCTCGGACGGCAGCAAGAAGGGCGACGCGGACCTGTCCAAGTGGCAGGACAAGCAGGCCGACGTACTGAAGGAACTGAAGGCCAAACAGAGCGGCGACGCCAAGAAGTCCGGCCCGGAGCAGAAGACCGGCACCGGTTCCGGCAAGGGTACGACGGACAAGGGCACCACCGGCACGTCCGGCTCCGGCTCCACCAGCACGGGTACGGGCACCGGCGCAGGAACTGGCACGGGTACCGGCACCGGCGACAACTCCACCACAAAGAACACCGGCGTGGGGGGTTCCGGCAGCCTCAACATCCAGAACCAGAAGACCAGCAGCAAGACCGGCGGCAGCATCAAGGCCGGCGCCGGCGGCGTGGAGATCAACGCCAGGGGCGGCAACCTGAACCTGGAAGGCACCCAGGTCACCACCCAGGGCGACGCCAACCTCTCCGCCAAGGGCGACGTGAACGTGAGCGCCGCGAAGAACACCGAGTCCAGCTACGGGGTGTCGGTCAAGGCCAAGGGCGCCAAGAAGACGGAAACCACCACCTCCGGCGACAAGAAAAAGGACGACAAGAAGAAGAAAAACACCGGCACCGGGGCGGGCAACCAGGGCGGCGCCACCGGCTCCGTGGGCATCAACGCCGGCAGCGCGGTCACCGGCAGCCAGAAGGCGGGCATCAGCGCCAGCGGCAAGCTCAACGTCACCGCCGGCGGCAAGACCCGGCTGAACGACACCCAGGTGGACGCGAAGGGCGGCACCCAGGTCCAGGCTACCGGCGGCAGCGACCGCAAGGCGCCCTGACCGGCGCCGGCCGGCGGCTCAGCCGCCGGCCTGGCGGATGACGGCGAGGAAGGCCTCGCCGTAGCGCTCCAGCTTGGCCTCGCCCACCCCGGACAGGCGGGCGAATTCCGCCAGGCTTTGCGGCCGCTCGGCCACCATCGCGGCCAGGGTCTTGTCCGCGAACACCACGTAGGGCGGCACGCCCTGGGCCTGGGCCAGCTCCCGGCGCTTGGCGCGCAGGGCCTCGAACAGGGGATCGCCGGCCACCTGGGCGGCGGGGGTGCCGGCCCTGGCCTTGCGGCTTTTCCGTTTCGTTTCCAGATGCTGGCGCCCCAGCAGCAGGCTTTCCTCGCCCTTGAGCAGGGGCCGGCAGGTGTCGCTCAGGGCCAGGCCGCCGTGGCCTTCCGCGTCCACCGTGAGATGGCCCCGCGCCACCAGTTGCCGGTACACGGCGCGCCAGTCCCGCTCCGCGAGTTCCGTGCCGATGCCGAAGGTGGAAATCTTGTCGTGACCGAAGCGGCGCATGCGCTCGTCGTCCTTGCCCAGCAGCACGTCGATCAGGTAGTTGACGCCGAAGCGCTGGCCGGTGCGGTGCACGCAGGACAAGGCCTTGCGCGCCGCCTCGGTGGCGTCCCAGGTCTCCTGGGGTTCCAGGCAGTTGTCGCAGTTGCCGCAGGGTTCCGGCAAGAGGTCGCCGAAATAACCCAATAGCGTCTGTCGTCTACAGGTGGTCAGTTCGCAGTAGCCCAGCATGGCATCCAGCTTGCGCCGCTCCAGGCGCTTGTGGGCCTCGTCCGCCTCCGAGCTGTCCACCATCTGCCGCAGCAGGATCACGTCGGACAGGCTGTAGCGCATCCAGGCCTCGGCGGGCTCGCCGTCGCGGCCGGCGCGGCCGGTCTCCTGGTAATAGGCCTCCAGGCTCTTGGGCAGGGACAGGTGGGCGACGAAGCGCACGTCCGGCTTGTCGATGCCCATGCCGAAGGCGATGGTGGCCACCATGACGATGCCGTCCTCGTTCAGGAAGCGGGTCTGGTTGTGCTTGCGGGCGGCGGCGTCCATGCCCGCGTGGTAGGGCAAGGCGGTGAGACCCTTGGCGTTGAGCCAGGCGGCGACCTCGTCCACCTTCTTGCGCGACAGGCAGTAGACGATGCCCGCCTGCCCCGCGTGGCGTTCCTCGATGAAGCGCAGCAGTTGCTCCCGGGCGCCGCCCTCGTCCACGCGCACCTGGTAGCGGATGTTGGGCCGGTCGAAGCCGGTGACGAAATGGCGCGCGTCCTCCAGTCCCAGGCGCTGGGCGATCTCCTTGCGGGTGGGCGCGTCCGCGGTGGCGGTGAGGGCGATGCGCGGCACCTGGGGGAAGCGCTCGTGCAGGACGGAAAGCTGCACGTATTCCGGCCGGAAGTCGTGGCCCCACTGGGACACGCAATGGGCCTCGTCGATGGCGAACAGGGCGGGCCGGATGCGGCCGAGCAGGTCAAGGAAGCGCTCGGTCAGCAGCCGTTCCGGCGCCACGTAGAGCAGATCCAGGCGGCCCGCCAGCAGGTCGTTTTCGACACGGCGCGCGGCTTCCATGCTCAGGGAGGAGTTCAGGAATTCCGCCTTGACCCCGAGCTGCTGCATGGCCGCGACCTGGTCCTGCATGAGGGCGATGAGGGGCGAGACGACGATGCCGGTGCCCGGCCGCAACAGGGCCGGCAACTGGTAGCACAGGGACTTGCCGCCGCCGGTGGGCATGATCACCAGGGCGTCGCCGCCGGCGGCCAGATGGCGGACGATGTCCTCCTGGTGCGGGCGGAACGCGCCGTAGCCGAAGACGGACCCCAGCAGGGCGAGGGGGTCGTTCACGGACACGACGGGGAACGGGTCAACGGAAGCGCGCCCGGCACTTGATGCCGGCGGGGATGTCGCCTTTGGGATTGGGCAGGTCCAGACGCACGCCGAAGGTGCCGCTGGCGGAATCCACCACCTTGTCGACGATCCGCACGGTGGCCTTGTAGCCGCCTTTCAGGGGCGCCTCCGCTTCCACGTCGGCGCGGTCGCCCACCTTGACGCTGCCGTACAGGCCGACGGGCAGCACCACTTCCACGCGCAGGGGGTTGATCTGGGCCAGCTTGAGGATGGGCCGGGCGCCCTCGCCGGTGAAGGCCAGTTCGCCGGGTTCCTGCAGGCGCTCGGTGACGACGCCGCTGAAGGGCGCGCGCAGGGTGCGCTGCTGGAGCAGCTCGTCCAGGCGTTTGGTATCCAGGGCGGAAAGCTCCCGGTTGTCCTTGGCCTCGATCAGTTCCGCCTCGGCGACGCGCATCTCCGCGTAGGCGTCGTCCCGTTCCTGGGCGGAGATGAAGTTCTGCCGGTTCAGTTCCTCGCGCCGGCGGTGCTTGTCCCGGGCGTAGTTGAGGCGCGCCTCGGAGGAGCGCACCTGCCCCTCCATGATGGCCCGGTAGCGGGCGGAGGCGAGGGCCGCCTGTTCCACGCCGGAATCCAGTTGCACCAGCACCTGGCCCTTTTTCACCACGCTGCCGCGCTGCACCAGGATGTCGTCGATCAGGGCCTCCACCGGACTGCGCAGTTCGATCTTCTGGTAGGGCTCGATCAGGCAGGCATGGCCGCGCTCCTCGGCGCGGACGGCATGCTGGGCGAGGCTGGCGGCAAGGCAGAAGAGGAAGGGGGCTGCTTTCATGGTCTCTGGTCAGATCTGGTTGCCGGCGAAAGCCAGCATGTTATCGAGATTGCGGTCCTGCTTCAGGGTATCGCGGCGGGTGCGGGCGTGGATCGCCTCGGCGCCGTGCTGGGCGCGGCGGCGCAGCCGGTCCAGCCAGAACGGCGACAGGCCGGCCGGATGGGAACGCGTCAGCATCTTGTACAAGGCGCCGCCGTGTTCGCGGAACAGGGTGTCGTCCAGGGCGACGATGGCCACCGAACTGCCCGGGTCGCCCTGGCGCGCGCAGCGGCCCACCAGTTGGCGGTCGATGCGCTGGGAGTCGTGGAACTCGGTGAGGATGACGTGCAGGCCGCCCTTTTCGGCGACCCCCGGCCCCAGATGGATGTCGGTGCCGCGTCCGGCCATGTTGGTGGCCACGGTGATGACGCCGCCCTGGCCGGCTTCCGCCACCACCTGGGCCTCGTCGGCATCCTGGCGCGCGTTCAGCACCCGGTGGGCGAGGCCCGCCGCCTCCAGTTCCAGGGCGAGCTTCTCCGAGGCCTCCACCGAACGGGTGCCGATCAGCACCGGCCGCCCCAGCGCGCTGACCCGGGCCGCCTCCCGCGCCACCGCGCGCCACTTCTCCGCCTCGTCGTGGCAGCAGCGGCTGGGCTGCGTCACGCGCAGGCAGGGCCGGTTGGTGGGGATGGCCACGGTCTCCAGGCCGTACACGGCCCAGATCTCTGAACGCACCTCCTTGGCCGTGCCGGTCATGCCGGACAGGCGCAGGTAGCGGCGGAAGTAGCGCTGGTAGGTGATGCGCGCCAGGGTGCGGTTCTGCTCGGAGAGCGGACAGCCCTCCTTGGTCTCGATGAGCTGGTGCAGGCCCTGCTCCCAGGTGCGGCCGGGCAGGATGCGGCCGGTGTACTCGTCGACGATGTGCACCTTCTCGTCCGCCACCAGGTAATGCTGGTCGCGCAGGAACAGGTGTATCGCGCGCAGGGCCTGGGATACCAGTTGTTCGCGCGCCTGGCCGGCGGTCCAGGCCTCGCCCATGCCGGCGCAGCGCTCGGCCAGGGCGGCCTTGCCGGTGGCGGTGAGATGCAGTTGCCGGTTGGCGATGAGCAGTTCGAAATGCTTGCCCGCTTCCAGGCCCCGGGCCAGCTCCAGCGCTTCGACGTAGGACTGGGGGTCGCCCGCGCTCTCGCCCTTTTCCGCCAGGATCAGGGGCGTGCGCGCCTCGTCGATGAGGATGCTGTCGGCTTCGTCGACGATGGCGAAATGCAGTCCGCGCAACAGGATCGCCGAGTCGCGGGCGCCGCCCAGGTGGGCGCGCACCTTGATCTGCGCCCGGCTCGCGCGGCCGCCGGCGGCGACCCGGTCCTTCAGGTAGTCGAACACCAGCTCCTTGTTGGTGCAGTAGGTGATGTGGCAGGCGTAGGACTGGCGCCGCGCGTCCAGGCTCATGCCGGTGACGATGGTGCCCACGCTGAGGCCGAAGTAGGCGTACAGCGGCCCCATGACTTCCGCGTCGCGCTGGGCCAGGTAGTCGTTCACCGTCACCACGTGCACCGGCAGCCCGGCGACCCCGGCGATGCAGGCGGCAAGGGCGGCGGTCAGGGTCTTGCCCTCGCCGGTCTGCATTTCCGAGAGTTTGCCGGCGAACAGCGCGGCGGCGCCCATGAGTTGGACGTCGAAGGGGCGCATGCCCAGGCTGCGGGCGCTCGCCTCGCGCACCAGGGCGAAGGCGCGCGCCGCGTCGGTGGGGTTGTCCAGAGCGGCGCGGGCAACCCGGCGCATGGCCAGGCGGATGCCCTCGTCGTCCAGTCGCGCGATCTCCTCCGCCAGCGGGCCGGCGGCCCGGGCCAGTTGCGCGAGACGGGATTTGAACGGGCGCAGGCGGTGCCACAGGCCGCCGGAGACGTTGCGCGTCCAGCGGTCCAGCGCGTTCTCGTCGCGGTCCAGGCGCTCGGCATAGACGCCGTGCGCCAGCTCGACCCGGGACAGCGCCTCAGACATGGGCTTCAGACATGGAAATGGGACAGGAACAGCCGGCGCAGGGCCTGCCAGCCACGCACGCCGATGGGTTCGGGCGGGTGCTCGAAGCGCACGTGGACGCGGCTGCCGATGAAATGGGCGGGGGCGTTGCCGGGCAGCTCCAGCTCGAACTCGAACAGGGATTCCAGCGACTTGGTGCCCTTCTCGTCGCGCGGGTCCATGGCGATGTTGCCGCCGCCGCCCTGGCCCAGGGCCGGGCTGGGCAGTTCCCTGCCCGCCTTGGGCACTTCCCGGATCAGGCTGGCGGGCCAGGTTGCCGCCATGTCCTGGGGAAACTTGATTTCCACGGCGCGGGTGGCGAGGCGCACCCGGTCCACCAGATACTGGGGCACCACCACCCGCACCAGAGGCGTGTATTCGCCCACCACATAGCCCACCACGTCGCCTTTCTTGAGGTAGCGGCCGGGCATGTCGCGCGGCTGGTCCATGAGCAGGACGCCGCCGGCCTTGGCGCGGATGCTGAGCTGGGCGGACTCGTCGAGCAGACGGTCGAGCACCGCCTGTTCGCGCCGGATATCCTCTTCCAACTGGCCCGCCTGCGCCGGATTGACACCCCAGGCCGCGTCGTAGCGGGCGCGCGCCTCCTCGATCTTGGCTTCCTGGGCGGCGATGTTGGAATTCAGCGTCGGTTCGTGGCTCTCCGCCACCACCTGGCCCGGCGTCACCGGCTTGCCGGGTTCCGCCCGCACTGCGCTGATGAAGCCGTTGCCGCCGGCGCGCAGGATGGCCTGCTCGGGCAGCCAGATCACGCCTTCCGCTTCGGTGTGGTAGGGCATGGGCAGCACGAACAGCAACAGGCCAAGGCCGATGACGATGGCGGCCAGGGCGCCGCGCACCCGGTTCGCCCGCGCCGCGAACTGGGGTCCGGTCATGAGGGCGGCGATGCCCTTGTACAGCGGCACGCCCAGGCTGGCGATGATGCCCCAGGCGGCCAGCAGCACGCCCAGGAAGAAGTATTGGTTGGCGATGAACAGGGCGATGCCGAACAGCACGAACATGCGGTAGGCGAAGGCCAGCGGCGCGTAGCCCAGGAACCAGCGCCGCTCGCCGGGCGTGGCGGGCGGCGGCTCGCTCTGCTTGACGCCGAACAGGTAGCGTTCCGCCAGGTACTGCCAGTACTTGTTGGCGCGGGTGCCCATGTTGGGGATTTCCACCCAGTCGGCGAACACGTAATAGCCGTCGTAGCGCAGCAGCGGATTGGCGTTGAACAGCAGGGTGGTGATGCTGGCGAGGACGATGGCGTTGTAGGCCAGGGAGCGGGCGAAACCGGGCTCCAGCAGCACCCACAGGTAGAACGCGAGGGCGGCGATGAACAGCTCGGTGAGCATGCCCGCCGCGCCCACCAGCATGCGGTCGGTCTTCTTCACGAAGGCGGAGGAGCTGGATGCGTCCACATAGGGGATCGGGAAGAACACCAGCAGCATGATGCCCATCTCGTGCACCTCGCCGCCCCGGGCCTTGACCGCGAGGCCGTGGCCCAGTTCGTGGCAGGCCTTGATGAGCGGGAACACCAGGGCCATGACCAGGATGTTGTTCATGCCCAGCAACTGCTCGCCGAAGTTCTCGGTCAGGTCTGGCCAGTACAGGGGCGCCAGCGCCAGGGCGGGCAACACCACCGCGAGCCAGAGCAACAGGCCGCCGATGCCGGCCAGGGGACGCAGCCAGCGGATCATGCGCCCCAGGGTCCGGTCCGGATCCCACAGGGGGAAGCGCAGGGAGATGGGGTTCAGGTAGCGGCTCATCAGCTTGCGCCGTTCCTGCTTGTTGCGCCGCTCGAACAGCTCCGCCACGTCCGGGTCCACGTCGCACTGGATCAGGTCGGTGGAATGCAATTGGCCGAGCAGCTTGATCACGTCCTCCTGGGCCGGCGTGTCGTCCGCCAGCAGGTCGGTCAGGCGCTTCCACACCGCCGCCATGTCCCGCTTGCCGTCCATCAGGCTGATGACCCGGTAGGAGGCGGGATTGAAGCGGTGGTACTTGCCGGCGATGCGGTCCTCCACCACGTACCACACCTCGCCCCGGTAGGCGTGGCGGTGAATGCGCACGTGGCCGCGCAGGCGCGGGCGCAGGTGGGCGACCCGGTACCAGTTGGTGGACAGCAGGGCGGTGGTCACGCCGCGCCTTTCCCGCTCAGGGCAGCCATTCCCAGGACTTCAGGGTCAGCCAGTCGGTGAAGCGGTGGGTCCAGATCCACAGCAGGCTGCGCTGCCCCGCATCCACCTTGCCCACCCCTTCCATGCCCGGGCGCATCTTCGCGACGGTCTTGGGCAACTCGGCCTCGACCCGGAAATAATTGCGCCCTTCCTCGGCCACCGACACCGGCGTCACCTTCTTCACCGTGAGGGGGAAGGACTGGCCCGGCAGGCTGGTGAGCACCAGTTCGCCGGTCTGGCCGTCGCGCACGTGGGCGATGTCCCGCTCGTCCACTTTCAGGATGACGCGCCAGGCGTCCATGGGCGCCAGCTCGAACAGCACCTTGCCCTGCTCCACCGGCGAGCCCAGTTCCTGGGACAGGTCGCCGCGCACGATGACCCCGTCGAAGGGCGCGGCGACCTGCACCCGGTTCAGCTTCTCCAGCGCCAGATCGAGCTGGGCGCGCGCCTGGTTGGCCTGGGCCGAGGCCAGGCGCATGGCCACCCGGTCGTTGTTGGCCATGGCTTCCCGTTCCTTGCGCAGGGAGACTTCCAGTTCCGCCTCCCAGCGCACCCGCTCCAGCTTCAGATCCTTGTCCTCCAGCACGGCCAGCACCTGGCCCTTCTTCACCACGTCGCCGGCCCGCGCCGGCGCTTCCCGGATGTAGCCCTGGAACGGCGCGACGGCGACCCGCTGGGTCTCGCCCTCGACGGCGGCCTGGGAAGACACCCGGTAATCCGCCGGATACAGGGCCAGGAAGGCGAGCAGCAGGGCGCTGGCGACGACGATCAGCTTGATGCCCGGGCGCGAGGTATCCGTGACCCGGCGCAGGCCCTTCTGCCACACCCGGTGGCCGTGCTTGAGCAGGCTTTCCTCGCCGGTGAGCTTGAGTTCCAGGATCGGGCCCAGGGTCAGACCCAGGGTTTCCAGCACATCCAGATCGGCGGCCGTGAAGGGCTCGTCCCGCTCCAGCAGCCACACCCCCACCACCCGGCTGCCGGATTCCAGCGGCAGCGCGCACAGGGCCGCGCTGCCGCTTTCCTGGCCGTATTCGCGCAGAGCCGCGGTGACCAGCACGGCGCCCTGTTCCGGTTCCGGCAGCACCACCCGGGCGCGCTGGTCGAAGGCCTCGTTCATGGCCTGGGCCGCCATATTGACCAGGTTGGCCTTGTCGTCGAACCAGGCGGAATGGGACACCGCCGCGACGCGCACGGTCTTGCCCTTCTCCAGGCCCAGTTGCACCTGGTGGCAGTTGAAACGCTGGGCCAAGCGGTTCACCACCGCCAGCGACGCCTTGTGGAAATCGCTTTCCGACAACGCCGCGAGGGCCAGGTCGAACAGGAAAGAGGAGCGTTCCAGCCGATCGTCCTGCTCGTGCAGGGAGCGCCGGTTGTACAGGTCGATGAGCCAGCCCGCGCCCCAGTGCAGCATGCGCATCGCATGAGTGAGGGCGATGTCGTCGGCGGCGTACAGGTCCAGCACCACCGCGCCGAACAGGTTTTCGCCGCTGGCGAGGGGATAGGCGAAGCGGGTCTGGCCGTCGGCCTCCTTGCGCACCACCCCCTGGCGCTTCATCAGCGCCTCCTGGGCCACGTCGCCCAGGTAGCTGAGGTCGACATCCTCGGGCCACACCGCCGCCGGCGCGTAACTGCCGTCGACATCCTGAAGCAGCAAAAGGCCGGTGTGCACCCGTTGCAGCATGCCGCACAGGATGGGCAACCACGCCCGGCACAGTTGCTCGGCGGTGCGCGCCTGGGCCAGGGCCAGCCAATGATCGACGACGACCGCCTGTCTGGGCGCTTCGGACGGCGCTTCCTCGCTACGCGCGTACATGGACATCCTGTCTCAATCCGGAAAGGTGAAGGCCGCGGGACGGGCCGCGCGCCTGATTCAGGGGGAATGTTACTTCAGATCAAACCGATGTCATGACACGCGCCATGATCGTTCACGCCCTGGTTCTCCCGATGAAACGCCGCGCCACGAGCCCGAGTCCGGCCAGCCAAAGCGCCCATGTTTCCGGTTCCGGCACGACCGGGACACTCGGCGTGGCGAGCACGGTGACGGTGACCTGGACATCCAGAGCCGTCTCCCTCCCCTTCCAGTCGGCGAGATTGGTGTTGATACCGACCAGGGCCGCATCCGCGTCCCCGGACGCCTGCACCTGGAACGCCGCCGTGATGGTCCAGTTCCCGGCCAGCGCCAAGTATGCCGGATCGTCCGAAGTGTAGAAGGCATATCGGTTCCTGGCCATGCCATTGACGATGATCTGGCTGGAAGGCCACACCTGCCCCTGGGTCGACAGGTAGGACAGGAAGTCCGCGAGGCTCTCCTCGGTTCCCTGGCGCAGAACCCGACTTTGATCGGCCCGGAAATCCAGCAGCGCGGGATCGTATTCGAAGGCGATATCCCAGGCGACCAGATCGTAGCCCGGGTCGAAGCCGATGCTCACCGTGGTGAAGGCGACCTCCCCCCGCTCCGCAGCGGCGTCCGCCCCCTGCAGGTCCAGGGCGGACGCGGGAGCGGCGAGAAGGAGCGCGAGCGCCCATCCGGAAACGCCAGCCAGACAACTGGATGCTTTCATTTTTTCAACTCCGCCATATCAATAGTCCTCTTCAATTATCCACGCGGGAGGCTGAGCCGCCAGGCGTTCTTCTTCTTCGGCCGGTCATGGTCGCCGCTCAGCCAATCGCTCAGCCAGGCTTGCGGACTGGCGGCCGGCTGGCCGGCCGCGTCCCGCCGCTCGAACAGCGCCGCGAACAGATCGGCATCGAACTTGACCCGGGGCTCTTCCGCCGCCGGTGCCAGTACCGGGACGGGCGCGGGCGGCGCCGGCAATCGGATCATGCCGTCGGTCGCGTCCATGCCCACCAGTGGCGCGGGGTTCAGGGTCAAATGGGTCTCGTTCAGCGCGGCCCATTGCAGGTCGAGCGCCAGGTCGCCCTGGGCGGTGTCGGCGATGCGGAAATCGAGTTCCAGCACCGCGCCGCTACCGCCGGCGAGCGCCGTCAGGCGGCTCATGTCGATACGCAGCAGTCCGGGCTGGCTGGTGTCCTTCACCAGCCATTGGAAGTCCTGTGTCAGGCCTGCGAGGCGCACATCCTGCAGTGACAGGCTGTTCGCGTCATAGGCAAGATGCAGTTCCAGGGACTCCAGATCCGCCGCCGTGTCGAGATTGACGGGCACCGTGACCACTTCGCCGGGCTTCCCGTCCAGCGTCGGCAGGCTCAGGAGCGGGTCCGCGCCGCTGAAGGCCAACGGGCCGATGCCGGTGGGGATCTCCGGCACCTCGGGCCGGCTCATGCCCATCATCTTCTGCATCAGCATGCGGATATCCAGGCTGTTGACGCCACCGCCCGGACTGGCGTCGCCGATCACGTTGGGGTCGACCAGGGGATAGGCGCCGAAGCCGGTATCCAGCCGCACCAGGATGCGCTGCATGCGCTGCACGTCCAGCGTGGAGTACTTCGCATTGCCGCTGGTGTCACCCACATAGGCGGCGATATGCAGGCCATCGTCCAGCTTGACCGCCATGGCGCCGCCGTTGAGGGCGACCTCGCTGAAGTGCAGCACCTGCTTGGCGCCGTAGGGCGCGCTGGCCGGCACGCTGGCCATCAGGCGAATCAGTTGCGCCGTGCCCGCGCCCAGGGCGGTGGCGGACTCGATGACCACCTTGATCTTGCCGCTCACGCTCAGGTCGCTCACCAGGGTGGCGCCGGCCGGCACGCCGGACCCCAGGCTGACGCCCTGCACGCTCAACAGCGCGGGATCGTAGTTCAGGGTAAACTCGATCCGCTTCGCGCCCGCGGCATTGGATAGGGTGACGGGCCAGCCGCTGCCGGTGGCGGGTACGTCGACGCTCTGTCCTGGGCCGCGCGCGATCTCGCCCAGGCTCAGCACGGCGCCGCCCGCGGCGACGGTGAATGTGGTGGCATAGCCATCGCCCGGATTGCCGTCGCCGTTGCCGTCCAGCAGGTTGCCGAGTTCGTCGGCAAACGCATCGCTGCGGCTCTCCAGGGCCACCGTATAGGTGCCCGCCGCCAACACGCCACCGGTCTTGATGAAGGTGAGGCCCTGGCGGTCCGCGTCCAGCACCACGCTGCCGGCCACGGACAACCCGCTCGCGGTCTTCAGGCTGAGGTCCGGCAGGCCGAACGCATAGGCCTCCGCGTCGTAAAGGTTGAGCAGGCTGACATCGATAGCCTTGTTGAAGCGCACATGGAAACCGGTATCGGTCGGCGCCAGGGACGCCACCTTCAGGCTCGCCGCGGCGCCCAGAACCGTGCCCGGACGGACCGGGATGGTCGGGATTTCTGGACGGTCGTAGCCTGACATCTCCTGGTAGACCAGGGACGCGTCGGTGGAGGAAACCACGGTATTCAGATTGATATCCGCCACCATCAGGGGGCTGACGTCGTCCCAGGCCGTGAAGCCGTTGTCCAGCAGCACCGCCATGCGCTGGATCAGGGTGACGTCCTCCAGTTCGTAGGTCTGGCTGGCGTTGGTGTCGCCGAGGTAGCCGACCACGTGCAGGGCGTCGTCGTCGGCGCACTCGACCAACTGGCCGTTGATCGTGACCGCGCCGATGTCGATGCGCTGTTTCGCCTGGTAGGGCGCGTCGAACGGCACCGTGGCGACCAGGTTGACGAGTTGCAGCTTGCCGGCGGCCAGATTGCCCGGACTTTCGATGTTGATCACGGCGAGGCCGGGCTGGCTGACGTTGACGGTCAGCGTCGCGCCGGGCGGCAGGCCGCTGCCGGCGTGGGCGCCGGTGATGCTGAGCAGGGTCGGGTCGTAGCGGATCTGGAAGCTCAGGCTGCTCACGTCGCCCTGGCTCATCAGCGTGACCGGCAGGCCGGCGAAGGCCGCGGCGGGCACGTCCACCGCCTGGCCGGGTCCGCGCATGAAGTCGGGCAGGGCCAGCTTGATCTGGGTGGGCGGGTTGACGCTGAAGTGGGTGACGTAGTCGCCGCCCGCGTTGCCGTCGGCGTCGCCGTCCAGGTCGCCGCGCGCGCTGGTGAAGGCGTTGGCGCCGCTCTTCAGGGTGACGGTGTAGCTGTCGGCGGCGAAGGCGGTGCCGGCCTTCAGGTAGGTGAAGCCCATGCCGTCGGCGTCCATGATCAGGGAGCCGCCGATGGCGCCGACGGCCGCGCCCCGCACCAGGACGTCGCCGGGCAGGTTGCCGGTGCCGTACAGGTTGACCGGACCTTGGGCGAAGGCGTGGTTGAAGCGCACGCTGAAGCCGTTGCAGTCGGGGGTGAAGCTGACCACCTGGAGCGGGACGGCGAGCACCTCGATGGCGAGGGGGGCGGCATTCCAGGTGCCGTCCTCGTCGCGCGCCCGGGCGGTGATCTGCTTGGCGCCCAGCGCGCCGGCGTAGACGTGGCTGGCCTGGGTGGCGTCGCCCGCGACGGTGCTTTGGCTGCCGTCGCCCCAGTCGATGGTCCATTCGATCAGGCTGTCGTCGCCGGCATCGCTGTGGGCGAGGTTGACGGTGTAGGCCTGGCCTTCGTGGGCCACGGCGGCGCCGGTGAGGCCCAGGGTGGGCGCGGCGTTGGCGACGTGGGCGGTGAAGCTGCGCGTGGCGCTGGCGCCGGCGGGGTCGCTGACCCGCACGGTGAACAGGTAGTCGGCGTCACCGTCGACGGCGGTCCAGGTGAGGTGGCCGCTGGCGTCGATGAGGGCGCCGGCGGGGGCGGCGTCGAGGCTGTAGCTCAGGCTGTCGCCGTCGATGTCGCCGGCCACCACGTCCAGGACGAGCGTCTGGCCTTCGGTGAGGTTGGCGTCGTCCAGGCTTGCCAGGGTGGGGGTGTCGTTGACCGGGTCGACGGTGATGGACACCGTGGCGAGGTTGCTGTCGAACTCGCCGTCGTTGACCCGGTAGGTGAAGCTGTCCGCGCCGTGGTAGTTGGCGTCCGGCGTGTAGGTCACCGTGCCGTCGGCGTTGAGCTGGACGGTGCCGTGCTGCGGGGCGTCCACCAGGCTCACCGTCAGTGCGTCGTGCTCCGGGTCGCTGTCGTTGGCCAGGATGGTGATCTGCGCGCTGGCGTCCTCGTCCAGGGTCGCGGCGTCGTCAACCGCTTCCGGCGGCAGGTTGCCGCCGTCGCCGGTCAGGATGCGCACGTTGTCGATGGCGACGCGGCTGTCGCGGGCGGCGAAACCGAGCAGGTCGAAGTACAGAGTGGCTTCCGTGCCCGCGGCCAAGCCGGTCAGGTCGATTTCCACCTGGATCGGGCCGGAGGTGTCGATCAGGCTGCCATTGAGGCCGGCCACGCCGTTCACCTTGACCAGGCTCGAGGCATAGCCGGCGCCGCCGGTCTGGATGTTGAGCAGGGCGTCCGTGCCGGTCATGGGGGCCACGCCGGCCAGGCTGGCGCCGTCGCCGCCCAGCAGGGCCACCTCGAAGGCGTCGACTGGCCCGCCGGCATTGCCGATCAGGGCGAGGCTTTCCAGGGTGAAGCTGAGCTTGAGGGCGTTGTCCGGGATCAGGAAGGTCTGTTCGAAGCCGGACAGGAACAGATCGTCCTCGCTCAGCACCCCCTGGCCGTTCTCGACGCCGGCCTGGCCGTTCAGGGTCCAGCCGAAGTTCGCGGCGGCGGAGTCCGCCACCGCGAAGCCGCCATTGGCGATGCCGACGCCGGTCTGGGCCAGGATGCCGGTGGCGATGGCTCCGCCGCCGTCCAGGGCCAGATCCGCCGCCGTGGGCAGGCGGCGCATGCCGGCGCCCAGGTAGGGGTTCATCACGCTGTCGCCGGCGAGGGTGGCATCCGGATGATGCAGGCCGAGCACGTGGCCGAATTCATGGGCCAGCACAGTGATCAGGTCGATACCGGCGAAGGGTTCGCTGTCGGCGGGGTTCGCGTCGATGTACCAGCCGTGGCCGGCGGCGTTGTAGTCCACCGTGACCGTGGGATGGCCGCCCAGCACCGTGGTGGCCAGCTCGGCGCCGGCCAGGTCCGCGATCTCCAGATGGATGCTGTTGAGCGCGACGATGTCAGCGCCCGCGGCCTGCCAGAGCGCGGCGGCGATCGCCTGCTGCAGGGCCAGGAGCTGCGGGTTGACCAGCATTTCCGTCGCATCCGGCAAGGGATCGAAGGAACCGGTGATGGGGTTGGCGATGAATTCGCTGTAGGTGCCCGTGCCCAGATCGTCGTCGGTGACCGTGAGGGTCACCGTGGCCGGCCCGGTGAAGGTGTGGGTGGCGTTGAGGCTGCCGGTGTCGCTGGTGCCGTCGCCCCAGTTCCAGGTGATGGTGTGGGTGTCCAGGCTGCCCGGGTCGACGAAGCTACCGGTGAAGGCCACCTGGCCGCCGCCCAGGGACTGCCAGGTGAAGCTGGGCGCCGGGTCCACGTTCTGCACGAAGAAGATCTGGCTGTGGGCCGCGTACACCTGGAACGGCTGGGTGTACTGGCTGTTCACCAGAGTCACCTTGGCGGTGTACTGGTCCGGCTCGATTCCCGGCCGGTCGTCCTGGTAGACGTGGGTCAGGGTGTTGGTGCCGGCTTGGGCGGCGACCGTCTGCACGGTGCCGTCATCCCAGTCCACCTTGAGCTTGTAGTCGCCGCCGCCGAAGCTGCCCAGCAGGAACACGTCCATGCTCACGGTATCGCCTTCGTCGAAGGGATCCGGCAGCACCGGATCGTACTGGGGCGGATCGATGATGCTGGCGGTGGCCAGGATGCTCACGCTGGTGGTCGCGGAACCACCATCGTCATCGGTGACGGTGACACTGGCGCTCCACACGCCCGGCTCGTCCAGGAACACGCTGAAGGATTGGGCGGAACCGGTGTGGGTGAAGCCCAGCGGATCCACCACCGTCCACTCGAAGTCGTGGGTGTCCAGGATGCCCTGGTCGTCGAAGAACACGTCCAGGAAGGCGGTGGTCAGGGTCAACAGGTTCAGGTCCGGTCCCGCGTCCAGGTTCTCCGGCGGCAGGTTGTTGACGTGCGCCGAAGTGTTGGCGGTGACGCTGTCCCCGTCGTCGTCGGACAGGACCACGCTGATGCCGACGCTGTCGCCGTCGGTGCCGCTGGGGTCGTCGTCCAGATAGGTGTGGATCGCGTCGAAGTGCAGCGGCCCGGTACCCAGGCTGTAGGTCTCGATGATGCCGTCGCCCCAGTCGATCTCGACGGTCAGCTCGTCGTCCACGCCGGCGTCGTCGATATCCATGCTCAGGGTGACGGTGCCGCCCTCGTCGACATCGGTCGCGTCCAGCGTCAGGTTCTCCAGGGTGGGCGCGCTGTTGTGCACCGTGACCTGGCCGGTATCGCCGGCTTCGCCGGTGTCATCATCGATCACGCGGTAGCTGACCTGATAGACGTCGTCCTCGCCCGCCGCCTCGTCGTCGGTGTAGTCGTGGTCGATGCTGAAGTGGCCGCTGCCGTCGCTGAAACCGCCCACGTCGTCCAGGTTGAAGGTTTCCACATTGCCATCGCCCCAGTCCACCTCGATGGTGAAATCGTCGCTGCCGGGATCGGTGAAGCCGCCTTCCAGGGTGACCGTGCCGCCCTCGTCCAGGTCATCCGGCGTCAGGGTCACACCGGTTAGCTCGGGATCCACGTTGTTGACCTTGAGCTGGAGCGTGTCGTTGGCCGCGCCGGTGTCGTCGTCCACCAGGCGCACCTTGACCTGGAACAGGTCGAACGGGGTGCCGGTGTCGGGATCGTCGTCCTCGAACAGGTAGTCGATGCTGAAATGGCCGACGCCGGTACTGGTGTTGAAGCTGCCCACGCTGGCGAGATCGTAGCTCTTCATATCGCCATTGCCCCAGTCCACTTCCACCAGGAAGGTGTCCATGAGGCCCGGGTCGGTAAAGTCGCCGGTCAGGGTGACGCTGTCGCCCTCGTCGATCTCGCTGTTGTCCAGCGTGAGCGAGGTGAAGGTGGGCGCCACGTTCTTCGCCAGCACGGTGAAGGTCTTCACCGCCTGGCCCGTGTCGTCGTCGATCAGGCGCACGGTCACGGTCAGGTTATCCTGGGGCGTGCCGGTATCCGGATGGTCGTCCGCCACGGTATGGGTGATGACGAAGCTGCCCGCGCCGTTGGCGGCGCTGCCCACGCTGGCCAGGGTGTAGCTGATGCCGACGCCGTCGCCCCAATCCACCTCGATGCCGTAGCTGTCGTACAGACCCACGTCGGTGAAGTCGGCGCTCAGGGTGAGCTCCTGGCCCTCGTCCAGGGTCAGCTTGTCGAGCTGGATGTTGGTGAACACGGGTGCCACGTTGCGCACCACGACGGCCTTGCTGCCACCGCCGGCGGTGTTGTCCGAGCTGACGTCGATGGTGTAGCTGTCCTGCGCCGTGCCGCTGGGATTGTCGTCGTCGTAGTGGTGGGTCAGCGAGGTGCTGTTGACCCCCGCAGCCATGGTGTAGTTCTGGCTGTGGCCGTCGCCCCAGTCGATGACGAGGTTGGTCGGCTTGGTGGCGTCCAGCGGCGCCAGCAGGGTGATGGTGGCGTTGGCGTCGCCGTTCTCGTCGATGGGCGAGTTCACGTCCACCTGGATCGCGCTGTCGGTGAAGCGGATGTCGTCCAGGAAGAACAACTGGCTGATGGTGGAGGAGACGCTGGCGAGCAGGTCCTGGCTTTCCTGGTAGGTCCAGCCCACCGCGGTCTTGCCGTCCATCTTGCTCTGGGTGAAGGAGAGGGTGGCGATCTTACCCTTGAGGCTGTCCGGCACCTCCACCACGTAGGTGTTCTTCTTCATGATGCCGGGCTTCAGGTTCACCGTGATCGGCGCCGGATCGGTGCCGTCCGCCTGACCCTCGCCGTTGAAGGTGACGGTGATCTGGGCATCGGCGGTGAGCATGACCGGGCTAAGAATCTCGAACGCCAGGTAGGGTTTGTCGGTGGGCACGTAGAGCCGGTTGTGGGTCACCGTGTCGAAATCCACCAGGAAGTCCACCACCGAGTCGGTGAAGTCCTCCATGCCGGCGGGGATGAAGGGCGTGAAGCTGCCCACCGCGCCGAACAGGATGTCCTTCAGCACCTGGCCACCGCCCATGAGCAGGGCGTAGTCCGACTTGGGATTCCATGCGCCCTTGAGCAGCGCCTCCACCGCCTTGCCCATCCAGTCCTTGAACTGGTTGACGCCGATGGGATTGACCGTGTTGCCCTCGATGGCGAACAGATCCTGCAACTTGATGTTGTCGATGGTGATGCCGCCCAGGGTCTTGCCCGCCAGGTCGCTGATGAAGGACTCGACCAGCTGGTAGATCTTGGTGCTGGCCTGGAGCAGCAGGTTGCCGTCGGAGGTGGGGTTGCCCCAGTTCTGGGCGTACCAATCCTTCTCCCATTGCGGCGCGCCGTCGCCCGGCGCCTGGGGAATGCCCAGGAAGTCGAACTTGACCTTGTTCGCCAGCATTTCCATGACCTTGTCCGCTGTCCACTCCCAGACCTTCTTGAAGAAGTCCACCACCAGCTGGCTGGGATTGGTCTCGAACACGAACAGACCGGTGAGGTCCACGTTGGGCGGCGAGATGCCGCCCACGGAGAACACCTGCCCGGTGTTGAGGGTGAAGCCCTCGCCACCGTGGAAGGACCAGCCGGGTAGTTCGTAGGAGAACGGGAAGCGGCCCTTGTCGCCGCCGGTCAGGCGCGCGTACAGGGACTGGCGGATGCCGTTCTCGAAGTCACCGTTGAACACGGAAGGCACGGCGTCCGCGGGCGCGTTCACCTCGGTGTTGTCGAAGCTGAATTCCTTGGTCTCGGCGCCGCGGTCCGGGCGGTACTCGACGCCGCCGCCCAGGGGGCTGAAGTACCAGCCCGTGGTGATGCCTTCATGGATGTCGCCCAGCAGCGCGGAAGTGATGTTGGTGTAGCTCAGCGCGTTGTTGCCGCCGACGATGCGGTAGGGGTTGCTGGAATACCAGGGCTGGTCCGTGTACTTGGAGTTGGGAAGGGCGATGGCGCCGAACACCTCGGTGGCCAGGCCCTCGTCGCCGGCGGTCCGCCAGATCGGCATGTCGCCGAACTCCAGGATGCTGGTGCTGATGGTGCCCGCGTACCACTGCCAGACCCGGCTGTGGGCGCCGCCCACGCCGGCGTCGGCCCACGGGAAGAAGTTGAGGAAGTCCTCGAAGCCGAAGCCGGCGATGGTGTCCAGGTTGAGATCGATGTCCGCCACCGTCTCGGACAGCTTGAACACCACCGGCGCGCTGGAGTTGCCCGGCACCGGGTCGCCCTCGGGATCGAGCGGCCGGCCGTTCGGCGTCGCGGTGAAGCTGAGGCCGGAAGTCTGGGGCTCGGGGGCGGCGGTCTGGTAGTAGTTGTCCGCGAAGTCGACGTTCTTCCAGACCTGGACGTTGGGATCCTTGAAGTCGCCGTAGGGGATGTCCAGGGCGATGCCCAGCTTGTCCGCGGTCTCCAGGGCCCATTTGATCTTGCTGTCGTACTGGTACAGGGTCTCGACCAGTTTCGCCGCCGCCGGCGCGGTGGCGGGCACCGCGACGCCGGCCACCACGGCGCCGGCCTGCACCACGTGGATGATGTCCTGCACCGCCTTGGCCAGCTTGGCCAGGGGGATTTCCAGGGATTTCTGGTCGAAGTCGTGGGGATCCAGGGTGGTCATCTGGATGCCGCTGGTCACCTTGCCGCTGGCGCCCAGGCGCTGGATGATCTCGCTGTTCACCACGGTGCCGCGGCTGTGGCCGATGAAGTGCAGGGGCGACGCGAAGATGCCGCCCACCTGGTTGTCCAGGTCCACCAGGGACGCGAACAGGGCGTCCGCCGCCGCCTCGGAGAAGCCCGAGTCGCTAATGTCGGATTCCACGTACCAGTCGGACACCAGCACCACCGCCTTGCCGCTCTGGATCACGCTGGCGGCGAGGGCGTTGGAGGGCGGCGTGCCGTAGCCGTCCCACACGCTTCGGTCGACCCACTGGCCCGACTTCTTGTCGTAGGACAGCACCACGCCGCCGCCGGCCGCCTTGACGATCATGTCGGCCATCTGCATGAAGGCCGTGGGCTGCTGGAACTGGCCGCCGTTGATGAGGCCGGAGATGGGATCCAGCTGGAAGCCGTGGGTCAGCACGGTGACCACGCTGTAGGGCGTGGAGCTGGCCACCGGCGCCGAGGTGAAGGTGCCGGACTGGTAGATGTTGGCATCCTGCCCGCTCTGCTCCAGGTACACGCCCCAGTAGTAGAGCTGGCCGGCGGTCAGCGCCTTGCGCGCGAGGGCGTCGAGCTCGACGATGGTGCGCTTGGCATTGCCCGAGTCGCCCGCCTCGGTGAACTTGAGGCCGGTGGTCGTCGCGGTGACCGTGTATTTCTTGCCGATCTTCAGGGAGATGGGCGAGGTGACGATGCGCGACGGGTTGGTGTCGGAATCCTCGCTCAGGTGGGCCGGATCGTCGTAGAAGTCCAGGCCCAGGTAGCTCAGCGCGCCGTCCTCGGGCCGCTCGCGCCAGTCGTCGTCCGGCCACAGGCCGCTGCCCGGCCCCTGGGAGCTCACCACCAGGCGGGTGGTGTAGATGTCGTTGGGATTGCCGCCCAGCAGGTCGGTATCCACCTCCCATTCGAAGGTCAGCGGCGTGCTGCTGCTGTCGTCCGTGTCCACCGGCCCGCTCGGGCGGATCAGGTTGAGCACGTTGATCTGCTGCAGCGACAGGCCGCGGCTGTAGCGCTCCACGTCGATGGGCGCCAGGTTGATGGAGGTGCCGGAGGCGAGATCGGCCCAGTTGTGGTCCAGGGGCAGGCGGCTCCATTCGATGGGGCCGGCGTAGGACAGGCTGGAATTGTTGGCCCGGTCCTCCATGGCCTCCACGTCGTAAACCGCCACGTTGCCGATGCTGCGGAAGTTGGCGTACAGCTTGCGGCCGGAAGCGTCCAGGGCCAGCTCGCTCAGGAAGGACATGGGAATAGGCGTGGTGGCGCCCAGGATCTTGCCGCTGTCGGGCAGGTTCTGCAGCTTGAACGGGTCCTTGATGATGCCGATCTTGGATCCCACGTTGTGCAGGTCCTCGATCTCGAAGGCCAGCACGTAATCGTTGATGTAGTACATGCGCGGCACGTACCAGTCGGCGACGAAGGCGTAGGACAGGTCCGGCGCCACCACCACCGCTGTGGCGTTGCGGATGTCCAGGTCGAACACCTGGCCGGTCATGCGGGTGGTGAAGCTGGGGTAGTAGTCGTAACCGCCCTGGTAGCGCACGCCCACGGTTTCCTTGTTGAGGGCGAGGTTGATCTGCTGCATCTTCACCGCGAAACCGAGCGGGTTGTTGTTGGTGATCTCGATGGTGCGCAGGCCCTTCTTCAGGTCCATGCGGGAGGTCACCAGCAACCGGTTGGGATCGCTGGACGCGGTCAGGCCGTAGGGTTCCAGGCCGGCCTCGAAGCTGCCGATCGCTTCGCGCCACTTCTTGCTGTTGGACTGGTTGGCCGTCGGCCGGTCCCGCTCGTCCACGTTGAACACCACCAGGCGTCCCTGGTCGCGCCCGCCGCTGGTCCAGCCGTTGAGGCCGAACAGGGAGGTGTAGGGCACGGTGATAAAGAGGCGGGTGCCGTCGGCGTTGACCGCGATGTCGTTGATGCGGCCCATGTCCGGCGTGTCGAAATCGTTGAGGATTTCCGAGACCCGGTGGAAGGTGGGCGAGCTGGGCAGCAGGTCGATGATGTACACCGCGCCGTTGCCGGCGGCGTACAGGTAGCGTTCCGACGGATCCAGGGCCAGGGCGGTGACGCCGCCGGAGATGAAGATGCTGTCGATGCCGGGGGTGCTGAGGTCGGCGTCGAACTGCTGCAGAGTGAAGGCGTCGATGATGCTGATGCCCCGGTTGGTGGCGACGAACACCCGTGACAGGTCCTTGGTGGTCACGGTGTCGAGGACACTGCCCACGTAGCCGCCGTCCGCCACCAGGCTGATGGACTTGATCAGGGGCTCGGGCACCGGCAGGCCGGTATCCGGATCGATGCTGATGGGCACGCCGTTCTCGTCCGCGGCGTAGGCCTCGTCCGGACGCGTGGTGTCGATGACGCCCACCTCGTTCTGGCGGCCGACGAAGCCGTAACCGCCCTTGTTGTCGACGCGGGCGGTGCCCACGGAGCGCACCCACTGGGTGGCGCCGGTGGCGGAATCGACCACCTGCCTCTCGACGATGATGTCGCTCATGCCCAGCAGCACGGTCTGCGGCACCAGCACCTCGATGGTGCCGGAGGATTCGTTGGCGCTGACGTAGTCGGCGCCATCCACGTACTTGATGTAGTCGCCCATGACGAAGCCGACCCGGGTGTCGTAGATGCTCATGCCGGGTGACTGGACCGGGTGCACGAAGTTGAGCCCGGTGACCTTCAGGGTCACTTCGCCATTGGGCTGGATCACGGTCTTCAGATCGGTGATCAGGGGCTTGTCGAAATCCGCGCCCGTGGGCACGGCGGGCAGCTCGGCCATGATGTTGAGGTAGGGCGAACCGGCGGGCAAGTGCACATCCAGGTCGTAACCCTCCACGTTGTTCGCCCACTGACGCCATATCTTCAGGTTCACCGCCTGGTAGGCCACCGGCAGCACCAGCATGCCGGCATACAAGCCGGCCAGACCCACGCCCACGGCCGCGCCCAGCAGGCCGCCGGTGGCGGCGATGCCCAGGGTGCCCGCCATGGCGGTCATGATGCCCAGCACATAGCCCATGTCGATGCGGATGATGCCCAGGGGCTGGGCGGCGCGCGCCACCAGCACTGAACCCCGGTTGGACAGGCCCGGGAACGGCGGCGACGCGGTGCGCGCGACGCCATCCTCGCCCACCGTGCCGGAATCCAGCACGGTCCACACCTCGCCCAGTTCTCCGTTTTCGCCCGTGGGCACCAGCATCTTCTGGAAGAACCACACGGTCTCGCCGGGGGTGTAGCCGCCCGCGACGGGCACGGCGATCTGGATGGGGCCGGTCACCTCGCCGCCCTGGATGTCCAGGTCGAAGGCGCCCAGGAAGTTGAAGGTGGTCTCGCCGGTTTCCTGGTTGGAAGGCAGCGGCAGCGGCAGGTCCGCTTCCGCGATGGTCTCGATGGTGACGGTGGTGTCGCCGGACAGCTGGCCGGGGCCGAACGCCACCATGATGCCGTCGCCGTTGGCGACGATGCCGCCCTGCTCGCCCACCACGGCCATGCCGGTATTGGTCACCGGGGCCTGCACCTGCACGGTGATGGTCTCTTCCGCGTAGCCGTAGATGGCGGTGACCGTGGTCTCGCCCTCCGCCACGGCGTGGATCAGGCCGTTCGCGTCCACCGTCGCCACCGCCTGGTTGCCGCTGAAGTACAGCGTGCCGTTGGCGGACTCGGTGATGAAGATGCGGCCGGTGTCGGACAGGCTCACCACCACCTGGCGGGTGCCGCCGTCCGGCACGATGGTGACCGTGTCCGGATAGGCGTCGATGCCGTACAGCTTGGACATGAACAGGCGCACCTGGTCCTCGCTCGGCTCGCCCACGCCCACCACGGTGGCGGCGGTGACGCCGCCGCGCGCGGCGACCAGCACGGTGTAGCCGTTGGCGAGGGCGCTCAGCAGGCCCTGCTGGGTGATGCTGGCGACGCCAGCGTCCAGGGTGGCCACGTCGATGTAGTCGAACGGCAGCAGCACGTGCTGCTGGTCGGCGAAGTCGCCGTACACCTGGATGAGGCTGCTGCTGCCCACCTCGCCCAGCAGGCGCCGGTGGTTGAAGTCCAGGCTGAGCAGGGGCGCGTCGCTGACCGTCACCGCCAGGGTGGCCACCGGCGAGCTGTTGAAGCCGTCGTCGGCGCTCACCTGGAAGTCGGCCAGGCCGGTGTAGCCGTCGTCCGGCGTGAAGATGGCGTAGCGGCCGTCGGCGGACAGCGTGGTGGTACCGTGGTTGCTGGAGATGATGCGGTAGAACACCGGATCGCCGTCCGGATCGGTGGCCACCTGGGACAGGTCCACACTGATCCTGAGTTCCTCGTGGGTGAACACGTCCGGCATGGTCGTGGCCAGTTGCGGGCCCACGTTCATGACCACGCCGAAGTTGGCGTACAGCACCTGGCGGTCGGCGCGGTCGGTGACGCCGTCCCCGGTGATGTCGGTGCCCGCGCCCGCCAGTTCCATGAGGGCGCTGTCGGCGCCGTTGACGCCGCCGTCCAGGTTCAGGTCGCCGGCGATGGACAGACTGAGGGCGTAAGCGCCGTCGCCGGAGAGGCGCAATTGGTACAGCCCTTCCTGGGTGAAGCCGTACAGGGCCACCACGGTGTCGCCGTAGCGCTCCACCGATAACGGGGTGAGGCCCGGTACTTCGGGCGCCTCGATGTTGGCGCCGGTCAGCGCCACGCGCAGGATGAACTGGCCGCCCACGGCGCCGGCGATCTCGCTGGCGCGCACGCTGAAGGTGTAAAGATCGGCCTGGCCCGCGTTCATGACGCCGTTGACCACCTCGCCGGTGAACTCGGCGGAACCGCCCAGGTCGTCCAGCACCGGCACGGTGCGCACGGCGCCGTCGCCCGCGTACTCGATGGCGATGCCGGGCTGGCCGATAGCCACCACGCTGCTCAGGCGTCCGTTCTCGTAGGCGTAGCGGTAACCCTCGCCGGTGGACAGGTTGCGCACCGCGGACAGGTTGCCGGCGCCGTCGTAGACGTAGGTGACGGTGGTGCCGTCGGGAGTGACCACGCGGCTGATGCGGCCCGCGCCGTCGCGCACGAACTGCATGGTGGCGCCGGATTCCGCGGTGATGCCGTTGTCGCTGACGAACAGGCGCTGGCCCGCGGGCGTGTCGATCTCCTTCACGCCCTGGCTCGCGTCCAGTTGGTAGACCGTGCCGTCCGGCGCGGTGAGCCGGTAGTCGTAGCCGGCGAAGGTGCCGCTTTGCGGGTTGTAGGGCTGGCCGGTGGAGGCATCGTAGAACTTGGTCCCCGCCCGGGTGAGCAGGGTGTCCACGGAATCCAGTTGCCAGCCGTGGCCGTCGTCGGCCACCCAGGCGGGACGGTAGAAATGGACGCCGCCGATGGTCTCCGCCACCGGGGCGAAGGTGAAGCCAGCGCGCTCGCCCGTGGGCAGGGTGAGGTACAGGCGGGTGGTGTCGTCGAAGGCGTTGAACACGCCGAGATGCTCGCGGCCGGTACTGGCGACGTTGGTCTCGATGCGGATGTCGCTGCCGCGCAGGATCCAGCCCCAGCCGAAGGCGCCTTGCTCGCCCGACTCCAGGCTGTCATACAGGCGCACCAGATCGAAGCTGGCGCCGCCCAGGTCGACGTGCAGGTCGCCGTCCACGCGCTGGTATTGGCCCAGCTTGTCGGTGGTATCGATCTCGATGGCGCGGGTGATGCTGCTGCTGCGGCCGCCGATATCCCGGGCGGTCAGTTTCAGCACGTAGAAGCCGTCGGCGTAGTGGCGCGGGTCGAAGTCGGCCAGGCCGCCGTCGAGGCCGGCCTCCCCTTCCGCCAGGGTGACGAAATCATCGCTGCCCTGGCGCGCGATCTGCAGGCGCCAGTAGTCCAGGTTGGCGTCCACCACCTGGCCCGCGATGGACGCGGGTTCGGTGACGCGGGCGCCCGCGTCCAGATCGAGGGCGACGATGGGCGCGGTCTTGTCCAGGGGATCGCGCACCTTGAGCTGGACGATCTGCTCGCCGGTCACGCCGTCGGCATCCACCGCCACGGCGCGCACGGTCATCTTGCCGGGCTGGCCGGCGACCACGGTGGCGCGGCCGTTCGCGTCCAGCGCCACCTCCTGGCCGTTCACATACAGGCGCAGGCTGGCGATGTCGGAGAAGCTGTCGGCGATGGCGTGCAGCAGCACGTTCTGGCCCGGCAGGGCCGGGAAGCTGGGGGTCAGCTCGATGTGCACCGTGGGCGGCACCGGCACCAGGCTGGCGCGCAACACGATGGTCTGGCGCGTCACCACCTGGCCGTCGTCGGCGCGCAGGATGACGTAGTACTCGCCGCTCTGGCCGGGGCCCGGGGTCCAGGAGAACAGGCCGGTGTCGGCATCCAGGGTGGCGCCCTCGGGCAGATCGATGGCGCTGAAGCTGAGATCGGTGCCGGTGTCCGGATCGACGGCGTTCACGTAGAAGGACTTGGTCTCGCCGATCAGGAAGGTATGGTCGGACTCGTCCAGCACCGGCGCCCGGTTGACGTTGGCGACCTTGATGGTCACGTCGTAGTTGACCGGGATGCCGGAGGGATCGGCGGCGGTGAAGGTGATGACGTGTTCGCCCGCCTGGTCGTAACCGGGCGTCCAGAAGAATTCGCCGCTCCTGGGCACGAACAGGGCGCCCTCGGGCAGGCCGCTGGTGGCGGCGACGATGACCGGATCGGCGTCCGGATCGGCGGTCACCACGGTGAAGCTGATCTCCGCGTTTTCCCGGGCAAGCTGGGTGAACATGGGCACGAACACCGGCAGCTGGTTGGTGTTGGCCACGGTGATCTTGATGGTCTCGCTGCTCTTCGCGTTGCCGTCGCTGACGCTGAAGGTCACCAGGTGCTCGCCGGCCTGGTTCAGGGCCGGGGTCCAGGTGAACTGGCCGGTGGCGCGGTCGAACCGGGCGCCGAAGGGCAGATCCTGGACGAAGTAGGTGAGCGCGTCGCCATCGCTGTCCACACCGCGCAGTTGGAACGCCAGGGGCTGGCCTTCCGTGGCGGCCTTGTCGCCCACCGGGATCAGGACCGGGGCGCTGTTGGCGTTGCGCACCACCACGCGGAAGCTGGCCGAATCGCCCATGGGCGCGGTAAGACCGTGGTTGCCGCTGTCGCTGACTGTGACGGTGACATTGGTGTGGCTGCCCAGGTCGGCGAGGGTGGGCGTCCAGGTGACGAGGGCGCGTCCGTACACCGCGGTGGGCGTGATGGTGGCGCCGGCCGGCAGGCCGGAGAGCCCCCAGCTCAGTGGATCCTGGTCCATGTCGCTGGCCTGGACCTCGATCTGCAGGGTCTGGCCCACCACGGCCACCACGTCGCCCAAGTAGGCGAGCTGGGGCGGCTCGTTGTCGCTTTCCGCGCTGACGATGAACACATAGCTGGAACTCTGGACGTTGTCCGGATTGCCGTCGCCGTCGTCGCTGGCGGTGAAGCGGATCGCGTGGTCGCCCCGGTCGCCCACGCCGGGGGCCAGGCGCAGGGTGGCCGTGCCGTCGCCGTGGTCGGTCAGGGAGATGAAGCCGGGCACCGGATAGCCCGGCTGCTCGTTGCTGATGGACAGGACGAGCGGATTGCCTTCCGGATCGCTGGCGCGCAGGGTGACTTCGACCACCTGGTCCTTCTGCACGGAGACGTTCCCGGTGGCCTCGATGATGGGCGGACGGTTCACGTTGAGCACGGTAATGGGCACCACCACGGTGTCGCTCAGGGGCGTGCCGGTGCCGTCGCCGGTGTCGGTCGCGGTGAAGGTGACGAAGTATTCGCCCGCCTGGGTATGGTCTGGCGTCCACACCAGATCCCAGGTGTCGGCATCGAAGATCGCGCCGGGCGGCAGGCCGCTGGCGCTGACGCTGACGGTCTGCGGGTACTGGCTGGTGGGCACGGTGTTGCCCTGCGCGTCGCGGAACGCGGGCTCGTAGAAGGGGTTGTCCGGATCCCAGGCATAGGCCTTGATCAGCAGGGGCTGCCCCTCGTAGATCTGCCAGCCGTCCATGGGATCGAACTGGGGCCGGCCGTTCGCGTTCTCCACCGTGAAGGTGGTGACCACGGTCTTGCTGACGGTGCCGTCGCTGACCGTGAACGGGATATGGTAGACGCCTTCCTGGATGAAGGACGGGGTCCACTCGAACAGACCGGTCTCGGGATGCAGGAAGGCACCCCAGGGCAGGTATTCGCTGGAGTAGGTCAGGGTGACGGACTCGTCCCCCTGGGCGTTCAGGTAGAAGCGGATGGGATCGCCTTCCCGCACGGTGCGGTCGGCGGGCTTGACCAGGGTGGGTTCCTGGTAGCCCTCGGCCACCAGCAGGGTGATGGCGACGCTGGTGACGGAAATGCCGTCGCCCGCGTAGAAGCGCACGTCCGGATAGCTGCCCGCGGCGTCGTAGCCGGGCACCCAGCTGAACAGCCGGGTGGTGGCGTCGAAGGTGGCGCCGGGGGGCAGGTTGTCGGCCCACACCGTCAGGTTGTCGTGGTCGGGATCGCTCACCACCACGGAGAACTCCATGGCCTGGCCTTCCTTACCTTCCACCTCGGTGGGCACGGCGAGGAACACCGGCGGCCGGTTGCCCTGGTCCACGTCGAGCAGGAAGCGTTGCAGGGTCACCGCGCCGCGCGTGTCGAAAGCCTCGATGAGCACGGCCTCGCGCGCCAGGGCGGTGGCGCCCGGAGCCCACGAAACGACCCCGGTCTGGCTGTCCATGGTCATGCCCTCGGGGCCGGACAGCAGGTAGTAGAACACCGCCTGGCCGTCGGGATCGCTGGCCTGGGCGTGGTATTCGAAGGGCTGGCCGACGCTGGCCTGGGCCGGCGGCGTGGAGACGAACTCGGGGGCCCGGTTAAGCTCGGTGCCGGCGGCGATGACGGTGGCGAAATCCACCCGGCGCCGGTCCGGCGTCGCCACGGACACGGTGCGGCCGGCGCTGGTCTGGCCCGGCAGCAGCTTGCCGTCGGCGGGCAGGCTGGCGGACAGGTCGATGTACCAGCGGCCGTCGTCGCCCTGGCCGACCACGGCGCCCTCGGGGATGCCCGGGTAGCCGTCGCGCGGATCCAGCACCATGAGAGCCGGCAGGATCACCGCGGTGTCGCCGGTGTTGGTGATGGTGACATCGTAGGACAGGGTGCCCAGTTGGCGGTCGTAGCGGGTCAGACCGAACTGCACGTCCAGGTAGGCGGTGAGGTCGCTGACCGCCTGGAAACGGCTGACGTGGTCCGCCAGCAGGTGCTGGCCGTACACGCTGGTCAGGTTGTCGTCCAGGGTCAGGGTGTAGGTGTCGGGCAGCAGGCTGCCGTAGACCAGCAGCACGCTGCGCGTGGCGCTGTCGTAATGCACGTCCTGCAGGGTCACGGCGCCCACGCCGTCGCCCACCAGGATGTAGTTGGCCGGGTTGAGCACGCTCTCGGCAAGGCTCGCGTCGCCGGCGAACATATCCTGGTCGAAGCCCACCGAGATGAAGGGCAGCGGCAGAGGCAAAACCGCCTGGTCGGGCGGGTTGGTGTAGACCACGGACGGGGCGTAGATCGGGTTCAGCACATCCACCTGGTGGGACTGGCTGATGAGCAGGCGTCCGTCGCTGGTGGTGATGAGCACGTCGCCCCGGCTGCCGCCGGTGGCCAGGGCCACCCGGCGCAGGGTCGCCAGGTCCACCATGGTCAGCTCGCTGTCGGCGCCGGCGGCGCCGGTGCTGGTGACTCGGCCGCTGTTGTGGGATACGAACAGCAGATCCTCCAGGCTGGTGCCGGCCTGGCCGAAGGCGATGGAGTCGATGTCGGAGTCGAATTCCAGCACCGTCTCGGCGCGGCGGAACTCGGTGAATTTCACCACCTGGCGCCGGTCGGGCCAGGTAACCGCCCACAGGGTGCCCTGGCTGTCGAAGGCCAGGCTGCCCGCGCGCAGGTTCTCGTCCTTGCTGTAGTGGGTGAACAGGCCGGTGGCCGGGTCGAAGATCTCGATGCCGTTGTTGCTGGAGACGAACAGCCGGTCGCTGCCCGGCTCCACCGCGAGGGCGATGGTGATGCCGTCGCCGAAGCGGTTCACCACCGCGCCGGTCTCGGCGTCGAGCTGCAGCAGGGCGCCGCCGCCGGTGGTGGCCCACAGGCGGCCTTCGCTGTCGAAGGCCAGGTTGAAGATGGGATCGTCCAGGCTGACCCAGGGCGTGGTGGCATCGCCGCCATCGTGGCCGAAGCGGAAGATCTGGCCGCGGTTCGCGCCGCCGGACACCAGGATGTGGCCGTCCGGGGTTTCCGCGATGGCCATGGGGCCGATGTTCGCGTGGCTCTGCTCGATGCCGGTGGCGAAGGCCTGGGCGATGAACGGCCGCAGCACGTCATCGAATTCGCTGGCGCGGGTGAACGGGTCGACGTTGGGCACGCCCTGCTCCGCCTCGGCGAACAGGGGATTGGTGGAGGGCGTGGGCACCGGTTCCGGCGCGATGCCGAAGTTGGGCGGCGTGGTGCCGGGCACCTGGGGCAACGCGCCCAGGTTCACGTTGGCGCCGTCGGCCTGGGCGTTGATGCCCGCGCTGGGCAGTTCCTTGTTGCCGGCGATGTCCGTGGCCAGGGCCAGGAACTCGTAGGTGTGGCCGGCCTCGCCCTGGAACACCAGGGTGCCTTCGGCGACGGTGAGCTGGCGCTGCCAGATCTTGAAGTCGCCGCCGTCGGTGGCGACGTACAGGGTCACGTGCTTGAAGCCGGAACCGTTGAGCCGGTCCACGCTGTTCCAGGACACGTTGAAGCTCTGGGTGGCGCCGATGCGCTCCACCGTCACGCTGGTGACCGGCGCGGCGCTGTCCACGCGCTGTTCCAGCACCAGGGTGTCTTCCGGCGCCTGGGTGTCGAACAGCACCCGCGCGCTGGCCTTGACCACGCCGTCGGGAATCAGCTCGGGCGGCGTGTCGTCGGGGAAGGTGAGGTCGTCGGTGTTGCGCGCCTGGACCGTGTAGGAGACGAAGCCGGCGCCGTTGCCGAACGCGTCGTTGGGTTTCAGCAGGCCCCGGGTGGTGTCCTGCAGCACCTCGCCGGTGAGCGGGTCGATGGCCTGGATCAGCCAGGACACCGCGGCGGGATCCTGGTACAGGTCGACGCCGGCGGACACCCGCAGCAGGAAGCCGCGCGTGGCGGCGAAGTCGAACTCGCCCTGGAAGTTGGCGCGGCCCGACGGGATGTCGATGGTGATGTCGCCGATGCGGATGTCGCCCAGCTCGAAGCTGTGCGGATCCACGTCCGGATCCAGCTGGGTGATGACGCGCACCTCGTTGACGTAGCGGGACGAGGAGGTGCTGTTCTCGAAGTTGACGGTGTAGGGCAGCGCCTGGTCCACCGGCAGCCAGCCGTTGGTGTCGTAGGTCTGCGGCCCGGCGATGGAGGCGAGCCGGCCCTGGGACGCGTCGCCCTGCAGGTACTTGCTGAAGTCCAGGGTGACGAACTCGTCGCCGCCCACGGCCTCGGGCCCGTTGATCTGGAACTCCAGCGGCACGCCGGCGGCCCGGCTGTCGAAGTCCATCCAGGGCACGTAGACCCGGAACGCCTCGAAGTGGGTGGGCGTGGACATGCCCAGGTCGTAGTCCTCGAACTCGGGGATGGCCGGTACCGGCACCTCGCCCTCGTAGCATTCGCTCTCGCGCGGATCCCAGTACTCGATGTCGGCCAGCCGGTTCTGATCGTGGCCGTACAGTTCCTTGAGCTTGTCGAAGAAGCCCAGGATGTCGCCGTCGGAACGGATCTCCTCGCCGGCCGGGCCGAACAGGATGCCGGAGGCGATCACCGTCATCAGGCTGACGATATGCTGCTGGGTGCGGATGGGCGGCGTCTCGCCGTCGGGCCGCAGCAGATCCGCGTCCTCCAGGGCGGCCAGGTACAGGTCGACGAAGGTCTGCTCGTCGGCGGCCAGGGCGATGAGCGCGGCGGGCGCGTCATCGGCGTCCAGGATGGCGGTGCGCAGGTCGCGGATCTGCTGGCTCTGGAATTCCACGTATTCCGCCCGCGTCATGGACGTGGCGGTGGCGTAGATGTGGAAGCGGAACGGGATGAACGGGATGACGCACTTGTCCGGCACCGCCTCGTTGGACTGGTACATGTCCAGGAAGTCGAGCTGGCCCATGGCCGCGCCCAGGCCGGGCTGGATCTCGTCCGCCTTGGCCTTGACCGCTTCCCACCAGTCGCCCAGGCCGGTCTCGCCGTTGTCCAGCAGGCCGTCCAGTTCCGGGAAGAACTGGGCCATCTTGGAGCGGAACGCGGCGAAGGCCTTCTCGTGCATCTCCTTCAGGCCGGGATAGGTGGTCAGGTTGATGCTGAAGCCGCTGAAGCCGTCCGCCGGCTGGTCGTACAGGAAGCCGGAGGTGTAAAGCTGGCCGATGGTGTTGTTGATGGACTCCATGTTGACCCATGGAATGTCCTCGTTCGCCGTGCCGGCGGCCCCTTCCGGCTCGCCCCGCACGTTGGTGTAGAACTCCAGGTAGGGCAGGCCGTAGACGATGGGGTTGAACAGCAGCTGCGGCACGCCCACCTCGAAGTAGGTGTAGGGGGTGTCCAGGTTGGAGATGCCCTGCAGGGCGATGGAATAGGTGGCCTGGTCGCCGGCGAGGATCACGCGCGGGCCGCCGATGCCGATGGTCACCTCGGGCTCGATGGCCCGCTCCACCAGGAAGCGGTAGGGCAGGATCGCCTCGCTGCCGTCCGGGTTGATGACCTTGAGGTCGTACAGGCCGTGGGGCGCGTCGGTGAAGTCGAAGGTGGCGATGATCTTGCTGCTGTCCACCACCTCCCACACCAAGGGTTCGTACTCGGCGATGCCGGGCCGCACCAGCTTGACGATGGCGTCCTCGTGGAACTGGGCGCCGCGGATGGTGGTGGTGACGTGCTTGCTGTCGCCGCCGGTGTCGGTGTGGACGTCGGTGATGACCAGCGGCAGCAGTTCCGCCAGCAGGGTGATGTCGGCGCCGCCCGCCGGGGCGCTGTAGTTGCGCACCAGCAGGTAGTAGGTGCCGGGCTCGGTGCTGGGCACCAGGGCGGTCAGGTCGCTCGACAGCGGGCCGCTGTAGGTGGCGTCGAAGGCCGCCGAGGTGGGCACCTGGTCGTGGCGCAGGAAGATTTCGTTGGCGCTCTTGTCGTCGCTCGCGCTCAGGGTAACGCGCAGGGTCTGGTCCTGGGGCACGGTGATCTTGTACAGGGTCTCCTGGCCCGCCTTGAGCTGGGTGACCAGGGGTGCGCCGATGACCAGCTCGTCCACGGTGACTTCCATGGTGGCGCCGGAGGCGGTGCGGTTGTTGACCTCGTTCACGCCCTCGTACACCTGGTTGTAGATGTCGGTGCGCACGATCACCCGGTAATGGCCGGGCGCGGCGGCGGGCATCAAGGTGTCCAGGTGCAGGGTGTAGGACTCGCCCGCCAACAGGGTGCCGGTGAAGCCGGCGCGGCCCAGGGGCCGGTCGGTGATGTCCCAGGTGGCGTCCTCGGACAGGTACAGGGAATCGGACCAGGTGCCGGTGGCGGCCACGTCGCTCAGGTTCTCCACCGTCCAGGACAGGCTGATGGGGTGGGCGGCGGCAGCTCGATGACCATGGGCACGTCGCTGGCCTTGTCGTTGTTGCGCTCGTTCGCCTCGTAGACCGCGCCGGAAATGCTGTAGCGGGCGGGGTCGGTCACCACGAAGACGTAATACGCCTCGGTGGGCAGGTCGGTGGGCACCGTGTAGGTCTTGCTGACGCTGTAGGCCCCCCCCGCGGCAAGGCCACCCTCATGGCTGATGGTGCCGATGAAGCGGTCGGCCCGGGTATCCAGGAACGCGTCCCGGGACAGGTAGACCAGATCGTCCCACTTGGCCTCCTGGATCGGCGTGTCGCCGCCCAGGTTGACCACGGTGTAGCTCACCTCGAAGTTCTGCCCCCGGGTGGCCCGCTCGCTCGCGCTCAGGCTGATGACCTGGAGATCGGGCGGGGTGTAGGGCACCACGGTGATGGGCGCGACGGTGATGTTGTTGCCCTCGTCCTGGAACTCCCGCACCGTGCCGTCGGCGTCGCCACCGGGATCCAGGCCCTTGAGGCGCGGGGAGATGGAACTGATCGGGCTGTTCCAGCCGGAAGTAATGCCGGAATCGGCATAGGCCAGCAGGTGGATGTCCCCTTTCACGTCGTAGGGGATGGTGACGTGCACCGTGGCGGTGTAGGACTCGCCCGGCTTCAGCTTGCCGTCGATGCGGCCGTATTTGGCCCTGATCGCGTCGAAGGCGGACTGGGAGGCCACCTCCAGGTCATAGTTGTCCAGCGAGGCGTCCAGGGATAGATAGATGCGGTCGGTCCAGGAGGCTTCCCGGGTTTCCCGGGTACCCACGTTGGTGACGGTGAAGGTCACGTCCACCACAGAGCCGGCGGCCACCGTGTCGGGCACCACCAGATCGGTCACGCGCAGGTCCGGCTCCCGGTAGATCACCGGCAGCGAGGCCTGGAACATGTTGTTCAGCGCATATTCGTAGGCGTTCTTGTAGAAGTTCTCGTAGCCGTTGCCCTTCTCGAACACGCCGTCGCCCTGATCCACCGGCCATTGCTGGGTGCCCGGCAAACCGTCCGGGTGCACGTTGGTGAAGACGTACAGGAAGTAGTCGCCCTCGATGCCGGGCGGCAAGGTCACTTCCACTTCCCGGGTGTAGCTCTGATGCGCGCCCAGCGGCTGGGCGTTGCTTTGCTGCACGACGGACAGCAGGGTCACCCGGCTCCGGTCCGGGATCCAGTTGGGATCCTTGGACAGGTAGATCTTGTCGGTCCAGTAGGCGGTTTCGTCCCAGATCGGCTGGTCGCTGTCGTTCAGCACCGTGTAGACGATCTTGGTCTTCTCGCCGGAGAAGGCGGAGGCCTCGGGCACCACCGCGGTGATCTTCAGGTCGGGGATGCGGTCCAGCACCTCGGTGACCGTCTTGGCCCGATGGTTTGTGTTGTTGGAATCGTTGGACGGACCCTGGGTGACCACATGGAGGTACATGCCCTTCGCCGAGGGTTCCAGCGTCACGGTCCGGGTATTGGTGTAGCTCTCGCCGGTGGCCAGCGACTTCAAGTTGGCATAGCCGCCCAGGGAGAACTGATGGGCGCCGGCCGCGCCGTACACCGCGTTGTCGCTGAGATAGACGTTGTCGGTCCAGCCGGAGTTGGTGGTACCCGGCCCCTGGTTGGTCACCGTCCAGGAGAAGGAAAACTCCTCGCCGGCCCACTCGAAGGAATCGGCGGCGACGGAATGGACGTAGACATCCGACAGGGGCGCCACCGCCGGCGGCGTGCCGATGAGCTTGATGTGGGCCTCCGGCGTGCCCACCAGGTCGCCGCCGCCCGCCTTGTAGTTGTTGTTGTTGATCTCGTTGGGATCGTCCGGGTTGACGTTGATGGCCAGGGTGTCTTCCAGCACCTGGGCATACGGATCCACCCAGGGGGTGATGTAGTACTCGCCGGACACCAGGGTGTCGGGCAGGCTCACGGTCAGGATGCGGTCATAGCCCTCGCCCACCGCCAGCGCGCCGCCGTTGTAGACGAAGGAGGTGAGCAGGATGTCGCCCTGGCCCGGATGCGGCCGGTTCTTGTCCTTGGTCAGCCAGACCTGCTCGGTCCAGGAACCGATGTTGGTGGGACCGCTGCCCCGGTTGGTGACGGTATAGCGCACCTCCACCTGGTTGCCCTCGAACGCCTGGGCCGGCGACTTCACGTCGTGCACCACAAGGTCGGCGAATGGCCACGGGTTCACGTAGATGGGCAGCAGCTTGATGTTGTTGGTGTCGTTGGGCCACTCGTCCACCGCGCCGCCGGCGTCGGTGACGACGATGGCGTACACGGTGCCGCGGAAGCGCTCGGGCACCTTGAAGGTGGATGACAGGGACAGGTATTGCTCGCCCGGCGCCAGGGCGGCGCCGTTGGCGAGGGAACTGACCAGGATGTCGTCGTTGCTGATCTTGTCGTCCAGGGACAGGTAGACCCGGTCGGTCCAGTTGGGCACGTTGGTGGCCACCGTGCCCTGGTTGATGATGGTGAACTCCACCGAGGCGGTGCCGCCGGCGTCCACCACGGCGGGGCCGGTGATCTGCACCACTTGGAGATCGGGCCGCGGCAGGACCGACACCGATATCTGGGTGTCGGACAGGGACTGGTTGTTGTTCTCCTGGCCGTGTTCGTAGACCTTGTTGCCGGAATCGGTGACCACCAGGATCTCGTAATGGTCGCTGGTGTGGATGGGCAGCACCACCTGCTCGCGCCGGCTGTAGGACATGCCGGCCTGAAGCGGGCCCTGGTAGGTGAACGAGCCGATGGCCGTGCCGGCGCCCGTCTCTCCAGCCTTGCGCAGGTACAGGGTGTCGGTCCAGGTGCCTTCCGCGTCGCCCTGGCCCTGGTTGAGCACGGTCCAGGAGATGTCCACGGCGGAGCCTTCCGGCGCGGCGGCAGGGGTGACGATCTGGGTGACCACCAGATCCGGCGCGGGGGAGAGTTCCACCTGGAAGGCGTCGGACCGGATGCTGTTGTTGCCGGTGTAGACGAATTCGAACGGACCGCTGGTCTCGACGATGAGGTAGAAGGTGCCGGAGATGCCGTTGGGCAGGGCCACCGTACCGGTGCGGGTGTAGCTGCCGTCCGGGGCCAGGAAGCCGATGTGGTTGAAGGCGCCCAGATAGGTGCGGTTGCTGCCGTCCGCGTTGGGGGACAGGTAGACCCGGTCGTTCCAACTGTCGCTATTGGTGAGGCCGATGCCCTGATTGCGCACCACCCAGGTGAGGTCCAACGCGCGGCCGCTCATGGCGCCGTCCGCGACCGCCACGCTGTCGATGACCAGATCCGAGTAGGGAATCTTCATCACGTCGAAGACGTGGGCGGGCGCGGCCGCGTTGTTGGCCTCCAGGTCGTTCTCGAACACCTGGCCGTCCGCGTCCGCGCGCACGAACAGGTTGTAGCGGCCCTCGAAGGCGGGCGGCAGGTAGAAGGTTTCCTCGCGCGTGTAGCTCTCGCCCACCCCCAGCGCGCCGGCATGGGCGTAGCGCGCCAACACGATGTCGTCGCCGTTGCCGGCGATGCCGTCCCGAGAGGCGACGATGGCGTCGGTCCAGGCATGGGTGATGCCGATGCCGTTGCCTTCGTTGCTGACGGTCCAGGACACGGTGATGCGGGCCGGATCGTCGATGGTGAGTTGCGGCGCCACCACGGCGCTGGTCACCAGGTCGGCGTAGGGGGCCAGGTCCACGGACAGGGACGCCGCGGCCTTGTTGTTGCCTTCCGCGTTCAGCTCGGTGATCTCGCTCGCCGCGTCGGTGACGACGATGATCTGGTAGTCGCCGGTGGCTTCGATGGGCAGGATGAAGCTGCCGGTCTCGGTGTAGCCCTCACCCACCGCGAGACTGCGGTTCACCACCCGGGACAGCAGCAGGATGTCGCCGCTGCCGACGACGCCGTCGCGGGACAGGTAGACCTTGTCGGTCCAGATGCCGGTGAGCGGGCTGGAACCGGCGTTGCTCACGTCCCATTCCACCACCACCTCGGCGCCGGACTGGGCCGTGGCAGGCACGCGCACCGCGTCGGCGCGCAGGTCCGGGTGGATGATGGCGAAGCTGGCGGAACTCAGGGTCTGGTTGTTGTTCTCGTTGGGGACTTCGTAGATCTGGTTGTCATAGTCGGTGACGATGAGTATCTGGTAGACGTCGTCCGCCACGCTGGGCAGGGTGATCTCCACCGCCTCGCTGTAGCTGGCACCCGCCGCCAGGTTGCGGCCCGCGGTCAGGGTGCCCACGTGGATGGCGCCATTCAGGGTGCCGGTCTTGGTCAGGTAGATGCGGTCGGACCAGGTGCCGGCGGCGGCCGCGTCGCCGCCGTTGGTCACGGTCCAGGACACCGCGCGTTTCTCGCCGGGCACGCCGTCGGCGATGGCACCCACGGCGGTGACCTGCAGGTCGGCCACCGGGGCCGGACTGACGGCGGTGGGCGCGAGGCTCGCGCCGGTGTTGTTGTCGTCCAGGCCGGCCTCGTAGACCAGGTTTTCCGCGTCCGCCTTGATCAGGAAGTAATAGTTCCCGGTGACGTTGTTGGGGGCGAAGATGTTCGCGCTGAGGGTATAGCTGCCGTCCTTCGCCACCACGCCGCTGCGGGTGGCCTCGGCCAGCTTGATGTCGCCGGCGTCCAGCACGGTGTCGCTGGACAGGTAGACGTAGTCCTTCCACTGGCTGACGTCGGTGCTCGCGTCGCCGGCGTTGCGCACGCGCCAGGCCAGGGTGATGACCTCGCCGCCGTGGGCGGTGGCGGGGGCATCCACCACTTCCACCTGCAGGTCGGCGTGGGGCGCGGCCAGGGTGATCGCGCGGGGCGCGCTGGTGTTGTCGGCGCGGGTGTCGGGTTCCAGCACCTGGCCCTGGGCGTCGGACACCACCGCCAGGTAGAAGCCGCCGTTCAGGTACAGGGGCAGGCTCACGGACTGGCTCGCGGCATAGGACGCGCCGACCCCCAGTGCGCCGGCGTGGGCCACGTTGGCCAGCACCACGTCGTCGGCGTCGCCGATGATGGCATCGTCGCTCAGGATGATGCGGTCGATCCAGTTCGCCGAGGTGGGCACGCCGCCCTGGTTGAGGACGGTCCAATCCACCGTGATCTGCTCGCCGCCGCGTCCGGTCAGGGGCGCGCTGAACTGGCTCACCACCAGGTCGGCGTACAGCTTGGCGGCGGCGCTGAAGCTCACGCTGGCGCTGTTGTTGTTCTCGCCACTGGCGCCGGCCGCGGTGTATTCCACCAGGGCGCCCTGCCCACTGGCGTTCTGGTCGGTGATCACCTGCACCTGGATCTGGCCGGTGCCGCGCACGCCTTCCGGCAACTGGAAGGTGTGGGACCGGGACAGGCTGGCGTTGGGCGCGAGGGCGGCGTTGCCGACCAGGGCGATGTTGTAGGGCAAGGCGATGTTGAGCAGCGTCTCGCCGGTGTCCAGGTTGGTGACGATGATGCGGTCGTTCCAGCTCGCCGGGGTCGCGGTGAGCCCCAGGTTGAGGTCGTCCCAGGTCACGGTGACGCTGTCGCCCGCCTGGGCCTGGGCGCCGCCGCCCGCGGGGGCAACATGCAGGTTCTGCACCACCAGGTCCGGCGCCGAGGTCGCGGTGATGCGGGCGCTGTTGTTGCTCTCGCCGGTATCGGCCGGGTTGTTCTCGAACACCTCGCTGGCGCTGTCGGTAGTGACGATGAACTCGAACTGGCCGCTGCCGAGGACACCGGCGGGCCAGGTGAAGTTGAAGGCGCGCAGGCGCGACTCCCCCGCCCCCACGTTGCCGTCCACGGCCGGGTCGTAATGCAGGGTGGCGTTGAGCAAGGTGGCGCCGGTGGAGAGGTTGCGCACCAGGATGCTGTCGGTCCAGGCGCCGTCCACCGGGGCGTTGCCGGTGTTGTTGACGCGCCAGTTCAGCGTGACCGTCTGGCCGGCGGCCCAGCCGTTGCCGGGGGTCACCGTGAGGCTGTCCACCTGCAGGTCGGGATACGGGGTCAGTTCGGCCACCTGATTCAGGAAGCTGCTGTTGTTCAACTCGGCGACGCCGGGTTCGGCCACCGCGTTGGTCACGTCGGTGGTGACCTCGAAGCGCAGGTTGCCCGCGCCCCGGTTGCCCGCGGGGAGGACCACGGTGGCATGGCGGGTGCGGCTTTCGCCGGGCAGCAGGGGATCGTCCGCGCCGTCGCCGAGATCGTCGTAGTTCACCAGCACGTTGACGATGAGCTCGTTGCTGCGGTCCAGGTTGCGCACCAGGATGCGGTCCAACCAGGGCGCGTTGGCCGGTTCCGTGCCGTTGTTGGTGACCTGCCAGGTGAGTTCCACCTGGCCGCCGGCGGCCAGGGTGGCGCCCACCGGCGTGACGGTGAGGCCCTCGACAATCAGGTCGGGCCCGGGCTCGCCGCCCAGGCCCGAGATGACGATCTTCTCGGACAGGGGCGAGGGAGAGACGTTGAAGCTGTAGGCGTTCTGGCCGGTGCCGGCGGGATACTGGCCTTCGATGAGCAGGGTGTAGACCCCGTCGAAAGCCAGCGTGGTCACATCCACGTCGCCGCTGTCGTTGTAATACATGTGGGTGGGGCCCCACACGGTGCGGCCCCAGGGATCCAGCAAGCGCCAGTAGGTGTAGTAGTTGTCGACCGAGGTACGGTCGAAGAAGAAGCGGTCCCCCGCCTGGGCGGTGAACTGGTAGGCATCGGTTTCCACCGCCGGATTGAGGGTGCCGCTGATGGGCGCGCCGGTGGAGATGGTCTGGGCGGTGCCCAGGTCGAGCAGGCGGAAGGCGTAGTCGCCGGCATTGCCGCCGTCGCCGGCCATGAGCAGGGTGTAGGTGCCCGGGATCAGGTCGAGGATGAAGGTGCCGTTCGCGGAATCGCTGTCACGCAGGGGCTGGTTGGATACCAGGGTGCCCTGGGGCCCGGACAGGTACCAGCGCAGGTAGTAGTTGGCATTCTGGCTGTCGAAGTAGACGCGTTTCGCCTCGGTCAGCGTGAAGGTGAAGAGGTCCTGCTGGCCGGGGTAAGCGATGCTGCCGGTCTGGACCGCGTTCAGTGTCAGATCGGACTGGTCGTTGACGACAGGCTGGACCTTGAAGCTGTAATTGACGCTGCCGCTGGTGTAGTAGCGGCCTTCCACCAGCAGGGTGTAGGTGCCGGAAACGTCCAGAGTGCGCACGCCGATCTGGGAGTCGCTGTCCAGGTAGGTCGGTCCCCACACGGTGCGGCCATAGGGATCGAGCAGGCGCCAGTAGATGTCGCCGCCGCTGCGGGACAGGTAGTCGAACCAGAAGCGTTCGCCGGCGCTGGCGTCGAACTTGTAGACATCGGTCTGGTTGGCGGGATCGAGGCTGCTCTCCACCACGTCGCCGGGGGTGATGCCGGTGCCTTCGGACAGGTCCAGCACGCGGAAGCCGAAATTGCCGGTGATCTCGTTGGTGCTGGTGACGGTGAGGGTGTAGTCGCCGGCGATCAGGTCGTAGATGCTGGTGCCGTCGTAGGAATCGCTGTCGCGGAACGGCTTGTCGGACACGAGGGTGCCCTGGGGCCCGCTCAGATACCAGCGCAGATAGTAGGTCTCGAACTGGCTGTTGGTTGTCAGGTTGTCGAAATAGACCTGGGCATCGTGGTCCAGGGTGAAGCTGAACACCTGGGACTGGCCCTTCACCGCCAGGCTGCTGGCGACGCTCTCGCCCAGGTCGATGGCCCGGGCGCCGTCCACCACGTTCTGCACCTGGAAACTGTAGCTGCCGGTACCGGTGGCGTTATAGCGGCCCTCCATCATGAGGGTGTAGGTGCCGGTGTAGGCCAGGGTGTAGAGGCCCGCGTCCACATTGAAGTCGTTGCTGCCCCACACTGTGCGGCCGTAGGGGTCGAGCAGGCGCCAATAGGTGTTGCCGCCGCTCTCGCTGATGCGGTCGAAGTAGAACTTCTCGCCCGCGTTCACGTGAAAGCTGTAAAGGTCGGTCTCGTTGGCCGGGCTGAGCTGGCCGCTGACCGTATCGCCGATCGCCAGGTCGCTCGCGGTGGCCAGGTCCAGCATGCGGAACTGGTAGCTGGCGGCGGTGCCGTAGACGTTGAGGACGTAGTCGCCTTCCACCAGGTCGTAGACGGACAGGTTGTCCACCGAGTCGCTGCTGGTGAACTGGCGACCCGCGACGACGGTGCCGTGGGGACCGGTCAGCGTCCAGCGCAGGCTGGAATTGTTGGTCAGCGCGTCAAAGTAGATCCGGGTCGCCTGGTTCAGGGAGAAGGCATAGCGGTCCAGTTCCGTGGCGCTGCCCAGGGTGCCGGAGATGGTGTCGCCAAGGTTGAGGGCGGGCAGGACCTCGGGGACGCCGGGTGTCACCTGCACCGAGACGTTGTCGATGTCCTGGCTCGCGGTCTGGCTGGCGGTGGCGGCGCCGAAGGCGACCCGGCTTTCCTTCAGGTCCAGACCGCTGATGAAGTAGTTGTCGATGGCCGTGAAGGCGGCGCCGCCGTTGGGCGTGAGTTCCACCGTGAGCAGGGCGCCGCCCGCCGCGCGGGTCAGCGTGACCTTGGCCCCGTTGAACAGGCCGTTGCCCAGGTCCAGGCTGGCGGTGGAAATGTTGAAGTCGGCCAGCTTGGTGCCGTTGAAATGCACCGAAAGATGGTTGTTGCTGATCTCGCTGTTGCTGTAGATGTCGAAGCCCAGTCCAAGGCTGTTGGCCAGGTTGGGCTCCACCGAGAACGAGGGCGCCACGCCGGAACTGCCCCAGGTGGCCGCGTCCAGCAAGGCCATGCCGAAGCCGTCCGCGCGTCCGCTGACGGGCTTGATGCGGAACTGGAAGTCCACTTCCACGGCGTCGTAATAGCCCGCCGCGGTACTGTTGAAGCCGACCACGTTGGTGGTGGAGCTGTTGCTGCCGTAGGTCAGGCGCAGGAAGCTGTCGGGATCGGCATCGCCTTCCGGCGTGCGGTAGTTGGCCAAGCCCACCGCGTCCAGGTCGAAGCCGTTGCTGCCCCCTGGCGCGCTGCTGCTGATGCCGGTGAGCCGGATGTAGCGGGCTTCGGTGAGCCCGGAACCTTCCAGGTTGTAGGATTGGGCGAAACTGGCGTTGCCGTGGGCCTCGTCGCCGGCCAGCGCGACCTTGGCGGCGGCGCTGGCCGTGATGTTGGCGAAGTTGACGCCGTCCAGGCTCACCTCGACGCGCAGCAGGTTGAATTCCACCGCGCTGTTGTCCAGTTCGTAGACGTTGAAGTCGCCGCCGGCGCCGTTGATGACGCGGTAATCCCCCAGGTCGTAGGTAATCGTGCCGTTGCCCAGGCCCAGGTAGCTGTCGTCGGGGGCGCCCAGGAAAATGCTGTCGGCGCCGCCGGTGGTGTTGGCGGACAAAGTGGCGGGGAAATAGCCGTTCGCCATCACCTGGGCCGCCGGGCCGGCATAGTTGGTGAGGACGTAGGGCAGGCCGGGCGAGTCGAAATCCTGGCTGGTGTGGCCGTCCGGGTTGGCCACGGCGGTGTCCTCCAGCTTGAAGCTGTAGTCCACCGTGTTGCCCTCGCTGATGCGGCCTTCCAACACCAGGTAGTAGGTGCCGTCGAAGGGCATGGTGGCGACCACGTCGTCCGTGGCGCTGGGACCGAACACCACGTTGTGGAAGGGATCGAACAGCCGCCAGTAGGCGGTGTTGCGACTCTCGCTCAACAGGTCGAGACGCAGGCGGTCCTGGGCGCTGGCGTCGAAGCGGAACAGATGGGTTTCGTTGCCCGGACTGAGGGTGTCGCTGACGGTATCGCCGATGTTGATGGCGGTCGCTTCGGCTAGGTCGGCAAGGCGGAACGAGAAGTTGCCGGTGACGTCGTTGTCGGCGTCGACGATCAGCGTGTAGGCCCCCGCGCCCAGTTTCAGCACCGGGTTCGCGCTGTAGTCGTTGGAATCGCTGCCGGAGAAATTGCGCGCCGACACCAGGGTGCCCGTCGCGCCCACCAGGCTCCATTTGAAGCTGGTGCTGTTGGTGAAGGAATCGAAATACAGCGCCGCGTCCGCCGCCAGATCGAAGTTGTACAGCTTGCGCTGGCCGGCATGCTCAATGCTGTCGCTGACCGTGTCGCCCACCGCCATGCCGATCTCCACGTCAGCCACCGGCTGCACGTTGAAGCGGTAGCTCGCCGCCGCCGCGCCGGTGTCGCGCCGCCCCTCGATGAGCAGGGTGTAGGTGCCGTCGAAGGCCAGGGTGTACAGGCCCGGCTCGGAATTGATGCCGGTGGAGCCCCAGACCGCACGGCCCCAGGGATCCAGCAGGCGCCAGTAGGTATTGCCGCCGGACGCCCCCAGGGTGTCGAAGTAGAAGCGTTCTCCCGCGCTGGCGTCGAAGCGATAGACATCCGTCTCGTTGGCTGGGTTGAGCCAGCCCTGCACCGGCGTGCCAAGCGTGATGTCCACCGCCTGGGACAGGTCGAGCAGGCGGAAGCGGTATTCGCCGGTGAAGTCCTGGTAGCCGTCGATGGTGAGGGTGTAATCCCCCGCGACCAGATCGAACAGGGACAGGCCGTCCACGGAATCCGTCTGCTGGAAATGCCTGCCGCTGACCAGGGTGCCGCGCGGGCCGGTCAGGGTCCAGCGCACATTGGAGTTGTTGGTCATCGCGTCGAAGTAGACGCGGGTGCTGGGTTCGCTCAGGGTGAAGTGGTAGTTGGCCACTTGGCCCACATGCTCGATGTTGCCCATCACCAGAGGCTCGGTCGAGTTGGCCAGATGCGCGTCATGGCCGTTGCCCGTACCGTCGGCGGCGACGTCGCCGCCATCCTCGTCGGCCTTGATGTAGGCGACCAGACCCACCTCGTTGCCCACCAATTGGGCATTCATGGTGGCGACGATGTCCTCGTTGCCGCGCGCCACGTTCCAAACACGGATTTCGTCCATGCTGCCCACCAGGCTCGCATGGTTGCTGCTGGCCTCCACCGAGGTGCCGAGATAGAGCGGGTTGGCGTTGCTGCTGGCGGGATTCTTGCGCAGGTTGGTGATGCTGGCCTGCTGCACGCCGTCCACCAGGACGCGCAAAGTGCCCGCGACCCGGTCCATGACCGCGGCGACATGATGCCACTCGCCCACGGTAATGAGGCCGCTGGCGGTCTGGGTGGATTGGGCGCCGCCGTCGCCGGTGCTGAGCAGCACGGAACCGTTGGAATTCAGCCAGACGCTGTAGGTGCGCTGGTTGGCGTCGTTGGGATCGCCCTTGTAGAACAGGGGGGTCCAGGTGTTGTCGTAGCGGTCCACCTTGACCCAGGTTTCCAGGGTGACGATCTGGTTCAGGTCCAGGGCCGGGTCATTCTCCATCCAGGCGGATTGCAGCCCGTTGAAGTCCAGTGCCGAACCGAACTGCCCCAGGGTCCAGGGCGCGCCCATGCCGTAGGCGCCATCCAGGGTGATGTCGTGATCCTGGTCCGACACCTGACTCACCTGGAAGCTGTAGCTGCCGGCGCCATTGCCGCTGTCGCGGCGCCCTTCGATGAGCAGGGTGTAGACGCCGGTGTAGGGCAGGGTCTGCAACTGAATGTTGTCGTAGCCCATGTAGGTGGGCCCCCAGATGGTGCGGCCCCAGGGATCCAGCAGACGCCAGTAGGGCGTGCCACCACTATGGGTGATGTAGTCGAAGTAGAGCCGATCGCCCGCCACTCCCTCGAATTGGTAGGCGGTGGTGGAACTGGCCGGGGTGTGCTGGCCGTTGACCACACTGTTCAATTCCAGAGCCTGGGCCTGGCTCAGATCGATCAGGCGGAAACCGTAGTCCCCGGTGGTATCGCCGCTGCCGTCCACGCGCAGGGTGTATTCGCCCGCCGCCAGGTTGAGGATGCTGGTGCCGTCGGAAGCGTCGCTCTGCTGGAACGGCCGGTCCGACACCAGCGTGCCGCGCGGGCCGCTCAGGTACCAGCGCAGGTAGTAGTTGTCCGTCAGCGAGTCGAAGTACATCAGCGTGTCTTCGGCCAGCGTGAAGCGGTAGTAGTCGGACTGGCCGAAACTGATGGTGCCGGCCACCACGCCCGGGGTATCGGCCCATTGGTGCATGATCTGGCCGTCGTTGCCACGCCCCGTCGCGTCCACCAGGGTGGTGTAGGAATCCAGGTCGGCCTTGAGATACATGACCAGGCCTGCCTCGTCTCCGTCCAGAGGCGCATCCTTGTGGGCGGCGATCTCCTCGCCGGTCAGAGCCCGGTTCCAGATGCGGACATCGTCGATGCTGCCCTGGAATTGGGGATAGCCTTCCATATTCGCGCCGATATAGAGCGGATTGGCGCTGGAATTCGCGGCGGCGGTGCTGATGCTCACATCGCTGGTGGCGAGCACGCCATCCAGGTAGATGCGCATCTTGCCGGTCCCCCGGTCGATGACGCCCGCCACATGGTGCCACTGGCCCGTTACCACCGAGCCGGAAGCGGTGCTCACGCTCTGGTTGTTGTTATTGCTGGTGGTCAGGGTCAGGTAGCCCGCGTTGTTGAGCCAGAGCGTATAGGTGCGCTGGCTGCTGTTGCCGTTGCCCTTGTAGAACAGGGCCTGCCAAGTGCTGGCGTAGCCGTCCACCCGGAACCAGGTCTCCAGGGTCAGGGAACCGGTCAGGTTGATGTCGTCGCTGTTGGCGACCTCCGCGTAGCTGAGGCTGTTGAACTGCACCGCGCCCTGCAGCGGGCCGTCCGTGTAATTGGGATCGACGCCGTAGGTTTCACCAGGCGTGATGTCCGCGAAGTCGTCGCTGATCTCCAGTAGCTTGAAGCTGTAGTTGATGAGGCTCTCGTACTGGGTATTCCAGGTGCGGCCTTCCACGATCAGGGTATAGGGACCGGCCTCGGGCAACGTGAAGATGTCCACGTCGTTGAGGTCGTACGGCCCGAAGAGCTGACGACCATACTGGTCGAACAGGCGCCAGGTCAGGTGGTTGGAACTGGCGGACAGGGCCTGCCGGTCGATGTAGTAGCGGGTGCCTACCGTGGCGTTGAAGGTGTAGATCTCGGTCCCATTGGCGGGATTGAGCTGGCCGGCCACCACGGTATTGGTGTCGATGGCCGTGGCCGTGGCCACGTCCAGCAGGCGGAAGCTGAAGGCACCGGTCTGCTCGGACTGGGGATCCAGGGTCAGCGTGTAGTCGCCGGCAATCAGGTTGAGCAGCGGGCTGGTGCCGCCCAGTTCATGGGATTCGGAACTGTAAAAGCGGCGACTGCTGACTTCGGTGCCGCGCGGACCGGTCAGGGTCCAGTAAATGTCCGGGCTGGCATTGTTGGGCGTCAGGCCGTCGAACAGCAGTTGGGCGTCCTCGGTAAGGCTGAAACTGTAGATCGCGCGCTGGCCGGGCTGGGTGAACGCGTCAGTAACCGTATCGCCGACGGCCAGGTTGCCGACGAGGTCCTGTACCACTTGCATGTTGAAGCTGTAGGGGTAGGTGCCGCCGTATCCGATCCGGCCTTCCACCAGCAGCAGATAGGTGCCGCCGAGGGAAAGCGCCCCCATTTCCTGGTCATCCGGCCAGATGTAGCCGTTCCACACCTGGTTGCCCAGGGGGTCGATGAGCCGATAGACGGTGCTGTAGTAGTCGCTGTAGTTGAGGCGGTCGAAGAACAGCCGGTCGCCGGCGTTGGCCTCGAATTTGTAGAAGTCCGTGGTCCGGGCCGGATCGATGCTGTCGCTGACCACGGTACCGGGTATGAACTCGCTGGCCTCGGCCAGCACGTCCACCAGACGGAAACTGTAGGCTCCAACGGCATCGGTAGTGGTTCCCACCGTCAGGACATAGTCCCCCGCCGCCAGGGTCAGCAAGGGATTGGTGGAGCCCAGCTCGTAGGAGTCGGAACTCTGCAGGTTGCGGCTGACCACGTAGCCGTTGGCGCCGCGCAGGGTCCAGGCGATGTTGGCGTTGGTCAGGCTGTCGAAGTAGGCCAGGGTCTGCTGGTCCAGGGAGAAGGTATAGGTGTCCGTCTGGCCGGCGGTGTCCAGGCTGCCGTCCACCTGGCTGCCGAGGGTCAGGGCCTCCGGCGCGGTGTCGATGACGGGCTGGAGATTGAAGCCGTAACTGAAGCTGGCCTGCGACTGGGTGTTCCATATCCGCCCCTCGATGAGCAGCGTATAGGTGCCCGTATAGGCCAGGGTGGTGATGCCCGCGTCGTAGTAGAAGTTGGCCGGCCCCCAGACCGGGCGGCCGTGAGGGTCGATGAGACGCCAGGTGACCCAGTCGGAATTGGCCGGACTGAACGACTGGACGTCGAAGAACAGGCGATCGCCCGCCGTGCCCTCGAACCGGTAGATATCGGTTTCGTTGGAGGGATTGAGTGATTGGCCGGTGACCGGCGTGCCCGGGGTGACGACGGTGCCATCGGCCAGATCCAGCACGCGGAAGCTGTAGGCGCCGGTGTTGTTGCTGTTGGCCCAGATGCGCACCTGGTAAGTACCGGCAAGGGGCAGATCCACCACCGGGTAGACGCCGGAGTCGCGTCCCTCATAGGACTCGGAGTAATACATGCTCCGGTCGCCGACCTCGGTGCCCCGGGGTCCCACCAGGGCCCAGCGGAAGTTGCCGTTGTTGTTGGGCGCGAGGCTGTCGAAGTAGAGTCGGGTGGGGCCCGCCAGATCGAACACGAATGTATCCACCTCGCCGGCGGCGCTGAGCGTGCCGTTGACGGTGGCCCCCAGGCTCATGGCCTCGCCGGTCAGGGCCGGGATGGGCAGGTTCTCCTGGAGCTTGACCTGGAACTGGACGTTGACGGGGTTCCCCTGCCAGACGCGGCCTTCCATCAACAGGTAGTAGGTACCGGTCTGGTACAGGGCGAACGGCCCCCGGTCCGTGCTCATGTACTCGGGGCCGTTGATCAAGAGACCGCTGGGGTCGACCAGCCGCCAGTAAAGGTCGCCGCCGGAACTGGTCAGATAGTCATAAACCACCCGGTCGCCGGCGCTGGCCTCAAATGTGTAGATGTTGGTGACGTTGCCCGGCGTGAGGGACGCGTTCACCGTGGTGTCGTAGTCGATGGCCTGGCCCGCGGCCAGTTCCAGTACACGGAAGGCGAAAGCGCCGGTGGTGCCGCCGCTGCCGTCGATGGTCAAGGTGTAATCCCCGGCCACCAGTGACATGACCAGGTTGCCGCCCAACTCGCCGGAATCCGAGGAATACATGCCCCGGCTGGAGACCTCGGCGCCGCGTGGGCCGGCCAGCGTCCAGGTGAAGCTGTTGCTGGCGGTCAGCGAATCGAAGTAGAGCAGGCTGTCGGCATCCAGCGTGAAGGTGAAATTCTGGCGCTGGCCAACCTGGTCGATGCTGCCGTTGATCTGGGTGTTCAGGCCCATGGCCTGGGTCTGGTCCTCAACCCGCTCCACCTTGAACTGATAGGCGCTGGAGTTGCCGTTGTAGATGCGGCCTTCCAGGGCGAGCACATAGTCGCCGGCGGCGGCGGCCGTGAAGAGATCCACGTCGTTGTTCCAGAACCACTGGGGTCCGTAGATCAGGTTGCCGTTGGGATCGAAGATGCGCAGGCTGAAGTTGTCCCCGGACAGGCCCTGCACATCGACGGAGTAGCGCTCGCCGGCGGTGGCGAAGAACTTGTAGAGATGGGTTTCCCGGCCGGGCGGGTTGGTCAACAGGCCGTCGTTGGCATTGGCGGTCAGATCCGCGAACCGGTCACCCGTGGCCTCGTCCATGCGCCAGTAGCCGGCCAGGCCGGCTTCGCTGCCGGCGAGCAGGGACTGGAAGTTGTCGGCGATCTCCTGGCCGGTGCGCGCCACAGTCCAAACCCGCACTTCGTCGATCCGGCCCTGGAAGCGCTGGCCACCACCCTCTCGGCTGCCCACCTGGAAGGTATTGCGTCCGTCCACATCGCCGATCAGCCCGCTGCCGTCGTAGAAGTGCACCTGCACGCCATTGGCGTAGGTGGTCACATCCCCGTTGTCGTAAACCACGGCGATGTGGGTCCACTCATTCAGGGGTGCCACATAGCCGGTATTGATCCAGGTCCAGCCCGGGCTGGCGTTGGCGAAGGCCCACCCGATGGTGCCGTCGGCGAAACGGGCGATTTCGTACTCGCCTTCCTTGTTGACGATGATGCCGCCGTAGGTGCCGTCGCTGCCCGCGCCGGTGGGCCTGATCCAGGCCTCCACGGTGAGCAGGCCGTCGGCCTGCAGGGACGCACTGTCGGCCACCAGGAAATAGGGGTCGGCGGTATCGAGGTTGAGGGCGCCGTTGTTTTCACCAACGGGATAGGTGATGGGCGCGTCGGACGTCTCGTGGCGCCGCAGCAGGCCGATGCCACCGTCGGTCAGAGTGCCGTTGACCACGTCGCCGGGCTGTATCTCCGTGGCTCCGCCCATGTCCAGCAGCCGGAACGCGTAGTCGTTGATCCGGTCCCCCTCGCCGTCCACGGTCAGGGTGTAGGTACCGGCGCGCAGGTAGATGCTGCTGTTGCCACCGACCTCGTGGGAATCGGAATACTCGAAGCGGCGGTTGGAGATCACCGTGCCGCCCGGCCCGGTCAGGGACCACATGAGGTAGTAGTCGTAGGTCAGGGAGTCGAACAGAACCCGCCGGTCCTCATCCAGTGTGAACGTGTAGTTGTCACGCAGACCGGCCTGGGCGATGCGCCCGGTCACCAGGGCGCCAAGTTGCATGTCCTGGGTGATCGTGTCGTCGATCAAGGCCACGTTGAAGCTATAGCTGGCGGTTCCGCTGGTATAGGCGCGGCCTTCTATGAGCAGGGTGTAGCTGCCGTCGATGCCCAGGGCCAGTTCGCCCAGGTCGTTGTTCATGTGGGTGCGGTCCACCACGGTGCGGCCGTAGGGATCCAGCAGGCGCCAGTAGATGTCGCCACTGTTCGAGAAGCGATCGATGAAGAAGCGCTGCCCCGCGACCACGCTGAACTTGTAGGCGTCGGTCTCGTTGGCGGGATCCAGGGTGCCGTCCACGCGAGTGCCGGGTGTCAGTTCGGTAGACTGGGCGATATCCAGCAGGCGGAAGCTGTAGGCGCCGGTAGTGTCGGCGACACCGTCCACGCTCAGGGTGTACTCGCCCGGCGCCAGATCGAAGGCGACATTGCCGGACAGCTCGTAGGAATCGGATCCGGTGAAGCTGCGGTTGCTAACCACCGAGCCGCGCGGCCCGTCCAGGGACCAGCGCATGTTGCTGTTGTTGGTCAGGGAGTCGAAGACGATGCGGACACTGTCGTTGACGGTGAAGCTGTAGCGGTCGGTCTCGCCGGGCACGTCCAGAGTGCCATCGATGCGCGGCACCACCGTTTCCGCAGACAGCAGGATGCGCGGCTCGAAGGATTCGAAGACCAGCGGTTTGGATCGGGTCGCCGGCCTAGCCAGGTGGCTCATCGCCGAGGCCACCAGACGGCTGATCAGGGAGCGCCCGGATGGGATCCCCCTCTTTTTGCCATGTCGAGCCTGTCGGGTGGCTTCGTTGATGAGATGGGTTGTCATGGCATCACCTCTTATCGCTGGGTACTACAAATGCAGAAGGCCAAGGTGGACTGCGCCTCGGCCCGTAAAATTTTCCGACATCCCCTATTCCTCTCCAGGGGATGCGAAAGACAGGGACGTCAGCGCCGGATGCGCATCCCCGCAAGCAGGGGCAGGCCCAGTGCAAGCAGCCATGGGGTGCCCGGCAGTGGCACGGACCCGGTCCGCTGTTGAACGGTGATGTATCCAGTGGTCAACGGAATCGCGTAATCGCCTCTGCAAACCACGGAGGGCACATCGTCCAGGCATTGAAAATTGACATCTGTCGTACCGAACGGTGCTGTATCGGAGATTGTGAAAAACACCTTCAACAAGGAGCCCATTTCACCGTCCGGCACGGGAATCAGGCTCGCCAAGCTAGCAATAATGCTGCCGCTCGCCGCATCGGCATCGTTAACCAACAGAGTCGCACCATTCATCAAAGTGCCGACCTCCGCGTGGTCAAAAGCCAGGTAATTCGTATCGAACGTAACCGTAATCGTTGCGCCAAGATCACCGATAGAGGTAGATCCATCGCTCAACACCGCTGAAACCGGATCACCCCGGTATCCGGAGTCGCCAGTTGCTGTTATGGGGATCGCGTGGGCAAATGATACGAAGAACATCATTGCAAAGCCCAAACTCTGGAATCCTTTCATGCTCAGCTCCATAAGTTTCGTGAGGCATCCCGGAATTCCGGGGCCGAAAATCGTTTGCCACGAAACAACGCAAATTTCGGGCCATTATCGGAAAGCTAGGCACGACGCGGGATTCGGGCCGGCTTGCATTAAGTTGCATTAAAAAATGTAAATATATGTAAAAAAAGCCGACATTAGAGCCACGTCGTTTGATCTAAGAAATGGCAGTTGGACGCGCCCGATGGGGCGTTTAGGCGGGTGGCTGACGCGACGCGACGCCGCCGCATGCTGGACTGGCAAGTAGAAGTTACAAAGCCAGGCACCCGCCTGGACTTTCCAGCGGGAGTAGTGGGCTCACCCAATAGGTGAGGGTTGGCGAAGGGCGTACATTCAATAGCCATGCGGCTTCGCAGTGCCAATATAGCGGTCAGCCGCCGTTTCTAGGTTGACGCTTTGACTTCGGTCGAGACCCAAGTCAGTGAAGTGCGCCTCCAGGCGGCGCCCACCTACAACAAGTGGTAGGCGGGCGCCGCCTGGAATATGTCGACTATTTCAACTCGCCGTAGCGTGCTTCGTACTCGGACATGAGCTTGCCGAGCAGTTCGGCCAGGCGCTTCGCGGCAAACGGGCTCATGACGAGGCGGTGAGCCAGTTCGATCTCCACTTCCGGGGCTGCCCGATCCCAACTCGTGTTGAGACCAAAGTTCAGCACCACTTCTTCCTTGGTGCTGTTGGCGTTGGCAAAGTTGACGTAGGAACTCTTCAGGTGCTCCACGTTCCACTTCACTTTGGGGCCTTGGGCCTCCGGGGCCTTCTTGGCTTCCGTCATGCACTTCTCCTTTTCAAGTTTTGGGGAACATCCCCTTCTACACGCGCGCTCCGGCCTTCACCAGAGGCAGGCTCAGTTTCCGGTTGTTGAGTTTACGCGCAACCGGTTTGTCTCCGTGCAGCCATTGTTCCACCCAGGTGTTACGGCTGTCTCAGGCTTGCGCGCCCCACTCGAAGTCCGCTAGGCGGCTGGCGAAGTTGATATCCGGCCCGTCCGCGCGGGCCGCCGCCGGAGCCGACACAGGCGCGGGGCGCTTCACCTTGATGAGTCCGTCGGTGGGGTCGGCACCAGATCACCCTGCCTGACTCATCCCGCCCCCCGGATCAATGAGAGGGTTCCATGAACATGGAAACCGGAAAAGCGCATAGGCTCCCTCGACTTCACCGAGCGCGAGGTCGGGCGAAACTCGCCGCCAAACCAACCGGACTGAATTGCTCAATCCGGCGCGAGCAACGGGATTCAGTGAGCGAATCGGACCATGCGTGCACGGCGTACCGCGAGCAAGCCCAGACCCGCCAACATCATGAACCAGGCTTCCGGCTCGGGAACTGCGGAAATCGTGGACACCAACGAGGCCTCACCGGTAGCGAGCTCAACAAAATCGAAGTTCGCATCAGACAGGGTCAGTCGGGAGATCACCACATCCGTGCTGCCGGAAAATCCCGGCTGGAGGTCAAACACGGTCTTCAAGGTGATTTCGCCCAGCAGCGGAGCGCTACCGGATGCGAAGTAGCCCGCCGAGAGGCTGAAGAAACCCGGGGTATCCGAAATGTCGCGATAGAAATCGCCCGAGGAACTCACCACTTCCGCATCCAAGGCCGCCAGGAAATCCGCGTAGGAATACTCGGCTCCACCCAGGACAACCGTGGAGGCGGCCGTATTCAGGCTGACCGCTTCAGTGTGGTACTCCATCCAGAATTCCACACCCACGAAGTCGAATATCGAATCGAAAGACAGCGTCAATGTCGTTGTTGCCTGGCCGCCGGGCACGCCCGAGGCATTGGTGGTGGACGAGGTCACCGCATGGGCAAACTGCCCCGCCATCAGCAGAAAGATTCCGGCACTGATCGACATAAAATTCCGCAAGACACGCATGGCAAGACTCCCGACAAAACAGAATTCACATGGAACTAGCAATTTTCAAACCAACTTGGATTGCATAACTGTTTACAAGGGGTTAACACACATAGCTCCCGAATCCTGACATTGACTGTAAAGCTGGCCGACACGCTTTCACCGGGGACCGGGGAACCACCCTCCGTACCCGGATCGGTCTTGCCCACAGGATCATGTCTCCACCGGCAGCCGGTGGGCGGTGTCCGCGCCCTCCCACCGGAAAAACCGCGGACCCCAGACTCGGACGCATCGCTCCACGGCATCACCCCTTGGGTAGAGTCAAACGCCAGCCGGTCTTTCTCTTCAGCTTGCTGGACTGGTCTTCCACCCATTGGCTCACCCACGCATGCTGCTGGACTGGAGCGTGCGCCAGTTCGAAGTCTGCCAGGCGGCTGGCGAAGTTGATATCCGGCTCGCCCGCGCGGGCCGCCACCGGCGCGGGGCGTTTCACTTTGATGAGTCCGTCGGTCGGGTCGGTGCCCATTTGCGGCGCCGGATTGAGCGTCAGCCGCGTTTCGTTCAGCTGCGCCCATTCCAGGTCCAGCGCCAGGTCGCCCAACGCCGTGTCCGCCACCTTGAAGTCCAGTTCCAGCAGGCTGCCCGCGCCGTCCGTCAGCGCGTTGAGCCGGCTCATGTCGACCGTGAGCCGGCCCGGCTGGCTGTCCTGCACGAACCAGCCAAAGTCGGCCGTAAGGCCGCCCAGCCTCACCCCCACCAGTTCCAGGTCCGTCGCGGCGTAGCTCAGGGTGAGCTGGACGCTGGCCAGGCCCGCTGCCGTGTCCAGGTTAACCGGGACGGTGACCGTGTCGCCCGGCTTGGCTTCCACCATCGGCAGGCTGACCAGGGGGTCGGCACCGGCAAAGGTGATGGGGGGCAGGCCCGCCGGGATGGCGGGGACGTAGTTCTGGGCGATGCCCTGCATGTGCTGCATGAGGGCGCGGATGTCGAGGCTGCTGAGCGTGCCGTTGTTGAGGGCGTTGCCGACGACGTTGGGGTCGACCAGGGGGTAGGCGCCAAAGCCGGTGTCGAGCCGCACCAGGACGCGTTGCATGTGCTGGACGTCGTAAGTGCTGTAGGCGGCGTTGCCGGAGGTGTCGCCCACGTAGGCAACCACGTGCAGGCCGTCGTCGTCCCGGGCGCTCGGGGCGCCGGCGCCACCGCCGTTGACCTGGATGTCGCTCAGGTCGAGCACGTGCTTGGCGCCGTAGGGGGCGTCGGCTGGGACTTGGGCGCTGAGACGGAGGAGGTCGCTGGCGCTGTTGCCGAGGCCGCTGATGCCGGTGAGGCTGACGCGCAGTTGGCCGGGGGTGCTCAGGTCGGCGCTCAGGGTGGTGCCGGCCACGGCGCTGGTGACGCCGGTGATCTGGAGCAGGGCGGGGTCGTAGGTCAGGGTGAAGCTGAGGCTGGTGACGCCGGCGCCGTTGCTGATGCGCACGGGGAGGCCGTTGCCGCTGGCGGGGAGGTTGACGCTCTGGCCGGGACCGCGGGCGAACTCGCCCAGACTCAGCACAATGCCGCTGCCGTTGATGCTGAAGCCGCCCTGATAGTTGCCGCCGGCCTGGCCATCGCTATCGCCGTCCAGCAGCCGGCCATGGCGGTCGGTGATGCCGTCCGGGCGGCTTGCCAGGCTGAGGCTGTAGGCGCCGTTGCCCAGCACGCCGTTGGTCTTGATGAAACGGTAGCCCTGGCCGTCGGCGTCCAGCACGATGCTGCCGCCCACCACGCGTCCGTTCGGGCCCGTCAGTACCGCGTCCATGGCTCCGTAGCTGTAGTCCAGGCCGTCGTACAGGTTTAGATCCTCAAGCGTCAATTCACGGTTGAAGCGGATCGTGTAGCCGCTCGTGGTCGCATTGAATGCGGTGACCCGCAACAGGTCCGGATCCACCGTCAGGTTGAAGCTGACCTGATCCTCCCCGCCGTGCCCGTCGCTGACGCTGACCGTCACTGGATAGACGGCGATGGCGTCCAGATAAGGCGCGCTCCATTGGAACAGGCCGCTGGCACTATCCACGCTGGCGCCGGCGGGGCCGCCGATGAGGCTGTAGCTGAGCACATCGCCATCCACGTCGCTGCCGATGAGGTTGAAGGCGAGGACTTCCCCAGCCACCACATCGCGGTCGCCGACCAGGGCGAGGACCGGCGCGTCGTTCACCGGCGCGAGGTTCAGGGAGACCACCACCAGGTTGCCCTCGGCGCTGCCGTCGCTGGGCTTGTAGCTGAAGCTGTCGGCGCCGTTGTAGTCGGCATCCGGGGTGTAGGTGAAGCCGCCGTCGCCGTTCAGCACCACGTGGCCGTGGGCGGCATCGGCCACCAGTACCGCGCTCAGGCTGTCGCCTTCCGGGTCGCTGTCGTTGCCCAGGACGTTGCCGGTGATCGCCGTGTCCTCGTCGCCGGAGAAGGCATCGGCCACACCCACCGGCGCGTCGTTCACCGGATGGACCGTGATGGCGACCTGGGCCAGGTTGCTGTCCGCGCTGCCGTCGTTGGCCCGGTAGCTGAAGCTGTCGCTGCCATGGAAATCGGCATCCGGAGTGTAGGTGAAGCTGCCGTCGCCGTTGAGCACCAGGCTGCCGTGGGCCGGGCCGGACGCGAGCACCGCGGTGAGGCTGTCGCCGTCCACATCGCCGTCGTTGGCCAGCACGTTGCCGCTGATGGCGGTGTCCTCGTCGCCTTCCGCGGTGTCATCCGTGGCCGTGGGCGCGTCGTTGACGCCCTTGACCATGATGGCGACCGTGACCGGGGTCGAGGTCAACGCCGCCGAGGCGTAGTCGATGCCGCAACCGCAGGTGAAGTACTGGCCGGCGTCGGTCACGCTGAACTGGAAGCTGTCGGCGCCGAAGTAGTCCGCGTCCGGGGTGTACTGCCAGGCGCCGCCGGGGTTCTGCGCCAGGGTGCCGTGGGCCGGGCCGCTGACCAGGTTGAACAGCAAGGCGGTGGGCGCGGTTTCCAGGTCGCTGCCGCTGAGCTGGATGGCCTGCGGCGTGTCCTCGTCGGTGGACACGGATTGCGGGTTCGCCGTGGGCGCGTCGTTGACCGGCAGCACCTTGACGTTGATGGTGGCGGTGGCACTGCCGCCCTGCCCGTCCGTCACCTGGAAGATGAAGCTGTCCTGGCCGACGAAGTTGGCGTTGGGGGTGTAGCTCACCTGGTGGGTGACCGGGTCCAGGCTGCCCAGCACGCCGTGGGTGGGCAGCGTGAGGATGCTGTAGCTCAGGCTGTCGCCGTCCGCGTCGGTGGCGGCCAGCGTGATCACGAAGGCCTGGTCCTCGTCGGTCTGGGTGAACTGGCCCTGGGCCACGGGGTCGTGGTTGGGGCTGATGACGGTGACCGGGACGCTGTTGGCGGCGTAGCTGCCGTCCTCGTCGCTGGCGCCCACCTGGATGTCGTAGTCGCCATCCAGTGCGTAGGTGTGGCTGGCGCTGGTCGCGTCGCCGGCGAAGGTCTCCACATTGCCGTCGCCCCAGTTGATCTCCCACTGGAGCAAGGTATCCGCGCCGGGATCGCTGGCGCCCAGGGCCAGAGTGTAGACCTCGCCCAGGCCGATTTCGGCGGCACCGCCGGCGCTCAGGGTGGGCGCCACGTTGTGCGCGACGATCTGGAACGAGCGGCTGGCGCTGGCGGAACCGTCGCTCACCGCGACGGTGATGTCGTAGCTGGCGTCGCCATCGCTGACGACCCAGGTGAACAGCCCGCTGGCCGCGTCCACGCTGGCGCCGGCCGGACCGCTCACCAGGCTGTAGCTGAGAACCTGGCCTTCCGGATCGTGGCCCGCCAGGGCGATGCTGACCAGTTCGCCTTCGTCCGCGTCCCGGTTGGCGACCGCGTCCAGGGTGGGCGCGTCGTTGGCCGGGTTCACCGTGATCTGGATGACGCCCGGCGTGGAGGCCAGCGCGCTGGCCGGATCGGCGTCGTTGCCGCCCCGGTCGGTCGCCGTGTAGGTGAAGCTGTCGTCGCCGTAGTAATCCGCGTCCGGGGTATAGGTCCAGATGCCGTTCGCGCCCTGCGCCAGACTGCCGTGCTGCGGGCCGTCCACCAGATTGAACGTCAGGCCGGCACGCGGCGTTTCCTTGTCGGACGCGGGCAGGACGATGTTGGCCGGGGTGTCCTCGGTCACGTTCACCGTCTGGCCGGCGGTTTGCGGCACATCGTTCACCGGCAGCACATGCAGGGTGACCACGGCGGTATCCGTGCCCAGCTTGCCGTCGTCCACCTGGAACTGGAAGCTGTCCGTGCCCCAGAAGTCCGGATCCGGCGTGTAGGTGACCTGGTGGGTAACCGGATCGAAGCCGGACAGGGTGCCGTGGGCCGGGTTCGAGTAGAGGCCGAAGCTGAGCGGGTCGGCATCCGTGTCGCTGCCGGACAGGGTGATGACCACGCCCGCCGCGTCCTCGTTCACGTCCACGCTCTGGGCATCCGCCAGCGGCGCCGTGTTGGTGGAGCGATCGATGGTGAAGGTGCGCAGATAGTCGCCGCCCGGCGTGCCGTTGGCGTCGCCGTCCAGCGGGTTGCCGGCGGTGTCGTAGATGGCCAGGGTGCCGGACAGGCGCAGACGGTACAGGCCGTCGGCCAGCACGCCGCCGTTGAATTGCAGGGTGAGGTCGGTTTCCGGGAAGGAATAGGCCGGGGTGAGGCCGATCTCAATGTCGTCCGGCGTATCCAGCACGCCGTCGGCGCCGGCGAACAGGAGTTCGTAGTTGGCCGGGCTGCGCGCCGAGATGCCGTCCAGGGATTCGCTGAAGCTCACCTGCACGCTGGAGAAGGCCAGGGCCGTGCTACCGCCGTCGGGCGGCAGCTGGGTGATGCCGGTGACCAGGGGCGGCGTGGTGTCGTTGGAATCGCCCTGGAACTCATACGCGCCCATGTCGTAGAAAGTCAGCCCCTCGTGGGCGGTCCACAGCAGGGAATTGGCGCTGGCCAGGTTGGCCGCGCCGTCATAGCCGGAAGCCAGCACGAAGCTGAAACCGTTGCCCGCGGACACGCCGACGCGGGGCGTGAAGCCGGTGTTGCCGGCGCCGTAGTCGAAGCGGAAGCTGCCGTCGCTGAACAGGGTCACCGAGAAGTTGGCCGCCTTGCTCGAGTCGGCCTGCAGCGCGGCGGACCAGCGGATGGTGATCTGGTTCGCCGTCGTCGTATCGACATAGATGTTGCGGCCGTTGCCGGAGGTGGTCAGGTTGTCCCAGAACGGCGCGATGATCGCGTTGCGCTGGAACACGTCCAGGCTGTTGAGCTGGTAGACCCCGGTATCCGGGCCCGCGAACTGGATGTAGCCCTCGGTGGAGACCGTCACCGACGTGTAGGTGGTGCCGTAGAAATCGAAGTTGAAGCCCAGCGCCTGGGTGAAGGAACCCTGGGTGGTCTGGTAAGGCTTGGCCGTGCCGCCCGCGGTGTACAGGTTCCCCACACTGTCGTCCGCCACATAGAGCGGCCAGCCGTCGCCCGTATTCGCCGTGCTCGGGTCGTCATGACGATCGCGGCCCTCGATGTCGTAGCGCGGCGCGCGGTAGGCAAACGCCGCGTCGATGGCCGCGGAATGGGCCTTGAGACCGAAGTTGTCGTCGTGGCCATCGCCTTCGCTGGCGGGATTGGCACCCAGCACGTTGTCGGCGCCGTCGATGTCCAGGAACTGGGGATCGGCCGCCACGGAATGGACATCCTTGGCGCTGGCCGACTGCCAGGCGGCCAGCGTGACCCGCTCCAGGTTGTTCCACAAACCGGCGCGCGCCGCCGCGCCGGCGGTATAAATCAGGTTGTAGTCGGACAGCAGGCCGGTCAAGCCGCCCGGGTCGGCATTGATGCCGTAGCCCGCCGCGACCCAGAGAATGTTGTTGAACAGGCGCACGTCCCGGGCATCGCTGCCCAGCCGGATCGCATCGCCCACCGGCTGGTAGATGGTGTTGTTGCTGACCGTGTCCTCGGACTGGTGATACCACGACAGAGAAATGCCCACGTTGGTGTTGGCGTAGATCACGTTATTGTCGATGTGGCCATAGCCGGCATCGACGATGCCGTAGGAATTGCCGTAGATACGATTTCCCAGGATGTTGGCGTCGTAGCCCACGTAAACCCCGTATTGGGTGTTGCCGTAGATTTCGTTGCCGATCACAACAGCGTTGTTGGCCGCGGCCAAACCGCGGTAGTTGCCATGGATGTCGTTTCCTTCCACGCGCACATCGACACCCGAGGCGGACACGCCATAGAGGTTGATATTGGTCTGTCCGTAGATGTCGTTGCCGGTTATCCAGGCTTCGCCCGCCGCATTGACGCCATGGCCGGCGTTGTCGTGGATACGGTTATCCCGGATCACAATACGATTGGCCAACGTGCCGTAGTAGGAGGCATAGATGCCCCAGGAGGTATTGCCGAACACCTCGTTGCCTTCAATCAAGGCACGCGCGCCACGCAAGTCCACGCCCGCGCTACCGTTGCCATGCACTTTGTTGGCCAGCAGATGCGCATCATCGTTGCCTGCGGCGAAATACAGACCGGTCAATGAATTGCCGAATATGTCCGAATTGCGCACCGTGATCCGGTCCGAATCCACATCCCCCGCGTAGAAGCCGTACTGACCGCCGGTGATGGCGAGGTGGTCGAAGGTGAGGTCGTCGGCGCCGTTGAACTGGAACACCTCGCGGTCGCTGGCCGTGTTGCCCCGGTTCAGCGTGGTGACATGGCCCACCGTCTGCGCGCCCTCGATGGTCGCGCCGCTGTCCTCGGCGTCCAGCACGATGTTGGTCGCCAGGTTGTAGACACCCGTGTCGACGTGGATCACGTCCCCGGCATCCAGGTCGTACGCCCGCAGCAGCGCCGCCAGGCTCGCCATCGGCGCGTCCGGCGTCTTGCCGCTGTTCTCGTTGTCCCCCGCCGCCGTGGTGTATTCGTTGTCGCCGAAGTCCGCGTCCCCGGCCAGGTTCACGTAGTAGTCCTGGCCGCCGTTGGCGATCAGGAAGGCTTCGTCCGAGGTGTCGCT
>JBGAFI010000020.1:0-71908 GCA_044227325.1 Thiobacillaceae bacterium | reverse complement strand
CGTCCTCGCTCTTGGCTGTGACGAGGATGAATTTAAGGTAGTTTAATACCTGTTCACGCAGGGCCTTTATGCATTCAATATCAGAGAGGCCTATAATTTTGTAATCTTTAATTTTCTTTTTAAGCAAGCTAAATGCAGAAAAAAGAAGCTCTTCCTCTTCTGTTTGAGGTTTCTTTAGTTTGACGGGTGTTAGTGCTTGGAGCTCATTCTGGAAGAATGGTTTTGGACTTTCATTGACAAGTTTGAAGTACTGTTTTCCATCATTGTCGGTTCCCTCGATAACGTTTTTATAGAGTGCATTAGCCGCCGTAGACTCGCCTAAATCAATAAGCCGATCTACTATTGCTCTTAACAGGATTGTCAGAGTTGTTAGTCGCTGTTGCCCGTCAACGATGAGATATTCTGGCTTAGAGTCTTCGCCAACAAGAACAATACAGCCAATAAAGTATTCCTCGTTCTTGATATGCTTTTTTGTTCGGATCTTAATTTGCTCTGTTATGTCATCCCAAAACTCTTCAACCTCCTCTGTTTGCCAAGAATATTCGCGCTGAAATCTTGGTACTATATATTTTTTGTTGGGTGAAAAAATCTCGTTAACCGATCTGGTCTCTGCATTAAGTTCCATTATGTATGGCTCATTTGATTAATAAGGGGCGGAGATGTATAACAGTTGATTGAACAGAATCTTGTATATCAGTGCTATACGGTTTCTTGTGATTCCATCATCGGTCTAGCTGCCGCACCACAAAAATCACTGAAAAATCAATGCATGTACGTCGAATCGACGTCACAGGATCAACCTTGCTATACGGAATCTGTGTAATACGGTTCCATTGATTTTAGGCATTGATTTTAGGGGCCAAGCACAAATTACGGTGACCCGCTACGCCGCCTTTTGATGAAAGGTCCGAATCCTCGGCGCGATTAATTCCTTCGTTTCACGCACCGCCATGCGCATGTCGTATTCGCTTTGCAGATTCAGCCAAAAACGCGGTTCCATGTTGAAAAACAGGCCCAGGCGCAAAGCGGTATCCGCGGTGATGGGGCGGCGGCCGTTGACCAGATCGCTGATTCGGCTCGGCGAAACGTTGATGTCGCTGGCGAGTCTGCGGGCGCTGATGTGGAGGGGTTTCAGAAAGTCCTCCAGGAGGATTTCGCCGGGATGGATTTCCTCAAGCATTTCAGCCATGTCGGGCTCCTAGTGATAGTCCACGATCTCGACGCCATGGACGCCGTCTTCCCGCCACAAGAAGCAGATGCGCCATTGGTCGTTGACGCGGATGCTGTATTGCCCCTGTCGATTCCCCTTCAAGGCTTCCAGTCGGTTTCCGGGCGGAATCCTCAAACTGGCGGTTCAGTGGCGGCATGGAGTTGCAACAGCTTCCGTCGCGCGATCCGTTTCAAAGATGTTCCGCGACACGGAATCCGTCAAGCGGCTTACATGCTCGCCAAGTTGGGAACATCAGCCCTGGTATGGGTTCTTGGGGGCACAATAAAACCATGTCCTCCCCCCTCCACGGCCGCGGCGCCGTCTCCAACCCGCAACACCGCTTCGAGTCCCTGGCACGGGAAGCGGAGGACGACGGCTGGGCGCGGGAGGACGAGGAAATCTCCGCGCCGGAAACCCAGGTCATCGAGCAGTTGGCCAAGAGCGCGCTCACCCGCAACGATTCCCCGGACATTCCCTTCGACCGCTCGGTGAATCCCTACCAGGGTTGCGAGCACGGCTGCGTGTATTGCTACGCGCGGCCCAGCCACGCCTATCACGGCCTTTCGCCGGGGCTGGATTTCGAGACGCGCATCATCGCCCGGCCCAACATCGCCGACGTGCTGCGGGCGGAACTGGCGAAGCCGGGCTACCGGCCCGCGCCGGTGGCCCTGGGGGCGAACACGGACCCCTGGCAGCCAGTGGAGCGCCGGTTGCGGATCACCCGGCGGGTGCTGGAAGTGTTGGCCGAGGCGCGCCATCCCCTGACCCTGGTGACCAAGTCCAGCCTGGTGGAAAGGGACCTGGACCTGCTTGCCGACATGGCCCGGGACGGCCTGGTGCATGCCGCCGTGTCCGTCGCCACTCTGGACGCCGATCTGGCGCGCCGCCTGGAGCCCCGGGCGGCGAGCACGGCCCGGCGTCTGGAGACCCTGCGGCGGTTGTCGGCGGCGGGGGTGCCCTGCGCGGTGTTGGTGGCGCCCATGATCCCCATGCTCACCGATCCGGACCTGGAGAAGGTGCTGGAGGCGGCCCGGGGCGCGGGGGCGAAGACGGCGGGCTACGTTCTGCTGCGCCTGCCCCACGAGTTGAAGGGCGTGTTCCAGGATTGGCTGGCGGCCCATTTCCCGCTGCGGGCGGAGCATGTCATGAGCCTGGTGCGGCAGATGCGGGAGGGCAAGGAATACCAGTCCGGCTTCGGCGTGCGCCAGCGCGGCACCGGGATCTACGCTGACCTGCTGGCCCAGCGCATGGCCAAGGCGCGCCAGCGGCTGGGGCTGACGGGCGGCTTGCCGCCGCTGGCGCTGGATCGTTTCCGGCCGCCGGGCGCGCGCGGGCAGTTGCCGCTGTTCTGAACGGGGTTCACACCCGCAGGGTGGCCACCAGGCGGCCGGGATGCCGCAGCAGGCCCAGGGCGGTGGCGATGTCCGGCGCCGCGACGCGGGCCGCGAGCAGGGTTTCCACCGCGACGCCTTCCTCCTGCATGACGGCGATGCCCAGGGCCGCCTTGGCGAGCATGAGCCGGTCGTTGCGGCCGTTGCCCACGGCGGCGCAGCGCTGGGCGCCCAGGGCTTCCAGATAGGCCAGCTTGGCCGCGTCCTGGCCGCCCGGCGGCAGGATGTGCAGGGTGCAGGGCAGGCCGGCGAGGGCTTCGCGCACCTGGCCGAAGGTATCCGCCGTGACCACGTGCAGGGTCAGATGGGTCGCCAGTTCCGCGAAGGCTGCGGCGACGCTGGGCAGCAGGGCGCCGTCCCGGGCCAGGGTGCCGTTGTAGTCGGCCACCAGGTGTTCCAGGTGGAGGGTGTCGGCGCCGGGGATGGCGATTTCAAGCATGGTGGCTCCTGTTCCTTGGCTTTGGAAAGGCTTCCCCCCTCCCCGGCCCTCACCCGTAGGCGGAGGAGGGAGGGCGCCGAGGAGGGCGCCAGTCTCATTTACGACTGACTTCCTCCGCTTGCGGGCGCGAGCGCTAAAGTTGCTGCCCGTGTTCCCGGGTGTTGTGGAATTTCACCTTGGGCCAGCGTTCCATGGCCAGACTCAGGTTGACATGGTTGTCGGCGAGGTAGACCAGGTTGTCGTCCACGTCCCGGGCCAGGCGCATCTGCTGGGCCTTCACGAACTCGGCAAGGTGGGCGGCGTCGTCGCAGGTGACCCAGCGGGCGGTGTGGATGCCGGCCCGCTCGAACACGGCATCGACGCCGTATTCGGTCTTCAGGCGGTGCTCCACCACTTCGAATTGCAGTTGGCCGACGGCGCCCATGAGCAGATTGCTGTCCACCAGCGGCGCGAACACCTGGATCGCGCCTTCCTCGCCCAGTTCGCGCAGGCCCTTGTTGAGCTGCTTGGACTTGAGCGGATCGCGCAGGCGGGCGCGGGAGAACATGTCCGGCGCGAAGTAGGGGATGCCCTTGTAGTGCAGGGCTTCGCCCTCGGTGAGCACGTCGCCGATCTGCAACTGGCCGTGGTTGTGGATGCCGATGATGTCGCCGGCGAAGGCCTCTTCCATGCGCGAGCGCTCGTTGGCCATGAACACCACGGCGTTGGCGATCTTGATTTCCTTGTTGGTGCGGCGCTGCTTCACCTTCATGCCCGGGGTGTACTGGCCGGAGCAGACCCGGAAGAAGGCGATGCGGTCCCGGTGGTTCGGGTCCATGTTGGCCTGGATCTTGAACACGAAGCCGGTGAAGGGCTGTTCCGCCGGATCGACGAAGCGGGTGCCGGCGGGCGTGTCCGCTTCCCGCGGCTGGGGCGGCGGCGCCCAGTCGACCAGGGCGCGCAGGACTTCGCGCACGCCGAAGTTGTTGATGCCGGAGCCGAAGAACACCGGCGTCTGCCTGCCCTTGAGGAAATCGTCCAGATGGAAGGCGGCGCCGGCGCCGCGCACCAGTTCGATCTCGCCGTCCATGGTGGCGAATTCCATCGGGTATTGCGTTCGTAGTTCTTCGATCTGCCCGCCGCGCAGGGTTTCGAAGTCCTGGCCGGCCTTTTCCTCGCCGGGGGCGAAGCGCAGCACCTCGTCGTTGATCAGGTGATAGACGCCGTGGAAGCGCTTGCCCATGCCGACGGGCCAGGTCACCGGCGCGCAGTGGATCTTGAGGACGGATTCGATCTCGTCCAGCAGTTCCAGGGGGTCGCGCACCTCCCGGTCCATCTTGTTGATGAAGGTGATGATGGGGGTGTCGCGCAGGCGGCACACCTCCAGCAGCTTGATGGTCTGCTCCTCCACGCCCTTGGCCGCGTCCACCACCATGACCGCCGCGTCCACGGCGGTGAGCACCCGGTAGGTGTCCTCCGAGAAATCCTTGTGGCCCGGGGTGTCCAGCAGGTTGATGACGCAGTCGTCGTAGCCGAACTGCATGACCGAGCTGGCCACCGAGATGCCGCGCTGCTTCTCCACCTCCAGCCAGTCGGAGGTGGCGTACTTGCCGGACTTGCGCGCCTTCACGGTGCCCGCCATCTGGATCGCGCCGCCGAACAGCAGCAGCTTTTCCGTGAGGGTGGTCTTGCCCGCGTCCGGGTGGGAGATGATGGCGAAGGTGCGCCGCTTGGCGACCTGGCGGGCGATTTCTGGTGAAAGTGGGGAATCGGGGTTCATGGATTGGGTTGGGTGATCGGGTGGTTTGCTCCCTCCCCCGCCGGGGGAGGGTTGGGGAGAGGGACTCTGGCGGATTTTGCCCGGGCGGTGATAGGGGGCGTCACCTCCTCTCCCCCAGCCCCTCTCCCTCTTGCGGGAGAGGGGCGTCGGTCAGGCGTTCTGCTGAATCCCGGCCACCACCCAGCCGCCCTTGCCGCTGGCGGGCTTGGTCAGGTGCCAGGTCTCGTCGAAGGGCGCGGGCGTGTCGCTGTCTTCCTTCAGCAGGCCGTGGAAGCGCACGCTGACGATCTGACGATTCTCTTCCTCCACCGCTTCCAGGACTTCGGCGTCGAGCAGGGTGACTTCGGTGCGTTGGGTCACGCCCTTGCGTTCGTCGATGTCCAACTTGATCTCCGCGTACATCTCCGGGCTGGTGAATTCGCGGATGTCGTCCAGATTGCCGGCGTCGTTCGCCGCTTGCAGACGCAGGAAGTTGACCTTGGCCTGGCGCGTGAAGGCTTCGGCGTCGAAGCCGGGCGGCAGGGCGGCGGCCTGGTTTGCCATGGCGGACACCGAGCCGGGCATCGCGGCGGGCGCGTCGAAACGGACCGGCTGCGGCCCGCCGCCGGCGCCGGCATACTGCATGGGCCGGGGCTGGTTGCGGCGCATGAACCAGTTGAACAGCATGAACGCGCCCATGGCCAGCAACGCGATCATGAGGATGTTGGCCATCCCCTCGCCGAAGCCGAAGTGGGAGGCGAGGGCGGCCAGGCCGAGACCGGCGGCGAGGCCGGCGATGGGACCCATCCAGGAACGCTTCTGAGGCGTTTGCGGCGTGGCGCCGGGTTGGGGATTCGCGGGCTGGGGCTGGACATTGCGTTGTATGGGGGCTTGCCGCTGCATGCCGGAATTGCGCAGGCCGCCGAAACGCTTGGCCTCGGCATCGGGCATGGTGAGGGCGAAGGCGAGGAATACGGCGAATACGCTCAGGAAGAGTTGCTTCATGGAAGGGGAGTCTCCAGGGAAAGGACGTACATTTTATACGGGGTGATCAAATCTGGCCGGATAAGCCGGATTCAAGTCGTGGATTAGAAAACAACAGGCTAAATTCGCGTTACCTATGGATGTGCCGGGAGGTGTTGAATCCCTGGTTCCCCCCTTTGGAAAAGGGGGAGGCAATTCGCCACCCGCACGAACATCCATCTCATCTGTTAACGCGAAACGCGCGAAAAAAACGGCGCGGACGAGTCCGCGCCGTCGGGACAAGCGGATAAAGGATTACTTCGCGGCGGGCATGGCTGGGATTTGCATGGGCATCATCATCGGCACGGGCATGCCGTAGTTGGGGGCGCGCAGCCAGCCGCCCACGGTGGGGCCGTAGGACTGGGGCGCCATCATGGCGCCGGTCCAGGCGCCGTACCAGTTGGGATTGATGGGCGCGGTGGCCATCTGGGTCACTTGCGGGCTGACCGGCGCGGCGGCCCAGCGCGCATAGACGTTGGGGTTGAGCAGATTCATGCCGGTGGCCAGGAGTTTCGGGTCCATGGGCAGCATCGCCCAGCGCATCAGCTTGTTGGGGTCGGCGATCACGGTCTGCAGCGCGGCGATGAACTGGGGATCGGCGATGGCCTGGGTCCAGGACGCGATGACCGCGGGGTCCATGGCGCGGGCGAAATTGCCGTAGGCGCGGGGGTCCATCAGGCTGGAGACGGACTGGGTATATAGGGCGGGATCCAGCATCGCGCTCGCGGCGGAGGTCAGAAAAGCCGGCTCGCTGACGGCATTGAGGGCGGCCATGAACTTTTTGGGATCGGCGAGCATTTCGCCGTTGCGGGTGAAATCGGACAGATAGCGCACCCAGGCATCGGTGTTTTGCGGAATATCCGAGGCGGCGGCGGGTTCGTCCGCAGCCAGGACGGGGGAAGCGATAAGGGCGAGGGCGATGAATAGGTTGTGTGTTTTCATGAAGTCTCCTGTCGGCCTGTTTGAGGTGGCGGACGCCGCCGGGCGAAGCCCGCGTGGGCGCTGCCGCTGGCGGATTGTGCCGGGGAATTGCCGGGAGGGCACGTATTTCTCCGCCGTGGCGAGGCTTGCGGCGGGCTCGACTTGGGGCGATATTCGAAACGCGATGAATCCCGAGCCCATGAGTTCCGAACCCGATTCCCTGATCGATACCCACAGTCACCTGGATGCCGGCGAGTTCGACCGGGACCGGGATGCGGCCTACGACCGGGCCCGGGCCGCGGGGGTGGCGATGCAGGTCGTGCCCGCCGTGACGCGGGCCAATTTCGCCGATGTGGCCGCCGTGTGCGGGCGCTATCCGGGCTGCCTGCCGGCTTGGGGCCTGCATCCCATCTATATTTCCCTGCACCACGATTCGCATCTGGCCGATCTGCGCGTCCGCATCGAGGCCGCGCGGCCGGTGGCGGTGGGGGAGATCGGCCTGGACCTGTTCGTGCCGGAACTGGATTTCGCGACCCAGGAACACTTCTATGCGGAGCAGTTGAGGATCGCCCGGGATTTCGATCTGCCGGTGCTGCTCCACTGCCGCCGCGCCAACGACCAGATACTCAAGCACCTGCGCCGCTTCAAGGTGAAGGGCGGCATCGCCCATGCCTTCAACGGCAGCGACCAGCAGGCGCAGGCGTTCATCAAGCTGGGCTTCAAGCTGGGTTTCGGCGGCGCCTTCACCTGGCAGCGGGCCAGCAACCTGCGCCGGCTGGCGCGGGATCTGCCGCTGGAGGCCATCGTGCTGGAAACCGACAGTCCGGACATCCCGCCGGAATGGGTCGGCAAGGGCCGCAACGAGCCGGCGCAACTGGCGCGCATCGCGCAAACCCTTGCGGAAGTACGCGGTTTGTCCTCGGGGGACGTGGCCGCTGCCACCAGCGCCAACGCGCGCGACGTGCTGAGTCTCCCCCCTTTGGAAAAGGGGGGCTGGGGGGGATTCAACGCCGCAATGCCGCGCCCATCCCCCAGCATCCCCCTCGATCCCCTTCATCCCCGAACGGGGGCTTTTCCAAAGGGGGAAGGAGACCTGTCTCCGCCCCATTCCGGCAAGCCATGATCTGGACCATCCCCAACCTGCTCACCATGGCGCGCCTGATCCTGGCGCCCCTGGTGGCCTGGCGCCTGAGCGAGTACGACGTGGACGCGGCGTTCTGGCTGTTCGTCGCGGCGGCCTTGACCGATCTGCTGGACGGCAACCTCGCGCGTCTGCTGAATCAGCGCAGCGTGCTCGGCGCCTGGCTCGATCCCATCGCCGACAAGGTGATGCTGCTCACCACCCTGACCATGCTGTGCCTGACCGATCTGCTGCCCATGTGGCTGCTCTGGCTGGTGCTGGTGCGGGACATCGTCATTCTGGCCGGCGCCGAGGCCTACCGCCGCCTGACCGGCAGCCTGGACGTGCGGCCCACCCTGTCGGGCAAGCTGGCCACCGCGCTGGAATTCGTCCTGGTTTCCTACACCCTCGCGGACATGGCGCTGGACCTGGGGCTGGACGCGGGCATCGATCCTTTCGCCCAGGTCACCGCCATCGTCGTGGCCGTGTCCGGCCTGCGCTATATCTGGCTGTGGACGGGCAAGACCCGGGATTACCTCAGGAAGAGCGAAGACGCGCGATGAGCGCCGCGGTGGAGGCGTCGTGGCCGGCGCCGTTCCGCGCGGCGGGTTTTCCCTCCAGTTCCGGCAGGATCGCCTTGGCCAACTGCTTGCCCAGTTCCACGCCCCACTGGTCGTAGGAATTCACGTTCCACAGGGCGCCCTGCACGAACACCTTGTGCTCGTACAGCGCGATCAGACGGCCCAGGGTGCGCGGCGTCAGCTTGCGGTAGAGCAGGGTGTTGGTGGGGCGGTTGCCGGGGAACACCTTGTGCGGCGCCAGGGCCTTGATGTCGCGCTTGGCCATGCCGGTCTGGGCCAACTCGGTCTCCGCCTCGGCGGCGGTCTTGCCGCGCATCAGGGCTTCCGGCTGGGCCAGGAAGTTGGACAGCAGCACCGCGTGCTGGCCGCCCACATCGTTATGGGATTCCACGGCCGCGAGGAAGTCGCAGGGGATCAGCTTGGTGCCCTGGTGGATGAGCTGGTAGAAGGCGTGCTGGCCGTTGGTGCCGGGCTCGCCGAACAGGATGGGGCCGGTGGAGAGCTTCACCGGTTTGCCGTCCCGGGTCACGCCCTTGCCGTTGCTTTCCATGTCGCACTGCTGGAGGTAGGCGGGGAAGCGGGAGAGGCGCTGCTCGTAGGGCAGCACCGCGTAGCTCTGGGCGTCCCAGAAATTGTTGTACCAGAGGCCCAGCACGGCCAGGATCACCGGCATGTTCGCGTCCAGGGGCGCGCCGCGGAAATGCTCGTCCATGTCGTGGGCGCCGGCCAGCAGCTCCTCGAATTCGTCCATGCCGATGTACAGGGCGATGGGCAGGCCGATGGCGCTCCACAGGGAATAGCGGCCGCCGACCCAGTCCCAGAAACCGAACATGTTGGCCGGGTCAATGCCGAATTCCCGCACCGCGCCTTCATTGGTGGAGACGGCGACGAAATGCTTCGCCACCGCCTTCTCGTCCTTGGCCGCCGCCAGCAGCCAGGCCCGCGCCGAGCCGGCGTTGAGCAGGGTCTCCTGGGTGGTGAAGGTCTTCGAGGCGACGATGAACAGGGTGGTGGCCGGGTCCAGGTCCTCCAGGGTGTCCACCAGATGGCTGGGGTCCACGTTGGAAACGAAATGGGCGCGCAGGTTGCCGCCATAGGGCTTGAGCGCCAGGCAGGCCATGGCCGGGCCCAGGTCGGAACCGCCGATGCCGATGTTCACCACGTCGGTGATGGCCTTGCCGGTATAGCCTTTCCACTTGCCGGTGCGCAGCCGGTCGGCGAAGGCGCGCATGCGCGCCAGCACCGCGCGCACCTCCGGCATGACGTCGGCGCCGTCCACGAGAACGGGCCGTTCGGAGCGGTTGCGCAGGGCGGTGTGCAGCACCGCGCGGCCTTCCGTCAGGTTGATCTTTTCGCCGGCGAACATGGCGTCGCGCAGGGTTTCCACGCCGGCTTCCTTGGCCAGCCTGATCAGCAGGCGCAGGGTCTGCGGCCGGATCAGGTTCTTCGAGTAGTCCAGCAACAGGTCGTCCAGTTGCAGGGAGAAGCGCTCGGCGCGCTTCTTGTCGCGGGCGAACAGGGTGCGCAAATGCAGGGTCTTCCAGGCCTTGCGTTCTTCCTTCAGGGCTTGCCAGGTGGGGGTGAGGGTGATGTCGGGCATGGCGGTCGATGCGTTGTGGGTTAGCGGATGTCAGATCCAGCCGCGCCGCTTCAGGTGGCGATACAGCCAGAAGCAGGCGAGGCCGGTGGCGAGCAGGGTCATGGGATAGCCCAAGGGCCAGTCCAATTCCGGCATGTTTTTGAAGTTCATGCCGTAGAGACTGAACACCAGGGTGGGAATGGCGAGGATGGCGCCCCAGCCGGCCAGCTTCTGCACCGAGTCGCTCTGCTCCATGACCGCGGTGGCGAGGGAGAGCTGCATGGCGTCGGCGATCATTTCCCGTAGCCGGTCCAGGCTTTGGATCAGACGGATGGCGTGGTCCGCCACGTCCCGGTAGTAGGCGCGCAGTTCCTTGTCCACCAGGTTCTGGTGCAGGCGGATCAGGTCGCCGCAGATTTCCGGCACCGGGTGGATGGCGGACATGAGCCCCATGATCTCCCGCTTGGTCTCGAACAGGTGTTGCAGGTTTTCCCCGGAAAAACCGCCGGAGAAAATCGCCGACTCCAGGTCGGTATAGCGGTCCTCGAGCCGGCTGGACAACGGGCGCAGCTCGTCGACGATGTGGTCCAGCAGGGCGTACAGGGCCATGCCGGTGGTCGGCGCCTTGCCGCCGGCTTCCAGACGGTCCAGGACGCGGCCGTAGCCCGGCCCGGTGTCGTGGCGCATGATGGCCAGGTAGGCGGGGCCGCAGAAGATGTGGGTTTCGCCGTATTCGATGGCGTCGTTCCAGATCCGCGCGGTGCGCAACACCACGAACAGGCCGCCCGCGTAGTCCTCCACCTTGGGCCGCTGGTTGGCGAACAGGGCGTCCTCGACCGCCAGTTCATGGAGACCCAGTTCCTTCTGCAACTGGGCCAGCGTGGCCTGGTCCGGATCGTTCAGTTCCATCCAGACCAGGCCTTCGCCGGCGGCGATGGCTTCGGAAACGTCGGCCAGGGGAATGGCGCGGCGTTTCCCTCCGCCGAGAACCTGGCAGGAAACGAAGCCGCCCACCCGTTCAGTCCTGATAGAGGATGATTCCGGCCAGGGGCGGCAGGGTCAAGACCAGGGACTGGGGATAGCCCATCCAGGGCAGTTCTTCCGACATCAGGCCGGCGCCGTTGCCCATGTTGCCGCCGCCGTAGAAGGCCGAATCGCTGTTGAATATCTCGCGCCAGAAGCCCGCCGCGGGGGCGCCGATGCGGTAGCCGTCCCTGGGCACCGGGGTGAAGTTGAAGGCGGCCACCACCGAGCGGCCCTGCCGGTCGCGGCGCAGGAAGGTGAGGATGGACTGGTCGGCGTCGTGGCAGTCGATCCAGGCGAAACCTTCCACCTGGAAGTCCAGGTCGTGCAGGGGCGGCAGATCGCGATACAGGCGGTTGAGGTCGCGCGCGCAGCGGACGACGCCTTCGTGCCAGTCGGTCTGCAGCAGGCCCCAGTCCAGCTCCCATTTCTCCGACCACTCCCGGCCCTGGCCGAACTCGTTGCCCATGAAGTTGAGCTTCTTGCCCGGGCTGGCGGCCTGGTAGGCGAGCAGCAGGCGCAGGTTGGCGAACTGCTGCCAGGCGTCGCCGGGCATCTTGCCGAGCAGGGAACGTTTGCCGTGCACGATCTCGTCGTGGGAGAAGGGCAGCACGAAGTTCTCGGAGTAGGCGTAAAGCTGGCCGAAGGTGAGATTGTTGTGGTGGTAGCGGCGGTAGATCGGGTCCTGGCCGATGTAGGCCAGGGTGTCGTTCATCCAGCCCATGTTCCATTTCATGGAGAAGCCCAGGCCGCCCACGTAGGTGGGGCGCGACACCATGGGCCAGGCGGTGGATTCCTCGGCGATGGTCAGCGCGCCGGGAAAGCGCTCGTGCACCATGGCGTTCATCTCGCGTAGGAAATCGATGGCCTCCAGGTTCTCGCGGCCGCCGTACTTGTTGGGCAGCCACTCGCCGTTCTTGCGCGAATAGTCCAGGTAGAGCATGGAGGCGACCGCGTCCACGCGCAGGCCGTCCAGGTGGAATTCCGACAGCCAATAGTAGGCGCTGGACAGGAGGAAACCCTTCACCTCGCCGCGCCCGTAATTGAAGATGTGGGTGCCCCAGTCCTGGTGCACGCCCAGGCGCGGATCCTCGTGCTCGTACAGGGCGGTGCCGTCGAAGCGGGCCAGGGCCCAGGCGTCCATGGGAAAGTGGCCCGGCACCCAGTCCAGCAATACGCCGATGCCGGCCTGGTGGCAGGCGTCGACGAAGTAGCGGAAGTCGTCGGCCGAGCCGAAGCGGGAGGAGGGGGCGAAATAACCGGTGGTCTGGTAGCCCCAGGAGGCGTCCAGGGGATGCTCGGTGACCGGCATGAGCTCCAGGTGGGTGTAGCTCAGGTCCGCCATGTAGGGCACCAGGACATCCGCCAGCTCGCGCCAGTTGTAGAAGCGTCCGTCCGGATGCCGGCGCCAGGAGCCGGCATGGATTTCATAGGTGTTCATGGGCGCGTGCTGCCAGTCCCGGCGCGCGCGGTCCTGCATCCATTCGGCGTCGCCCCAGGTGTGGAGCGACGCGCCGGGCACCACGGCGGCGGTGCCCGGGCGCATTTCGAAACCCTGGCCGAAGGGGTCGGCCTTGACCATGACCGCGCCGGAATCCCGGTTGCGGATCTCGAATTTATACAGGTCGCCCGCGGCCAGGCCGGGGATGAACAGTTCCCAGATGCCGGAGCCGCCGCGCACGCGCATGGCGTGGATGCGGCCGTCCCAGTTGTTGAAGCTGCCCACCACCGAGACCCGTTCCGCGTTGGGCGCCCAGACGGCGAAACGCACGCCGTCGGCGCCGTCCAACTGCATGGGCTGGGCGCCCAGGCTGCGCCAGGCCTCCAGCAGACGGCCTTCGTTGTACAGGTGGATTTCCTGGTCCGTGAGCAGCGGCCCGAAGGCGTAGGGATCGACGATCTCGAAGGACTGGCCGTCCGCGACGATGGCCAGCCGCCAGGGCCGGGGCGGGGCGAGGGCGCCGCGCCATTCGTACAGGCCGCGGCTGTCGGTCTTGGCGAGGTCGACGCCGCCGTCGGGCAGCATCAGGGTGACGCGGCTGGCGTCCGGGCGGAACACCCGCAACACCCAGCCTTCCGGATCGGGATGCAGCCCGAGAATGGAGAAGGGATCGTGGTGTCGCGCGGTGAGGAGACGTTCCAGGGAATGGGGCATGGCGTGGGTCTAATTGGAATGGTTGCCGTCAGGCGGGATGGTTCAGCTTACCCGAGTATCGTGACCCGATGGTTATCCTCGGGTCATGTATTAAGGATAACTACATCGGCTATTATTTCACCTAAAGCCTCAGATGAATAAACAACACCTCAGCGAAGGGGACCAAGCGTGCAAAAAGAATATCCGCGTTTCGTTAGTCTACTAACCAAGAACACGGTCGCCCTGATCCTTGCCGGCGGCCGGGGCAGCCGCCTCAAACAACTCACCGATTGGCGCGCGAAACCCGCGGTGCCGTTCGGCGGCAAGTTCCGCATCATCGATTTTCCCCTTTCCAACTGCATGAATTCCGGCATCCGCCGCATCGGCGTCGTCACCCAGTACAAGGCCCATTCCCTGATCAAGCACGTGCAGCGCGGCTGGGGTTTCCTGCGCGGCGAATTCAACGAGTTCGTCGAGCTGATGCCCGCCCAGCAGCGGGTGGACGAGGACACCTGGTACCGGGGCACCGCCGACGCCATCTACCAGAACCTGGACATCCTGCGCGTCTACAAGCCGGAATACGTGCTGGTGCTGGCCGGCGACCACATCTACAAGATGGACTACGGCGAAATGATCGCCAACCACGTGCGCAACGAGGCGGACATGACCGTCGCCTGCATCGAGGTGCCACTCAAGGAGGCGAGCGCCTTCGGCGTCATCGCCGTCAACGACGAGGGGCGCGTGGTGGACTTCGCCGAGAAGCCGGAGAACCCGCCGCCCATGCCCGGCAACCCGGACGTGGCGCTGTGTTCCATGGGCATCTACGTGTTCAACGCGGCCTTCCTGTTCGAGCAATTGGTGCGGGACGCGGACGACAAGAACTCGGACCACGATTTCGGCAAGAACATCATTCCCCACCTGATCCGCACCGGTTACCGGATCTACTCCCACAGCTTCACCGACAGTTGCGTGCACGGCGAGGACGAGCCTGCCTACTGGCGCGACGTGGGTACCGTGGACGCCTATTGGGAGGCGAACCTGGATCTGGCGCGCATCACCCCGGAACTGAATCTGTACGACAAGGACTGGCCGATCTGGACCTACCAGGAGCAGTTGCCGCCGGCCAAGTTCGTGTTCGACGAGGAACATCGCCGGGGCATGGCGGTGGACTCCATGGTGTCCGGCGGCTGCATCATCAGCGGCGCCATCGTGCGGGGCTCGGTGCTGTTCTCCAACGTCCGGGTCAAGGAGGGCGCCTATCTGGAGGAAGCGGTGGTGCTGCCGGACGTGACCATCGGCGAGGGCGCCATCCTGAAGCAGGTGGTCATCGACAAGGGCTGCAAGATTCCCGCCGGCATGAGCATCGGCGTCAACCGCGCCGAGGACGAAAAGCACTTCCACGTCACCAGCCGGGGCATCACCCTGGTGACCCCGGAAATGCTGGGACAGGCGTTCCACCACTTTCGGTAAAGGGTTAAGGGAGAGGGGGGAAGGTGTATCCTTGCCCCCGCCGATTCCGCTCCTCCCTTCCCATGCTCCACCTCGTTCTCTGCTGGCACTTCCACCAGCCCGACTATCGCGATGCCGATGGCCGATACCAACTTCCATGGACCTACCTGCACGCCGTCAAGGATTACGCGGATATGGCGGCCCACCTGGAGGCCGCGCCGGACATGGCCTGCGTGGTCAACATCGTGCCCACCCTCGCGGCGCAGCTACAGGATTACGCCGAGCAGTTCGCCAGCGGCGAGCTGCGCGATCCCCTGCTCGCGGCCCTGATCGATCCCGAGCCCGGGGCGCTTTCCCTCGCGGACAAGCAATGGCTCGTGTCCCAGTGCTTCAAGATCCACCATCCCACCATGCTGGACCCCTTTCCCGGCTACAAGCGGCTGTACACGCTCTGGAAAACCGTGGAGGAAAGCGGCGACACGGGCCTGGCCTACCTGTCCGGGCAATACCTGGCCGATCTGGTGACCTGGTATCACCTGGTCTGGACCGGCGAGACCCTCCGCCGCGCGAGTCCCGCGCTCATGGCCTTGATGAACAAGGGCGAGAACTTCAGCCAGGAGGACCGGCGCGTCCTGTTCGACCTGTACGGCGAGGTCGTCACCGGCCTGCTGCCCCGCTACCGGCGCTTGGCCGAGCGGGGACAGATCGAGTTGTCGTCCACCCCCCACAGCCATCCCATCCTTCCCCTCCTGCTGGATTTCGGCGCCGCCCGGGAGGCCCGGCCCGGCTTGCCGCTGCCCGCCGCGCCGGCGTATCCGGGCGGCGCGGCGCGCGCCCGTGCCCACATCGATGCCGCCCTCGCCGACCATCGCGCCCGGTTCGGCCAGACTCCGGTCGGCTTCTGGCCCGCCGAGGGCGGCGTGTCCGACGCGGCCGTGCGCCAGCTTTCTGAGGCGGGGATCAAGTGGGCGGCCACCGGCGAGGGCGTGCTGCGCCACAGCCTGGCGGCGGCGGGCAAGCCGTTGTCCGGCAAGGCGTCCTGGTCCACCGTGCCGTATCGCTTGCCGGAAACCCGGACCGCCCTGTTCTTCCGCGACGATCATCTGTCGGATCTGATCGGCTTCGAATACAAGGGCTGGTTCGGCGCCGACGCGGTGCGCCATTTCACCCACGCGCTGGACGCGGTGCGCAGCCACGCGTCGGGGGCCGATCCGGTGGTCAGCATCATCCTGGACGGCGAAAACGCCTGGGAGTACTACCCCTACAACGGCTACTACTTCCTGTCCGAGCTGTACGCCGCGCTGACGGCGGACCCGCATGTCCACATCACCACCTACAAGGACTACCTGGAGTTGTTTCCCGACTCGCCCCAGCCCTTGCCCCACCTGGTGGCGGGCAGTTGGGTCTACGGCGACTTCACCACCTGGATGGGCGATCCGGCCAAGAACCGGGGCTGGGACTGGCTGGTGGCGGCGAAACAAGCCTACGACGCGGCGCCGGCCGAGCGCCAGGCCGCGGCCGAACCCCTGCTGCGTTCCTGCGAAAGCTCCGATTGGTTCTGGTGGTTCGGCGACTACAACCCGGCCGACGCGGTGGAAAGTTTCGACCGGGTCTACCGGCAGAAACTGAAACGTTTGTATGAAACTCTGGCGCTCGCGCCGCCCGATTATCTGGACCAGCCGCTCTGCCACGGCGGCGGCTACACCGAGGCGGGCGGCGTGATGCGGCGGGGGGGCGCTTGAGGCGAGGGAGGTATGGGAAAAGTGAGACGTGAAATGTGAGATGTGAAATGTGAGATGTGATCCACCTACCCGCCCGGCAGGGAGGGTGGCGCGTAGCGCCGGGAGGGCATCACTTTTCACGTTTCCCTTTTCACGAACTCCTTCCCACCTTCCCTTCCCTTTCCACGTTCCCCTTTCCACATTCTTCTTCCCACCCCATCGTTCCCCATGACCCAATCCGTCTCCCTCCTCTTCGGCGTCCACGCCCACCAGCCCGTCGGCAACTTCCCGGAAGTCATGGAGGACGCCCACCAGCGCTGCTACAAGCCCTTCCTGGAAACGGTGCACCGCTATCCGGAATTCCGCTTCGCCCTGCATTCCTCCGGCTGGCTGCTGGAATGGCTGATGACCAACAAGCCGGAAGACATGGCCTTGCTGCGGGAAATGGCGCAGCGGGGCCAGGTGGAGTTCTTCGGCGCCGGCGACATGGAGCCGGTGCTGGCGGTGATCCCCTACCGGGACCGCATGAGCCAGCTCGCCGCCATGTCGGACCGGATCGAACAGTATTTCCTGCAACGTCCGCAAGGCGCCTGGCTCACCGAGCGGGTGTGGGAAGCCACCGTGGTGCCCGCCCTGGGCGATTCCGGCATCCGCTACGTCATGGTGGACGACTACCATTTCCTGTGCGCCGGCAGCGAGCGGGACACGCTGAACGGCTACCACACCACCGAGGAGGACGGCCGCCGCCTGGACCTGTTTCCCATCTCGGAAGCCCTGCGCTACCGCCTGCCCTTCGCGCCGGCCCATGAAGCGGTGGCCCACATCGAATCCATGGCCGACGAGACCAATCATTCCGCCGCCATCTACTTCGACGACATCGAGAAGTTCGGCATCTGGCCCGAGACCTACAACTGGGTCTACGAGCGGGGCTGGCTGAAAGACTTCATCGAGGGCGTCCTGGCTTCGAAGACGATCAGGAGCGCCCATTTCCACGATTACCACCGGGAAGCGCCGTCGAAAGGCGTGGTCTATCTGCCCACCGTGTCCTACAGCGAAATGGGGGAATGGACCTTGCCGGCGCCCGCCGCCCGCCGTTACGCGGAACTGGTCCACGCGGCCAAGGATCAGGGCGTACTGGAGCGGGACCGGCCCTTCATCCGCGGCGGTATCTGGAAGAACTTCCTCACCCGCTACCCGGAGGCCAACTGGGCCCACAAGCGCATGCTGGGCCTGTCCGCCCGATTGGCCAGCCTGCCCGCCGACCAGATCCGCCAGGATCTGGTGGAACTGCTGCACGAAGCCCAGGCCAACGACGCCTACTGGCACGGCCTGTTCGGCGGCATCTACCTGCCCCACCTGCGGCGCGCGGTGTGGCACGCCATGATCCAGTTGGAACGGCGCCTGGACGCCCTCCAGACACGGCCCGCGAGCTCCTCCGGCGACCTGGACCTGGACGGCATCGACGAGGTGTTCATGAGCAGCCTGGCGCTCCAGGCCGTGGTGCGGCCGGACAAGGACGCGGCGGTCATCGAGCTGTCCAGCTATCCGCTGGCCCAGAACTTCGGCGACACCCTGAAGCGCTACGAGGAGCACTACCACCACAAGGCGGCCGGCGGCCAGGCCCGGGAACACGAGGGCGAGGGCATCGCCTCCGCCCACGACGTGGTGCGCTTCAAGCACGAGATCAAGCCCGAGGATTTGATGCCGGATACGCGCGCGCGGGGCCTGTTCGTGGAATCCTGGACCGATTACGAGGCCAAGCTGCCGGTGCAATACGCGAGCAGCGTGATCCAGGGCGGCGCCGTGCTGTGCATGGGCCAGGCCGGCGAAACCCGGGTCGCGAAAATCTACGGGGTGAAGGACAACCGCTTGAGCGTCGCCCTCAAGGCCGTGGGTCGGGGCCGCCTGTCCAGCCGCCTCAACCTGGCCATGCCCTGCTGCGACGGACCCGCTGGGCGCTACGTCGTCAACGGCGAGGTTCCCGGCGGCTTCGGCCAGTCCTTCGCCTGGGACGGACTCCAGGAAATCGCTCTGGAAGACCATTACCTGGGCGGCGCCATCCGCCTGACCAGCTCGGTCCCGGCGCGGATCAAGGTTCAGCCGCACACGACCGTGTCCCAGTCGGAAGCGGGCTTCGAAAAGATCATGCAGGCGGTGGAACTCACCTTCACCTGGGAAGTGGAAGGCCCCACGGAAATCCAGGTGGACCTGGACGTGGTGTCGCTGTAGAAGCGGGCCCCGGCTCGCGCCCGCGGAGAAATTCCAACTGTTAAACTGCCCGTTTTTTTCGGGAGACGACGATGAGTAACGACAAGGTACGGCCCGGCAAGGTGGTGTTCATGACCTATTCCGTGCTGGCCGAGGACGGCCGGGTCATGGGCCAGCAGGACATGCCCACGGGCTATGTGCACGGCGCCAACAGCGGCCTGTTTCCGGAAATCGAAAAAGGTCTGGAAGGCCATTGCGTGGGCGACCAGGTGGAAGTGCCCCTGACACCGGGCGAAGCCTTCGGCGAAGCCGATCCCAGCCTGATCATCGTCGAGGACATCGACAACGTGCCGCCCACCATCCGCTACGTGGGCGCCGAGGCCGAATTGCAGAACGAGAAGGGTGAAACCCTGACTTTCCGCGTGGTCGCCATCGCCGACGGCAAGATCACCCTGGACGGCAACCATGCCCTGGCCGGCCGCGACGCCACCTGCGTGGTGACCGTCGTCTCCATCCGCGACGCGACGCCCGAGGAAGTCCGCACCGGTTTCCCCGCCGAACAGGGGCCGCCCCAGTTGCATTGAGGGGGTCGCTGGTGGAGGGCGTTCCCCCTTTGGATCGGGGTCAGGCGGGATGCGCGCCGGTGCGATGGGGTGGAGTTGCCGAAGCCTCCCGCCGCCGTTCGCGATAACAAGGGCCCGTCAAACGAAGCGCATCGACAGATCCACGGCCCGGACCGATTTGGTCAGCCCGCCCACGGAAATCCGGTCCACCCCCGTCTCCGCGATGGCCCGCACCGTCTCCAGTGAAATGCCGCCGGAAGCCTCCAGGGCCGCCCGGCCGGCGGTGACCCGCACCGCCTCCCGCATCCCGTCCAGGTTGAAGTTGTCCAGCAGGATCAGCTTCGCGCCGGCTTGGAGGGCTTCCTCCAGTTGGGCCAGGCTTTCCACCTCAATCTGCACTGAAATTTCCTCTCCCCCGCAGGCGGGGGAGCCCTCGTCAAGCGAGGATAAAGGGTCAGGGGAGAGGGGCGCGGCTTGCCGCGCCGCGAGCCGGAACGCCGCGTCCAGGGCCAGGGCGATGCCTCCCGCCGCGGCGATGTGGTTCTCCTTGATCAGTATCCCGTCGTACAGGCCGATGCGCTGGTTCTCGCCGCCGCCGCATTTCACCGCGTACTTCAACGCCAGACGCAGGCCCGGCAGGGTCTTGCGGGTGTCGTAAATCCTCGCCCGGGTGCCGGCGATGGCGTCCACATAGCGGCGGGTTTCCGTCGCCACGCCGGACAGGGTCTGCAGGAAGTTCAGGGCCGGCCGCTCGGCGGTGAGCAGGGCGCGGGCCTGGCCGGTGATTTCGCACAGGGTTTTTCCAGCCACGACACGCTCGCCGTCCCGGGCGCGCCAGTCGAGTTTCGCGTCCGGGTCCAGGGCGTGGAAGCAGGCATCGAACCAGGCCGTCCCGCACAGCACCGCGTCTTCCCGTGTGATGACCCGGGCGTGTCCGATGGCCGCTTCGGGGATCAAACGCGCGGTCGGATCGCCGTTGCCGACGTCCTCTTCCAGCGCCGCGCGCGTATTGGCCTGAATCGCATTTTCGAGGTCTATAGTCATGGAGCGATTGTAATTCCCCGCCGCATTTGTCCGCTCCGGGAGTTGAAATCGCCCCCGCATTCCCCATTTGGGAGGCAATCATCCGATTTGGGAGCACGACATGCGTTTCGACAAACTCACCACGCCGTTCCAGTCCGCCATCCAGGACGCGCAAAGCCTGGCCCTGGGCAACGACAACCCCTACATCGAGCCGGTGCATCTGCTCGCCGCCCTGATCAACCAGGAAGGCGGCAGCGCCCGCCCCATCCTGCAGAAGGCCGGCGCGCGCCTGCCTTCCCTGGTTGCCGCGTTGCAGGCGGCCATGAACCGTCTGCCCAAGGTGGAAGGGACCGGCGGGGAGATCCAGCCCTCCAAGGAACTGGTCAACCTGTTCAACTTGACCGACAAGGAAGCCAGCAAGCGCGGCGACCAGTACATCGCCTCCGAGCTGTTCCTGCTCGCGGCGGTGGACGACAAGGGCGAGGCGGGCCGCCTGCTCAAGGAAAACGGCGCCACCCGCAAGGCGCTGGAAGCCGCCATCAGCGAAGTGCGCGGCGGCGAGGGCGTGGATAACCAGGAATCCGAGGGCCAGCGCCAGGCCCTGGCGAAATACACCCTGGACCTGACCGACCGGGCGCGCCAGGGCAAGCTGGACCCGGTGATCGGCCGCGACGACGAGATCCGCCGCGCCATCCAGGTGCTGCAACGGCGCACCAAAAACAACCCGGTGCTGATCGGCGAGCCGGGCGTGGGCAAGACCGCCATCGTCGAAGGCCTGGCCCAGCGCATCGTCAACGGCGAGGTGCCCGAGACCCTGAAGGGCAAGCGCGTGCTGGTGCTGGACATGGCCGGCCTGCTGGCGGGCGCCAAGTACCGGGGCGAGTTCGAGGAGCGCCTGAAGGCCGTGCTGAAGGAAGTGGGCCAGGACGAGGGCCGCATCATCCTGTTCATCGACGAGCTGCACACCATGGTGGGGGCCGGCAAGGCGGAAGGCGCCATCGACGCCGGCAACATGCTGAAGCCCGCCCTGGCCCGGGGCGAGCTGCACTGCATCGGCGCCACCACCCTGGACGAATACCGCAAGTACATCGAGAAGGACGCCGCCCTGGAACGCCGCTTCCAGAAGGTGCTGGTGGACGAGCCCAGCGTGGAAGCCACCGTCGCCATCCTGCGCGGCCTGAAGGAGAAGTACGAACTGCACCACGGCGTCGACATCACGGACCCGGCCTTGGTCGCGGCCGCCGAACTCTCCCACCGCTACATCACCGACCGCTTCCTGCCGGACAAGGCCATCGACCTGATGGACGAAGCCGCCAGCCGCATCAAGATGGAGATCGACTCCAAGCCGGAGGTCATGGACAAACTGGACCGCCGCGTGATCCAGCTCAAGATCGAGCGGGAGGCGGTGAAGCGGGAGAAGGACGAGGCCAGCCGCAAGCGCCTGTCCCTCATCGAGGACGAGATCCGCAAGCTGGAAAAGGAATACGCCGACCTGGAGGAAGTGTGGAAGGCCGAGAAGGCCACGGTCCAGGGCAGCGCCCACGTGAAGGAGGAGATCGACCACCTGCGTGCCGAGATGGCGGACCTGCAACGCAAGGGCCAGTTCGACAAGGTGGCCGAGATCCAGTACGGCAAACTGCCCGCCCTGGAGGCGCGTCTGAAGCAGGCCGAGGCGGGCGAAGGGAAGACCGAATTCAAGCTGCTGCGCACCCAGGTGGGCGCCGAGGAGATCGCCGAAGTGGTCAGCCGCGCCACCGGCATCCCGGTGTCCAAGCTGGTCCAGGGCGAGCGGGACAAGCTGCTGGCCATGGAGGAGCGTATCCATCAGCGCGTGGTGGGCCAGGACGAGGCCGTGCGCCTGGTGTCCGACGCCATCCGCCGCTCCCGCGCGGGCCTGTCCGACCCCAACCGCCCCTACGGCAGCTTCCTGTTCCTGGGCCCCACCGGCGTCGGCAAGACCGAGCTGTGCAAGGCCCTGGCCGAGTTCCTGTTTGACAGCCAGGACCACCTCATCCGCGTCGACATGAGCGAGTTCATGGAGAAGCACTCCGTCGCCCGCCTGATCGGCGCGCCCCCCGGCTACGTGGGCTACGAGGAGGGCGGCTATCTGACCGAGGCCGTGCGCCGCAAGCCATACTCGGTGATCCTGTTGGACGAGGTGGAGAAGGCCCACCCGGACGTGTTCAACGTGCTGCTGCAAGTGCTGGACGACGGCCGCATGACCGACGGCCAGGGCCGCACCGTGGACTTCAAGAACACCGTCATCGTCATGACCAGCAACCTGGGCAGCCAGATGATCCAGCAGATGTCCGGCGACGATTACCAGGTGGTCAAGCTCGCTGTCATGGCCGAGGTGAAGACCTACTTCCGGCCCGAGTTCATCAACCGCATCGACGAGGTGGTGGTGTTCCACGCCTTGAGCGAGGCGCACATCGCCAACATCGCCCGCATCCAGCTCCACTACCTGGAAAAGCGCGTCGCCCTGATGGACATGAAGCTGGAAGTCAGCGACGCCGCCCTGTTGGAACTGGCCAAGGAAGGCTTCGACCCGGTGTTCGGCGCGCGGCCGCTCAAGCGCGCCATCCAGCAGCGCATCGAAAACCCGCTGGCGAAGGAGATTCTGTCCGGTCGCTTCGCCCCCAAGGACATCATCCGGGTGGACATGGTGGACGGCAGGATCGAGTTCGAGCAGGTGATGGAGGCGGAGGTGGTGTAACGGCCGTTTCCCTCCGCCCCTGTGGGTGGGGGGAGTGGTGAAGCGGATTGGCCCCGAGGGCAAAGCTGACCACGGCGAATTTGACTCCTGGTTCAAGCAAGCCGTCGCAGGCAAGCGCGCCCCTGCCGGCAAATCTTGTTGACTGTTCTCGATCTAGGTATTCGTGATACGCGACATGTAGTCCTCTAGCGCCTGTTGCGGGTCTGTTCCAAGCGCGTCCGCCACGTGGCTCAACGTTCGGGTCGCAATACTCAGATTCCGCTCGAATGCGTGCGGCATCTGGGCATGACACTCGGCGTAGATCTGCACCGCAGCACACGCGCAGACCAGGGCCTCGGCGCGGGAAGCGGCGTCGCCTTGTTCCGACAAGTGGTTGGCCAGGTTGTTGAGCGACTCGGCGAGGTCGGGGCGATAGGCGGCGGGCTGGGCCTGGGCGAGCTCGCGGCGGATGGCCACGGCCTCGCGGGCGCAGTCCAGCGCCTCGGCGCGCGATTCGGCGTCGCCTCGTTCCGACAGGCGGTTGGCCAGGTTGTTGAGTGACAGGGCGAGGTTGGGCCGATAGGCGGCGGGCTGGGCCTGGGCGAGCTCGCGGTAGACCGCCACGGCCTCGCGGGCGCAGTCCAGGGCCTCGGCGCGGGAAGCGGCGTCGCCTTGTTCCGACAAGTGGGCGGCCAGGTTGTTGAGCGACATGGCGAGGTCGGGGCGATAGGCGGCGGGCTGGGCCTGGGCGAGCTCGCGGTAGACCGCCACGGCCTCGCGGGCGCAGTCCAGGGCCTCGGCGCGGGAAGCGGCGTCGCCTTGTTCCGACAAGTGGGCGGCCAGGTTGTTGAGCGACCCGGCGAGGTTGGGCCGATAGGCGGCGGGCTGGGCCTGGGCGAGCTCACGGTAGACCGCCACGGCCTCGCGGGCGCAGTCCAGGGCCACGGCCTCGCGGGCGCAGTCCAGCGCCTCGGCGCGCGATTCGGCGTCGCCTCGTTCCGACAGGCGGTTGGCCAGGTTGTTGAGTGACAGGGCGAGGTTGGGCCGATAGGCGGCGGGCTGGGCCTGGGCGAGCTCGCGGCGGATCGCCACGGCCTCGCGGGCGCAGTCCAGGGCCTCGGCGCGCGACGCGGCGTCGCCCAGATAGCTCAGGCGAATGGAAAGATCGTTGAGGATGCCAGCCCGTTCGGCGGGTTCGGTGGCGGTATCCAGACGGGCGCGTTCGATGGCGACCGAGAGCGCCAGCAGCGGGGTGGAATAGTCCGGCAATGCCAATGTCGCGGCGAGCGTCTGCCGTTCTGCCGCGGGAAGCCGTTGCCAGGCGGACAGCAGGAGACGGCCGAGGTTTGTCCCCATCGCATGGGCTGCGTTCAGCATGGCTTCGCCATGTTGGGGCCAGGCCGAGGCGAGCCCCTGGCTGAGTTGTCGCTGCCAGAGGGGACCAGCATCCGCCGACCCGTCGGCCTGGAGGCGTCCGGCCAGGCGGCCGATGACCTCAAGTGCCTGATCGGCCAGCGTGGCATCCTCGGCCAGGGCCTGGCCGGCCAAGGCCTCGCCGCGGCGGCTGGCCAGCCGCTCCAGGAGCAGGGCCTCGGCCAGGGGATCGGGCTGCAATGGGGTGATGTTCGCCGGACCGTCCGGGTAGGCGCGGGCCAGTCCGTCGACGAGGCCCGGCGCGGCGATGCCGAGTCCGGTCAGCGCCGCCTGGGTCTGATGTCGGCTTGCGCCTTGCACCAGGGCCAGCCAGGCCAAGGCATCGCCCCAGTCGTCGTAGCTTGCCGCTGGGGCCAGACGGCTCTGGCGCCAGTAGCGCCATTCCCGGCGCAATTGGCTGTCCAGCAAGGCGGCGGCATGTTCCGGGCGCTCCCCGGCCAGGGCGGCCAGCGCCGCCAGGTGCAGGTGCAGCGGCCGGGCGTACATCGTCGCGGAGAAGTCCGGCCGGTAGGGATGGGTGGGCAGCACGAGCCCCTGGGCGGCGGCATAGGCTTGCAGGGCGGCCAGGTAGGTTTGCTCGCGGGTGGTCGTGGTCGCGTCCCAGGGACGTAGTTCCTCCACACCCGCATTGGCCGAGCCGGTGAGCAACGCCGCGACATCAGGGCTGCAGGCGGTATGGCGGGTAAGTTCCGGCCACCAGGTCGCCGTGCGGGCGAGCAGAAGCAGGCGCAGGGCCGTGATGCTCCCGGTGTCGGCCGCCACGGCCAGCGCGCGGTCGAGCAGGTGCAGCAGCGCCTCCTGGCGGCCTTCGATGTAGTCGATGACCAGCAGGCAGGGCGCGTTCGTTGCCTGCGGCCCATGCAGCCAGTCGCGCCATTGCGCGAGCCAGTCGTCGGGCAGTTCGCCGGCCAGCCACAGCGCTTGCCAGCCTCGCGCCCGGGCGCGTTGCAGGCATTCGATGGCCGAGCGGGTTTTGCCCATGCCGCCCGGCCCGGTGATCAAGCGCAGGGCGATGCGCGGCGTTTCGGCCGCCGCCGCCCAGGCGAGCCAGGATTCAACCACGGCGTTCCGCTCGGAGTCGAAGGGAACGATCTGATCCCGCGCCACCAGCAAGGCCGAAATCGCCTGGCCGGAATCCGGCCGCCAGGGGCGGGGGCGCGGCGGGCGAAGGAAGGCAGGCAGGTCGTCGGGCGGTGCCGGCGGTGCCGGGTGGGGCGGGATGGGTGCTGTCGCCACGGTGTCGGGCTTGCCGAAGTCAAGACCGAGGTGCGGTGCCATGGCCACGAGCAGGTCGCGGGCGCAACGCGGCCATGTGTAATCGTGTTCGCGGCGCAGGATGGTCGCCAGGGCGACGGCATCCTGTTTGTACTGGTGAATGTGGTCGCCGAGATCGAACAGGGCATCGCGCACCGCTTCGACATCCGCGTCGCTGTGGTTGGGTTCGTCGGCATCCTCGGGCAAATGGCCTTGCACCGCGACACCGCGCACGCTTTGGTGGAGGCTGATCTGGCGCTCCTGCAGCAGGCGATGGACGCCTGACTGTTCGCCAATCACGACGGGTACGGCGCAGGCGATGGCCTCCCAGGCGACCAGGCCGAAGCCATCGTGCCAGGAGGGCATCATGGCTACGCTGCTGCCGGCGAGGTCGCGGAAATAGGCGTCGCGATCTTCCCCGAAGGGTGCCAGGTCGCAGTTCACGACGCGGCCGCCGGCCTCGCCGAGCAGCTTGCGGACGGGTGCTTGGGCTACGTCCGGCACACCGCGCATACGGAGGCTCGGTGACTTGCGAATGGGGCAGTTTTTGTAGGTTTCCTTGCTGAATGCCTTGGCCAGCGCCTGGCCGTAGGCCCGCACGGCCAGGGCGCCTTGCTTGATGCGATCGTCTTCCATCCCGAGACGTCCCGCGACGAAGGCGGTGAAATTGTTGGGTGCTTGTTCATTGACCTCGGCGGGCTGTGCGAGTCCCGGTACCAGCATTTCGACTTTGGCATCCGCGCCGAGCAGGTCTTCGAGTTGATCCCGCAGCATGGGGCCGACGGCCAGGCACAAGTCTGCTTGGGAGAACAGGGTGCGTTGTTGCTCGCGTTTGGCGGCGGCTTCCTGGCTGCTCAGCTTTTTGAAGTCCACATACGCGCCGAAGGCCATGTGGTGGATCAACGCGACCTTGCTGCCAGCGAATCGCTCGCGCAGTTGCAGCGCCAATCCACCGCTGACGGTGTCGTGACCCAGCCATACCCAGGCTTCGCCAGGGCCGCGCTCGGCCAAGCTATTGGCGAGCCTGACGTCCGCGTCATCGGGAAATTTGTCGCCGTCCACACCCAATGGGACGAGTTCGACGCCGCAATTGCGTGCGTCCTCGTGTTCGGCTTCGCTGGCGTCGAGCACGACGCAAATCAGGCCATAGCCGCGGCCTGGCAGGATGCCCAGCGATTTGACCAACTCGATGTTGAAGGCGTTGATGCCTCCGTGCCTGGGGCCCCAGGCTGTTGCCAGTGAGGCGACGGTAGGATGGTGTGGCATGCGGTTTCCCTGTGGAAGTTCTTCTAGATTTCAGCCGCCGATTCGAGTGCCTATCGTGACACGTCGGCTTGTTTGATCAAACTCTCCGCAGGTATCCCCAGCCCCTCGTGCAGCTTGCGAATCATCGCCAGCGTCAGCGGGCGCTTGCGGTTGAGGATTTCATACACCCGGTTCATCTGCCCGATCATGGGTTCCAGGTCCTTGGGCGTGAGTCCCCCTTGTTCCATGCGGAATTTGATGGCTTCAACCGGGTCGGGCAGGTCCACGGGAAAGTGCCTGGCCTCATAGGCTTCCGCCAGGGTGAGCAGGATGTCGAAGCGGTCGCCTTCCGGGGTGTCGGGCTCGGGTTCGTTGCCGAAGAAAGCGGAGATTTCCCGCATCGCGGCGCGGTAATCGTCTTCGGTACGGATGGGGTGGATGTCCATGTTCATAACTCCTGTTCCACGGTTTCGGCGTCAACCTGATCGTATTCCGCGTGGTTGCCAACGAATTTGATGTAGAGCGCCCCAAAGCGGTATGCCACGGCCACGATAAGGCGGTAATCGTTGCCCTTGATGTTGAACACCACACGGCGGTTTTTCAGGATGCTGGCGTTGTGGAACATCGCCTGATATCCGATGGCTGCTTCCACTCCGCTGACCCGCAACCTGGGCAGCCAGATGATCCAGAGCATGGCCGGCGACGACTACCAGGTGGTCTAGCTTGCGGTCATGGCCGAGGTGATGAGCTATGTCCGGCGCGATCCAACACATCGATTCAAGCGCGGCTCACGACCCCAGGCACTTTTGGATGAAGGGCACCGCCACGCCGATGACCAGGGCCAGCACGATCACGCCCAGGAACAGCCCCAGGTGCCGACGCAGCAGGACCAGCAGGCCCGCGAACAGAATGACGCCGGACGAGTACGCCACCCAGTCCGCCCATTTGGCCTGGGCCAGGGGGCCGGACAGCAGCACCACGAGGCTGGCCGCCATGGCCATGGCGTAGAGGCTCACGAAGATGCGCCCACGCTTCAGCAGGGCCTGCACCAGGATGTCCAGGGCGATCAGGGGCGCGCGCAGGGACGCGAACACCATGCCCAGCCCCTTGAGGCCCGAACCCTTGCCCGAGAGGGCGGAGATGCCCACCGCGGCGGCCCGGGTGGTCAGCAGGGTGAAGCGGTCGGTGCCCACTTCCTTGAGCACCTTCTCCTCGCCCACCTTGGCGCCCTTGAACAGCTCCACCAGTTGTTCCGTGGGCAGGCCGTCGTCGACGCCGATGCGTGGCGCCTTGCCGCCTGGCTTGTAGCCGTCGGGAAACAGCGCGGCGCGGAAGCGCTTGAGGAACTTGGGGCCGTTGCCCTGGCTGTCGGCGCCGTCCATTTCGTCGTCGCCCACCGCGTTGGCCAGTGCCGGCAGCTCCCGGCGCAGGATGTCGAGATGGACGCGCTCGCGCACCATGGCGCCGCACTCGGGCAGGGATTCCGGCAACTGGACGGGCTTGCCGTCTGGCGGCTCCAGGAAGGCCAGCTCCCGTTCCATGTCGGGCTGGCGCTGCTGCCATTGCCTGGTGAGGAAGACCGCGTCGTCCTGGCGCTCGACGCCCGCGAACACCGCGTCGCGCAGCAAATCGAGCACCGCGCGGATGTTGCCGCCGGGCGCGGCGGCGGGTTCGCCGCCGTACAGGCGCGCGAGCCGGCTCGGGTCGAGCAGCACGTGGATCAGGCGTTCGGCGCCGTCCAGGCGGCCGAACAGCCAGTCGTTGATGCGCCAGGAGCGTTTGTAGAACGCGCCGAAGTGGGCGATCTGCACGCCCGCCAGCTTCTGTTCCAGCCGGTTGGGGCCGTTGAACGCGGTGGGCACGTTGGCGCTGAACTGGATCAACTCCAGGTGCTGTTCCCGGGTGGGGGTCGCGCCGAACGCGTAATGCACCACCTCCTGGGTGAGCAGCCGCAGCCAGGCGTCCGCCAGGGTGGGCGGGTTGGCGCCGCCGGCGGACGGGTCGAAGAAATCGAGCAGGGTGTTGAGGTCGGCGTACCGCTCGGCGTCGCGCTTGGAGATGCCCAGGCCGAGCACGCCGCGCAGCAGCGGCAGGGAGGAGAGAAACAGCATGCCGATCTTGCCGGCCAGTTCGGCGAACACCCGGGGCGGCTCGATCTTCCCCTCGGTTTTCCCCTCACTCTTCCCCTCGCGGCTGGTGTTTTGCGCGGTCTCCCCGTCGAAGAGCCGGACCCAGGTGCGCAGTTCTTCCTGCATCATCCGGTCCAGTTCCGCCGTATCGCCGCTCCGTTCGATGGCCGCCAGCCGGGGCGCGAGCTCGCGCCCGCGCGTCTCCCAATGCCCCATGTCGCGCCGCCGCAGACCGGCGAGTTCGGCCACCAGGTCGTAGGCGGCGCGGCGCTTCTGGGCGAACGCCTGCCACAACGCGTCGCTAGTCTCGGTGCGGCGCGCCGGCACCAGCGCCATGCCCTGGCGCAGCAGGTCGAGCAGCGAGCCCATGACGTTTTCCAGGGTGATCAGGCCCCAGCGCCAGGCCCGCTCGTCCGTGGCGTCGGCGAAGCTGCTGGGCAGCCAGGGCAGGTCGGGCATGCGCGGCAGCGCTTCGGAGATGCGTTGCCGCGCGCGGCGGCCGAGGGCGATGCCGTGGCCGCTGGCGTCGCGATGGCGCGCCGCGCCCTTGACGATCGCCTCGGCGATGTAGTCGGCCGCGCTCTGCATGCGGCGCAGCCGGTAGCCGTTGAACACGGCCTCGGCGACGCGGCGGGCGCCTTCCCACTCCAGGGAGCGGGCCACCAGCAGCCGCGTATCGCGCTGGCGCGACACGCGCTGGTTGTGATCGATGACGGCGCGCAACTGGTCCGACACGGATTCCACGCGCGGGATGCTCACCAGCGACGCCGCCACCGTGCTCAGGATGCTGGGCGTGTTGCCGGGCTGCTGGGGCGGCGGCTCGGGGATGTGGCCGGGATCAGGCACCACGTAGGCCAGGACGCGCCTGACCTCGCCCTCCGCGCGCTGGCGGAACACGGCGTCGATGGCCGACTCCAGCGGGTTGTTGTCGAGCACGCCGCCGTCCACCACGTAGCGTCCGGACTTCCACTCCGAGTTGAAATTGGCGTGGCCCTTGAGGCAGGGCACGGGACGCCCGCCGGCCGTCACCTTCTCGCCCTCGCCGGGCAGGTAGAAGGGCTCGAAGGCGCCCGGGAACGAAGCGGTGGCGCGCGCCGCCGCGCCGAGCTTGAGCACGATGTCCGGCCCGGCGAAGGGGTCGTCCGCCAGGTCGGGGCCGCGGTTGAACTTCAGCAGGCCGCGGTGGGTGACGTCGCGGATCACCGTGCCGGCGTCGTCCGGGAAGTCGGTCACCTCGCCGCACAGCACCGTGGTGGTGAGGGTGAGCTCGATGGGCACGCCGGCCGGCGGCAGGGTGCCGGCGCCCTGCTGGTCGCGCACCTTCTGGAAGCCGTCCACCATGGCCTGGTAGAAGTAGCCGCCGTCCAGCAGCGAGGGCGGGTCGGATTCCAAGGGCTTGCGCAGCAGGGTGAGGATGTCGCCCTGGTCGAGCCAGATGTCCCGCAGCGGGTCCAGGGGCTTGCCCTGGCTCATGGCGAGGGCGAGCAGGGCGCCGTTGATGCCGCCCGCGCTGGTGCCGCTGACGATGTCGACGCGCGGCTTCAGGTAAAGCGCGTCGGCGATCCGGCCGTACACGGATTCGCCGCGCACCAGCCGGTTGATCTCCTGGGTCACGCCGCCGATCCAGATCGCCAGGCTGACGCCGCCGTTCATCACCAGGGCCAGGCGTAGTTCCTGCTCGTGGAAGCTGCCTGCTGGGGTTTCGTTCATCGTGGTCTCCCGTGTGGATTGTGTGCGCCGTCCTCCCCGGCAAGGAGGCGCGTCAAGGCGTTGCGATAGGCCAGGAAGGCGGGCGCCAGGGTGTCGAGGCGCACGCATTCGTCGGGCGCGTGGATGTTGCGGTAGCTCACGCCGAGCCCGGCGGTGGCGGGCACGCCCAGGGTCGCCAGGAAATTGGCGATGTTGGAGGGGCCGGCCACCGCGCTCGGCACCGGGTGGCCGAAGGCCTCGGCGGCGGCCTCCGCCAGCACGCGCGCCATGGGCAGCTCCGGGTCGAGGCGATAGGGCGGCCAGCCGGGACGCCAGGCGATTTCCGTGGGCGGCGCCTCGCCCGGCGCGTCCAGCCGGGCGGCCTCGGCCTCCACGCTGGCGCGAGCGGCGGCTTCGGGAAACGCGGGGGTGAGGCGCAGGTCCAGGTCGACTTCGCACAGGTCCGGCACCAGGGTGAAGTCGCCGCCGCCCCGGATCGCCGTGGGGGTGATCCGGGGCGGCAGCGGAAACCCGTCGCCGCCGGCGGGCAGCGCCGCCGCCGCCAGCGCGGCGATCAAGCGGCCGGCGCGGGCGATGGCGTTGACGCCGCGCCGGGAGGAGGAGCCGGAGTGGGCCGCCACGCCATGGACGGTGACGGTGGCGCGCAGGAAGCCGCGCGCGCCGGTGATCAGCCGGTCGTTGCCCGGGTAGCCGATCATCACCCCGGCGAGGGGTTCGCCGCTGCGCTGGGCCATGTAGCGGCGGATGCCGGCGAAGCTGCCCGTGTGTTCCTCGGCGTCGAACACGAAGCCCAGCCGGCCCGCCCACTCGGCGCGCCGGGGCAGCAGATCGGCGAGCACGTGGCAGAACACGGCGATGCCCGCCTTGGAATCCGCGCTGCCGCGTCCGTACAGCCAGCCGTCCTCGACGGTCGGCCGGTCCGGGGCGTGGCGCCAGGCGGCGGGGTCGCCGTAGGGCGCCGTGTCGGCGGTGGCGTCCAGCAGATAGGTGGGGCCCGGGCCGGCGCCGGCGAACTCGCCCCACAGCCCGAGCGGCTGCCTCGCGTCGTCGCGCAGCCAGGCGTGCTGGATGCCGCGCGCGTCCAACCAGTCCGAGATGGCGCGCAGCACCGGCTCGGGCGAATCGACGCCGGCGCGGCTGGGGCGCGCGACGAGCGCCTCCAGCAGTTGGATCATGGATCGCAGACGGCTATCGTCCGTTGGCATCGCCTATCCCTTTTTCCGTGGTGCCGGATGTATACCACCGCGCTGGCGATCCATCATCCGCCCCTTTCGACGTGCCGCCCGCGCTGGAGCGCCGGAGCGGCGGGCGCGGCCCGGCCTCTTCGCCTTGGATTCCCCGGTCTGGCGGGTGGACGCTCGCAGCGTGTGAGTCGCCTACATGCTCTTCTTCTTATGTAGGAAAGTTTTATATAAGAGTATTATCCTGTCCTTTATCCGACGCGCTGTAAGCAGATTCGCCTGCTCGCAGGGCATCGATGAACCCAACGGGGTTTTTTTCCAATCGACATAGGGAATCAAGAACATGAAATCGACGCCGCTGTTTCTTTCTCTCGCTTTGACGCTCACCCTGGCCGCCTGCGGCCAGGATAAACCCGCCGAACCCGCCGCCGAGGCGCCGGCACCCGGTACTTCCGGCGAGATGGCCGGGCCGCCCATGCCCATGGACCCGAGCCAGGGTGTCGCCGGGCACGTGGAAGGCGCCGCCGTGGATACCGGCGGTATGGACGGTCATGATCTGTTCGCCGCGAAATGCGCCAGTTGCCATGGCGCAACCGGCGAAGGCCTGGCCGACAACCCGAAGCTGGCCGGTCTGACCAAGGCGGATATCCAGTCCCGCCTGACCGACTATCGCGCCGGCAAGCAGATGGGGCCCAAGACCGCCGTCATGGCGGCGATGGCGAAGCCGCTGAGCGACGAGCAGATCGCCGCTTTGGCGACTTACGTGGGCGAGTGATCTCCCGCCTCGCCTGACCTGGGCGGAATCGGATGGCGCCGGGCCGCAAGGCCGGCGCCATTTTTCATGGGCGGGAAGCCTTGCCCTGTCTGACGCCGCGCCCGCGCGGGCGGCGCAGCCACTGCCAGAACCAGCCGCCCGGACTGTCCTCCCCGGTGACCAGGTAGTTCAGCACTTTCAGATTGCGCAGCGCGAGTATCTGGCGCCCGCGCGCGCCCTTGCCGCCGCAGAACAGGATGCGGTCGCCCGGGAACAAGGGGGTGTCCGGGTCGGGCAGCAGGGCTTCCGTGCTGCCCAGGAGCAGGGGAATGCAGGGCAGGTCCGCGTTCCGGTCCGAGGGGTCGCGGATCAGGTCGCGCAGGGTGATGTCCATGTTCAGGTCCAGGGCCTGGCGCACGGCCACCGCGTTCTCCGTGCTGAGTTCCACGTCCCAGACTTCCGGCACCGTGTCGCCGACGATGGCGGCGATGCGGGACAGCAGCTCGTTGGCCCAGTCGCTGGAGCGTCCCTTGCATTGGGCGAAGAAGCGGGACAGCAGGGGCGTGGTGAGCAGGGACAGGAATTCGTGGCCGACGATATCCGCCGGTTGCATGGTGACGTTCGCGCCGAAACGCTGGAACAGGGGCGCGTTGGCCTGCCGGTTCTGGCGCGCCACCATGAACAGGTCCGGCTTGAGTTCCCGCGCGGTCATGACGATGGACAGGTTGTTCACGTCGTTGTCGGTGCCGGCGACGATGCCCACCGCGCCCTTGATGCCGGCTTCCAGCAGGGTGTTCGCCTCGGTGCCGCTGCCCTGGATGCAGTCGACGCAGCCGGTCCGGGCCGTGTCGGCCTCGACGATCACCAGTTCGATGCTTTCCTTGCGCAGATGGCGCACCACGGCTTTGCCGAAGCGGCCGTAGCCGCAGATGATCCATTTGCCCCGGGGCGGCCGCAGCGGCTCGCTCAGGGGCATGCCGGGCACGTCGGTCAGCCAGTCGTAAAGCAGGTGCTGGCCCGGGCTGTGCAGGGCCATGGCGAGATGCAGGCCGAAGGCCTCGAAGGCGTTGACGATCTCGTTGGTGCCGAAGGAGGCCATGTTGCCGGCGGTCTCCATGCCGTCGGCGCGGGACAGCACCGGCAGTTCCGGGCGCAACAGTTTCGCCGTCACGGCCACCGAAAGGTTCGCCTGGTCGTCGTTGGTGAGGGCGATGACGCCGGCGCAGGAGGGGTGGCTCAAGCCCGCGGATTCCAGGTTTTCCGGCAGGCGCGCGTCCGCGGTCAAGGCGGGAATGTCCAGATGGTATTGGCCCAGTTCCAGCTCGCTGATGCGGTCCGGATCGATGTCCAGCACCACCGCCTGCTGATTGCGGCTGTCCAGGGCCTGCATCAGCATGGCGCCGGTCTCGCCGCAGCCGCAGATGATGTAGAAGGGCTGGCGCAGGCGCCTGACCCGGTGCTCGAAGCTGTTGGTCTTGATGACGCGCCGGAAGGCCGGATCCTGCAACAGCGCCAGAATGGTGCCGATGCTGTAGAGCCAGACCAGGACGGTCAGGTAGATGGTGACCATGGCCCAGGCGCGCTGCGCCTCGCTGAAGGCCTGGGGAACCTCGCCGAAGCCGATGGTGGTGGCGGTGTAGCTGACGAAGTAGAAGGCGTGGAACAGGCTCAGGCCCGGAGCCCGGTTGCCGTCCGCGTCGATGCCGGGCATCAGGCTCATGCCCAGGACGGAGACGGCATAGCTGGAGACGAGCAGGATCAGCGGCAGGCGCATGCGCCGCAGAACCAGGAACAGCACGCTGTTCATCGTTCGGCCCGGTGCTCGCGAAGCGGTCCGTTCAGCGGTGGAACAGCACGGTCTCGATGACCAGGATGATCACCGACAGCACGTTCGCCATCAGCGCCCCGGCCGCCAGGGACACGATGCTGGCCATGACCGAGGGGGTCAGACCCATGGCAGAGACATGCGCGGCGTAGGCCCAGACGCCGGCGGCGGCGATCAGTTGCAGGTCGGCGACGAAGCTGGTGGCGAGGTGGATGGCGCCGATCTGGGTGCGCTCGCCGAACTTGAGCACGGTGGCGATCAGGTTCACCACCACCACCGCGAACAGCTCGTAGACGTGGTGGTGCTCGACGTTGTCGAGTTCGCCGATGACGAAACCGAAATTCAGGGTCATGGCGAGGATGATGAAGAAGCCGAAGACGACCTTTTCCAGATTCATGGTGGGTTTCCCGTGGGTTTCAGCCGCGCAATGATAGCCCGGGCGGCATAATTCCAAGCAGGTCCGGCTTGCCGGAGGTCTTGGCTGTTTGGAAGGGAAATCCGCCGATGATCGGTTTGCTGCAAAGGGTGAGCGAGGCCAGCGTGACCGTGGAGGGCGCGGTCGTGGGCCGCATCGGCCCCGGCCTGCTGGTGCTGGTGGGGGTGGAAAAAGGCGATGCCCGGGCCCAGGCGGATCGCCTGCTGGAGCGTCTGCTCGGCTACCGGGTGTTTTCGGATGAGCAGGGGCGCATGAACCGGAGTCTCGCGGAAACGGGCGGCGGCCTGCTGCTGGTGTCCCAGTTCACCCTGGCGGCGGAGACCGACAAGGGCACCCGGCCGAGTTTCTCGTCGGCCGCGCCGCCCGACGAGGGACGGCGCTTGTTCGATTACCTGGTGGAGAAGTCCCGGGCCGCCCACCCGGAGGTGGCCACCGGCGAATTCGGCGCCCACATGCGGGTGGCCCTGGTCAACGACGGGCCCGTGACCTTCCGGCTCCGGGTCCGTCCGGACTAGCTCAATACTGGTCGGCGAGCCAGCCGTCCAGGGGCGTGCAGGCTTCCAGGTTGGGCGTGTTGTCGGTCTTGCCGATCATGGGCGTGAAGCAGAGGAACTGGTTGCCCCGGCCGTCGCTCAGGTTGCGCAGGGGCAATTGATCCACGGTTTCATAGCCGCGCGTATCCATCATGATGAAACAGTATTCGCTGCCCACGCTGATCTCCATGCGGCCGCCGTTGCCCGCGCCGTATTTTTCCCACCAGGTTTCCGGATCGGCGCCGTCGTACAGGGCGGGGGACATGTCCGCGCTGTCGTGTTTGCGCCAGGCGACGATGGTGGGGTCGGTCATCTGGTTCTGGCGCGCGATGCCCTTGGCGAGCAGGCAGGCGCCCTGGTAGTTGAGGGTGTCGCCCTGGTAGTCGACGTGGACGTTTTGCATGGTTGTTTCCTTCGGGATGGGTTGAACGGCCGAGTTCACGACAACGCGCTGCCGTGGGAACGTTCTCTTTATAGGCCTATACCCGACAAAAACAATCGGGAATATTCGATGGGCCGCGCTTCCGGGATGGATCGGGCTAGCGGGGCCGCTCCGCGCTCTCGATCATGGCCTGGAAATCCGCCACGTCCCGGCGCGGGCCGATCACCACCAGCACGTCGTCGTAGTCCAGGTTGTGGTCGATGCCCCGGGTGCTGAAGATGAGATCCTTGCCCCGCTCCAGGTCCACCACGCCGAGCAGGATGACGTTCTGGCGCATGTGGCGGCGCAACTCGCTCAGGCGCACGCCGTGCAGCCAGGAGCCGGCCGGGATGGTGACCTCGGCGATGTTCAGATCCTGCAGGCCGAACACCGTGTTCTCCATGAGTTCCACCACCTCGGGCCGCTCGATCAGCTCGTGCACGCGGGCACCGCTGATCTCGTAGGGATCCACCACCTTGTCGGCGCCCGCGGCGAGCAGCTTGGCGGCGGCTTCCGGCGCCCGGCACACGGCGACGATGCGCAGGGCGGGCGCCAGGGCGCGCGCGGAGATCGCCAGGAACACGTTTTCCGAATCCTCGCGCAACATGCAGAACACGCCTTCGATGTGGCTGCCGATGCCCACGTCGCGCAGGGCGTCGTCGTCGGTGTAGTCGAGCTGTTGCGCCGACAGGCCTTCCGACTCGGCCAGCTTCACCAGTTCCGCGTCCCGGTCCAGCAGGACGAAGGGCAGCTTCACCATGGACAGGCGCCAGGCCACCTCGATGGCCAGGGGATTGCAGCCGAACAGGGCGTATCTGGGCGTCATGGCCTGGCTTTCCCGCGTTTCCAGCCCCGGCTGGCGAATTCCCGGAAACGGGACAGGCTTGCCTGGTAGCCGATCAGCATGAGGATGTCGCCGGCGCGCAGCATGAGGTCGGCGCCGGGATTGAAATAGAAATGGCGGCCGGTCAGATCGTAGCGGGCGTGGCCGTCGGCGGCGGGCGAGGCGTTGGGGCGGATGACGCCGAACAGGAGCAGGTGATGGGCGGAGATATCGACCTCGCCGACGCGCAGCTTCTCCAGCCAGTCCCCCGCGCGCACCGCGTGGGGCTCCAGGTGCACCCCGGCGGCGCGGGTGACCACGTCGTAGAGGGCGTCGAAGGCGACCGGCTGGCCGATGAATTCCGAGGCCATGCGCGCCACCACTTCGTAGGGCCGCACCACGTGGCTGGCGCCGGCCTGGATCAGCTTGCGCACGGTTTCCGCCTTGTTCGCGCGGGAAACGATGAGGATGCCGGCCGACGCCTGGCGCGCGGTGAGGGTGATGTAGACGTTGCTCACATCGTCGTGGGTCAGGCACAGGATGCGCGTCGCCTGCCGGCCCAGGCCCAGGTTCGCGAGCAGGTTGCCGTCGGTGGAATCGCCGGCCACGGCCAGGTAGCCGCGCCGGCGCGCGAGCTCGACGGTATCGGCGTTCTTGTCGACGATGACGAAGGCGTCGTTGGCCGCCGACAGGCGCTCGGCCACCACCTGGCCGATGCGGCCGAAGCCGCACACGATGGTGATGTCGGACGCCCGCTCCACCTCCGCGTAGACCCGGTTGTCGCGCAGTTCCCGCATCTTCTCGTGGAAAGCCATGACGACGATGGAGGTGGCGAAGGAGATCACGCCGATGCCGGCGAACACCAGCACCATGGCCACCACGCGGCCTTCCGGCGTCACCGGCACGATGTCGCCGTAGCCCACGGTGGTGAGGGTGATGACCGCCCAGTAGAGCGCGTCCATCAGGGTCTGCACGCGGCTGTCCGGCGCCTCCGCCTCGAAGAGGTAGATGGCCACCGTGGCGATGAGCAGCACCGAGCCGACGAACACCGACAGGGTGTACAGCTCGAAGCGCTTCTCCACCAGCACCTGGCCGAAGGCGTTCAGGTTGCGCGCGTAGCGGAACAGCTTGAACAGGCGGAACAGCAGGAACAGGCGCAGGAAACGCAGGGGCCGGTAGCTGGGGAGTATCGCCAACAGGTCGATGATCGCCATGGGCGAGGTCACGTAGGCGAACTTGCGCCGGGCGATGGCCCACAGGGCGGGTCCCGGGCTGAACGGCAGACCCATGAGTTCCGCTTTCTCCCAGTGCTCGATGAGGATCGAGTGGTTGTCGTCGTGGAGCCACATGCGCAGCAGGTATTCGCTGGCGAACACGCCCACCACGCAGGCCTCGAACACGTCCGACCAGGCGCCGAGCGGGTGGCGCACCTCGTAGATCAGCAACATGACGCTGACCAGCACCAGCAGGATCATGGAACTGTCGAACACGACGCGCCGGTGCGAGCGGGGATCGGTCAGGAGTTTGCGGAAGAAGCCCTTGAATCGGCCATAACGGGCCGATGCCTGCTGTCGGTAAGCCAGACGGACCAGCAACTGGGCAAGGGGCATGGCGTCGGAGTCGGCGGGAAGATCGGAGCGATTATACGTATTCGCGCCAGGGGATTGCCCCGCGTCTTCGCTTCACTCGCGCAGGGTGCCCAGTATCTCCCGCAGGCCCAGCACCCGCGCCCGCATGGCCACGCCCAGCGCCAGCACGAAGCTCACCAGCAGATTGGTCAGGGCGATCAGGGCGACGCCCAGGGCCGCCCAGGCGAGGGAGGCCCATTCCACATGGAAATGCAGGGCCGCCACCGCGTAGCCCAGGTTCGCGGAAGAGAAGGCCACGTGGCGGATGTCGATGGGCAGGCCGAAGATGAAGCCGAAGAAGCCGGCGCTGCCCAGCATCAGGCCGAACAGCAGGTTGCCCATGACCGCGCCCAAATGCCGGTCCACCGCGCCGCCCAGCCAGCCGGCCCGGTCCTCGCCCAGCGCGGCGCGCAGCCAGCCCAGATTGGCGACCCGGTCGCCGACCCGGTCGTAGCTGGCCACGTTGTCGAAATAGCCGGAGATGAGCCCGGCCAGGAACAGGCAGACGCCGGCGATGGCGGCATGGAACAGCGCGGGGCTGGCTAGCGGGTGCAGGTCGCGCAGCATGTGCGCCGCCTCCTGCCGCGACACGACTTCGCCGCCGAGCCCGAGAAACCAGCCCAGCAGCAACGCCACCGGCAAGGCCAGCATGACGTTGCCCAGAATGGCCACGGTCTGGGTGCGGCCGACCGCCGCGAACATGGCCCAGAGCCGATCCGGATGCCAGCCGTCGCGGCGCGCCTCGTCCACCGCGCCGGCCAGGGTGGCCGCCGTCATCGCCGGCTGTTTGGTGGCGACGGCGAAACCCAGCAGATGGATCAGCACGAAGCCCAGGCCATAGTTGAGGCCGTAGGCCAGGGCCTGGATGGCGGGCGCCAGATCCTGGTGGTGCAGCATGATCTTGAACAGGGCCAGCACGCCGATGATGGCGCCGCCGCCGAGGGCGGCCTTGGCCATGCCGGAGAGTTCATTCCTGTCGCCGGCGATGTAGTGCTCGCCGGTGCGGCTCGCGTTCTCGGTCACGCGCAGGGCGAGCAGGCCGGTGGCCTGCTTCAGGTAGTCGCGCAGGCTGTCCCGGCGCAGGCAGCCCAGCAGCGCGTTGGAGATGAAGCGGGTCCAGGCCTCCGGCAGTTCCGGCCGGTCGTGGCCGCGCGCCTCGTCGAGCAGACCCACCAGCAGTTCCAGCCGGGTCAGGCTCTGTTCCAGACGTTGCAGCAACAGGGTGAGATGCAGGCTGGTGCCCCGTTGCGCCGCTTCGGCGCGCACCGCCTCCACCAGTTCCCTGCATTGCCCCAGAACCAGGAACACCGGTGTCGCCTTGCCGTCGCGGTTGCCCTGCGCGTCGGCCGTGCAGGGATCGTTCAGCCAGCGGTCCAAGGTGCCCGGCAGCGCGAGGAAGGGGCTGTCCTCGTCCGGCTGGCGCGGGCGCAGCCGGCGCGCCTCCGGATGCTCGCCCCAGGCCGCGCAGCGGCTGGCCAGCAGACGCGCCGCCTCGGCCTGGCGCGCGTGGATGCGGGCCAGCCGCTTGTCCTCGCTGGGCGGTTTGTCCAGCAGCGTGCCCCAGAATGCCCGGCGCGTCGCGTTGGACAGGCGCGCCAGCCAGATCGCGTCCCGGGGCTTGCCGTAGATGCGGCGCAACGCGGGAATCAGATCGAGATCGTCGGCCAGTCTGGGCAGCAGGCGCCCGCCCAGGCGGCGGCGCAGCTCCGCGCCGAAACCGGTGTCCGGCAGGATGCCGGCCTCGGTATAGAAGGGCAGGGCGTCGCGTCCCGCGAACAGGTCCAGGATCAGGTTGCGCAAGGCGGTGCGCAGGTCGGGGCGCTGTTCCAGCAACGCGTTGAGCGCCTTGTAGCGGCCCTGGGCCATGCGCGGCCGTCCTCTGGGCGGCCGCAGTTCGTCCACCAGCAGGGCCAGATGGCGGACCGGGTCGCCGCCCTCTCCCGCGGCGGTCTCCAGGACCCGGGTAAGGCGTTCGCTCAAATCGTCGGTGGGCATATCGGTGTGGGTTCTGCGGTTGGCGAGGTAATCGGGTCGGGGTGGCGAATCGTCCGGAAGCCGGCAGAAAAGGTTTCCGGATATGACAATCGCTCACGACGACTTACTTGGTTTTCTGGTGGTTCCGAAAGATACAGGCAATCCACTGGCCGGATGCGGGGGCCGGTGCCATCACCCGCATCCGGCCGGAGCAGGGCGTGGAAACTTTGGCGCCACGGACACGGAACATTTGTTTTCTGAAGTTCTCTCATGCAAGTGCGATGCGCGCCGTCGTGGTCCGGCGAAGCTCGATGCGACTGGCTGTTCGGCCGCGGCAGCATCGGACGGCCCGGGAGATCCGCGACGCGCCTCAAGTTATCCGGATATCCGACCGATATCCAGTGTGCCGCAAGCTGCTCTCCAATAAAAACAGATATGGCGCGCTTCCTCACGACTGTTAGGAGGGTACGTGAGAGTCCTGTACGTGGAAGACAATCCGGTGGACGCGGCCTTCATCCGTGTCGCGCTGGAACATGCCGCCCCGGATTACTCCGTTGAAGTGGCGGGTACGAAGGCCAAGGCCCTCGCGAGGCTCGCTGAGCCCAGCGGCCTGGATATCGTCCTCTGCGATTTGATGCTGCCGGATGGCTCCGGGCTTGAATTGCTGACCCATATCCGCGCGCAAGACATCCCCTTGGCCGTCGTCCTGCTGACGGGAAGCGGCGACCAGGAAATCGTGAGCGCCGCGCTCAAGGCCGGCGCGGATGCCTATCTCATCAAGGGCAAGACCTCCCCGGACCAGTTGCCGCGCGTGTTGACGCGCGCGCTGGAGCGCTTCCGTTCCTCGATGATCAGGAGGATGCATCCGTTAAAAGTCCTGTATGCCGAGGGCGATGCTGAAAGTGGTGCGCGGGTGCTGCGCCACATCGCCCAGCATGTCCCGCATATTCGCCTCGATGTGGTCGCTGACGCCGGCTCGGTGCTCGCCAGGCTCCCGTCGGAAGCCGGCCAGGCACCGGACTATGACGCGGTCGTGCTGGATTTCGGCCTGCCAGGCCAAAACGCCCTCGATCTGGTCCGGGTGCTGCGGGACGAGCGCGGGCTGCGGCTTCCTGTCCTGATCGTGGCGGGCCATGGCAACGAGGAGATGGCGGCCGAGGCATTGATGCTCGGGGTGGATGACTATCTGGAAAAAGACGATGGCTTCCTGCACAAGCTGCCCGCGACCATCGAGAGCGCCTGTCATCGCGCCGAACTCGTCCGTGAGCGCGCCTCGCTGCAGGAGAGCGAGGCGCGTGCCCGATTGCTGCTGGATTCCGCGGCCGAAGCGATCTACGGCATCGATCTCGACGGGCGTTGCATCTTCGTCAACCCGGCCTGTTTGCGCATCCTGGGCTACGAGCGGGAGGAGGAACTGCTCGGACAGCCCATCCATGCGCTGATCCACCACACCCGCAGCGGCGGCGAGCCGTACCCGAAAGAAGAGTGCCTGATTTATCAGGCGTATACCCGGGACGAGGCGATCCATCGCGACGATGAGGTGTTCTGGCGCAAGGATGGCCGCTCCGTGCCGGTGGAATACTGGTCGTATCCCATGCACCGCGACGGCAAGGTGGTCGGTTCCGTGGCGACATTCTTCGATATCTCGGAGCGCAGGAAGGCCGAGGCAAAACTGCGTCAGGCCGCCATGGTGTTCGACAACACCCGCGACGGCGTCATGATCACCGACCACCAGGGTCATATCCTGACCGTGAATCGCTCATTCACCGAGATTACCGGCTATGGCGAGGACGAGATTGTCGGGAAACGGCCGAATTTTCTCCGTTCCGGCCGGCACGGCGCCGAGTTCTACCAGGATATGTGGCTGCGCATCGGCGAAACCGGCTATTGGCGGGGGGAAATATGGAACCGGCGCAAGAACGGAGAAACCTATCCGCAGTGGTTGACGATCAACCGGGTGGGTGACGAGAGAGACGAAGGCGGGCATTTCGTTGGGGTCTTTACCGACTTGAGCCAGATCAGGCGCAGGGAGGCGCAACTCGATCATTTGACCAATTTCGACCCGCTGACCGATCTTCCGAACCGTTCCCTGGTCCAGTCCCGGCTGGAACATGCTCTGGAACGCGCCAAGCGCCACGGCGGCCATGTCGGGGTTCTCTATATCGACCTCGATCATTTCAAGACGGTGAACGACAGCCTCGGGCACAAGTCGGGTGACGAGTTGCTGCGATGTGTGTCGGAAAGACTCGGCGGGAGGGCGCGCAAGGAAGACACTCTGGGCCGTCTGGGCGGAGACGAGTTCATGCTGGTTCTCGAGCTATTGGATGATTCCCAGGCGGCGGCGGACGTGGCGCGGGACCTGCTCGACCAGCTATCGGTACCCTTCTCGTGCCTGGGCGGACACGAGGTGTTTCTTGGCGCCAGCATCGGCATCAGCGTCTACCCCGATGACGGTGAAGATGTCGCCGACCTGATGCGCGATGCCGAGGTGGCCATGTACCGGGCCAAGGAGCGCGGCCGGGGCATGTTCTGTTTCTTCACCGCGGATATGAATACGGATGCCCTGGTCACCCTCGAGCTCGAGGCGGATCTGCGCCGGGCGCTGGACCGGGGCGAACTCTCGCTCGAGTATCAGCCCAAAGTGGATATGAACAGCGGCCATATCGTCGGCGCCGAGGCCCTGCTGCGCTGGTCGTGCCATGGCGAGTCGATACCGCCGAACCGGTTCATCCCGCTCGCGGAGAAAACCGGATTGATCGTGCCCATCGGCGTTTGGGTCATCGACGCGGCCTGCCGGCAACTTCGCGACTGGCATGACCAGGGGTTCGGAAACGCCCGCGTCTCGGTCAACGTGTCGGCCTGCCAATTCCGTTCCGGCGACTTCGAGGCGACCGTGGCGGGCGCCTTGAAGCGCCATGCCGTCCCGCGCGGGCACCTGGAACTGGAACTGACCGAGAGCATGCTGATGGACGAGCCGGAACAGGTGACGGCGTTGCTCGGACGACTCAAGGCGCAAGGCGTGAAGCTTTCCCTGGATGATTTCGGCACGGGCTATTCCAGCCTGACCTATCTCAGCCGCCTGCCCATCGACACCCTCAAGATCGACCAGTCCTTCGTCCGGAACATCGTGACCGACCCCGATTCCGCCGGCATCGTCTCGGCGGTCATCGGCCTGGCCAGGCGGATGCGGCTCCAGGTGATCGCCGAGGGCGTCGAGGACGAGGCGCAACTCGGCTACCTGAGAAAGCAGGGGTGCGACCTGATGCAGGGTTTTCTTTTCAGCAGGCCGGTTTCCGCCGAGGCATTCGACGTCATGCTCAGGGAAAACAAGTCCCTTCCGGTGCCCAAGACGGAAGCGGGGAACGCGCGCGCGATACTCCTCGTGGACGACGAGCCGAATATCCTGAGCGCGTTGCGGCGCATGCTGCGCAACCAGGGATACCACATCCTGACGGCGGGCAGCGCGATGGAGGGGCTCGACATCCTCGCCCGGCACGATGTGCAGGTGATCCTGTCGGATCAACGCATGCCGGGCATGAGCGGCACCGAATTCCTGGGACGGGTCAAGACGCTCTATCCGGACACGGTGCGCATCGTCCTGTCCGGGTTCACCGAGCTCGATACCATCATCCAGGCGGTCAATCAGGGCGCGATCTACAAATTCCTCATCAAGCCCTGGGAGGATGATCTGATGCGGGCACACATCCTCGATGCGTTCCGCTACCACGAGGCGGTCGTCAAACCCCGCGAGCGCGAGCGGGATCCTCGCCCGGCGACGCCCTGAGGCCGACATGGAAGCGACACATGCCCAGACCTTGCTGCTGGTCGATGATGAACCCAACATCATTTCCGCCTTGCAGCGTCTTCTGAGGCGGGACGGATACACTATCCTGTCCTGCGAGGGTCCGGACCAGGCGATGAAAATCCTCGACGAACGTCCGGTGGACGTGATCCTTTCGGACCAGCGCATGCCGGGCATGAGCGGCGTCGAATTCCTGCGCCTGGTCAAACGGACCTATCCGGACACCGTGCGCATCGTGCTGTCCGGCTATGCCGATCTGCAATTCATCACCGACGCCATCAACGAGGGCTCCATCTACAAGTTTCTGACGAAACCCTGGGACGACGATCAACTCCGCCTCCAGATCCGCGAAGCCTTCCGCAGCAAGGAAATCGCCGATGAGAACATGCGACTGACCCGGGCCTTGCAGGCGGCCAACGAGGAGCTGCGAATCCACATCCTCGAGAAGGAGCGCCAGGCGAGACAGATCGAGACCGTGCTGCGGACCCTGCAGGAGGTGATCCAACTGACTCCCTGGCCCATCGTCGGCGTGGACGACGACGGCATGATCGCATTGGCCAATTCGGCGGCGGACGAGAAGCTGGCGGCGGATGGGGCTCCCCTCTTGGGCCGGCGCGTCCAAGCGGTCCTGCCGGCCGAGGTGTCCACGTGGTTGTTGGGGGCCGCCGACATCCCGGAATACGTGTTTCTCTCGGCGTCGCGCTACCGGGTTGCCCACCGATTTCTCGGGAACCGATCGGAGGGGCGCGGGGCGTTGCTCGCGCTGTTGCCGGTCGAGGCGGGCGGATGAGCGGGCGCTCGCGCGATCTCCCCATCGCCGAGGTCATGCCGGGCATGGTGCTGGGCGGCGACCTCCTGGATAACCGCGGCGCGACGCTGCTGCCGGAGGGAACCGAGGTGACCGAGACGCTACTCGACTCATTGCGCCGGAGGGAGGTCGACGCCCTGCCGATTTTCGTGGAAGAGGAAACGCCGGACCCCGGCGAAGCCGCCTTGCGGGAAGCCGCGCAGGCCCGGCTCACCAGCTTGTTCCGGCGCGACGGGGGGAACGAAGCGGACCGGATATTGCGAGAGGTCGTGTTCGCGTACCGCTTGGGGCGGAGCCCATGAGCAAGGTGTCGCTTGAGGAAATTCTTGCCGAAGTCGATGTGCTGCCTTCGCTCCCGACCATCGTCGATGGACTGGTCCGGGCCATGGGTAAGGAGGATGTCAGCGTCGACGAACTGGTGGACGGGATCGCCGGAGACCAGGCGCTCGTCGCGCGCGTGCTGCGGGTCGCCAATTCGCCTTTCTACGGGGTGCAAAACAAGGTTTCGAGTGTCCACGACGCCATTGTCGTTCTCGGCTTCCGCGCGGTCGGCAGCCTGGTCCTGGCGGCATCGGTGACCGGTTATTTCTCCCCCCCGGCTGGATACGGCTTCGATCTGCGCGGATTCTGGCGCCACGGCATTGGCGCGGCCCTGGCCGCCAGGGCTTTGGCGCGGAAGGTCGGCCTGGACGCGGAGACCGGATTCACCGCGGGCTTGCTGCACGATATCGGCCGTCTCATGCTCGTGACCCGTCATACCCCGGTTTACGCCGAGGTCATGGCCGCATGCGCCGGGGAGGACTGTCCGGTGTGCGAAGCCGAGCGGCGCATCCTGGGATTCGACCACGCCCAGGCCGGGGAAATCCTGGCGCGCCGTTGGCGTTTCCCGGCCGAAATCGTTCGGGCGGTTGCCTTGCATCACGCCCCGGAGCCGGTTCGGGAATGCACTTTCGCCGACATCGCCCATGTCGCCGATGCCCTGGCCCATGCATTGGACCTGGCCCGGGCCGAGCGGGAAATGGTGCCCTCCCTCGATATCGGCGCCTGGCGGCGTCTCCGGCTTGACGGCCCGTCCCTGACGGCCCTGCTGCCGGAGATCGAGCGGGAACATGAACACTACTGCGCGCTGCTCGCCGCCGGATGATGGAAAACGGGCGCATGACTTTACGGAACAAACCGGAGCTTCGCGGCCTCCTGGCCGGTTTCCTGCTCGTGATCCTGCTTCTCCTGGCCCTGGCCGGGGTCGGCGCTTACTCCCTCAGGTCGATGAATTCGACCATCTCGAACATCGTCGACTACCACGACGAGCGTGCCCGGCTTGCGGCCGAGATGTATATCGCGGCGCGGGAGCGGGCGCTGCAACTGTACGCGATCCTTCAGGAGCCCGATCCCTTCGAGCGCGATGCGATGGTGCCGTATTTCCACGAGTTGGCGGGACGCTTCCGGTCAGCCCGGGAAACATTGCAGTCCATGCCGATGACGCAAGCCGAACGGGACATGCTGCGGGAGCAGGGGCACTACACCGCGCGTGGCTCGGTCCTGCAAGACGAAGTGCTCGATCTCGCCCTGTCCGATCGGAAGGCCGAGGCCGAACGCCGAATGACCGAACTGGCCATCCCGACCCAGAATCAGGTCACCTCGCTGCTGCGCCAATTTCTCGATTATCAGGTCCGGAACAGCCAGAGCGCCGCCGCGCAGGCGAAGGAAACCTATCGGGTGGCGCTGGTGCTCATGCTGGTCAGCGCGGTCGTGGCCATCCTGCTCGCCGCGTTCATCGCGGCGGTGGTGGTGCTTCGTCAGAGCAGGCTGATGGGCATGTTGCAGGAGAACGAGTCGGAGTTGCGCGCCCAGAAGCTGGCATTGGATGAACATGCCATCGTGAGCATCGCCGACACCGCTGGAGACATCACCTACGTGAACGACAAGTTCTGCGACATCTCCGGCTATACCCGGGAGGAGCTGCTTGGGCGGAACCACCGGATCGTGAATTCCGGACAGCATGAAAAGGCCTTCTTCATGCGCATGTGGCAAACGATTTCCAGCGGCCGGGTCTGGCATGGGGAAATCCGGAATCGGCGCAAGGACGGCGAGCATTACTGGGTGGATTCGACCATTCTTCCCTTCCTGGATGCGAGCGGGAAGCCCTACCAGTACATCGCCATCCGTACCGATATCAGCGTCCGCAAGCAGATGGAGGAATCTCTCAGGAATGCCAACGAGGCACTGCAATCGCGGGTCGAGGAACGGACCGCGGCCCTATCCCATGCCATGGCCCAACTGGAGGCGGATATCGCCGCGCGCGAGCAGGCCCAAGCGGAACTCAAGGAACAGTATCGGCGCCTGGAGGCGCTCCACCTTCAGCTGCGGGATACGCAGGGCCAATTGCTGCAATCCGAGAAGATGGCCTCCATCGGCCAACTGGCCGCGGGCGTGGCCCATGAGATCAATAATCCCATCGGCTATGTCCATTCCAATCTGGGCACCCTGGACGGCTACATCCGCGATCTCTTCGCGATCATCGAGGCCTATGAAGTCGCCGAGCGGGCGGTTTCCGCCGGTTCCGACTCCTGCTCGGAGGTGGCGGCGATCCGGAAACGCCTCGATCTGCCGTATCTCAAGGAGGACATTCCCGTGCTCATGAGCGAATCCAGGGAGGGGATCACCCGGGTGCGCAAGATCGTTCAGGATCTGAAGGATTTTTCCCGCCTCGACAGTTCGCCCGACTGGCAGAAGGCCGATCTGCGGCAAGGCCTGGACAGCACGCTCAATATTGTCCAGAACGAGATCAAATACCGGGCCGACGTCGTGAGGGAATACGGCGATATCCCGGAAGTCGAGTGCCTGCCATCCCAATTGAATCAGGTCTTCATGAACCTGCTGGTCAATGCCGCCCATGCCATCGAGGGGCCGCGCGGCACCATCACCTTGCGGACGGGACTCGATGCCGGGGGCGAGGAGGTCTGGGTCGAGGTGACGGATACCGGCAGAGGCATTCCCGATGACATCCGGGCGCGCATCTTCGACCCCTTCTTCACCACCAAGCCGGTCGGAAAAGGGACCGGACTCGGCTTGTCCCTGGCATATGGCATCATCCAAAAGCATAACGGACGTATCTCGGTCGAAAGCGCGGCCGGCGGCGGTACGACATTCCGCGTCACCGTGCCGGTGCGACATGCCGCCGACAGCCCCGCGGCGACGTGAAGGCGGTTACGAGGAGAGTGATATGCGCATAGAGCAGACACAATGGACCCCGACTGCCGGCTGGAATTGCCCGGCAAGCTTGTCGGACGCGGGATTGGTTCTCGTCTTTGGCGGGACGGATCGGCTTACCGGAGATCGGATCGCCGAACTTCGGAAACGCCATCCCGGCGCCATCCTGTTCGGCGGGTCCACGGCGGGAGAGATCGTCGGGGTGAACGTATCCGAGGACACCATTGTCGCCACCGCGATCCGATTCGAGCACACCCGGCTGTGCCTGGTCAGCCAAGCTGTGACGGGCGCCGAGGCCAGCCACGCCGCCGGGCGGGAATTGGCCCAGCAACTCCCCGGCGACGGGCTCGTCCATGTCCTGGTGTTGACCACGGGGCTAGACGTGAACGGGACGGAATTGGTCGACGGCATCAAGTCCGGCCTGCCCGAGGGCGTGGAAGTGACCGGCGGACTGACCGGCGACGGCAACCGTTTCCAAAGAACCCTGGTGATCGCCGACCGGGAACCGGAAGAACACCGGGTCGCGGCGGTCGGTTTCTATGGGCAGCGCCTCAAGGTCGGCCACGGCTGTCTCGGGGGCTGGGATCCGTTCGGTCCGGATCGCCTGATCACCCGTTCCAAGGGCAACGTCCTCTATGAACTCGATGGGCGCTCGGCGTTGGAACTCTACAAGCAGTACCTCGGCGAGCATGCCGCCGATCTGCCCGCTTCCGCCCTGTTGTTCCCCTTGGCCCTGCACCGGGAGGGCGAAGCGGATGTGGAGCTGGTCCGGGCCATCATGTCGGTGAACGAGGAAGAGCAATCGATGACTTTCGCGGGAGATGTCCCGGAAGGACGCTATGCCCGCATGATGCGGGCCAATTTCGACCGGCTGGTGGAGGGCGCCTCCGGCGCGGCCCGGCTCGCCCAGGCCAGCATGGTCGGGAACGGCATACAGTTCGCGCTGCTCATCAGCTGTGTCGCGCGCAAGCTGGTTCTCGCCCAGCGGATCGAGGAGGAAGTGGAAGGGGTGCGCGACATTCTCGGCCCGGAGGCCGTGCTGGCCGGCTTTTACTCCTACGGCGAGATCTCCCCCTACACGCCGTCGGCCCGGTGCGAACTCCACAATCAGACCATGACCATCACCACTTTCTGCGAGGTTTGAGCATGCATCCTTTGCTGGAGCGCCAGATCCGCCGCCACCTCGGCGCGGACGCCGCCATCCCGGACGCCTTCCTCGGCCTTCTGCGGGCGGTCGGCGAGGCGTACGAACATGCCGACGCCGACCGCCGCATGGTGGAGCATTCCCTCGACCAGATGTCCAAGGAGTTGACCGAGCGCAACCGGGAACTGCATCGGCAGCTCGTCGAGAAGCAGCATACGGAGGTGGATCAGGCCGCGTTGATCAAGCGGCTGGAGGAGGCGCACAACCAGTTGTTGCAATCCGAGAAGATGGCCTCCATCGGCCAGCTCGCCGCCGGCGTGGCCCACGAGATCAACAATCCGATCGGGTACGTGAACTCCAACCTGGGCACCTTGCGCGACTACGTGAAGAGCCTGATCACGGTGCTCGAGGCGTACGAAAAGGCCGAAGATCTGCTTGCGGACGGCGCGGTGCGCGATGGAATCCTTTCGGCGAAGCGCGCCGCCGAGCTCGACTATCTCAAGACCGACATCATCGCGCTCCTGGACGAGTCCAGCGACGGAATCGCCCGGGTACGCCGCATCGTCCAGGATCTCAAGGACTTTTCCCATGTGGATCAGGGTGAATGGGTGCTCGCCGATCTGAACCGGGGCCTGGATTCCACGCTCAATGTCGTCAACAACGAGATCAAGTACAAGGCGGAGGTCGTCAAGGAGTACGGAGACCTGCCCATGGTGCGTTGCCTGCCGTCGCAGTTGAACCAGGTGTTCATGAACCTTCTGGTCAACGCGGCCCATGCCATCGATCGGCAGGGGGTGATCACCGTTCGCACCGGTTGCGCCGGCGACGAGGTATGGATAGAGGTGGCCGACACCGGCCACGGCATGCCCGAGTCGCTCTTGAACCGAATCTTCGATCCGTTCTTCACGACCAAGCCGGTGGGGAAGGGTACCGGACTCGGGCTTTCCATCTCCTATGGCATCGTGCGCAAGCACGGAGGCCGGATAGAGGTCCGCAGCGAACTGGAGAAGGGCTCCGTGTTCCGCGTCACGCTGCCGGTCGATCCCAAGGTGCGGGAGGAGGCAGGCCATGATTGAAGCCGCCGTTTCCGATATCTCCACATCCACGCTGCTTCTCGTCGACGATGAACCCTCGATCCTGTCCTCCCTGAAACGGCTGTTCCGTCCGCACGGTTACCGCATCCTCACCGCCGAGGGCGGCGCCGAGGGGCTCGAGGTATTGGCGCGGGAAGCGGTCGACCTCGTGATCTCCGACATGCGCATGCCCCACATGGACGGCGCCCGCTTCCTGGAACAGGTCCGCATGCGTCGACCCGATTCCATCCGCATCCTGCTTACCGGCTATGCCGACATCGAGTCCACGGTCGCGGCGATCAACCGCGGCGAGGTATATCGGTACATCAACAAGCCCTGGGACGACAACGAGATCATCCTCATCGTGCGCGAGGCCCTGGAGCGAAAGCGCCTGGAGCGCGAGAACGGCCGCTTGAATTCCGTGGTGGAAGCCCAGAACGCGGAACTCCGCGCGCTCAACGCCGGCCTCGAAAAGAAGGTGGCGGAGCGCACGGAGGAACTGAAAAAGGCGCTCAAGCTGGTCCAACTGGCCCACGGCCGGCTCAAGACCGGTTTCGTCGCCACGGTGCAGGCTTTTTCGGGACTGGTGGAAATGCGGGGGAAGTCCTTGTCCGGACATGCCCGGCGCGTGGCCGACCATGCCCGCATCCTGGCGCGCATGGCCGGTCTGGAAGAGGCCGAGCAGCAAAATGTGCTGTTCGCGGCGCTGCTGCACGATATCGGCAAGATCGGATTGTCCGACGACGTGCTGGAGCGCCCCACGAGCACGCTTACCGCCGATATGCGCGCGGATCTCATGCGGCATCCCGAGCGGGGGGAGCAGGCGCTGCTTCAGATCGAGCAGCTCAAGGGCGCCGCGCTGCTCATCCGCCACCACCACGAGCTGTATGACGGAAGCGGCTATCCCGACCACCTGGCGGGCCTCGCGATCCCGATGGGCGCGCGCATCATCGCGGTCGCCAACGAGTACGACGGACTCATCAACGGCACCCTGACCCAGCAGCCGCTACGGCCCAAGGACGCTCTCGCCTTCTTGATCGAACACCGGGGGACGCGCTACGACCCGATGGTCGTCGACCATTTCACGGAAATCCTCAGCGACCAACTGCGCCATGTGATCAACGAGGTGCCGGTGCGTCCGTCCGGGCTGAAGCCCGGCATGGTGCTCTCCCGCGACCTGATGCACCGGGAAGGCTACATGCTCCTCGCCAAGGGATACGTGATCGACCAGGCCGTCATCGGCCAACTGATCAAGATCGACCAGGGCATGTCGGTCTACATCTACCGCGACGACGCCGCCAAGCCCCCCGCTTGAGGTGACTGGGCGGGTCGCCTCCGGCTTTCCGCGCAGGGAAAAAACGAAGGGCCGCGCTTGGCGGCCCCGTGTTTTTCAGCTTGATTCCGCCGATGCGCGATCCGGAGGGATCAGGCGAAGTTCGCTTCCGCGAAGGACCAGTTCACCAGGCTGTTGAGGAAGGTCTCGACGAACTTGGGACGCAGGTTGCGGTAGTCGATGTAGTAGGCGTGTTCCCACACGTCCACGCACAGCAGGGGCTTGTCGGCGGTGGTCAGCGGGGTGCCGGCGGCGCCCATGTTGACGATGTCGACAGAGCCGTCGGCCTTCTTCACCAGCCAGGTCCAGCCGGAACCGAAGTTGCCCACGGCGCTGGCCTGGAAGGCCTTCTTGAACTCGTCCAGGGAACCCCATTTCGCGTCGATGGCCGCGGCCAGGGCGCCGCTGGGCGCGCCGCCGCCGTTGGGCTTCATGCAGTTCCAGAAGAAGGTGTGGTTGGAGACCTGGGCGGCGTTGTTGTAGATGCCGCCGGCGGGGGCGGACTTGACGATCTCTTCCAGGGTCTTGGATTCGAAATCGGTGCCCTTGATCAGGTTGTTCAGGTTGGTGACGTAGGCCTGATGGTGCTTGGCGTAGTGGTAGTCGAAGGTCTCGGCCGACATGTGGGGGGCCAGGGCGTCCTTGGCGTAGGGCAGGGGGGGCAGTTGGTGTTCCATGTTGATGACTCTCCGTTGATTGAATGTGTCTGCAAACAAGACCCGCGAATTTTACGGGCGGGGGAGGGGCACGGCAATGGTTGACTGAAATTACGGGTTATTGGGATGAGGGGGTCGCATTTGTTTGGCGGGACCCGGGATTCAGCGCACCTCGAAGCGCACCGTGTCCAGCGCCCGGCCGTCGGTGTCCAGCAGGCGCAGCACGTGGCGCCCCGCCGCGACGGGCCAGTCGGCGTCGTCCCGGCGAACCTCGTCCAGTTGCCACCAGGCGCCCGGGGGCGCGTGATCCGCCTGGAACGTAAGGCGTTGCAGGTCGGCGGGGATGTCCGGGTCCACGGCCAGGATGTCGCCGTCGCCGGGTTGCAGGATTTGCGCGGGCGGCATCGCGGCGGTCCAGGTGGCGCCGGCCGGTTCGGTGCCGGGCAGGAACCATTCCAGTCTGGCGGTTTCCCCCGGCGGCTGGATGGTCCGGCGGATCAGCCCCTTGGGCGGCTTCGGCGGCGGCGACGGCGTGTCGGCATGCAGCCGGTTCATGATCGCGGCCCAGGCGGGCGCCGCGCCGCTGATGCCGGAGACGTCGTGCATGGGCGCGCCGGAGAAGTTGCCGGCCCAGACGCCCACCGTGTAGCGGGACGAGAAGCCGACGCACCAGTTGTCGCGCATGTCCTTGCTGGTGCCGGTCTTCACCGCGCTCCAGAAGCGGGTGGCGAGGGGGCTTTCCAGGCCGAAGGTGACCGCGCGCGCCTGGCGGTCGGACAGGATGTCGGCGATCAGGAAGGCGCTTTCCCGGCTTTGCGCGCGCAGGGTCTTCGGCTGCGCGCCGGACGGCGTGTAGCGCAGGGGGCTGAACACGCCGCCGTTGGCGAGGGCGCGGTAGGCGTTGGCCAGTTCTTCCAGACGCACGTCCAGGCTGCCCAGGGCCAGGGAATAGCCGTAGAAATCCGCCGCCTCGTCCAGGCCGGAGAAGCCCAGGCGCCCCAGACGCGCGGCGAAGGGTTCCAGCCCGACCAGTTTGAGGGTCCGCACGGCGGGGATGTTGAGGGAGCCCGCCAAGGCCGTGCGCGCGCTGACCAGGCCGCGCTGGGCCAGGTCGTAGTCGCGCGGCGCGTATTCCCCGCCGGCGGTGACGATGGAAAGGGGCATATCTTCCAGGGGCGAGGCGGCGGTGAGCAGGCGCCGTTCCAGGGCCAGGCCATACAGGAACGGTTTCAGGGTGGAGCCGGCCTGGCGCGGGGCCTGCACGCCGTCGCTGTGGGGCGAGTCGGAATCCGGACCGCTCACGCTCGCGTAGGCGAGGACTTCGCCGCTCGCGTTGTCCAGCACCAGCGCCGCGGCATCCTGGACATTGCGCGCGGCGAGGCGGGCAAGCTGATCGCGCAGGGTGGCGACCACGAAGCTCTGCAGGCCGGCATCCAGGGTGGTGCTCAGGCTGCCTTCTTTTACGCGGCCGGACAGGGCCGGCTCCTGGACCAGCCTGCGCGCGAGGTGGGGCGCCAGGTCCGCGGCCGGGACGATGGGATAGCGTCCGCTCAGGGTATTGAGCGTCAGCCGGCGCAAGCTGGCGCAGCCCGGCCCGGCGGGCAGATCGGCGGCCAGGGCGCAGACCCGTTGCGCCACCCGGGCGGGTTTCGCGTTGGGCGAGCGGATCAGCGCCGCCAGGATCAGGGATTGGGTATCGCTCAGGCCGGCCGGCCGCTTGTCGAACAGGCCGCGCGCGGCGGCGTCGATGCCGGCGATCTCGCCCCGGAACGGCGCCAGGTTGAGATAGGCCTCGAGGATCTCCGCCTTGCTCCAGCCCCTTTCCAGTTCGCGCGCCGCCCGCATCTGGTCCCATTTCTCCGCCACGTCCCGGCGTCCCGAGCGGGCGCGATAGCCGGCATCCAGCAGGGCGGCCAACTGCATGGTGAGAGTGGAGGCGCCACGCGGCTTGTCGCGCAGCCAGTTGGTCAGCGCCGCTTTGCCCGCCGCGAGCCAGTCCACGCCCGCGTGTTCGAAGAAACGCCGATCCTCGGCGCGCAGCAGGGCGGCGATGAGGGCGGGAGACACTTCGTCCAGGGGCGTCCAGCGGGTGCGGCGCAGGCTGGGATCGACACGGATTTCCTGGAGCGGGACGCCATGGCGATCAAGCACGCGCAACTCGGACGAATGCCAACCGGCCTTGATTTCGCCGAATCTGGGAAAAGGGGCGGGTTGCGGGGCGGGTTGCGGGGCGGGTTGCGGGGCGGGTTGCGCGGCGGCTTGCGGCGCGGCGCGCAGCGGCGGCGGCGCGGCGAGGGCCAGGCACAGGCATGTGGCGATGAGCGGGCGCAGCCGGGGCCGGCACCGGCAGGGCGACGAGACCGGGGCGGCCGGCGTCGGCAGCGGGTTCGGTCCGGGCAAGTCATTCATACCAGACATGGTTTTTTCAATGTTTTACCGTCAAGATTTATCCGCGATATCCGAAAAGTTATACGTAATCGCCCGTATTCCAAAGAAGGGGTTCTGACATGCGTTCCGCTATTGCCGTTTCCGCCGCCGGGGTAGTCCAACACCGTTATTTCGCCATGGCCTGGCTCCTGGCGTTGGCTATTTTGCTGCATGCTCCCGGCCTGCGCGCGGAGACGACGGTCAAACTGGCCGGGACCGGTTCGGCCACGCCCCTGCTGGAAGCCCTGGGCAAGGCCTTTGAAAACAGGAATCCGACGCTCCGCATCCAGATTGCGCTGCCGCCCATGGGCAGCACGGCGGGGCAGCGGGCCGTCATGGCGGGCGCCATCGATCTCGCGCTGTCCAGCAAGCCCCTGGCGCCGGCCGACAAGGCGAAGGGCGGGCGCGACTGGCCGCTGGGCCGCACCCCCTTCCTGCTCGTCACCCATGAGGCCGGGCGTCTGAGCAATATCGACAACGAGCAACTGGCGGAGATCTACAGCGGGCGGACCATCACCTGGGCGGACGGCTCGCTGATCCGCCTGGTCCTGCGTCCCCCCACGGAGACGGATACCAAACTGCTGCGCGCGCTGTCGCCGGCCATGGACAAGGCGATGGACGCGGCCTTGTCGCGCCCGGGCCTGCCCGTCGCGGCGAACGACCTGGACAACGACGACTTGCTGGAAAAGACGCCGGGTTCCTTCGGCACCAGCAATCTGGCCTTGCTGACCGGCCTGAAAAGCCGACTGAATCCCGTTCCCCTCAATGGCGTGGCGCCGACCCTGGCGAATCTGGAAAGCGGGCGGTATCCCTATGAGAAAGCCTTGTACGTGATCCGGGGACCGGTCATCTCCGCCGCCGGCCAGGCGTTTCTCGATTTCATGTTGTCCGCGGAAGGTCGCGGGATCGTGGCCGGCCAGGGGTATCTACCCGCGACAAACTCGCGATGAACTCGGCCAGACTGCTGGAATCCCAGATCAGGCGGCTTGCCGGCGTTGTCGCGCTGGCGGTCGGCCTGCTCATGCCGGCCCTGTCCCTGGTGTCCGCCTATCAGAATCGGGTCGGCGAGATGGAAGGCGAGGCGCGGGTCGCCGCCCTGGCCGTCACCGAGTTCGTCAATACCAGCGGCGGGCTGTGGCAATTCCAGCAGGAACGCCTGAAGTCGGTCTTGACGGCGACGGTGGCGGCCCATCACGCCACCCGCGTGGTCACCCCGGACGGCGTCGAGCTCGCGCGTATCGGAGCGAAGCCGTCGGGCCCCGTCATCGTCCGTTCCCACGATTTCCTGGATTTCGGCCAGGTCGCCGGGCGGGTGGAATTGAGCGCGCCGGTCAAGGACATGCTGCTCGGCACGGTCTGGCCGATCCTGCTGGGCATCGGCCTGGGCCTTCTGGTGTTCTTCCCTTTGCGGCGGATTCCCCTGCGCGCGCTGCGCGATGCCGTCCAGTCCCTGCGGGAAAGCGAGGAATTGAACCGCACGGTGGTCGCCTCCCTCAGCGAGGGGATCGTGATGGTGGATCGGGAAGGGCGGCTCCTGACGGCTAACGAGAGCGCCCGCGCGATCCTGGGCGCGCGGCTGGATGCCTGGACCTCGCTGCGGGATATGGCGTCGTCCCTGCGCGACGAGGAAAACCATCCCCTGAGCGACGCGCGCCACCCCATCGCCCAGGCCTTCGCCAGCGGCCAGCCGCTGAGGCACGCGGTCATCGCCATGGAGCGGGCCGAGGGCGGCCAGGCCTGGCTGCGGGTGAACATTCAACCCTTGCATGACGCGCTGACCGGCGAGGTCAACGCGGTGGTGGCCTCGATCGTCGACATCAGCGAGGATCGGGCGCGCGAGGCGGAGCTGGCCCGCGCCCGGGACGCGGCGGAGGCGGCGAGCCGGACCAAATCCCAATTCCTGGCGAACATGAGCCACGAGATCCGCACGCCCATGAACGGCGTGCTGGGCATGGCCCAGTTGCTCGCCGCCGATGCGACGCTGACCGACAAGCAACGCCGCTATCTGGACATCGTGCAGAGTTCGGGGGAATCCCTGCTCCGGGTCATCGACGACATCCTCGACTTCTCCAAGATCGAGGCGGGCCGGATGAGCCTCAGCGATGAGGTGTTCGATCCGCGCGAGCGGGTGGCGATGACGCTGCGCCTGCTGGAAACGCGCGCCCACGCGAAGCACCTGGAACTGTCCTGGTGGGCCGCCGACGCGGTGCCGGCCTGGGTCAAGGGCGACGCGGCCCGCCTGCACCAGATTCTGACCAACCTGGTCGGCAACGCGATCAAGTTCACCGAAAAGGGCGCGGTGAGCGTTCGCGTCGAGACGGACGATATCCCGAGCCAGGCCGAGGATATCTGCCGTTTGCGCTTCACCGTCAGCGATACCGGCATCGGCATTCCGGCCGAATACATGCCGCGTTTGTTCACCCTGTTTTCCCAGGCTGACGAAACCACCTCGCGCCGTTTCGGCGGGACCGGGCTGGGGCTGGCCATCTCCCGGCAACTGGTGGAGTTGATGGGGGGGGAAATGGAAGTGGAAAGCGAAGCGGGCCAGGGCTCCAGCTTCCGTTTCACCGTGCTCCTGGGCCGGGCCGAGCCGCCCGCGGCTGTGCAGCCGCCCGAGGAGCGGGTGTCGGAGCGTGCCCTGGGCGGCCGTGTCCTGGTGGTGGAGGACGAGCCCACCAACCGCATGCTGGCCAAGGCGATGCTGAAGATCATGGGCTGTACCCCCGCGTTGGCGGAGTCCGGCGAGGCGGCGTTGGACTGGCTGGAACAAGACGAGTGCGACCTGATTCTGATGGATTGCCAGATGCCCGGCCTGGACGGCTACGAAACGACCCGGCTGATCCGCGAACGGGAACAGCGGGCGGAAGCCGGCGGCAAGCGCATTCCCATCGTCGCGCTGACCGCCAACGCCCTCAGCGGCGATCGGGAGCTCTGCCTCGCGGCGGGCATGGACGACTACCTGAGCAAGCCCTACAGCCGCGAGAACCTGGAGCAGAAAGTGCGGCGCTGGCTGCCGCCCGGCGTGTGATCGCGCCGTTTCCGCATGCCTTTGCGCCTAGCCGATGAGCCCGCGCGCCGGGCCGCGCGGCCGATCTGACATAATCCCCGCGTCCCGATCCACCCCTGGGGGTTCCCTTGCAAATCGCCAATCTGCTGCACGTTCTCGCCACCGTGGTCTGGGTGGGCGGCATGTTTTTCGCCCACCAATGTCTGCGCCCCGTCGTCCTGGTCCAACTGGAGCCACCCCAGCGCCTGCGCCTCTGGAGCGGCGTGTTCGGCCGCTTCTTCCCCTGGGTCTGGCTGTGCGTGGCGCTGCTCGTCGGCAGCGGGCAGGCCCTGATCATCGGCATGGGCGGCATGGCCGCGATCCCGGTTCATCTCCATGTCATGGCGGGCATCGGCTATCTCATGAGCGCCATCTTCGCGTTTCTCTACTTCATGCCCTACGCCAGCCTGCGCAAGGCCGTCGCGGCGGGTGACTGGCCGGCCGGCGGCCAGGCCCTGAACCGGATCCGCCGGCTGGTGGGCCTCAACCTGGGCCTGGGCCTGCTCAACGTGGTCCTGGTGTTCCTGCTGCCGGGCCTGATGTAGCCCGCATGCCCGCTTCAACTTGGGAGCCGCCGATTGTTTTGAAAACGGCCATTGCGAGCGAAGCGCGGCAATCCATCAGGCATGCGGAATCGACGGGCTATGGATCGCCACGGCGCTACGCGCCTCGCGATGACGGAATAAAACAGTGGTTCCCTAGCCCGGCGCGGCGCTTTCTGCTGCTGGCGTTCCTGGCCCTGACCCTGGCGCTGGGCCAGGCTTGCGCCGCGCCCCTGAACAACCGCCTGCGCGGCCATGCCTCGCCCTACCTGGCCCTGCACGGCGAGGATCCGGTGGCCTGGCAGGAGTGGAACGCGGAAACCCTGGCCCGGGCGCGGCGGGAGAACAAGCTGTTGTTCGTCTCCCTGGGCTATTTCTCCTGCCACTGGTGCCATGTCATGCAAAGGGAGAGCTATCGGGACCCGGCCATCGCCGCGCTGCTGAACCGGTATTTCATCCCGGTGAAAGTGGATCGGGAGCTGAACGGCGCCCTGGACGCGGCCCTGGTCGATTTCACGGAACGCCTGCACGGCGCCGCGGGCTGGCCCCTGAACGCCTTCGTCACCCCGGAGGGCTATCCCGCCTATGCGGTGCTCTACATGCCGCCGGCGGATTTCAAGACCCTGCTGACGCGCATGGCGCAGGCCTGGCGGGCGCGTGGCGCCGACTTCAAACAGGCCGCGCGGGACGCGGCGGCGGTGGCGCCCGCGCCGTCCGGCGCGGCCCGCGCGGCCGACGCGGACAGCGCGGACAGCGCGGACAGCGCGAGGCAACAGGAAAAAGCCTATCTCGACGCGGTCTGGCAAAACGCGGACACGCTGCAAGGCGGGTTTTCCCGGGTCAGCAAATTCCCCATGGCGCCCCAGCTCGCCCGCCTGTTGGAAATCGCTGGGGAGAAACGCGACGCCCGCCTGGGCGAATTCCTCCAGCTCACCCTGGACCAGATGCTGCGGCGCGGGCTGCGCGACCACGTCAACGGCGGCTTCTTCCGCTACACGGTGGACCCGGACTGGAGCACGCCGCATTTCGAGAAAATGCTCTACGACAATGCCCAGTTGGCGATGGTGTTCGCCCGCGCCGGCGAATTGTTCGGACGGCCGGACTACCTGGACGCGGCCCATGAGGCGCTGGATTTCCTGCTGGAAGGCCTGGGCGCGCCCGGCGGCGGTTTTTACACCGCCCTGTCCGCCCTGGACCGGCGCGGCCGCGAGGGCGGCGCCTACCTGTGGCGGCCGGAGGCCCTGCGCGCGCGCCTGGATCCGGCGCAGTTCGCGCTGGTCGGCAAGGCTTGGGGCCTGACGGCGCCGGCGCCCTTCGAGCTGGGCTATCTGCCCATGGAAAAGGGCGAGTTGAGCGCCGCCGATCGCGCCCGGCTCAAGCCCATCCTGGCCAAGCTGAAAGCGGCGGGCCGCGGCCGGGAAGCGGCGCTGGACGACAAGATCAACGCGGGCCTCAATGGCCTCGCCCTGAGCGCCCTTAGCCGGGCCGGCCGTGGCGTGCCGCGCTTCGAGCGGGCCGCGCGCGCGCTGCGCGGCTACCTGGAAAAACGCCTGATGGCGCGCGGCCGGCTCGTGAAAAGCCGCGCCGGCCAGCGCGTCTTCGCCGACGCGGAACTGGACGATTACGCCTATGCCGCCGCCGGCCTGCGCGACTTCGCGCAAACCTTCGGCGATGCGGGCGCCGACCGGCTCGCCCTGGGCCTGGTCCGGCAGGCATGGCAACGCTTCTTCACGCCGGCCGGCTGGCGCCGGGAGGAAAAGCCGCTGCTCGCCACCGCGCGGCCGGAGCCCGCCCTCGCCGACGGCGCCCTGCCGTCGCCCTCGGCGTCGCTCGTCGCGGTCACCCGCGGCCTGCTGCGCGACCACCCGGAAGCCGGCCTCGAGGAGGCGATAGCCCGGGCAAGCGCCCTCGCGCTGCCGGCGATGGCGCGGGAGCCTTTCGAGCATCCCGGCGGACTTGAGCATCCGCGCCCGCGCTGAAAGCCAGGGGACGGCGCATGGGCTATCATCGGCGCCAATGAAGTGGAACGCGCCGCGTCCGCGATGGGGCGCAGGCGACGCGAACAACTTGCAAGGGCGGTGAGGCGCGCACCCGTGCCGGGATACGTCCGAGGAACAGGGCTCGCTCACACATGACGGCGAAGAAGACCCGGGAAAGCCTGTCCATCAGGCGCACGCTCATGCGCAGCATGACGGCCCTGGTTTTGCTGACTTTCCTGCTGTTCTCCCTCGCGCTCCTTCTGCTGGTGCTGCGCCCCACCATGGACAAGCTGGCCCTGGCGGGCCTGCGCAACGCCAGCCTGCCGCTGGTGGTCGGCCTGGAGGACGACTTCTCCCGGCTGGAACAGACCCTGACCGGCGCGCGCTACATGGCGGCGGCGGAAGCGGGGCGGGGCCTGGCGTTGGAGGACGAGGCGCGCATCCGCGCCCTGGACCGCTATTACATCCCCTTGCTGGTCGCGAATCCCCGGGTGACCTCCTTCATCCTGGCGGATGCCCATGGCCGCGTATTCCTGCTCTTGCGCAACCCGGACGGCACCTGGGTCAATCGCGTCACCGATCCGGACAAATGGGGCAAGCAGGGACGCTTCCTGGTCTGGCGCGACACCAGCACCCTGATCTCGGATGCCTGGCGGATGGTGGATTACGACGGCCGCCAGCGGCCCTGGTATCGGGGCGCCGCCGGTCTGGCGGACGGCGCTTTCCACTGGACCGAGCCCTATGCCTTCTTCTCCACCGGCAAGCCCGGCATCACCCTTTCCATGCCCTGGCGCGGCGCGGACGGCGAGCGCTACGTGATCGCCATGGACATCCTGCTGGAAACCGTGTCCGAACAGGCCCAGAGCCTGGCGGTGGGCAAGGCGGGGTCGGTCGCGGTGCTGGGCGGGAAGGGCGAGGTCATCGGCCTGCCCCGGGAAGTCCGCCGCCGCGACGGCGCGCTGGCGGTGGATCTACTGCTGCGTCCGGCCGCCTCCCTGTCCGGCTCGGCGCTGGCCGACGCGTACCGGGCCTGGAGCGCCGCCGGCAAGCCCGCGAACCAGCCCTTGCGCATGCTTCACGGCGGCGATGTCTGGGTGACGGAATTCCTGCCGCTGGCCTTGGGCGGGCGGCGCCTGTGGGTGGCGACCTATGCGCCGCTGGAGGAGTTCGCGCCCTGGACCGGCCTGCTCTGGGTGCAACTCCTGGCGCTGGTGCTGCTGGGCACCCTGCTGGCCGCCCGCCTGTCCGCCTGGCTGGCGCGGCGTTTCAGCCAGCCGGTGGAGGAACTGGCCGCCGCCGCCGCCGCGTTGACCGCGGGCGACACCGCCGCCCGCGTGCGCGTGCGCGGCCCGGTGGAGATCCATCGCCTGAGCCAGGCCTTCAACCTGATGGCGCAACGCCTGTCCGAGCGGGAAGCGGATCTGGCGCGCCAGGCGGGCGACCTGAAACGCCTGAACGAGGAACTGGAACAACATGTGGCGCGCCGCACCGCGGTGCTCACCGCCCTGTTCGACACGCTGCCCTACCCCATCTTCGTCAAGGGCGTGGATACCCGCTTCACCGGTTGCAACCAAGCCTACGAGGCGGCCTTCGGCGTGCGGCGCGAGGTGTTCATCGGCCGCCGCGTGCTGGATCTGGACTACCTTCCCCAGGCCGATCGGGAAGCGTTCCAGGCCGAGGACGAGGCCATCATCGCCAGCCAGGGCCGCGCCCAGAGGGAAATCGACATCCGCTACGCCGACGGCACCCCGCATCGGGCCATCTATTCCATCACCGCTTTCCAGTTGGCGGACGGCACGCCGGCGGGCATGCTCGGCGTGCTGTTCGACATCACCGAGCTGCGCCGGGCCGAGGCGAAGCTGCGCGAGGTCACCGACGACCTGCCCGGCGCGGTGTTCCAACTGCTGCGCCGGCCCGACGGCAGCCGTTATTTCCCCTTCGTCAGCGCCGGGGTGGAACGCATCTTCGGCATCAGCCGGGAGCGGGCGCTGGCCGACTACTCCGCCATCATGGCCGCGGTTCTGGAGGAGGATCGGCACCTCGTGAACGAGTCCATCGAGGCCTCGGCGCGCAGCCTGGAACGCCGCGTTGGCAGCTACCGGGTCAAGCTGCCGGACGGCGGCGTGCGCTGGGTGCGCAGCGAATCCACGCCCCATCTCCAGCAGGACGGCTCCATTCTCTGGAATGGCGCCCTGTCGGATCTGACCGCGGAGAAGGAGGCGGAAGGCGCCCTGGCCGAGGCGCGCCGCGCCGCCGAGGCGGCGAACCGGGCGAAAAGCGAGTTCCTGGCCAACATGAGCCACGAGATCCGCACGCCCATGAACGCCATCCTCGGCATGACCCATCTGGCCCTGGGCTCGGATCTGGACGGGCGCCAACGCAACTACCTGGACAAGATCGACGGCGCCGCCCGCGCCCTGTTGCGCATCGTCAACGACATCCTGGACTTCTCCAAGATCGAGGCCGGCAAGCTGGGCATCGAGAAAGTGGAGTTCCGTCTCGGCGACGTGCTCGACAACCTGGCCAGCCTGCTCGGCGCGAAAGCCCAGGAACAGAACCTGGAACTGCTCTTCAACATCGAGCCCGACGTGCCCGATGCCCTGCTGGGCGATCCCCTGCGCCTGGGACAGATCCTGCTCAACCTGGTCAACAATGCCATCAAGTTCACTTCCGCCGGCGAGGTGGTGGTCACCGCCCGCCTGGCGCGGGAGGACGACCGGGGCGCGACCCTGCAATTCGAGGTGCGCGATACCGGCATCGGCCTGACTCCCGAGCAGCAGGCGCGCCTGTTCCAGCCTTTCGAGCAAGCGGACGGCTCCACCACCCGCCGCTTCGGCGGCACCGGCCTCGGCCTGGCCATCTGCCGCCGGCTGGTGGAGCTGATGGGCGGCCGCATCTGGGCGGAAAGCGAGCCGGGCCGGGGCAGCACCTTCTTGTTCACCGTGGAGCTGGAGAAGCGGGGCGGGTCCGGCGGCCTCGGGCCCGACGCCGGCCTGGCCGGCAAGCGCGCGCTGGTGGTGGACGACAACGCCAGCGCGCGGAAAATCCTCTCGGCCCGCCTGCGCGCCCTGCGCTTCCACGCGGACACCGCCGTCAGCGGCGCCCGCGCCCTGGTGGAGGCGCGCCTGGCGACCAGCCGGGGCATGCCCTACGACGTGATCCTGCTGGATTGGAAGATGCCCGGCATCGACGGCATGGAAACCGCGCGCCTGATCCGCGCCGACGCCTTGCTGCGTCCGCCGCCCAAGCTGATCCTGGTCACCGCCCACGGCCGCGAGGACGTGCTGGAGGAACTTCGCGGCGTCGAGCTGGACGGCTTCCTGTACAAGCCGGTGAATACCTCCACCCTGTTCGATACCCTGGTCGATATCCTCGGCCCGGACGGGGCGCGGACGCGGGCCGATCTCCGCGGCCATGCGCGCAGCGTGGCGCGCCTTCCCGACCTGGCCGGGTTCCGCCTGCTGCTGGTGGAGGACAACGAGATCAACCGGGAGGTCGCCGGCGAAATCCTCGCCCTCAGCCATGCGTCGGTCGACACGGCCGGGAACGGGCGCGAGGCTCTGGACGCCCTGGAACGGAATCGCTACGACCTGGTGCTGATGGACATGCAGATGCCGGTCATGGACGGCCTGGAGGCCACCCGCGCGATCCGCGCCCGGCCGGATTGGCGCGCCCTGCCGGTGGTCGCCATGACCGCCAGCGTGCTTTCCGAGGATCGCGACAAGTGCCTGGCGGCGGGCATGAGCGATTTCGTCGCGAAGCCCATCGAGGTCGACGAGTTGTACGGCGCCTTGCGGCGCTGGCTCAAGCCGGGACGGGATCTCGCCCCCGCCGCCGCGCCGGACGGTTCTTCCGGTCCGGAAGCGCCGCCCGCCTGGGCCGCCGCGGCCGGCCTGGATTACCGCCAGGGCCTGGGCCGGGTCGGCGGCGACCGCAACGCCTACGAGCATCTGCTGGTCAAGTTTCGCCAGGGCCATGCCGATAGTGGCGAGCGCATCAGCGCGGCGCTGGCGCAAGGCGACGCGGAGTCGGCCCGGATGCGGGTCCATACCCTGAAAGGCGTGAGCGGCAATATCGGCGCGAACGCCCTCTACACCGCCTGCCAGACACTGGAAGCCGCGCTTGCCGGCGCGGACGCGGCGGCGGCCGGAAGCGGTCTGCGCGACGTCGAGGACAGCCTCGGCGCGGTGCTGGCCGGCATCGCGGCGGGCGTGGCGGAGCCGGCCGGCGCGCCGGCGGCGGCCGAGCCCGCCGACGCGCCTGCGACACCGGAGCGGTTTCATGAGCGGCTGGCGGATCTGCGCCGCTGCCTGGAGGAAGGCGACACCGGTGCCGGCGAGGTGCTGGCGGAGGCGCGCCGCATGGGTGGTGAAGATCTGGAACAGGGCTGGGATACGATGCAACAACAGCTCGGGAAGTACGATTTCGAGGCGGCCCTCGGCACCCTTGAGCGGCTGCTGGCGGAACTGGAGAAGAAGGGAATGCGATGACCGAAATGCCCAGCAAACCCACCATCCTGGTGGTGGACGACGTTCCCGAAAACATCGACGTGCTGACCGGCGTGCTCAAGGACCAGTACCGGGTGCGCGCCGCCACCAACGGACCCTCCGCCCTCAGCCTGGCGAAGAAGTCGCCCCCGGACCTGATCCTGCTCGACATCATGATGCCCGGCATGAACGGCTACGAGGTATGCCTCCAGCTCAAGAGCGATCTGGCCACCTGCAAGGTGCCGGTCATCTTCGTCACCGCCATGGGCGAGGTGGAGGACGAGACCCGGGGCTTCGAGGTGGGCTGCGTCGACTACATCACCAAGCCGATCAGCCCGCCCATCGTGCGCCACCGGGTCAAGACCCACCTGGCGCTGTACGACCAGAAACGCTCCCTGGAGGCGCAGGTCCAGGAGCGCACCGTGGAACTGGACCACACCCGGCTCCAGGTCATCCACCGCCTGGGCCGCGCCGCGGAGTACCGGGACAACGAAACCGGCATGCATGTGATCCGCATGAGCCACTACGCCTACGCCATCGGCCTGGCCGCCGGCCTGGACCGGGAGGCGGCGGATCTGATGCTGAACGCCGCGCCCATGCACGACGTGGGCAAGATCGGCGTGCCGGATTCCATCCTCATCAAGCCGGCGAAGCTGAGTCCCGACGAATGGGCCATCATGCGGCGCCATTGCGACTACGGCGCCGCCATCATCGGCGACTATCCCCATCCCCTGTTCCAGGCTTCCCGCGTCATCGCCCTGACCCACCACGAGAAATGGAACGGCCAGGGCTATCCCCAGGGTCTGGCCGGGGAGGACATTCCCCTCATGGGCCGCATCGTCGCCATCGCCGACGTGTTCGACGCCCTCACCACCGTGCGCCCCTACAAGGAAGCCTGGCCGGTGGAGGACGCCCTGGACTGGATCAAGGCCCAGCGCGGCGAGCATTTCGATCCGGCGCTGGTGGACGTGTTCTTCTCCGTGCTGCCCAACATCCTGGAATTCAAGGAAAGGTACGCCGAGGACAAGGGCCCCATGCTGTCCAGCCGTCAAGGAATCCCCGGTTGATTCCCCTGGGACCGCTTTCCCGGCCGGGCGGTTATCATGGCCGGCGTTTGCGGAGGACGGAATGGAATACCTGGCGGGGGCTTTGTTGGGGCTGGCGGCGGGTCTGCTGGCCCTGTTCTGGCAGCGCGGGCGCTGGCTGGCCGAGGCGGCGCGCCTGGAACAGCAGGCCGCCGGCCTTGCCGCCCAGCTCGAACAGGAGCGGCGCGGCGGCGAGGAGAAGCAAACCCTGCTGAAAAGCGCGGAGAAGCAGTTGGCGGACGCCTTCAACGCCCTCTCCGCCGAGGCCCTGGCGCGCAACAACCAGGCCTTCCTCGATCTGGCCACCCAGAATCTCGCGGTGTTCCAGGAGTCTGCCAAGGGCGATCTCGCCGCGCGCCAGCAGGCGGTGGAAGGTTTGGTGAAGCCGCTTGCCGAGGAACTGGCGAAACTCGCCGGCCAGACCCAGGCCCTGGAAAAAGCCCGCGCCGAGAGCTACGGCCAGATTTCCGAACAGGTGAAGAGCCTGCTCACGGCCCAGCAGGATCTGCGCGGCGAGACCGGCCGCCTGGTCAACGCCCTGCGCCGGCCCGAGGTGCGCGGCCGCTGGGGCGAGGTGCAGTTGAAGCGGGTGGTGGAAATGGCGGGCATGCAGGACCACTGCGACTTCTTCGAACAGGAGGTCGCGGCGGACGGCAAGCGCCCGGACATGCTGGTGCGCCTGCCGGGCGGCAAAACCCTGGTGCTGGATTCCAAGGCGCCGGTCGCCGCCTTCCTGGAAGCCGCCGAGGCCCTGGACGAGCCGGCCCGGGCCCGCGCCCTGGAGCGCTTCACCCAGCACGTGCGCACCCACATCCAGCAGCTTTCCCAGAAGGCCTACTGGGACCAGTTCACCGATTCCCCCGAGTTCGTGGTGCTGTTCCTGCCCGGCGAATCCTTCTTCAGCGCCGCCCTGCAACAGGATCCGGAACTCATCGAGTACGCCAGCGAGCGCAAGGTGATCCTGGCCACCCCCACCACCCTGCTGGCCCTGCTCAAGGCGGTCTACTACGGCTGGCGCCAGGAAGCCCTGGCGGACAACGCGCGCCAGGTGAGCGAACTGGGCGCCCAGCTCTACGAGCGGCTGGCCAAGCTGGGCGAGCACTGGAGCAGCGTCGGCAAGAACCTGGGCCAGGCGGTGAAGGCCTACAACGACGCCACCGGCTCCCTGGAAAGCCGGGTCATGGTCTCGGCGCGCAAGTTCGAGGAATTGCAGGTCGCGCCCGCGGGCAAGAAGCTGCCGGAATTGAACCCGGTGGATCATGCCCCCAGAAGCTTGCAAACGATGGAAGGCGGTGAGGCGTGACCTTGTCCGCCACCCGGGTCTTCCCCCCCTTTGGAAAAGGGGGGCAGGGGGGATTCGTCGTGTTCGGCGCGACTTACATCCAGCGGAATCCCCCCCATCCCCCCTTTTTCAAAGGGGGGAGAACACCAGCCCGCCCGAGCTAGCCATGGGTTCCACCTGGATGTTGGTGGCGGGGCTGTGCTTCGCCTGCATGAGCGTGGTGGTGAAAAGCCTGGGTCACGCCTTTTCCGGCGTGGAACTGGTGTTCTACCGTTCCCTGTTCGCCCTGCTGGTCATTCCGGCGATCCTGCTCACCCGGGGCGGTTCCCTGGGCGTGAAAAGCCTGCTGGGCGAGCATATCGTTTTGAACGTGCGGCGCGGCATCGTCGGCTTCATCGCCCTGGCCACGTTTTTCTACGCTCTGGTCGAGTTGCCCATGTCGGTGGCGGTGACCCTCAACTACGCCTCGCCCCTGTGGCTGGCCCTGCTCATGCCCTGGCAACTGGGGGAGCGCCCCGGCGCGGCCCAATACGGCGCGGTGGCTCTGGGTTTCGCCGGGGTCGCCCTCCTGTTGCGGCCCTGGGCTTCGCCGGCGGGGGAATTGTTCGCCGGCCTGATCGGCCTGTTCTCCGGCGTCATGGCGGCCTTCGCCTATATCCACGTGCGCCAGCTGGGACGGCTGCGCGAGCCGGAGTGGCGCACCGTGTTCTGGTTCGCCGCAGTGGCCATGGCCGGCGCGGCGGCGGCGACCTCCCTGAGCGGCTGGCATGCGCTCGCGCCGGGCGATCTCCCGGCCCTGCTCGCCCTGGGCGTTCTGGCGACCCTGGGCCAGTTGGCCATGACCCGGGCCTATCGCAAGGGGAGTACCGTCGTCGTCGCCAGTTTCGCCTATAGCACCGTGGTGTTCAGCGGTATGCTAGACGTCGTCATCTGGAACCAGGCCATGCCCGTCGTCGCCTGGAGCGGCATGGCCCTGACCGTGGCCGCCGGCGTCTGGGCCGTCAAGTTAAACGCGAGGAACGCGAAATGATCGCCATTAAAACCGAAGGCAAGCTGATCTCCATGTCCGTCATGGGCGAATTCACCCTGGCGGACTACAAGGAGTTCGAACAGGAAGCGGAACACGACATCCAGTTTCAGGGCGGTGTGAGCCTGCTCCTGGATCTGCGCGACATGGTGCGCTACACCCTGGATGTGGCCTGGGAGGAGATCAAATTCTCCCGCGAGCACCGCTACGATTTCCGCAAGATCGCCGTGGTGACCGGCGACGAGTGGATGGTGTGGATCGCCTGGCTGAACCGCCTGTTCGTCGACGCCGAGCTGCGCGTGTTCGACGAGCCGGGCATCGCCCTGGAATGGCTGGAAACGGCGGAGGCCTGAGTCCCCCGGGGCGTTGCCGGTTTGCCCGGCCATCGCGGTGAGCGCGGCGGCGCGGCGATGCATGGCCCATGGATCGCCGCGCTTCGCTCGCCATGACGGCATTCGAGCGAAGCGGCGCCTCCCTAGGGTTTCGGCCCCATCCGCGCGGCCAGGTTCTCCCAGCGGATTTCCCGCAGGCTTTGCGCCAGCCGGTGCACTTCGCCGCTTTCCACCAGACGGCGGCGTTCCCGGCCGTCCTTGACCTCGTGGTGGCGCAGCATCTCCCGCAGCGCCTCGGCCTTGCTTTTCCGGTCCGGGTTCATCACGTCGCCGCGCCGGGTGTGGAAGGCGTCCTCGCCCACCGCGCACACCGTGGTGAACACGTTGAACTGGCGGCAGGCCATGGGGCGCAGGGGATGGATGGCGCAGGCCTCGTCCACCAGGAAAGGGCAGGCGCCCAGGGTCCGATGACCGCGCAGTTGCGCGCGTACTTTGTCGCGCGCCTCGCCTTGCAATTTCTCGACGACGAACCAGGCGATGCCCATCAGTTCCAGGGGATAGACCGGGATGTCGGCGTGGCTGCGGCAGCAGGTGGCGCAACCCCGGCCGCAGGCCAGCGCGCGCCCGTCGGCGCGGATGGCGACGGCCACGCCTTGATTGGTGATGCGCTGGATTTCCAGCAGCAGCGGCAGCCAGGGCTGCCGTTTCTCGTCCTCGGGGAAACGCAAGCGTCCGGAATCGACCTTCAAACTCAACCCCGGGCCGGTTCCATCACCGCGTCCAGGTTCAGGTTGTCGCAGTAGTCGAAGAAATCGCCGCGCAGGGTGGGCAGGTGCATGTCGGCGGGCACGCCGATGGTGATGTTCACCGAGAACATGGGCGTGCCGGTGTGGGGCGCCGGATAGGTCTCGGTGGTCAGTTCCTCGATGTTGATGCCCTGGCGCGCGAAGAAATCCGCCAGGCTGTGGACGATGCCGGGATGGTCCATGGCCACCACGTTGACCCGGTAGGGCACCAGGGGCGTCTTGCGCTCCGCGGGGCGGGTGCGCTTGTGGATGACGGTGAGGCCCAGTTCCTCGCCGATGGCGCCGAGCCGGTCCTCCAGCTTGGACAGGGCGTTCCAGGGGCCGGAGATCAGCATCAGGATGGCGAACTGGCCGCCCAGCACCGCCATGCGGGATTCCTCGATATTGCAGCCCGCCTCGGCGATGCGGCTGGTGAAGCGCTGGACCAGGCCGACCTGATCCTCGCCGCTGGCGGTGATGGCCAGATAGTCGATATTGCTCATGGTGTTTCCGTTGGGTGGATCGATGCCCGATTGTAGCGGGGGACGGCGCAATTCGTCCGCGTGGCTTCGTCCGCGTGGCCGGCCGGCATTGTTGCCGCCGGCGCCGTCCGGCGGGTCAAATCAGATGGCGCGCCAGGCCGATCAGCAGCAGGAGCGCGTAGGGAAACGCCACCGTCGGCCGCGCGGCGCTCCTGGCGTATTCCAGCAGCAGGCCCGCGCCGCCCGGCCGTCCGGCCAGCCACTCGGAATGCAGTTGAAAGGCCGCGCCGTCCGCCTGTTCCGCCTCGCTTTTCCCGATCAGGGATTCAACCCTGAGAATCCGCTCCCCCAGCCTGGCCTGGAAGGTTCGGAATATCCCCTCCTGCGCCCATAGAACCAGCGACAGCGCGCCGACGAGTTTGTCGTTCAGGCCCCAGGCCATGCCGGCGCCCCAGGCCGCGACGCCGACCAGCTTGATCAGCAGGGCCCCGGTTTCGTAGCGCTCGTGGTTGTTCTGGAGCGTGATCCATTCCTGGGTGAGGTGGGGGAGGGAAGGGGGCATGGGGATGGGCGGTGGTGGGGGCATGCCGGCAAGCATGCCGCCACGCGGCCGGTGCCGGCAAGCCCGCCGGGTGGGACAGGTTCAAGTGACAGGTTCAAGCGACGGATTCAAGCCGTGGCGGCGAAGGCCGTGTGGAAGTCGACCCGGCCGGCGGGCGGCGCGGCGCCGAAGGCATAGGCCAGCAGGACTTCCGGCGGCACGCCTGCCAGTTCGAGCCCTTCCGCCTGGACGAAGCCGAAGCGGCGGTAGAACGCCGGGTCCCCCACCAGCACGCAGCCCTGGGCGCCCCGTTCCCGCAGCCGCGCCAGGCCGGCTTCGACCAGGGCGCTGCCGATGCAGTCCGTGTTGACCGAGAGGTCAGCGGAGTAATCGGGCTGAAGCCGAAAATCGCCCGAAAGTCGCTCAGGACGGCCTATTTATAAACAATTACTTAAGGTGATCGACTTGAGAGAGCGCTTTGGGCTCATGACGGCAGATGACGTACGACCTTTGCTTTGAGAAGCGAGACAAGTACCGGGTCCATAAACTCATAGTCGTCTGGAATGTCGAGGCAGATGACGCGTTTGTTGTGTAGGAACTTCTTGAACTTCGACGTGAGTTTGTTGCGATGGGCTTTTTCCATAACAAAGATGATTTCGGCCCATTCGACTAGCTCGGGGGTAACTGGATTTTCCGCGTCGTGGTTAAGACCCGCCGACGAGCACTCGATATTCGGGCGTGACGAGAACACCTGCTCCGCTGTCGGGCTTCGGAGTCTGTTTTGGCTGCAAATGAACAGTACGTTTGTCATCGGAAGACAGTAGAAATGGCAAGTCCTGAGCGCTCTAACGTCTGACATAGCCTGCGCAGCGCGGTTTCATCGCGCAGCGCGGAGGGCACCGGCAAGCGCAGCTTGCCGGGCGTCCGGTTGACCGAGGGGTTAAAGGGCATTTTGCGAAAAGACCCGAAATACGCCGACGACAAGAACCACTGCGGCGGCTAAGAGGAGAATCAGCCAGAAGGAGCCGAGCACACTGCCAAAATGCACTTGACGGGTGGCCTTGCGAATGGCGTGGTTGGTCAACGGTAGTTGCAATGATGGATTGGTTACCGTGGCATTCGAGTGTCCACCAATGGCGACGCCAGCCATGAACAAGAGCTGAAACAGCGCTGGCGCAACGAGACTGGGATCGGTGATGAAGAGGCAATGCGGATTGGATATCAAGATATCGACTCTACCCTTCGGGAAACGTGAGAAGGCAACAGTCACTCCACTTTCGGTTTGATCGAGCATGTCGATATCTATCCCGCCAAGGCGTTCAGCCTCAGCAACCAACTGCTGTGGCGTTGGCGGCGCGGTGACAAATCTCAGTTCGACTCCTTGCGGCCCCATGTTGCCCTCTAACGAGGCTGTAGAAAAACCCCCACCTTTCGGTTGAGGGGTGAATACAGGGGTATGTCGACCCTTCCCCGCACCGAGATCGTCGAACCTGGAGCGTTTTGGAAGGCCGAATTTGCGCTCATTTTTCTTCTCCGAAATTTTTTAGGTTTTTCTACTGCCTCAACGACGCTGTAGAAAAACCCGTTTCCAATCTCCCCAGCCATCCCCTGCGGTGATTTTTGCAAAGCCGCGTCGGCTCGGGTTTGAACCGGATGAATTCAGTCTATTCAAGTGCTCTACCCTCCTGATTCGTCTGATCGG
>JBGAFI010000019.1:0-77494 GCA_044227325.1 Thiobacillaceae bacterium | reverse complement strand
CCACACCTTCCCTTCCCGAACAGGACCGTGAAACGCCCCCGCGCCAATGATAGTCGGTACTTCGCCGGCGAAAGTAGGTCATCGCCAGACTCCTACACCCTTAAGCGCCGCATCTCATAGATGCGGCGCTTTCGCTTTTGGCGCCCGGTTATCGCCAGGACACTATTTCCCTGCCTCACCGACTTCGTCGACCGTCGCTCCAAAGCGACCACGGCCCAGAACGATTTCAACTGCTTGTCCAACACGGACTTGGCGGGAATCGCGAATAATCCGCTGCCGCTCGTCGCGGACGATGCTATAGCCGCGCGCCAATATCGCGGCCGGGCTCAGAAGCTCGAGGTGGGAACGTAGGTTACGCAGGCCGTCCTGGTGGCGCTTCAAACAATCTGTGCGGGCATCGACAAGCCGCATTCTGCATTGGGATAGCCGCTCTTTCTTGGCGGCCACGTTGATTGGCGTTGCGGATAACAAGGGACGCAAACTTTGCAGTCGTGCATTGTCACGCTGCACACGGCCCTGCATCACCATGCCCAAACGCCAAACCAGATGCTTGAGTTGCTGGCGTTGGAAATCGACGCGTTCCCGTGGATGTGCCACGCGCCTGCGCAGGCCATCCAGTTGCTGACTGCGGTTTTGCAGCAATCTGAGGAGACCCTGGTCGTATCGGGAGCGAAGGTGTTCAAGCTGCCGGCCAATGTCGATGCGGGATGGCGTCGCCATCTGCGCGGCCCCGGTCGGAGTTGGCGCGCGTAGATCGGCGACGAAATCCGCGATGGTGAAATCCGTTTCGTGACCAACACCGGAAATGACGGGGATGGGGGAAGCCGCAATGGTCCTGGCAAGGGTCTCATCGTTGAATACGGACAAATCCTCGAGACTGCCTCCGCCTCGCACGAGAAGCAGGGTGTCGCACTCACGGCGCAGGCCCGCTGCGGCAATCGCGGCCGCGAGGGCTTTCGGCGCGTCGTCCCCTTGTACCGGAGCTGGATAGAGGATCACGCGGCAGGCCGTCCATCTGGCGCGCAATGTCGTGAGCACATCCCGCAACGCGGCGGCCTGGGGGGAGGTGACGATGCCGATGGCGTGTGGAAACTGGGAAATGCGTCGTTTCCGGTCCTGGGAAAACAAGCCTTCGGATTCCAGTTTTCCTTTCAGTTTGAGGAATGCCTCGAAGAGCGCGCCTTGGCCCGCCTTGCGCATCGCATCCACAAGCAACTGGTAATCGCCTCGCTGTTCGTACAATGTGGGCTGGGCGCGGATCTCGACCTGGTCGCCGTCCCGAGGAGTCCAGTCGACGAATTGATTGCGCGGCCTGAACATGACGCAGCGAACGCTGGCCTGCCCATCCTTCAGGGTGAAGTACCAATGGCCTGAACCAGCACGGCTGTAGTTGGCGATCTCGCCGCGCACACGACAAGACGGGAGTGTCTTTTCCAGCGCGAGACGAACCTGTCGATTCAATTCTCCAACCGAGATGGCCAGATCCGGGCTATCCACAGTCGTCACAGCCATTAATCCCCCGCCTGGAATAATTGACGAGGTTTCAACGTTTTCCGGATGGTCATATCCACAGTCATTCTTATCATCTCCATATTTTCGTGCCCCGCAGGGACAAACAGGGTGTGGTTATAAGTGGTTGATTTTTTGAACGCGAAATCGGCTCAATTTCAGCACAGCGGAGCACGCCCGGCCATTCAGGCAGGTGGACGCCTATCGCACCATGATTTATGCACAAAGTTATCCACAGATTTTGTGGAATTATCAACGCGGGGCACATCCTACGGCTCATTTTCCTGGAATGGCGGAGCGAGGGGAATGTCCCGAATGTCGATCCACGGCATTGCAAGGGCAATTGTTGAGCAAGTTGATGATTTTTCTATCTCTGAAATAGTGGTAAGGTTTCTATTTTTCCGTACGGCGGCTCTTGGCCGCCGTTATATTTTCCTCAGCGGTTGGAACGCTTATGTCTGATTACCTGATGCAAACCTATGGCCGTCAACCCATCGCTTTCGTGCGGGGGGAAGGGGCTTGGCTGTTCGATGAGAGCGGAGACAAATATCTGGATGCCCTGGCCGGCGTCGCGGTGAACGGCTTGGGCCATGCCCATCCGAAACTGGCGCGTGCCTTGTGCGAACAGGCGGGGCGCTTGATCCACACCTCCAACATCTACCGCATTCCCTTGCAGGAAGCGTTGGCGGAGCGCTTGTGCACGCTGTCCGGCATGGAGCGGGCTTTCTTCTGCAATTCCGGCGCGGAAGCCAACGAGGCGGCGATCAAGATCGCCCGCCTGCATGGCCACAACAAGGGAATCGAGAGCCCGGCCATCGTGGTCATGGAGAAGAGTTTCCATGGACGCACCATGGCGACCTTGTCGGCCACCGGCAACCGCAAGGTGCAGGCTGGATTCGAACCCTTGGTCACCGGCTTCGTGCGGGTACCGTTCGGGGACGCGGATGCCGTGGACAAGCTCGCCGAGCATCACAAGAACATCGTGGCCGTGCTGGTGGAACCGTTCCAGGGCGAAGGCGGCGTGAACATTCCCGAAGCCGATTACCTCGCCAAGCTGCGCGACATCTGCGACCGCAACGCCTGGCTGCTCATGCTGGACGAAGTGCAGACCGGCATCGGCCGGACCGGGGAATGGTTCGCCTTCCAGCACACGGATATCCTGCCCGACGTGATGACCCTGGCGAAGGGCCTGGGTTCAGGCGTGCCGGTCGGCGCGTGTCTGGCCAAGGGCGAGGCCGCTGTCACCTTCGTTCCTGGCAAGCACGGCTCCACCTTCGGCGGCGGGCCGCTGGCCTGCACCGCCGCGCTGACGACCCTGCAAGTCATGGATGAAGACGACCTGCTGGCCCATGCCGACGCGCTGGGCGCCTTTATCCGCGCGGATATGGCGGAGCGGCTGCAAGGTTTGTCCGGCTTGGTGCAGATCCGCGGCCAGGGCCTGATGATCGGCATCGAGCTGGATCGCTCCTGCGGCGAGCTGGTCGCGCGCGCCCTGGCGGAGAAACTGCTGATCAACGTGACCAACGACAACGTGGTGCGTTTGTTGCCGCCGCTGGTGATGAAGCGCGAGGAAGCCGCTCTGCTCACGGAGAAACTGGCGGGTCTGATCCGCGCCTTTCTGGGATAAGCGTTATGGCCGTAGCCCTCAAGCATTTCCTGCAATTCAATGATCTGGACCGGGACGAACTGGAGCATCTGTTCGTCCGCACCGGCATCATCAAGGCGCGCTTCAAGGCCTATCAGCCCTACCATCCGCTGGCGGACCGGACGCTCGCCATGATTTTCGAGAAGAGCTCGACCCGCACCCGCCTGTCCTTCGAGGCCGGCATGCACCAGCTTGGCGGGTCGGCCATCTACCTCAACACCCGCGACACCCAGCTTGGCCGCGGGGAACCGGTGGAGGATGCGGCGGAAGTGATCTCGCGCATGGTGGATGCGGTCATGATCCGCACCTTCGAGCAGGACATCATCGAGCGCTTCGCCGATCATTCCCGCGTGCCGGTCATCAACGGCCTCACCAACGAATACCACCCCTGCCAGATTCTGGCCGACATCTTCACCTACATCGAGCGGCGCGGCCCCATCCAGGGCAAGACCGTGACCTGGATCGGCGACTCCAACAACATGTGCAACACCTGGCTGCAGGCCGCCGAGGTGCTGGATTTCAACGTCCACGTCTCGACACCGCCAGGCTACGAGGTGGAGCCGGAGCGCGCCGGCCTGTTCGGCACCGATCATTACGAGGCTTTCGGCGATCCCATGGAAGCCTGTCGCGGCGCGGACCTGGTGACCACCGACGTGTGGACCAGCATGGGCTTCGAGGCGGAGAACGCCGAGCGCATGAAGGCTTTCGCGGACTGGCAGGTGGACGCGGACATGATGAAGCTGGCGCGCGCGGATGCGCTGTTCATGCATTGCCTGCCCGCCCACCGCGGCGAGGAGGTCGCGGCGGATGTGATCGACGGCCCCCAGTCCGTGGTCTGGGATGAGGCCGAGAACCGCCTGCACAGCCAGAAGGCCTTGCTGGAATACCTGCTGCTCGGCCGGGTGGCGAATTAAGACCAGGGACGGAAACGATGAACCTCGCCTATTTCAAAGACCGGGATTCCCTATATCTGGAGCTTTCCCCCGAGAACCCGGCCCACGCCTGGGAAGCCCAGGAAGGCATCGTCATCAACCTCTCCGAGGACGGCCGGGTGGTCGGCATCGAGATCGAACATGCCAGCCGAAAGACGGATCTTTCCATGCTGCGGGTCGGCGACTTCCCGGGCGAGGTCCATGCCGTGGAAGGCGCGGCCCACTGAATTTTGGATTGCGGAACGACCCAACCGGGTTCGGCCCGCGCATAGGTAGCAAGGACAAGCGATGAGCGAAATCAAGAAAGTGGTACTCGCCTATTCCGGCGGGCTGGACACCTCGGTGATCCTGAAATGGCTGCAAGACACCTATCAATGCGAGGTGGTCACCTTCACCGCCGATCTGGGCCAGGGCGAGGAGTTGGAGCCCGCGCGTCAGAAGGCGTTGAAGTTCGGCATCAAACCGGAGCAGATTTTCATCGACGACCTGCGCGAGGAGTTCGTGCGGGACTTCGTCTTCCCCATGTTCCGCGCCAACACCGTGTACGAGGGCGAATACCTGCTCGGCACCTCCATCGCCCGGCCGCTCATCGCCAAGCGGCTCATCGAGATCGTCAACCAGACCGGCGCCGATGCCATCTGTCATGGCGCCACCGGGAAGGGCAACGACCAGGTGCGCTTCGAGCTGGGCGCCTATGCCTTGAAGCCCGACATCAAGGTCATCGCCCCCTGGCGCGAGTGGGATCTGCTCTCCCGCGAGAAGCTATTGGCCTACGCGGAACAGCACGGCATCCCGGTGGAGATGAAGCACAAAGCCGGCGGCAGCCCCTATTCCATGGACGCCAACCTGCTGCACATCAGCTACGAGGGCCGCCATCTGGAAGATCCCAACGCCGAAGCGGAAGAGGACATGTGGCGCTGGACCGTCTCGCCGGAAAAAGCCCCGGACGCGGCGGAATACCTGGACCTGGAGTTCGCCCACGGCGACGTGGTGGCCATCAACGGCCAGCCGATGAAGGCCCATGAGGTGCTTGCCAAGCTCAACGAACTGGGCGGCAAGCACGGTATCGGCCGTCTGGATCTGGTGGAAAACCGCTACGTGGGCATGAAGTCCCGCGGCTGCTACGAAACCCCCGGCGGCACCATCCTGCTGAAGGCACATCGCGCCATCGAATCCGTCACCCTGGACCGGGAAGTCGCCCACCTGAAGGACGACCTCATGCCCCGCTATGCCAGCCTGATCTACAACGGCTATTGGTGGGCACCCGAGCGCAAGGCCTTGCAGGTGCTCATCGACCACACCCAGCGGAACGTCAATGGCACGGTGCGGCTCAAGCTCTACAAGGGCAACGTCATCGTCTCGGGCCGGGATTCCAAGAGCGATTCCCTGTTCGATTCCAGCATCGCGACCTTTGAGGACGACGCCGGCGCCTACGACCAGAAGGACGCGGGCGGCTTCATCAAGCTCAACGCCCTGCGCATGCGCATCGCGGCAAAACTCGACGCCCGGAGGAAATGATCATGTCCCAATTCGACAACGTCGCGGTCCTGAAAAAGGCCAACGTCTACTTCGACGGCAAGTGTGTTTCCCACACCGTGAAATTCGCGGACGGCACGAAGAAGTCCGTGGGTGTGATTCTGCCTTCCACGCTGACCTTCAACACCGGCGTGCCGGAAACCATGGAATGCGTGGATGGTCGCTGCCGCGTGCGGCTGCAGGGCCAAAGCGAGTGGAACGAGTACGGCCCCGGCCAGTCGTTCAGTGTGCCGGGCAACTCCAGTTTCGATATCGAGGCGCTGGAGCCTTATCACTACGTCTGCCATTTCGGCTGAGACCGGCGGAAGCCGTGACCGGGGCGGGATCTTCCCGCCCCTTGTCGTTTATGGACGCGGCTATCCGGCGAGCAGGCCGCTCAGCAGCGCGGCCTGAGTCTTTTGCTGCCTGTCCATGGTCAGCCGCCCGGCGCGGGCGATGGCCAGCAGATCCGCCAAGGCGTCCTCGAACTTGTCGTTCACCACCAGATAGTCGAATTCCAGGGCATGGGAGATGTCTTCCCGGGCCGCCGCCATGCGCTTCGCGATGACCTCGGAACTGTCGGTGCCGCGTCCTTCCAGCCGCTTGCGCAGTTCGTCGATGGAGGGCGGCAGGATGAAGATGGATTTTGCCTGGGGCATCAGCCGCCGCACCTGGGCCGCGCCCTGCCAGTCGATCTCCAGCAGGATGTCCCTGCCGGCGGCCATCTCGGTTTCGATCCAGGGTTGGGAGGTGCCATAGAAATTGCCGTAGACCTCGGCGCTTTCCAGGAATTCGCCCCGGCCCAGCCGGACCTGGAAATCCTCCCGGGTGATGAAGTGGTAGTTCACCCCGTCCACCTCGCCGGAACGCGGCGAGCGGGTGGTGTAGGAAACCGACAGCCTGATCGCCGCGTCCTCTTCCAGCAGGGCTTTCACCAGGCTGGACTTGCCGGCGCCGGAGGGGGCGGAAACGATGAAAAGCTGGCCTGCCATGGCAATTCCTTATTCGATGTTCTGGATCTGCTCGCGCATCTGCTCGACCAGCACCTTCAGTTCCACCGAGGTCTGCGTCAATTCCAGCGAGGCGGACTTGGAACCCAGGGTATTCGCTTCCCGGTTCAGTTCCTGCATCAGGAAATCCAGCCGCTTGCCGGCGGCGCCGCCGGCGTTCGCCACCCGTGTCACCTCGTCCAGGTGGGTGACCAGACGGTCCAGTTCCTCGTCCACGTCGATCTTCTGGGCGAACAGGACCACCTCCTGGTGCAGGCGGTCCGGGTCCGGCAGGGGCAGCAATTCCTCCAGGCGCTTGCTGAGCTTGTCCCGATAGGCGGCGACGATTTCCTGGGTGCGCGGCCGGATGCGCGCCACGTGCTCGCGGATGCCCGCGACCCGGTCCAGGATTACCGCTTTCAACTTGTCGCCTTCCCGCGCGCGGCTGGCGTTGAACTGGGCCAGGGCCGCGTCCATCAGCTTGAGCGCGGTGGCATGCAGCAATTCCAGGTCCGGGCTGGTGTCGCCCAGCATGCCGGGCCAGCGCAGGATTTCCGCGACGGTCATGGGACGCGCGCCGGGGAAGGCGGCGAGGGCCGTGTCGGACAGGGACTTGAGCTGGTCCAGCAGGCCGCCGTTCAAGTTGCCGGGCAGGGCCGCGTCCTCGCGCTGGGTGAAATTCACCCGGCATTCCACCTTGCCCCGCTTCACCTTCTCGCCGATGCGTTCCCGAAGAACCGGCTCCAGGACGCGGAAATCCTCGCCCATGCGGAAGCTGAGATCGAGGAAGCGCGAGTTGACCGCGCGCAACTCCAGGGACAGTTGCCCGGCGGGAATGTCCGCCGTTTCCACCGCGTAGCCGGTCATGCTGCGCAGGTTTTCCTTTCTGGTTTCCTTCATGGCCGCCACAATCTTGGTTATCCTTCAAAGACACAACAAAGAGCGACGCATGATAGAGCCTATTTCAGCCGGAATCATGCCCAGCATTGCAGGCGGGATCGGAAGGATGCGAGGCGAGGCGCGCGGCCGGGGCGTGTTCCCCCGCGCCCGAACGCGCCTCGGCGCCGGGCCGGTTCCCCCCGCGATCCGCGGGGCCGCGTGCCCGTGGGCGCATCGCCGCTTTGCCGATAAAGCGGACGAAACGGCTAAACTTCACTTCCCGCGCCATGCTCCGCTTTGCCCGGACGCCGGGCGCGCAACCGTTGAAATAGGCTCGTAACCGCCAACACATGGCTGCCCAACTGACCGAACCGCTGGCTCACGGTTACCACCTGGCCGAATACGTCATCGATCGCCGGATCGGCGGCGGCGGGTTTTCGCTGGTCTATCTCGCCTTCGACATCGACGGACAGCCGGTGGCGATCAAGGAATACCTGCCCGGCGGCGTGGTCAAGCGTGGCGAGCTGGGTACCGTGGTGCCGGTTTCCAGCGAGAAGGAGGCCTCCTTCCGCTACGGCATGAAATGTTTCTTCGAGGAAGGCCGTTCCCTCGCGAGCATCCGCCATCCCAACGTGGTGAAGGTGCTGAATTTCTTCCGCGCCAATGAAACCGTGTACATGGTGATGAAGTACGAGCAGGGCAAAACCCTGCAGAAGCACATTACCAGCCTGGAGGAGCCCATGCGCGAGACCTTCCTGCGCAGCGTCTTCATCCAGCTCCTGAACGGCCTGCGCGAGGTGCACGCCCACAAGATCCTGCACCTGGACATCAAGCCCTCCAACATCTACATCCGCGCCGACGGCTCGCCGGTGCTCATCGACTTCGGCGCCGCGCGCCAGGCGCTGACCGAGGATCTGCTGGTGGCCTCGCCCATGTACACGCCCGGCTTCGCCGCCCCCGAGCAGTACAAGCAGCGCGACCGCCTGGGGCCCTGGACCGACATCTACAGCGTCGGCGCGACCATGTACGCCTGCATCGCCAAGGCCGCGCCGCCGCCCGCAGACGAGCGCAGCGAAAAGGACAAGCTGGCCCCGGTGTCGAAAACCTATGCCGGCTTGTATTCCCGGGAACTGCTGGAAATGGTGGATTCCATGCTGCGGCTCAATTACACCGAACGGCCCCAGAGCGTGTTTTCCGTGCAAAAGCGGCTGATCGCCATGGCCCAGGCCGCGCGCAATCAGAAACCCAGCCTGTTCGCCCTGATCAAGGAAAGGCTCACCAGGGAACTATGAAATACGTCGTCTTTCAGGCCAGCCGGCGCGGTGGCCGTCCCTACAACGAGGATCGCGTGGCCTATGCCTATACCTCGGATGCCTTGGTCATGGTGCTGTGCGACGGCATGGGCGGGCACAGCCAGGGCGAGGTGGCTTCGCAGATGACGGTCCAGGTCATCACCGGCCTGTTCCAGGCCCGGGCCAAGCCGCTGCTGCCGGACATGGCCGCCTTCCTGCTGGACGGCATCTACGCGGCCCACGACGCCATCAACGAATACGCTCTCAGGAAGCGCATGCCCGATCCGCCGCGCACCACCTGCGTGGTGTGCGTGGTGCAGCGGGGCATGGCCTGCTGGGCCCACGTCGGCGATTCCCGCCTGTACCAGTTCAGCCGGCGCGCCATGCTGTACCGCACCCGCGATCATTCCGCCGTGCAGCAACTGGTGGACGAGGGCTTGCTCGACGAAACGGAGATGGGCGTCCACCCTGACCGCAACAAGCTGTACAACTCGGTGGGCGGCTACATGCTGCCGGACATCGAGGTGGAACAGCCGGTCAAGCTGCAGGAAGGCGACGTGCTGTTCATGTGCACCGACGGCGTCTGGCCGGAACTCACGCCGGACGAGATGCTCTCCACCCTGCGCGCCTATCCTCTGGAGCGAGCCATCAAGCACATGATGGACCACGCCGAGTTCCGCGCTGGCCAGTTCGGCGACAACCTCTCCGTCATCGCCATGCGCTTCGGCGAGGAGCGCTTCGATACCGGCGAACTGGTGCTGGGCGACGACCTGGGGCTGGACGGTTTCACCACCCAGCTCAAGCGCCTGGGCAGCAAGGAACTGGAGGAGCCCGCGAGCACCGACAGCGAGCTGGATCGGGCCGTGGCCGAAATCCAGGCCGCCCTCGCGCGCTATCCGAAACGCTGAACACCCGGCGGGCGTCGCGCCCGCGCCTATCCTCCATCGACCAAGGAAAACCATGAGCAACGAACAACGCCCCTCCGGGCGCGCGGCGGACCAATTGCGGACCGTCAGCCTGACCCGCAATTACACCAAGCACGCCGAAGGCAGCGTGCTGGTGGAATGCGGCGACACCAAGGTGCTGTGCACCGCCAGCGTGCTGGAAAAGGTGCCGCCCCACGTGCGCGGCAGCGGCGCCGGCTGGCTCACCGCCGAATACGGCATGCTGCCCCGCGCCACCCACACCCGGGGCGACCGGGAAGCCGCGCGCGGCAAGCAGAGCGGCCGCACCCAGGAGATCCAGCGCCTGATCGGCCGCAGCCTGCGCGCCGCCGTGGACCTGGATAAGCTGGGCGAACGCACCATCCACGTGGACTGCGACGTGCTCCAGGCCGACGGCGGCACCCGCACCGCCAGCATCACCGGCGCCTGGGTCGCGGTGCGCGACGCCGTCGAATGGCTGGTGAGGGAAGGCAAGCTGCCCGCCAGCGTCATGCGCGACCAGGTCGCCGCCATCTCCGTCGGCGTCTGGAACGGCATGCCGGTGCTGGACCTGGACTACGCCGAGGATGTGGCCTGCGATACCGACATGAACGTGGTCATGCTGGCCGGCAAGCTCATCGAGGTGCAGGGCACCGCCGAGGGCGCCGCCTTCAGCCGCGCCGAACTGGACGCCCTGCTGGATCTGGCCGAGAAGGGCATCCGCGAACTCATGGCCGCCCAGAAAGCGGCCATCACCGCCTGACGGGCATGGCTTTGCACGAACCTGAAAGCATGAAAGCCATGCCCGTTTCCCTCACCCCCAGCCCCTCTCCCGCACACGGGAGAGGGGAGCTTTGAGAAGTCGCTGCGCGACTTTCACGTTCAGGACACCGCCATGAAGAAGATCGTCATCGCCTCCAACAACGCCGGCAAGCTGCGCGAGATATCCCGCATCCTGGAACCCCTGGACATCGAAGCCATGCCCCAGGGCGCGTTCGGCGTGCCGGAATGCCCGGAACCTCACGTCACCTTCGTCGAGAACTGCATCGCCAAGGCCCGCCACGCCTCCGCCCACACCGGCCTGCCCGCCCTCGCCGACGACTCGGGCATCTGCGTCGACGCCCTCAACGGCGCCCCCGGCGTCTACTCCGCCCGCTTCGCCGGCGAACCGAAATCCGACGAGCGCAACAACCAGAAGCTGATCGAATCCCTGCAAGGCCAGGTCAACCGCAAGGCCCACTATTACTGCGTCATGGTCTACGTGCGCTATCCGGACGACCCCCAGCCCATCATCGCCGAGGGTGCCTGGCACGGCGAGATCATCGACGAACCCCGGGGCGACGGCGGCTTCGGCTACGACCCCTATTTCCTCGTCCCCCAATTCGGCAAGACCGGCGCCGAACTGGACCAGGACGAGAAGAACGCGGTCAGCCACCGGGGGCAGGCCTTGCAGGCGCTGGTGGAGAAGCTGCGGGCCGCGTAGGTTGGGCTGAGCACCGCGCAGCCCAACGGGCAAGGAGGCCGGGGAGGGCGTCGGGCTTGCTTCGTCAGCCCAGGCTGCGCGTGTTGTCGACGATCGCGGTTATGCGTCCAGAAGGTCTTTCGATTTCCACTTGTCCTTTAGAAAATGATTTATTCGGGCATCGTGTGGAGCATGGCCGGTTGATTCCGTATGCCGGATCGATTGCTCCAGCTTGGTCATCAGTTCCCCCGCCCGTTTCTCGCTGGGTTTCAGCCGCCGGGCGTTTTCGATACAGCCGCGGGCTTCCAGGGCGATGCTGATGTCGCGGCCGTTTTTCTCCATCCAGGCGATGAGCAGGTAGGCGTGGTTGAGCAGCAGGCGGGGGTTGTTGGGCATGCGTTCCCGGGCGACCCGGGTGAGGGCGATGGCGTCGTCCAGCTTGCCTTCCCGGGCGAGCTTCACGCCGTGGTTCATGGCGTCGACGGCGGCGCGGGTGGTGCGGCTGACCACCTCGCGGCCTTCCTGCGCCAGGCCGGCCTGGGCGTAGACGGCCTGGGCCCGTTCCAGGTATTCGGGATGCTCGTGGTTGTTGCCGACAAGACTCGTCAGCAGGGATTCGGCGGTGGCCTTGTCGCCCAGGGTCATGAGGGGCGGGGCGAGGTCGAGCAAGGCTTCGGGGGGCAGCTCGTGGGCCTGGCTCTTCAGCTCGGGCGCCAGTTCGACGGCCAGTTTTTCCGCCCGATCCCGCTCTCCGCTCTGCAGCCGGACCGGGATTTCCATGGCCCGGGACAGCAAGCGCGCGGTGCTGTCCTCGCGCAGGTCGATGGCGAGCTCGGAGAGGGCGCGCAAGGCCTCATCCTTGCTGCCCAGGGCCAGATTGGCGCGGGATAGCCACAGGTAGGGATCGGAGGATTTCAGGGGCGTCATGCGCGCCAGTTCCACACTGCGCTGAAACGCCAGGACCGCGGTCTTGAAATCGCCGCGCCGGTAGGCGACCTCGCCCAGGTGGCCCTGGCGCAGGGGCGCGCGGGGCGAGGTGGTGAGCGCCCGGGTGAGCACCTCCTGGGCGCCGTCCAGGTCGCCCAGCTTGTCCAGGGTCTTGGCCAGCCAGTCGTGGGCTTCCAGGTAGGCCCGGTTGCCCTTGGTGACCTGTTCCAGTTCGCGCTTGGCGTCGTCGTAATGGCCTTCCAGGAAATGGATCTTGGCCAGGCCCAGGTGGGCCCAGGGCAGGTCGCGCTGGCTCAGGGCCTCCATGAAGACATCCCGGGCGTGGGTGTGGTTGCCGGTGTGCAGGGCCAGGTCCGCTTTCAGGCGTTTGAGATCCCAGGCATGGGGATTGGCCTGGGTCAACTGGGCTTCGGTGAGGTTCAGGGCCTTCAGATATTCCCGGTCGCGCATGGCCTGTTCGATGGGCGCGAGGATTTTCTTGCGCCCCATCTGGCGTACCAGGCGGGTGAACAGCAGGGTCTCCGTGATGGGTTTGATCAGGTAGTCGTCCGGCCGCGATTCCACCGTGCCGGTGACCATTTCCGCGGCCTTCTCGGAGCTGACCATGAGCCAGACCGCCTGGGGCGGCAGCAACTGGCGGTGACGCGCCTCCTCCAGGATCTGCTGACCGTTCAGGCCCTTGCCCAGGTGCAGGTCGCACAGCACCGCGTCGTAGCTGTGCCGCTCGAGCAGGGCGATGGCGTCCTGGCCGTTGGCCGCGAAGGTGATCTTGCTGGCGCCGCCCTTGGACAGTATGTCGCGCAGGATGCCGCGCATGCCTTCGTAGTCCTCGACGATGAGGAAACTGTTGTCGTTCAGCTTGGGTTTGGGGGGCGGGGGCTTGATCATGGCAGTTCCAGCAGGAAGCAGCCGCCGCCGAGTCCGCCACCGTTTTCCAGGCGGATGCCGCCGGTGCGGCCCGCGCCCTTGTGCATGCCGGCGACCACGCCGGCGAAGAAGAGACCCAGGCCGGTGCTGCCGGTTTCGTGGCTGATGCCCCGTTCCGCGCCGTTGCCCTGGGCCAGCAGGAAATCCGGGTAGCCGGGACCGTCGTCCTCCACGCGGATGCGCACGCCGGATGCGTGGGCCTTGACCGTCAGCATGACGCGGCGCTTCGCGTAGCGCAGGGCGTTGTGCAAGGCCTGCACCACCACGCCGAACACCAGTTCGTAATCGAACCAGCCGTAGATGTCGTCGCCGCAATCGCAGTCCAGCTCGATGCCTTTCAGGTCGGCCAGGTCCATGACCCGGGCCAGGGCTTCCTGGGCCAGGTCCACGAGGGCGTGGTCCTGGGGGTCGAACGGGTAGAATTCCTGGTCGATCTTGTAGATGGCCAGGAGCTGGATCAGGTGGTCGGTGACCCGTTGCGCCTCGTACAAGGCCTGGGCGGTCTTTTCCCGCGCGACGCCGCTGGTCTCCTCCCGGGCGGCGAGGGCGTCGGAAAGATAGGCCGCCATCACGCCCATGGAGTTCTTCATGTCATGAATGGAGGAAAGCAGAAAGGTGGAGATGTCCAGCTTCGGTCCGGCTTCGTGCATGGAGGCGTATCCCGGTGATTGACCCGGCAAATTATAGGGCTGTCGGCGCCGTCCTGATGGACGGCCGCCTGGAAACGCCGCCGCCCCTTGCCCTGTATGTCCACATTCCCTGGTGCGTGCGCAAGTGTCCTTATTGCGACTTCAATTCCCACGCGGCGCGCGACGAAATTCCCGAGACCGCTTATCTGGATGCCCTCCTGCGCGATCTGGAGCAGACCGTGCCCCAGATCTGGGGCCGGGAAATCGTCAGCATCTTCATCGGCGGCGGCACGCCCAGCTTGTTCGCGCCGCGGGCCATCGACCGGCTGTTGATCGGTGTCCGCACCCTGTTGCGGGTGTCGCCCGTCGCGGAAATCACCCTGGAGGCGAATCCGGGCACCTTCGAGGCGGCCCGCTTCCGAGGTTTCCGGGACGCGGGCGTGAACCGTCTGTCCCTGGGCATCCAGAGCTTCAACCCAGCCCACCTGAAGGCCCTGGGCCGCATCCACGACGACCAGGAAGCAAGGGCGGCGGCGGCGGCGGCCCTGGACTTGTTCGAGGAAGTGAACCTGGACCTGATGTACGCCCTGCCCGGGCAAGACATGGACGACCTGCGCCGCGACCTGGACGCCGCCCTGGCCCTGGCGCCGCCCCATCTCTCCGCCTATCACCTGACCCTGGAGCCCAACACCCCGTTCGCCGCCCACCCGCCCGCGCTGCCCGACGACGACCTGGCGGCGGACATGCAGGCTTTGGTGGAGGACAGCCTGGGCGCGGCGGGCTACGAACACTACGAAACCTCGGCCTTCGCCCGCCGCGACCACCGCTGCCGCCATAACCTCAATTACTGGACCTTCGGCGACTACCTGGGCATCGGCGCCGGCGCCCACGGCAAGCTGTCCTTCCATGACCGCATCGAGCGCCAGGCCCGGGTCAAGCATCCCAAGGCCTATCTGGAAGCCTCCTTCGCCCCGGACAGCGCGGATCACTTGTCGGAACGGCGCGACCTGGACCGGGACGACCGGGTGTTCGAATTCATGATGAACGCCCTGCGCCTGAACCAGGGCTTCGAGCCGCGCCTGTTCGAGGCGCGCACCGGCCTGTCCATCGCCGTCGCGGAAGCGTCCCTGGCGGAGGCGCAAAAGCGCGGTCTGCTGGAGCGTGACTTGCACCTGATCCGGCCCAGTCCCGCCGGCCGCCGCTTCCTGAACGAGTTGTTGCAATTGTTCCTGGCGGACTGAACCTATTTGTCCCGGGCGCTTGATGAAGGTCTTTTCCCCACCCCGCCGTCCTTGATGCTTCTGAAATATGCGTTGTCCGGGGCGCGCCCTATAATTCCGCGAATTCCATCGCCCGGCCCGCGTCCACCCCTCACCCGAGCGGCGCCCCACCGGGCTTCAGCAAAAGCCATGTCCAGCCATCCGCTTCGTCTCCTCTCCTGTCTGCTCGTGTCCGCCCTTGCCCTCGCGGCGCCCGGCGCCGGCGCCGAGACCGGCAAGCCCGCCGCGCCGGCCCGGCCCGCGCTGACGGTGACCGTCGTCCAGCCGCGCGTGTCCGAACTGCCCCTGCGCGTCAGCGCGAACGGCAACATCGCCGCCTGGCAGGAGGCGCGCATCGGCGCGGAAACCGGCGGCCTGCGTCTGGAAGCGGTGCTGGTCAACGTGGGCGACCGGGTCAAGCGGGGACAGGTGCTGGCCCGCTTCGCGCCGGAAACCGTGCAGGCCGAGCTGGCGGAAGCGCGCGCCGCGCTGGCGGAGGCGGAGGCCAATCTCGCCGAGGCGGTGGCGGACGCGCGCCGCCAGCGGGAGTTGCGCGGCGAGGGTTTCGTCAGCGAACAGAAGGTGACCCAGGCGGACACCCTGGAGAACGCGGCGCGCGCCCGGGTCGAGGCGCAGCGCGCGGCCTTGCGTTCGCGCCAGGTGCGCCTGCAGCAGACCCGCGTCGTGGCGCCGGACGATGGCGTCATCTCGGCCCGGAGCGCCACCCTGGGCGCGGTGCCCGCGGCGGGCGAGGAGCTGTTCCGGCTGATCCGGAGCGGCCGCCTGGAGTGGCGCGCGGAAGTCGCGGCGGCGGACCTGTCCCGGCTCAAGCCTGGCATGACCACGGTCATCGAGCTGGCCGACGGTACCCGGGTCAAGGGCCGGGTGCGCATGCTCGCGCCCACCGTCGACGCCCAGACCCGCAACGGCCTGGTCTACGTGGACCTGCCGGTGCCCGGCGCGGCGCGGGCCGGCATGTTCGCCCGGGGCGACATCGAACTCGGTCGATCCCGCGGGCTGACCCTGCCGCAGAGCGCGGTGGTGTTGCGCGACGGTTTCAGCTACGTGCTCCGGGTCGGCGCGGATTCCCGCGTGGCCTTGGTGAAGGTGGGCATCGGCCGGCGCTGGGGCGAGCGCATCGAGATCGCCGGCGGCCTCGACCCGGCCGCGCGCGTGGTGGCTTCCGGCGGCGCCTTCCTGGCCGACGGCGATCTGGTGCGCGTGGTGGATGCCGCGCCCCGCTGAATCCGCGTCACCGCAGCCATGAACGTTTCCTCCTGGTCCATCCGCAACCCCATTCCCGGGGTGCTGCTGTTCATCATGCTCACCCTGCTGGGCCTGATGGGCTTCCGCGCCATGAAGATCCAGAATTTCCCGGACATCGATCTGCCCATGGTGACGGTGACCGCGTCCCTGCCGGGCGCCGCGCCGGCCCAGTTGGAAACCGAGGTGGCGCGCAAGATCGAGAACTCGGTGGCCACCATCCAGGGGGTCAAGCACATCTACGCCAAGGTGCAGGACGGCGTGGTGGTGGTGACGGTGGAATTCCGACTGGAGAAGCCCACCCAGGAGGCGGTGGACGACGTGCGCGACGCGGTGTCCCGCATCCGCTCCGACCTGCCGGGAGACTTGCTCGACCCGGTCATCGCCAAGGTGGATCTGGCCGGCGTGCCCATCCTGACCTACACCGTGGCTTCCTTGCCCCGGCCCGCCGAAGGCGGCTCGACGCTCCCCTCCCCCGCCGGGGGAGGGGCTGGGGGTGAGGGAGGGGCGTTCTCCGGACGCCCCGGCATGGACGACGAGGCCCTGTCCTGGTTCGTCGACAACCAGGTGGCCAAGGCCATGCTGGCGGTGAAGGGCGTGGGCGCGGTGTCCCGGGTCGGCGGCGTGAACCGGGAAGTGCGGGTGGAGCTGGACCCGGCCCGGTTGTTGGCGCTGAATGCCAGCGCCGCCGACATCTCCCGCCGCTTGCGCCAGACCCAGCGCGAGTCGCCGGGCGGACGCGCCGACCTGGGGTCCAGCGAGCAGGCGGTGCGCACCCTGGCCACGGTGCAAAGCGCCGAGGAGCTGGGGGCCTTGGAGATCGCCCTGTCCGATGGTCGCCGCATCCGCCTCGATCAAGTGGCGAAGGTCAGCGACACGGTGGCGGAACGGCGTTCCGCAGCCCTGCTCGACGGCAAGGCGGTGGTGGGCTTCGAGATCGTGCGTTCCCGGGGCGCCGGGGAGGTGGAAGTCGCCGAGGGCGTGCGCGCGGCCCTGGAGAGGCTGAAAGCGGCGCATCCGGATATCGTCATTGCCGAAGCGTTCAACTTCGTCGATCCGGTGGTGGAGAACTACGAGGGTTCCATGACCCTGCTGTACGAGGGCGCGATCCTCGCGGTCCTCGTGGTCTGGCTGTTCCTGCGCGACTGGCGCGCGACCCTGGTGTCGGCGACCGCGTTGCCGCTGTCCGTGATTCCCGCCTTCGCGGCCATGCACTGGCTGGGCTTTTCCATCAACGTGGTGACCCTGCTGTCCCTGTCCCTGGTGGTGGGCATCCTGGTGGACGACGCCATCGTCGAGATCGAGAACATCATGCGCCATCTGCGCATGGGCAAGACGCCCTATCAGGCGGCCATGGAAGCGGCGGACGAGATCGGTCTGGCGGTCATCGCCACCACGTTCACCCTCATCGCCGTGTTCCTGCCCACCGCGTTCATGAGCGGCGTCGCCGGCAAGTTCTTCGTCCAGTTCGGCTGGACCGCGGCCATCGCCGTGTTCTTCTCCCTGGTGGTCGCGCGTCTGCTCACGCCCATGATGGCGGCCTACATCCTCAAACCCCACGCGGCTTCGAAGCCGCCGCGCTGGCTGGAGATCTACGGCGGCTGGGCGCGCGCCTGCCTGAAGCACCGGGTGCTCACCACCCTGGCGGCGGCGGCGTTCTTCGTCGGTTCCTTCGCGCTTCTGCCCTATCTGTCCACCGGCTTCATCCCGCCGGACGACCTGTCCCAGACCCAGGTGAGCCTGACCCTGCCGCCCGGCAGCACCTTCGCGCAGAGCTACGCCGCCGCCCAACAGGCGCGGGAACTCGTGCGGAAAAATCCCCATGTGAAGCTGATCTACACCGCCATCGGCGGCGGCCGCTCGGGCGCCGATCCGTTCGAATCCCTGGGGGCGTCGGAAGTGCGAAAGGCCACGCTTACCCTGAACCTGACCCATCGCAGCCAGCGCCGCGGTCTCAGCAAGCAGGACATCGAGACCCAGTTGCGCCAGGCCCTCGAGGTATTGCCCGGCGTGCGCGTCAAGGTGGGGCTGGGCGGTTCCAACGAGAAATTCGTGTTGGTGCTGGCGGGGGAGGACGGGCGCGTGCTGGCCGAGCATGCCGACAAGGTGGAACGGGATCTGCGCACCCTGCCGGGCATCGGCAACGTCACCTCCAGCGCCAGCCTGACACGGCCCGAATTGATCGTGCGGCCCGACACGGCCCGCGCCGCCGACCTGGGCGTCACCACGGAAGCCATCGCCGACAGCTTGCGGATCGCCACCGCCGGCGACTACGACCAGAGCCTGGCGAAGCTCAACCTGAGCCAGCGCCAGGTGCCCGTGGTGGTGCGCCTGCCTGATTCGGCGCGGGAGGATCTGGCGCTGCTGGCGCGCCTGCCGGTGCCGGGCGAGCGCGGTCCGGTGCCGCTGTCCAACGTGGCCAGCCTGGCCATCGACAGCGGGCCGGCCCAGATCGACCGCTACGACCGCATGCGCAATGTGAATTTCGAGGTGGAGTTGAACGGCATGCCCCTGGGCGAGGTGGAGAAGCAGGCCCACGCCCTGCCCAGCCTGGCCCATCTGCCGTCCGGCGTGAGCGTGACCAGCGTGGGCGATGCCGAGACGATGAACGAACTGTTCGACAGCTTCGGCCTGGCCATGGCCACCGGCGTCATGTGCATCTACGTGGTGCTGGTGCTGTTGTTCCGGGATTTCGTGCAGCCGGTGACCATTCTCGCGGCGCTGGTGCTGTCCATTCCCGGCGCCTTCCTGGCCCTGTTCCTGACCCATACCGCCCTGTCCATGCCGTCCATGATCGGCCTGATCATGCTCATGGGCATCGCCACCAAGAACTCCATCCTGCTCATCGACTACGTCGTCCTGGCGCGCCGGGCGCATGGCCTGTCGCGCTGGGATGCCCTGCTGGACGCGGCGTCCAAGCGCGCCCGCCCCATCGTCATGACCACCCTGGCCATGGGCGCCGGCATGCTGCCCATCGCCCTGGGGCTGGGCGTCGATCCCAGCTTCCGCGCGCCCATGGCCATCGTCGTCATCGGCGGCCTGATCACCTCCACCTTCCTCAGCCTGCTGGTGATCCCGGTGCTGTTCACCTACGTGGACGACGCGATGGGCTGGATCAGGAAAGCACTTCGGCCGCGCGGGGCGGCCGAAGCATCGGAAAAACCGGCGGCTTGAAGGGGGCGGTCAGGCTTCCGCCAGCGTCTCCGCCCGTTTTTCCATCATTTCCTGGAGCAGGGGCGTGCAGATCACTTCCAGGGCCAGCTTCAGCTCGCCGCCGGGCACCACCATGGTGGTGGGTCGGGACATGTAGGAATCCGGAATGCGCCGCATCAGATCGGCGAAGTCGTGGCGGCGCCGGTCGCGGAAATGGATCACCAGCACGGATTCGGTGGGCGTGGGCACGTCCCGGGCGACGAAGGGGTTGGAGGTGTCCACCAGGGGCATGCGCTGGATGTTGATGTCGGTGAGGCCGAACTGGGGCACGATGTAATGGATGTAGTCGTCCATGCGGCGCAGGATGGTTTCCACCGATTCCTCGAAGCTGCAATAGCGGTGGGCGATGTCCCGATGGATCTTCTGGATCCATTCCAGGTTGATGGCGGGCACCACGCCGATGAGCAGATCCACGTACTGGGCCACGTCGATGCCCTTCTGGCCGACGCGGCGGTCGATCTCGGGCGGGAAGTGGCGCGAGTCCACCTTGCGCCGGGTCCAGGTGTCCGACACCAGGCCGCCGTGCTGGCCCTCGTAGAACAGGATGTCGCTGCCGGTCGCCATGGGTTGCCAGGGCGTGAACTCGCCCGCCTGCACGCCCAGCGCGCTGCCGCGCGTCTCGTTGTGGGCGTATTCGCGCAGCACGCCGGCGCCGGTTTCGCCGTAGGTCTTGAAGAAGGTTTCCAGTTCCGGGAACAGGTTGCATTCCGGGCCGAACCAGGAGATGCGCCGGCCGCTGCCCCGGGCTTCCTCGAGCAGGGCGGCGAACTGGCGGTCGGTGAAGCGGCGGAAGGTGTCGCCGTGGACGATGGCAGGCTTGATGCCCTGGCGCTTGAAGATGTCCTTGAAGGCGTGCCGCACGGTGGACAGGCCCGCTCCGGCCATGCCGGTGACGGCGACGATGGGATGTCGGGCTGACACGATGCTTTTCCCCCGAAAACATGTCATGTGAGCCCGGGATGTTAGCACCGAAGCCGCGCGGAAAGCCCATAGGCGGCATGTTCGCCTGGCGCGCGCCCAGGGGCCGGCCGAACGCGGGGTGGACTCCGCCGGGTTCAGCGGGCCATGGCGGGGGAGACGGAAGCCCGGCGGCTGCGGATGAGATGGTCCAGGCTCAAGCGGCCCGGACCGGAAAACAGAGGCACCAGGAACATGACCGCGTACATGAGGGGCAGCTTGTAGCCGTTGTCGCAGACGTTGTAGCCGTTGCCGGCATGGACGCTGGCCCAGGCCACGAGGGTGAGAACGATCAGGGAGGCGCTGAAGAAGCGCGTGCCCAGACCCAGTAGCAGGGCGACGGGGCCCGCCAGTTCGAAGCCGGTGGCCAGGTGCCAGCTGACGTCCGGCGGCACGAGATGGAGCGGGAAGGGAAACTGGTCCTGGATGTCCTCGAACCAGTTCTCGCCGTGCAATTTCTCGAGGCCGGATTGCCAGAACTCGTAGGCCAGCAGCAGGCGCAGGCCTAGCTGGGGCAGCCAGGCGCCGATCTCGTCGAGCAGGAGGAGGGCGCGGGAAACAAGGGTTTGCATGGGTGACTTCGGGAAAAAGGATGCTGCCAGTTTGTCTTTTCTCCGCGTCGGCGGGCTTAACAAATCCCTAACGAAATCCTGGCGCCGGTTTGAACTTTTCTCTTTGGCCGCGGGTCCGGAAGTGCATCCCGCCGGCCCTATACTCGCGCCATGCCGATCTCCGGAGTGTCCGTGCGTTCCTCCCCCTTGCCCTGGCTGTTGCTGGTTCTCGCCGTGCTGCTCTGGTCCGGCGTCGACCCCCGCGACCGTTTTACCTGGTTCCTGGAAGTGGCGCCGGTGCTCATCGGTCTGCCGATCCTGTTGCTGAGTCACGGGCGCTTTCCCCTCACGCCCCTGGCCTACGGTCTGCTCGCCCTGCATGGCGTGATCCTGATGGTGGGCGGGCATTACACCTACGCCGAGATGCCCCTGTTCAACTGGATTCGCGACGCTTTCGAGCTGTCCCGCAACCACTATGACCGGGTGGGCCACGTGGCCCAGGGCTTCATTCCAGCCATCGTCGCCCGGGAAATCCTGCTGCGCCGCTCGCCGTTGGTTGCCGGGAAGTGGCTTTTCTTCCTGGTGACCTGCGTCTGTCTGGCGATATCCGCGAGCTACGAACTCATCGAGTGGTGGGTGGCGGTCGCCTCCGGCGACGAGGCGGTGGCCTTCCTCGCCACCCAGGGGGATGTCTGGGATACCCAGTGGGACATGTTCCTGGCCCTGCTGGGCGCGCTATCCTCGCAACTTCTGCTGGGCCGCTGGCACGACCGGCAACTGGCCCGCCTTCAAGGACGACCATGAGCGACTGCAGCGACCACGATTGCCAAGCCTTCGAACCCGGTGCCCTGGGCATTCCCCGCATCGGTCGTTTCAACCCGGAAGCCTTCGAGCGGGCGGTGACGGACCTGTTGCTGGCCTGCGGTGTGGCGCCGGATTCGGTGCATACCGGCAAGACCGCTCGGCGCGTGCGCGACCTCTGGGAAAAGCGCCTGTTGGGCGGCTACGAGATGGACCCGGGCGAGGCGCTGGGGGAGGGGTTTGCCGATCCGCGCGAGGACATGGTGGTGGTGCGCGGCATCGCCGTGCACGGTGTTTGTCCCCACCATCTGGTGCCGTTCCGGGGCGTGGCCCACGTGGCCTACGTGCCGGGCGGACGCCTGCACGGCTTCGGCCGCATCGCCCGGCTGGTGGACGCCATCGGCCACCGCTTCACCTACCAGGAGTGGATGACCCGGGACATCGTCGAGGCCTTGATCACCCACGGCAAGGCCAAGGGCGCGGCCTGCGTCATCGAGGCCGAGCAGCTTTGCCTGTTGCTGGGCGAGGACCGGCGCGGCGACGAGCGCGTGGTGACCCAGGCCTTCTCCGGCTGCTTCCAGCAGGATGCCCAGTGGCGCAACGAGTTCCTGCGCGCCATCACTTCCCCCTTGGCCTGAGCATGCGCGATTTGGCGCAGCGTCCGCGCACCCTGGTGCCGCCGCCCCTGGTTTACGCGCTGGCCCTGGGCGCGGCCTGGTGGCTTGAGCCGCGCTGGCCGCTGGCTTTCCCATCGGGCGCTCCCGGCCGCTTCGTTGCGTGGGCGCTGATCGGCCTCGGCCTCGCCGGTTTCGCCTGGGCGCTCGTGGCCATCTGGCAGCAGCGCACCACGGTCAATCCTTACAAGGCCGCGTCGAATCTGGTGACCCACGGACCTTTCGCGTGGTCGCGCAATCCCATCTATGTGTCGGACTGGTTCGTCTATCTTGGTGTGACGCTGTTGTTGGGCAGCGCGTGGCCTTTGCTGTTCGCACCGCTGGTCTGGACGGTGATGCGCTTCGCGGTGATCGCCCACGAGGAGGCGCACCTGGAGGCGAAATTCGGCGACGAATACCGGCAATACCGCGCCCGCGTGCGGCGCTGGTTTTGAAACGAGGACAGGGGAAATCATGCGAGAACGTTACGGCTGGCCCTTGATCGGCCTGCATTGGCTGACCCTGGTCTTGATCGTCGCCGCGTATGTGATGGGCACCATCCTGGACGACATGAAGCTGTCCCCCTTGAAGTTGCAGCTCTACGCCTGGCACAAGTGGGTAGGGCTGCTGGTGTTGTTCCTGGTGCCCTTGCGGCTCGGCTTTCGCCTGGCCGACAAAATGGACCATCGCCGGGGGCTGACCCGCTTCGAGATACGGGTGTCCGCCATTGTCCACGGTCTGCTTTATCTGCTGCTCATCGTCGCGCCGGTGCTCGGCTGGCTGCACAGTTCCGCGTCGGGGTTTTCCGTGGTCTGGTTCGGCGTCCTGCCCATGCCCGATCTGATCGGCAAGGACAAGGCCCTGGCCGAGGTGCTCAAGGAACTTCACGAGGTGTCCGTCAATCTTCTCGTGACCCTGGTCGTGCTGCATGCGGCCGCGGGGCTCTATCATCACCATGTCCGGCGCGATGGCGTGCTGGCCCGCATGGTGCCCTGGCTGAGGACGAAATCATGAAATTGCTCTGGTGCGGTTTTCTGGCATTGCTCGCGTTTCCGGTCTGGGCTCAGGACTGGAAGGTGGATTACGGACGCAGCGAGATCCGCTTCACCATCAAGCAGATGAATGTGCCTGTGGAAGGTGGGTTCGGAAAATTCGGTGTTTCGGCGGCCTTCGATGCGTCCAAGCCGGAACAAGGCCGGTTCCGGGTCGACGTGGACGTGGCGAGCATCGACACGGGCTCCGAGGACGGCAACGGCGAGGTCAAGCGTCCGGCCTGGCTCGACGCGGCGCGCTATCCGAAAGCCCAGTTTGTTTCCAAAAGCATCCGCAGGGACGGCCCGGGGCGCTATACGCTGATCGGCGACATGACGGTCAAGGGGCACACCCAGTCACTGACCCTGCCGCTGCTGCTGATGCCGCAACGCGACGGTGGCTGGCTCGCTTCCGGTCGTTTTGCCCTGAAACGCTCGGATTACGATATCGGCGGCGGGGAATGGTCCGATCCCTCCGTGGTGGCCAACGACATCGAAGGCCGCTTCAAGCTTCTCCTGCTGCCTTGAGAGGCCGCGAATATGCGACGCATCGCCTGCCTGCTCTTGTTCGCCAGCCTGCCGGCCTGGTCCACCGAGAGTTTCATTCTGGATCCGGGACACACCTTCCCCAGTTTCGAAATCCGCCATCAGGGCGTTTCGGTCATGCGCGGCAAGTTCAACCGCAGCCAGGGGCGGGTCGTGCTGGACCCGGAGGGGCAGGGCAGTTCGATCGAGGTCGTCGTCGATCCGACATCCGTGGATACCGGCCACGAAGGCCTCAACCAGAAGCTTCTGGGGTCGAATTTCTTCAACGCGGGCCAGTTTCCCGAGATCCGTTTCAACGCGTCCAATCTGGAATTCAAGGACGGCAAACCCGTGCGAGCGACAGGAAATCTTTCCATGCTCGGCGTGAGCATGCCGGTGCAACTGGATATTCGCGACTATGCCTGCACGCGCCAGTTCCTGACCCTGCGCCCCTTGTGCGGCGCGGATGTACATGCCGTGATCAAGCGCTCGGATTTCGGCATGGACTACGGTATTCCCCTCATCGGCGACGAGGTGAGACTGGCCATCGAGGTGGAGGGGATCAGGCAATAAAGGGGAGGGAAAGATGGTCGGGGTGAGAGGATTCGAACCTCCGGCCTCCACGTCCCGAACGTGGCGCTCTACCAGGCTAAGCTACACCCCGACAGGTGTCCGATGCGCGGAGAGAACTCCGCGCGATCAGTATTCGCGGGCTACCGCGAAAGACGACAATTCTAGCAAAGCCGTCTTGTATTGACTATCCGGCAACACATCAAGAGATCGACGCGCCAGTTCCGCCTCGGCCTCGGCCTGACGGCGGGCATGATCCAGGGCGCCGGAGCCCTGCACGATGGCGAGAATCCGCTGGAAATGGCTCGCATCCCCTTCGAGTATCGCTGACCGGATCAGGGCGGATTCCCCGGGTGTGCCGTGTTTCATGGCGAACAGGAGGGGGAGGGTGGGTTTGCCCTCGGCCAGATCGTCGCCGACGTTCTTGCCGATGACCTCGCTGTCGCCGGAGTAGTCGAGCACGTCGTCGATGATCTGGAACGCGGTGCCCAGATGCATGCCGAAATTGCCCAGCGCATCCTCGATCTCCGGGGGCGAACCTTTGACGATGGCGCCCAGCCGGCCGGCCGCCTCGAACAGTTTCGCCGTCTTGTAACGGATGACCTGGAGATAGTCGGATTCGTCGATATCCGGGTCGTTGCAGTTCATGAGCTGCAGGACTTCACCCTCGGCGATGACGTTGGTCGCTTCCGAGAGCACTTCCATGACGCGCATGCTGTGCACACCGACCATCATCTGAAAGGCTCGGGAATAGAGGAAATCGCCGACCAGCACACTCGCGGCATTGCCGAACAGGGCGTTGGCGGTGTCCCGGCCCCGGCGCATATCGGAACTGTCGACCACATCGTCATGCAGCAAGGTGGCGGTATGGATGAACTCCACCACGGCGGCCATCTCATGGTGATCGCCGCCCTGATAACCCAGCGCTTTCGCGGATAACACCACGAGAGCGGGGCGCAAGCGCTTGCCGCCGCTATGGATGATGTATTCGGAGACTTGGCGAACGAGCGCCACTTCTGAATGCAGGCGCGCGCGGATGACCCGGTCCACCTCTGCCATGTCGTCGACAAGAAGCGCTTGAAACAGGGGTTGGGTCACAGAGATCCTGGTATGAGTGGCTTTGGAAACTGGTGCTGCAGAGAGGAATCGAACCCCCGACCTACTGATTACGAATCAGTTGCTCTACCAACTGAGCTACTGCAGCGCTTGTGGGGCGCGGATTATACATTCCTCATCCTTTTCCCCATAGATGGGAATGGATTTGCTGGAATCCGGACCGGGCTTGAGCCTCAATCCCCTACTCCGCGTGCTTGTAACCTACTTGAAAAATAAAGGGAAACAGGATAAATTAGCAAGTTCTAATATATATCGAGAGGACTGGACATGTTCGGCATGTACAACATCAAGGAACTCGACGTGGATACGCTCGACGCCAAGAAAGAGCAGATACATCTCATCGATGTCCGCACGGAAGGCGAGGTCTCCCGTGGGGTGATCGACGGCGCGATCCATATTCCCCTTCACCTGTTGCCTCTGCGCGCCAGCGAAATTCCCCAGGACAAGCCCGTGGTGATCTATTGCAATTCCGGTGCGCGTTCCGCCCAGGCGTGCGCGTTCATGGCGGGCAAGGGCTTTGAAAACATGCACAACCTCGCCGGTGGCATCATGGCTTGGGCGCGCTCCGGCAAGCCGCTTTCCGCCTTGTCCTGAATCAAATCCCCAGCAATGCCGTGCGTTGCAATCTCAAAGTAACGCGGGTAAATTACGTCGGCTATTTAGCACTTGCTAATTTTATGAAGGAGCGACCATGAATTTCGACAAAGAGCTGGATGCAAAAGGCCTGAACTGCCCTCTGCCCATCCTGCGCACAAAGAAAACCCTCAACGAGATGACTTCCGGCCAAGTGCTGCGGATCATCGCAACCGATCCGGGTTCCGTGAAGGACTTCGCCGCGTTCGCCAAGCAAACCGGCAACGAGCTTCTGTCCTCCGCCGAGGCGGGTAGCGAGTACACCTTCTTCATCAAGAAGAAGTAATCACCCGCCTACCGGCGCCATGTCAACCCACGAAATTCGAGAGGTGGTGTGATGGACGATCAAAAGAAACTGGCGATCATCGCGACCAAGGGCACGCTGGACTGGGCTTATCCCCCGTTCATCCTGGCTTCCACGGCCGCCGCGCTGGGTTACGAAACCCAGATTTTCTTCACGTTCTACGGTCTGCAGATGCTGCGCAAGGATCTGAGCGGTCTCAAGGTCAGCCCCCTGGGTAACCCGGGTATGCCCATGAAGATGCCGTTCGGACCCAAGTGGTTCAAGGAGATCAACTGGAACATTCCCAACGCGGTCCAATCCCTGGTAACAACGGCGTTGCGTCGATTCCCGAGTTGCGCGAGCTGTGCCAGGAAGCCGAGGTCAAGTTCATCGCCTGCCAGATGACGGTCGAGTTGTTCGGCTTCGAACACAGCGATTTCATCGACGGTGTCGAGTATGGCGGCGCCGCCACGTTCTTCGAGTTCGCCGGCGAGACGGATATCTGCCTGTTTATCTGATTCGGGCCGATTGCTGAAAAAGCCGCCTTCGGGCGGCTTTTTCATTTTCAGCCTTCCATAGGATTCCGCTGCTATTTCATGGTGCAATGCACCAGGTGTTTTTTCTTGCTGGCTAAGCCCTAGATGTTTACCATCCCCGCGCTTGTCGTGGTTCCGTCACTTTTTTACAACGCTCCAAGGGGACTTATATGTATAAAACAAAGCTTTTCATCGCACTGTCTGCATTAAGCTTTGCGGGTTCGGCTTTCGCGACCAATGGCATGAATCTTGAAGGTTACGGCCCTATTGCAGCAGGCATGGGCGGCGCGTCGATGGCCTATGACAACGGGACCGCTGCGGTCATGAATAATCCCTCTACCCTTGGCCTGATGGAAGAAGGGAGTCGTCTCGATGTTGCCCTTGGCATGTTGGGGCCTGATGTGACGTCGACAGCGGGACCTTTTGTGGCGAACTCTGGTGGTGATTCCTACCTCATGCCCGCAGTTGGCTGGAATAAAAAGACAGGCCAATTGTCCTATGGTGTCGCCATGTTTGCTCAGGGTGGCATGGGTACCGAATATGCCGGCACGACTTTCATGTCCGCAGGGTCAGGCTTGCCCACCCGCTCGGAGCTAGGTGTCGGACGTCTGATTGTCCCCCTGAGCTATGAAGTCAACCCCAAACTGACCATTGGTGGCTCTCTGGATTTTGTGTGGGCGATGATGGACTTGCAGATGGCCATGACCGGTGCTCAATTTGGTGACATGGTGGCAGGATTAGGTGGTACCCAGACGTATGGCGCTGCGAGTGGAGGTTTGGTCACTGGTCTTTCAGGCGCGTTGACCGGTGGTCTGCTGTCGGGTGTAGACTGGGCTTACTTCAATTTTTCCGATGGCAATGACTATACCGGTAAGACAAAAGCAACAGGTTTCGCTGGCAAAATCGGATTTGTTTACAAGGTCAATCCCAAATTCAATCTAGGTTTTACCTACCATTCAACAACCAGTTTGAGTGACATGACTGGCAATGCGACACTTAGTATGCAGGTGGATGTCACTGCGCCGGGTGACGCGGCGTTGTTCGGGGGGACGCTGGGTGGCGCAACCAATAACGTGACTGTCCCTCTGAGCGGAAAAATCCGGGTGGTTGATTTCCAGTGGCCTGAAACCATTGGCTTGGGTATGTCATACCAGGTCAATGACAAACTGATGGTTGCCGCTGACTATAAGCGAATCAACTGGGCGGACGTCATGAAGAACTTCAAGATGACGTTCACCGCAGACAATGTTGCCAGCAATGGAGTATTCGCGGGGGCTTCCATGGATGCCACTTTGTATCAGAATTGGGACGATCAGAATGTGTTCATGATCGGTTTGGCATACAAAGCGACGGATGCGCTAACCCTCCGCGCGGGTGCCAGCTTCGCGAACAATCCGATTCCTGATCAGTTCATGAATCCTCTGTTCCCCGCGATTGAGGAGAATCACTTTACGCTTGGCTTCGGTTATGCGTTTAGCAAGGCATCCGAGTTGAATTTCTCGGTTCAGCATGCGCCTGAAGTTTCGCAGACCAATGGCCAAGGGGTAACGGTCAGCCACAGCCAAACCAGCTGGCAGCTGATGTACAGCAAGCGTTTCTAATCCAGAAGGCTTAAAATCATTCGGCCGACAGGTGTAAGCCTGTCGGCCTTTTTCTTTCATTGCTCAAGAGTTTTTGGAGTCCAACATGCGGAAATTCTTACTCGCCCTGCTTCTACTCGGCGTTGCACCACTTTCTTGGGCGCTTTCGCCCTATTTTCAGGGTGACAAGGTGCCGGCGGGTGATATCCAGACCGTGATGACCCAGGTGGAAGGCAAGCTCACCAAGGCCGGCTTCACTGTGGTGGGCAAGTACGCGCCGGCGGGCTTGTCCGGTTATGGCGTGATCGTGGTGACGGAACGGGGGTTGCTCAACGCGATCCATAACCTGGGCGGCGCGACGATCGTCGGCAGCCCGATCCGGATCGGCGTCAAGAGCGACGGCAGCGTGTCCTACGAGAACCTCGAATACTGGTTGCGCGCCTATTTCCGCAAGCAATATCCCTTGGCGGAGAAATCCGTGAAGGTGGCGCAGAGCCGGCTTTCCAAGGCACTGGGTGCCGGCAAGCCCTTTGGCGGGGATGTGGACCGCAAGGATCTGGCGGATTACCAATACATGTTCGGCATGGAGGGGTTCGAGTCCGACAAGAACATGCTCATGGAGCATCTGGCCTTCGAGGACGCGGTCAAGACGATCCAGGACAATCTGGCCCGGGGTGTGGGCAAGACATCCAAGGTTTACGAGATCATCCAGCCCGACAAGAAGCTGGCGGTGTTCGGTGTGGCCCTGAACGATCCCAAGGAGGGCGAGGGCTGGTGGGTGAAGACCGCCGGTGCCGACAACATCGCCGCCCTGCCTTATGAAATCTATGTGGTGAACAACAAGGCCAATCACCTGTTCGCCCGATTCCGCATCGCCCTGGGTTGGCCCAATGTGGGCATGGGTGCTTTCATGCGGATTGTCGAAGCGCCAGGCATCATCCGCGATACGCTGACCATCGTGGCCGGTGGCGCGCCTGATAAATGAGACCTCTGGCCCATCCGGGAGCCCCTCCGCGAGGGGCTTTTTCATTTGTTGTCCGGCCGGTGGGATGGCGGTATTTCCGATTCCTAACGATATGGCTGGTTTGCTGCTGGGCGGGTCTTTCGCACGCGGCCGATGCGAGTTCCATGAGCGAGATCCGCTATGAGGAGAAGGAGCCGGATCAGCCGGTCTATGTCAGCCGCATCCTGATTCTCGGAGACCGCCTGCGCATGGATTACGGCCGGGACGACGAGGATTACATCCTTTATGACCGGCGCGAAAACATGACTTGGCATGTTTCCCGGGAGGGGAAGAGGCTGATGGGCATCGTTTCCCATCCGCCCAAATCCGCTTGGCCGAAATCATGGAAGCTGACCCAGGAAAAAGTCCCCAGCGGTCCCAACGAACTGACTCAGATTCGCGTCGACGGCAAGCTGTGCGTGGAGTTCAAAAGCGCGCCCATCCTGCGCGCCGAGGCCAGCCTGCTGCGGGATTTTCGCAAGGCGCTGGCGGGCAACCAGTCGGTGTCCTGGCTCGCGACTCCCGAGGAGTTGCGGGATCCCTGCAATCTGGCGATCGATATCAAGGAGGCGGGTGTCGAATACCGTCAGGGACTGCCCATCGCGGTGCGTTACTGGGATGGGCGTAGCCGGGTATATCAAAGCCACCGGGCTCTTGCTGCCCGCCCTGAACTGTTCGAAATACCCGGGGATTACGAACGCTTCATGGTCGGCGAGCCTCAGGCAAAGGCCAGGGCACGGCAACCTTCGGCGTCGCAGCGCAAGTAGCCGCCGGTTTCATACCAGTCCGGCAGTACCCATCGTTCGACCGCCTTCCCGGCGATATGCACGATATGCCGCGCCGGGCGATGGGTATGGCCGTGGATCATGCGCGCCACGTCCCGATCCACGATCGCCTGGACCACCGTGTCGGCGTTCACGTCCATGATGACGGGCTTTTTATCTGCCTTGGCCTGCTCGCTGCGTTCGCGCAAGGCGCGAGTCAGAGCATGCCGCTCCGCCAGCGGCCGGCTCAGGAACTCAGCCTGCACCCCGGGATCGCGCACATGGCTCCGGAAGGCTTGGTAAGCGGTGTCGTCGGTGCAGAAGATGTCACCGTGACTGAGCAAAGTGGGCGTGCCGAACAGGTCGATCCGGGTCGGGTCCGGCAGCCGCTCCAGGCCGGCAGCCCGGGCGAAATCCGCGCCCACGAGGAAATCGCGATTGCCGGGAAGGAAAAACACGGCGACGCCTCGATTGGAAAGCTTGCGCAAGGCGCGGACGATGTCGTCATTGAAGCTCGCGCCCAGGTCGTCGTCTCCGACCCAGACCTCGAAAAAGTCACCCAGAATGTATAAGGCCGCCGCCTGGGGAGCGATTTCCTCCATGAAACGATGGAACAGGGAAACCGGGAGCGGGCGCTCCGGCGCGAGGTGAAGATCGGAGATGAAAAGGACCGGTGGGGGGAGCATGCGCTCGGGCTTGGCGCCGTGGGTGACGCCCGGGCCACACGGGCCCGGGGATGCCTTATTCGAGGATTTCCGCGCGTTCGATGATCACGTTCTCGACCGGCACGTCCTGATGGCCGGCGCGCATGCCGGTCGGGACCTTGCGGATGCGATCCACCACGTCCGTGCCTTCGACGACCTTCCCGAACACACAGTAGCCATACCCGGACGCGCTGGGTTCCCGGTAATCCAGGAAGGCGTTGTCGGCGACGTTGATGAAAAACTGGCTGGTGGCGGAATGAGGGTTCGGCGTGCGCGCCATGGCGACGGTATAGGCGCTGTTCTTGAGGCCGTTGTGGGCTTCGTTCTGGACCGGCTCGCGCGTGGATTTCTGTTCCATGTCGGGCGTGAAGCCGCCGCCCTGAATCATGAATCCGTCGATGACGCGGTGGAAGATGGTGCCGTCATATTGGCCGTCCTTCGCGTATTGCAGGAAGTTCGCGACCGTCTCGGGGGCGGCTTCGGCGTTGAGTTCCAGGGTGATGGGGCCGAAGTTGGTGTGCAGCTTGAGCATTTGCGCCTTTCGTATATGGGATGAGGAGAGGGCCGAGCCGGCGAAGGGGGCGGACAAGGCAAGGAAAACGAGCGCGCGGCGGCGGGCGAAGTCGGGCATGCTCAGCGCAACGCGAAGTTGGCCGGCGTGGGCACTTCCATGGCCTTTTCCAAGGCGATGCGCCATTCGCCGTGCTCCTGACGCCAGTAAAGCCGCTTGCGGGAAGTGCTGGACAGCTTGTCGCTTTCGTAGCGCTGGGTGAATTCGGTATAAGCCAGCTCTCCGCCCGGGTAGAGGAACAGGCTGACATCCTGAAGTTGCAGGCGGATCCAGTCCTTGCCCACGATGTTGCGGCGTTTCGCCGCGACCCAGCCGTGGGGGTCGCCGGCGGTCATGGATGCGGCATAGTGTTCAAAAAATCGATCCGCGTCGCGGGATTCCCAATCGGATTTCCACGCGTTCAAAGCGGCCGACAGCTCGGTCTTGCTTTGCTCCCAGGTTTCGCGATCCACCCAGTCCGCCCGATCGGCTATGACCACCGGGGTGACGCCGACCTGGACCCAGCGGCTCAGTTCCTTCAGGTCGGGATTGGTGACCACCACGCAACCGTCGCTGGAGCGGGGCGGGCGGCTATAGGTGTCGGAAGGCACGCCATGGAGCCAGATGCCATGGCCGCCACGGCCCTGGGCCTGGTCCCACTCGTTGGGGTAGTTGAGAGGGAAGGCGCCGATGCCGTAGAGGTCGGCGAGGTTCTTGCGGGACAGCTGTTCGGCCAGCAGATACACGCCGACGGGGGTTTTCTTGTCGCCCTCGGTGCGCTTGTCGGTGCCGTTCTTGCCGATGGTCATGTAGTAGTCGTGGACCAAGCGGGGTTCGCCGTTCACGTTCTCGAACAGATACAGGCGAGCGCGGGAGGCGTCCGCCAGCAGGGCATATTTCTGGCCCGGCGCGAGTTGCAGTATCTGGCGCGGCAACTGGTTCGGATCGGGCTGGTCGATGTAACGCATCAGACGCACGCGCGCCTCGTCCCGCAGGTCGGTCAGCGATTGGGGCGATGCCTTGGGCACCGCGCCCAGGCCGGACAGGGGCTTGGCCCGCGCCATGAGGAGATCGCCACGGATCAGATGGGCCAGTTTGAAGTCCGGTCGGATGGAGATGACCCGGTCCACTTCCTTGAGCGCGTCGTCCATGCGGCTGGCGCGGATGTCCAACAGGGTCTTGCCGATCAGCGCGTCTGGGGAGGGCAGAAATCTGCCGGTATCGGCGGCAGCCAGGACCATGGGCTGTTCGGCGGCCATGCAGGTGCCCGCGACCAGCGCCAGCAGGCCGATGCGGATACGCGACAGATAACGGGCGAGTGCGCTCATTTTTCCTCGAGAATCTTCCAGGATTGCCCTTCTCGAACCATCACCAGGGTTTTCTTGCTCACATCCTTGAGGGTATTGGACTCGTAGCGCTGGAGGAACCGTATTTTCGCGGTACCCCCTTTGACGCTGATCTTGAGTTTTTCGATTTCGATCTTGATGAATTCGGGACGCGTGACCCTATCCTTGCGCTCCGCGGCCCACTCGTCGCGTGACTTTCCATCGGGCACCTTGAACTTGTCGCTGTAGAGGCCGAGATAGGCTTCGGCGTCACGCGCTTCCCAGGCCTCGCGCCAGGCATGCAGAGTCTGTTCGACCTCGGACTTGGGCGGCAGCTTGGACTTCGCCGCTTTTTCCACCGGTTTGGCCGGTGGCTTCTCCGCGACGGTGGGAGCGTTCGTCTCGACGGCGGTCGTCGTTTCCTCGTTCGGACGGCCGGTTTCGTTTTCGGACCGGGGTGGCTCCGCCGGGGCCTTGGTGGTCTGGGCCATCTGTTCCGACTTGACGGCGGGCTTGGCCTTGGCGTTCTTGCCCGCGTCCGCGGTCTTGACCGGCTCGCTGGCGCGCGGCGCCGGGCTGAACAGTTCCTTGATCAGGGAAAGCTTGGTCAGCGCCGAAGTGTTCGATTTGTCGAGTTGCAAGGCCTTGTCGTAGGCCTGGGAAGCCATCTTCGCGTAGATGTCGCCCAGGTTCTCATGGGCGGTGGCATAGCTGGGGTGGGTGCGGATGGCCATTTCCAGGCTGTGCTTGGCCCGCTCGTAATCGGCCTGGGCGGCATATAGCACCGCCAGGTTGTTATAGGGTTCCGGCAACTCCGGATAGTCGTCGGTCAGGTCCGAGAACACCTTGATGGCATCGGGATAGCGGTTCAACTCGGTGAGGATCAGCCCCTTGAGGAAGCGGCCCTGGGCATCCTTGGGGTTGCCCGCGAGGTAGGCGTCCACTTTGCTCAGCGCCGAGGTGTTGTTGCCCTGGCGAAATGCCTGGTTGATCTCCTGAAGGGTGGGGGCGGCGGCCACGGCGAGCGCGGGCAGGAAAACCGCGAGAAAAGCGAGGGAAAAACGGGATAGATGCATGTGTGATATTCTTTTCGAAGTCTTTTTGCGGTTAAGCGGTAGATACCCAAACCACGCGAATTCTAGCCTCCACGGGGCACATTTCAAAATCGCCCCGCGCCTTGATTCCAGCCCCTGCCATGAGCGACAACAAACCTACTTCCCCCGTGGCCGCCGCGCCGGTACAACATTTCATCCGATCCATCATCGAAGCCGATCTGGCCGTCGGCAAGCACCGCACCGTGGCCACGCGCTTTCCGCCCGAGCCCAACGGCTACCTGCATGTCGGCCATGCGAAATCGATTTGCCTGAATTTCGGCCTTGCCCAGGATTACCAGGGCACCTGCAACCTGCGTTTCGACGACACCAACCCGGAGAAGGAGAGCGAGGAATACGCTCTTTCCATCCAGGAGGATGTGCGCTGGCTTGGATTCGAATGGAACGGTCCGGTTCGCTGGGCCTCGGATTATTTCCAGGCCTTGTACGACTACGCGGAGGATTTGATCCGAAAAGGCTTGGCCTACGTGGACGACCTCACGCCGGAGGAAACGCGCGAATACCGGGGCACCCTGACCCAGCCCGGCCGTGACAGCCCGTTCCGCGCGCGCGGCGTCGAGGAAAATCTCGATCTGTTCCGGCGCATGAAGGCCGGCGAGTTCGCGGATGGCGCCAAGACCCTGCGCGCGAAGATCGACATGGCCAGCCCCAACATCAACATGCGCGATCCCGTCATCTACCGCATCAAGCGCGCGCACCATATCCGCACCGGCGACCAGTGGTGCATCTACCCCATGTACGACTACACCCATTGCATCTCCGATGCCCTGGAGAACATCACCCACTCCCTGTGCACGCTGGAGTTCGAGGATCATCGTCCCCTTTACGACTGGGTGCTGGACCAACTGACGGTGCCGAGCCATCCCCAGCAGATCGAGTTCTCCCGTCTGGAGCTGCACTACACCATCACCAGCAAGCGCAAGCTGAACCAGTTGGTGGCGCAAGGCCATGTCGCCGGTTGGGACGATCCGCGCATGCCCACCATCCACGGCATGCGCCGGCGTGGCTATACACCGGAAGGCATTCGCGAATTCGCGCGCCGCATCGGTATTTCCAAGAGCGAGAACGTCGTCGACATGGCGGTGCTGGAATCGGCCATCCGTGACGATCTCGAGGCTAAGGCGCCGCGCGTCATGGCCGTCATCGCGCCGCTCAAGGTGGTGCTGACCAACTACGAGGAGGGCGTCACGGGGCAGCGCGAGGCGCCGTTCCATCCGCATCACCCCGAGTTCGGCGAGCGCCTGGTGCCCCTGGCGAAGGAGATCTGGATCGAGCGGGATGATTTCGCCGAAGTCCCTCCCGCCGGCTGGCAACGTCTGGTGCCCGGCGGCGAGGTGCGTTTGCGCTATTCCTACGTGATCAAGTGCGAGGAGGTCGTCAAGGATGCGGCCGGCGAAATCGTCGAGCTGCGTTGCAGCCTGGATCGCGACACCCTGGGCAAGAATCCTCAGGGACGCAAGGTGAAAGGCGTCATCCACTGGGTTTCCGCCGCCCACGCCCTGCCCATGGACGTGCGCCTCTACGACCGGCTGTTCACCGATCCCGAGCCCGACGGCCACAAGGACGTGGATTTCCTGGGCTTCCTGAATCCCGATTCCCTGCGCACCGCCAGGGGCTGGGTGGAAGGCTGCGTCCGGGATGCCTTGCCGGAGGCCCGCTACCAGTTCGAGCGCCTGGGCTATTTCTGCGCCGACCGTTTCGAGCACCAGCCCGGCAGCCGCCTGGTCTTCAACCGTACCGTGACGCTGAAGGATTCCTGGGCCAGGGAGCAGGCTTGATGCTTACGCTGCACAACTCGCTGAGCCGCAAGAAGGAGGCTTTCGTCCCGATCACCCCCGGCCGCGCGCGCATGTATGTCTGCGGCATGACCGTCTACGATTACTGCCACCTGGGGCACGCCCGGGTGCTGGTGGTGTTCGACATGATCGCGCGCTGGCTGCGCGCGAGCGGGTTCGATGTCACCTATGTCCGCAACGTCACGGACATCGACGACAAGATCATCAAGCGCGCCCAGGAGAACGGCGAGCCGTTCACCGCGTTGACGGACCGCTTCATCGCCGCCATGCACGAGGATGGCGCAGCCTTGGGCGTGCTGCCGCCGGACCACGAGCCGCGCGCCACCGAATATGTGGGCAAGATGTTGGCCATGATCCAGCGTCTCATCGAGCGGGGCCATGCCTATCCTGCCGCGAACGGCGACGTCTACTACGCGGTTCAGAGCTTCCCGAGCTACGGTCGGCTTTCCGGGAAGTCCCTGGAGGATCTGCGCGCCGGCGAGCGGGTGGAGGTGGACCCGAACAAACGCGATCCCATGGATTTCGTGCTCTGGAAGGCCGCGAAGCCGGGCGAGCCGTCCTGGCCTTCGCCCTGGGGCGCGGGCCGACCTGGCTGGCATATCGAGTGCTCGGCCATGGGCAGTGATCTGCTCGGCGCGCATTTCGACATTCACGGCGGTGGACAGGATTTGCAGTTTCCCCACCACGAGAACGAGATCGCCCAGTCCGAGGGCGCCCACGACTGCAAGTTCGTCAACTACTGGCTGCACAACGGTTTCGTGCGCGTGGACGACGAGAAGATGTCCAAGAGCCTGGGCAACTTCTTCACCATCCGGGAAATCCTGGAGAAATTCGATGCCGAGGTGGTGCGCTTCTTCATCCTGCGCGCCCACTATCGCAGCCCGCTCAACTATTCCGACCAGCATCTCGAGGATGCGAAGGCCGCGCTGACCCGGCTCTACACCGCGTTGCGGGGTGTGGCGGCAAGCCCGGTCGAGATCGATTGGGCCGAGGCCGCCGCCGCCCGCTTCAAGGCGGCCATGGACGACGACTTCAACACGCCTGAGGCCCTGGCCGTGCTGTTCGAGCTGGCCGGCGAGGTGAACAAGACGCGCGACCCGCGGCAGGCGGGGCTGCTCAAATCCCTGGCCGGCGTGTTGGGACTGTTGGGGCGGGAAGCGGATAGCTTCCTGCAATCGGATGTCGACGGCGCACCGGACGGCTACAGCGCGGAACGCATCGAGACCCTGATCCAGGCGCGGCTGGATGCCCGCAAGACGAAGGATTTCAAGCAGGCGGACGCGATTCGCGACGAACTCAAGGCGGCGGGGATCGTGCTGGAAGATTCGCCGCGGGGGACGCTCTGGCGGCGCGCTTGAACAGCGTCGCGCCGGGCCCGCGACGCAGCGCGCGGGCGAAAAAAAACGGCTGCCGAAGCAGCCGTTTTTACCACCGGAGTCCCGATTACTTGGCGGGAGCGGCGGCGGGCGCGGCCGGAACCGGGAACGGGAAGGTGTAGCCGCCCTGGGGCGCCTGCATCATCTGGGTCCAGGCGTTCGGGTCGAAGAAGTTGGGAACGGCGCCGGCGGGAGCGGCGGGCAGCGTCGGCATGGTGAAGGTCGGGACGTTAAAGGTGCCGGGGTTCATGAAACCCTTCCACATGTCGCCGTAGGAACCGGGGTTCATGGAAGCGCCCATCCAGCCCATGTACAGGTTGGGATTGAGGGGGGCCGTCATGAGCTGCATGGAGCGGGGGTCCAGGGGGGACATCATCCACTTCATGTACATGTTGGGGTTCAGGGTGTTCATGGCCATCTGCATGACCTTGGGATCCAGGGGGGACATCACCCAGCGCATCATCTTGCCCGGGTCGGACAACTGGGTCAGCACGGCGGTGTAGAAGTTGGGATCCATACCGGCGGCCAGCCACTTCATGTAAACGTTCGGGTCCGCGAATTGGGCCACGTTGGTGTAGGCGCCAGGCTGGGTCATGGAGTTCATGAAGTTGACCCAGTTACCCGGATCCATCATGTTGTTGCCCATGGTGGTGTAGAAACCGGGTTCGGTCACGGCGTTCAGCCAGGGCACGAACACCTTGGGATCCTTGTAGGCGGACATGTTCTGGGTCATGTCGGTCATGCGGGCCAGCCACTGTTCCGGAGTCTGGGGGATCGGCTTGGCGGCGGGGGCGGCGGGAGCGGCGGTACCGTTGGCAAAAGCAGCGGGGGCGGCGCAGACCAGCAGAGCGGCAACTAGGGATTTCACTTTCATTACGATCTCCTTGGGGGGTTGGGACACGACTGAATGTGTGGGAACAATGGGTTAGCGGCGAATAGAATATCAAGATATCCTTATTTAGCGCATCGTTTGTAACATTCGCGCCGCTGTGCGTCGGTTTATGTGTTGCGATTTCGCCATCCAGACCACACTGGGATTGTTCAACGAAAAGAAGACCGTTTCATGACAAAAAGCGTTCGTTTGGGGGCCTCTGACTGGCGTCGGGCGGACTGGACCGGGCTGTTCTATCCCCCCGGTATGCCTGAGGAGTGGCGCCTTTCCTTCTATTCCAGCCAATACAACTGTGTGTATCTTGGCGCGCAGAGTTGGCAAGCGGCCACAACCGCCGATCTGCTGCAGTGGTGTGACGACGTTCACAGCCAATTCCTGTTTATTTTGGAAAATGGCGAGAATTCGACGCCTCCGGAAACGCTGCCCGCGGCCATGGCTGGACAAGCCATCATGATCGGAACCGATGATCCCCGCATCGTCTGGTTCGACCGCGACAGCGATTTGAAACGGCTGTCCGGGGCCATTCGGGCCGGCGCGGGCGATCAGGACCTGTTCCTCGTCAGCCGCGACGGTGATCTGGGGCAGATGGAGCGCGTCGCCACCTTGCTGGAGTTATTGGGCTGGTAAGCCCTGTTAGAATGCGCGAGCCAACAAGAACTGTATGTCCGTGTCCGACAATCTGATCGAAATCCGCGACTTGTCTTTCGCCTACGGCGATCGTCTCGTGCTCAAGGGGATCAACCTTGCGGCGAGGCGCGGCCAGGTCATCGCCATCATGGGCAATTCCGGTTGCGGCAAGACGACCTTGCTGCGCCTGATCGGCGGTGCCCTGAAGCCCACCAAGGGGCTGCTGACGGTGAATGGCGCCGACATGGGCGCGCTGGACCAGCAGGCACTCTATCGTCTGCGTCGACGCATGGGCATGCTGTTCCAGTTCGGCGCCTTGTTCACGGATATGTCCGTGTTCGAGAACGTGGCCTTTCCCTTGCGCGAACACACGGACCTGCCGGAAGAGATGGTGCGCGACCTGGTGTTGATGAAGCTGAACGCGGTGGGTTTGCGTGGCGCCCAGGATTTGCATCCCTCCGAGTTGTCCGGCGGCATGGCGCGGCGCGTCGCCCTGGCGCGCTCCATCGCCCTGGATCCAGCCCTGGTCCTGTACGACGAGCCGTTCGCCGGATTGGATCCCATTTCCCTGGGCGTGACCGGCAACCTGATCCGCCGCCTGACCGACACTCTGGGCATGACCTCGGTCGTGGTCACTCATGATGTGCAGGAGTCGCTGAAAATCGTGGACTATGTCTACTTCGTTTCCGAGGGCGTGATCGTGGCCGAGGGCTCGCCCGCCGAGATCAAGGCTTCCGAACTGCCCTATGTGCACCAGTTTGTGCATGGCGAGGAGGATGGCCCGGTTCCCTTCCACTATCCGGCGCCCGCGTATGCCGCCGACCTGGAGTTGCGCGCATGATCGACGGTCTGCTCAACGGTTTTCGCGGCATCGGCCGGCGCGTCGTGGACGGGGTCTGGCGCATGGGCGTGGCGACCCGCTTCTTCCTGCTCACGATCCTGCACTCCGGCCAGAGCTTCCGCCGTTTCCAGCTCATCATCCGCGAGATTTTCTCCGCTGGCGTGCTGTCGCTGATCATCATCCTGGTGTCCGGCCTGTTCGTCGGCATGGTGTTGGGATTGCAAGGCTACGAAACGCTGCAGACCTACGGCTCCGAGGAGGCGCTGGGTGTGCTGGTTTCCCTGTCCCTGGTGCGCGAACTGGGGCCCGTCGTCGCGGCCCTGCTGTTCGCCAGCCGGGCCGGCTCCGCCATCACCGCCGAGATCGGCCTCATGAAGGCCACCGAGCAGATCGCCGCGATGGAGATGATGGCGGTCGATCCCATCGCCCGCGTGGTCGCGCCCCGCTTCTGGGGCGCGGTGATCTCCATGCCCCTGCTCGCGGCCCTGTTCTCCGCCATGGGCATACTCGGCGGCTATCTGGTGGGTGTGGTGCTGATCGGCGTCGATGAGGGCTCGTTCTGGTCCCAGATGCAGGCCGCCGTGGATTTCAAGGAAGACATTCTCAACGGGGTGATCAAGAGCGTGGTGTTCGGCATCGCCGTCACCGCCATCGCCCTGTTCGAAGGCTACGACGCCCCGCCCACGGCGGAAGGCGTCTCCCGCGCCACCACGCGCACCGTGGTGACCTCGTCCCTGGCCATCCTGGGCCTGGATTTCATCCTGACCGCTTTCATGTTCCGTGGAGTCTGATCCATGCAGCGCGCAACTCTAGACCTCTGGGTCGGCTTCTTCGTGGTGGCCGGCCTCGCAGCCATCCTGTTCCTGGCCCTCAAGGTGGGCAACATGGGGGCTTTCGACAGTTCCAAGGCCTATGTGGTGAAAGCCTCGTTCGACAATATCGGCGGCCTCAAGGTGCGCGCGCCGGTGAAAAGCGCCGGGGTGGTGGTGGGACGCGTGTCCGACATCACCTTCGACAGCGCCGCCTATGAAGCCAGCGTCAGCCTCAGCCTGAACGCCAACTACAAGTTTCCCAAGGACACCAGCGCGGCGATCATGACTTCCGGCCTTCTGGGCGAGCAGTATGTCGCCCTGGAAGCGGGTGGCGACGAAAAAATGCTGGCGCCGGGCGACGAGATAAAGCTGACCCAGGGCGCCGTCGTGCTGGAAAACCTGATCGGCCAATTCCTGTATAACAAGTCGGACAGCGGAACCAAGGAAGCCCAGACGGCTCAATAGCGCGACAGTCGCCGCGTTTTGCAGACGTGGACGAAACCTACGATTGACCGCGGTCCGCTTCCGATTGAAAGTGGCCGCAACACGGAAAATGAGGCAATAAGGATATGAACCGAGTGATGAATTTGTTGATCGTCGGCCTGCTCGCGGCCTTTGCCGTCACGGCGCGGGCCGAGGTGCAGGCGCCGGATGTGCTGGCCAGGAACACCACCAACGAGGTGCTGCGCATCGTCCGGCAAGACAAGGATCTCAAGAACGGCAACACCCGGAAGATTCTGGCGCTGGTCGAGGAAAAGATTCTCCCCAACTTCGATTTCCGCAAGATGACCCAGTTGGCCGTCGGCAAGAACTGGAGCAAGGCGACGCCGGAACAGCAACAGGAGCTGGTGGAACAGTTCAAGACCATGCTGGTGCGCACCTACTCGGCATCCCTGACCAGCGTTTCCGATTACAAGATCGAGTTCACCCCCCTGAAGATGTCGCCCGGCGACGACGACGTGACCGTCAATACCGTGGTGAGCAAGCTCGGCGCGCCGCCCATCCCCATCGACTACCGCATGGAAAAACTGGGCGAAGGCTGGAAGGTGTTCGACGTGATGGTGGACAACGTCAGCATGGTCACGGTGTATCGCAACACCTTCAATTCGGAAGTGCGCAAGGGCGGAATCGAAGGTCTGGTGGCCTCCCTCGCGCGTCGCAACCAGCAGCCCGCCGCCAACGGGGGCGGCAGGTAATGCGCGTGGAAGCCGGGGTCGCCTCCCTCGAGGGCGACCTGATCCTGGACAATGCGACCCGTCTGCTGGCGGAAGCGGAAAGCGCCTTGCAAGGTGGAGCGAGGGTGTTCGACCTGTCCCGGGTGGGCAATATGGATTCTTCCGCCCTCAGTCTCATCCTGTCCCTGCGCCGCCGCGCGGGCGACGGCGCCATCGAGTTCCGTTCCGTGCCGGAGAGCCTGCTCAGTCTCGCCAATCTTTACGGCATCGCCGATCAAATCTGACTTCCCCTATCCATGACTGCCGCCGTCCGCCTGCGCGGCCTGGAGAAACGTTTTCCCCGGGTCCATGCCCTGCGCGGCATCGACCTGGATATCCAGGAGGGTGAGTTCTTCGCCCTGCTCGGCCCCAACGGCGCCGGCAAGACCACCCTGATCAGCATCCTCGCGGGCCTGACCCGGGCCACGGCCGGCTCGGTGTCCATCATGGGCTTCGACGTGGTGGCGCAATATCGCGAGGCCCGCCGCGCCCTCGGCGTGGTGCCGCAGGAACTGGTGTACGACCCCTTTTTCACGGTGCGTGAAACCTTGCGGCTCCAGTCCGGCTATTTCGGCCTGCGCCGCAACGATGCCTGGATCGACGAACTGCTGGCCAAGCTCGGCCTTGCCGACAAGGCGGACACCTACACCCGCCTGCTCTCCGGCGGCATGAAACGGCGTGTGCTGGTGGCCCAGGCCCTGGTGCACAAACCGCCGGTCATCGTGCTGGACGAGCCCACCGCCGGCGTCGACGTGGAGTTGCGCCAATCCCTCTGGAGCTTCGTGCGCCGCCTCAACCGCGACGGCCACACCATCGTTCTGACCACCCATTACCTGGACGAGGCGGAAGCCTTGTGCGAGCGGGTGGCCATGCTCAAGGACGGCCGCATGGTCGCGCTGGACCGCACCGAAAATCTGCTGCGCGGCGGCGCTGAACGCCGCCTGGTGCTGGAACTCGATCCTCCCGCCTTGCCCGACTTCCTGCGGGCGCGCCTGACGAGCAGGGACGGCGCGCGTTTCGTCCTCGATCTGCCCGAATACGGCGAACTGGAGCCGATCCTCGCCGGTTTGCGCGAGGCGGGCGTCGCCGTGCGCGACATGAGCCTGGGCCAGGCCGATCTGGAAGAGGTGTTCCTGAAGGTGATGCGCGACGGGGACGCGCCGGCATGAGCGGCTTCCGGACCCTGCTGTACAAGGAGATCCTGCGCTTCTGGAAAGTGCTGGTGCAGACCGTGGGCGCGCCGGTGCTGACCGCGCTGCTGTATCTGCTGATCTTTTCCCACGTGCTGGAAGCGCATGTGCACGTCTACCCGGGTGTCAGCTACACCGCCTTCCTCATGCCGGGGCTGATCATGATGTCGGTCCTGCAGAACAGCTTCGCCAACTCCTCGTCGTCCCTGATCCAGTCCAAGATCACGGGCAACATCGTGTTCGTGCTGCTGCCGCCCCTGTCCTACCTGGAGTTCTTCCTCGCCTATCTACTGGCCGCCTTGATCCGCGCTTTCACGGTGGGTCTGGGCGTGCTGCTGGTGGGACTGTTCTTCGCCGACATCGAGATGCGCCATCCCCTCTGGATATTGGCCTTCGCGCTGGCCTCGGGCACCGTGTTCGCCTGCCTGGGCATCATGGCCGGCATCTGGGCGAATCAGTTCGACAATCTGGCGGCCGTGCAGAACTTTCTCATCATGCCGCTGACCTTCCTTTCCGGCGTGTTCTATTCCATCCATTCCCTGCCGCCTTTTTGGCAGACCGTGTCCCACATCAACCCGGTTTTCTACATGATCGACGGTTTCCGCTACGGCTTTTTCGGCCAGGGCGATATGGATCCGTGGCTCGGGCTGGCGGTGGTGACGCCCTTTGTGCTGCTCCTGTCCGGTCTGACTTTGATGATGTTGAAGTCGGGCTATAAACTGCGCCATTAATCTTCTTCGGGCTCCCCCATGGTCACTCCTCAGCAAATCCAACAGTGGATTCAGGCCGGTCTCGCTTGCGACCACATCCAGGTGGCCGGCGACGGCCAGCATTTCGAAGCCGTCATCGTCAGCCCGGCGTTTCGCGGCAAGATGCCGGTGGGGCGCCACCAGCTCGTCTACGGGGCGCTGGGCGAGCGCATGCATGCCGAAATCCACGCCCTGTCCATGCAGACGCTGACGCCGGAAGAGTGGGCCGCCCGGAATGGATAAGCTGGTCATCACCGGCGGCGCCCGACTGACCGGCGAAGTCGCGATTTCCGGGGCGAAGAACGCGGCCCTGCCCATCCTCTGCGCCAGCCTGCTGAGCGCGGAACCCCTGACGCTGACCAATGTGCCCGGCCTCAACGACATCGGCACCATGCTCAAGCTGCTCGCGCAGATGGGCGTGAAGGTGGAGCGGGATGGCGACCGCGTCACGCTGGACGCATCCGGACTGAACAATCCCCTCGCGCCCTACGAGCTGGTCAAGACCATGCGCGCTTCCATCCTGGTGCTGGGGCCGCTGCTGGCCCGCTGCGGCGAGGCCAAGGTGTCCCTGCCCGGCGGCTGCGCCATCGGCGCCCGGCCGGTGGATCAGCACATCAAGGGCCTGCTGGCCATGGGCGCGGAGGTCGCCGTGGAGCATGGCTATATCACCGCCAAGGCCAGCAAGCTGAAAGGCGCCCGCCTGTTCACCGACATGGTGACGGTGACCGGTACCGAGAACCTGATGATGGCGGCCTGCCTGGGTGACGGAGAAACCGTCATCGAGAACGCCGCGCGCGAGCCGGAAGTGGTGGATCTGGCTCAGTGCCTGGTCGCCATGGGCGCCCAGGTCAGCGGCGCCGGCACCGATGTCATCCGCGTGCGCGGCGTCGAGCGGCTGCATGGCGCGACCCACCGCGTCATGCCGGACCGCATCGAGACCGGCACCTTCCTGTGCGCGGCGGCGGCCACCGGCGGCGATATCCGCCTTACCGGCACCTCCACCGGCTATCTGGACGCGGTGGTGGACAAGCTCATGGACGCCGGCTGCGAAGTCGTCGGCGAGAAGACGCGGGATCACGAATCCATCCGTGTCACCGCGCCCGCCCGCCTGAACGCGGTGTCCATCCGCACCGCGCCCTATCCCGCGTTTCCCACCGACATGCAGGCCCAGTTCATGGCCATCAACGCGGTGGCGGTGGGCACCGCGGTGATGCGCGAGACCATTTTCGAGAACCGCTTCATGCACGCGGTGGAACTCCAGCGTCTGGGCGCGGACATCAGGATCGACGGCAACACGGCTTTCGTGAAGGGCGTGAACAAGCTGCAAGGGGCCACGGTCATGGCCACCGACCTGCGCGCCTCCGCCAGTCTGGTCATCGCCGGCCTGGTCGCGGAAGGCGACACCCACATCGAGCGCATCTACCATCTGGACCGGGGCTACGACCGCATCGAGCAGAAGCTCACCGCCCTGGGCGCCCGGATCAAGCGAGAGAAAGCATAAACGGCATGAGCGGCATCACCCTCGCCCTGTCCAAGGGCCGCATCTTCGACGAAACCCTGCCCCTGCTGGCGGCGGCCGGCATCACCCCGAGCGAAAGCCCGGAGACCTCGCGCAAGCTGATCATCGGCACCAACCGGCCCGACGTGCGCCTGATCATCGTGCGCGCCACCGACGTGCCGACCTACGTGCAGCACGGCGCCGCGGACCTGGGCATCGCCGGCAAGGATGTGCTCATCGAGCACGGTGGCGAAGGGTTGTACCAGCCGGTGGACCTGAACATCGCCAAGTGCCGCATGATGGTGGCGACGCCGGTGGGCTTCGACTACGAGGCCGCGGTGCGCCGGGGCGCGCGCCTGCGCGTGGCGACCAAGTATGTACAGACCGCGCGCCTGCATTTCGCGCAAAAGGGCGTGCACGTGGACCTGATCAAACTCTACGGCTCCATGGAACTGGCGCCCCTGGTGGGCCTGTCCGACGTGATCGTCGATCTGGTTTCCACCGGCGGTACCCTCAAGGCCAACAACCTGGTGGCGGTGGAGGAGATCATGAGCATCAGTTCCCGGCTGGTGGTCAATCAGGCCGCGCTGAAGCTGAAGCATGACGCCATCCAGCCCATCATCGAGGCGTTCCGGGGCGCGGTCACGCCGTAATGGTCGCGCGCGGCGCGATGGCTGTACGGAAAATACCGTTATTTTCAGTCCCTTGCCGCACTGCGGCACGGCTATAATCCAGCCACGTTCCCGCCTTTTGTTCAGCCCAACAAGTCTGTTCAAGCCAACGCCCATACCATCATGTCCGAACTTTCCATGACCCGTCTGGACGCCGCCGCGCCGGATTTCAAGGCCCGCCTAGCCGAACTGCTGGCCTTCAACGATGCCACCGACAGCGCGGTGCGGAACGCCGTGTCGGAAATCCTCGCCGGCGTGCGCGCCAAGGGCGACGCGGCGGTGCTGGAGTACACGGCCCGTTTCGACCGTCTGAATGTCTCCGCCATGGACGCCCTGGAGCTGTCCCAGGCGGACCTCCACGCAGCATTGGAAAAACTGCCCCTGCGCCTGGAGAAATCCCTCAAGGCCGCGGCCGAGCGGGTGCGCGCCTACCACGAGAAGCAGCGCCAGGAATCCTGGACCTACACCGAGCCGGACGGCACCGTGCTGGGCCAGCAGGTCACGCCCCTGGACCGGGTCGGCCTGTACGTGCCCGGCGGCAAGGCGGCCTATCCCTCCTCGGTGCTGATGAACGCCATCCCCGCGAAGGTGGCCGGGGTCAAGGAACTGATCATGGTGGTGCCGACGCCGGACGGCGTGCGCAACGATCTGGTGCTGGCGGCGGCGGCGGTATCCGGCGTCGACCGGGTGTTCACCATCGGCGGCGCCCAGGCCGTGGGCGCGCTGGCCTACGGCACCGAGAGCATTCCCCAGGTGGACAAGATCGTCGGCCCGGGCAACGCCTACGTGGCCGAGGCCAAGCGCCGCGTGTTCGGCATCGTCGGCATCGACATGATCGCCGGTCCCTCGGAAATCCTGGTCATCTGCGACGGCAAGACCAATCCGGACTGGATCGCCATGGACCTGTTCTCCCAGGCCGAGCACGACGAGCTGGCCCAGTCCATCCTGATCTCCCCCGACACGGATTTCCTGGACGCGGTGCTGGCCAGCGTGCGCAAGCTGCTGCCCACCCTGCCGCGCCAGGATGTCATCTCCGCGTCCATCGGCAACCGGGGCGGCCTGATTCTGTGCAAGGACCTGACGCAGGCCGCCGAGATCGCCAACTTCATCGCGCCGGAACATCTGGAGCTGTCGCTGGACGATCCCGAAGCCATGCTGCCGTTGATCCGCCACGCCGGCGCCATCTTCATGGGCCGCAATACCTGCGAGGCCCTGGGCGACTACTGCGCCGGTCCCAACCACGTGCTGCCCACCTCGCGCACCGCGCGCTTCTCATCGCCCCTGGGCGTGTACGACTTCCAGAAGCGCTCCAGCCTGATCCACGTGTCCGAGCAGGGCGCGAAGACGCTGGGTGAGATCGCTGCCGCCCTGGCTTACGGAGAGGGTTTGCAAGCCCACGGCCGTTCCGCCGAATTCCGCATGGGACATTGATCCGCCCGTAAGCCGGCGGTCGACGGAAAGCTCGCGACCGCCTGTGTTCCGCCCATCGCCAACCCAGACATTGCCGTGACTCCAGAACAATTGATCCGCCCCGAAATCCTGGCCTTGTCCGCTTACCACGTGGCCGATGCCGGCGGCATGGTGAAGCTGGATGCCATGGAGAACCCGTATCGCCTGCCCGACGCGCTGCGCGCGGAACTGGGTGCCCTGTTGAGCGACGCGGCCATCAACCGTTATCCCGATCCCCAGGCCGCCGACGTCCAGAAGGTCTTGCGCGACGCCTTCGCCATCGCGCCGGCATACGACATCCTGCTGGGCAACGGTTCGGACGAACTGATCCAGATCGTCGCCACGGCCCTGGCAAAACCCGGCGCCGTGCTTCTGGCGGTGGAACCGTCCTTCGTCATGTACCGCATGGTCGCCGGCTTCGCCGGCATGCGTTACGTGGGCATTTCCCTCAAGACGGATTTCTCCCTGGACGAGGCGGCGATGCTGGAAGCCATCGAGCGGGAAGAACCCGCCCTGGTGTTCCTGGCCTATCCCAACAACCCCACCGGCAACGCCTTCGACCGGAGCGCGATGGAGCGCATCGCCGCCGCCGCGCCGGGGCTGGTGGTGGTGGACGAGGCCTACCATGCCTTCGCCGGCGGTCGGACCTTCCTGGACGCCCTGGACCGCTTCGACAACCTGCTCTTGATGCGCACCGTGTCCAAGCTCGGCCTGGCCGGCCTGCGCCTCGGCTACATGGTGGGTAAACCCGCATGGATAGGCGAGTTCGACAAGGTGCGCCTACCGTATAATGTCAACGTCCTGACTCAGGTGGCGGCGCGTCTCGCGCTATCCCATGTGGACGTGCTGGAGTCCCAGGCGGCCACCCTGGTCGGAGAACGGGGAAAACTTTTTCAGGCCATGTCCGAGCTCGCCGGTGTGCACGTGTACGAGAGCAACGCGAATTTCATCCTGTTCCGGGTGGCGGACGCCGGGCGGGTGTTTGCCGGCCTCAAGTCCCGTGGCGTGCTCATCAAGAACCTGCATGGCGGCCATCCCCTGCTGGACAATTGCCTGCGCGTGACCGTCGGCGCGCCGGATGAAAACGCCGCTTTCCTGACCGCCCTGCGAGCCGAACTGGACCACTGATGCGCACCGCCGAAGTCACCCGCAACACCCTGGAAACCCGGATCACCGTCAAGGTCAACCTGGACGGCTCCGGCCAGGCCGCTTTCAGCAGCGGCGTGCCCTTCCTGGACCACATGCTGGACCAGATCGCGCGCCACGGCCTGGTGGATCTGAATGTCGCCGCCGAGGGCGATCTGCACATCGACGCCCATCATACCGTCGAGGACATCGGCATCACCCTGGGCCAGGCCGTCGCCAAGGCCCTGGGCGACAAAAAAGGCATCCGCCGCTACGGCCACGCCTACGTGCCCCTGGACGAAGCCCTGTCGCGGGTGGTGATCGATCTGTCCGGCCGGCCCGGCCTGGAATTCCACGTGGAATTCACGCGCGGCCGCATCGGCGACTTCGACGTGGACCTGTTCCGGGAGTTTTTCCAAGGCTTCGTCAACCACGCCGGCGTTACCCTGCACATCGACAACCTGCGCGGCATCAACGCCCACCATCAGGCGGAAACCGTGTTCAAGGCCTTCGGCCGCGCCTTGCGCATGGCCGTGGAGGCGGATCCGCGCATGGGCGACGCGATGCCTTCGACCAAGGGTACGCTGTAATGGCCGACATCGCCGTCATCGACTACGGCATGGGCAACCTGCATTCCGTGCGCAAGGCGCTGGAACATGTCGCCCCCGGCGCCGAGGTGGTGGTCACCGACGATCCGGCCCTGATCGCCTCGGCGGGGCGCGTGGTGTTTCCCGGCCAGGGCGCCGCGCCCGACTGCATGGCGGAAATCGAGGCCCACGGCCTGCGCCACGCGATCCTCGGCGCGGCGGCGAGCAAACCTTTCCTTGGCATCTGCATGGGCTTGCAGGTGCTGTTCGATCATAGCGACGAGGGCGACACCGCGTGTCTCGGACTCATGGCGGGCCGCGTCAAGCGTTTTTCCGATGCGGCACCCCGCGACGAATTGGGCAACCGGCTGAAAGTGCCGCACATGGGCTGGAACAATGTGCGCCAGGCGATGCCTCATCCCCTCTGGGCGGGCATCGAGGACGGCGCGCGCTTCTATTTCGTGCACAGCTATTACGCTCTGCCGACCGATCCGGACGTGATCGCCGGCGAGAGCCGCTATCCTTTCCCCTTTACCTGCGCGGTGGCCCGGGACAACCTGTTCGCCGTGCAGTTTCACCCTGAAAAAAGCCAGGCGGCCGGCTTGCGGCTGCTTGCCAACTTCACCCTTTGGGATGGAAATCAGAGGTAGTCATGCTCATCATTCCGGCAATCGATTTGAAGGACGGGCAGTGCGTCCGTCTCAAGCAGGGCGAGATGGACAGCGCCACGGTGTTTTCCTCCAACCCGGCGGACATGGCCGAGAAATGGCTGGCCAGCGGCGCCCGGCGCCTGCATCTGGTGGACCTGAACGGCGCCTTCGCCGGCAAGCCCAAGAACGAGGCGGCGATCCGCGCCATCGTCAACGAGGTGGGCGACGAGATTCCCGTGCAACTGGGCGGCGGCATCCGCGACTTGGACACCATCGAGCGTTATCTGGACGACGGCATCACCTACATCATCATCGGCAGCGCGGCGGTGAAGAACCCGGGCTTCCTGCATGACGCCTGCACCGCCTTCCCGGGCCACATCATCGTCGGCCTGGACGCGAAGGACGGCAAGGTGGCGGTGGAGGGCTGGTCCAAGGTGACCCACCACGACGTCATCGATCTGGCGAAGAAATTCCAGGACTACGGCGTCGAGGGCGTGGTCTACACCGACATCGGCCGCGACGGCATGCTCTCCGGCGTCAACATCGAGGCCACCGTCAAACTGGCCCAGGCGCTGACCATCCCGGTCATCGCCAGCGGCGGCATCACCAATCTGGACGACGTGCGCAATCTTTGCGCCGTCGAGGCGGAAGGCATCATGGGCGCCATCACCGGCCGCGCCATCTACGAAGGCACCCTGGACTTCACCGCGGCCCAGGCCCTGGCGGACGAGTTGGGCGGCGCCTGAGAGGGCGGATTGAAGTGGGCCTCGCCAAACGCATCATTCCCTGCCTGGACGTCACCGCCGGCCGCGTGGTGAAAGGCGTCAATTTCGTCAACCTGCGCGACGCGGGGGATCCGGTCGAGATTTCCCGCCGCTACGACGAGCAGGGCGCCGACGAACTGACCTTCCTGGACATCACCGCCACCTCCGACAACCGGGATCTGATTCTGCACATCATCGAGGACGTGGCCGCCCAGGTGTTCATTCCCCTCACCGTTGGCGGCGGCGTGCGCGCGGTGGAGGACGTGCACCGTCTGCTCAATGCCGGCGCCGACAAGGTCTCCATCAACACGGCGGCGGTGTTCAACCCGCAACTCGTGAAGAACTGCGCCGACCGTTTCGGCAGCCAGTGCATCGTCGTCGCCATCGACGCGAAGCAGACCGTCTGGGGCGCCCAGCCGAAATGGGAAATCTTCACCCACGGCGGCCGCAAGCCCACCGGCCTGGACGCGCTGGAATGGGCGCGCAAGATGGAGGAACTGGGGGCCGGCGAGATCCTGCTTACCAGCATGGACCGGGACGGCGCCAAGATCGGCTTCGATCTCAATCTGACCCGCGCCATCGTCGAGGCGGTGAACATTCCGGTCATCGCCAGCGGCGGCGTCGGCAACCTGCAGCACATGGCGGACGGCGTGAAGATCGGCGGCGCCGACGCGGTGCTGGCGGCCAGCATCTTCCATTTCGGCGAGTACACCGTGGCGCAGTGCAAGCGCGCCATGGCGGAACAAGGTATCGAGGTACGGTTGTGAGGAAAGCAGCGTGAGCGAAGCCTGGCTGAACAAGATCAACTGGTCCGAGGATGGCCTGATTCCCGCCATCGCCCAGGATGCCGGCACCGGCGACATCCTCATGGTGGCCTGGATGAACCGGGAGTCCCTGAAGCGCACCGTGGAAAGCGGCGAGGCGGTGTACTGGTCCCGCTCCCGCAAGAAGCTATGGCACAAGGGCGAGGAATCCGGCCACACCCAGAAGGTGCTGGAAATGCGCCTGGACTGCGACGAGGACGTGCTGTTGCTGAAGATCGAACAGATCGGCGGCATCGCCTGCCATACCGGCCGGCGCAGCTGCTTCTTCCAGAAGCTGGAAAAGGGCAAGTGGGTGGCGGTGGACCCGGTCCTGAAGGATCCCCACGAGATCTACAAGAAATGACTTCGCCGCCTTCCCCGTCGGGCCAGGACATACTCGACCGTCTCGCGGAAACCCTGGAGGCGCGCAAACAGGCCGATCCCCAGGGTTCCTATGTGGCCAAGCTCTACGCCAAGGGGCTGGACGCGATCCTGAAGAAGGTGGCCGAGGAAGCGGCGGAAACCATCATGGCCGCGAAGGACGGCGTGCGCGAAAAAATCGTCTATGAAACTGCGGACCTGTGGTTTCATTCCCTGGTCTTGCTGGCGCAGCAGGGCATCCATCCCAGCGAGATCTTGAACGAACTGGCCCGGCGCGAGGGACTTTCCGGGCTGGTCGAAAAAGCGCGGCGGCCCGGCAATGACGGCGTGTCTTAAGTGAAGACTAAGGCTTCTGAGGCACAATGTCGGCCGCGTTGATAGACTCCCCATCCCGGATCGGCAAGCATGAGCGAAGGTTGTAGGCTATGAGCGACTGCATATTCTGCAAGATCGTGGCGGGACAGATTCCCTGCCGCAAGATTTACGAGGACGATGGCGTGCTGGCATTCCACGACATCCATCCCGTGGCGCCGGTGCATTTCATGATCATCCCCAAGGCCCATGTGGCCTCCTTGGCGGACTGCGACGAAAGCCACCGGGACGTGCTGGGGAAAATCCTGTTGCTGGCGCCCGGTTTGGCGCGCGAGCAAGGCCTGACGGAAGGTTTTCGCACCGTCATCAATACCGGCAAGGGGGGCGGGCAGGAAGTCTTCCATCTGCACGTCCATATCATCGGCGGTGGCGGACCGCGCCCCCTGTAATTGAAATTGATCTAGGAGAAACACGATGGGCTCTTTCAGCATCTGGCATTGGTTGATCGTACTGGTGATCGTTCTGTTGGTGTTCGGCACCAAGAAGCTGCGCAACATCGGCGGCGACCTGGGCGGCGCGGTCAGGAATTTCAAGGAAGCCATGAACGAGGAGAAGAACAAACCCACCGAGCTGCCGCGCGAGGGTGAAACCCACGGCACCACCATCGAAGGCGAGGTCAAGGACAAGCAGCAGAGCTAGGGCGTCAACGGAGCCGGATGTGGCGAGCGCCACGCCTGGCCTGTGCCGATCTCTCCCGTCCTTCGACCGACACACCCATGTTTGATCTAGGTTTTTCCGAACTTCTCGTCATCGGCTTCGTCGCCCTGGTGGTCATCGGGCCCGAGCGTCTGCCCAAGGTGGCGCGCGCCGCCGGGCAATGGCTGGGCAAGCTCAACCGCTATGTCTCCCAGGTCAAGCAGGACATCGACCGGGACATCAAGCTGGACGAGTTGCGCAAGATGCAGCAGGAGATGAAGGACACCGCCCAGAAATACGAAATCATGGCCGGCGAGACCAAGCGGGAGATCGAGGAGTCGGCCCATGGCCTGGAAACGGCGGTGCGCGAGGAAACCGGCCAGATCAGCCGCGTCATGGAGGCCATGAGCGCCACCGACGGCGGCTTGGCCATGCGCGAGTACGAGAAGATCAAGGCCGAGGAAGCCGCCAAGACTTCGGGGGCGCTTCCCGCCCCCTCTCCCGACGCGACGGTCGCGCCGCCGACCGAAAACCTTGCCGCGAGCGCGCCGACGGAGACCCGGTCAGCGCAGCCTGTCAAATCCACGCGTGTGCCCGATGAAAATCCCGACGGTACGACGGGCTGAAGCCCGACGCTCACCGAAAGCCAGTTAAGCCATGCACATCGACGGCCAGGAAACCTTCATCTCCCATCTGATCGAGTTGCGCGACCGGCTGCTGCGCGCATCCATCGCCTGGATCGTTCTCTTCGTCTGCCTGTTCCCCTTCGCCAACGATCTCTACACAGTGCTGGCGCAGCCCTTGCTGTCCAAGCTGCCCCAGGGCGGCCAGATGATCGCCACGGAGGTGGTGACGCCGTTCTTCGTGCCGATCAAGGTCGCCATGATGGCGGCCTTCCTCGGGGCGCTGCCGTACATCCTCTACCAGATCTGGTCGTTCATCGCGCCGGGTCTGTATTCCCACGAGAAGAAGCTGATCCTGCCGCTGGTGGCGGCAAGCGTCGTCCTATTCGCCTGCGGCATGGCCTTCGCCTATTTCCTGGTGTTCCCGGTCGTGTTCGGTTTCATCATCGGCATCGCGCCCAAAGGTGTCGCGGTCATGACCGACATCGGCAAGTACCTGGATTTCGTCATCACCATGTTCCTGGCGTTCGGCATCACCTTCGAAGTGCCGATCGTGGTCATCGTGCTGGCCATGACCGGCATCGTCGAGGTGAGCAAACTCAAGGAGGCGCGGCCCTATGTCATCGTCGGCGCCTTCGTCGTCGGCGCCGTATTTACTCCGCCGGACGTGGTTTCCCAGATCATGTTGGCGGTGCCCCTGTGGCTGCTCTACGAAATGGGCATCATCGTCGCCGGCTGGGTGGTGAAAAGCAAGAAGACCGAACCGGAGGAAGAGCCCTATCGGCCCATGTCGGAAGCGGACCTGGACTCGGAGCTGGACCGTATCGAGGAAGAGCAGAAAAAAACCAACTGACGCACAAAATAAATGCAATCTCTGAAAAACGCCCCAGTACGGGGCGTTTTTCATTTGGCCTTGGCCAAGGGGAGGGCTTGCCGATGAAACACGCTGGAACCCGCGATTTTTCGCGCCGGTTCCATAAGCGCATTATTTACATGGGCTTAGCGTTTGCGCACCAATTTCTTCCTTATGCAAAAAAAGCAGTCACGATTTGAGTGCGTTGCGCCCCAATAGGAGGCATGCCTTTTGCTTCCGTTTTACCGTTTTTTAGGAGAGGCATATGGGTGCAATGAAATCGGGCGGCGATGTGCTGTTCATCCTGCTGGGGGCGATCATGGTGTTGGCCATGCATGCGGGTTTCGCGTTTCTGGAATTGGGCACGGTGCGCAAGAAGAACCAAGTGAACGCCCTGGTGAAGATATTGACCGACTTCTCGGTATCCACCATCGCCTATTTCTTCATCGGCTACGGTGTGGCGTACGGCGTCGGCTTCCTGAACGGCGCCGATCAATTGATCCAGAAAAACGGCTACGAGCTGGTCAAGTTCTTCTTCCTGCTGACCTTCGCCGCGGCGATTCCCGCCATCATTTCCGGTGGCATGGCCGAGCGGGCGAAATTCAATCCCCAGCTCGCCGCGACCTTCATTCTGGTGGGCCTCGTTTATCCCTTTTTCGAAGGCCTGGCCTGGAACAACAACGCGGGTTTCCAGGACTGGATGAATGCCACGTTCGGCGCGAAGTTCCATGATTTCGCCGGCTCCGTGGTGGTGCATGCCATGGGCGGCTGGATCGCCCTGCCCGCGGTCATCCTGCTCGGTGCCCGGCGTGGCCGCTACCGCCATGACGGCGCGATTTCCGCCCATCCGCCCTCCAGCATCCCTTTCCTGGCCCTGGGCGCGTGGATACTCACCGTGGGCTGGTTCGGCTTCAACGTGATGTCGGCCCAGACCCTGGAGGCGGTTTCCGGCCTGGTGGCGGTGAATTCCCTGATGGCCATGGTGGGGGGCACGCTCGCCGCGCTGTTCCTCGGCAAGAACGACCCGGGCTTTATCCACAACGGGCCGCTCGCCGGCCTGGTCGCGGTATGCGCCGGCTCGGATCTGATGCATCCGGTGGGCGCCCTGGTGACCGGCGCGGTGGCGGGCGGCTTGTTCGTCATCATGTTCACCATCACCCAGAACAAATGGAAGATCGACGACGTGCTGGGTGTGTGGCCGCTGCACGGCTTGTGCGGCGCCTGGGGCGGCATCGCCGCGGGCATCTTCGGCTTGCAGGCCCTGGGCGGCGTCGGCGGCGTCACGTTCACGGCGCAAGCGGTCGGCACCCTGGTCGGTATCGCCATCGCCCTGATCGGCGGCGGGGTGGTCTACAGCGCGCTGAAGGCCACCCTGGGCTTGCGTCTGGACGCGGAAGAGGAATTCAACGGCGCCGATCTCTCCATTCACCGTATTTCCGCCACCGCGGAACGGGAAACCAACTGGTGAGCGGCCACATTTCCCGGATCGCGCCATGGCCGCTTCCCGGACCCACCTCGAGGAAATTCCCGCGTATGTCACCCTGGACGGTTCGGATATCCGGGAGCTGATGCATCCGGACCGCCACGGCGTGCGCAATCAGAGCCTGGCGCTGGCCACCGTGCCGCCGGGCGCGGCGACCCGCCTGCATCTGCACCGCGCGTCTGAGGAGGTTTACCACCTGCTGGAAGGCCAGGCATGGATGACGCTGGGCGAGGACCGTTTCGCGGTTCACGCCGGCGATACGGTGTTGATCCCGCCGGGCACGCCCCATCGCCTCGAGAACAGCGGCACGCTTGCTTTGCGTGTTTTGTGCTGTTGCAGCCCCGCTTATCGTCACGAAGACACGGAATTGCTAGAAATTAGTGATGCGCGGCAATCCACAAACGCCGCAGCCTTGCTATGATCCGCCCCGTCATTTCCCATGACATCAACCAGGAGACTTCACTATGAACAAAGCTGAACTCATCGATATCGTCGCCGCAAAAGCCAACGCCAGTAAAGCCGCCACCACCGTCGTCGTCGCCGCCGCCATCGAAGCCATCTCCGATGCCCTGGCCAAGGGCGAAAACGTCCAGTTCATCGGTTTCGGCACCTTCAGCGTGCAGGAACGTCAGGCCCGTACCGGTCGCAACCCGCAGACCGGCAAGGAAATGAAGATTCCCGCCAAGAAAGTCGTGCGCTTCAAGCCCGGTGCCGCGCTCAGCGCCTCCGCGAACGCCACCAAAGGCAAGAAGAAAAAGTAATGCTGGTCCCGGCCGGGCCGCCACGCGCGCGCGCGGCGGCCGGCATCCAGGCCGCGAGGCCTCAGGGAGCGGGGTTGAAGTAGCGCAGGTGCAATGCCTCGATGCGCGCCAGAGCCTCCTCCGACAACACGTCATTCCACGCGTCCAGGTTTTCCCTCAGTTGGGCCATCGAGGTGGCGCCGATGATGGTGCTCGTGACGAACCAGCGCCGGTAGACGAAGGCAAGCGCCAAGCGGGCGGGCGTCAAGCCAAGTTCCCGCGCCAGTTCCGCGTAGGCCGCCACCGCCGGTTGCACGTTGGGTTTCTCGTAGCGCTGGGCGAAGCCCTGAAACTGGGTCACCCGCCCCGGCGCCGCCGGGTCGGCGAGATACTTGCCGCTGAGATGGCCGAAGGCGAGCGGGGAGTAGGCGAGCAGGCCGACCCGCTCGCGGTAGGCGATCTCCGTCATCCCGGTTTCGAAGGTCCGGTTGATCAGGCTGTAGGGATTCTGGATCGTCGCGACCCGCTCCAGGCCGTGTTCCCGCGCCAGGCGCAGGAACTCCATGACGCCCCAGGGATGCTCGTTGGACAGGCCGATATGGCGAATCTTGCCGGCCTTCACCAAACCCGACAGCGTTTCCAGTTGATCCCGGATCGGCACCGCGTCGGTCTCCATGGCCGGATCGAACCGGTATTGGCCGAACATGGGCCCGTTCCGCTCGGGCCAGTGGATCTGGTACAGATCCACGTAATCGGTGCGCAGCCGGGTCAGCGAGCCGTCCAGGGCGGCGTGGATGTTGTCCCGGTCCAGGGATTTCGGTCCGCCCCGAATCCAGCTCATGGCCCGACGCGGCCCGGTCACCTTGGTGGCCAGGACGACCCGGTCGCGCGGTTGCCGCGCCAGCCACTCGCCGACTATGCTTTCCGTGCGGGTACACGTGTCCGCCCGGGGCGGCACCGGGTACATCTCGGCGGTGTCGATGAAGTTGACGCCGCGCGAGAACGCGTAATCCAGTTGTTCGTGGGCTTCCGCGGGTGTGTTCTGCTGGCCGAAGGTCATGGTGCCCAGGCAGATCGCCGACACCTTCAGTTCGCTGTCGCCCAGGCGACGGTATTCCATGTCCATGTCAATCCTCGCTGTCGTCCTGTGGCGCCATGGCCTGACCGCGCAGGGCGGGCGCGCCGCGCTGGTCGATCAGGAGCGAAAGGCTGCTCCGGTAGGCATGGCTGAACAGGGGGTGATAAGGCGCGGGATCCAGGGTGCGGTCGATGAACACCACGGCCACGCCATCCGGATGACCGTCCAGCCAGTCCGCCAGTTCCTGGCTGGGCAAGGCGAGCAAGGGCTGCTGGAGGCGACCGGCGAACTGGTACTGGGCATGGTATTTCCCCTCGTAGGCGACGGGATGCCCGAGGGCCTGCTGGCGCGCCAGTTCCCGGGCCATGGGCGCCATGTCATAGGCGGGGGCAAGGGGACGCACCAGGGCGAACAGCAGCCACGTCATGGCGAGCAGACTCGCCCAGGCCAGCCGCCGCGCCTGGGCGCGGCCATCATTGCTCCGGCCCAGCGCCAGCGCGCCCGCCAGCAGGAAGCCGATTCCCGCCCAGGCCGGCATGCGCGCGATGACCTGCAAAACCCCTCCGTGAGTGCCTGGCGCCAAGCTCAGATAGAGCGTGCCCAGGCCGATGGCGACCAGAGCAAGCCCGGCCAGCCAAGGGCGCCCAGTGATGGGCCTGCGCGCCAGGGCATGGCCCAGGAGCAGGGCGGCGGCGGGATACTCCGGCAGCAGGTAGTGGGGTTGCTTGCCGCTGATCGCGGAGAAAATCAGCAGGGCCGCGCCGAACCAGACCACAGCGAAGCGCGCGCCGGCATCCCGCCATTCGGCACGCAGGGTTTTCGCCAGCGCGCCCAACAATCGCGGCCACACCAGCCAGGGGAACAGGAACAGGGGCAGGGTGGCCAGATACCACCAGAACGGGCGCCGGTGGGCGAAGGACTCCACCATGCGGTTCGCGGTCTGGCCCCAGAAGATCGCGTCGCGGTACGCCTCGCCGCCATGCAGGCCGGCGGGAATGGCCCAGGCCAGGGCGATGGCCACGCCCAGCAGCAGGCCGAGCCCAACGCCGGCATACCAGCGGCCCCAGGCCGGCCGATAAGGCGCGTGGCGCAGCCACCAGGGCGCCAGCAGCGCGGCGGGCAGCAGGTGAACCAGGATGGCGGGGCCTTTCGCCAGCACCCCCAGGCCCACGCTCATGCCGAATACCGCCCACCAGCCGCGCCGGCCGGTGAACGCGGCCTCCACCAGGGCAATCAGGCCGAGCAGGGCGCAGATGGCGATGAGCAAGTCGAAGAACAGCGCCTGGCTGTAGAGCAACCAGAGCAGACTGGAGAGCAGCACCAGGGGAGCGAAGCGCGCGCTGTCCGGCGATGCCGGCCAGAGCCGGCGCGCCAGGCGCCAGGTCATCCAGGCGCCGGCCAGGGCAAGCAGGGGCGAGATCAGGCGCGGCCACCAGTCGTTCACGCCGGTCAGCCACCAGCCCAGATGAATCAGCCAGAACAATAGCGGCGGCTTGTGGCTGTATGCCTCGCCGTTCTTGAACGGCACCAGGAAGTCACCGCGCTGCCACATCTCCCACGCCACCGAGAGATAGCGGGTTTCGTCCAGGGGGATCGCGGGGCGGCTGAAAATCGCCACGCAGGTCAGGGCAACGAGCCAGACGAACCAGACCGTCCAGTCGGGGCGATGGCCGTTATCGCTCATGATCCGGCCGGCGATTTTTCCGAATCGCCCAGCGCCGCGTCCAGGTCCGCCTCCAGCGCGACGCCGTGGCGGTGGCGCCGGTACAGCCAGACGCCGATCAGGCTGGAGACGACGAACAGGATGCCGGCCAGGGTCAGGCGCAGGGCGGGGTTGAAATTCACGCCGCTGCCGGCTAGGGCGAAAACCAGGGTTTGCGGAACGTAGCCCAGCGCGGAACCGGCGAAGAAGGGCAGGCCGCGCACGCTGGTCACGCCGGCGAGCAGGTTGGTGACCAGGTTGCTGCCCACGGGCAGCAGGCGGATGACCACCGCCATGCTGAACGGGTGCCCGCGCAGGAAATCGTCCACCTTGCGGATGCGGCCGGGAAAACGGTGGGCGACCAGGCCGCGTCCGAACCAGCGCGCGTAGTAGAACGCAAGGACGCAGCCGAGCGCCGCCGCCGAGGTCGCCAAGGCGGAACCGCTGACGAAGCCGAAGGCATAACCTCCGAGAAAGGCGACCACCTGGCGCGGAAAGCCGACCGCGGTGGTCAGGGCGCCCATGGCCAGGAAGATCAGATTCCCGCTCCAGCCCTTGCCCCGCACTTCCGCGTCGATCCAATGTTCCGAGAGCATGTCCGCGAGATGGCCGTTTTTTGCCAGGAAGCCCAGGGCCACCAGGGAGACGATCCACAGAAGGCCCTTGAGGATGGCGCGGGGCGACATGCGAGTCAGGGTTTGAGGACGATGGGTCGTTTCGCGCGGGTGATCAGCCACATGACGCCGAACAGGTCGACAATGCCCACCCACAGGCGATTGTTCAGGCCGTATTTGGAGGTGCCCCGCTCGCGCGGGCGGTGGTTCACCACCACCGATTCCACCCGGCCGCCGTGGCGCTGCACCAGGGCGGGCAGGAAGCGGTGCATGTGGTCGAAGTAGGGCAGGCGCAGGAAGGTTTCCCGGCTGAACACCTTGAGGCCGCAGCCGGTATCCGGCGTGGCGTCCTTGAGCAGGCTGGAGCGGACGCCGTTGGCCACCTTGGACGAGAAGCGGCGGAACCAGGTGTCGCGCCTGTTGGCGCGCCACCCCGCGAGCATGTGCAGGTTGTCTTCCGGAGCCGTCGTCCGCAGACGGGCCAATAGCTTGGGAATGTCCGCCGGGTCGTTCTGGCCGTCGCCGTCCAGGGTGGCGATCCAGGCGAAAGCGGCCGCCAGCACGCCCGAGGTGATGGCGGTGCTCTGACCGCAACTGGACTGGTGGCGGACGATCTTCAACGGGGGCAGTTCGGCCGCCAGGCGTTTCAGTTCGCTTAGCGTGGCGTCGCTGCTGCCGTCGTCCACATAGACGATCTCGTAATCGGCCAGATTGGAGACGGCGGCGACGATCTCCCGGATCAGGGGTTCGATGTTTTCGGCCTCGTTCTTTACGGGGACGACCACGGACAGGCGTTCGTCGAATGGGGTGGGCATGTTCAGGAGCTTCCTCGGATGGCGCGCGGATTCTATCAGTGACGGCCCCGCCTTGCCTCGCCGAACGCCACCGTGTATTCTCCCGCCCCTTCCGGAGAGGTGGATGAGCGGTTTAAGTCGCACGCCTGGAAAGCGTGTGTGGGCTAATACCCCACCGCGGGTTCGAATCCCGCCCTCTCCGCCAAAATTGAAGGCGCCCCGCAGCACGGGGCGTTTGATTTTCCAGCGCCGGCGATCTTCCGGCCATTTCGAATCACCCGGTTACTCCCGCGCCGCCGCCTTATTTCCGACCCCTCCTGTTCGTCATATTGCCGCGTCCGCCCTTGCTCCGGATAATGGCCACGTCCAGTCCGAATCGAGAGCCCGATGGATCCGCAAGCAGCACCCGACTTCGATCTGCCCGCCACCGGCGGCAAGCGGATCAAACTCAGTGATTTCAAAGGACGCGGTGTCGTCCTTTATTTTTATCCCAAGGACAGCACGCCCGGCTGCACCACCGAAGGCCAGGATTTCCGCGATCTGCATCCCCTGTTCCAGGCCTTGGGCTGGGAAATCCTGGGGATTTCCCGGGACAGCGTGAAATCCCACGAAAATTTCAAGGCGAAACTGGCCATGCCCTTCGACCTCGTGTCCGATGCGGAGGAACAGGCCTGCGAGCTGTTTGGCGTCATGAAAATGAAAAACATGTATGGCAAACAAGTGCGCGGCATCGAGCGCAGCACTTTCGCCATCGCGCCGGACGGCACCCTGGCCAGGTCGTGGCGCGGCGTGAAAGTGCCCAACCATGCCCAGGAAGTCCTGGAATTCGTGCGCGCCCTGGCGTGAACCTCTCCCCGTTTTTCCCCGCAACTCGACCCATGGACGATCCTGATGGCGCGTAAAACCGGCAAGAAGCTGACCAAGCTGTTCGTTCTCGATACCAACGTTCTCCTGCACGATCCCACCTGTCTCTACCGCTTCCAGGAGCACGACATCTACCTGCCGATGGCGACCCTGGAGGAACTGGATCACAACAAGAAGGGCATGTCCGAGGTGGCGCGCAACGCGCGTCAGGTCACCCGCTTTCTCGACGAGGTGGTCAGCCCCGCCGAACTGAGCATCCATGACGGCGCGCCGCTGGCGCCCATGAGCCACAAGGCCGCCACCGGCCGGCTGTTTCTGCAGACCCATCCCATCAACAGCGACGTCACCGCGATCCTGCCCTACAGCAAGGTGGACAACCAGATCCTGGGCGTGGTGGCCTATCTGAAGGCGCAGCAGCCGGAGCGCCAGGTCATTCTGGTGTCCAAGGACATCAACATGCGCATCAAGGCGCGTGCCCTGGAGATTCCGGCGGAGGACTATTTCAACGACAAGGTGCTGGAAGACACCGACCTGCTCTACACCGGCGTCATGGAACTGCCCGCGGATTTCTGGGACAAGCATGCGAAGGGCATGGAATCCTGGCAGAAGGATGGCCGCTCGTATTACCGCATCAGCGGGCCGCAGATCGCGTCTTTCCTGGTCAACCAGTTCGTCTGGCAGGAAGGCCCCAACCCGTTCCATGCGCGGGTCATCGAGTTGGTGGGCAATACCGCGACCCTGGTCACCATCCGCGACTACAGCCATCTCAAGAACAATGTCTGGGGCATCACCGCGCGCAACCGGGAGCAGAACTTCGCCCTCAATGCCCTGATGGATCCGGACATCGATTTCGTCTCCCTGCTGGGCCAGGCCGGCACCGGCAAGACCCTGCTCACGCTGGCGGCGGGGCTGACCCAGATACTCGAGGCCAAGACCTACACCGAGATCATCATGACCCGGGTCACGGTCCCGGTCGGAGAGGACATCGGCTTCCTCCCCGGCACCGAGGAAGAGAAGATGACGCCCTGGATGGGGGCGCTGGAAGACAACCTGGACGTGCTCAACAAGACCGACGAGGAAGCCGGCGAATGGGGCAGGGCGGCGACCCAGGATCTGATCCGCTCGCGCATCAAGGTGAAATCCCTCAACTTCATGCGCGGCCGCACCTTCATCAACAAGTTCCTCATCATCGACGAGGCCCAGAACCTCACCTCCAAGCAGATGAAGACCCTGATCACCCGCGCCGGCCCGGGCACCAAGGTGGTGTGCCTGGGCAACATCGCCCAGATCGACACGCCCTACCTCACGGAAGGCAGTTCCGGCCTGACCTACGTGGTGGACCGCTTCAAGGGCTGGCCCCATTCCGGGCACATCACCCTGGCCCGGGGCGAGCGCTCCCGTCTGGCGGACCACGCGGCGGGAATACTGTGAGCCCCCCAAGCATGGGATGGCGGGATCCGGTCAGGTCTGTTACGAATGGGCATCGATAACCCGCGCGGTCCAATACTTGCTTGAGTATCAGGGCCATGCGACCGGATAATGCGGCGGATTCTGCTTTGAAACATGCCAGCCATATGCCCCTGGCACAATGGATGACCTTTTGATATCGAAATGCGAGGAAATGATATGCACAGCATGCATCGGATTGGCCTGAGTGCTTTGGCTCTGGCATTGAGCCTGGCCCTGGGCGGTTGCGGCGACAAGAAGGAAGACAAGGCGGCGACCCAGGTGGCGGCCAAGGTGAACGGCGACGAGATCACCGTCCATCAGCTCAACCACGAATTGGCCAAGCTGGGCAATCTCGACGCCGAGCAGTCCAAGAAGGCCGCCAATCAGGTGCTGAAGTCCATGGTGGATCAGCAGATCCTGGTGCAGAAGTCGATCGAGGAAAAGCTGGACCGCGATCCCCAGGTGCTGCAGACGCTGGAAGCCGCGAAGCGCCAGATCCTGGCCCAGGCCTATATCCAGAAGCTCACCGCCAACCAGGCCAAGCCCACTGACGCGGAAATCGCCGATTACTACGCCAAGCACCCCGAGCTGTTCTCCGAGCGCCGCATCTACCGCTTGCAGGAAATCACCGTCCAGGTCACGCCGGACAACGTGGGCGCGGTCAAGGCCCAACTGGCCCAAAGCAAGAACCTGAGCGACTTCATCGAGTGGCTCAAGGCCCAGAACATTCCGGCGCGGGCGGGCCAGTCCACCAAGGCCGCCGAGCAGCTTCCCCTGGAAATCCTGCCGCGCCTGCACCAGATGAAGGATGGCCAAGCCTTGACCCTGTCCACCGGCAGCAGCCTCAACATCATCGTCATCGCCGGTTCCCAGACCCAGGCCATGGACCAGGAGAAAGCCAAGCCGGTCATCGAGCGTTTCATCAACAACACGAAGAAGCGCGAGGCGGCCGAAGCCGAACTCAAGAAGCTGAAGGAAACGGCGAAGATCGAATACATGGGTGAATACGCCGAGGCCGGCAAGGAAGCCGCGCCGGCCCAACCCGCGGCGCCGGCCAAGTCCGAATCTCCCGCCCCCGCCACGGGCGACCAAACCATGGACAAGGGCCTGTCCGGTCTGAAGTGATCGCTTGAACTCGGATCGCCTTGCCTACGCGTCGCCATCGATATCCACACTGTGGGGCATGGGTGGCGCGCGTGGGCATGAGCATTCGCGGGCATCGACATGACGGCCGTAGCAAAGCCCCCCACTACCAAGACAATGCCTGATATACGTGTGCTCGCCCGGGTGTTGCCTTTTGCGGTGTACATGTTGTTTCTCGCGATCGAGGGCAACATCGACACGCTGCTGCCTGGCGTGGATTCCCGCCTGCTCTATCCGGTCAAGGTGGCCAGCGTCGCGCTCCTGCTCTGGTATTTCCGCGCCCAGTACGTCGAGTTGCGGGGCCGCCCGGATTTTCGCTGGGTCGGCTTGATCGCCCCGGCGCTGGGCGCCGTGGTTTTCGTTCTTTGGATCAATCTGGATGGCGGCTGGCTCGATCTGGGCGGCGGCACCGGCTTCGCGCCTCTGGACGATGCCGGAGCGATCCGCTGGGAACTGGCCTTGCCGCGCTTGGCCGGCGCGGCGCTGGTGGTTCCGCTCATGGAGGAACTGTTCTGGCGTTCATTCCTGTTGCGCTGGATCGACAAACACGATTTTCTCGCCCTGGAACCCGTCAAGATTTCCCTGCGGGCCATCCTCGTCGCCAGCGTCCTGTTCGGCTTGGAGCACACGCTCTGGTTCGCCGGCATCGTCGCCGGCCTGACCTATGCCTGGCTGTACCGCGCCAGCGGCAACCTATGGGCGCCCATCGTCTCCCACGCGGTCACCAATCTCATGCTGGGCATCTGGGTGTTGGCGACCGGAGCTTGGAGTTTCTGGTGACGGATCTACGCGCCTGGTTGCTCTTCGCGTTGATTCTGCCCGGCCTGGCCATGGCGGGAGAGGGCGATACTTTCCGGCCGGTGGTGACCTACGGCTACAACTACGACAGCAATCTGCTGCGCCAGCAGGATGATGCGGCGGCGAGAAATTACTACAACTTTTTCGGCCAGGAACTGGCCCATTCCGATACCTATCAACAACTCGGCGTTGGTTTCGACCTGGATTGGAAGCAGGGACGGCAGCGTGTGGTGGGCAAGGTTAGGGGGAGCAAGACCCGCTTCAATCACTACGGCCTGCTGGATTATTCAGGCCAGGATCTCAATCTGGAATGGCAGTGGCAATTGGGAAATTTGTGGTCCGGCCGGGTTGGCGCCAAGCGGACCGTATCGCTGGGTTCCTTTCAGGAACTTACCGGTGCGCTGGTCTCCAATACCCGCACCAACGAGAATCGGTTTTTCGACGCCAACTATCGCATCCATCCACGTTGGCAGGCGGGGATCAAGCTCAATTCCGGCACTTACACATATACCGCTGTCACACAGCGGGGAAGCGATACCGAGACGGATGCGTGGACCGCCGGCATTTATTTCCTCGGCAGCACGCTGCAAAAAATCGGTGTGGAAGTTCGCGAAAGCGACATCAAATACCCGAACCGGACCGCAACCGCCATTGTGGATACCGATGTACAGGACCGCAGCCTCAACTTCGTGGCCGAGTGGGAAGCGAGCGGCAAGAGCAGCCTGAAAGTCCGGGTCGGCCGGGTCGAGCGCAAGAACCAGCATCTTCCAGCGCGGGATTATTCCGGCCTGAACTGGCATCTGGACGGCAACTATAGCTTGACCGGCAAGAGCTTTCTCAGCGCATCCCTGTTCCGCGAGGTGCGCAATACCGAATACACCACCTCCAATCATTCCTTGGCCACAGGCGGAACACTTGGCTATTACTGGCAAGTCCTGCCCAAGACCCGGCTCCAGGCCTCCTTGAGCCAGGAGGATGTCAACTACGACGGCATCGCCCGTCAGGACACCATCAAATCCGCCACGCTTGCCGCCACCTACGAGCCCTGGAGTGGTGGGGAACTCAGCGCCGGCCTGCAAACCGAAAAGCGCGATTCGAGCACCTTTCTTTACAGCTACAAGAGCAATGCCCTGTTCTTGAACGCGAATTTGAAGTTCTAGCCCCATATGTATTTCGAAAATGCCACTCTGGCGCTTGCGCGCCGTCTCATGTACCCCGTCGGTGTCGTGTTGGTTCTGTTGGGCGCCATGGCCTACTGGGACGAGCCTGTGGATGGCTACTACATCGTTCTCGCCATCATCGCGTTTTTTCTTTCCGCCTATTTGTTCGACGATTTGTCCGTGCTGCGTCCTTGCGGCCGCGACAACCTCTGGAGCGGCATCGGCAGCGTCCTGTTCGCCTGGGTTCTGACCACCGGCGCGATCATCTTCCTGGGTTATGTCACGCGCCTGGAAGACCATTTCCTCGAGGAAACGATCTACACCTGGTTCCTCGCGACACCCGCGGTGCTGGTGTTGTTCCACTTTCTGACCCGGGCCTATATCCATCATCTGCACAAACGCGGCCACGCGCGCAAGGCCATCATCATCGGCGGCAACGACGTGGGCCTGCGCCTCGCCGTGCGCCTGGAGACCAACGAGTGCCTGTTGTCGGAGTGCCTGGGCTTCTTCGACGACCGGCGCAAGGACCGCCTCATCGACGGCGTTCAGCAACGCTACCTGGGCCACACCCGGGATCTCATGGGCTACATCGACGGGAACAAGGTCGATGTCATCTACATCTCCCTGCCCCTGTCCCAGAAAGACCGCATCGCCGGCCTCATGGACATGCTCAAGGACAGCACCGCCTCCATCTATGTGGTGCCGGACGTATTCACCTACGACCTGATCCAGGCCCGCATCGACCAGATCGGCGGCATTCCCGTCATCGCCATCCTGGAAACGCCGCTGACCAGCATCAATGCCTTCAACAAGCGCATGTCGGATATCGTGCTGTCGTTGATCATCCTCACCCTGATCTCCCCCTTTCTGTTGATTATCGGCATCGCCGTCAAGCTGGGCTCGCCGGGCCCGATGATCTTCAAACAGCGTCGCTACGGTCTGAACGGCGAGGAAATCATCGTCTACAAATTCCGCTCCATGTCCGTGTGCGAGGATGGTCCCGAGGTGCGCCAGGCCACCCAGGGCGATATGCGGGTCACCCGGTTGGGGGCCGTCCTGCGCAAGACTTCCGTGGATGAACTGCCCCAGTTTGTCAACGTGCTGCAAGGACGCATGAGCATCGTCGGTCCGCGTCCCCATGCGGTGGCCCATAACGAGATGTATCGCAAACTCATCGCCGGCTACATGCTGCGCCACAAAGTGCGTCCCGGCATCACCGGCTGGGCGCAGGTGAACGGCTTCCGCGGCGAGACCGAGTCCCTGGATAAAATGGCCGCGCGCGTGCAATACGACCTGGATTACCTGCGCAACTGGTCCTTGTCCCTGGATTTGTTGATTGTGTTCAAGACCATCTGGTTGGTGTTCAAGGATGCCCGTGCGTACTGATGCCGGGATGCGGGCGATTGCGGATGCAACGTCGGCGATGCTATTAACCTGCCCTTTGTGTGAAATACCGATTTTCGAAGCAACCAAGTATTGGGAAGCGTGAGATGAAAAAGAGCCTGAGTCTGTTCCTGTCCGTGCTGTGCCTGCTGTTCATGGCGTCGGCCGCCCGCGCCGCCAACGATTACGCCATGGCGACGGGCGACCTGCTGCGCATCACGGTGTACGACCATCCCGATCTCACCACCGAAACCCGGGTGAGCGAGAACGGATCCATCCTCTTCCCGTTGATCGGCGAGGTGCCGTTGGGCGGCATGACCGCGAAGGAGGCCTCCGGCCGCATCGCCAAGGCGCTCGAGGTCGGGGGGTTCATTCCATCCGCCCAGGTCAACGTGGTGGTGCTCGATTTCAAGGGCCGTGAAATCTCGGTGCTGGGTTATGTGAACCGTCCCGGCAAGTTTCCCTTGCAGAAGGCCAGCAAGATCACTGACATCCTGGCGTTGGCCGGCGGCGTGGTGCCGGGCGGTTCGGACACACTGGTGCTGATCACCAACCGTTCCGGTTCCACCGAGCGCAAGGAGATCGATCTTCCCGCGTTGTTCCAGAATGGCGGCGACGCGCTCAATCTGGACGTTGGCAACAACGACATCCTCTACGTCTCCCGGGAGCCCCGCTTCTACATCTACGGCGAAGTGCAGCGTCCCGGCGCCTTCCGCCTGGAGAAGGATATGTCCGTGGTGCAGGCCTTGTCGGTGGGCGGCGGCCTCAACGCGCGCGGTACCCAGAAAGGCATCCGCGTGATGCGCCGTGCCGCCGACGGTGGCATGCAGACCCTGGAAGTCCAACTTTCCGATCTGCTCAAACCGGACGACGTCATCTTCGTAAAAGAAAGCCTGTTCTGATCCAGGGGACACCATGAACTTCAGTCAATTCCTGCTTATTCTCAAGGCCCGCTGGCTGGTCGCGGCGCTCGCCCTGGGCGTCACCGTCGCCACCACCCTGGTGGTCAGCCTGATATTGCCGAAGAATTATTCGGCCAGCGTTTCCCTGGTGGTGGACTCCAAAGCCAAGGACCCGATCACCGGCACCATGCTGCCCATGCAGCTCCTGCCCGGCTATCTGGCCACCCAGGTGGACATCATCCAGAGCCAGAACGTCGCCCTCAAGGTGATCGACGGACTCAAGCTCGCCGACAACGCCACGATCCGCCAACAGTTCCAGGACGCGAACCATGGGGAAGGGGACATTCGCCACTGGCTGGCCGATCTCCTGCTCAAGAAGCTCGATGTGAAGCCTTCCCGGGAATCCAGCGTGATCCAAGTGGAATTCGAGGGCACGGATCCCCGCTTCGCCGCCATCGTCGCCAACGCCTTCGCCCAGGCCTATGTGAATACCAACCTGGAGCTGAAGCTGGAGCCCGCGCGCCAGACCACGGCGTTTTACGACGAGCAGATCAAGCAGCTGCGAGATGCCCTGGAAAAGGCCCAGACCAAGCTGTCCGAATACCAGCAGAAGAAAGGCTTGATCGCCTCGGACGAGCGCATCGATGTGGAAACCGGACGCCTGGCCGAATTGTCCAGCCAACTGGTCGCGGCCCAGGCTCAGACCTACGACAGCACGTCGCGGCAAAGCCAGAGCCAGAACGCTCTTGCCGAGGTGGAACAGAACCCGCTCATCCAGGGGCTCAAGCGCGATCTGGCCGTCGGCGAGACCAAGCTTTACGAGCTGGCCCAGAAAGTCGGCAAGAACCATCCCCAGTTCAAGAGCGCCCAGGCGGAAGTGGATTCCATGCGCGCCAAGCTGGATGCCGAGATGAAGGTCGCCACCCGCTCGGTGGGCACCACCGCCCGGGTGGCCCAGACCCGGGAAGGCGATATCCGCGCTTCCCTGGCCGCCCAGAAGGCGCGCGTCCTGGCCCTGAAACAGAGCCGGGACGAGGCCGCCGTGCTGATCCGCGACGTGGAGAACGCCCAGCGCTTGTATGACGCCGCCCTCCAGCGCTACGGGCAGACCCGCCTGGAAGCCCAGAACAACCAGACCGACATCGCCGTGCTCAATCCCGCCGTGCCGCCGGTGGAGGCCTCCAGCCCCAAGGTCTTGCTGAACACGGTGCTCTCCGTGTTCCTGGGCGGTCTGCTGGGCATCGGCCTCGCCTTCCTGATGGAAATGATCGACCGCCGCGTCCGTTCCAGCGAAGACCTGTCCGCCGCGCTGGAGATCGCCGTGCTGGGCGAAATCGCGAAGGGCGTGAAAAACCGCGCCTGGCCGCTTTCCCGCGGCCAAGCCGCCTGACGCCCCAGGAGAACAAGAAATGAACATGACCCCCACTTCCTCCCGCGCCGAACTCACCATGGGCCGCATCCTGCTCGACCAGGGCAAGCTGAGCGCCCAGGACGCGGAGCGTGTGCTGCGCCTGCAAAAGGAACAGAACCTGCGCTTCGGCGAGGCCGCGATCCAACTCGGCCTCATCAGCCAGGCCGACATGCAGCAGGCCTTGGCCCGGCAATTCGACTATCCCTACCTGGCCGCCGGCGAGGGCGGCTACAGCCAGGCGCTGGTGGCCGCCTACGCGCCCTTCAGTCCCCAGGTGGAAAGCCTGCGCGCCCTGCGCAGCCAACTCATGCTGCGTTGGTTCACGGTGGGAAACAAGGCGCTGGCGATGGTCGGCACCAATGCCGGCGACGGTGCCAGCTACCTGGCCGCCAACCTGGCCGTGGTGTTCTCCCAGTTGGGCGAACGCACGCTGCTGATCGACACCAACCTGCGCTCCCCGGGCGTCAGCTCGCTGTTCAATCTGGGCGGACGCATGGGCCTCTCCGACGTGCTCGCCGACCGGGCCGACCTGTCAAGCGTGGTGCGCATTCCCGCCTTCGTGGACCTTTCCGTCCTGCCCGCCGGCACCCTGCCGCCCAACCCCGCCGAGTTGCTCTCCCGCACCAGCCTGGTGGACATGCTCGCCACGCTGGGCGAAAGCTATGACGTCATCCTGATGGATACGCCGCCGGCCAGCGAATCGGCGGATTTCCAGACCGTCGCCGCGCGGGCCAAGGGCGCGGTCGTCGCCGTGCGCAAGAACCACACCCGTCTGAACGACGTGGCCGGCGTCAAGGCCATGTTGTCGGCCGCCGGCGCGGAAGTCGTCGGCGCGGTGATCAACGAGCACTGACGGCGCGGAGAAGGGACAGGATGCTGCCATGACTACCGGTATTTCCAACGCGCCGTCCACCTCGGGCCTGTCCGCCTACCTCGGCCTCTGGTGGCCGGTGGTGCTGGGCCTGCTGGCGCTCTATCTGCCGACTTACTACGATCTGGCGAACGGCCTGTGGAATACCGAGGAGCAGGCCCACGGCCCCATCGTCCTGATGGTGACGCTGTACCTGATCTGGACCCAGAAGGATCTGTTGCTCCATCCCGCGGCGGATGCCGTCCGTCGGCCGGTTCTGGGCTGGATTCTGCTGGTGTTCGGCCTGCTTCTCTATGCCCTGGGCCGTTCCCAGGAAATCCTGCTGTTCGAGGTGGGCTCCCAGATACCCGTGCTGCTCGGCACCCTGCTCATCACTTTGGGAAGCAAGCCGGTACGCGCGCTCTGGTTCGCCCTGTTCTTCCTGTTGTTCATGGTGCCGCTGCCCGGCTTCGTGGTGGATGCCGCCACCGGCCCCCTCAAGCAGCACGTCTCGGTCATCGCCGAACAGGTTCTCTACTTCTTCGGCTATCCCATCGCCCGCAGCGGCGTCACCCTGACCATCGGGCCCTACCAGTTGCTGGTGGCCGATGCCTGCTCCGGCCTGCACTCCATGTTCAGCCTGTCGGCGATGGGGCTGCTGTACCTCTACCTGATGGGGCATAAAAGCTGGGTCCGCAACGGCCTTCTCATCGCCAGCATCCTGCCCATCGCCTTCTTCGCCAACATCATCCGGGTCATGATCCTGGTGCTGATCACCTACCATCTGGGCGATGAGGCCGGACAGGGCTTCTTGCACGGCTTCGCCGGCGTGATCCTGTTCGTCGTCGCCTTGCTTATGCTGTTTGCCCTGGATGGCGTGCTCGGCTTTATCTTCAAACCCAACGACAAGGCTTGACCATGCTCTATGACGCCTTCAACGGCGATGCGGACGGTTTGTGCGCCCTGCATCAACTGCGCCTGGCCGAACCCGCGAAAAGCACGCTGATCACCGGCGTCAAACGCGATATCGGCCTGTTGAAGCAGATCGACGCCCGGGCCGGCGACGAGATCGTCGCCCTGGACATCGCGGTGGAGAAGAACCTGGCCCAACTGGAAGCCGCGCTGGAGAAGGGCGCCAAGGTGCGCTGGTTCGACCACCACAATCCCGGCCATCTGCCGGTCCACCCCAATTTCCACGCCACCATCGACACGTCCGCCGATGTCTGCACCAGCCTGCTGGTGGATCGCCATCTGGCCGGCGCCCATCGCGCCTGGGCCGTGGCCGCCGCGTTCGGCGACAATCTGCATGATGCCGCGCGCCGGGCGGCGGAGCCGCTGGGCCTCGATAACGCCCAGCTCGGCGACTTGCGGGAACTGGGCGAATGCCTGAACTACAACGGTTACGGCGACAGCCTGGGCGACCTGCATTTCCATCCCGCCGATCTCTATCGCGCCCTGCATCCCTACGCCGACCCCTTCGCCTTCATCCACGAAGCCCCCGAGTTCCATACCCTGCGCACCGGCTACGCCGTCGACATGGCCCAGGCGCGCGCGATCCAGGCCGCGGAAATCCGGCCTTCCGGCGCGGTGTATATCCTGCCGGACGAAGCCTGGGCCCGGCGCGTGTCCGGCGTCTACGCCAACGATCTGGCCACCGCCCAGCCCCAGCGCGCCCATGCCATGCTGACGCGCTCCCCCAAGGGCCATTACGTGGTCAGCGTGCGCGCCCCCCTGGTCAATAAAACCGGCGCCGACGAGCTCTGCAAGCGATTCGACACCGGCGGCGGGCGCAAGGCGGCGGCGGGCATCAACGTGTTGCCGGAGGCGCGCATTCCGGATTTCATCGCGGCGTTCTACGAGACTTACCCGGGTGCCTGAACCGGAAATTTCCCGCTTCCCGCCGGGTCTTGCCGATTCGGGGACGCGGGGTTCTCCCCGTGGCATCGTTGCCGCGGACGCGCGGAAATCGGGCCAATGCTTGGTGGGCTATGCTTGGCGCGATATGGCGCCGCCGCGCGTGACGAATCCCCGCGTTGCAGTGAGTTAAGGAGACGCTGATGCATTTGCATGCCGCCATTGCGAGCGAAGCGCGGCAATCCCCGAGGACCGCGGCATCGACAAGCTTTGGATCGCCGCGTCGCGAGGCGCCTGGCGATGGCCGAATAAATCGGCGGTTCCCGCCGGACCACCTCGCTGCGCGCGCGACGACCGAATAAATCAGCAACTCCAGAAACCGGGTGAGAAAGAAAAAATGGAAACGCTCATTACGCCTTACGGTGGTGCCCTGAAACCCTTGTTCGTCGATGCGGAGCGGGCGCTGGCCATCCGCCAGGAGACGCGCGAAATGGGTTCCCTGGATCTGGACTGGCGCCAGATCTGCCAGTTGGAGTTGCTGCTCACCGGCGCGCTCTCGCCCCTGTCCGGCTACATGGACCGCGGCGAAATGAACGCGGTGCTGAGCGGCATGAAGTTGCCGGATGGCCGCTTCTGGCCCCAGCCGGTCATGCTCGCCGTCTCAGCAAAGGCGGCGGGCGCTCTGGCGCCCGGGCAAAGCGTCGGCCTGCGCGACGGCGAGGGCTTCATGCCGGCCATCCTGCACATCAGCGAAGTCTGGCCCGCCGACCCCGAGCATGAGAAGGCGCTGGCGGAATCCTCCGGCCTGCCGCTCGCCGCGCCCCTGGCGGAGGCCGGCATGTTCTATGTCGCGGGCCGTGTCGAAGGCGTCGCGCTGCCTCCCCGCAACGATTTCCTGCCCCTGCGCCTCCAGCCCGCCGAACTGCGCGCCCAATTCCAGCGCCGGGGCTGGCGCAAGGTGCTGGCGTTTCAGCCCGCCCAGCCCATGCATCGCCCCCACTTCGAGTTCGTGCTGCGTTCGGCGGTGGAGAACGAGGCCAACCTGCTCATCCATCCCATGGCCGGCACCGATCCGATCATGGATGCCGCGCATTTCGCCCTGGTGCGTTCCTGCAAGGCGCTCATGGCGCGCTATCAGCCGGCGACCAGCATGTTCGCGCTCAACCCCATGGTGGCCATGCCGGCCGGCCCGCGCGAGACCTGGCTGAAGGCCATCGTCGCCCGCAACTACGGTTGTTCCCACCTGGTCATCGGCGGCGAAACCCCCATGGCCGGCGATTTCCGGCGCGGCGAGGACGTGGACGGCCTGAACGCCAGCCTGGGCGAGACCGCCCGGGATGAGCTGGGCATCAAGCTGATCGGCTTCCCGCGCATGGTGTACGTGGAGGACCGGGGCGAATACCTGCCCGAGGGCGAGGCGCCGGAGGGCGCGCGCACCCAGACCATGAGCGGCGGCGAATTGTCGCGCCGCCTCATGCTGGGCTTGAAGGTGCCCGACTGGTTCTCCTATCCGGAAGTGCTGGAGGAACTGCGCAAGGCCTATCCGCCGCGCAGCCACCAGGGCTTCACCGTGTTCTTCACCGGCCTGTCCGGCGCGGGCAAATCCACCATTGCCCGCGCGCTCACCGTGAAGCTCATGGAAATGGACCGGCGCCGCGTCACCTTGCTGGATGGCGACATCGTGCGCCGCCACCTGTCGTCCGAACTCGGCTTCTCGAAAGCGCACCGGGACATCAACATCCGCCGCATCGGTTACGTGGCCAGCGAAATCACCAAACACGGCGGCATCGCCATCTGCGCCCCCATCGCGCCCTACACCAGCACACGCCGCGCGGTGCGCGACATGATTGAACCCTGGGGCGGTTTCATCGAAATTCACGTCGCCACTTCGGTGGCCGTCTGCGAAAGCCGTGATCGCAAGGGCCTTTACGCGAAGGCGCGCGCAGGCCTGATCCCGGAATTTACCGGCATTTCCGACCCTTACGAAATCCCGGAAAAGCCCGAACTCGCCATCGACACGGCCTTGTGCAGCGTCGAGGAGGCGGTGCAGATGATCGTGCTCAAGCTGGAACACGAAGGATTCCTGCTTTGACGGAGAGCGGCATGCGGATTCAGCACCTGATGGACACCAGCGGCGTGCGCTTCGGCACCAGCGGCGCGCGCGGCCTGGCCGCCGACATGACGCCCCAGGTCTGCTTCGCCTACACCGCCGCCTTTCTCCAGGTGATCGCCGCGCCGGCGGGCGGCCGTGTCGCCCTGGGCATGGACCTGCGCCCCAGCAGCCCGGGCATCGCCGCGGCCTGCGCCCTGGCCATCCGCCATGCCGGTCTGGAGGTGGACTTCCACGGCGTATTGCCCACGCCGGCCCTGGCTTTCCACGCCCAGGATCAAGGCATCCCGGCCGTCATGGTTACCGGCAGCCACATTCCCTTCGACCGCAACGGCATCAAGTTCTACCGCCCGAGCGGTGAAATCACCAAGGCGGACGAAACCGGCATCGCCGGCGCCGAGGTGGACTTGCCCGCGGACATGCGGCCCGATCCGCTGCCCGCCCCGGCGCGCGACGCGGGCCGGGCGTATCTGGGCCGCTATCTCGACTTCTTTCCCGCCAACGTGCTGGCCGGCATGAAGCTGGGTTTCTACGAGCATTCCAGCGTCGCCCGCGACCTGCTGAAAGGCCTGCTCGAGGCGCTCGGCGCGACCGTCGTTTCCCTGGGCCGCACCGATCAATTCGTCCCCATCGATACCGAGGCCGTCGGCCAGGCCGATATCGAACAGGCCCGCCGCTGGTCCGCCGAATACGGTTTCGACGCCCTCTTCTCCACCGACGGTGACGCCGACCGTCCCCTCATCGGCGACGAGCAAGGCAACTGGTTGCGCGGCGACGTGGTCGGCATCCTGTGCGCCCAATACCTGGGCGCCGACGCGGTGGCCACGCCGGTCAGCAGCAACACCGCCCTGGAGAAATGCGGTGCCTTCGCGCGGGTGGAACGCACCCGCATCGGCTCTCCCTACGTCATCGCCGGCATGGAAAAGCTGATCGAGGCCGGCGCCCGCCGCGTGGTCGGCTTCGAAGCGAACGGCGGATTCCTGGTCGGCAGCCGCCTGGAAAAGGCCGGCCGAACCCTCGCGCCGCTGCCCACCCGGGATGCCGTCCTGCCCATCCTCGCCCTGCTCGCCATGGCGCGGGAACAGGGCGTGCCCCTGTCCCGTTTTCTGGCCCCCTTGGGCGCGGAAGCCGCCACCCTGGACCGGACCGACGGCCTGCGCATCACTCTCGCCAACGGCGAGATCGTCCACCTGCGCCCTTCCGGCAACGCCCCGGAGTTAAGATGCTATGCCGAGGCGGTGAGCCAGGAGCGTGCCAATATGTTGACCAAGGCGAGTTTGCAGCAGATCGCAGGCTTGGGTGGCTGAGGCGATGCATTGTCGCGGCAGTCTGTTCAACTTCCTGAACTTCATCGTGGTTAACAAGCCGAAAATCGGAAACGACTAGCGCTGGAGGAGATCTACCGCTGGCCGCAAAGCACTAACGCTGCATCAACCGAATGCCGACAAAAACCCTGGGTACCTGAAATATGTCAAGAAACCCCGCATAATTCGTGGACCTAAAACATGAACAATGGTGCATCACGCAGCATGAGCAAGATTGCTTTGATCACAGGTGTGACTGGCCAGGACGGCGCATACCTGGCTGAATTTCTGCTGGACAAGGGCTATGAGGTGCATGGCATCAAGCGCCGAACTTCGCTCTTCAACACCGACCGTATCGACCATCTCTACCAAGACCCCCACGAAACCGGCCGCAAGTTCATCCTGCACCATGGCGATCTGACCGATAGCTCCAGCCTCATCCGCATCATCCAGCAGGTCCAGCCCGACGAAATCTACAACCTCGCCGCCCAGTCCCACGTGGCTGTCAGCTTCGAGGAACCCGAATACACCGCCAACTCCGACGCCCTCGGTGCCCTGCGCATCCTCGAAGCCATCCGCATACTCGGCCTGGACAAGAAAACCCGTTTCTATCAGGCCAGCACCTCCGAACTGTTCGGTCTGGTCCAGGAAATTCCGCAAAAGGAAACCACCCCTTTCTACCCTCGCAGCCCCTATGCCTGCGCCAAGCTCTACGCCTACTGGATCACGGTCAACTACCGCGAGGCCTACGGCATGTACGCCTGCAACGGCATCCTGTTCAACCATGAAAGCCCGATCCGCGGCGAAACCTTCGTCACCCGCAAGATCACCCGGGCGCTGGCCCGCATCAAGCTTGGCCTGCAAGACTGCCTCTACCTCGGCAACATGGACGCCAAGCGCGACTGGGGCCATGCCAAGGATTACGTTGAAATGCAGTGGCTGATGCTGCAACAGGACAAGCCGGAGGATTTCGTCATCGCCACCGGCGTTCAGTACAGCGTGCGCGACTTCGTCAATGCCGCCGCCAAGGAACTGGGCATGAGCATTCGTTGGGAAGGCGAGGGCGTGGACGAGAAGGGGTACGATGCAAACGGCCGGGTTGTGGTTTCCGTCGATCCCCGCTATTTCCGCCCCACCGAAGTGGAAACCTTGCTGGGCGACCCCGCCAAGGCCAAGGAAAAACTGGGCTGGGTGCCCAAGATCAGCTTCGATGAACTGGTCGCCGAGATGGTGCGGGAAGACCTGAAATCCGCGGAGCGGGACGAACTGGTCAAGAAGCACGGCTACAAGGCCATGGACTACCACGAGTGATCCCATGGACCTGAACGCCAAGATTTATATCGCCGGCCATCGCGGCCTGGTCGGTTCCGCACTGATGCGCAACCTGCAAGGGAAAGGCCACACCAGGCTGCTCGTCCGCACCCACGCCGAACTCGACCTCACCGACCAGGCCCAGGTGGACGCCTTCTTCGCCGAAGAAAAGCCCGACCACGTCTTCCTCGCGGCAGCCAAGGTCGGCGGCATTCTCGCCAACAACGAATACCCCGCCGAGTTCATCCGCGACAACCTCGCGATCCAGGATAACGTCATCCACGCCGCCTACAAGAACAAGGTCAAGCGTTTGCTGTTTCTGGGGTCGAGTTGCATCTACCCCAAGCTGTGTCCCCAGCCCATGAAGGAGGAATACCTTCTCACCGGCCCGTTGGAGCCCACCAACCGGCCCTACGCCCTGGCCAAGATCGCCGGTGTGGAGATGTGCTGGAGCTACAACCGGCAGTACGGCACAAAATACTTGGCGGTGATGCCCACCAATCTTTACGGCCCGGGCGACAACTACCACCCGGAGAACAGCCACGTCATTCCCGCG
>JBGAFI010000018.1:0-78264 GCA_044227325.1 Thiobacillaceae bacterium | reverse complement strand
ATCCGCCTTGTCGGCCGCTCTGGCTTAATGCTTTGCCTGCCATTCCGCTTGTTGCTGATGATACTTCGCATCCTGCGCTAGACTCCGCTTCGTCTAGTCCTCTCCTCTCGATCTCAGAAATTCACGCGCTGCTTCCCGGTTCAGTCCTCCCTCGAGGAAACGTTTGATAGCTTCCTCCGAATCCGACCAGTTGCATGTGTGCTCGATCTTGGATAGCGTCCCGAGTAGTTCCAGATCCTCGCAAGTCCCGTCCTCGAGCAATTTGCGCGCCCGCCATCCGAAATCGGGTTCGGTCACCGCAACATGTTTTGAGACCCAGGCCTTCGACTTCTTCACCAGGTCGGCTACTGCCTGCATGGTTCCCAGCTGGTCATACAACTCCCGTACCGCCCGGGCTTTGTCCTCCAGACATAGATCTTCACGGTGGATGTTCTCGGCCAGCTGGATCCTTTTCCCGGCTGCGGCATCGGCATTGATCACCTTCGCCACGATCGGCACGCCGGCAAGTTCGCACGCCCGCAGACGCCGTTCACCGGCAACCAGAAAATACTTCCCTTCATGGCCATGACGTACCGTGATGGGATTGATCAATCCGTGGTTCTTGATGTCCTCGGCCAGCTCCGCTATTGACGTGTCATCGAACACGGTGCGCACCTGGTCAAGCGTCAGAATCTCCGACCTGGCCAACGTGATGAATTGGCCTTCAGAATTGTTTCGCTGCGAAACCTCGTTCATCGGCTTGATCTTCCCGTCGCGCTTCAGCTCCTCTAGCAGGATGGTGTTGTCTATCTGTAGCCGAAGGGCGTTGTATGCTGTCCGCATGGTGGGGGAGGGTGTGTGCTTCAACCTCTCTTCACAAAATCCCCTTATTCTGAATAACTGCACGGGAACTAGCTCGTGTTCGCCGACCGTGTCCGGATATGCCATATAGCCATCTTGATTCTGTAACGTCTTATTGGCATCCGCGAATTCTGCTGCCATCGTCTTGCTAATCCTGACTTTCATGTCGATCTCCTTATCGCATGTTCTCGAGGATGGACTTGGCTTCATCAACCAAGCTCGCAAGCATTCCAGGTCCAATTTCGCCCGCATCACGATTCAGCCTCGCGACCCGCTCAATGAGTGCCAACATCTCAGGACCGGCAACTGCTGCGTAGGCGGATTTGTCTTTCTCCAGAACGTTTCGCGCGATGTTGCGGTAATCCTCCGGCGTTAACAGGTCACCGGCATCCGCGTAAGCCAGGCGCTGCGTAAGGGCAAATAGCTCTGTGTAGGTTGGTAGATGGGCGTTATTGGTGTGTGCGTCGGCATTGGCTATCGCCGTAACCTGATGCGAGTTCAGATACATGAGCATGTTTCTTTCTCCTGGTTGGGTTTTCACCTGCGACCGGATTCCCGAACTGGAGCCCGGTTGCTTCCTGGCATCCCGATGAGGCGGAGCGCTGCTCGGTCTGCGTCCGTCTTTCCGTCACCGTTTGCCCTTGCCGAGACCCTTGATCGGGATGGCCACCAGGCAAGGGAGCTGTCCGGCCTTTAATGGGGGGTCCCCATTGATCCCATTGACCAGGTGCCTTATCTGGTCGATGGGATAGCCGGGGGGGAAACCGTTCATGGCCGGCCCTTGCCTGGTGGCCAGCCCGATCTAATCTCGGCGCAAAAGGGCAAACGGTGACGGAAAGACGGACACCCGCCGGCGCCGAAGAGGGAGAGCTTTGCCAGGAAGCCGCCAAAGCAAAACCTTTTCCGCACGCGGGAAAGGTCAAACCAAAAGCAAGCGGAGCGCGCAGGAACAGAGCGGCCTTATGCTGTGTTCCGTAGGCAAAAGGGATCAGAAGGGGGCCGTAGGCCTCGCGCAGCGATGAGCGACAGCGAAACCCTGGCGGAGCCCGGCCCGCAGGGCTTGCGCAAGGTCTGTCGACGCAGTGTCAACAGCGAAGACTTACTACGATGTGATATAGTCTTTTGTCCAACTCTAAGCCTTTGTATTAACAAACAAAGGTTTTCAAAGACTTACTACTAAAGACACTCATAATCCTTTGGTCCACGGTTCAAGTCCGTGCGGGCCCACCAACACACCTTTGAAAGCCATGCCCAAGATCCAGAAGCCGCCAGCCAATAACCAGGAGCTCTTCCCCGGGGAAACCGAGCCCAAGGATTTCGAGAGCGCGATGCGGGAGCTGGAACAACTGGTGGAGGAAATGGAAGGCGGCAAGCTTTCCCTGGAAGCCTCCCTTGCCGCCTACAAGCGGGGCGTCGCCTTGTCCACCTACTGCCAGCGCGCCCTGGACGACGCAGAAATGCAGATCAAGGTTCTGGAAAACGGCGTGCTCAAAGACTTCAAGCCGGAAGGACGCAATGGCGATTCCTGATTTCGCCGCCTGGTCCCGCGCCATCCAGGCGCGCATGGAAACCGCCCTGGATCGGGTGTTGCCAGCAGAGAACATCACACCGGAAAAACTGCATGCCGCGCAACGCTATGCCGCGCTGGGCGGTGGCAAGCGGGTACGGCCCATGCTGGCCTTCGCCGCCGGCGAGGCGGTGGGCGCCGACCCTGCCCTGGTCGAGCGGGCCGCCTGCGCGGTGGAACTGATCCACGTCTACTCCCTGACCCACGACGACCTGCCCTGCATGGACGACGACGATCTGCGCAGGGGCAAGCCCACCTGCCACGTCCAGTTCGACGAGGCCACCGCCATGCTGGTGGGCGACGCCCTGCAAAGCCTGGCTTTCGAGGTTCTGGCCACGCCGGGGGGCGGCCTCGACCCGGCGGTCCAGGTGGAGATGCTGAGCCTGCTGGCGCGCGCCGCCGGCTCCCGGGGCATGGCCGGCGGCCAGGCGGTCGATCTGTACAGCACGGGTAAGACTCTGGATCTGGCCGAACTGGAATTCATGCACATCCACAAGACCGGCGCCCTGATCCAGGCCGCCGTGCTGCTCGGCGCCTTGTCCGGGGGTGCGCTGGCGGCGCCCGCGCGAGGCGGTCTGGAACGCTACGCCCATTGTGTCGGGCTGGCTTTCCAGGTCATGGACGACGTGCTGGATTCGGAAACCGATACCGCCACCCTGGGCAAGACCGCCGGCAAGGACGCCGCCCAGGGCAAGGCCACCTACCTGACCCTGATGTCGGCCAGGGAAGCGCGCGCCTACGCGGCCGACCTGATCGCCGACGCCGAACAGGCCATTTCCCCCTTCGGCCCGGCGAGCCGCCGTCTCGCCGAAATCGCCCGCTTCATTGTCGAGCGGCGTTACTGATCGCTAATTCGCGCCATGAGCCTGCTGGAAACCATCGCCTCCCCCGCCGACCTGAGAGCCCTCAACCGGAACGATCTGAAGACCCTGGCCGGGGATTTGCGCGAATACATCATCGACAGCGTCTCCAAGACCGGCGGCCATCTCGCCTCCAACCTGGGCGTCGTCGAACTCACCGTCGCCCTGCACAGCGTGTTCGAGACGCCGGAAGACCGCATCGTCTGGGACGTGGGCCATCAGACCTACGTACACAAGATCCTCACCGGCCGGCGCGAGCGCATGGCCACGCTACGCCAGACCGACGGCCTGTCCGGCTTCCCGAAACGGGAGGAGAGCCCCTACGACGCCTTCGTCGCCGGCCATTCCAGCACCTCCATCTCCGCCGCCCTGGGCATGGCCGTCGCCGCGAAGCTGAAGGGCGAGGAACGCCGCGTCATCGCGGTCATCGGCGATGGCGCCATGACCGCCGGCATGGCCTTCGAGGCGCTCAACAACGCGGGCGCCATGGACGCCAACGTGCTGGTGGTCCTGAACGACAACGACATGTCCATCAGCGACAACGTGGGGGCGCTCAATTCCTACCTCACCAAGCTGCTGTCCGGCCGCCTGTACAACAACATCCGCAGGAAGGGCGAGCGCCTGCTCTCCAGCCTGCCGCCCATCCACGAACTGGCCCGGCGCGCCGAGGAACACTTGAAGGGCATGGTCACCCCCAGCACCCTGTTCGAGGAGTTCGGCTTCAACTACCTGGGCCCCATCGACGGCCACGACCTGGATGCGCTCATCCCCACCCTGCTCAACATCCGCCAGCTCAAGGGGCCCCAGTTCCTGCACGTGGTCACCCAGAAAGGGCGCGGCTACGATCCCGCCGAGGCCAACCCTTGCCTGTATCACGGTGTCGGCAAGTTCAAGATCGAAGTGGGCGTGGAAGCCAAGACGGGCAACAAGCCCACCTATACCGAGGTGTTCAGCCAGTGGCTGTCCGACATGGCGGGCGCCGACGAACGGCTGGTGGGCATCACCCCGGCCATGTGCGAAGGTTCCGGCCTCAACGATTTCGCCGCGCGCTTCCCGGAGCGCTATTTCGACGTCGGCATCGCCGAGCAGCACGCACTGACCTTCGCCGCCGGCCTCGCCTGCGAGGGCCGCAAACCCGTGGTGGCCATCTACTCCACCTTCCTGCAGCGGGCTTACGACCAGCTCATCCACGACATCGCCCTGCAGAAACTGCCGGTCCTGCTGGCCATCGACCGGGCCGGATTGGTGGGCGCAGACGGCCCGACCCACGCCGGCGCCTTCGACCTCTCCTTCCTGCGCTGCATTCCCAACCTGCTGATCGCCGCGCCCTCCGACGAGGACGAATGCCGGCGCCTGCTCAGCACCGCCTTCCATTACGACGGTCCCAGCGCGGTGCGCTACCCGCGCGGCACCGGGCCGGGCGCGCCGATCGACCCGGGTCTGGAAACCCTGCCCATCGGCCGCGGTGTGGTGCGCCGGGAAGGTCGCGGCGTCGCCATTCTCGCCTTCGGCAGCATGGTCGCGCCCGCCCTGGCGGCGGCGGAAAACCTGGACGCCACGGTCGCCGACATGCGTTTCGTGAAACCCCTGGATCTGGACCTCATCCGCCGCCTCGCCGAAAGCCACGAGCGGCTGGTCACCGTCGAGGAAAACGTGGTCATGGGTGGCGCCGGATCGGCCGTTGCCGAAGCGCTCGCGGCCATGGGCATGATGACCAAGCCGATTCGGCACCTGGGCCTGCCCGACCGCTTCGTCGAACACGGCGACCATGCCGTGCTGTTGGAACGTTGCGGCCTGAACGCCAGTGGCATTGAAGTGGCAATCAGGGAAATTCCCCAGTGCTAAATATCGGGAACGCATACCCGATTGATTTACTCGGGAATTCGGGCGGTTTATACTGCGTCTAGTCATATTTAGGAACTCGCCATGAGCACTTGCGAAGCGGTTTGCGAAACCGCCACCCCCTGCCCCACCCAACCGATTCCGGACGTGCAGAACTATCCGGACTCCCGCAAGATCGCCATCGACAAGGTGGGCATCAAGGCCATCCGCCATCCGGTCAAGGTCCTCGACAAGACCGGCGGCGCCCAGCACACCATCGCCACCTTCGGCATGTACGTCTACCTGCCGCACCATTTCAAGGGGACGCACATGTCCCGCTTCATCGAGATCCTCAACGGCAACGAGCGGGAATTCTCGGTGGAATCCTTCGAACAGGTGCTGCGCCTGATGGTGAAGAAGCTGGAAGCGGAATCCGGCCATATCGAGATGAATTTCCCCTACTTCGTCAACAAGCAGGCGCCGGTATCCGGGGTGAAAAGCCTGATGGACTATGACGTCACCTTCATCGGCGAGATCAAGGATGGCCAATACCTGCAAACCATGAAGGTGCTGGTGCCCTGCACCAGCCTATGTCCCTGCTCCAAGAAAATCTCCGAATACGGCGCCCACAACCAGCGTTCCCACGTCACCATCACGGTGCGCACCAACGAATTCGTGTGGATCGAGGACATCATCCAGATCGCCGAGGAGAATGCCTCCAGCCAGTTGTACGGCCTGCTCAAGCGGCCGGACGAAAAGTTCGTCACGGAAAAGGCCTACGAGAATCCCAAGTTCGTCGAGGATCTGGTGCGGGACGTGGCCGCCGCCCTGAACAAGGAAGCGCGCGTCGACGCCTATGTGGTGGAGGCGGAGAACTTCGAGTCCATCCATAACCACTCGGCCTACGCGTTGATCGAGAACGACAAGACCGCGCAAGCCTGAGCGGGACTCGAAACCGCGTTTTCCACGGAGGCGCGGGCCCGCGCGGATGGGCCTGTTGCCGGCGCCGCTCAGTAACGCTGACTCAATGTCAGCAAATCACCTTCCCGGTTCATGTTGACGCGATTGAGGAAACTCATGCCCAGCAGGGGCATGCGCAACTGCCGGTCTTCCATGACCCAGGCTTCCACCATGTTCGCCCTGACGTCGCCCACGCGGACCGAGGTCAGCGTCACCTTGTAGGCCACGGTATGCCCGTTCGCGGTGCTCACGGCCATCGGGGTCGCATCGTTCAAGCGCACACCCGCTTTTTCCGCGACGCTGCGGGGCAGGGCCACCAGCGTGGCGCCGGTATCGATGATGAATTGGGTCGCGCTTCCGTTGACCTGCCCCTGGGCGAAGAATTGGCCACGCTCGTTGGCGGTCAATACGGTCTTCGCGCCGACCGGATCCTGCACGCCACTCCCGGAGAAACCCATGCCCAGCACCCGGCGCCGGCCGTCCTCCTCGATTTCCACCTGCTGACCGCGCACGGCCAGCAGTTTCACGCCCCGGTGCACATCGCCCACCGCCATCACCTTGGGCGGCGCGCCGTTGACGGAGATCAGGGCTTTTTCCCCGAGCATGCCGCTCAATGTGACGTGGGCCCAGGCCGACGCGATGCCCGTCCAAGCGAGGACGGCGAGCAGGCATAATGACCGGACCTTTTGCCGCCACTCATACGTATACGCCATGAAACCCATCGCCATTTTTCGCCACGCTCCCACGGAAGGCCCGGGCCATTTTGCCACCTTTCTGGATTCCCGGAATCTGCCCTGGCAACTCATCGCCATCGACCGGGGCGAAGCCGTGCCCGCCGCGCCCGACGCCTACGCCGGTCTGGTGTTCATGGGCGGCCCGATGAGCGTGAACGATGGCCTGCCCTGGATTCCCGGCATCCTGAACCTGATCCGGGCCGCCGTCGCCGCGGATATCCCGGTTCTCGGCCATTGCCTGGGCGGCCAGTTGATCGCGAAAGCCCTGGGCGGGGAGATCGGCCGCAACCCCATCAAGGAAATCGGCTGGGGCCGGGTCAGCGTCGTCGACACGCCTGAAGCCAGGCACTGGTTCGGGGATATCGCCGAATTCGAAGCTTTCCACTGGCACGGCGAAACCTTCACCCTCCCCCCCGGCGCGACCCGCATCCTGTCCAGCGCCCATTGCCCGAATCAGGCTTACGCCATGGGCAAGCACCTGGGCATGCAATGCCACGTGGAAATGACCGAGGCCATGATCCGGAACTGGTGCGAGATCGGCGCGGACGAGATCGCCGCCGCCGCCAGCCCGGCGGTGCAGACGCCGGAAGCGATGCAAGCGATGAACGCGGCCTGCCTGCCCGCCCTCAACCGGACCGCCGAACGGCTTTATGACCGCTGGCTGGAAGGCTTGCGCGGGTGAACGAGCCATTCATCTCCCTGCCGCATCTGCGCACCCTGATCGGCCTCAAGGTCCGTCATCAGGGCGACATCTGCGTGGTGGTGGAGATTTTGGAATCGCCGCCCTCCCTGGTCCTGGAGCCCGTCGCGCCCGCCACCCTGATGGCGGACCAGCATGGCCACCCCTGGGAATACGGGGTGGAAACCCGCGTGCTCAGGGTGCTCAGCGAGGACCGCGCCAGCCTCAACGACGCGCTGCTGGATTTGGAACTTCTCGATTGACGCCGTCTCGCGTTGGCAGCAGCATTGCCGCCAAATTTCGCGAGAGGAGACGAAACATGGATTTCGCGCTTTGCTCCGCCATCCGGGTGACCCCCATCACAGCCACGACGGCAATGCCCAGCCAGCCAGCCGCGACCCAATGAGACGTCCCTCCATCCAGGTTCCCGTCATCGCCGGATTCGGCGTGATCCTGCTGCTCCTGCTCTCGGTCACCGCGATCAGCGTGACCCACATCCGTCTGATCAGCGAGCAGCTCACCGCCATCGTCTCCGAACGCAACCAGAAGGCGGAATTCGCCGCCATCATGCACGGCCTGCATGAAGCCCGCTTCCAGTCACTGCTGCTCGCCGCCAGCCAACCCGACCCCTTCCTCAGGGACGAGGAAACCATGCGCTTCTCGCAAATGGCGGTGGACTTCATCCGGGTGCGCGACCGTTTCCTCTCCCTCCCGCTGGACGACGAGGAATTCCAGCTGTGGAGCGACATGCGCGGCGAAGTCCGCCAGGTGGAGGAAAAGGCTGGCCAAGTGCTCGACCTGATCCGCGCCGACGAGCTGGGCAAGGCGCGCGCGCGCATCAACAACGACCTGTTTCCGCACCAGAAACGCATGATGGAAGGCTGGGACCGGCTGCTCGAACTGCAACGCATGAAGAACCGGGAGGCGTTGCGCGAAGCCCAGTCGGCCCGCGATCGGGCGCGGCAATTGTCCATCGCCCTGTCCGTGGTCGCCATGCTGGTCGGCGCCATCATCACCGTCTTCGTGGTCCGGCTCAGCCGCCGCATGGAAAAAGACCTGTTCGAGGAAAAGGAGCGCGCCCAGGTCACCATCCAGGCCATCGCCGACGGCGTCATCCGCTTCGACCGGGAGATGCGCATCGGCCACATCAATCCCGCGGCGGAACTCATGTTGGGGCTGACCGCCCGGGAAGCCCGGGACAAGCCCTTGCGGGAAATCATCAAGCTGTTCGAGCGCCAGGAACGCAGCGACCTCACCGCCCCCCTCGGCGAGGACGTCATGCGCGGCAATCATGTGGAACTCCCCCCCACGGCGAACCTGCTCTCCGCCCAGGGCATGGAATACGAAGTGGAAGGGAAATGCTCGCCCATCCATTCCCCCGAAGGCGACATCGAGGGCGGCGTGCTGGTGATCCGCGACGTGACCGAGGCGAGGGAGATGCAGCGCAAACTGGTCTGGCAGGCGGACCACGACGGCCTGACCAGCCTGATGAACCGGCGCGCCTTCGAAGAGCGGGTCGCCCGCGCCCTGCACAGCAAGCGCGCCAACGAACACCCCATGTCCCTCATGTTCATCGACCTGGACTTCTTCAAGCAGGTGAATGACAGCGCCGGCCATGCCGCCGGCGACGAACTGCTCAAGCAGCTCGCCAAGCTCATGCAATCCCGCATCCGCGACAACGATGTCCTGGCCCGCCTGGGCGGCGACGAGTTCGGCATCATGCTGCTGTCCTGCCCCCACGACGTGGCGGAACGGATCGCCACCCTCGTGCGCGACAGCATCGCCAATCTGAAGTTCGTCTGGGAAGGCACCAGCCATCAGATCGGCGCCAGCATCGGTGTGGTGCATGTCCCGCCCAGTTGGGCGACCCTGGACGAATGTCTGGCCGCGGCCGATGCCGCGTGTTACAAGGCCAAGGACATGGGCCGCAACGAAATCGTCGTGCACGAACAGTAGGGAGCGTTTTTTGCATGGATAGCCTCAAGCAACGCCTCGGAGTCCTGTTGGACTCGCTGGATCAGGCCGGCGGCTGGCTCGCGCCGCTGGCCATCAGACTGCTGCTCGCCAAGGAATTCTGGGACTCCGGCCTGGAGAAGCTGCATGGGCAGAACTGGTTCATCGAAATCCACGACCGTTTCCCCTTCCCCCTCAACGTCATTCCCGTCGAAATCAGCTGGCAGATCGCCACCTGGTTCGAATTGATCGGCCCCGTCGCCCTGGTGCTGGGCCTGGCCACCCGCTTCTTCTCGACTTCCCTGGCCATCCTCACCCTGGTGGCCATCGCCACCGTGCACGCCGGCCACGGCTACACCATTTCCGAGGGTGGCTGGAAACTGCCCCTGATCTATCTGGTTCTATTCCTGCCCCTGATCCTGGCCGGTCCCGGCAAGCTCAGCCTGGACGCCTGGCTGCGCGGACGCCACCTGAAATCGGAACGCCGGCTTTGGTCATGAGGGTGCTGAGCGGCGATATCGGAGGCACCAACTGCCGTCTGGCCGTCGCCCGGGTCGAGGGACAACACGTCACGTTGGAACGGGTTGTCCGCTATCGTAACGAGCGGTATCCCGGCCTGGAGAGCATCCTCGCTGAATTCCTGAATGGGGAGGCCGCTTGCGAGACCTGCTGTCTGGCCGTCGCCGGCCCCACCGACGGCCGCACGGTCAGCTTCACCAACCTGGACTGGTCGGTGGATGCCGACGCCCTCGCCGCCCGCTTCGGCTTCACCCGCGCCCGTCTGGTGAACGATTTCGCCGCCGTGGGCTGGGGCCTGAACGGCCTCGGCACCGACGACCTCGCGCCGCTTCAGATCGCCGAAGCCGTCTCCGGCGGGCCACGCGTCGCCCTCGGCGCGGGCACCGGTCTCGGCGTCAGCATGTGCCCCTGGCTAGGCGACCATTACCGCCCGCTTCCTTCCGAGGGCGGCCATATCGGCTTCGCCCCCGCCAGCCTGGAGCAGGACCGTCTGCTCGAGTTTCTGCGCGCCCGCTATGGCCGCGCCTCGGTGGAACGCATCCTGTCCGGTCCCGGCATCGTCGACCTGTACCGCTTCCTGCGTGCCGAAGCCGGGCTGGCCGACACACCGCTGCTGGACGCCGCGCAACCCGCCGAGGCCATCAGCGAAGCCGGCCTGGATGGGCGCGACGCGAGCGCCGCCCAGGCCCTGCGGCTGTTCGCGAAGATCTACGGCCAGACCGCCGGCGATCTGGCCCTCGCCGCCCGCGCGACGGGCGGCGTGTTCCTTGCCGGCGGCATCGCGCCCAAGCTCCTGCCCATCCTGGAAAGCGGCTTGTTCCTGGAGGGTTTCCACGCCAAGGGCCGCTTCAGCGACTGGATGCGCGAGCTTCCCGTCGCGGTGATCACGGACCCGGATATCGGCCTGAAAGGCGCCGCCCTCGCGGCGGTCTTCGCGCAAGCCGAGTAGGGGGCGCCGCGCCTAGCGCTGGCCGCGTCCCGGGATATCCGCCTAATTCTTGTAGATGGCCAAGCCGGCGACTCTCGCCTCGATCTCGTCCACCATGCGCCGATAGGCCGGCTGGCCGACGCCGCCGAAGCGCTGCCGGAATTCCGCCTGTCCCATGAACTCGGGCAGATCGCCCACGGGCGGAAAGAACGCGGCGGCGTCGCGCGCGCCGGCGAGACGGTCCTGGACTTGCCTGGCGGACTCCGAGGACCGCGTGCTGGCTTCCCCGAAGCGGGAACCGGCCCGGTCCGCCGCGATATCGGTGAACGAAAAGCCGCTGCCCCCCTGGCTGTCCTTCAGTTCCTTGAACAGGCCGGCCAGATCGGACAGGCCCTCGCCACCGGTGGCGGCGATGAAGGCGGACAAGGCGAAATGCTGGGAAAAATCCTCCCGTCCCGCCAGGCGCAGGCCGGTATGCCGGTTCGGATTGGCCATGCCGCGCCGGGACAGCAGGCGGCTTCCCAGCGCCCTCTCTGCCAGGGCGGTCAGGGCGGCGCGGTTCTCCGCGACCGGATCGTGGCCGCCGGAACGCTGCTTCGCCAAGGCGAAGGCTTCACCCAGGAGCACGGCGAAATCCCGGTTGGGCAGCGGGTCCAAACGGGCGCGGTAAAGGTCGATGACCCCGTTGTCCGCGCCTTTTCCGAGGCCGCCCGCCATGGCCCGGTCCACCGACGCGCCGCGCCAGGTGAAACGCAATGCCAGGCTCTGGCCCGTCAGTTGAGCGCTGTCGAGCAGGTCGCCGGCCGCCGCCAGTTCCTCCGAATAGGGGGACAAGGCCAGCCCCCAGCGCACCAGCGGCCCGGCCAGGACGGCCGGAATGGGCAGCGCGCCCAGGCGCAGCTCGCCGGGCACCAGGATGTCGCCACCCTGGGCCAAAGCCAGCTCCAGGTTCACGTAGCGCTTCACTCGCGGCAGCGGCAGGCTTGCGCGCACGATCAACTGGTCCAGGGCGATGCGCGCGCTGGCGCTGCCCTTGCCCAGGCGCGCGGCCAGGTAGCCCAGCGCCAGATCCATATCCTGCTCGGAAACCACCAGTTGGCGTTTCTCCCCTTCCCGCATGCGGCGCAGCCCCAGGGAATCGACGATGGCCTTGCCCCGCTCCATGTCGGCCAGGCTGATGACCGAGGCGCGGCGCAGGCTCGGCTCGGCATCCGTCACCAGGTAGAACAGGCCGGCCGCGAGCAGGACCGGCACAACGACGACACCCAGCAGCCAGCGCATCAGTCCTTGCTCCCGTAATCCTTGAACTTCTCCAGCACCTCGGCCATTTCCGCGTCGTTCAGCAGCACCGGTTCGCCGGCCTGGAGACAGCGCAGGTATTGGCCACACAAGGCTTCCACTTCCAGCGCCAGCGCCAGCGCGCCAGGCAGCGAACGTCCCCAGGCCACCAGGCCGTGGTTGGCCATGAGGCAGGCGCGCCGGTCCCGCAGGGCTTCCAGCACCGCCTCGGACAACGCCTGGGTGCCGAAGGTGGCGTAACGGGCGCAACGGATGTCCGCGCCGCCGGCCATGGCCACCATGTAGTGGAACGGCGGGATGTCCCGGCGCAGACAGGCCAGGGCCACGGCGAAGGGGGAATGGGCGTGGACGATGGCGCCCGCCTCGGCAAACGCGGCGTAGATGTCCCGGTGGAAGCGCCATTCGCTGGACGGCCGCAGGCCTTCCGGCGCCCGCCCCTCCATGTCCAGAGGCACCATGTCCGTGGCGCCCAGTTGCGTCATGTCCCGCCCGGACGGGGTGATCAGGAAGCCCTCGGGTGAGCGGGCGCTCACGTTGCCGGAGGTGCCCTGGTTCAATCCCGTTGCCACGCTGCGCCGGGCGAAAGCGGCGACCATATCCGGCAGATCGGAAAGATTCGGCGCGCCGCTCATGCCCGCTCCGGAAACAGCGCGGCCAGGGCGGCCCGGCTCGCCGCGCACACGCCCCGTTCGGTGATGAGCCCGCTCACCAGTCGCGCCGGGGTGACGTCGAAAGCGGGGTTCGCGCAGGCGCTGCCTTCCGGGATGAGGCGAACGCTCACCAACCCGCCGTCCCGCGTCTGGCCTTGGATGCGGGCCACCTCGTCGGCGTCCCGGTCCTCGATGGGGATATCGCCTCCCTCGCACAGGCGGAAATCGATGCTGGGCCCGGGGGCGGCGACGTAGAACGGCACGCCGTTGTCGTGCGCGGCCAGGGCCTTGAGATAGGTGCCGATCTTGTTCGCCACGTCGCCGTTCGCCGCGACCCGGTCGGTGCCGACGATGCACAGATCCACCTGGCCGCGCTGCATCAGGTGGCCACCCGCGTTGTCGGCGATGACGGTGTGGGGAATGCCGGCGCTGGCCAGCTCCCAGGCGGTCAGGCTGGCGCCCTGGTTGCGCGGCCGCGTCTCGTCCACCCAGACGTGCACAGGCACGCCGGCCTCCTGGGCGGCGAAGATGGGCGCCAGGGCGGTGCCCCAATCCACCGTGGCGAGCCAGCCGGCGTTGCAGTGGGTGAGCACGTTCACCGTGCCCCGTTTTGCCCGCGCGCGGATCAGTTCCAGGCCGTGGCGGCCGATGGCCTGGTTCTGTTCCACGTCCTCCGCGCAGATCGCCGCCGCTTCCGCCCAGGCGGCCGGTGAGCGCTCGCTCACCGGCAAGGGCAGCAGGCGGCTCAGCATCCGTTCCACGGCCCAGCGCAGATTCACCGCCGTGGGGCGGGTCGCGACCAGTTGCCCGCCGGCACTGGCCAGGCCCGCGTCGGACGCATCCCGGTCCGCCGCCAATGCCATGCCGTAGGCCGCCGTCGCGCCGATCAAAGGCGCGCCGCGCACGCGCATGACGCGGATCGCCTCGGCCGCCTCCTCCTGCGTGGCGAGGCGGCGCAACACGTATTCGTGAGGCAGACGGGTCTGGTCGATGATTTCGACCCGGTTTTTTCCGTCTTCCTCGACGGGCCGGATGGTGCGGGTGGGAATGCCTTGAACGCGCATGGACGGGTTTCCGGAAAGCTTTGATTCGGCCGGATTATCGGGCTTGCAATACAATCCGGCCATGCCCGCGTCATCCCTCGCCGCTCCCCTGCTCGCCGCCCTGAACCCGCTCCTGGCCACCCAGCCCTCGGCCAGGGCGCGCCTGGCCGGCCACGCCGGAAAGGCCTTCCGCCTCGCCCTGCCCGGCGTGAACCTGGATCTGGCGCTGGACGAAACCGGCGCGTTCACGTCCGCCCCGGCAGGAAGCGAACCCCGGCTGGTCCTCACCCCCGAAGCCAGCGCCCTGCCGCGCTGGCTGACCGGCGGCAAGCTCAACGAACTGTTCCGGGCCGCGGGCGACGGGCTGCTCGCCGCGGACCTGTCCGGCGCCCTCGCCGATTTCGACTGGGTGCTGGCCCTGCGTCCCTGGCTGGGCGACATCGCCGCGAGCCGGGTGGACCAGTTCCTGCGCGGCTTCGCGCCCTGGCGCGACAAGGCCCTGGAATCCGCCGGCCGCAATCTGGCCGAATACGCGGTGTACGAACAGGGCATGCTGGCCGATCCCCATGCCGTGCAGGTTTTCGTCGCCGACGTGGATGCCTTGCGGGAAGCCGGCGACCGTTTCGAGGCGCGCCTGAAAATCCTCGAAGCGAAACGCCAAGACTGATGTACCTCTTCCGTCTCCTGCGCATCTGTCTGACCGCCGCCCGTTACGGCCTGGACGAGTTCTTCCTCGGCCACGAACGGGTCAAGCTGGTGCGTGTCAGCGTGCGCGCCCTGTTCTTCTGGCGCGACCTGTCCCAGCCCCGGGGCGTGCGCCTGCGCCTGGCGCTGGAATCCCTGGGCCCCATCTTCGTCAAGTTCGGCCAGATGCTGTCCACCCGGCGCGACATGATTCCCGCCGACATCGCCGACGAACTGGCCCGGCTCCAGGACCGGGTGCCCCCCTTCCCCAGCGTCCAGGCCCTGGCGGTCATCAAGCGGGCCTACGGGCGCGACGCGGCCGAGGTGTTCGCCCAGTTCGACAACACGCCGGTCGCCTCCGCGTCCGTGGCCCAGGTGCACCGGGCCCGGCTGAAGACGGGGGAAGCGGTGGCGGTGAAGGTGCTGCGCCCCGGCATCCACACCGTCATCGGCCACGACGTCCAGCTCCTGCACGCCCTCGCCGGCCTGATCGAACGCCTGTGGTGGGACGGCAAGCGCCTGAAGCCGCGCGAGGTGGTGGCGGAATTCGCCAAGCACCTGGACGACGAACTGGATCTGGTGCGGGAAGCCGCGAACTGCTCGCAACTGCACCGCAATTTCGCCGACTCGCCCCTGCTGGCGGTGCCGGAAGTGTTCTGGGACTACTCCGCGCCGGAGGTCATGGTGATGACCTGGATGAACGGCCGGCCCATCTCCCAGCTGGACGCGCTGCGCGCGGAGGGGGTGGACGTCCCGCGCCTGGCCCGGGCCGGCGTGGAAATCTTCTTCACCCAGGTGTTCCGGGACGGCTTCTTCCACGCCGACATGCATCCGGGCAATGTGCTGGTGACCGACCAGGGCCAGTACATCGCCCTGGATTTCGGCATCATGGGCACCCTCAACGAGGTGGACAAGAACTACCTGGCGCAGAACTTCCTGGCCTTCTTCCGGCGCGACTACAAGAAGGTGGCCCAGGCCCACCTGGACGCGGGCTGGGTGCCGGCGGAAACCCGGGCCGACGAGTTCGAAGCCGCGATCCGCGCGGTGTGCGAGCCGGTGTTCGACCGGCCATTGAAGGAAATCGCCTTCGGCAAGGTGCTGCTGCGCCTGTTCCAGACCTCGCGCCGCTTCGGCATGGAAATCCAGCCGCAACTGGTCATGCTGCAGAAGACCCTGCTCAACATCGAGGGCCTGGGCCGGCAACTGGACCCGGAACTGGATCTCTGGTCCACCGCGAAACCCTTCCTGGAACGCTGGATGAGCGAGCAGATCGGCTGGCGCGGCTGGCTGCGCACCTTCAAGGAAGAAACCCCCTATTGGGGCACCCTGCTGCCCCAGTTGCCGCGCATGGCCCACCAGGCCCTGCGCGCGGACCGGCTGGAAAAACTGGAAGCGGGTCTCGCCGTCCTGCTCGCCCAGCAGCAGGCGCGCAATCGCTGGCTCGCCCTCATCGCCGCGCTGCTGGCGGTGTTCGTGATCGCCGGGCTGCTGCGCCACTGAGCCTGTCCGACCTCTGGACGATAGGGTCGTGTTTTCATCGCCCGGGCCGGCCCCGGCCCCGAGCGCATCCGCTCATTAACAAGTATTCAACTTAATATTCAACAAGTTACGTTATTGGCACAGGCCTTGCTGTTTGATCCTGGTCAAAATCATCGGGCAAGGCGCCACATGGGCCGCGGCAGCGAAAGCGAGGATCTGGAGCGGATAGTGGAAGCGCTGTCCGAGTACCTGCTCACCCACCGTCAGGCCGCCGACACCCTGGAGGGCATCCGCGACTGGTGGCTGCCCAAGGACCGTTTCACCGGCCTCGGCCTGGAAACCCTGGAGCGGGCGCTGGCAAGGCTGGTGGCCCGGGGCGAGATGGCCCGCGTCCAGTCCGCCGGCGGCCTGGTGCTCTACGTCAACCGGAGCGCGCGCCAACTGCACTGACGCGCTCCGCGCCGCATCCTCCCGGCGGCTGCCGCGCGGGAGGGCATCATGGTTTCAGCGGATGGAATAGCTGATGGGCGCGCCCTGGCCGGGAATCTGCCCGCCCTGGAGGGCCAGCAACTGGGACAGCAGCGAGAAGGTGGCCTTGCTGTCCAGGTCGTCGTCGCGGATCTGGAACCAGGCATTCCGGTAATGCACCGCCACCGCCGCGTCGTCCGGCCGCTCCGGACTGGGCACCACGTGGAACACCCCCGCCAGCATGCGCTGCCAATCGAAGATCTCGCCGTCGTCCCCCAGGGTGCGCGTCACGCGTCCCGCCTCCCGGTCCGCGCGGGGCGCTTCGACGCCCTGGGACAGGTAATTCATGGTGGCGATGAGGGAGCGGGTCGCCACCGTGATGGCCTCGCCGCCCGCGCCGCCCAGGCCCGGCACCATGCGGTAGCGGTCCCGGGCCGGGTCCAGGCCCAGCATGCGCTTCACCGCCAGGGCGTCCGCGTCGGCGGCCGCCTCCGGCGCGAAGCGCAATTCCAGTCCGCCCCCCGCGACCCCGGACACGCGCCCCAACTCCACCCATTTGCGCAGTTGCAAGGCGCGCAGGTGCTTGAGGGCGGCGCGGAAATCCCGGTATTCCGGTTCCCGGGAGGGGGTCGGGCCGGAGGCGGTGGGCGCGTTCCGGAGACCGTTCATCTCCTGCAAGGTGACCGCGAACACCCGCTCCACGGACCAGCCGGAGTTCGCCAGCAGGATCAGCGTGTCGAGAGGCAGGGGCGTCATCATCTGGCGCACGAACTGCTCGCCTTCCAGCGGCGAATAGAACAGGGTGGGCTTCTCCGCGAAGCCGATGCTGCCGGCCAGGGAAAAACTCTTGTTCGCGGATTCGGGCAGGGCGGCACCGGCGGACAGGCCGCGCGTGAATTCCAGGCTCGAGGCCACCTTCTCCACGCTCAGAAAATAGGGCGTGTCCCGGTATTTCAGGCGCACCAGGTTGAGCAGCAACTCCTGCTCGTTGGTCTGCTGGATGACGACATTGTATTCGGGGCGGGTCAGGCGTACCGCGTCGGGGCCGTGGTAACTGCAACCGCCGGCAAAAAGGGAGAGCAACAACAGGCTCGTAGCTGTTCGTAACATCGCATTCACTTCCGGGTTTTTGGCGGGAAATCCGCGCGCCGGCTACGGGGCGGCGTTTCACCTTAGCAAAGGCCGGCGAGCCCGGGCAAGCGCGGATCCGCGCGGAAGCGCCCGGCGAATTTTCCCTATCCCGCGTGGGGCGGGGCCTGCGGGCAAGATGAAAAAATCGGAAATATTTTTCCGGAAAAGGATTTTCCGGCTATGGCGCGGCGCTCTGGCGCGCGGGCGTCTCCATGCCGGGCCGGGCGTTGCGCGCGTGGGCGCGGAAAAAGCGCCAGATCAGATCGGTCGCGTCCAGGGACGCGCTCGGCTTGTCGCCGCGCCGGCCGCCCGGCTGGCCGCCCGGCCAGGCATGGCCGTTGTCCTTGACCAGATACAGCTCGACCGCTTCGTCCGCCGGGCAGGCGTGGCGCAGGAGGATGTAGGCGCCGGCGTCCCGCCGCTCCGGCTCCCGGGCGCAGCCGTCGGCCCCGGCCCAGAAAGTCGCCTGGGCCGGGGCGGGTTGCGCCGGCGTCCCGTCCCAGGCGCCGGGAAAGCGGCCGCCGGGCGCCCCGCCGAGATGCGGCACGGAGGTATCGAGCAGGCCGTTGATCATGAGCGCGGACACCGGCCGCGCCGGCTTGGCCTCGTCACCGAACACGGTCGCCACCACCGGGGCGATGGCGGCGATGCGGTCGGACAGGGCGATGCCCAGACGATGCGTCATCATGCCGCCGTTGGACATGCCGGTCGCGTAGATCCGTGCCGGGTCCACCGGGTAATCCGCCACCAGTTTGTCGATCAGCGCGGCGATGAAGCCCACGTCGTCCACCCGCCGCTGCATCGCCTGGCCGCAGCAATGGCCCGCGTTCCAGGTCAGCAGGCTGCCGCCGAGCAGGCCTTTGAAGCGGCCGGTCCCCTCGGGATAGACGACGATGAAGCCTTCCTGCATGGCCTTGCCGGTGAAGCCCGTCATCCGTTCCGCGAAGCCCGCGTTGCCGCCGCCGCCATGCAGCACCAGGACCAGCGGCAAGCGGGCGCCCGGCGCGGGAAGTCCGGGCACGCGGACCACATAGCCGCGCTCGAGCCCGTCGTGCATCAGGGTGTGCCGGCCGGAAGCGGGCTGCTCCGGCGCGGCGGCGGGGGCGGCGCCCGGCGTTCCCGCCCACAGCGCGAGGCAAAGCATCAGGCGGACGGGACGGGAGCCCGCCTTCAGCAGCATTCCTCTTCCAGTTGCGCCAATAGGGCCATGGCCTCCGCATCCGCCCAGGTCTCGAACAACTCGCGGACCTGATTGATATTGGAATGGATCAGGAACAGGTCGTCCGGCCTGGGCCCCGACCCCCCGGCCCGTTTCTTCATGAAATAGTCCCAGAATGGATTGCTGCGCCCGGGAATGGCCATATGCCGCTCGATATGTTCCATGACCCGCAGGGCGTTGCCGTCGCAGTCTATGCCCTGGAAGCTCACATAACGGTCGGTCGCTTTACAGCTTTGCAACATCGGAATTCTCCTGCTTGCCTTATTCAGGACAATTCTATCTTGATTCACCCCGCCATGGCCCGCGCGCCGCGCCGGTCGCGGGCGGCGCGCATCGGCTCAACCCCGGGGGTCGGGCACGAACCAGCCCGGGAAGGGCTGGGGCTCCGGCTGGGGCCAATGCGGGCGCGGCTGCGGGATGACGCCGCGCGCCGCGAGATTGTCCCGGCTGTCGTAGCGCAGGCTCACCACCTCGTCGGGCGCGGCGCCGGCCCGCTCGAAGCGCGTGTAGCGGGTGGGCGCGTATTCCCGCTCGCCGTGGCCGGTACCCAGGCGTTCCGCCTTGCGCAGGGCCTGGGCCATGGGGCTCGCGGGCGCGGCGCCGGCCGCCTTGGCGCCATCGTTGGCCGCCGCCTCGGCGGAACGGGCTTCGTCCCGGGCGGCGGGCGCCTGCTCGGGAAAGGACAGCGCCGGCCGGGGCGGATATTCCTTCTCCCGGAACACCGCCGCGCCGATCACCCCCACGTTGTCCGGCCGGTCGGTGCGGGCCGCGTAGGAATCCGGCAGCGCGGTGAAATAGAACTGGGCGATTTCCTTCAGGCTCTTGCGCCAGCCGGCGATCTCGGTGCGCCCCCAGGGGTCCAGCACGTAGCCGGACTGGTCGGGCGACGCGGTCTCGCCGCTCACCGCGTTCACGCCGTCCACCGACAGCACCACCAGCAGCCGCCGGCCGGTGCGGTTGACCAGCCGCACCGCGTAACGGTCGCCTGGGTTGCCCGCCACATAAGCCTCTCCGCCATGGCGGTAAGGGCTCAGCGTCTCCCCGCTGGACCGGTTGACGATCTCCAGGTCCAGCAGCCGTCCCGCCCGGGCGGGCAAGCTGACGGCGAGGATGGCGAGGATGAGGACAAAGACTCTGGCAAGCATGATGGGCTCCTGATCGGTTGAGGAAGGACATCCGCTTAAACGCCGGGCCGAGGGAAAGGGGGTTAACGGTATGATGGATCTGGCTGACTTGGCGAAGACCGCCTCGGCCGTCGGCCCGATACGGGCAAGCCCATGGCACGATAGTTGCAGATTAGTCGCTGTTTGCAATGGCGATTTTCTGCAACACAGCGGGCGCAGGATGCGCCGTGCCAAGGCCGCGCGGGCCGGCTCCGGCCTTGTGAGACAACCTGGGAAAAGCGGGAAACGTGACGCGGGATGGTGCGTCCCGGCCGCGCCGGACCCAGCGTGGTGCACGGCCCCCGCGCGGACCGGACGGTTCCACCGCTTGAGCGAGGAGACACGGCTTGAACCTGCTGATCCTGAATGCCGGCTCATCCAGCCTGAAATTCGGCGTCTACACCGTGGCAAGCGGTTCGGCGCCGCGCCTGCTGCATCGCGGCGCCGTGGAGGAGATCGGTCGCCACGGCCGCTTCCGCATCCTCCATTCCGCAGACCCGGCGGCGCTCGAGGACCGGGATCTGGTGGTGCGCGACCACCACGCCGCCCTGGGCCTGGTGCTGGACTGGCTGGAGGCGCGCCGGCCCGGTCTGGTCCTGGCCGCCGTCGGCCATCGCGTGGTGCACGGCGGCGGCCGCTTCCAGGGACCGGCCCGGGTGGACGCAGCGGTGCTCGCGGAACTCGAATCCCTGATTCCGCTGAGCCCTCTGCACCAGCCCCACAACCTGGCGGCGATCCGCGCCCTGGATCGTTTGCGTCCCGGCCTGCCGCAGGTGGCCTGCTTCGACACCGCCTTCCACCACACCCTGCCGCCCGTGGCCCGCAGTTTCGCCCTGCCCCGGCGGATGCTGGAGGCGGGCATCCGCCGCTACGGCTTCCACGGCCTGTCCTACCAGCACATCGCCGACGTGCTGCCGGATCACCTGGGCGCGGCCGCCGACGGCCGCGTGGTGGTGGCCCATCTGGGCAACGGCGCCAGCCTGTGCGCGATGAAGGCGCGGCGCAGCCTGGACACCACCATGAGTTTCACGCCCCTGGACGGCATTCCCATGGGCACCCGCTGCGGCGCCCTGGACCCGGGCGTGCTGCTCTACCTGATGCGCGAGCGGGGCATGGGCCTGGCCGAACTCACCGATCTGCTGCACAACCGCTCCGGCCTCATGGGCCTGTCCGGCATCACCTGCGACGTGCGGGAGTTGCAGGAAAGCGGCGTCGCCTACGCCCGCGAGGCCCTGGAACTGTTCGCCTACAAGGTGGCCCAGGCGGTGGCCGCCATGGCCACGGCCCTGGCGGGACTGGATGCCCTGGTGTTCACCGCCGGCATCGGCGAGCACGCGGCGCCGGTGCGCGCCGACATCTGCCGGCGCCTGGCCTGGCTGGGCCTGGAACTGGACGCGGCGGCCAACGAAACCCACGGGCCGCGCATCAGCACGCCGGCGAGCCGGGTCTCCGCCTGGGTGATCCCCACCGACGAGGAAGGCGTCATCGCCCGCCAGACCTGGACCCTGGCCGGCATCGCCGAACCGGACGCCGATCCTTGAACGGCAGCGGCCACGCGCATGTCTAGCCCGGAACCGGCTTCCACCTTTCGCAGCATCCACTGGAGCACACCATGACCCTTTCCTCCCACGCCACCCTCACCCACACCCCCCTGGACGCGGACGAACTGGAACGCATGCACGCCTGGTGGCGCGCCTGCAATTACCTGGCGGTGGGCATGATCTACCTGCAAGAGAATCCCCTGCTGCGGGAACCCCTGAAGGCCGATCACACCAAGAACCGTCTGCTCGGCCACTGGGGTTCCAGCCCGGGCCTGTCCTTCGTCTGGACCCACCTGAACCGGCTCATCCGCCAACAGGATCTGAACGCCATCTTCATCGCCGGTCCCGGCCACGGCGCCCCGGGGGTGCTGGGGCCGGTGTACCTGGAGGGCACCTATTCCGAGGTCTATCCCAACAAGGGCGAGGACGAGGAAGGCCTGCGCCACTTCTTCAAGGAGTTCTCCTTCCCGGGCGGCATCGGCAGCCACTGCACGCCGGAAACCCCCGGTTCCATCCACGAGGGCGGCGAGCTGGGCTACAGCCTGTCCCATGCCTTCGGCGCCGCCTACGACAACCCGGACCTGCTGGTGGCGACGGTGGTGGGCGACGGCGAATCGGAAACCGGTCCCCTGGCCACCTCCTGGCACGCGAACAAGTTCCTCAATCCCATCCGCGACGGCGCGGTGCTACCCATCCTTCATTTGAACGGCTACAAGATCAACAACCCGACGCTGCTCGCCCGGGTCAGCCGGGAGGAGCTGGATCACCTGTTCCGGGGCTATGGCTGGACGCCTTATTTCGTCGAGGGCGAGGATCCGGCCTTCATGCACCAGGCCATGGCGGCGACCCTGGAACATTGCGTCGGCGAAATCCGCGCCGCCCAGAAGCAGGCGCGGGAATCCGGCGTCCCGTTCCGGCCGCGCTGGCCCATGATCGTGCTGCGTTCCCCCAAGGGCTGGACCGGCCCCAAGGAGGTGGACGGCCATCGGGTGGAGGGCTTCTGGCGCGCCCACCAGGTGCCCATCGCCGGCCTGCGCGAGAACCCGCGCCATCTGATGATGCTGGAGGCGTGGCTGCGGAGCTACAAACCCGAGGAACTGTTCGATGCGAAGGGCCGCTTGATTCCCGAGTTGAAGGCCCTGGCGCCGCGAGGCAACCGGCGCATGAGCGCCAATCCCCATGCCAACGGCGGCACCCTGCGGCGCGCCCTGCGCCTGCCCGATTTCCGCGACTACGCGCCGGCGGTCACGGCGCCGGGCGCCTCGGAAGTGGAGAACACGCGCCCGCTGGGCGCCTTCCTGCGCGACATCATGCGCGCGAATCCGGACAACTTCCGCGTGTTCGGCCCGGACGAGAATTCCTCCAACAAGCTGGACGACATCTATGCCGTCAGCGGCAAGACCTGGCTCGCCGACATGCTGCCCGAGGACGCCGACGGCAGCCACCTGGCCGTCGACGGCAAGGTCATGGAAATGCTCTCGGAGCACACCCTGGAAGGCTGGCTGGAAGGTTATCTGCTCACCGGCCGGCACGGCTTCTTCTCCACCTACGAAGCCTTCGTCCACGTCATCGATTCCATGTTCAACCAGCACGCCAAGTGGCTGGACATCTCCGAGGACATCCCCTGGCGCGCGCCGGTCTCCAGCCTGAACCTGCTCATCACCTCCACGGTCTGGCGCCAGGACCACAACGGCTTCACCCACCAGGATCCGGGCTTCCTGGACCTGGTGGTGAACAAGAGCCCGCGCGTGACCCGCATCTACCTGCCGCCGGACGCCAACTGCCTGCTGTCCGTGGCCAACCACTGCCTGAACAGCACCAACGACGTCAACGTCATCGTCTGCGACAAGCAGAAGCACCTGCAATTCCTGGACATGGACGCCGCCATCAAGCACTGCACCAAGGGCATCGGCATCTGGGAATGGGCCAGCAACGACCAGGGCGCCGAGCCCGACGTGGTCATGGCCTGCTGCGGCGACGTGCCCACCCAGGAGAGCCTGGCCGCGGTCATGCTGCTCAGGCAGCACTTCCCGGCCCTGAAGATCCGCTTCATCAACGTGGTGGACCTGTACAAGCTCACGCCCGCCGGCGAGCACCCGCACGGCTTGAGCGACCGGGACTTCGACAGCCTGTTCACCACCGACCGGCCCATCATCTTCAACTTCCACGGCTACCCCTGGCTGGTGCACCGCCTGGCCTACCGGCGCAGCAACCACCACAACCTGCACGTGCGCGGCTACAAGGAGAAGGGCAACATCAACACCCCTCTGGAGCTGGCCATCCGCAACGAGATCGACCGCTTCAGCCTGGCCATCGACGTCATCGACCGGGTGCCCGGCCTCAATGTGTCCGGCGCCCACGTCAAGGAAAAGCTCAAGGACATGCAGATCGAATGCCGCAACTACGCCTACCAGCACGGCACCGACATGCCCGCGCTGCGCGACTGGAAGTGGCCGGGCTAAGCCGCGCCGGGGCGCCGGGCTGAAGCCCTCCGGGGCCGCGTCCATAGCGGGGCTTTTCCCTAAACCGGAACACGTTTGCCGTTCGCCCCGGGCCCCGCTACATTGCCGCATCTGAAACCGTTTCTGCGCATCGGTTTCCGTTCATCGGAGAAACATCATGCTGGAAATCTCGGCGACTTCCGGATTCGGCCTCCTTCAGACCAGCGGCCAGTCCAAACCCGGCTCGGCGCAGGAGCAACTCCTGGCGCGCATCCAGCGGGAGAACCCGGACAAGGCCGACGCGCTGAAGCGCCAGCTCGAGGACAGCAAAAGCGTGCTCGCCCAGATGGAGGCGATGAAGCGGAATATGCGCCAGGCGCCCAAGGCCGACGCGGCCCAGCGCGTCGCCCGCATCAAGGAGGAAATCCGCATGCTCAAGATGATGGGCGGCGATCCCAAAACGGTCGCGCGCCGCATCGCCCATCTCGCCCGCGAACTCGGCCAGGCGGCGAAAGCCTATGCCGCCGCCGGCAGCGGCGCCGACGCATCGGCCGCGGCCAGCGGCGGCGCCGGGACGACGGCAAGCACCGCCTCCGGAACGACGGCGAACGGGAACGGCGCGGCCGCGAACAGCGCCGGCGCGACGGCCATCGCCGCAACCAACACGACGGCCACCGCCACGCCGACCGCGGACAGCGCGGGCGGGGAAGAAAGCGGCGCGGAGAATGCCGACGCCAACGCAGCCTCCCCCCAGGCCGGGACCGCCGCCGGCGAAGACACCACGCTGGCCGACTACCGGCAGTCCCGCCTCGACGACCTGCAGGCAAAACTGGCCGACACCGCCGCCCGCGCCGGAGAAGCCGACAGCGACCGGAAGTTCCGCGACGAAGTCCGCGACCTGATCGCCAAACTCAAGGAACTGGCCCGGAAAACCGCGCGGGAACTGAAAGAAGAAGGCGACGACAACAATCCGGATATCGCCGCCGCGAAACAAAGCCTGAACGAAGCCGAAAAGGCCGCCGCCCAGATCGACAGCCAGACCGCCGCCATCGCGAGCGGGGCGAGCTTGAGCGTGTTCGCTTGAGCGGGATCATCAGCTAGCAACCGCCCCAGAAGCGGATGCCGGCAGACCACTTGGCGGCATGCGACTGAGCCATTTATTTTCTGTTGAACATCCTGTCTGTCCAATACCTGGACCATTTGGCTCACACATCTTATTAGCGCGCAATAACGAGGGAGCCATGCCCAGCAAATACGAACCACTTGAGCTTTACCTTCGCGCGGTCCCCTACAACACAAAAGAAATTACCCTATCGTTCGCGGAGATCGAGCGCATCGTAGGCGCACCACTACCAGCCTCTGCAAAATCCCATCGTCCTTGGTGGGGCAACCAAAAGAATTCAAAGGTACGGCCGCAAGCCCACGCATGGCTATCTGCTGGCTTTGAGGTTGAAACGGTAAATCAAGGTGGCAGCAATGCGTCGGTTAGGTTTAGGCGTGCGCTCTATCACTATCCACTACCTTCAACGTTGAAGCTGTAGTAAAACCTCCGAAATTGTCTATGCGAAAATTCCGCTCAAATTCGACCTTCCAAAATACCTCAGGATCGACGATCTCGGTGCGGGGAAAGCTCAATGTACCCCCGAATTCACCCCTCAACCGAAAGCGGGAGGTTTTCTACAGCCTCGTTAAACGCTAGCCCAGTCCAATGATCACCATCCGCCAATGCATCGAAACAGACCTGCCGTCTTGTGGTGAACTTCTGCGAGAAATATATGCTGAGCCACCTTATGAGGAGAACTGGCCCGAGAAATGTGCCACAGCATATCTTGAATCATTTTTTCGCATTGAAGCTGATGGAGCCTTTGTCGCTACTGGAATTGAAGACAAGATAATCTGTGCTGTGTTTGGCTTTAGCTATCCGTGGCACGTCGGCTCAATTTTTTTCAGTCAAGAGCTATTTGTTGCTGGGCAACACCGTGGCAAAACAATTGCTAGTGATCTAGTAAGACAGGTGGTAGAGGAAAAAGGTGGAGATTCAAATGTGGCGTTGATTGTGCGAGAAGGGACAGTTGCCGCCAGATTTTACGAAAAACTCGGGTTCTCTAAGTACACACTTTTGAACTTCGGTCTGGGAAACTCCGCGTCTAACTGTCACACCACGGTCGAGAGGGCCGCTCTACCCAAGGGGAATTTCGATGGGTTGGACTAATTGGAGGAAGATTGCAGACCATGACCATTGGCACCCCGATGCCTTTGATTGGGATGGCCCAGCTTGTTATGAACTCTCTATTGCTGGGCCGCGGGGTGGCAACCGCCGCATCGTGTACGTCGGTGAGACGATAAACGAAAAACGACGCATGGCAAGCTATGCGCGGCACGGGTCCCACCTTAGTGAGATCATTCGCCAGCATCTTCAAGATGGTTGGCATCTTTATTACCGCGCTCAATTCGCGGCAACTAAGCAGGACGCCGTGAAGAAGCAGAATTCACTATTGGCCAAATTCGACTATGACTGGAATATTATTCTAAATACATAAAACCACTTCATGTGTTATGACCAGCATCCCATTACGGCGGTCCCCCGGACGCTGCGCAACAATGCTGGGCAGCGCCATAACCTCTACCGCAGCGCTCCCTGTACTCAAATGCTAGCCGTCTTACGCTCTCATGTCTGAGAATTGGCTTCTACTGGTACCTATCGACTCACAGTTCCAGTCTTCAGCTGATGCTGCCAAGCGTGCGAAAACTCTTTTCATGTCCTTTGTGCCGGATTCTGATGGGGTAAACGCCAACTTCAAATACCAAGTCGAATTCTTTCATCCTATGGGCAACTGGTCGGGGGTTGAGTGCCCTTTATGTGAAGCCAATGCGGACTCTTGGTGGGATGATGCTATGAGTCATTGCGCCGAAGCTCGATTTGAAAATTTGGTAGTAACAGCTCCCTGTTGTGGTTCACATGTATCTTTCTATGAGCTTCGGTATCTCGAGCCAGCGGCGTTTGGCTGCTTTGTTCTTGAGGCAATGAACCCCAGCGTTCAAGGCATCACCCCAGATCAAGAACTTGCACTGTCGCGTACACTTGGCAGTCTCTTGCGCAAAATATGGGTGCACATCTAGCCCACAGGAGTAATAGGCGAGAGCTGCATTGCGCCGCATGAAGCCGCGCCCCGCCGCCCGGTCCTTCGTCTACCGCGCCCTAGCCGCGCCGAGCAGCGCCTGCAAATCCTCCGGCACCGCGAAATCCGGATGGCGTTCGCGCAGTTCCTCCAGGGATTTCCTCGCCTCTTCGATCCGCCCTGCCCGCACCAGCCGGCGCAGGCTTTCCACCCATTGTTCCGGACTCTCCGTCGCCGGGCTGGCGCCCTTGAGCTTGCCCAGGCTTTGGCTGAAGGCGGGGGCGAATTGCCGGTTCGGGGCCGCGGCCTGGCCCTTTTGCTCGAACAGATCGGCGGCGGCGTTGGCCGGGGTAGGGGCGGATCGGGGCGCGCGGGCCGGCTGGGCGGGGGAGGGGCTGAGCACGGGGCCGGGTGCGGCGCCGGCCGGGGCGGCGGCCGCCGATTCGGCGGATTCACGGGCGGGTGCGGCATCGACCGCTGGCGCCTCGGGCGCGGGCCGGGCGGGCTCGGCCGTGGCCGGCTCGCGTTTCGGCCGCGGCGGACGGACGGCGGCGGTCACGGCGGCCTTGTCGGCGCCGGCGGGTTTCGCGGCCGGCTCGGATTCGGTTGCGGGGGCCGCCGAGGGCGCCGCCTCGTTGCGGGCCGCCGGGGGCGGCGCCACCGCGTCCCGCAAGGTTTCCGGAGCTTCCCGCTGCATCTTGAACAGCAGGGAGATCCCCAGCACCAGCACGGCGGTTGTGGATAAAGGCACGGCCCAGGCGAGCCAGGCCGGACGGCGGCGCGCGGGCCGGGCCACGGCCGCGCGGGCGGCGGCGAGGATGCGGGCATCCAGCGCCGGCGGCGGCTCGGGGTGGTCGGCCGCCTGGTAGGCTTCGCTCAGCAGGGGATCGCGTTCTTCCATGTCAGTGCCGCCCGGCCGTGGGAAGGTGGCGACAAGCCCCGCGCGAGGGCGGCGAAGGCAATGGGCGTGGCGGTCGTTTCATGTCAGCTTCCCGTTCCTCTCAATCCGGCCAGGCAGCGGCGCAGCCGGTCCAGGGCGTAGCGCAGGCGGCTCTTGGCGGTTTCCCGGCCGACGCCCGCGGCGTTGGCGATCTGCTCCAGGCTCATGCCGCCCTCCTCCGCCATGAGGAAGGCTTCCCGCTGGGGCGCGGGCAGGCCGGCCAGGCAGTCCAGTATGCGCCGGGCGGTTTCCCGCCGTTCCAACAAGGCCGCGGGCGCCTCCTCGGCCGGCGCGGGCAGGCTGTCGGCGGGATCGTCCTCCGGGTCGTCATACGGGTCGACGATGCACCGGCCCCGGGCGCGGTAGTGGTCCATGAGCCGGTTGTGGGCGATGCGGAACAGCCAGGTGGAAAATCTGGCGGTGACCTCGTAGCCGGCGCGGGCGCCCACCACTTTCATCCACACGTCCTGGAACAACTCGTCCGCCCGGTCCGCCGCCTGATGGGCCAGATAGCGGTACAGACGGCCACGCCAACGGCCGTACAGGGTCTCGAAGGCGGCCGCGTCGCCATCGCGATAGGCCAGCATCAGCGCCTCGTCGGTGCGGGGATCGTCCATGGATGAGCGGTTAAACGCGGCGTGGCGCGAAACGGGGTTGGCCGGATTCTAGCCCGGCGCCGCGCGCGCCCGCGCGCGGGGCGGAGGCGCGCCGCGTGGGGCGGGGCACGTTCAGACCCGGAACTTGGCGAGGTCGCTGCGCAGCGCCTCGGCGAGATGGCCGAGATGGGCCGCCGACGTGGAAACCTGGGCGACGGAGCTGTTGTTGTGGGCGGTCATGTCGGCGATGGTTTCCATGTTCTGCGCGATGTCCTGGCTGGACACGGTCTGTTCGCGGGAAGCGCTGGCGATATCGCTGACCCGGTTGAGGGCGTTCCGCGCCGCGTCCTGGATGTCGCGCAGGGCCTGGGCGGTGTCGAGCACGGTCTGTTCGCCCACCTTGGCCTTTTCGCTGCCGCTCAGCATGATCTCCACGGCGCCGTGGGTATCCCGCTGGATGGCTTCGATCATGGTGGCGATCTCGGCGGTGGCGCCGCCGGTGCGCTCGGCCAGTTTGCGCACCTCGTCCGCCACCACGGCGAAGCCGCGTCCCTGCTCGCCGGCCCGGGCCGCCTCGATGGCGGCGTTGAGGGCCAGGAGATTGGTCTGGTCGGCGATGTCCCGGATGGCGTGGACGATGCCGGTGATCTCGCCGGCCCGGGTGTTGAGTCCCTCGATCTGGCTTGCGGCGCGGGTGACCGTTTCGGCGACCGCCCGCATGTCGCGGCTGGCGGTTTCCGCGACCTCCAGCCCGTGCCGGGCCAGCTCGCTGGCCTGCCGCGCCTGCTTGTCCGCCTCCGCCGCCTGCCCGGCGATCTGGTGCACCGAGACGGTCAACGCCTTCACCGTCGAGGCGGATGCGGCGATGGCCTCGTTCTGCTGGCTGGACGACTGGGAGATGCGGTTGGTGTCGTCCTTCACGCGCACGCTGGTTTCGGTCAGGTCGGCGGCGGAACGCAGGGTCTGTCCGACCAGGCCGGCCAGGGCCTCGCGCGCCCGGTTCAGATCGCCGGCGATGCGCCCCATTTCGTCCCGGGCGGAAAGGGCGACGGCATGGGTGAGGTCTCCGCCCGCCATGGCGGTGGCGCCTGCGCTGATGCCCTTGACCGCGTGCAGGATGGACGCGCTCAGGCCCAGGGTGAGATAGGCCATCGCCAGGATCATCAAGACGGTGAAGCCGATGTCCAGCAGCAGGATGTGGCGCTCATGATCGCGGCGCAGCACCAGCAGATCGTGCAGTTGCGGCGCCGCCATCTCCACCAGTTTGTCGGCTTCCGTGATGGGCGCGCTGGCGATCTTGAAGTAGTCGGCGCCGCCCAGGGTGAAGCCCGTCTCCGAGATTTCCCGCAGGGTGGTCTCCTTGACCTGGCCGATGGCCGCTTTCAGCGCCGTGGCCCGCTCCTCCAAGCGGGCCTTTGTCCCGGGCGCGGCCGCGTACACCTTGTCCAGATCGGTGAGCACCCGATCCAGCAGGACATTGGCTTCGCTGGTCAGGCCGATCACCGCCACCTTCTCGTCCGGCGTGATCGCCTTGCGGGTGAGGATGCCCGCGGTCTTGCCGCGCAACTTGCCCAGGGCCTCCATCAACGGCGGAACCTGGGTCACGATGAGATCCTGCAGGTAGTAGGTCTCCAGCACCGGGTCCAGGGTGAGGCGGGAGGCGTCGGCGAAATGGGTGATGAGACGCAGGGTCTGTCCGACCACCCGGGTGTGGGCGGCGAAACTCTCGGCCGGCGCCATGCCCGCGTTGGCGGCGGCCAGCTCGCGCCATTGCCGCTCGATGTCGTCCAGGGGGCTGCCCGGGAGGAAGGTCTGCCCGCCGCGGGCATCCAGCGACTTCACCGCCGCGAGCGCCGCCGCGACGTTCCCGGCCTCGCCCGCCAGCTTGTCCCTGGCCTGGGCGTCTCCGGATAGCGCGGCGTTGGACAGGCCCCGGTGCTTCTGGACCGCGATGAGCAATTGCTTCGCGGCGCCCACGTAGGCCACGCCTTCGGCCTCCATGCCCGCGTCCTCCACCGCCCGGTTGAGCACGGGAATCGCGGTGGCGAACAGGAAGGCGATGGGCACCAGGGCGAAGGCGCCCAGAACGGCGAACTTGGTGATGTAGTTGAAACGGTCGAGAAAGGCCGTCGCCGGCTGCAGTAGATTCATGACCCCACCCCCGTTTTGGAATTGCCGGAAGTATCGGAGGGTTCGCGGAAAACTTGATGCAAAAAATCCGCCGCCTATTCGCGCGGACCCAATGTCCACAAGGCTTGACGGGAATTCCGGATTCGCCGCCCGGTCGCGCCGGGCGGCGGAGACCCGTCAGAAGTGGTGGTTGTAGCCCACCATGGCGGAGAGTTGGCCGTGGGTAACGGTCAGAGCGGTGCCGGTCACGTTGCTGGATTCCGGCGCGTAGGACACGGCGAAGGCGACGCAGCCCTTGTCGTTCAGGCGGTAGTCGATACCCGCCGTGTAGTGCCGTTCCACCGTGGCGGGGAAGAGCGGATGCAGCCAGGCATCCGGCACCGGGTTCTTGCCGTAGTTGTAGCCGACGCGCAGGCCCAGGCGCTCGTTGGGACGATACTGCACGCCCAGGGAATACACGTTCTGGTTGCGCCATTGCTGGGGCATGGTGAACGTGATACCGGAATAGGACATGCGGAAATTCTGCATGGCGCCGGCCCAGTTGATGCGGCGTACGTCGGTTGCCAGCATCCATTTCGGCGTGGCCTGCCAGGCGAGGCCGACGGCATAGGTTTCCGGCCATTGGAAATCGATGACGGTCATCTTGCCGGTCGTGGCGTTGACGAGCCCGCCCCCCCCGTTGTAGATCGACATGGACGCGCCGTTGTCGGAAGTCTTGAGGTCGTTCAGATTGGTCTTGCTGTGGTACGCGGCGCCGAAGGTCAGGGTCGGGCTGGCCTTGTAGGTCAGGCCCAGCTTGCCCGCCCAGCCGGTGCCCTTGGCCTTGCCGGTGAAGTCGCTGCCATCGGAAAAGTGGATGGCGGCGACATTGCCCGCGCCGATTTCCTGTCCGCTCATGCCGTTGACTTGGTCGCGTGTCGCCACCATGCCCACATCCAGCATGGCCCAGACGAAATCCAGCGATGCGCCCACCGAGAAGTTGGGTGTGACCTCATAGGCCACCGGGAAGATCAGGCGCCCGACGCCCAGTTCGGAGCGGACATCCTGGCCTGTGCCCATGGAAAACGGCGAGGCGGTGCCGTATTCGGTGCCCATGCCGCCCTGGGCGAACAGGCCGACGCCGTAGCTCAACGCGCCCTCCTTGCGGCCCACACCCACCGCCGGCATGAAATAGGAATCGCCGCCGGAGTTGGCGACGCCCTGCACCGTCACATCGGGCCCCAAGTGGTGCAGCGCCAGCGCCATCTGGGTTCCCTGGCTGGTCAGGGCCAGCGTGGCCGGGTTGTTCATCATGGCCGCCAAACCGCTGTCGTAGGCCATGGAGGCGCCGCCCATGCTCATGCCGAGCGGTCCGTAGCCCTCCAGGTTCATCCCGTTGGTGGCATGGGCGGTGATGGCCCAGCCGGACAAGGCCAGCGCCGCCAGTTTCCGTGGATTTCTCATGTCTTCCCCCTCGTGGACGCCCGGCACGGGTTCGTGCCGGGCAAAAAAAGCGAGTATTAGAATTTATTAATCTAATTATTAATAGGGGTCTCTGTACTTTTCGTCGGCTTTCCTGCTTTTTTCCAGAAACCAAGCCCTCGATCCCTTTTTGACTTGGCGCGAAAGGGAACGGCGCAACACAAGCGGGAACCGCGTTCCAGCGCGGTTAATGGCGCTTTTCGGCACCGCTAAACGGAGGAAAAATCGTTGATAATTCGTGCGCTGTCAGCCGCGCGAAGCGCGGCCGGGGCGCCCCGGCAGGGACAGCGCGAGCGAATAGAAACAACTTTGAGAACCCGTCGGAAGGAATTGCCACGATGCTTGTCTGGTTCGTGATCCTCTACCTGATCCTTTCCATCATGATCGGGATCTATGCGGCGACCCGGGTGAAGAACTCCCGGGATTACGTCGTCGCCGGCCGTTCCCTGCCCATCTACATCGTCACCGCCACGGTGTTCGCCACCTGGTTCGGCTCGGAGACCGTGCTGGGCATCTCCGCGACCTTCCTGGAGGAAGGCCTGCACGGCATCGTCGCCGACCCGTTCGGTTCCAGCATTTGCCTGATCCTGGTGGGCCTGCTGTTCGCCAGGCCGCTCTACCGCATGAAGCTGCTGACCATCGGCGACTACTACAAGCGCCGGTACAACCATGTGGTGGAAGTGGCCACCAGCCTGTGCATCATCCTGTCCTACATGGGCTGGGTCTCGGCCCAGATGACGGCGCTGGGCCTGGTGTTCAACATCCTCTCCGGCGGCCAGATCGACAATCACACCGGCATCGTCATCGGCGCGGCCATCGTCCTGCTGTACACCCTGTTCGGCGGCATGTGGTCGGTGGCGCTGACCGATTTCTTCCAGATGAGCATCATCATCGTCGGCCTCGGCTACATCGCCTGGCTGGTAAGTGGCATGGTGGGCGGTCCCCAGGTGGTGATCCGGCACGCGGCGGACAGCGGCAAGTTCAACCTGTTGCCCGCGGCCAATGCCCGCGACATCATCGCCTTCCTGGCGGCCTGGACCACCATGATGTTCGGTTCCATTCCCCAGCAGGACGTGTTCCAGCGGGTCATGTCGGCGAAGGACGAGAAAACCGCGATGCGCGGCTCGGTGCTGGGCGGCAGCTTCTATTTCCTGTTCGCCTTCGTGCCCATCTTCATCGCCTATTCCGCCTTCCTGCTCATGCCCGACATGGTGAACGAGTTCCTGAAGAAGGATTCCCAGCTCATCCTGCCCAACCTGATCCTGGAACACACGCCCCTGTTCGCCCAGGTAATGTTCTTCGGCGCCCTGCTCTCCGCCATCATGTCCACCGCCAGCGGCACCATCCTGGCGCCGTCGGCCACCTTCACGGAGAACATCCTCAAGGTGTTCATCAAGTTCAAGAGCGACAAGCACCAGCTCTGGACCATGCGCGCGGTGGTGGTGGCATTCACCATCGGCATCGTCTTCTACGCGCTCAACAGCGACGGCAGCATCTATTCCATGGTGGAGAACGCCTATCAGGTGACGCTGGTCGCCGCCTTCGTGCCCCTCGCCGCCGGGGTGTACTGGAAACGGGCCACCACCCTGGGCGCCTATCTGGCCATGATCCTGGGCATATCCACCTGGCTGGGTCTGTCCTACGCCGATCCGGAAGGTTTCTGGCCGCCCCAGTTCGCCGGCTTGCTGGCGTCCATCGCCGGCATGGCGATCGGCTCCTACTGGCCGCATCAGGCCCACCGCCGCCATCGGGCGGCGGCGTGACGTTTTCCGTCTGATATGGCGCAAGGAGCGCTCAACACCGGCCGCGGGCTCAGGCTGAAACTGTTCATCCTGCTCTACGCGGCATTCATCGCCGTGGGGAGCTGGTATCCCTTTTCCGGCTGGGCGCCGCCGTCGAACTGGTCGCCGGCGTTTCTCACCGCGTCCTGGCCGCGCTACATCACCCGCACCGACCTGGCGACCAATCTGCTGGTCTACGCCCCCCTTGGCTATGCGCTGGCGCTCTGGTTTTCCAGTCCCGGGAAACGCCCGCGCGGCGTGGCCTTGGGCTGCATGGCGGGGCTGGTCCTGAGTTTCCTGATGGAAAGCGGCCAGCAATTGCTGCCGGGAAGAATCGCCTCCAATCTGGACATGCTGACCAACGGCCTGGGCGCGCTGATCGGCGCGCTGCTGTCCCTGCATCATGGCCGCTGGCTGCGGGCGCTGACCGCGGCGGGGCGCTGGCGCAGGCGCTGGTTCAAGGCGGGCACCTCGGCCAATGTGGGTCTGGCGCTGCTCGCGCTGTGGTTTTTCGCCCAATTTTCGCTGCTGCCGGTGCCCGGCATCGGCTGGCTGCATCTGCATCTCCGGCCGTTCGACCGGCTGCCCGACAGCCTGGCGGGCATAAACGCCCCCTGGCTGTTGGCCCAATTCATGGAACTCATCGCGGTTGGCACCTTCGCCGCCTGCCTGATCAGGCCGGGACGCTATGTGGGGGCGATGACGCTCACCCTGTTCAGCGCGTTTTTCGCCAAGCTGCTGACCGCCACCATCCTGCTCCGGCTGACGGTCGTCGGCGGGGTGCTGTCGCTGGAGACCCTCGCGGCGTTTCTGCTGGCATTCTGGCTGCTGCTGCTGCCCGGGGTATCGCGTCAGCGCCGGACGATGGCCATGGCATGCCTGGCCACCGTCATCCTGGTCAGACTGGTGCTGGCCGATAAACTCTTGCCCACGGCCAGCGCCCTGAACATCACCGGTTTCGCCCTCCACCTGGGCGTTTTCTGGCCGGTTCTAGCCTTCGGCTGGCTCTTGAGCGGCAGGGAACGGCTCCGCTGATCCCTTGCCCTGCGCCGGCGAGCGAAGCCTCTTCCGCCTGATGGGGCCGGACAGGGCGGTGACGAACAGCATCAGATAACACATGAAGATGATGCGCGGCATATCCAGCAGCCCGCCGAACAAGCCCACCGCGAGGAAGCTCGCCATGGACGCGCTCACCGCCAAACCCCAGGGGTCGCCCTGCAGCCCGCGCTTGACCGCGGCGAAGATGGTGGCGGCCAGAAAACCCGCGAATCCGATCAGGCCGAACCAGCCTTGGTCGAAGAAGACCTTCACCCAGACGTTCTTGATGTGCCAAGGCAGGTGATTGAAATCGAAATAGGGAAACCATCGCTCCAGGCCCCTGGAAAAATCTCCGTTGGCCAGCAGTTCCCGGCCTTGGGCATCCTTAAGGCTGACATTGTCGATCTCGAGGACGGTGCCCGCGCGGTTCACGTAGTCGTACTTGCGCCAGTTCATCAACTCGAGCACCAGGAACTGGCGCCCGAACCGGGCGCCGTCCCCCAGGGTTCCCGAATTGAACGTCCAGGTGAGCCTGTGCCACTGGCCGTCCGTATTCTCGACCTTGGATTCGAATTTGAGATGCTGCCCCGGCCACTCGTTGGGCAACAGGATGTTGCGACGGTAGACCAGGACACGCAGCCAAGCCTTGGGGTCGGCGGTACGCACGTCCATGGATAGCGTGTAGGTTTCAAAGGCCGGCAGGGCGATCCTCTGGGTGAAGCGCAGATCCTGCCCGCCGCCCAAAGCCAGGTGATACCCATTGGTGTCGGCGAGGAAACGGTAGCTTCCCTGGTTTTCCGTGGAATGGGCCCACAGATAGGTGGCGGGAAACCTGCCGATCCCCATGCCGAACAAGGTCGTCACCGCATCCGGATTCATGATGGAGATGGCGTCGCGCCAATGCGCCACGCGCGTTTCCAGATCCTGTTCATTGGTGGCGGTCCGCACTTCCATGCGGGATCCCAGCAGCGCGGGAGAGACGATGCCCACCGAGAACACGATCACCAGCGCGGCCACGAGCACGCCATGCGTGCCCACCAAGGGCCCCAGCCGCCGGCCGGAGGAGAACCCGCCCACGCCGACGATCAGCGCGGCAAACACGCTCAACAGACCCGCGGCGAGGGAGGTATTCGTCACCCACCTGCTGCTCATCATGCTCTCCGCCATGCCCCAGGCGGCGGCGCATGACATCAATATCGCCATCCCCACCCATGCCGGAAAACGTCCTCTGGACGCCAGATGGCCAGAAAACAGGCAGGCGCTCCAACCCAACAAGCCGATGGCCATGGCCTGAATCCCGCCGCGCGTGAACACATAGGCGAGCAAAACCGGCGCCAGCAATCCGGGGATCGCCCGGACCGCCAGCGTGGAGATCGGCCTTCGCCCCTCGCGGCGGGAAACGAACCACAGCAGCCCCCCGGACAACGCCCCCGCCAGCAAGGCGAGGTAGGTGGCCCGGGAAAACGTCGTCACGCCGGCATACAGGATGCCGGCAAGGCAGAATCCGCCCAAAGCCATGATCGGACGCGAGCGGCTTGTGGCGGCGGCCAGGAGCGCGAAAGGCCAGACCAGGGCCACAAAACCATCGATAGCCTCGCCCCCCGTGTGCATTTCGGAAAACAGCCCCGTGATCCGGTAGGGCGTGGTGAAATCCAGCAAGGCGCGCAGGATGGCGTAGCGGTCTCTCGCCGCCGCCATGGCCTCGAACACCCCTCTTTCCCACATCGCCACCACCCCCAGCGCCCCGCCCGCCAGCGCCAGCCCCCAGACCAGGCTATCGCGGGTACGGCGCTGATCGAGGCGCAACAGGGCAACCAGCCCGGGAAACAACACCAATGCCCAGAAATAACTCTTGGAAAGCCGCAGGGCATTCCACTGGCTGTAATAGCTGGACAACTCGACCGGATTCCAGTCCGGCAGGGGCAGCAGGCCTCTGACCATGCCGATGCCGTAGGAGAGGGTCAGCAACCCCAGGAAAACCCATTCGCCCAGCGTCAAGCGGATCCGCGTCGCATAGAGGCCCCGCGCCAGGAGCACCGCCAAGGTCACCGCCAGGAAGAGATCGTAATCCTCCAGAAACAGGCTGCCGCTCCAAGGCGCCAGGTTGACCAGGGCCAGCCAGGGTGGCATCAGCAGCAACAGCAGATGAGGTCGCCAAAGTCCCAGCAGCGCGTAGACCGCGAGCCCCAGTCCCAATTCGAGTTGGGCATAGGGATATCGCTGAAGTCCCGCCAGCGCCAGGAAGGTGACCAGGACGGCCAGGATTTTCAGCAACCAGCTCACGGGCGCGGTACGCGACGCGAAATCCACGAAGTTTCAGCCTTTCAGACTTTGTGAGGGATATCGCGTCACGCCGACAAGGGCGACACGCAGGGAGCGCGGGCACCGATCGAGGACAGGTTCAAACTGTTCTCCAGGCGGTGCACCAGGCTATGGGTGCTCTGCCGCCCGGATTCCAGCACGATGTCCGCCACCTGCATGTAGAGGGGATGGCGGACGGCGTACAACTCCTTCAGCTTCTTGAGCGGGTCGTCGGTTTGCAGCAGCGGGCGGTTCTTGTCGTGGCGCGTGCGCATATAGAGTTCCTGCGGCTGGCAGCGCAGGTAGACCACGGTGCCGCGCGCCTTCAGCAGCGCGCGGTTTTCCTCCAGCAGCACGGCGCCGCCGCCGGTCGCCAGGACCAGGCCCCGGCGCAGGGAGAGTTCGTCGATCATGGCCGACTCCCGCTTGCGGAAGCCGGCCTCGCCCTCGATCTCGAAAATGGTGGGGATGGAGACGCCGCAACGGGCGACGATCTCATGATCGGAATCCAGGAATTCCAGGCCGCGCTGCTTGGCCAGCAGCTTGCCGATGGTGGTCTTGCCGGCGCCCATGAGGCCGACCAGAAAAATGTTGCAGCTCGGGATCATGGCCGGATTGTAACCGGGTCAGGCGGCGTGACGCCGCGCCAGGAGCCGCTCCACGGCGGCCTTGAGCTCGCCTTCCGGCAGTTGCCCTTCGAGATCCCGGAACGCGCCCAGGGCGGCGGCGGGGAGTTCTTGTTTTTCCGGCCGCTGGGGCAGCGACCAGTCCGCGCGAACCTTCACCTTCACGGCGGCGACGCCGGCCTGGGCCAGCACCTGGGCGACTCCCTTCGCCTGGGCGCGCACCCGGCTCGCGGCCGCGCCGTTCGCGCAGAACACCAGCGCCGTTTCCCCCTGGATGGCCGCGACCCGGCAGGCCAGCGCGACCGCCTTGGGCACCACCGCGGCGAAACGGCGATTCAGGTCGACCAGGCGTTCCGCTTCGGGCAGCGCCGCGGCGAAGGCATGATCCGCCTGTAGCAATCCGCGAACGCGGACAAGAGGGGATGGACGGAAAGCCATCAACTGTCGGGAAGGGCTGGAACATGGATATGTTAGCATTGTCCGATTTTCCGAATCCCACCTATCCCCTTCATTTTTCATGATTTCCAACCTACTCAAGAAAGTCTTCGGCAGCCGTAACGACCGCTTGCTGAAGACGTACCGAGGCGCCATCGCCAAGGTCAACGCCCTCGAATCCGCCTACGAAAAGCTCAGCGACGAGGAACTGCGCGGCAAGACCGGGGAATTCAAGGATCGTCTGAAAAATGGCGAAACCCTGGACGCGCTGCTGCCGGAAGCCTTCGCCGTCGTGCGGGAAGGCGCCAAGCGCGTGCACGGCATGCGCCACTACGATGTCCAGTTGATCGGCGGCATGGCCTTGCACCAGGGCAAGATTTCCGAAATGCGCACCGGCGAGGGCAAGACGCTGATGGCCACCCTGCCCGCCTACCTGAACGCCCTGACGGGCGCGGGCGTGCACATCATCACCGTGAACGACTACCTGGCCAGCCGCGACGCGGAATGGATGGGGCGCATCTACCGCTTCCTGGGCCTGAGCGTGGGCTGCAACCTGTCTCAGATGGACCACGACGCCAAGCAGGTCGCCTACGGCGCGGACATCACCTACGGCACCAACAACGAGTTCGGCTTCGATTACCTGCGCGACAACATGGTGTTCACGCCGAGCCAGCGGGTGCAGCGCAGCCTGAACTTCGCCATCGTCGACGAGGTGGACTCCATCCTCATCGACGAGGCGCGCACGCCGCTCATCATCTCCGGCCAGGCCGACGACAACGTGGCCCTGTACCAGACCATCAACCAGGTGCCGCCGCGCCTGACGCGCATGGAACACGAGCCGAAGACGGACGAGCCGCCGCCGCCCGGCGACTATTCCGTGGATGAGAAGGCGCACCAGGTGCTGCTGTCCGAGGACGGCCACGAGAAGGTGGAGGCCATCCTCACCGAACTGGGCGTGCTGGCCCCCGGCACCAGCCTGTACGACGCCGCCAACATCTCCCTCATGCACCACGTCTACGCCGCCCTGCGCGCCCACGTGCTGTACCACAAGGACCAGCATTACGTGGTGCAGAACGGCGAAGTGGTCATCGTCGACGAATTCACCGGCCGCCTGATGTCCGGCCGGCGCTGGTCCGACGGCCTGCACCAGGCCGTGGAAGCCAAGGAAGGCGTGCACATCCAGCGGGAAAACCAGACTCTGGCCTCCATCACCTTCCAGAACTACTTCCGCATGTACAAGAAGCTGTCCGGCATGACCGGCACGGCGGACACGGAAGCCTACGAGTTCCAGCAGATCTACAGCCTGGAAACCGTGATCATCCCCACCAATCAGCCCATGATCCGCAAGGACATGAACGATCTGGTCTACCGCACCGCCGACGAGAAATGGCGCGCGGTCATCGAGGATCTGCGCGACTGCCACAAGCGCGGCCAGCCGGTGCTGGTGGGCACCACCTCCATCGAAGTCAACGAATTCCTGTCCGGTCTGCTCACCAAGGAAAAGCTGCCGCACCAGGTGCTGAACGCGAAACAGCACGACCGGGAAGCGCAGGTGGTGGCCCAGGCCGGCCTGCCCGGCGCGATCACCATCGCCACCAACATGGCGGGCCGCGGCACCGACATCGTTCTGGGCGGCAGCATCTCCAAGGAAATCGACGCCCTCCAGCAGGACGAATCCCTGTCCCCGGACGAGAAGGCGTCCCGCGTCGCCGCGATGAAGGCGGAATGGACCCCGCGCCACGCGGCCGTCATCGCCGCCGGCGGCCTGCACATCATCGGCACCGAGCGGCACGAATCGCGCCGGGTGGACAACCAGTTGCGCGGCCGTTCCGGCCGCCAGGGCGATCCGGGCTCCTCGCGCTTCTACCTGTCCCTGGACGACCCGCTGCTGCGCATCTTCGGCGGCGACCGCCTGAAGATGATCATGGAGCGCCTGAAAATGCCGGAAGGCGAGGCCATCGAGCACGCCATGGTGAACCGCTCCCTGGAGTCGGCCCAGCGCAAGGTGGAACAGCGCAACTTCGACATCCGCAAACAATTGCTGGAATACGACGACGTCGCCAACGACCAGCGCCGCGTCATCTACACCCAGCGCAACGAGTTGCTGGAAACCAACGACGTGTCCGCCGGCATCGTCGCCATGCGCGCCCAGGTGCTCAACGACGCCATCAACGAATACCTGCCTCCCGGCAGCATGGCGGAACAGTGGGACGTGGCCGGACTCACCCAGTCCCTGGCCGCCGAATTCCTGCTGGAATGCCCGGTGCAAGCCTGGCTGGACGCGGATGACCGGCTGGACGAGCAAGGCGTGCGCGACCGCATCGTCGAAGTCGCCAACGAAACCTACGCCAACAAGGAAGCCCAGGCCGGTTCGGAAAACCTGCGCAACTTCGAGCGGGCCATGCTGCTGCAAAGCCTGGACAGCCACTGGCGCGAACACCTGGCGGCGATGGACCACCTGCGCCAAGGCATCCACCTGCGCGGCTACGCGGCGAAGAATCCCAAACAGGAATACAAGCGGGAGGCCTTCGAACTGTTCGAGCGCATGCTCGGCACCATCGCCCGTGAAGTCACCCAGGTCACCCTCACCGTGCAGATCCGTAGCGAGGCCGACGTGGAAGCGGTGGAACAGCAGGAAGTGCCGGTCAGCAACGTGCAGTACCACCACGCCGACTACGACGAAGCGCTGGGCGGCGATGACGAAGACAGCCAGTCCGGCACGCAGCCCATCGAACGCCAGCATGCCAAGATCGGCCGCAACGACCCCTGTCCTTGCGGCTCCGGCAAGAAGTACAAGCACTGCCACGGCAAGCTTGCCTGAGACCGGCGCATAACCGACAATTCCACTCGGTTATTCGTCCATTCGAGCATCATGCCCTACTACATCTACAAGGTCGGCCCACTGAACATCCTGGCCAAGCAGGGCCAGGCCGAGAGCTTCAAGGAAGCCAAGACTGTCGCCAACGAACTGCGCAAGCAGTTGAGTCCCACCTCAGGGCAAGTCATCAAGATGATCTTCGCCGAGAACGAGTTGGCCGCCGAGGACACCCTGTCCCAACCCCGGGAGTTGGATGCCTCCTTGGCCGGGGACGACTACTAAGCGCGAGTCGAGGCCATGAGCGGCTACAACGAAGACGCTTATCGGCAGGTCCGGGAAACCGCCATCGATCTGCCCTGCCCCTTCGAGCGGGCGCTGCTTTCCCGATGCGTGGTCTGCTTCAAGGCGCGCCGCTTGTTATTGGCCGAGCGGGAAGCCATCACCTGCTCCGAGCGGGACGCGAACAGCCGCTGCAAGGCATTCCACGAAGCGCTGCATCACAACGCCCGTTTCGCCCTGCACATGGAACCGGACAAGCCCTGGCCCTTCGGCAAGGAAATCCGCGCCCAATGCGGCGGCGTGCTGGGCCTGAAGACCCTGCTTTCCCATGGCCAGGAGGTCGAGGCCGACGTGGCGGAACTGATGATGGAAGGCGTCGATAAATACGGCGACGTGGCGCGTTTCCCCTATTCGGAGATCATGCGCGCCGTGGTCCATTACGAGCCGCGCAAGCGGCGCGACAAGTAGCCGGCCGCCCAAGCCGGCAAGCCAGCGCGCTAAAGCGCGCCACGCCGGTCGCCGCGCCGGAACCCGATCAACTCCCCCGAGATGCCCCGCCCGAGGGCGATGGCCTTGAACAATTCCCCCATCTCCGATCCAGGATGCCGGCATCGATCAGGAATCCCGCCTGGCTGGTGTAACCAAGCAGCTCCAGACCGGCTTCCGCGCCAGCCTGGGCAACCGCGCTGAAATCCACGTGCGCGGTGATATCCGCCAGTCCGGGCAGGAAAAACGGGTCGTCCAGGCTGTAGTGACGGTAGTGGACTTTCAATGTGCCCATATGGCGCTGGGGGTGGTAATACTCGGCGCGGGGGAATCCGTAGTCGATGAACAGCAGGACGCCCCGTTCCAGGCATTCCGCCAGGCTGGACACCAGGGCGAACGCGGCGAGGCAGACCTCGGAAAGATAATCGCCGGTAGCCGGAAAAACCGAGGCAAGCCCGACCAACTCGTCTGAACCGGGCATCCGGTCGTCCCATGCGAAAACGCTCCCGTTGTCGGAATCTCCGCCCGCCAAGGCCACGCCCCGCTCGAAGACGACCCCATCCCGCCGTCCCAGCAGATGCGCGGGCAAGGCATCGAGAACCTCATTGCCCAGAATCAGGCCGCTGCAAGATTGCGGCAGCGCGTCGAGCCATTCGACCCGGGACAGAAGGTGGGGCGCGCGCGCCGCGAAGAGATTCCGCTGCCGTTCGCGCAGATCCGGACTGACTTCGAGAATCCGATAGCGCCGGGGCAGACCGTCCAGACGTTCCAATTCGCCCAATATATCCAATGCCAAGCGGCCGCTGCCGGCGCCGAGCTCCAGGATATCGCCACCGGTCTCCCGCACCACCCCAGCGGCCGCACGCGCCAGGGTTCGCCCGAACAGCGGCGTTATTTCCGGCGCCGTGACGAAGTCGCCGGGGGCGCCGAACTTGGCCGCGCCGCCCGCGTAGTAACCCAGTCCCGGCGCATACAAGGCCAATTCCATGTAACGCGCGAAGGGAATCCAGCCATCCCGCTGATCAATCTCCGCGCGGATATGGGAGGCCAGTTTCCGGCTATGAGCCAGCGCATCGGCATCCGGGCTCGGCAAGGCAATATTGGGCATGGGAATTGGTGGTGACATGTCGGCTGTGCTAGTTTTGCCGGCGATGATAACGGACCCGCGCCCCACCTCCAGCTCTGACTCCCTCACAGTCGCCATCATCGGCGGTGGCCCCGCCGGCATGTCCTGCGCGAACGCCTGCCTGTCCTTCGGACTGACCCCCATCGTCATCGAACGCACGGACCACGTGGGCGGCGCCCAGCGCACCAATTTCCATCCCAATCTGTGGATGCTGGGTTCGCCCGGTGAATCAGGCGAAGATATGACCCGGCGCATGGCGGAGCACTATGCAAGTCTGCCCATATCCACGCTGTACCGAACCGAGGTGGCACGGGTGGAGAAGCATGGCCCCGGTTTCACTCTCACCCTTGCCGTCCCGGATGGCGGATCGAAATCCCTCAATGCCGATGCCGTCGTCCTGGCCACCGGCATGCAACCTTACGCGACACCCGAGCTCGAAAAGCTCGCCCGAGCAAGCAGCAAGGTCATCATCGGTCCACTCTCCCACACCATCCGGGACGGCATTCGGAACGAAAATGTGCTGATACTCGGCGGCGGCGACAACGCCCTTGACCATGCGCTGTTCCTGGCGGAACTGGGCAACCGGGTCTTGGTATGCGCCCGCGCGGCCATCTCCGCGCGCGCCGCTTTCCTCGCTTCTTGTGCGGAACGGCCGGAAATCGAGCTGCGCGACCATTGCGTTCCCACACGGCTTACTGGGGACAACGCGTGCATCCGAGTGGAATGGCCCGGGAAACAGCAGGAATTTCAGTGGCTGCTGGTTATGTTCGGCTATCGTCCCAACACCGACTTGCTGGAGCACCTGTCTCCCCATCTGCGGCCTGACATGACCGCCAATGGCCACGTTCACGTGGACAGCTGGCAACGTACCTCGACTCCCCGCATCTATGCCGCAGGCGACATCACTGATACACCCCAGCCCTCCGTGCTCACCGCCATCGCCCAAGGATTGGTAGCAGCAAGGATAATCGAACGGGAAGGACATGCCAACTGATCACCAAACGGTCAGTTCTTAGCAGGGCAATACTCGGGCACCCATTCTTTGAGTTTATTTCTAACCTCGTCATCGTCCGATACCGGTGTTGCCGATATCCAATCCAGCATATACGCCACCTCCGCCGCGTTTTGCTGTCGGGCGCGAGCAACCCTCAGTTTGCTATGCGGGGTTGGTAAAGTGGATTCGGCATCCGCGAGTAATTCCTCAAATAGCTTCTCACCGGGTCGCAGGCCGGTAAATTCTATTGAAATCTCGTCCTCACGTTTACCAGAGAGGCTGATCATCAAGCGAGCGAGATCAGTAATCTTGACTGGCTCACCCATATCAAGCACAAAAATCTCACCACCCTGTCCCATTAATCCTGCCTGGAGCACCAATTGGGCTGCTTCTGGGATGGACATAAAATAGCGCGTGATGTCGGGGTGGGTCACTGTCACCGGCCCACCAGCCTCAATCTGTTTCTGGAACTTGGGAATTACACTACCGGAAGAGCCAAGCACATTTCCGAAACGCACTGAAATGTATCTGGTCACAGAGCCATGCAATGCCTGACACACCATTTCAGCAAGCCTTTTCGAAGCCCCCATGACATTGGTAGGATTCACGGCCTTGTCTGTTGAGACCATTACGAATTTTTCCGTACCGTTGTCCAACGCAGCCTTCGCCACCACCCAGGTTCCCATAACGTTGTTTCTGAGCGCCTGCAATGCATTACCTTGCTCCATCATTGGCACGTGCTTGTACGCAGCAGCATGGTAGATGACGGCGGGCTTGAATCTATCGACCACTTCGGATACCCTTGAACTGTCACAAACATTCCCCACAACACAGGCAATAATTTGGTTTGGACAGCAATCTAGGAACTCCTGTTCAAGTTGATAGAGGGAAAATTCGCACAATTCAAACAAGACCAAGCAAGAAGGTTTGAAACGGGCAATCTGCCTGCATAATTCCGAACCTATCGAGCCTCCCGCACCAGTTACCATCACTGTCCTCCCCGATAGGCATTCGGACAAACCTGCGTTATCAAGACTCACAGAATCGCGGCCTAGGAGATCGTCGAGTTCAACTTTCCGGACTTCTGCCACATTTACCCGGCCGTCCATGATGTCCTGAAGGGATGGCAGTATTAAAAGGTTTAGCCCAGCATTAGCACAACGTTCAGCAATGGCCTTACGCTGGCTGTGAGAGGAGGAAGGGATGGCGAGTATGACATCTGCGACCGCAGCTTCTCTAGCGGCGGATTCAATATCATCCAGCGTGCCCAGCACTTCCACACCATGCATAAGCCTCCCGAACTTAGCCGGGTCGTCATCAAGCAAGCCAACGGCGCAATAGCCCGAGCGCTGCCGTGCAAGTTCGCGTAACAGGTAATCGGCTGCCAAGCCAGCCCCCAGCACCAATACAGGACTTGTAGCACGGAACAATCCCGCCATTCTGTGGTCCTTCCAGGCGCGAAACAGGAATCGGCTCCCCCCCATAATGAGTAGCAATAGAGCGGGATTGAGCAGCAGAACACTGCGCGGCACCACCGACTGAATGCGGAACAACACTAGAGACAAGGGCACGGACACAGCCACCACCGCCACTGCTTTCAGGATACGCTTGAGGTCCGGTAGGCTGGCAAAGCGCCAAATTCCGCGATACAAGCCGAAATACCAGAAGATCAGCGCCTCGAGAGGAATGACCCAAACTAGAGTACCCAGCCCGGCCTGTGCGAATTCTGGGGGTACCCACAGGTTGAAGCGAAGCCAATAAGCGCCAATCCATGCAAGTGCTCCTGCAGCCAAGTCGTGCATAACCACAAACGCAGTGCGACCACTAAACTTCATGTGAAAAATACCTCCACTGCTTATCAATAGTTAGCATGATAAAAAGATAAATTAATATCCAGATGGCAAAGATTGAAATTTGCCAATCTGGCTCCAGCACTATCATCACGCCTGAAAGTGCAGTGCCTGACATTAAAGTATATTCACCAAGTGCTAAACGCCTATGGCTCCAGCCCATACGCACCAAGCGCTGGTAATAATGGCCACGGTGGGCACGCCAGATGCTCTCCTTATGTAGAGCACGGCGAAGCAGGGTCACACTGGCATCGACAATAAATGGCGAAAACACCAGAACCGGTAGTGTCCAGGACCAGAGTCCGCGTTGCCATCCTAGGACACCTAATGCGGCGGAGAGAAAGCCTAGTGGCACAGATCCGGTATCCCCCATAAATAAGCGCGAGGGTGGGAAGTTGTGGGCCAGAAAGCCTGTTGCCGCAGCCGCTATAGATACACTAAACGCAGCAAGCCCAACATCGCCAGCCACCCAAGCGAGAAAGCCATAAACGCCAAAACCGAATAGTGCCATTCCACCTGCCAACCCGTCGGCTCCATCCATAAAGTTGTAAAGATTGGTCATCCATCCCAAGGCGAAGAAAACAAGCGGAATCAATAAAAAGTCAATCGAAGGCAGTAGCGCGATAAATAGGCCAGCGGAAAACAAATGAGTCAAAAATCGCCAGCGCGCGGCGAGATCAAAATAATCGTCGACCAGAGAAATCATTACCAAACAGCCTGCAGGCAGCAGCAAGGCCTGCAAGTTATCTGGAAAGAAAATTATGCTGCTCATAGCGACACCGAATAATATACCCAGGCCTCCGATGCGGGGGGTGGGCGAAGAATGCAATGAGCGATTATTTGGAATATCAAGAGGGAATAATCTTCGCCAGCGGAACATTAAGACTAACGATAAGCCGCTGGTCAACCCAGACAGCAGCGAACTGCCAATAACCATGAAGACAAAATCCATGGTCGACACAGCTCCCTAAATATGCTTATTGACGGTTAACACCAACCCTTGATCCAAGGTATAGGGTGGTTTCCAACCCAATTCGTTCTGAATGGCCGAGTTATCTACAGTCAATGAACCAAGCAAGCGTTTCACTTCAAGCTCCTTGCGAAAAACCCGCCCCATCTGAGTGAACAAACTAGCTGGCACAGGCAGTAGACGACACGGCTTGCCCATGCTTATGGCTAGCCTGCGCACCAAATCTGGGGTAGAAACATCCTCACCATCCGACAATAAGTAGGTACGATTGGCCGCTAATGGGTGCGAGAGACACAAATAAATGGCATCCACGAGATTGCCTAAAAATAGCAAACTGCGCCGGTTAGTAATTTGGCCGAAGGGTAGCGGAACGCCGAGACTTACCAACCTAATCAGCCGCGCAAAGTTGGCCCTCACACCGGGGCCGTAAACAAGAGGTGGACGCAGAATAACCACTTCCATACCAGTCTTTGAAGCAATTTCCTGCAATCCAATTTCCGCTTCCCACTTTGATACTGCATAAGGGTTCTGTGGTAGGGGCTGATCGTTCCTTCCATATGGTTCTTGACGCCCCTCTCCGTTAACCTTAATGCTGGACAAGTACACAAATCGGCGTACACCCAATAACGCAGCTTGACTAGCCAAATGGAGAGTTCCCTCAACATTTATCTCACGAAATATATCATGTGGATTGACCACCGAATCTCTCATCACATGCACCCGTGCAGCAAGGTGCACCACCGTGGCACACCCGGTTAATGCACCGACCCAATTAGTAGCGCCTGATATATTGCCGACCTCAGTTTCACTTGGGACTAGTGCGGTTCTGACGGCTCTAACGACCTTATAGCCTGCACTATTTAAACTTGAGCACAAGGCACCGCCTATGAAGCCATTCGCCCCAGTCACGCATATTCTGGTCAACATTGTTCATTCATTTGTAAGCAACAAACTCATCATGACAGCCGACATACCACCCATTTTTGTAGCACCAAGAAGATATTTCGATATCTTTTAAATAAGCGAGTTATGAATGGCGCCATATGCCGCTCCTGCCGGAGCTTGGCAATTACAAGGTCAACGCACCACAAACTCAAATATTTTTACAAAAAATCTTGATAACATTTTAAGCCAGCTTGTTTGAATATTATTTTCACGGCACGCCCTAACCATCTCTATGTTAATCAACAAGGTGCTACTCAACCCAGCAGTACTTAAACCGCCCTTTTGCATATTCACCAAAACACGCGGAAGATATCTTGCCTGCAAGTCTCCGCCATGGAAAATACGGCAAATAAATTCAAAATCAGACGCAATACTATAATCGGTCCTATACACACCAAACCTATCATATATTTTTTTTCGCAAAAACAGTGCCGTATGCGCTGGCATCCACCCCCACCCTAGAAGGGATGGTTTAAATCTTGATGAACGATAGCGGCGAACCACTTTCCCAGGGTCACGAGGTGAGAAAAAAGACACATCCCCATAAACAGCATCAACCGCAGCATCAATAAATTGCTCGCAAATTTCAAAAAGAACACGGTCATCTGAAAAAACGTCGTCCGAATGAAGAAAACCAATAACATCTCCAGTAGCCAGGCCTAAGCCCTTGTTTATCGCATCATAAATTCCCGCATCCCGCTCGCTGACAAGAATTGCATCCTCACTCTTAGAGGCATGTATTTTCTCAAGTGTGCCATCACTTGATCCCCCATCAATAATAATATGCTCAATACTAGAATATCCCTGCCCTCTGACACTCTGAATTGCGCGAGAAATGGTGTTTGCCCGATTGTACACCACAGTAATGATTGAGATTTTCAAAATAAAACCTCTACTCCGCAAATAATGTCAATTATCCAGCAAGCTATCAATTATGTTCTTAAGTTTATCGGAATAATGCCCCATATTCCACGCCTCCAGCCGATGCTTTCCATTTGATTTCAATATTTCACATAAAGAATCATCCAACCAAAGACGCTCCAGAACAAAGGAAATGGAGTCAACCGATCTCGGGTCGAAGTATAAAGCTGCATCGCCCAACTGCTCAGGCATGCCGTAGATATTAGAAACAGCTACCGGACAAGAATGCACAAAAGCCTCGAGGGGGGGAATGTTGGTGGGACCGAAAAAGGTTGGCATGACCATTGCACGAGCCTTGCTGTAGAAGCCTGGAAGGTCTGCATCTGGCACATATCCACAAAAAGTAACCCGCTCAAGCATGTCAAAGTTTTTTGCTAGCGTAAAAATATTGGCATATTCGTGCCGCAGCGCCCCTGTAAATACCAGGTTGATATCTGGGCAATGGGAGCGGGCCGCTGCTGCTGCACGAATAAGAGCGGCATGATTTTTATGTGCCCAGAATTGCGCCGGATAGAAAATGAATTTTTTGGGTAACGAATATTTGGCGTCGAAATCCCCATCCGGGGATAGGACGCAAGTACTGATGCTAGGAACATAGGGCAAAGGGAAAATTTTATCTCGGGGCACACCGTATGAATCGGCAACGTGAAGCCGCCCCACCTCGGAATCCACTAATATGCCTTTAGACCATTTCGCAAGATTACGAAATCTATGCTCCCGAATCAGGTAGCGACTGCCCTTGACCACCTCTACAAAATGCGGCTCATAGCGGTGCATAAGGTCGTGAATTGTGACTAATACCGGGAGGCGGAGTTGGAAGGCAACAGCGTCCTGGGCGGGAAATAACCAGATGTCGCAGGCGAGTTTCTCCAAACATCTGGCGATAGGGTTAATCGATGAAAATGCCAATCTAACCACAGTAGCGGGCAATCGTGCCGCCATGCAGGCGGTAGCAAGAAATTGACCAAAGCCCCCAAGAGGCACCAGTTTGGCTGAAAAGGGATAGTTTGATAGAACACGCTCCCAGTCTGCCCCTAGGTAGGCAATTTGAACTTGGTATTCCTCATCAGGCAGGGCGCGAAGTGCATCAAGTAAGGATTGCGCATACTGGAACATCCCGCCAGCGTGAGGCTGAACTCCCAGAAACAGGCCTATACGTTTCATTTCAAGGCGATGCTACAGATGCCCCAGGTATCCCAGCTGGGCGATTTACCTGTGAGCCATTCGCAGGACCGCGAGTGTTTCAGTCCAGCTTCGCCCAATAGCAGCTCGATCTCATTCAGAAATAGGTAGCGCATTCTGTGGGTTTCGCGCAGGACATCTATTGTCCCACCCGACAATTCTCGGACGAATATCTGGTAGTTGACATCCACTACTGACTCGTTCGGATACATGACGGGCTCCGCCAGTCGGATAATCTCAATCTCATCCGACTGCATCCGTTTAATCCTAACGGCGGGACGGTCTGTCAGCACTGCCGGACCATACCAGTAATCAAAAACAAAAACACCACCAGGTTTGAGGTGACTGGCAACAGTTTTGAACATCGCCAATACATCATCGTTTCTGCTTTGGTAGCTGACCACATGAAATAGAGCAAGTACAGCGTCGTATTGCTCTCCCGTGTTGAAATTACGGACGTCACCGAGAGAGAAATCGAGCCGGTCACCAATAGAGGGTGGCAGCAAGCGTTTTCTTTCTCGTGCCGCAGCCAGCATATCCATGCTGAGGTCGATGCCATGGACGGTCCATTCCTTCTCGGCCAGCATGGCGGCATGCCTACCCGTTCCACACCCGAGCTCAAGGACAGAATGTCCGTTGGGGGCATTTTCCTCCAGCAGCCCGGAGATGAAGGCGACCTCACCCACGTAATCCTTGTCTTGGTATAGTAGGTCGTAATATTTCGAATATACGCCGAAAATGCCCATGTCCTGATTATTCCGTCCGTGGGTGTAAGAGTTCCGCCATGACCCCGCGGAGAACATCAGCGACCCGATCTTGTTGGTCGTCCTCAAGCGCGAGCCCGCTGGGCAGATAGAACCCGCGCCGCGCCATATTCTCCGCTACAGGATAGTGCTCATCGGTGTACCAGCCTTTTTTCAGGAAGACCGGTTGCTCGTGAATGGGCCAGAAGAAGGGGCGCGAACCAATACCACGATGCTCAAGTTGGCGCATGACGGTATCGGCCTCGAACGGCAGTGCACTGTCCACCAGTAGCCCGTATACCCAATAGATGCTCTCGGCATGGGCTGAACTGGTTGGGGGCAGGATGAGACCTGGAATATCGCGCAACATTTCGTTATACCGCGCACCCATGCGGCGCTTCCGGCCTACAAACTCGTCGAGCCGCTCCAGCTGAGCCAGACCAAGCGCCGCCTGCATGCTGGTCATACGGTAGTTCCAGCCAAGCTCCTCGTGCACGAAGCGACGTTCGGGGATGAAACACAGATTGCGTAATCGTCGACTTCTTTCCATCAATTCCGCGTCGTCCGTGACGACCATGCCACCCTCGCCGGTGGTCACATGCTTGTTGGGGTAGAAGCTGAAGGTGCTGATATGTCCGAAGCTGCCGCAGGGTTTGCCGTCCCAGATCTGCCCATGCATCTGCGCGGCGTCCTCAATGACATACAGCTTATACCGCTTGGCAAGTTCTAGCACGGGCCCCATGTCCACTGGCAGTCCGTATATGTGGACTACCATGATGGCGCGTGTTCGGGGGGTGATTCGGGCCTCGATCTGGCCGATATCCATGTTCCATGTGACAGGATCGCTGTCCACCAAGACGGGTAAGGCACCGGCCCGGACCACAGCCGTGGGGCACGAAATGATGGTAAAGGTGGGCATGATGACCTCGTCGCCTGGGCCGATTCCAAGTGCGGCGACGGCAACGTCGAGCGCTGCGGAACCGTTGGCCACTGCGATACCGTGCTCCCGGCCCAAGCGTGAGGAGAATTTCTCTTCGAAGCTCTTGATGAACGGACCCTCGGATGATATCCACCCGCTGTCGATGCATTCCAACAGGTAGTCACGTTCCCGCTCGGAGAGATTAGGTGTGTTGACTGGGATGAAAGATGTCATCGATTTCATCATAAATTACAGAGATTGGGAGGAAGTAACTGGGCTGGTAGATAACGCATTTTCATGTATAAAACCGTCCCGAACCTGCCGTGAAATAGATGGCCGCACGATGGTAACTGCGGCACCAGTTAGCATGAATATATTGAAATCAATGTAGACATTTCCGCTAATCTGGGCGACCACCATCGCAAAGAGCCAAATGGAGAGTATATGTAGGTATGCCTCTCTGGGTTGGCCGCGCGATATCCGAAGCATTTGCAGCAGTCTGTACAAGATAATAAGAAATAGCAATATCCAGGGAAGCGCACCAATCAGTCCGAAATCCACCAACAGATGAATCAACATGTTATGCGGCGAGGCAAACTCACTCCTAGTTTCACAATCAGAAAAGCCGAAATTACCCACGCCGACACCGAACCCAGGGTGCTCAATTAATAATCTAGCCGCCTCCATGACCATGATCATCCGGGAAAATGACGAATTGCCTGAAGGTTTGCAGATCTGGTCGATGGAGGGTTCGTTAGTTAGTCCTCCACGTATAGAAGAGGGCACCGCGTTTCCGGATCGACTGGGGATATCATGGGAGAGATTAAGCAAGGCGGCAATTCCGTCGCTTTTCAGGGGAATGATAATTTTTCCCGCCTGACTGATGAGATCGGCTCTGGAGCTCGAGAGATATGGATAGCCAAGTAAGGGGATACAAATCAGGAACAGTAAGGTGGTGTATTTTCTCATACCGTTTTTCTGGCTCAGAAACAGGGTCAGGAGCGCACATGACAGAACTACCGCAACTAGGCTGCTGCGGGATCCGAACCAGAGTAGGAAAAGTTCGAGCGCCCCGACCACAACGAGGTGGGCATAAAACGCGGGGGTAAGCTTTGCTCGGGCTGTTAGGGACTGAATATGGACAAATCCGACCATGCAGGCCGCCCCCACAGCCAAACCGATATAGGCCATGGTCCCGTCACCTCCAACGCCGTCCCAATTCCTGGGGGCGAACAGGATCAGTCGATCATTGTTGATAATTTCCGGTTTAACCACGATCTGCCAGATTACCAGGAGGATTGTCATCGCAGCGATTACATATACGTTAACGGCGGTGAACCTACAGATATGTTGACCAAAGCGGCGTCCGAGCAAATATGGGCCTAGCCAGATAGTCGCAAGAACACCCGCGAATTTTGTTGGGCTCGCTTGGCTGAAGATGCCGTAATTTCCCACTGCAAAGAGTAGGCCTGTTATGAAAAGCAAATCTAATATGTCAGTGCGTTTGAGCAAGATACGACGGATCCCATACGCTACGAGCATTCCATAAAGGAATATCCAGAATATCCAGGAAGGGTGAGTGATGTCGAAAAGGTATGCAAGCGCTTTGAAGCCTAGCTGTCCTATCAAGACAACAATGAAACAAAAGGTGGTTAATTGTGTCAAGATTCGTGGCATTACAGCACCAGATCATCAAGCTTTAGTAAATGTCCCCGCTTCACGTCTCGGGCGAGCTTGCGGCCTAATATTTTGTTGATAGCTTGAGAAGGGATGCCCGTTCCTGGCTTTTTCGCGGCCAGGTGTCGCGCTTCGATTTCCGTCCCAGCAGCCAGGTTATCGACAAGAAAAAGACTCTTCATAAAGATAGCTCGCAGATCGCCGAATTCTGTCGCAAGTGTATCCTTGCACACGGGATGGGCACGTGCCCGCTCGATGAAACGAACGCCCTCAACGAGTTGCGCCAACTCGGACGTGGTGACGGAGGCGATCACGTCCGGCCCGAACATTTCTCGGCTCATGGTAACGTGTAACTCTAGAAGATCCGCCCCCAGGGTCACCGCCGCTAGCCCAGCGTAGAGGGCGCCCGAGTGGTCGGATAAGCCAACCGGGCAAGCATATCTCTGCCTGTATTCGCCGAGCATGTTGAGCCCAATTTTTTCCGCAGGTGTGGGGTAGCTTGAGGTGCACTGCATGACCGCCAGTGGGCAGCTGAAGGCTCGCACCACAGCCACTGCGCTGTCCAATTCGGCCAAGGGGCTCATACCTGTTGACAGCAATATCGGCCTGCCGGTTGCGACCATACGTTCCAGCAGGGGATGGTTGCTGATCTCACCAGAAGCCACCTTCCAGGCGGCCATTCCTAGTGCGTCCAGTAGATCGGCCGCTTGGAGCGAGAAGGGAGAACTCAGGAATACCAAGCCTACTTGTTCCGCGTGTTCCTTCAGGCCAAACCATTGTTCCCGCGTGAACTCCATGCGCTTCCAGTAATCGAAGCGGGTCTCGTCCTGGCGGCTGAATTTGACGCGCCAAGGCTCCTGCGGCGAGCTTTCAGCCTCAGCGATATGGGTCTGGAATTTGACTGCGTCGGCGCCGGCACCGGCAATGGCGTCGATGTATGCGTGCGCCATACCAAGGCTGCCGTCATGGGCTTGGGCGATCTCACCGATGATAAAGCCACGGCCTTCACCAACGACGTGGGCACCGATACGGAAATGTTCATGAGTCATCTCATTCCCTCTCAGTGAAGCAAGCACGAGAGCAAGGCGTCTAGCCTCATTCCCACCCTGGAAAAGACCCCCCGCTTGACGGTGGGTGAGTCTATGCTGATCTTGTTCAGCAATGAACCTTTGTAAATACGCTGAGGCAATGGAAGTCTGGAAGAGGGAATGATGGGGAGGCCTGATAATTCAGCCCGCAATATCTCAGACACCTCAAGTTCAGACGAATATCGCTGACACAGTTTATCAAGAATGGAGCCGGGAGCGACCTTTGTCTCGGCATGCTTGGATAGTATGCCGGGCTTGGCTCCGATGAACCCACTGAAATGAAAGAAAATGAGTGGTTCTCCATTGCACTCGATGCGGCCATCGGCTTCTGTCAGCGCTCTTTCAGACAAATTCCAGTACGCCACATTAAGGCCCGGGGCGCTACAAGTGGACACAATCTCTGGAAAAAGGAAAGGAAGCCCTGAGAGCCAGGGTTGATCACCACTAAGTCCGAACTGCGGCGCCAGATAGCCGCGACGCGAGATTCTGTGAATCATCCAATCTAAAACACCTAGAACGCGCGCATCAGATCCATCAAAAACCGAAAAACCAGAATTAAGCCATCCATGCAGTAAATATTCGCTTTCTACATCATCTGAGGATGGTCGAAATTGGTGAGACGTCAGCAGGACTGGAGCGCTTTCTTCCCGGCTCAAAGCAGCCACGACGTCGCCGAAGAAAGAAATATCAGAATCGGCATATATGTAAATAGCGCCATCCCGGTTTGAAGCCAGGACATGTTTTAGCCCAACATACTTGGCCACATTGCTTACTTCAAAAGTATTATAGTAATTAAAGCAGGCTAAATACGGATCTCTTAATTGAGGAGAGAGATCGGATGGTCCAAAAATGTCAACCGACAGGCTCAAGAATTCTGGTATCTTTTTAAGGTATGCGACCGTCTCGGAAGTGCCGTCGGCTACGAACAAATATAAACGCAGACGTGGACTTACAGCTTTAGCGGTACGTAGTGTCACCAGGGCGTAGGGGATGTAACTCAGAGTGCATGCCGACAGGAGACTGTAATCTTCTGAGATATTCATCGTCTCACTGCTCATTGAAACAGGCTCCAGCACCAGCTTCTTCGCATTCCGGAACACTTGGCTGGTGTGAATAGTGCGTTGCAATATCCGCTGGCCAAGGGTTTAGAAAGTCAATATCGTCTTTATCCATGCTCCACTTGGCAAAGCGCTGGATGGAGGCGGGAGCCTCGGCCACCCCCTCGCTGAAATTGCCTACGTATACCAAGTCGTCGGAACTGAAGATCGCAGCCTTGCCGCTACGAACTACTGGCATTAGGAAGTCCAAAGTGAAGGGCTTCATGCAGAACGTGGCATAGGCAAAGCGCAATGCCAAGCGCTTCTGCGCCTTCGTGGGTGGGGGCACGTCGGGAATACGCGCCAGCACGTCGAGATACTCCTCGACGCTGGAGGAATTGAGGGTAAAACCGATGTCCTCGTAGCGTCCGCTGCCGGCCGTGATAACAGTCTTGCCCAGCGCGCCGAGTTCGATGCCCGAGGTGCCACGCACGGTTATGCCGAAATCGGCAACCTTCATCCAAGTGTAGGGGCTCAGGGGAGTATCTGGGTAGACAAGCCGGACGTGATTCGGCAACGGGCCGACATATTGCTCGATGAGGCGGACTTCTTCGTACTTGCCGCCGTGGTAGTACTCCAACTCGCCCCGCCAGAGGTTGGACGGGTGCACCTTGATGAACCATTGCACCCGAGGGTTGGCGCAGGCCGCCTTGACGCTCTGCACCAGCCAGTCGGCGTAATTATCAAATAGATCCTCGCCGTTGAAGAACAGGGTGTCGTAGAGGATGTGGCTGTAGATTACCGCGATGCTCCGCCCCTCGGGAACACCGAGGATCGCCCGTGCATCTTCCACCGGCATGATGCGGGTGTTGGGCTGGTTGCGCTTGGAGAGTGCCCAGCGGTCACCATAACGGTCGGCAAAATTCTGCATCAATTCGGTTTCCATATCGGTGGAGTTGGGATAGGCCAAGATGCGCGACCAACTGGGGGCACTAATGGAAGAGAAATGGGTCCGGTCGCTATCCGGGTTCAAGTGCTGGATGACTATGGCGTTGTCCCGCACGGTACCCGCGAAGCGGATGATATTGAGTTCGTCCTTCAGTGCTGCGTAATAGAGCGCGCCGTACTCCTCCATGAATACTTCAGTAAAGAACAGCATGGAAATGTTGTACTCGGCATACATTCGCTTGGCCACCTGGAGTGTCTTGTAAAGATGGGCAAGCCAGTGTCGGATCTCGCGACGAGATTCTGGATCAGCTACGTCCATGATACCGGTGGCGCGTTGTCGGCTGAAGGTGGACAGAGCCATTTTGCCCAGTGGCATGCCCTGATATTCATATTCCTTGAAGTCATGGAAAGACACCAGACGACCAAATTCGTCAGCGATGTCGGTCGGGACCAACACATCGCCGATGCACATGTCCTCGAGGTAAAGCAGGTCAAATCCGAACAGGCGCAGGTAGCGGTTCTGGATCGGCTTGCCGCGCGCGGTGATGGCAATGACCCGGTAGCCTTCCACCGCAAACCAGGCGCCAAGCACAGACCAGATCTGCAGCCATTGGACGTTCATGGCCGGACCGGCGATGATCGCCAAGGTTTTAGGGGTATCGCCGGAGGATGTAGCGGGCAGGCGCTCCAGCAGGTCGCGATAGGGTTCCACCGAGTCGCGGAACAACCGGTAATCCTTATACGCGTACACGAATTCGAGCATGAAGCGCCGGGGACGCATGACGAGTAGCACGAGCATCCATGCCGGCCAGAATTTTTGAAGCGCTTTCTTAAGATATTCCATCTTGATTGGTGTATTGGTGTTTAGGGGAAGTCAGGCCAGGGCATCAGGGTTGAAGCGGGTCTTGTCTAGTTCCCCAGCGTAAGGCCCCTGTTTGACTTCGACCATTTCGGTGGCTTCCAACATCTCGAAGCCGTGGCCGCCGCGAATCAGCAGGATGATGTCGCCGGCTACCAGTTCACGGCTGAGCAGGTAGGATTTTTGTTCTGAGTAGAAATCGACACGAACACGACCGCTGCGGATGAACAGCACTTCGTTGGTATATTGCACCTCCCTGGGCACCGGGTTGTGTACGTGCGGTTGGATAACATAATTGGCGGGACGGTTCATATAGCCGATCTGCTGTGAATAGCTGTTCGGCGTGAAAAATTCGATACCGTCGCTGTGGTAGGTGCGCCTGATGATGAGGGCGAGGTCGGTGTCGCCGTCATGGATGCGTTCGATGTCCATGGTGTCCCCCTTTTTGTGGATATCAGATGCCGGAATCAGCTAGCGCCGTGACGGCGAGTTGTTTTGCCACCGCTGCCTCTAGTAGTAGCAAGTCCAGCGGACCGTCGAGGTTGATGGAAGGTATGGCCGGCATGACGTACGGCAGGGTACGTCTGGGTAGGAAGGTGTCCTCTTCCAGCAGGGTGGCGATCTTGGCGAGGTAGATGGCGCCATTTGGTAGATAGACGGCGGGTAGAGACTGCCGTGGTACCGCTGCATCCTGGCCCAGTAAGGCGGCAAGGTACCCGTCGCGAATCACCTGAGACTTGTAGGGATGAGAACCGTCCACCACACAAACGCTGACGATTGCGTCGACGCTCTCCCAGTTCTGGTCCAGCAGGGCACAGGCGGCAGCCAGGTCCGCCAGGGTACGTAGCGGCGTGGTGGGTTGCAGCAGCAGGAGGCAGTCCTGATTATCCAGCACGCCTTCCTGCGCCAGATTGCGAATCACGTCAATGGTTCGCGCCGTATCAGAGGCGAAGGCGGCCGGACGCGGGGACGGCGTGGCTGCGTCCAGGCGGCGGGCGAGGGCAGTGATTTCAGCGTCCTCGCTGCTCACAAGGACGCGGTCTACCATTTCGCAACGCCGCGCCAGGCGAACGGAGCGTTCCACCAAGCTGATGCCCGCGAGTTCATACAGGTTTTTTCTCGGGATGCCCTTGGAGCCGCCTCGAGCCGGCACGAGGGCACATAGGTGATGGCCGTGGATCATGACGCCACGTACCCCAAGCGTTTCTGCACATAGTGCTCCACGCTGGCCAGGTAATCCGCGATGCGCTGGCTCGCCTGACCGTCGCCGTAGAGCTTGCTGGGGGCGTAGCGTCCATTGTCTGTCTGGGAGCGGATCGCGGCCACGATGGCATCCTTCTCGCAGGGGGTCTTGAGAACATTCTCGGCACATTCGCGGCTTTCCTGGCGGTCACCCACCAGCACCACGGGCGTACCGAAGAAGGATGAGTCGCGCACGAAGCTGCTGCTGTTGCCTACAGCGCAACTGGCGTTGCCCAGCACCCGCAGGTAGTCGTCCGGCGGGAAGTTCTTGATCAGCCGCAGCCATTGGGGTTGGCGGTGTTCGCGGAAGCGACGGATGGTCGCGCTGACCCGGTCTGAGCCGGCGTCGATGTTGGGCCAAAGCCACACCACCTGCTGGCCGATCTCGTCGCAGGCTTCCAGCAGTTCGCCCACAGCTTCGCCGTCGCCCCCGTAGTGGGTGGTCACCGGGTGGAAGACCACCAGCAAGTAGGGCTGCTCCGGGTCGATGGGTACGCCAAGGGCGTCCTTGAAGATGCCCTCGGGGAGACGACGATCTAGTGAGAGTGCGATGTCGCCGCTGGGGCATCCGACATGGAAAACGGTTTTCGGCAGTTCCCCCATGCGTACCAGGAAGTCCGCCGAACGCAGGGTGGAAGGAAAGTGGAACTGCGCCAACTTGCTTATGCAATGGCGGGCGCTTTCGTCGATGGATCCACTGACCTCGCCTCCCTGTATGTGGGCCAGGCAGATGTTCATGTAGGAGGCGGCCAGGGCGGCGGCCAGCCCTTCATAGCGATCGCCGATGACCAGCACTATGTCCGGTTTCAGGCGGGCGAATTCGCTGGAGAACTCGATGATGCCAAAACCCAGCGACTTGGCCATGGTGGTGGGGGTGGAGCCTTCAAGTTCAATGTAGATCTCGGAACTCACCTTGAAGCCGTCCTGTTCTACAACCTTCACAGGCCGGTCGAAGCGGTCCAGCACCATCGTGCCGCTGCATATCACCACCAGTTCAAGTTCTGGATGTTGGCTGATGGCCTCCATGACCGGCTTAAGGCGGCCATAGTTCGCGCGGTCGACGAGTGTCACAGCGATCCGTCTAGGTGTTCTATGGTTCATGCTTGCTTCTGCCACGAAATGGTTATGAACAGACACAGTTACCAGGCCAAGCCTTCGTAACTATTGGAGATATGCGAAACACCGGTGAGGTACACGAGGTCTACCAAGGTGCGATTTCCAAGATTGGCAAGGACCCCATCGAAAGAGGGTTCCTTCTTGGCAACGATGATTACATCAGAATGTTCCAGAAGCTCAGCTGCGGTTGGCACCATCAACTGTTCGATGTCGCCGAGGATGGAACGTGTCGTCGCCGCGTTCCGGCCACTGGACAACGCGAAATGAACATAATCATCGAAAATGCGAATTTGGTATCCGTCCCTACGTAGCGTATTGATGATTGCCAACGTCGGACTGTTTCTCACATCGTCCGTACCCGTTTTGAAACTGACACCAAGAAAGCCCAGTCGAGCCTGCGTGGGATAACGTCTAATGAGGGCAATAGCGCGGTTTATGTGTGCGTCATTGCTCGGATGTACGCTGTCAAGCAATGGCGTCTCTATATTAGCGCTCTTCGCCAGCACTGCGAGAGCGGAGAGGTCCTTAGGCAGGCAAGCGCCGCCAAAAGCAAAGCCCGGTCGCAAATAGTGCGGTGAAATATTAAGCACCCGGTCTCGAAAGAAGAGGTCCATCACCTCGTGCGAATCAATGCCGTGAACCTTGCAAACCGCACCGACCTCATTGCCGAATGCCACCTTGAGGGCATGCCAGGAATTGTTTACATACTTGATGATCTCGGCACTGGCCAAGCCGATTGTAAGGATTTCCGCTTCGAGGTTGGCGTAGATGGCAGACACCTCTTGCGCCCCGCGCTCGTCCGCCGCGCCGATCAGCACGTAAGGGGGTTTCTCATAGTCGGCGATGGCCGTACCTTCCCGCAGGAACTCCGGGTTGGCGACCACGGAGAAATCCTTGCCGAACTTCTTGCCGGAGGTTTGCGCGATGGTCTCGGCCACTGCCATGCAAGTTCCCGGCTTGACGGTTGAGCGGATGGCGACCGTGACGAATCGCTCCCTGTCCTTCAGCGCGCTGCCGACATCGCGGGCAACGGCATGGATATGACTCAGGTCTAACTCGCCATCCGCTTTGCTGGGGGTGCCGACGGTGACAAGTACTACGTCCGATTCCCCAATCGCGGCGGCAGCGTCGCTGGTCGCTCTGACCAGACCGCTGTCCACGCCAGCCTTCAACAAATCGTCCAGACCGGGTTCGACAATGGTGGCCACCCCGCTGTTGATGAGCGCGACTTTCGAGTCATTGACCTCGACCCCGATGACTCGATGTCCGGCTCTCGCTAGACAAGCGGCGCTCACGCAACCGACATAACCAAGTCCAAATACGCTAACCGTCTTGCTTTCTACGTTAACCATAAAACTTTTCCTTAATGTGCTGCAGGATCATTTCTCCCTCCTGGGTCTGCTTTTCCAGGCTGTAATTTCGTGCCACCAAGTCGTGGAGACTGTCGCCGAGCCGTCTGGCCAACTCCGGGGAGGAAAGAACCGAAACCATGGCTTCGGCGAACTGTTCGGTATCGTCGGCGATAAGAATGTTCTCGCCGTGTGTGACTTCAAGCCCCTCGGCACCGAGTGTGGTGGAAACGCAAGCCACGGCAGCAGCTCCCGATTCGACGATCTTGAATCGCGTGCCGGACTCGAAGCGTAGGGGCACGAGGGTAACTGCGGCCTGTTGCAGGTAAGGCAACACGCTAGGTACCTGGCCGACCACCGTGATCCGCTCACCATTTAGCACGGCCTGGGTGATCTGCGAATTGCGGCCGATAATGTAAAGGTGTGCTTCGGGTACTTTCTCCCACACCAAGGGCATGATGTTTTCGGCCACCCAGCGGGCAGCGCGGTCCATGGGACTGTTCGCGTGGCCGAATGAGCCGAGGAGCAGCGCACAGGGTTTCTTTAGTGGCAGCGGCGGCTCGATACGTTCTCGGAAATCGGCCAAGTCCACCACGTTCGAGAAACACATGATGTTCCGTGGCTGCGACGCCAATCGACGAAAGAAATCGGCATCTACTTCCGAAACAGCTGTCACCACGTCGGCGCGCGCGGTCAATACACGTTCCTCAGCTTCGGTTTTTTTTCCGCGTAACCATATACCTAGCCGGCGTATCGGGTTCCTGACCATTGGCAACTCGCGTAAGACAAACAGGGAATACACTGCTTCCGTATCGCCGACGATAGGTGAATCGGGACGCTTCCAGCGAAGCAAGCGAAATACGGCAAAGGCATGTTCGAGAACACGGTCGACCCAGAAGATTTCGATACCCTCGCGCGCCGCGTGGCGCAGGATGCAGCGCACGTCAAACCAGGCAAGGATGGGCGCCAGCCCACGCCTGGAACGGCGCATCAGCTTGTCCACGAACGGATTACGGGATCGCCAGCAACTGGTAGGGGCGTGGATCAGCGCTTGGCTGTGGGCGCGAAAAAAAGCCTCGGCCGAGGGAGAACCAAGACGGTCCGGCGGCACGGTGGTGACAATGTGCAATTCCGCGATCCGGTTTAGCACCTTCACGGCGTTAACGACGCTGAGTTGTGGACCGCCCGCAGGAGGATATTCGAGGATCGGTGCGAAGAACAGGATCTTCGGGCGTTTGGTTTCCGTTGGGGTCATAGGCTAATCACGGACATAAGGTTGGAATCGTTCCTCGTAGCCTTGTCTGATTGCTTCCAAGGCTGGTTGCACAGAAACGCTTTTTCCCAGAGATAGATAGCGAATTCCTTCCAAACCTTTTCCACGTCATACAAGATAGCCGCGCCATCACCGCGGATCAGATCAAGTAGAGTCTTTCCCAACCGGGCTGGGTCGATCATCCTGGCTTGGCGAAATGTGTAAGAACCCAACTCATCGAGCAGGTATTCCCGTAGCGGACCACGCATCCAGTCAATGATGGGTGGGGCGAAGCCGAACTTGGTCCGGTTGCTGACGATGCCGGCCGGCAACCAAGGGGCTACCGCGTCTCGCAGCACGGACTTGGTAAACCCATTGCGCAACTTCGACTTCCAGGACAAGGCAAAGGCGAAATCGACAATGCGGTGGTCCAGTAGGGGGATGCGTATCTCCACGCCATTTATCATCGAATATCGGTCGTAGTTTCTGAGCAGGGTGGGCAGTACGGTGGAGAAGGACAGTCCCAGAAGATGCCTGTTCAGACTGTCGCAACGGCTGGCTGCATGCCGCATGGCGGGATCCCGCTGCCTGCTATTCCATCGGTCGCGAACTTCTGAGCGGGCCAGATACAGCGCGATGCGTGCCGGTGACATACCCCGGAACTGCGCATTGGCCGGATGGGTCGCCTGGTAGGTCCGCAGCACCATTTTGGCATCGCGCGGCCGCCCCAACGCACTGGGCAACGCATGGAGCACAGAGGATTCATAGCCACAAAATAACTCATCCCCGCCATGGCCATCGAGGCTAACTAGGACGCCTTGCCGGCGCATCTCGCCATAGAGCTTGACGTGTGGCAACGGGTTGACCTCGTGCACCTCCTCGAACAGGTAGGCTATGCGTTCAAGATCGTTGCCGGCGTTTTTCGGCACCATCGGGACTTCCTGCAAATCGATGCCAAGATGCTCGGCAATCCGCCGGGCGGGGCCGCTCTCATCCATTACCGTACCAGGAAAACTGGCGACGAAGGCATTCTGCCATTTGGCGGGTAGTCGCTCGACGCCATGCTGCCTGCCCACCTCAGCGATACTGGCGGCAACTGCGCTGGAGTCGACCCCGCCACTCAATGCCGTGGCCACCGGCACGTCGGCGCGCAGACGCAGGCGGCAGGAGTCCAGTAGCAGTACGCGCAACGCCTCCACCTGGGCGGCATAATCGCCCGGCACATCCGGCTCCCGCTCCAGTGGAGCCCAGTATCGCTCAATGCGCATCCTTCCTGCTTCGAACCAGGCGCAGTGCGCTGCAGGGAAACGGGAGATGCCGTCGAACAGCGACTCGCTCGTACCCTCGTAGGCGTAAGGGTTGCGGCACAATGCATGGAAACGTTCCGCTGGTCTCACCTCGCGCAGGAATGGCAGCAGAGCCTTCTGCTCCGACGCGAAAAGGAAACGCCCACCCTCATGGAGATAAAAGAGGGGCTTCTCACCTAACCGGTCGCGTGCCAGAAACAGCCGTTGCTCATTGCTGTCCCAGATGGCGAAGGCCCACATGCCGTTCAGCCGGTCCAGACAATTCCTGCCCCATCGCGCGAACCCGGCCAGTAGAACCTCCGTGTCCGAGTCGCTGCTAAAAATCTCACCCGCCGCCTCGAGTTCGCGGCGGAGCTCCAAAAAGTTGTAGATTTCACCATTGAAGACAATGTGGTAGCGGCCGCGCCGATGCATCGGCTGGGAGGCTGCCTCCGAAACATCGAGGATGGAAAGCCGTCGATGGCCGAGCATCACCTGCATGCCGTCCTGCCAACTCCCCTGGCCGTCCGGCCCGCGGTGGGCGATGGTAGACAGCGCGCGCAGGAAGGCATCGGGCTCAGCCGCAGGGATGGCACCAAGGATGCCGCACATGCTATTCGCCAACCAGTCCGAAGTAGCGGCGGATTACGTTGCCGTCGAAGACCCGTTCACGGGAAAGGCGCTTCCAGTCATCGGCAAAATCGGGACCGGATGAGGTGATGGCGATGCTGACCACATCTCGGACGGCGCGTCGGTCCCGCACATAGGAGATGCTCGTCAAATGGTTAAACAGGCTGGAGTCCAACCCGAAATAGTCCAGCACGACAACGGGTATGCCACACAGGACGGCCCAGAATACCGTACTTGAGTTAACCGCGACGAAGACATCGGCCACTGGCAGGATGTCCTTCAGCGGCTGAGTGGCAATGTGTAATGGATACTTTTCTTCGAGGTAGCGGTAGTCGTCCTGGTTAACACGGGGATGCAGGGAAACGACAACGTTCGGCCCACAGCAACAAATTTCGCCGAGTAGGTATTCAATTTCTCGCCAGTGCTCCTCCCACCCCATCACTCCTTGCTCTGCGAACTGTGGCAGGGCAATCACGATGACCGGCCAGTCCACCCGGATGTGACCCTCTTCAGCCATCTGCGCGCGCACCTGGTAGCGCGCCGTGAATTGTGCAAACAGTGCATCATAGGCAGTGTCGCCGACTATCTTAATCTTGTGCTGCGGCACGCCTTCGGCTGCATAGCGAGCGAAGGTACTGTCATTGTCAACGCACACGATATCCGAGGGGCCGTTGCCAATGCACCAGGGATTTCTCGAAAGCAGGCCAAGCTTTCTCAGGGCCATCAGAACGCTCGGACGCTGCCAGAAGTAGCCCTCCATAACCTGGCTCCTGAGTACCCGCTTGGCATTTAGGCGATAAAGCGAGAAAGGCGACCATATACCGAGTTCGCCCTGGAGCTTGCGAAGTTTTAACAGGCCGGCGCTGCCTGAGTATGTGCTGTACGGCAATACGACGCGAATCCCGCGCCGCCTGGCGGCAGCCAGTACGGCCACTTCAAAGTCGATGTGCCTGTCCCCGAAGGCGAGTATAACAGTGGGCATAGTCTTCGCCATCAGCCGTTCGGCGAGCGCAATTTGACTGCGATAGTGCCGTAGAGCCCTTTTTTCCTGGATGAGGCAACCCGGTGAGCTTTCCCGGACGATATCGATGAGCTTCTTGACAACAGCGGAGCGGCTTCTGCTGCGCAACCGAGCGATAGAGCTATAAGCTCGCTCGAAGCGGGTGGAGGGCTCCGCTTGCCGCTGGGCCATGGCCGGGACGTCCGGCCGTGCTTCAACTCCTCCCTCCGCGAAAGGCACTATGCGCGTTGTCATCGGATTAATGAAACTTTCGTAGTACCCCATCTCGCTTGGCTCACACAGTGCGATGACCTCGCCCTGCAAGCCCATGATGGCCAGTTGCTCAGCCAGGGCCAGGGTGCTGCGTGAGTGATGCCGCGAATTACAAACGACCATGATGCGCATCACCAGCCCTTCCTCTTCGAGACTGGAGTTGGCAGGGGAGGCCTCACCAGACACCCCAGCCACCATCCACCGCGATGTTCTGCCCAGTGACATAGCTTGACATGTCGCTCGCTAGGAAGGCGATGGCACCGCGAAAATCCTCCTCGGTGGCCATCCGCGCGAGGGGTGTTCGGGCGACGTAGCGCTCGACGAACGCCTCAGGCTGATTGCGGACCACGCCACCAGGGGATATGGCGTTGACACGTATGGACGGCGCTAGCGTGGTCGCCAGCCAGCGGGTCAACTGGATCAGGCCTCCCTTCGAGGCGGAGTAGGCGGCAGGATTGCCCATGGAAGTGCCCTCGTAAAGGCGCCAGTCGGGACCCAGCTCGCCGTAGATAGACGTGATGTTGATGATGCTCGCACCCTGACCACGCATGAGATCGGGCGTCAGCGACTTGCACAGGTCGAAAACCGTCGTCAGATTGACCTCCATCGCGCGCCGCCAGGTATCGACCGTCTGTTCGAGAAATGGTGTCGCCCAGCCCTGCAAACCGGACGTACCGACGAAGGCGGCATTGTTAACGAGAATGTCGAGCGCCTCGTATCGCCCCTTGAAGGACTGGACCAGCCGTTCGCGTTCCTCTCCCAGCTCCAGGTCGCAGGCCAGGACTTCCACGCTGATGTCAGGGAATGAGGAAAGGAGGGCCGGCAGCGACTCGAGTTGGGTACCCGGCATGTCGACCAGCACCAGATCGGATCCGAGTTCAGCCAGCGTCTGTGCGATAGTCCGTCCAATGTGCCCGGAGGCGCCGGTGACCAAGGCAGTGCGACCATGCAGGTCCATGATCTGTGATAACGGCTTCATGACTTCTCCAAGCGGGGTTGGATTAGGCATTCGGCAATCCTGAAATCAAGTTCGGTGTCGATGTCCAGTGCCCGCTCGGGTGGCACATGCACCGCCTTGACCGCGCCGGCGAAGACATGGTCATGGGTCAGAATGAATTCCGCGCTGGTAACATAGGCCACAGTGGTCATGTCGTACACCACAGGCGCGTCCTGGCGGCGAGATACCACGCCCCGGGGTGGGATAACCAACCGCGCCGCCCCAGTTTCGTCGCGGGTGACCATATTGAAGTAGGGGCTGCGGTGTGAGTCGGTAATGGTCACGACGATGTCCGCGCCACCTTTCTCATACTCGTCCAGACAATTTTCTATGTCCTCCGGCTGGCGCAGTGGGGCCGTGGCAGGTACCGACACCAACTGGTCAGGATAGGCGCCGTCGACCTGTATAAAGAACTCGACGGCATGGCGCCAGGCCAGCCACTCCGGACTGTCATCGCGGGCCAATTCGGCAGGGCGTAGGAACGGCACCTCGGCCCCGTAGCTTCGCGCCACCTCGGCGATCTCGGGGGAGTCCGTGGACACCACCACCCGGTCAATCCGTGGAACAGCCCTGGCATGGGCAATAGCCCATGCGATCAGCGGTTTGCCCGCGAGAGGTCGGATATTCTTGCCCGGCAGGCCTTTCGAGCCGCCGCGGGCACAGATCAGGGCGATAGTACTCATGGAGTTTCGCTTCGGTTGACAATGGTTCTGCGGCCCCCATCCTGCGAAGAGCGCCGCGCCGCCTCGATGACGGCCAGGGTTACTGCGCCGTCCACCGCGGAAACCAGAGGGCGCTCCCCCCGCAAAATGCAGGCCGCGAAGTGATGCCACTGGGATATGTAGCTGTCGTCGCGCTCGTGGGGCAGAGTCCGGACATTCCGCCAGGACTTCATCTCCGGACCGAATACATCGACCGTGCCAGCCAAGCCATCCCAGCGCAGGCTGCCCCCCTTTCCGAGAGCAATACACTGGCGTGTCGAGTCCCGGCGGATGAAGTCCATATCCAGCCTAGCAGTCAGGCCTCCACCTTCCTCGGAGTCGCCGAATCCTAGCAGCAGATGGGCCGTGTCCTCGACGTCGATCTCGAGGCTACTCTGACGGCGCAGGGTCGCTTGGACCCAGCAAATCTCGCCGAATATCCAGCGCAGATAGTCAATCTCGTGACTGAGTTCCAGCAGCACGCCGCCTCCGAGCCGGCGTTGCGCCGAGACACCATCGCGATAGTCCGCCCCTGGGCGCCAGGAGGGCAGGTACTGGCCGGTTTCAGCCCTTACCGACCAGAGCGGTCCGATGTTGCCTTCATTGAGCAGTTGGCGGAACGCCTGTAGCGACGGTAGGTGGCGAAGGTTATAGCCGACCATGACCACTGTCCGCTGCAGGGCCTCCTCTTCCAGCAGTTCCTGGACTCCCATGCTTTCTGCGGCGAGCGGCTTTTCAATCAGGAGATGGATGCCCGCCCGCGCCAATGGCAAAGCCGTGCCAAGATGGAACGGTGCCGGGTTGGCAATCACCGCCGCGTCCGGCGCAAAGCGCAGCGCGTCCGCCATGTCTACAAGGCAACCATCGGCAAATTCCGGTGTAGCGCTCGGGCCGGCATGGCGCAGGACTCTGATATCCGCGTTGGGGTACAGCGCCCTGGCTATGCGCAAGTGGCGCTTGCCAATGCTGCCCAGGCCCACGATTAAAATTTTCGAAAGCATGCCCCGATACTCGTTCATGTGCCGGAAGACATCTTGCCCAAACGTGCCAGTTCCAGGTCGCCAGGCCTGCCAACATCCAGCCAAGGTTCGTGCATCGGGTAGACGATGGTCTTGAGGCCGTGCAACTGGGCACGCTCAAACAGTTTCGGCATGTCGCAGGGCTCGTTGCGTCCCAGCAGTTTGAGCGTGGCGTGCTCAAGTACGTAGATGCCAGCGTTGACGTTGGAGCGATGCACAGGCTTTTCCTCGAAACCGATGATATCCACCCCGCGGGTAAGGACGACACCGAAGGGATGCTGCCACTCGTGCTGCCGTACTGCCATGGTTGCGGCCGCCTGGTGCCGGCGGTGGAAATCAAGCATCTCGCCATAATGAACGTCCGTAAGCACATCGCCATTGGTAACGACCACGGCCTGTTCCGGCGTCTCTGTAAGCAGTCCGAGGGCACCCGCGGTACCCAGCGGCGCATCTTCACGCAAGTATTCGATGCGGACGTCCCATCGCTGGCCATCACCGAAGTGGGATTCGATCTTGTGAGCCAGGTAGCGCACGGCGAGCACGAAGTGGTTAAAACCTTCTGCCTTGGCGCGCTCGATGATGTGCTCCAGCATCGGCTTGCCGGCTACGGTCAGCATCGGCTTGGGACAGTCCTCGGTGTAGGGCAACAGGCGCTTGCCGAGGCCGCCAGCCATGATGATCATCAGGTTGTCCCGGCTGGTGGGAGCGATGATCTCATCCCATAGGTGCAGTCCGACAACCCGGCGCCCGGCGTCGATCACCGGCAGATGGTGCAATCTGTTGGCGCGCATCAACTGCAACACTATTTCACGTCCCATGTCTGGCGGAGCCACTAACGGCGAGTGGTACATCACCTCGCTGATAGGTGTTTCAAGAGCACAACCGCGCAATATGCCGCGGCGGATGTCGCCGTCTGTGAGCGTGCCTTCCAGTATCCCATCGTTGGAGACGACTAGGGCGATCTGCAATCCCGTCGCATCCAGGTTGCGGATAGCATCCTGCATGCTCGCTGTCGGTGGCAGCAGGGATGTCTGCCAAGGGCTGGGTTGGGATAGAGGCATGCTGATATTTCTATTTTCGTTGGGCCAGGCGGGGCGGGGCGCCGAGCAGCACTTCGCAGGTCGGAAGGCCACGCACCAGGGTGGCACCGGCGCCAACCACTGCATTCTCTCCGACAACGACTCCCTGGATGACGGTGGCCCCGGCCGCAATGATGGCACCTGCACCGATCCGCGCGCCGCCACACACTGTCGCGCCTGGCGCGACATGGACGTGCGCACCTATGCAAACATCATGGTCAATGCCGGCGCGGGTGTTGATGATAACGTTCTCCCCGATTTCGCAATCGGGCTGGAGGATGGCCCCCGCCATCACCTGCACGCCGTCGCCCAGACTGGTTTCCACAGCCACCCAGGCGGCCGGATGCACCAACGACGGAAAGACGAAACCGTGACTGCGAAAACGCTCGTAAATCTGACGCCGCACAGCACCGCCGACGGTCTGGCCAACACCGTTAATGAGGCCGATGTCTTCAGGACTCAAGGCCTCCAGCGCCTCGTCACCGCCGAGGACCGGGAGCCCACGCCATTCCCGTACTCCCTGCTGTACTAGCAAGGGATCGCAGACACCCGTCACCTGTTTGCCCAGCGCCCTTGCCTGTGCCAGCAGGACCTTGGCGTGACCGCCGGCACCAAGCAGGACCAGCGCCTTGTATGCTGCATGCGTCATACGACCCCGCCTTCAACAATGGGCTCGCCAGCGGCCAGGGTGCGGTTGGCCGTGCGGCCCACCAAGCCCCATAGCTGCATCGGCGGCAAACCGCTTCCACAGCGGCTCGTGCTCAAATCGTCGCGAGTCAACACGGTACCGGCGGCGATGTCTCGGACTGCGACGACCTGCTGGCGTGCGGCCCGGCGCGTATCCCATTCGCTTGCCTGCGGTGCCTTGTAGCCGCTACCGAGCGCCAGTTCGAGGGCACGAATCTGCGTCACCATGGTCTTCAATTCAGCAGGTGTTAGCGAGGCCGTGTGGTCGGGGCCCGGCAAAGCGCGATCCAGGGTGAAATGCTTTTCAATCACCCTGGCACCGCGGGCCACGGCGGCCACGGGGATCAAAATGCCTTCGGTATGATCCGAATAGCCGACAGGCAGTCCAAAGGCTGCTGCAAGGGTGTCCATGCTGCGCAGATTCACCTCGTCGAGCGCGGTGGGGTATTGCGACGTGCAATGCAGCAGGGTGACGCGCCCGACCAGCGTCTGTGCCTCGGCTGAACATCCCCAGTGCCTCCAGACCTCATGCATGTCGCGCGGCTCTGTGTCATGATCCAGGGCGTGGCGGATCACCGCCAGGGCTTCCTCCACCTCGCCAAGCAGGGACATCCCTGTCGACAGGATCAGCGGTTTGCCGGTGCGCGCGAACTTCCACAATAACGGGCCGTTGGTCAGCTCACCGGAAGGAATCTTGAACACCGGCATGTCGAGCGCAACAAGAAAATCCAGGCTGCCGACATCGAACGCCGTCGACAGAAACTGAATGCCCTTGCGTTGGCAGTAATCCTGCAGATCGCGGTGCCATTCGCGCGGCAACTCAAGCTTCTTCAACATCGCCAACTGGCTTTCGGCGGCTTCCGTACCCTGTTTCTGATAGGCGGCCTTGGGCGCTTGGCGGGAAGCCAACTTCACCGCCTCGAAGGTCTGAAACTTTACAGCGTCGGCGCCGGCTCCCGCCGCCGCCTCGATGAGGCCGAAGGCGAGATCGCGCTGTCCGTTATGGTTCACGCCGGCTTCAGCGATCACGAAGACACGGTCAGTGTTCATCGGATTTCCTTGATGAGCATGAAGGCCTCAGCAGCGACTACTCCGGCCTGACTGCCCCTCAGTGCGGCCTGGGCGCGCATGCTGGTTTCGCTCCGCGGGAAGGGGAATTCGCCCATCTCATCCCCGTAGAGCCGCATGATTTCTATCTTTCGGTCGAGCCAGCCCGTGATGTTTACAAAGTGGTTGGGCCGGAATCCCGGATCATCGATGCGCAGTCCGAATTCGGTTTCGGACAGGGTTTCATAGACGTACACGGCACGGATGCTCGGGTAGCGGAAGGACTTACTACAGGCGACGGCCGCATCAAAGACGCGCGCATGGTCACTGTGGGCATCGTTGCGGTAAGGGATGTACAGGGTATCCGGGGCGATCGTTCGGACAACCGCGCCAATGGCGTTGATCAGGCGCGTATTGGCGATGGTGTCGAGAGCCATGGTCGGAAATCCTGCTTGGATGATTTCCTTGAAGCCATAGGACTTGCCTACGGCTTCTATCTCGGCCGCCCGACGAGCGACTCGCTCGACGCTGAAGCCGAGTTCCGGGGTGATCCCGGTGATGACTAGCCAATGAATCTCGTCACCCTCGGCTGCGTGGCGCAGCAGCACACCTCCGCAGCCCAAAGTCTCGTCGTCTGGGTGTGGCGCTATGGCGAGTACTTTTCTCACAGATACGCTCCCGGAGCCGGCAGCTCCATCAGTTCATGGCTCAGCAGGCGCACCGCCCCATCACCGGCCTTGATCACGAGCGAGCCACCTTCCACCGCGAGCACCTTGCCCGGTTCCGCGTTGGCCGGCACCTGAGGTTCGACATCACAGTTCCATACCTTAACGGAGCGGCCACATACCAGCATCTCCGCTCCGGGATAGGGCCGAGTAAGCGCGCGGACCAGGTTATAGATGCTTTCCGCGCTCATCCGCCAATCGATCCGTCCGTCAGCCTCGGTGCGCTTGCGCCAGTAGTTGGCTCTCCCCGCGTCCTGCGGCACGGGTTGGAGATCGCCCGAAAAGGCAGCTTCAACGATATCGTTTATCTGACGCGGAATCAGAGTCAGGATTTTTTCATAAAGGGTCTGTGCGGTGTCGTTCTGGCTGATAGCGAGAGGGTACTGGCTGAGCAGCGGGCCATCATCCACCCCCTCGCCCATCAGAAAAAAACTCGACGCAGTCTCTTTTAGGCCGAGGACAAGCGCCCATACCAGGGGATGGCGACCGCGATTGGCAGGCAAGGCAGCCGGATGGTAGCCGATCATGCCGCGCGGGGGGATTGCCAGCATTTCACGCCCCAGGAGATGCGACCATCCAACAACGAATACCAGGTCCGGTGCCACAGCAGAAAGCCACTTGGCTTGTTCGGCCGAGTCCGCATGGTTGGCGAGCAGGACCGGCACACCGCGTTCCTTCGCCAGCGGCACAAGGTCGACGAAATCCGAGTTGAAAGTGGAAGTGCTGCGGGTGATCAGCCCGATCAGGCGGGCCCGGTCCGGATCAAGGCTCAACAGCTTATGCAACGCGGCTGCGCTAGAAGCCACGCAACCGATCAGGGCAACACGTAACGGGCGCGTCTTCATCGGAGGTCGTAAAAACGCTTTTGCAGGATGCCATCGAGCGGCGTGCTTGCTAGCAACCGGACGATGGCCGCAGCCGCGCCGCCGCTACCATAGGGAGTCTGCCGGGCTGCAGCAAGCCTCTTGTGGTCCGCGGACATCGCTCTGGTCATAGCAGCACGGATTTCCCCTTGCTCTTCGCTGCAATGGATCACGGAAGGTGCCAGCAGCCGACCGGCCTGCCGATTGCCGATATCCACGGTTGGGGTGCCCACCGCTGGCGCTTCCAGCAAGCCGCTGGAGGAGTTGCCGACGACGACATCGGCAAGCCGCACCAGGCCTAGATAACGAGTAACGCCGAGATTTTCCACGAGCGCCACACGGTCGGTGCGCGCTGCGGCGAAGCGGGCGGCTGCGCTTCGAAGGCCACTGTTGCCGGTGTCCGCGTTCGTGCCGGTAATGATGATGGAGCTCTCCCATTCGTCGAGGACGCCAAGCAAGGTCTGTATTACAGCAGCTGAGTCGTTGTCGCTCAGGGTCACAGGATGGTAGGTGACAAGAAAAATTGGGGCGTTCAGGACGATGCCCAGATGTGATTCCAGTTCCTCGCGGCTTGGCGTGGGCAGCTTCTCAATATTATCCATTCCTGCAGCACCGACATTCCAAACGTGATCCGGTTGTTCTCCGAGCTGGATGACACGTCGCCGATACTCGTCAGCGGCGACGAAGTGCAGATGTGACATTTTGGTGATCGAGTGGCGGATCCCCTCGTCGATCAGCCCCTCGGTGGCTTCACCGCCGTGAATGTGGGCGATGGGGATGCGGGCGATCATGGCAGCCTGCGCAGCAGCCAGCGCCTCGTAACGGTCCCCGAGCAACACCAGGATATCTGGGCGGAGGCGGTCGAGCGCCTCGGCAAAACCGATCAGCCCGACTCCCATGGACTTGGTAACCCCCACCGACGTGTCAGAGGAGAGAAGCATTTCCACGCGGGCGTCAATCTCGAATCCGTCCTGTACGATCTGCTTCCAGGTCTCCCCGAATACGGGCGATAGGTGCATGCCGGAGACAATGAGCTGGAGTTGCAGCGCCGACTCGGCCTGTATGCCCTTCATCAGCCAGTAGAGCAGGCCGTATTCGGCGCGAGTCCCGGTGAATACCGCTATCTTGCGGGTCATGACCCAACCTCCACCAGCACGCTGCTGGGCAGGTTGACCACCCGCCTCTCCAGCCATTCGGCGTTTTCGAGGGGGCCTCGTTGGCAGGACTCGAACATGGGAAGGCGGGTCATCAAGGTCCATATGGGGCGGGTCATCACGCCGGCGTCATTGGTTGCCTTCAGCAAAGCGTCGCGCTGAGGGGGAGCGTCACAGACGACAGCATTCAGCCAATAATTGGAGCGGCAGCCTTCCGGCTCCCGGACGAACTCGAGATCGCTTCCCGCGAGAAAGGAGGCGTAACGCTCAGCCAGTTCGCGCTTGGCAGCGATCATTGGCTCCAGTCGCTCCAGTTGAGCGCATCCGAGGGCGGCATTGAGATTGGGCAGGCGGTAGTTGTAGCCGAGCTCGTCGTGCACATATTCGTATGGGTGCGGCTTCTTCGCTGTCGTCGTCAAGTGCTTGGCACGTGCACCCAACACCTTTCCGGAGAGAACCATGCCTCCACCGCCGGTGGTGATGATCTTGTTGCCATTGAAACTTAGGGCACCAAGCAATCCGAAGGTGCCGGTATGACGGTCTTTAAAGAAACTACCCAGGGACTCAGCAGCATCTTCGACAAGCGCCAGGCGCCAATCTCTGCAAACGCTGCTCAACCCCTCCAAGTCGGCAGGATGGCCGAAAGTATGCATAGGCACGCAGGCGCGAATGATGCGTCCATCCGCTCTTGTGCGGCAAAAGCCGTCTCCGTCAAGGCGCGCATGCCCTTCAAGCCAACTGGCTAGCGCCAGTGGTGAAAGCCCGAGCGTGCGCCGATCCACATCGACGAATACAGGTTCGGCACCACAGTAGCGAATGGCGTTGCAGGTGGCCACGAAGGTTAGTGGCTGTGTGACCACCAAGTCCCCAATACTGACTCCGGCTAGGCGCAAGGCCACATGCAGGGCTGCTGTGCCGTTGACTGTGGCGACCGCTTTCGGGCTGCCGGTGTAGGTGGCGATATCAGCCTCAAAGCGGTCCACGTAGGCACCAACGCTGGAGACGAAGGTGGAGTCGATGGCGTCGACTACATACTGCTTGTCTCGACCAGCAAACACGGGGGCGTGCAAAGGAATTACGCGGTCGGTGTGGTACTGGTCGCGAATGAAGCGGGTAAGGCGCTGGAACATGGGGCTTCAGACGTTGTAGATATCGGACTTGTACTTGGCCAGGTTCCCCGGTTGGAGGAACCAGTCGATGGTTGCCTTGAGCCCATCGCGTAAGGTGAAGCGCGGCTGAAAGCCCGTCAGTTCGCGGATACGGGTGTTATCGCACCAAAGACGAAAGACCTCAGACTTTTCCGGCCGCAAGCGTTGCGCCTCCGTAATGAATTCGACGTCGCTGTCCATCAACTCGCGGATCAATGCAAGCGTGTCACCGACAGTGATTTCGCTATTTGAGCCGATGTTGACGATCTCGCCTATGGCTTGGTCGCAGTGCGCCAACTCCAGGAAGCCTCGACAGGTGTCGGTGACGTAGTTGAAGTCGCGAGTCGGGCTGACGTCGCCAAGCCGTATTTGCCTCATTCCGTTGGCGATCTGGGTGATGATTGTCGGGATCACCGCCCGCGCCGACTGGCGCGGGCCATAGGTGTTGAATGGTCGAGCAATGGTCAATGGCAAGCCGAAGGTGTTGTGGTAACTCATGGCTATCGCATCTGCCGCGATCTTCGAGGCACTGTAGGGTGATTGCGGCTGCAACGGGTGTTTTTCGTCGATCGGTACATAACGCGCAGTGCCGTACACCTCGCTGGTGGACGTGATGACCACCCGCCTCACGCCATTATCTAAGGCTGACTGGCATATGTTCAACGTGCCCTTGATATTAGTGTCCACGTAGCTATCAGGCGCCACGTAGGAATACGGAATGGCAATGAGCGCGGCAAGGTGGAACACGATGTCGATGTCCCGTGTAATCCTGGCACATAAGAAAGGATCACGAACGTCACCAGTGACTATTTCGGTGTTCTCCCGGCATTGGATATCTTCCAGCCATCCCCAGTAGTTGAAAGAGTTGTACTGGGATAGTGCCCGGACTTGGTAACCCTGTGCGGCAAGGAGTTCGACGAGATGGGAACCGATGAACCCATCGGCACCGGTAATCAGAACCTTCATGTGTTTAATCCCTAACAGCTAAGTACGCTGCCGCATTGCAGGCAGTTGGGGGCATAGGAGCTTCAGATCCGTTCATGTGTTTAGTTTCATCGGGGCATTCTGCCCGGCTGCGAAGACAATCAACATCTCCCATCCTGGGACGAAACGGGCGCCGGTCTGTTTCTTCGACAATCCTCCCGGTATCCAGCCGTACCAGCCGGTCACATTGTTCTACCGTTGAGAGCCTGTGCGTGATGATGAGAATGGTCTTCTTGCCCTTCATGGCCCGGACAGCGTCCATCACCCCGTTTTCTGTGGCCGTATCCAGCGAACTCGTCGCCTCATCGAGAACAAGCACTGCGGGGTCATGGTACAGGGCGCGGGCGATGCCGATGCGCTGACGCTGCCCACCTGAAAGTCGGACCCCGCGCTCGCCAACAGTCGTGTCTACGCCTTGCGGCAGACTGCGTACGAACTCGTCCAGTTGCGCGGCCCGCAATGCGCGCCACACAGCGGCGTCGTCAATATCATGGTCCGCGAGCCCGAAGGCAACGTTCCGCCTTAACGTATCATCCGTGAGATAGATGCTTTGCGGCACATATCCGATCTGGCCTTGCCAGCTTCTCAGCTTATCGTGGATATCTCTACCCTCGACGCTCACCGTGCCCTTGCTCGGGGCAACCAAGCCAAGTATGACGTCCACCAACGTGCTTTTCCCCGCACCACTTTCACCGACAAAACCTATCGATGTACCGCAGGGGATGGCCAGGTTGATATCTTGTAGCGCAGGTCTTTCCGCGCCTGGGTACTGGAAACAGATATTCGTCAGGACGATCTGTCCACCGAAAGGCCGGTGCATTTCCGTAGCCCCAGACTGGGTTGCGTATTGGGATGTTTCGACAAGTTCATGGTGCAGGGCGTTTATCGAGGCTATCGCGAAGCGAGTGCTTTGAATCGAGTTCAGGCAGCGATTGACGGACGGCATCAAGCGAAACGCGGCAGCTCCAAAAAGACCCAAGGTCGGCAAAAAATCAGCCATGGATTTACCCTGTCCAACCATGACCAATACCACAGTTGCCAAGCCAGACACGGCCAACACCTCCAACCAAAGCCGGGGGATTTGCTGGAGAAAATACTGGTGCTGCAGAACACGGGCGTTGCTGAAATTATGGATGTGATATTGAGCTAAGAAGGACTCCTCGCGCGCTAGAAGCTTGATGTCCTTGATACTTCCTAAACCTTCCTGGACCAGTTGGATGCGTTTTCCGTCATGGTATCGCCTCTCCTTTCCCCAATGGGTAAGTCGGGTACGCACTACAGCGTAAAAAAAGACGGCAGCGAGGCCTAACACCGCCACCACGATCAGTGTACCTTTTGGTTCAAAATAGATTAGTAACAAAGATACCCCAGCCAATACCAGCAGCTCAGTCGATAACATCATGAAGGACTGCGCGGCATTGGTAAACAAGTTTACCTCAGTCGTGACGTTGCGAATTAGCTGCGCGGAGTTATGTTGGAGGTGAAAAACGTATGGCTGCCGTAAATAATTGGCGAACAATCTTTGGGAAAGGTTCGCATGCAGACTAAAAATGAAACTGGACTGTATCCAAGCCAGAACAGCCAGATATGCATTTTTCATCATATATCCAACCGCCAAGATCAACATACCTACCATCACGAGTTGCGTATGGTCCAGCTTGCCAAATACAGCAAATGACTTATGCACTAAAGGGTAGCCTTCAATCAACTCGGGCGATGCCATCACACCGATCACAGGCAATACCAAACCAAGGCTCACCATTTCAAAAAACACGCCTACCAACATCAGCAGCAGAACAAAAATAGCTCGGCGTCTTTGTTTTGACTCAAGTAATGCCGACAATTTACGTAGAGCTAGGATATCACCTTCACTATTTTTCCCCCCCAAAGAATCGGAAAACATATTTACACCTTTATTGAACCAATATGACTCTATAAGTTCCTCAAACCCCACCAAGGTCTAAGCAGGACCGCATAAAGGCCAACCACCACTCAGAAAGCGGGTGCCATGATCTACATCCTAGACGCCGCCCTAACCAAAAAAACGAAGTAGACAACCAATCAGTTGGAAATAAAGTAATTGCCTAAAACTAAGGTTTTTGTTTTGCCGCTCTTTTCACACAGTGCATACCTCACATTATTTTGATCATCACAAAAGCCCACTCAGACCATTTAAAACACTTACTGAGGCCCGCCACCCCATGTCACATCCCGGCCGATCATATGGCCTGCGAAGAAACAAACCGGGGCGTGAATTGAACCAAGCCTTCATGGCCTGGATGGGGAGCGTTGCTTTGCTTAGCCTCGTGGAACTTGCGGATCAACGCGGGAATGACGTGGCTGTTCTCCGGGTGGTAGTTGTCGCCCGGGCCGTAAAGATTGGTGGGCATCACCGCCAAGTATTTTGTGCCGTACTGCCGGTTGTAGCTCCAGCACATCTCCACACCGGCGATCTTGGCCAGGG
>JBGAFI010000001.1:0-505634 GCA_044227325.1 Thiobacillaceae bacterium | reverse complement strand
TTGGCACACCGTGGGCAGATTCCATGTCGGCACGGGTCATCCAGTACCCACTCACGATGCCGGATATACGACTGCATGCGCTTCCTCCAGGCTAAAACAATCGATCAGCTCTCTTGCTTTTGGGGGGAGTCCATATACGACAGTTAGGCTGGGGCGCGGAGGCACGGTAGACCCAGTACATATTACCTACCTTTGAATGTGTATTCGCCGCTCAGCTTGTTGATGCTTAGCCATTCTTTGTGTTGATGGAGTGGCGGGACTGAGAGTTCTACGAACCACTCGGCGCCCTTGTCTGCAATCGAAATGTCGCACCGTCGTGAAATTCCGTTAAGAGCAGCTGATCCGATCTGTACTGCCCGTTCCAAAGTTGAAATGGGCTCGTGAGCGAGCAGCGACAACCGGAGCAAGTTCACACGAACAAATTCTGTAGCCAGTTCGTTTCGGTTCTGCCCATCAAAGAGTGCAATCGTGCGTCGGATCTCTTCAGCCGCCCCTTGATGTTTTCTGAGGACCCAGAACATCAAGCTGAAGTCCATGCTAGTAAGGCAGTAGTCAGCTTTGGGGCAAGCAGGATCTAGCGCGAGCTTTGCCAAGACAGGATAGAACTCGTGCGCCGAACCAATAACAAGATCTTCGTCTTGGTCCAGCAACAGCATGTCCTCGTCATAGCCCCACTTGAGAAGAGCTTCTTCTGTCAGTGGGCCATCGTAGAGATATTCGCTCATGTCGATTCTTGAGGCCTAACGTTTGAAATGAGCGGCCTCGCGCGGCTTTATGCGCGAGGTCCGCTCGATTGATGGGTTGGGCATCACGCTCCTTGAGTTAATAGTCACTTCAAAGTGCTGTTATGTCAGCTAAAAATTCTCCAAGTAGCTTGATTCGTTTATGGTCTTGCTTCGACTTGGTGGCCTTGTTCTCAAGAAAGGTCAGAGCAGTACTCACCGAGTCGTTTAGGTAGACCTTTAGCCATTCATATTTTTCAATGTGCTCGTTTTTGTAGTAGTGCTCGCGAAGGGTTTTGATAATTTGATCAAATTTTCGCTTTTGAATAGAAAAACCAATTCCCTTTCCATAGTCAAGGAACACAAAATCAGCTGGATAGGGAGATAGTGGCTCATGGCGAACCCAATGCAGATCGGTAACAAGATCAGCGGTCCCGGTGTAGTACTTTGGAATAAACGACCTATCTAGAATTACTCTTGGATATGAAGCGTCAGATTCAAGTTTGTAAGCGTTAATAAGTCCCTGACCAACAATGATGTTGCTATCTCTATCTAGATGTAATTCACCATGTGAAATTCCACCTCTAATAAGAATGCCTTCCTCTTCCAAAAGTTTTTGCTGAAGGCGATAGAGAATCACGACGATGGTTTTGAGATTTTCTTTTGTGTCTGGCGTAGAAAGTACGATGGAATCGCTGATGATGAGGAACTGGAATCCGTGTTTTGCAACAGCATTTTGGAAATCTTCAACAACAAACGTGAAATACTTGGAGATGAGATCCGTTGTTTTTGAGTACACCAAATTTGAAAACCCGAGTACATCCACAAATGCCACGATGCGTTGTTCATACTTAACTTCCATCAGGAGTCCCTTTTCTTGCTTATGGTGATGCAGTTACGTCTGTAACTGTGAATTTGATGCCCAACGTCGAAGTTCAGGGGAGAGCGAAAGCGGGCGAAGCCCGCTGTAGCGAATCCCCTGGAACGTAGTGTTATGTGTTGTCATTCTCACCGGCTTGATAACGGCTTGAACGCATCTCTCTCACAGTAGATTTTCCTGTTATCCCATACCCAATAAAGATGGTCCCCGACATTGCAAAGGCTACAAGGCTAAGAACGCTTATATCCAAGTTTAGGAAGTAGCCCATGACTGCTGTCGCAATGAATATCAGGCCAACGACAACCCCAACGAAACGGAGAATTATGTTCACAACTTTCCAGTCTGAGATTTCATAAGCACATAACGTTGAAGGTCACCGGACGGCGGCCAGCGCAGCTGGCCGACGGTCCGGTGGACCGGATTGTTGGGGGGCAGCGCGGCACTCATTGGCTGGACAAGTGAGGAAGGCTGTTGTAGTGACGAAGCAATAGGGCAACGCATAAAACCGAGACAACCCCGAAGAGACAGAAGAGTGCGAACGCCACACCGGCCCATAACGAAGCGTGCTCTGCGGACCATGTGCCCGACGCATTGAGCCAAGTGTAGGAGACGGCAGAAAGAAGCGCGAAGCCTGCTGCGATGGGGGCGGCAAAGGCAGTTACCCAAGCTACTCTGAGTTTGGCGCGAGACAACGTAATGGGTGGGCGCTTGCGCGGATGTGACTGACGCCACCGTTCCCAACGAGCCTTGGCCTCTGCAACTACCATCCATTGGGCAGTGCCGATGAGACCTGCTACGAAGACGGCGAGAGTGCCGCCATTTGGCAGGACATGCAGCGAAAGAAGTGATAGGGGAAGCCCGGTTGCGACCAGCAGAAAATGGGCGGAAATGCCGTACTCGCCATGGCCGCTGAAGATGCCGCCGAGCACCGTAACGGCGAGCAGAAGAAGAGACCACGCGCCATAGAACGCGAACACCTTTGCAGCTGCGGTGTGCACTCATGCCCCCCAACGTGCAATATACACCTGATGAGGTGTATATTTCTGCAAGGTTAAGGTGTATAGCATCGGAATATTCCTGTAAGTATTTGTATTTCATACTCGCAAAGAAAATATTGGGAGGCGTGAACATGTCGGACACACCTACAGCCGGTGCCCCTAAATTACTGGACCAGGTTCGGGGGCAACTTCGTGTCAAGCATTACAGTCTCCGCACGGAAACTCAATATATCCAATGGATAAGACGGTTCATCCTGTTCCATGGCAAGCGGCACCCCCGTGAATTGGGCGCCGCGGAAGTGGAAGCGTTTCTTACCCATCTGGCCACTGACGGAAATGTCGCGGCTTCCACCCAGAACCAGGCGTTATCCGCCTTGTTGTTCATGTACCGCGAAGTGCTGGGGATGGACTTGCCTTGGTTGGGGAATGTCGTTCGCGCCAAGCGGCCAAAAAAACTGCCGGTGGTCCTGACGCGGCGTGAAATCAAGGCGGTTCTGGATAGGATGAGCGGGATATATGGGCTGATGGCGGCCTTGCTCTATGGAACGGGCATGCGCCTGATGGAATGTGTCAGGTTGCGCGTCAAGGATGTGGACTTTGTCCGTGGCGAAATCCTAGTACGCGATGGCAAAGGCGGGAAGGACCGTGTAACCATGCTGCCGCAATCGGTCGCGCCGGAACTGGAAGCGCATCTGCGCAAGCGGCGCGCCGTATTCGACGAGGACAAGGCCAAAGGCAAGGGAGCGGTCTATCTTCCGGATGCCCTGGATCGCAAATATCCCAACGCGCCCGAGGAGTGGGGTTGGCAGTACATCTTTGCCTCGGGAAGCTATTCGGTGGACCCGCGCAGCGGGAAGGAGCGCCGGCACCATCTCGATGAGAAGCTGCTGCAGCGGGCCATGAAACGCGCCGTTTCGGAAGCCGCCATTGCCAAGCCCGCCACGCCGCATACGCTCCGCCATTCCTTTGCCACCCACCTGTTGGAGAGCGGTTACGACATCCGCACCGTGCAGGAACTGCTCGGACATTCAGACGTTTCCACAACCATGATCTACACCCATGTGCTCAACAAAGGCGGCCGTGGCGTGATCAGCCCGCTCGATCTTTGATCATGGCCACCCCCGTATTTCTGGGCATCGACTTCGGCACGTCCGGCGTCCGTGTCTGCGTCATCGCTCCGGACGGGCAGATCGAGGAGATGGACCGTGTCGTCTTCGGCAACCTGCCGGAGCACGAGGCGGCGGCCACCTGGCGCGAAGCGCTGCTGACGCTGATCGCCCGGATTCCGGCAGGCTTGCGCAAGCGTTTGGCGGCTCTGGCGGTGGACGGCACCTCGGCGACGCTGCTGGCCTGCGACGAAGCGCTGAACCCCGCCTATCCGCCGCTGATGTACAACGACGCGCGGGCAACGGAGGAAGCCGCCGCCATCGGCCGCGCGGCGGGAGTGGAACACCCGGCCGCGGCGGCGACATCCGGTCTGGCCAAGATGCTCTGGTTGAAGAAACGCCTGGGCTTGGAACGGGCCCGGCTCTATCTGAATCAGGCGGACTGGCTCTCCGCCCTGCTCTCCGGCCGTCCCGTCAGCGATTACCACAACGCCCTCAAGCTGGGCGCGGACCTGGAAACGGGCCAGTGGCCGGCCTGGGTCGAATATCTCGCGGACGTGGATTACCTGCCGGTGCTGGTGAAGCCGGGCGCCACCCTGGGCCTGGTGGAGCGGCCGCGGGCGCGGGAACTGGGCCTCAATCCGGATTGCCTGGTGCGCGCCGGCACCACCGACAGCATCGCCGCCTTCCTGGCCGCCGGCGTGGACCGTCCCGGCGAAGCGGTTACCTCTCTGGGCACCACCCTGGTGTTGAAGCTGCTCTCGGAAATCCGGGTGGACGACGGCCGCTACGGCATCTATTCCCACTGGTTCGGCGATCTCTGGCTGGCGGGCGGCGCCTCCAACGCGGGGGGCGGCGTGCTGCGCCAGCATTTTTCCGACGACGAATTGCCGGCGCTGTCCGCGCGCATCGATCCAGCGGTGTCTTCCGGGCTGGACTATTACCCCCTGCCCCGGCCCGGCGAGCGCTTCCCCATCAACGACCCCGCCCTGCCGCCCCGGCTGGAACCCCGGCCCACGGAACGGGCCGAGTTCCTGCACGGTCTGTTGGAAGGTCTGGCCCGCATCGAAGCGCTGGGTTACCGTCGCCTTGCCGAACTGGGCGCGACGTCCCTCGCCAAGGTGGTGACTTGCGGCGGCGGCGCGGCGAATCCGGTGTACGAGCGCATCCGGGCAAGGATGCTGGACGTGCCGGTAAGCCGCGCTGCGGAGCACGAAGCCTGCTACGGCGCGGCCCGCCTGGCGCGGTTCGGGACGGCCCTTTTTCCGGGAGAGCGGAATGAATGAAGGTCTGCTGTGCGAATGCCGCATGCCCCTGGCCTGGCGCGAGGCCCGGCCCGAGGAACACGAACGCGAAGCCATGATGCGCGAAGCCGCCCTGTTGCTCGCCGCCGTCAACCAGATGGAAAGCAGCCATGAACTGGAAAGCGGCGGCCCGGAAAACCGCCGCCTGGATCGCCTGGAAGCCAAGCTGGATCTGGCCCTGCATCTTCTGGCCCGGGCACTGGAGCCCGCTGGCGCGCCCGCTCCCTGTCTCGTGCGGCTGGGGGCGGAATCGGTGGAGTGGGAAGACGCGCGGGCACCGGTCGAGGACACCGCCCTGATCCTGGAACTGCGTCCTTCCGATGCCTTGCCTTTGACCTTGAAGCTGCCGGCCCAGGCCTTGGCGCCAGTCGCCAACATGGCCCGGGCGAAGCTGACCGGTCTGTCGGAGGCGCTCAACGACGCGCTGGTGCAGTTCGTGTTCCGGCGGCACCGGCAGGCAATCCGGGCGAGAAGCGGCTGATCCCATCCCTTGAAGGAGCGAGGCTCGGCTCGCGAGCCAGCAACATTTGCAATGAAGAAATGAAAACCGCGAGCCGAGCCTCGCGCCTACAAAACTCCCCCTCCGCGCTGCCGCGCTCCCTCCCCGCTTGCGGGGGAGGGCTGGGGTGGGGGGAAGCGCTGAGGTATGGAGAAGCCCCGCGCTTGCGAAACAATTCAATACTGCCTCGGTCCCCATCCTGCTTAGCCCCCGCCCCCGCGATTTGGGATAATGCCGCCTTCCCCCGATTCGCGCAGTCATGAATTCCCTCCCCGCCCTACCGCCGCCCGGCCAACGCCGGCGTCTTTCCCTTCCCCCCGGCTCGGCGGACAGTCTGATTCTCTCGAGGTTCGGCAAGCAATCCCGCCTGCTGATCCTGACCCAGACCGCCCAGGACGCGGGACGGCTGGCGGACGAGATCGCCTGGTTCGATCCATCCCTTTCCGTGCGCCTGTTCCCGGACTGGGAAACCCTGCCCTACGACCCCATCTCGCCCCATCCCGACCTGGTCTCGGAACGGCTTTCCGCCCTGTGGCTGGTGTCCCAGGGCCGGGTGGACGTGCTGGTCGCCCCCGCGGCCACCGCCGCCCAGCGCCTGTGCCCACCCGCCTATCTCAACGCCCACGCCTTCCTGCTCAAGGAAAAGGACAAGCTGGACGCGGACCGGCTGCGCGCGCGGCTGACCCAAGCCGGCTACAGCGCGGTGAACCAGGTGCTGAGCCCGGGGGAATTCGCGGTGCGCGGCGGCATCATCGACCTCTACCCCATGGGCGCGGCCCTGCCCTTCCGCATCGACCTGTTCGACGACGAGATCGAAACCATCCGCACCTTCGACCCGGACACCCAGCGCACCCTCTACAAGGTGGCGGACATCCGTCTGCTGCCGGCCCGGGAAGTGCCCATGGACGAGGCCGGCGTCACCCATTTCCGGCAAAGCTTCCGCGAGAAATTCGAGGGCGACCCGTCCAAGAGCCAGATGTACAAGGACGTCTCCAACAAACTGGCTCCCGGCGGCGTGGAGTACTACCTGCCCCTGTTCTTCGAGGAAAGCGCGACCCTGTTCGACTACCTGGGCGAGGACACCGCGCTGGTGCTGCACGGCGACATCCAGGCCGCGCTGGACAACTTCTGGCGCGACACCCAGAACCGGCACCGCCTGATGCGGGGCGACAAGCACCGGCCCTTGTTGCCGCCGGAGGATTTGTTCCTGATGCCGGACGGGTTCTTCGGGACGATGCGTCCGTATGCAAGGCTGGAGATGCGGCTCCCCTCCCCCCCGGGAGGAGAGGAAGGGGGAGAGGGCATTTCCTCTTCGCCTGGCGCTGAATCGCCCTCTCCCCCAGCCCCTCCCCCGCAGGCGGGGCAGGGGCTTCTGTTCAAAGCCGCGCCGGCGGTGGAAGTGGAACGCAAGGCGGACAACCCCTACCACCGGCTGCAAGCCCATTTGGCGGGCTTTTCCGGCACGACGCTGGTGGTTTCGGAAAGCCTGGGGCGGCGCGAGACCCTGGCCAATGCCCTGGCGGAATACGGACTGAAGCCGGCGTTGTTGGAGGGCTGGATTTCACTCCCCTCCCCCTCTGGGGACGGGGCGGGAGAAGAGGGGAGCCTTTCTGCGCCTTTCTCTCAAAGCACAACCGAAGCACCCTCTCCCCTAGCCCCTCCCCCCCGGGGGGAGGGGAAGTTTGCCCTGACCACCGGTCCCCTGGCCGCCGGTTTCATCGACCTTGCCGGCCGGCTGGCGGTCATCACCGAAACCGAGCTTTATGCGCGCAGCCCGGTCACCCGCCGGGCGCGGGACGCCAAGCGCGCCACCACCGCCGAGGGCCTGCTCAAGGATCTGTCCGAACTCAAGGTGGGCGATCCGGTGGTGCACGCCCAGCACGGCATCGGCCGCTACCTGGGGCTGAGCGGCATGGACCTGGGCAATGGCGAGGAGGAGTTCCTTACCCTGGAATTCGCCGGCGGCGACAAGCTGTATGTGCCGGTGGCCCACCTGCACGTCATCTCCCGCTACCTGGGCGGCGACCCGGATTCCGCGCCCTTGCACAAGCTGGGCAGCGGCCAGTGGGAGAAGGCCAAGCGCAAGGCCATGGAGAAGGCGCGGGACACGGCGGCGGAACTGCTCAATCTCTACGCGATGCGCGCCGCGCGCCAGGGCCACGCCTTCGCCGCCAACGAGCATGACCTGGGCGCCTTCGCCGAAGGCTTCGGCTTCGAGGAGACGCCGGACCAGCTCGCGGCCATCGAAGCGGTGGTGGGCGACATGACCTCGGGCCGGCCCATGGACCGGCTGGTGTGCGGCGACGTGGGCTTCGGCAAGACCGAGGTGGCCCTGCGCGCCGCTTTCGTCGCCGTGTCCGGCGGCAAACAGGTGGCGGTGCTGTGCCCCACCACCCTGCTCGCCGAGCAGCATTTCCAGACCTTCTCCGACCGTTTCGCCGACTTCCCGGTCCGCCTCGCCGAGCTGTCCCGCTTCCGTTCGCCCAAGGAGGTCGCGACGGCGCTGGAGGGTCTGAAGGCAGGCCGCATCGACATCGTCATCGGCACCCACAAGCTGCTCTCCAAGGACGTGGTGTTCAAGAACCTGGGGCTGACCATCATCGACGAGGAACACCGTTTCGGCGTGCGCCAGAAGGAGCGCATGAAGGAATTGCGCGCCGAGGTGGACGTGCTCACCCTGACCGCGACGCCCATTCCCCGCACCCTCGCCATGTCCCTGGAGGGCATCCGCGACTTCTCGGTCATCGCCACCGCGCCGCAAAAGCGGCTGGCCATCAAGACCTTCGTGCAGCCCATCTCCGACGGCCTGATCCGGGAAGCCTGCCTGCGCGAGCTGAAGCGGGGCGGCCAGATCTACTTTCTGCACAACGAGGTGGAAACCATCCGCACCATGCACGAGAAGCTGGTGAAGCTGCTGCCGGAGGCGCGCATCGAGATCGCCCACGGCCAGATGCCGGAGCGGGAGCTGGAACACGTGATGCGCGACTTCACCCACCAGCGTTTCAACGTGCTGTTGTGCACCACCATCATCGAGACCGGCATCGACGTGCCCAGCGCCAACACCATCATCATGAACCGGGCCGACAAGTTCGGTCTGGCCCAGTTGCACCAGTTGCGCGGCCGCGTCGGGCGCTCCCACCACCAGGCCTACGCCTATCTGCTGACACCGCCCAACGGGGCCGGCGTGACGCCCGCCGCCGCGAAACGGCTGGAGGCGATCCAGAGCATGGAAGACCTGGGTTCCGGCTTCTACCTCTCCATGCACGACCTGGAAATCCGCGGCGCCGGCGAGGTGCTGGGGGAGAACCAGAGCGGCGAGATGCAGGAGGTGGGCTTCAACCTGTTCAACGACATGCTGAACAGCGCGGTGAAGTCGCTTAAATCCGGCAAGGAGCCGGACATGAGCGCGCCCCTCGCCGTCATCGCCGAGATCAACCTCAACCTGCCCGCCCTGCTGCCAGACGCCTACTGCGGCGACATCCACGAACGCCTGGTGCTGTACAAGCGCCTGGCCAACTGCGAGTCGGCGGAGGAATTGGACGCCCTCAAGGAGGAACTCATCGACCGTTTCGGCCTGCTGCCGGAACCGGCGCAAACCCTGCTCGCGGTGCATCGCCTGCGCCTGGACACCCAGCGCTTCGGCATCGCTCGCCTGGACGTGGGGCCGGACGCCGCCAGCATCCAGTTCGTGCCCGACCCGCCGGTGGACCCCATGAAGCTGATCAAACTGATCCAGACCAAGCGGGAATACAAGCTGGCGGGACCGGACCGGCTCAAGATCGACAAGGCCTCGCCCACCCTGGAGAAGCGCATCGACCTGGTGCGGGGCTTCCTGCGCGAGATCGCTTAGCCGGGCGGGCGGCATCGCCCGCCCGCCCGCTTCCGCCTGCCCGCTTCATCCCAGACGCTTGATGGCCTGGGCCACGGAAGCGGACTGGTCTTCCGTCAAACCATGCTGCTTCAGGATGTCGTCCAGCTTCCTCGCCTTCTCGTTTTCCATCTGGCGCGCGCGCCGCAGTTCGAGCCAGATGCCGTAGGCCATGCGCGCGGCCCAGGAAGTCACCAGCGCGATGGTGAAGCCGTAGGTATAAGGCCGGGCCGAGCGGTCCGTGAGGGCCAAAACCAAGGTCATCAGGGCGCCGAGATAAAGCACGCCGTCGAATCCCATCCACAACAAGAGCAGACGACCCTTGCTGCTGGTCCAAGCTGTGCTGATCGTCGTCGAATTGGCCATTTTTCCCGCCTTCCCCGCATCCGGGGGCTGTCCATCGGAATGGGTCGAAACGCCGATCGATTCTGAAAACCGTCATTGCGAGTGGCGCGCGGCAATCCGGAAGGCTTGCAGGCTCGACAGGCCATGGACCGCCGCGTCGCCAGCCGCCTCGCGTTGACCGCATCGATCAGCGCTCCCTTAATGCAGGGATAGGCGGGGGTGTCTCTCGGATGCCTATCGGATGGCTCACGGATGGGAAAATCGGCGCCGCCCTGGCGCCGCGCAGCCGAAAACCGCGCGCCGATCAGGCGCGACCGGGAAAAAAATGAAAGGAAAAATCAGCCGGTCTAGGACTCGGTCGGCTGCAGCAAGGCCTTGAGGGCGGGACTGGGCAGCACGCCCAGCACCTTGCCCAGCAGTTCGCGGCAACGGGCGTAGATGCCGGTGGCCTGGGCGAACTGGCCTCGCTTGATATGGCTGCGGATCAGATGCAGGCAAAGTTCCTCGTCCAGCGGGAAGAACTCGCGCAGGCGTTCATACAACCGCCCGGCTTCCTCCCAGCGCCCCTCCTGTTCCAGGGCCTGGCTCAGGCGCCGCGCGACGCGCGTCAGCCGGGAGCGGATGCGCTCCCGCGCGAGCACCGCCCAGGCCGAGTCCTCGCCCGCGAGAAAGTCGCCCTCGTAGAGTTGCAGGGCGCGTTCCAGCAGAGCCAGCCCGGCGTCCGCGTCCGGCTGCGCGTCCGCCTCGCCCAGCAACCGCTCGCAGGCCCAGGCGTCCACCCAGCAGAGATCCTCGTTGAGGGACAACAGCCCGTCGCCGAGCAGCAGCAGGTCGGGCACGATCAGCAGGCGGCGCAGGCGGCTCAGGGCCATGTCGAAGGCGCCCCGGCTGTAGTGCCGGTCGCCGAATGCGTCGTCCTCGCCCATGGCCTTGCGCAGCAAGCTCACCGGCACCGCCTTGCCGCCCCGGGCCAGCAGGCTGTGCAGCAGGAGCAGGGGCCGGCGCTGGGCCTTGCCGCTGAAACGCAGCGGTCTGCCCCGCACCAGCACGGCCGCTTGGCCGAGGGTATGGATGCGCACCGGATAGGGCCAGCGGGTCGCATTGGGGATGGGCGGGGCCAGGCTCGCCTGATCGATCAGGCAGCGCGCGTAGCACGGCTCGACGCCCGCTTCCAATGCCTCCGCGCAGAGGCTGGCGAGGATGTCCGGCGTCCCGCTCAGCACGTCGGCGAACTGGGCGGTTTCCCGACCCAGAGCCAGGGCGTGGCGCAGATCGTCCAATCCCGCGTTCTGCTTGCCGGCGCGCAGCCGGACATGCGCCGTCAGCAACAGGGTCTGGAGTTGGCTGGAAGGAGAGTCGGCATCCATCGCGCACGCCGCCAGGGCCGCCTCCGCCCGCTCGAACCGTTGCGAACGGATCAGTTCGACGACCGTGCAAGGCGCCCCCGGCCGCCGGACACACGCGGGAACAGGCAGTGTTTCCGCAACCGGAAAAACGCGCGCGGGGTACAACTCGGGGCAGGTATCACAATCAAGCGGAGTCATGATCTGACGCCCTTGGATGGCCGCGCCGCTGGCCCGGGATCGGGCCGTTCGTGTCGAGGCCGTCCATGCGTTGGAGACAGCATAACGATTCCGGCCGACGAGTTCTGTTAGCTGGCACACACAGGGGCTCTTCAATGAAAATGGCCCCACCGCAAACTCCTCCCGCCCGGTCAAGCCCGTGGGCGCAAACGACAAACCCATGCCGCATCCGCCTCCGGAAACAAACCAGCTGCTCGCGGCCCTGCCCGCCGACGAACGCGCCCGCCTGGCACCGCATCTCCAACGGGTCGCTTTCGAACGGGGAGAAACGATCTATCTGGCCGGGGATGCGGCGCGGGATCTGTACTTCCCGCTCACCTTGGTGGCGGCTCTGATGGCGGTGGGCCGGAGCGGGGTCACGACCGCCCTGGCTTTGATCGGCAAGGAAGGGGGCATCGGCCTGGCGGAAGTCCTGGCCGGTGAAAGCCTGCCCCACGACACCGTCGCCCTGATGCCCGGCGAAGCCTACCGGCTGCCGGCCGGCCTGGCTCCCCAGGTGTTCGCGCCGGGCGGCGCCCTGCTGGCCGCCACGTTGAGCTACGGGCATTCCCTCATGAGCCAGATCGCCCAGACGGCGTTTTGCAACCTGCACCATACCCTGGACCAGCGCCTGTGCCGCTGGCTGCTGTCCATCGCCTATCGGCTGCCGGAACAGCCGCTGCAATTGACCGAGGCGCAGATCGCCGATGTCCTGGGCGTGCGCCGGGAATCGGTTTCCCTGGCGACGGTGCGGCTGCGCGAGGAAGGCTTGATCGGCCACCAGCGGGGCATGGTCGAAATCCTCGACCGGGACAGCCTGGAAGCCAAGGCCTGCGAATGCCTGCCGGTCTTCCCCTGGCATCCCTATCCGGTGAAATGCCCCGCCTCCACCCACACCTAGGCGGATCCCTCCGCGCGTGCCGACATCCCTTTTAGTGTGCCGGCATCCGGTTTCCTCACCCGGTGCCGGGACAAGGAACCATTCGCTTCCGGCGACAGTCTGCAAGCCGGGTGAAAACCAGGAAACTTGCCGAGCTGGAAAGCGCATTCCCGGCGAAAATCACGTAAGTTGCGAACTCATTTCATTGGGAATATTCCCGCCTTCCGGACTCGAGCATGAAGACCCGATCAATCCTGATTTTCGTCCTGGCGATCGGCCTCGTCGCCGGAACCGCCTACCACTTCGCCGGTGGCGCCCGGGAGGAGAAAAGCGCCGCCGGCAAGAAACCCAAGCCGCCTGTGCCGGTCACCGTCGCCAAGGCCGTTTTGCGCGACGTGCCGGAACTGCTGGAAGTGGTGGGCCGGGGCGAAGCCTACGAAAGCGTCACGCTCAAGTCCCGCGTCGACGGCCAGGTGATTGCGGTGCCGTTCAGCGAAGGGATGCCGGTCGCGGCGGGCGATGTGTTGATCCGGCTCGATCCGGCGGATTTCAAGGCGAAGGCCGCCCAGGCCGAGGCCAATCTGATGCGCGACCAGGCCTTGCTGAAAAAGGCCCGCGCCGACGTGGAGCGCTATCAGACCCTGCAAAAACAAGGCTTCGTCTCCGACGAGAAAGTGGCGGAAACCCGTGCCAACGCGGACGCCACGGAAGCCACGCTTCAGGCCGACAAGGCCGCGCTGGATCTGGCCCGCCTGCAACTGGGCTACACCACCCTGCGCGCGCCCTTCGCCGGCGTGGTGGGGGCGAAGCTGGTCTACCCGGGCGCCACCGTGAAGGTCAACGAAACCGAGCTGGTTGCGCTGAACCGGGTGCGGCCCCTGTATGTGTCGTTCGCGGTGCCGGAAAAGTATCTGCCCCGCATCCGCGCCGCCATGGCCGGCAAACGGCTTGAGGTCGACGTGAACGTGCCGCAGGACGCGAAGCAGGTGTTCGCGGGCGAGGTTCGTTTCATCGACAACGCGGTGGACACCGCCACCGGCACCATCCGCATGAAGGCCGAGCTGGCGAACGGCGAAGGCAAGCTCGCGCCGGGCCAGTTCCTGAATGTGGCTCTGGTGTTGAACACCCTGCGCGACGCCGTGGCGGTGCCCGCGGAAGCGGTTCAGCAGGGGCCGGACGGCGCCTTCGTGTTCCTGGTCAAGGAAGACAACGGAACGACCATGCGCAAGGTGGACATCGCCACCGTCTGGAACGGGCTCGCGGTGGTGGCGAAGGGCCTGGCCGCGGGCGATAGCGTGGTGACCGACGGCCATTCCCGCCTGGTGCCCGGCGCGAAGGTGAAAGTCAAAGTGCCGGGACAGGATAAGGCTGGCAAGGGAGGCGGCAATGCGGAACACCCCGGCAATGCGCAATAGAACGCGCGCAAGCCGCGTTTTCCCCCTCGGCATGCTCGGGATGGCGGGCGATGGCACGCTTTTGCGAGGCGGGCGCGGCGCGCGTCGGGAGGCAGCCCGTGCGGACACTTCCCCCTTTGGAAAAGGGGGATCGAGGGGGATTCAAGGGCCGGCGCCATCGCTGAGGAATCCCCCCCACCCCCCTTTTCCAAAGGGGGGAGTAGAAGCAGGCCGGGATGGATGGCGACGCGCGCGCCTTTTCTCGCACTTCCAATCGCACTCCCATCCGTATCGCTGTTCCTCTTCCCCCCTTTGTAAAAGAGGGGCCAGGGGGGATTTCGGCAAGCCGGCCGAAAGCCACGCGGTTCGCCCTGGCCATCCAGCTCAAACCCCACCCATCTCCCCCGCCCTCATCGGGGAAGACCGGCGCCTTTCCTGAGCGCCCAGTTCCCACACCGCCCAAGCCCCATGCAACTACCCGAACTCTGTATCCGCCGGCCGGTGATGACCACGCTGCTGATGGCGGCGTTCGTGATCTTCGGCTTCATCGCCTACCGCGCCCTGCCGGTGTCCGAGCTGCCCAGCGTGGATTTCCCCACCATTTCGGTAAGCGCGAGCCTGCCCGGGGCCTCGCCGGAAACCATGGCCGCCTCGGTGGCGACGCCCCTGGAAGCCCAGTTCTCCACCATCTCCGGGGTGGACAACATGAGTTCCACCAGCGCGCGCGGGGCCACCACCATCACCCTGCAATTCAGCCTGGAGCGGGACATCGACGCCGCCGCCCAGGACGTGCAGGCGGCCATCGCCGCGGCCCAGCGCAAGCTGCCGCAGGACATGCCGTCGCCGCCGTCCTACCGCAAGGTGAACCCGGCGGACAGCCCCATCTTCTACCTCGCCATGCTCTCCCCCACCCTGCCCCTGCCGGTGGTGAACGAGTACGCGGAAACCCAGCTCGCCCAGCGCATTTCCACCATCCCCGGCGTCGCCCAGGTGCTCATCTACGGCGCCCAGAAATTCGCCGTGCGCATCCACGCCGACCCGAACCAGCTCGCGTCCCGGGGCATCGGCATCGACGAACTGCAGAAGGCGGTGAGTGGCGCCAACGTCAACCAGCCCATCGGCAACCTGGAAGGCAGCAAGCAGAACTTCGCCATCCGCGACAACGGCCAGTTGGAGAACGCGGCGGCCTACCGGCCCCTCATCGTCGCCTACCGCAACGGCGCGCCGGTGCGACTGGACGAAGTGGCGGCGGTGCACGACGACGTGGAGGACAACAAGCGCGCCAACTGGCTGGTGGACAAGCGCGCCATCATCCTCGCGATCCAGCGCCAGCCCGGCGCGAACACCATCCAGACGGTGGACTCCATCAAGGCCATCCTGCCCGCCTTCCAGGAGAAGCTGCCCGCCTCCATCGAACTGGGCGTGTTCTACGACCGCAGCATCAGCATCCACGAATCGGTGAACGACGTGCAGTTCACCCTGATCCTCGCCGGCTGCCTGGTGATCCTGGTGATCCTGCTGTTCCTGCGCAACCTGTCGGCGACCCTGATTCCCGCCCTGGCCCTGCCCATCTCGGTCATCGGCACCTTCGCGGTGATGTACCTGTTCGGCTTCAGCCTGGACAACCTGTCCCTGCTCGCCCTGACCCTGTCCGTGGGCTTCGTGGTGGACGACGCCATCGTCATGTTGGAGAACATCGTGCGCCACATCGAGGCGGGGGAGAAACCCTTCGACGCGGCCATCAAGGGCGCCCGGGAGATCGGCTTCACCATCATCTCCATGACCTTGTCCCTGGTCGCCGTGTTCATCCCGGTCATGTTCATGAGCGGCATCATCGGCCGTCTGCTGCACGAGCTGGCGGTGACCATCAGCGCGGCCATCCTGGTCTCCGGCTTCGTCTCCCTGACCCTGACGCCCATGCTGGCGAGCCGCTACCTGCGCCACGAGTCGCGCGAGGGCGGCGCGGTCAAGCACAACCGCCTGTACTGGCTGTTCGAGCACGTGTTCGAGCGGGTGCTGGCCGGCTACCGGGACAGCCTGGCCTGGTCCATGGCGCACGGTCCGCTGGTGTTGCTGGTGTTCTTCGCCACCCTGTTCGCCAGCGTCTGGCTGTACCGGGAGATTCCCAAGGACTTCCTGCCCAGCGGCGACTCCGGCCAGATCTTCGCCTTCACCGAGGGCGCGCCGGACGCCTCCTTCGCCAGCATGGTGGAACGCCAGCGGGCCGTCGCCGCCATCGCCGCGAAGAACCCCAACATCGAAACCTTCATCTCCGTGGTGGGCTCCGGCGGCTCCCGCATCACGCCCAATACCGGCATCATGTTGTTCAAGCTGAAGCCGCGCTACGGCGCCAACGCCACCCGCAAGCTCTCATCGGACGAATTGATCCAGGAATTGCGGCCCAAGCTGTCCGCCATCCCGGGCATCAAGGTTTCCCTGCAAAATCCGCCGCCCATCCGCCTGGGCGGCCAGATATCCTCGGGCGCCTACCAGTACACCCTGCAGGACACGGACCTGAACGAGCTATACCACTGGACCGACACCCTGCTCGCGCGCATCCGCAAGCTGCCCGGCTTCGAGGACGTGAACAGCAACCTGAACAACAAGAGCCCGGTCATGGCCATGGACGTGGACCGGGACAAGCTCGCCGCCCTGGGGCTCACGTTCGGCCAAGTGGAGGACGCCCTGCAGAGCGCGTTCAGCGCGCGCCAGATTTCCACCATCTACGGCGCCACCAACCAGTACCAGGTGATCCTGGAACTGGCGCCGGAATTCCAGGCCGATCCCGCCACCCTCGGCCGGCTGCACGTGCGCTCCAGCAACGGCGCCCTGATTCCCCTGGACACGGTGGCAAGCATCACCCGCGCCTCCCAGGCGCTGACCGTCAACCACCAGGGCCAACTCCCCTCGGTCACCATCAGTTTCAATCTGGTTCCCGGCGTATCCCTGGGCGAGGCGGTGGAAAAACTGAAAGCGATGGAGCGGGAAGTGCGCCTGCCGGTCTCCCTCAACACCAGCCTGCAAGGCACCGCCCAGGCGTTCGAGGCGTCGCAAAAGGGCCTGGGCCTGCTGCTGCTGGTCGCCGTGCTGGTGGTCTACATCGTCCTGGGCGTGCTCTACGAGAGCTTCGTCCACCCCCTCACCATCCTCTCCGGCCTGCCCTCCGCCGGCCTGGGCGCCCTGCTCACCCTGACCCTGTTCCACGTGGACCTGAGCCTGTACGCCTTCGTCGGCATCATCATGCTCATCGGCATCGTCAAGAAGAACGCCATCATGATGATCGACTTCGCCCTGGAGCGGCAGCGCAAGGAAGGCATGCCCGCGCGGGAAGCCATCTTCCAGGCCTGCCTGATCCGCTTCCGCCCCATCATGATGACCACCCTCGCCGCCCTCGCCGGCACCCTCCCCATCGCCATCGGCTGGGGCGCCGGCGCGGAAATCCGCCAGCCCCTGGGTTTGACCGTGGTGGGCGGGCTGTTCGTGTCCCAGTTTTTGACGCTGTATCTGACGCCGGTGATTTATCTGTATATGGAGAGGCTGTCGGAACGCATTCGGCCGGGGAGACCGGCCTCGCCGGTACAAAACAGCGACATCCCCGCACCGCGCAGCGGCTAGACACATCCGTGAAGCTCGCCGATAGGAAGCGGCGAAAGCGGGGCCGAATGCGCGCGCGCCAGTCGTCCGGGTGTCGTTGCCAGTCTTCGCCACACCATCCTATAGTGCGCGAATCGCGGTTCGCCCGTGCTTCTGGGAAGGAAGAGATCATGAAACGCTCCCTGATCGCCATCGCCATGGCGGCTGCTTCATTCTCGGTCCTGTCCACCGATGTGGGTATTTCGGTCAGCGTGTCCCAGCCGGGTTTCTATGGACGCATTGAAATCGGCGACCTGCCGCGCCCGGTCGTCATCAACACTCGCCCTGTGATCGTGGAGCGGAGGCCGGTCGTGGTCCACGCCGCGCCCATCTTCCTGCGCGTGCCACCCGGCCATCGGAAACACTGGAGCAAGCATTGCCACGAGTACCAGGCCTGTGGCGTACCGGTCCAGTTCGTCGATGAGCGGTGGTACAACGATGTTTATCTTCCACGCCAAAACGGCCGCGGGAACGATGACCGCGAGCGCGGACATGGACGTGACGAGCGTCATGACGATCACCGCGGCCACGGCCCCGATCACAAGCCTCATGGCCGCGACTGAGTTCGCACGCGCGGATCAGCCACCCGATACACCCGAGGCGCCGGTCACGGCGGGTAATTCTTCTATTTGCCACCACCTCACGACACAAGAAAAAAGCCCGGAAATCCGGGCTTTTTTCTTGTCCGCGCGGAGAAACTACCGCTTGCTCGCCAACCGCATCCAGGTACTCACCACCGTGTCCGGGTTGAGGGACATGGAGTCGATGCCCTGCTCCACCAGCCAGTCGGCCAGGTCCGGGTGGTCGGAGGGCCCCTGGCCGCAGATGCCGACGTACTTGCCGTTGCGCTTGCAGGCGGCGATGGCTTCGGTCAGCAGTTTCTTCACGGCCGGGTTGCGCTCGTCGAAGCTGGAGGCCACCAGGCTGGAATCCCGGTCCACGCCCAGGGTGAGCTGGGTGAGGTCGTTGGAGCCGATGGAGAAGCCGTCGAAGCGCTTGAGGAACTCGTCGGCCATCAGGACGTTGGCGGGAATCTCGCACATCATGACGATCTTGAGGTCGTCCTTGCCGCGTTCCAATCCGTTTTCGGCCAGCACGCCCAAAGCCGCGTCGGCGTCGTGCAGGGTGCGCACGAAGGGCAGCATGATTTCCACGTTGGTCAGGCCCATGTCGTTGCGCACGCGGCTGATGGCGCGGCATTCCAACTGGAAGGCGCGCATGAACTGCGGGCTGGCGTAGCGGCCGGCGCCGCGGAAGCCGAGCATGGGGTTCTCTTCATGGGGCTCGTACTGGGGCCCGCCGACCAGGTTGGCGTATTCGTTGGACTTGAAGTCGGACATGCGCACGATGACCCGCTTGGGCCAGAACGCGCAGGCGATGGTGGCGATGCCTTCCACCAGCTTTTCCACGTAGAAGTTCACCGCGTCGCCGTAGCCGTGGATCTTGGCGTCGATGGCCTTCTTCACGTCCTCGGGCATCTTGCGGTATTCCAGGGCCGCGTTGGGGTGGATGCCGATGGCGTTGTTGATGATGAATTCCAGGCGGGCGAGGCCGACGCCTTCGTGGGGCAGGGTCGCGAAATGGAAGGCCTGCTCCGGGTTGCCCACGTTCATCATGATCTTGACCGGAATTTCCGGCATGGTCTGCATGACCATCTCGTTCTTCTCGAACTTGAGCAGGCCCTCATAGACGTAGCCGTCCTCGCCCTCGGCGCAGGAGACCGTGACCAGTTGGCCGTCCTTCACCGTGGTGGTGGCGTTGCCCGCGCCCACCACCGCCGGCACGCCCATTTCCCGGGCGATGATGGCGGCGTGGCAGGTGCGCCCGCCCCGGTTGGTGACGATGGCGGAGGCGCGCTTCATGACCGGCTCCCAGTCCGGGTCGGTCATGTCGGCGATGAGCACGTCGCCGGGCTGCACCTGGTGCATCTGGTCGATGGACTTGACCACCCGGGCCGGACCCTGGCCGATCTTGCTGCCGATGGCGCGGCCGACGGTGATGACCGGCCCCTTCTCCAGCATCTTGTAGCGGGTCTGCACGTTGCCGGAACGGGATTTCACGGTCTCCGGCCGGGCCTGCAGGATGTACAGCTTGCCGTCGATGCCGTCGCGGCCCCATTCGATGTCCATGGGACGGCCGTAGTGTTCCTCGATGGTCAGGGCGTAGCGGGCCAGTTCCAGCAACTCGTCGTCGTCCAGGGCGAAGCGGTGACGCAGACCCATGGGCACATCCTCGATCACGGTGGAGCGCTCGGCCACGGATTCGTTGCTGAAGATCATGCGGATGGCCTTCTCGCCCAATTTCTTGCGCACCACGGCGCGCTTGCCCTCGCGCAGCTTGGGCTTGTGCACGTAGTACTCGTCCGGGTTGACCGAGCCTTGCACCACGGTCTCGCCCAGGCCGTAGGAGGCGTTGATGAACACCACGTCGCGGAAACCGGATTCGGTGTCCATGGTGAACATGACGCCGGCCGCGCCCAGGTCGGAGCGGACCATGCGCTGAATGCCGGCGGACAGGGCCACCACGGCGTGCTCGAAGCCGTTGTGCACGCGGTAGGCGATGGCGCGGTCGTTGTAGAGGGAGGCGAAGCAGAGCTTGACGGCGTCGATCAGGTTGTCGGCGCCCTTGATGTTCAGGAAGGTCTCCTGCTGGCCGGCGAAGGAGGCGTCCGGCAGGTCTTCGGCGGTGGCGGAGGAGCGCACCGCGAATTGCAGGTCTTCCTCGGCTTCCGCGCACATCAGGCGGTGGTTGTGGCGGATGCCGGCTTCCAGCCCGGCGGGCAGCGGCGCCTCCATCATCCAGCCGCGGATTTCCCGGCCGGCTTCCGCCAGGGCCTGGGTGTCATCCACGTTCAGGGTGTGCAGTTTCGTGGCAATACGATCCGCCAGTCCGTTGGCGGACAAATATTCACGGAAGGCATCGGCGGTGGTGGCGAATCCGCCGGGGACGCGGACCCCCTTGTCGGTCAGGTTGTGGATCATCTCCCCCAGGGAAGAATTCTTGCCACCGACCTTGTCCACGTCGTTCATGGACAGTGTTTCAAAGCGCGCGATATAGTCCATTTCCATCCTCGAAAAAGTGACTTTGAAGCGTCGCTTCCTTCCCCCAATGACACCCGCGCGTCCGGTCTATTTCATCTCAGACCACACCGGCATCACCGCCGAGATCATCGGCAAGAGTCTCCTCTCCCAATTCCCCGACGAAGCGTTCGCCTCAATAAGTTTACCCTTCGTGGACACGCTGGAAAAAGCAAATTTTGCAGCGCAACAAGTGCGGGACGCCTGGAAAGAGTCCTCCATCAAGCCTTTTGTGTTCTCGACGCTGACCGATCCGGGCGCCCGCGCGGCCCTGGACGGCTGCGGCGGACTGGTCATGGACATCTACGGCCACTTCCTCGGCATGATGGTGGGCGAGATCGGTTATCCGCCCGAACCGCTGCGCGGCCGCTTTCACGGCATGGAGGATCCGAACTCCTATCGATCCCGCATCGACGCGGTGAACTTCGCCTTGGCGGCGGATGATGGCCTGGGTCTGGAGAAGTACGAGCGGGCGGATCTGATCCTGATCGGTGTGTCGCGCAGCGGCAAGACGCCCACCTCCTTGTACATGGCCATGCAATACGGCCTGTGCGTCGCCAATTACCCGCTGACGCCGGAGAATTTCGAGCAGCCGGGCCTGCCGAAGATCCTCCAGCCGCATCGGGCCAAGCTGCGCGGCCTCACCCTGTCGCCGGAACGGCTCGCCCAGATCCGCTCGGAGCGGCGGCCCAACAGCCAATACGCCTCCATGGAAAACTGCAAGCTGGAACTCCGGCAGGCGGAATTGCTGATGCGCAGCGAGAGCATTCCCGTTGTCGATTCCTCCCACCGCTCCGTGGAAGAAATCGCCGCGATGATCAAGCATTCCCTTCCGGGCGGACTGCCCAGGGTGCTTTGATCCCGCGCTGGCGCACGCGCTCGAACAGACACACCGCCGCCGCGCTCGCCACATTCAGGGATTCGACCCGGCCCGGCATGGGGATGCGGAAGGGCTGGGCCGCCGCGCACAGCCCTTCCGACAGACCCGCCCCCTCATTGCCGAAGGCGAAGCCGACGCGGCCGCGCAAGTCCAGCTCGTAAAGGCTGGCTTGACCGGCCAGGCTCGCCGCGTGGATCGGACCGGGGAAAGCGCGGGCGAACTCAGGCAAATCGACGGCTTCGTGAATGTCCACCTGGAAATGCGCCCCCTGCCCGCCCCGCAGGCATTTGGGCGACCACGCCTCGGCGCAGCCCTTGGACAGGTGCGCCGACCCGACGCCGGCGGCGGCGGACACGCGCAACAGGGCGCCCAGGTTGCCCGGATCCTGGATGTTTTCCAGCAGCACGACGCAATCCGCGCGGGTCGCCGCGGGTTTGGGAGTCGCGATGACGGCCAGCAGCCCCACCGGCGACTCCACCGGCGACAGGCTGGCGAACAAGCGGTCCGGCACGACCAATGCGGGGACTTGCGGCAGGCGCGACGACCATTCTGCGAGCGGCCCCGCCGCCGCGCTGTCCGAGAACACCAGCCGGGACGCGACGACGCCAGCCGCCAACGCGGCTTCCAGCAGATGCGGGCCATCCAGCAGGGTCGTCCCGGTATGGCGTCTGGCCCTGCGGTCGTTCGCCAGGGCGAGGATTTCCAGATAGGTCGGGTTGTCCCGGGAGGTGATGGCTTTCAAAGACATCGACCGAGGGATCCTTCCGCACAGGTATGCCCATCCACCCAGACGGCCTTGTCCAGTACCGCCGCATCGAGCCGGGTTCCGGTCAGATCCGCGCCTTTCAGGACGGCGTAGCGCAGATTGGCGCCGGAGAGGTCGGCGCCGGTCAGATCCGCACCGGTCAGGTCGGCGCCCACCAGATCGGCCCGGTTGAACTCGACGTTGCGCAGACTCGCGCCATTCAGCGAGGCATACGCCAGTTCGGCGCCGGCCAGCCGGGCTTCGTCCAGGCGGGTTCCGACGAGCTTGGCATTGCGGGCGCGCAGCCCGGCCAGTTGCAATCCATGCTTGTCACAATTCGACCAATTGACGCCATCCGCGGCGGCGGCGGCGCAATTCGGCACCGAGGCGATGCCGGTTTGGATCGCTTTCTCCCGCTGGCCCAACCAGATGCCGATCCCCACGACCAGAAGCAACAGGACGGCCAGCAGGGGCGCGATCAGGGAAGCTCGCTTCCGCTTCGCGGCCTGCAGCAGCGCCTCGGTCCGGATGTGGTCTCTGTCGACGGCGTGGCGGGTTTTCTCGTCCTGGACGATAGTGTGTGGCGCGGCGCTTGCCACGCCATCCGTTTCCTTCAGCCAGCGCTGGCGCGCCTTCTGCCGTTCCTCCCGCCATCCCGGGTTTTCCGGGTCGTCGGCTTGCTGACTGAGCCACTGGGCCCGCGCGGCCTCGAACTGGCCGCTTTCGGCGATGGTCAGCCAATCCACCTCATTCAGGCTGATTTCCCAATCCGGCGTCACATCTCCCGCGTCCAACAGCTCGACAAGCTGGGGCGCCGGAAAGGGTCCCAAAACCCGACCGTTGTGTCGCAGGTACCAAAGTGACTGAGCCATGCCCGTTATCTTCGCCGATCGGGGCCCGATTCTCTCCCAGTCCAAGGACAAAAAAAAAGCCCGGTCGGGTGACCGGGCTAAATCCACCAAAGGAGGAGGATGGAGGAGACAACACCGACGACGCTCAGGGAGCCGAGCGCCATCGATGCCATAAGAATTGTCTAATATAGCGATTCACCGTTCAACGAATACCCGCCGCGGCCCGAACGAAATCACCCGATTCGATGCTTATGTTGTTTACGTACTACATTGGGTTGGCTACCCTGTTAGGGTTATTCGATAGAGATGTTTCAGCCGCCAGATCGCGACTTCCGTTGCCACCCAGCCCCGTGAACGACACCCGTCGAATGACCCAATCTCCGCGCGCGCAGCCGCGTGTCCTTTCCCCAAGCCTGGATCGTCTTCCATCATGACCAACCTTCCCCTAACCCAGATTCGGACACTGGCGCTCGTCGGCCATGGTGGTTCCGGAAAAACCACCCTCATCGAAACCCTGTTGGCCGCCACGGGCGCGATTCCCGCCGCGGGCAGCGTCGAACGCGGCAGCACCGTGTGCGACTACGACCCGCTGGAAAAGACCCATCTGCATTCCGTGAAGCTGGCCGCCGCCCATCTCAGCCATCAGGACACGCTGATCCACATCCTGGACACTCCGGGGTATCCGGATTTCATGGGCCAGTCCATGTGCGCCCTGGACGCGGCCGATACCGCCGTGGTGGTGATCGACGCGAAAAAAGGCATCGAACTCACCGCCCATCGCATGATGCACTGGGCCCAGGCGCGCAAGCTGTGCCGCATGATCGTGGTGAACAAGATCGATATTCCGGAAGCGGACCTGCCCGCCCTCCTCGCCGACATCCAGAACGCCTTCGGCCGCGAATGTCTGCCCATCAACCTGCCCGCCGGTGGCGGAACGCGCGTGTCCGACTGCTTCTTCAAGCCGTCGGGCGAAGCGGATTTCTCCAGCGTGGAGGACGCCCATCGGGCCTTGGTGGATCAAGTCGTGGAAGTGGACGAAGACCTGATGAACATCTACCTGGAACAGGGCGAGGTCGCTCCCGAGCAATTGCACGCGCCCTTCGAGAAGGCGCTGCGCGAAGGCCATCTGGTGCCGGTGTGCTTCGTCTCCGCGCAAAGCGGCGCGGGTGTCGGCGAATTCCTGGATATCGTGGTCAGCCTGCTGCCCAATCCCGGCGAGGCGAACCCGCCCCTGTTCCTTCTAGGCGAAGGCGAGGCGGCGCAGCCGCTGCTTGCGGAGCCGGACCCGGCCAAACATGTCCTGGCCCATGTCTTCAAGGTGGAAGTCGACCCCTACGTCGGCCGCATCACCGCTTTCCGCGTCTATCAAGGCACGGTGACGGAGAACGCCCAGTTGTTCATCGGCGATCTGCGCAAACCCTTCAAGGTCACCCACCTGTACCGCCTCCAGGGCAAGCAGCTCCTTCCCGTCGAAGCCTGCGGCCCGGGCGATATCTGCGCGGTGACGAAGGTCGAGGACATCACCTTCGACTCGGTGCTGCACGACGCGCCCGAGGACGACCACATCCACATGAAGCCGCTGGACTTCCCCCATGCGGTGTACGGACTCGCGGTGCGCACCAAGAAGCAGGCCGACGCGGACAAACTGGCGGACGTGCTGCACCGCCTGGTCGCCGAAGACCCGGCCCTGCACGTGGACCACGACCCCAACACCCATGAAGCTGTCATTCGCGGCCTGGGCGAAACCCACCTGGGCAGCGTGTTGGAAAAGATGCGCGAGCAGTTCCGCCTGGAACTGGAAACCCATCCGCCCACCATCGCCTACAAGGAAACCGTCACCTTGCCCGCCGAGGGCCATCATCGCCACAAGAAACAGACCGGCGGCGCCGGGCAGTTCGGCGAGGTGTATTTGCGCATCGAGCCGCTGGAACGCGGCGCCGGCTTCCAGTTCGTGGACGCGGTGAAGGGCGGCGTCATCCCCAATACCTTCATCCCGGCGGTGGAGAAAGGCGTGCGCCAGGCCATGACCAACGGCAGCGTCGCCGGCTTCCCCATGGAAGACGTCAAGGTCACCGTCTACGACGGCAAGAACCATCCGGTGGACGGCAAGGAGATCGCCTTCGTCACGGCGGGCAAGAAAGCCTTCCTGGATGCGGCCGCCAAGGCGAAGCCCATCGTCCTGGAGCCTATCGTCAACGTGCAACTGACCACGCCGGAAACCGCCGTGGGCGACGTCAGCGGCGACCTATCCTCCCGGCGCGGCCAGATCACTGGCCACCAGACCGGCCGGGGTGGCATGATCACCGTGGTGGGCCAGGTTCCCCTGGCGGAACTGGACAGCTTCCAATCCCGGGTCAAGTCCCTCACCGGCGGTCAAGGCTCCTATACCCTGGAATTCAGCCACTACGAGCAGGTGCCGCCCAACGTGCAGCAGCAGTTGGCGGCCCAGTTCAAGCCGGTTCAGGAAGAAGACTGAGCGGGGGGCCTGCGGCCCACCCCAAGCGATGCCAGGAGAAGCCCCTTTCAAGTGGGACTGCTCCTGGTCGAGGCAACTTCGGCCACAGGCGCTTGCCGCGCATCCTCGGGCCTATCCCGTCACTGCCTCGCGCCACTACCTCGCGTCACTGCCTACGCGCCGGCGAGCAACCGCGTTATTCCGCCCTCACATTCTTTAACCTTTCTTTACACCGGCTAGGGCCTGTTTACACGGCGCGCGCAGAGAATTCCGGCCAGGGATTTCCCCCATCCTTGGATCCGCTCATGCCCAAGCCACTCGTCGTTATCGCCACACCCTGCTTTGGCGGGATGTTGACGCAAACCTATATGCAATCGGTCACCCGGCTCATGGCGAGTGTCGGCGACCAGGTCGACTTGCTCCTCATGCTGCTCGGCAATGACGCCCTTATCACCCGCTCACGTGCCACATTGGTGGCCAAGTTTCTCGACAATCCGGACGCGACGCACCTGATGTTCATCGACAGCGATATCGGCTTCGATCCGGAACAATTCGCGCGCTTGTTCAGGCAAGACAAGGACTTGAGCGCCGCCATGTATCCCATCAAGGAAATCGACTGGCAACGCCTTAGGAATCGCAATCCGGATGGAGAGTCGATGCATACGGCCGGGCTCAACTACGTGGGCACGCTTTGCAGTGGAGCGGAGTTGAAGATCGAGGGGGAGTTCGCGACGGCGCGATATGTGGGCGCGGGTTTCCTGCTGGTTAAGCGTGGAGCGCTGGAACAGTTGATTCAAGCGCATCCGGAGCTCAAATACCGCGTTGTCCACGCCCAGGATCCGGAAGCCCCGGGCGAGAATCATCGCTATGCGCTTTTCGATCCGATCATCGACACGGAAAGCGGCGCCTACTTAAGCGAGGACTACGCGTTCTGCCAGCGCTGGCGCACCCTGGGCGGAGAAATTTGGCTCGATCTGAAAAGCCAGATCAGACATGTGGGTGCAAACGAGTTCCAGGGAGACAGCGCGACCCGTTTTCTCTCCGCGCGATGACGCCACGCCATTGCCGCAGCCCATCCGCACCCGGTGGAATAGTCACTCCCACTCGATGGTTCCCGGCGGCTTGCCGGTGATGTCATAGGTGACGCGGTTGATGCCGCGAATCTCGTTGATGATGCGATTCGAGACCTTCGCCAGCAAGGTATAGGGCAGTTCCGCCCAGTGGGCGGTCATGAAATCCTGGGTCTGCACAGCGCGCAGGGCGATGACATATTCATAGGTGCGGCCATCGCCCATCACCCCTACCGCCTTGACGGGAAGGAACACGGCGAAGGCCTGTGAAGTCTTTTCATACCAACCACTTGCGCGCAATTCTTCAATAAAAATGTGATCCGCTTCGCGCAGGAGGTCGGCATATTCCTTCTTCACTTCGCCCAGGATGCGCACGCCCAGCCCCGGGCCCGGGAAAGGGTGGCGATAGACCATGTCGTGGGGCAGGCCCAGGGCGACGCCCAGTTCCCGTACCTCGTCCTTGAACAGTTCGCGCAAGGGCTCAAGCAGCTTGAGATGCATGTCGTCGGGAAGGCCGCCCACATTGTGGTGGCTCTTGATGGCGTGGGCCTTCTTGGTCTTGGCCCCGGCGGATTCGATCACGTCCGGGTAGATGGTGCCCTGGGCCAGCCATTTCGCGTTCTTCAGTTTCGCGGATTCGCTTTGGAACACGGCGACGAACTCGCCGCCGATGATCTTGCGCTTCTTCTCCGGGTCGGCGACGCCAGCCAACTTGCCCATGAACTGCTCGGTGGCGTCCACATGGATGACCTTGACGCCCAGGCTCCTGGCGAAGGTCTCCATGACCTGTTCGGCTTCGTTCAGGCGCAGCAGGCCGGTATCCACGAACACGCAGGTGAGTTGGTCGCCGATGGCGCGGTGGATCAGCGCGGCCGCGACGGAGGAATCGACGCCGCCGGAGAGGCCCAGGATGACTTCATCGGACCCCACCTCGGAACGGATCCTGCCGATGGCCTCGCCGATGTAGTCGGGCATGTTCCAGTCGCTGCCGCAGCCACAGATGTGATGCACGAAGTTGCTCAGGATCGCTTTGCCCTGGAGCGTGTGGGTGACTTCCGGGTGGAATTGCAGTCCGTAGAAATTGCGCGACACATCGGCCATGCCGGCGATGGGCGTGGACGCGTTCTCGCAGATCACCTTGAATCCGGGCGGCAGCCCGGTGACCTTGTCACCGTGGCTCATCCAGACATCCAGCCAGGCCGCGCCGCTGTCCTCCAACCGGTCCTGAATGCCGGTGAGCAGGGGCGTATGGCCGTGGGCGCGGATTTCCGCATAGCCGAATTCCCGCTTCGCGGAGTTTTCCACCGCTCCGCCCAACTGGGCGGCCATGGTCTGCATGCCGTAGCAGATGCCCAGCACCGGCACGCCCTGGGTCCAGACCGCTGCCGGCGCGCGCGGGGTTTCCTCCTCGTAGACCGACGAGGGGCCGCCGGAAAGGATGATGCCGGCTGGCTTGAAGGCGCGGATGAAATCGTCGCCGACATCGAACGGGTGCAGTTCGCAGTACACGTTGTTCTCACGCACCCGGCGGGCGATGAGCTGGGTGTATTGGGAACCGAAATCGAGAATGAGGATTTTCTGGTGCATATTGGCGGCTCAAATGAAAAAAGGAGGGAGGGTACGAAACCCCGCCCTCCCCTATTTGGGGATCGATCAAACGTGATAGTTGGGCGCTTCCTTGGTGATCGTCACGTCGTGGACGTGGGATTCCTTGATGCCCGCCGAAGTGATCTCCATGAAGCAGGCGTTCGCGTGGAAATGCTCGATGGTGGAAGAACCCAGGTAGCCCATGGAGGAACGCAGGCCGCCCATGAGCTGGTGCAGCACGGCGAGAGCGCTGCCCTTGTAGGGAACGCGGCCTTCGATGCCTTCCGGCACCAGCTTGTCGGCGTTGGCCTCGTTGTCCTGGAAGTAGCGGTCCTTGGAGCCCTTCTGCATCGCGCCCAGGGAACCCATGCCCCGGTAGGACTTGAAGGAACGCCCTTGATAAAGCTCGATCTCGCCCGGCGCCTCGTCGGTGCCGGCCAGCAGGCCGCCCAGCATAACGGTATGGGCGCCCGCCGCGATGGCCTTGGCGATATCGCCGGAATAGCGGATGCCACCATCGGCGATCAGCGGCACGCCGGTTCCCGCCAGCGCCGCCGCGACGTTCTGCACCGCGGTGATCTGGGGCACGCCGACACCGGCGACGATGCGGGTGGTGCAGATGGAACCGGGGCCGATGCCCACCTTGACGCAGTCGGCGCCGTGGTCCACCAGCGCCCGGGCGGCATCCGCCGTGGCGATGTTGCCGCCGATGACCTGGACATGGGGATACTTCTGCTTGACCCATTGCACCCGCTTCAGCACGCCGTTGGAATGGCCGTGGGCGGTATCCACCACCAGCACGTCGACGCCGGCTTCCACCAGCGCGGCCACCCGCTCGTCGGTGTCGCCGCCGACGCCCACCGCCGCGCCGGCCAGCAAACGGCCGAATTCATCCTTGCAGGCGTTGGGATAGTTGCTGGATTTATCAATGTCCTTCACGGTGATCAGGCCGCGCAGCTCAAAGGCGTCGTTGACCACCAGCACGCGTTCCAGGCGATGGCGATGCAGGAGTTGCAGGGCTTCTTCCGGGCTGCCGCCTTCCTTGACCGTCACCAGACGCTCTCTGGGGGTCATGATGTTGGAAACCGGCTGCTCCAGGTTTGTCTCGAAACGCAGGTCGCGATTGGTGACGATGCCGACCACCTTGCCTGTCGAGTCGACCACGGGAAGTCCGGAAATCTTGCGCTGGCGCTTGATCTCGAGAACCTCGCGCACCGCCATGTCCGGGGACACGGTGACCGGATCTTTCACCACGCCCGCCTCGTGACGCTTGACCCGTGCGACCCGGGACGCCTGCTGCTCGATGTCGAAATTCTTGTGGATGATGCCGATGCCGCCTTCCTGGGCCAGGGCGATGGCCATGCGGGCTTCCGTGACCGTATCCATGGCGGCGGACAGCACCGGCATGTTCAGTTGGATCGTTCGCGTGAGCTGGGTCTTCAAGCTCACGTCGCGGGGCAGGATTTCGGAAAAGGCGGGGACGAGCAAAACGTCGTCGAAGGTGAGGGCTTTCTGGAGGATACGCATAGCGGACCTTTACGCGCAAAAAGGCATTATACCGGGGGTACAGGTCTCCCCCAAGCCGTGGTTTTTATTTACCAAATCGGAACGAATTCCGGGAAAACCATTGACGAGGGTTTGAACGGGGAATTATGGTCTTGACCGCCGCCGTTTTTGGCGTTGTTTGATTCCATGATGGAGAGGAGATCGTCCATGAAATTCAAGCTCGTGACCGTTACCGCCGCTGGTCTGTTTGCCTTCGCCCTGTCTGCCTGTAGCCAGACCCCGACCACCATGAGTGACGCGCCCAAGGAGCCGACCCAGCCCGTGATCAGTGACGCCGCCAAGCAAGCCTTGACCCAGGCCGAAGCCGACGTGAAGATGGCCAAATCCAAGTTTGCCCTCTGGATTACCGCTGAAAAAGCGCTGACTCAGGCTCAGGAAGCGGCCAAGGCCGGAGATAGCGCTTCGGTCATCAAGCAAGCCGCTTTTGTTTCCGATCAGGTCCAGCGCGGCATTGCCCAGTTGTCCTATCCCACGACTGAACAGAAGTAACATCGACCGCCGGGCGGCCTTGCCGCCCGGGCGCGTCTCCCGGGTCATTCAGACCCGCCCGCCTCCCCCCCGCCTTTCTTCATGACTTTGCCCTCGGCGGCGCGCTGCCTGCGGACTTCCTTCGGGTCGGCGATCAGCGGCCGATAGATCTCCACGCGGTCCTTGTCGCGCAAAACCGCGTCCGGCTTTGCCAACTTGTTCCAGATGCCCAGCTTGTTCTTGGCGAGATCGATTTCCGGAAATTCGCCCAGCAGGCCGGATTGCTCAATCGCATCGCGCGCGCTTGCCCCTTCCCGCACCTTGACGTGGGAAACGACCTGGCGACCGGGCCGGGCATAAACCACTTCGACTAGTATTTGCGCGCTCATCGTTCGCCGTAAATCTGTTCGGCGCGGCGGACGAAAGCATCCACCAGGCTGTTGGTGACCATGCCGAAAACCGGCCCCAGGACTTTTTCCAGCAAGGCGCTGGAAAACTCGTAATGCATCGCGAACTCGATTTTGCAGGCGGTCTCGGAAAGAATCTTGAAATGCCAGGATCCCTCGAGTTTGCGGAACGGACCGCTTTTCAGCCGGATCGTCATCTCCTCGGGAAAGCGCTTGCTGTTCCGCGTGCTGAAATGCTGCTTCACCTGGAGATAACTGATATGGATGGTGGCTTCGGTGGTTTCCTCGTCGCGCAGGTGCAGTTCGGTACCGCCGCACCAGGGCAGGAACTGGGGATAACGCTCCACGCCATCCACCAACACGAACATTTCCTCCGCCGAATACGGCACCAGGACGGATTTGACGACTTCGGCCATGGACTGCGGGCTGGGAATGATGGGCCTGTTAAAATAGCACGAAACAACGCTTAACTTCGGCCCTCTCCCCCCTCTCCCCTTCTCCCATGAGCATCATCGACAACAAAAAGGTCTTCCACGAGTACTTCATCGAGGAACGCTACGAAGCGGGCCTCGTTCTGGAAGGCTGGGAAGTAAAGGCCATCCGCGCCGGCCGGGTCCAATTGAAGGAAGCCTACGTGGTGCTGAAGCAGGAAGAGGTTTGGTTGGTGGGCTGCCACATCAGCCCGCTGCCCACCGCTTCCACCCATATCCACCCGGACCCGACCCGCAGCCGCAAGGTGTTGTTGCACGGCCAGGAGATCCGCAAGCTCATCGGCAAGGTGCAACAGGCGGGTTTCACCCTGGTACCCCTCAACCTGCACTACGCCAAGGGCAGGGTCAAAATCGAAATCGGCTTGGCCAAGGGCAAGAAGCTCCACGATAAGCGCGCCACCGAGAAAGATCGGGAGTGGCAGAGGGACAAGGCCCGCCTGATGCGGGACAAGAACACATGAACGGTGCCGGTACGCCGGCGCCGTTCCGGCGCCGGGACGGTGTGGTCGGCATGGAGGATGCTTTCGGTTTCGACGAAATCATCGATGCCCGGTCACCCGGGGAGTTCGCGGAGGACCATCTGCCCGGCGCCATCAACTTGCCGGTCCTGAACGACGAGGAACGGGCGCGCATCGGCACGCTGCACAATCAGGCATCCGCCTTCGAGGCGAAGAAAGCCGGCGCGGCCCTGGTTTCCCGCAACATCGCGCACCACCTGGAAAGTGTCTTGCGGGACAAGCCGCGCAACTATCGTCCCCTCATCTATTGCTGGCGCGGCGGCAGCCGCAGCGGCGCCTTCACCACCGTGCTGCGCGCCATCGGCTGGAACGCGGCGCAATTGGAGGGCGGCTACAAAGCCTTCCGGCGCCATGTGCTCGCCCAGCTTGAAGTCCTGCCGGAAAAATTCGGGTTCCGTGTGATCTGCGGCCCCACCGGCGTCGGCAAGAGCCGATTCCTCCAGGCGCTGAAAGCCTGCGGCGCCCAGGTTCTGGATCTGGAGGATCTGGCCGCCCACATGGGCTCGGTGCTGGGCGCCTATCCGGACCGCCCCCAACCCAGCCAGAAATTGTTCGAGACGCGCATCTGGCACGACTTGAGCGGCTTCGATGCGGACAAACCCGTCTTTCTGGAATCGGAAAGCAAGAAGATCGGCAACCTGCACACCCCGGAAATACTCCTGTCCCGCATGCGCGGCTCGGTCTGTGTCAACCTGAGCGCGGATTTGCCGGTCAGAGTCGCTCTGTTGAAACAGGAATACGCCCATTTCCTCGCGGACACGGCTTCCCTCAACCGCCAACTGGATTGCCTGGTGCAGCTACAGGGCCGCGAGCGCATCGAATCCTGGAAAACCCTCGCCGCCAGCGGACGATGGGACGAATTGGTCGCCGACCTGCTGATACACCACTACGACCCCGCCTATACCCGTTCCCTGGGTAGGAATTTCCTGCGTTCCGCCGACGGCATCCAGCTTACCCTGCCCTCCCCCGACCCGATCGCGATCCGCGCGCTCGCCGACGAGTTTCTTGCAGAGCTCGCTTGACGGTGGGCATCCCCCTGCTAGCCTTAAATTGTTACGGCTAGTAACGCGGGCGACGCCCAAATCAATAGGGTTTTACCAATCCATTCATCAGCTTGATTCTTAATGGGGGATCGTTATGTCTGTCACGTGGATCATGGTTGCCAACGCAAGCCAGGCCAGGCTCTTCGCCAATAACGGCCCAAAACGGGGATTGCGGCTCATCAAGGAGTTGCTGCACCCGGAAAGCCGCGAAAAGACGTCGAATCTGGTCAGCGATCGCTCCGGCGCGTATGGCGGACCAGGCCATGGCGCGGTCGGCCAGCCCGCCGATCCGAAACACCACGAGGCCGAGCGCTTCGCCCAGGAAGTTTCCAAGGAATTGGAAGCGGGTCGGGTGAAACACGCTTATGACCGGCTCATACTCGTGGCGTCGGCCCCCTTCATGGGGCTCGTCAACAACCACCTGCCCGGGCAGGTCAGGAGCAAACTATCGGAAAGCATCGACAAGGACTACACCCGCCTGCCGGTCAAGGATTTGGCGGGGCATCTGGAAAGCTACGTCTATCTGTAGCGGTCAAAGCAGGGGCCAGCGGCCCAACTGCTCATAGCGCGCTCCTTCCGCGCGCAAGCTGGATTTGACCAGCACGAAATCCCGCGCGGGCCAGCGAATCGGCTCCGACGCGGGATTTTCATTGGCACCGTCCATACTGTTCACCAAGCTCGCCAAACGCGAGCAATCCGCTTTCCGCACCAGCGTGACATGAGGTTTGTAGGGGCGCGCGTCGAAGGGAATGCGGGCCTCAGCGAGGTTTTTCCCCAGGCTACCCACCAGTTCCAGCAGGGCGTCGGGCGCTCGGCTCATCGCGCGATAGGCGATGCGGTTGTGGCGCCAGCAGCCCATCCGGTCGAACTCCGCCGCAAACGCCGCCGCCCCGACTTTGGAAGCCGCCAGCTTCAGGGTTTCGATCAGGCCGTTTTCCACGTCGCCGACGAACACCAGCGTGAGGTGCAGCGTGTCCGGACGGGTCGCCTTGCCGCCGAGTTGCCGCTGCAAATGCCTGGACTCCGCATGCAGCTTCCCGCGCGCGGCATCGTCCGGCCATAGCGCGAAGAAAACCCGGGAGGTGTCCGGTCCCCCAGCTACTTGGCCACGATCAGACATACCGCTTCCGCCGCGATGCCTTCCCCCCGGCCGGTGAAACCCAAGCGTTCCGTGGTGGTGGCCTTCACATTCAACGCCGCGGCCGGGACGCCCATATCCTCCGCCAGATTCGCGCCCATGGCCGGAATGTGCGGCGCCATCTTGGGCGACTGGGCGATGATGGTCGCGTCCACATTACCCACGCGCCAGCCGCGCGCGTCCAACAAGCCCGCCACATGGCGCAGCAGCTTGCGGCTGTCGATCCCCTTGTAACGCGCATCGCTGTCGGGGAAATGGCGGCCGATGTCGCCCAGTCCAGCCGCGCCCAGCAAGGCGTCGCAGACCGCGTGGATCAGCACGTCGGCGTCGGAATGGCCCAGCAGACCCAGTTCATGGGGGATATGCACGCCACCGATGACGAGACGGCGGCCCGCGGCGAAGGCATGCACGTCGAAACCGTGGCCGATGCGGATGTTCATGAGGGGACTCCAAGTTGCAGTTCCATGGCGCGATGGGGAATGCCCGCGTCCATGTATTCTTCTCCCAGCACCGAGAAGCCATGCCGCAGATAAAAGGGTATGGCGCGGGTCTGGGCGGAGAGTTCGACCGAGCTTTGCCCCCGTTCCCGGGCAGCCTGGATCGCTTGCGCCAGCAGCGCGCCGCCCACGCCCCGTCCGCGCCAGGCCGGCATGACCGCCATGCGGCCGATTCGCCCCGACGGCGTCAGTCGGCCGATGCCGATCACCTCTCCAGCGGGCTCGCGCGCGACGAACCAGGCATAGTCGGCATCGGCGCTTTCCCATTCCAGCGCCTCCGGCACGCCCTGCTCCTCGATGAACACCGCGCGGCGTACCCGGGCGATGGCGGCCTCGTCCTCATTCCAGCGGGCGGGGCGAACGATGAAGGCGTGACTCATGGGAGGCGGTTAGAATGGCGCGTTTTTTTCAAAAGCGAGTTTGCCATGAAACTCTACGGCATCCCCAATTGCAGCACTGTCAAGAAAGCCCGGGCCTGGCTCGAGGAACGGGAGATCCCCTACGAATTCCACGATTTCAAGAAACAGGGTGTGCCCGAGCCCCTGATGAAACAGCTCTGCAAGCTGCTTGGCTGGGAAGCCCTGGTCAATCGCAGCGGCCAGACCTGGCGCAAGCTCGACGACGGACGCAAGGCCCAGGTCAAGGACGCGGCCAGCGCCCTCGCGCTGATGAAGGAAAACGCCAGTGTGATCAAGCGTCCCATCCTGGATCGGGATGGGCAGTATCAGGTGGGCTTCAGCGAAGAGAACTACGGCGCCTTCTTCGGAGAATAAGCTTGAAAAAGCTTCTGTTGTTTATTGTTTCAATAGTATTTTCCTGTTCTTCGATTGCCGCGAATCCGGCGGTTTTCGAGAAGTCCGCCAAGATGGGCCTGGACGAAGCGGTGCGGGCGGTCACGCGCAAGCTGGATGACGCGGGCTACGCCGTCGTGGACGAGCTCCCCATCTCGGAGAACCTGAAAGGCATGGCTAAACGCTGGGGCGAGGACTACAACCGCAACCAGTTGGAAGGTTTCACCGCCCTGGTGTTCTGCAACGGCTGGTACGTCAATCAGGTGAGCAACCTGGACCCTTCCCTGCTCGGCTTGTGCCCGCTTCACCTCACCCTGACCCATAAGTCCGGCATCACCACCGCCCTGTTCAACCGTCCCACGGCGATCGCCGCCGGCAGCCGCGCTGAAAAGGTGCTCAAGGAAGCCGAGGACGAAGTCATCCAGGCCATCGAGGCGGCTTTCAATGGCAAGTAAGACGCTGGAATACGCGCGCGAGCTGATCGGCCGCCGTTCCGTCACACCGGAGGACGCGGGTTGCCAAACCTGGCTGGCCGCCAGGCTGGCCGCGCTGGGCTTCGTCATCGAGCCGCTCGTCAGCGGCGATGTCAGCAATATCTGGGCGCGCAGGGGCGACGCGGCGCCCCTGGTCTGCTTCGCCGGCCACACCGACGTGGTGCCCACCGGGCCGCTGGAACGATGGCACAGCGATCCCTTCGTTCCCGTGGAGCGGGACGGCCAGCTATACGGGCGCGGCGCGGCGGACATGAAAGGCTCCATCGCCGCCTTCCTGGCCGCCGTGGAGGCTTTCCTCGCCGCCCACCCGGATCATGACGGTTCCATCGCCTGGCTGATCACCTCGGACGAGGAAGGCCCCGCCGTGGACGGCACGATCAAGGTTGTTGAACGCCTCGCCGCGCGCAACGAGCGCATCGACGCCTGCATCGTCGGCGAGCCCACGTGCGTGACCCGCTTCGGCGACATGATGAAGAATGGCCGGCGCGGTTCCCTGCACGGCCGGCTGCGGGTCAAGGGCACCCAGGCCCACATCGCCTATCCCCATCTGGGCAGGAACCCAATCCATCTGGCCGCCCCCGCCATCGCCGAACTGGCCGCGACCACCTGGGACGCGGGCAACGAGTACTTTCCGCCCACCACCTGGCAGATCTCCAACATGCACAGCGGCACCGGCGCCATGAACGTGATACCCGGCCACGCCGACATCGCCTTCAACTTCCGCCACGGCACCGCCAGCCCGGTGGAAAGCCTGCAAGCCCGGGTCGCGGCCATTCTGGATAAACACCATCTGGATTACGACCTGGAGTGGGAGATCGGCGCCAAGCCTTTCCTGACGCCGCGCGGCAAGCTGGTGGAGGCCTTATCCTCGGCCATCGTCGAGGTGACCGGCGTCACGCCGGAACTGTCGACCACCGGCGGCACCTCCGACGGCCGCTTCATCGCCGACATCGCCAGCGAGGTCGTGGAATTCGGTCCCATCAACGCCAGCATCCACAAGATCGACGAGAACGTGGGAGTGGCCGAACTGGATCAATTGGCCCGGGTCTACCTCGGCACGCTGGAACGCTTGCTCAAACCCTAAGCTGTCACCAGTTGATGGACAGGGACGCGTGCAGACGGGGTTCCTGGGGCCGCTCCTCGGTCGCGTTGGCGCGAAGCGGCCAGCCCAGGGCGAAGCGCGCGCTGACCCGGCTCTTCCAGTCCACGTTCAAACCCAGACCCACGCCGGTCAGGAAATCACTCGCGGTGACATCTTTGAGCGGCGTCGCCCGGTAGGGAAACGCCCCGCCATGGTCCAGGAACAGCACACCGGTGAGCGCCGGGGTGTCCGGATGCTGGAGCAGGTATTCCTCCGGATCCTGGAGCGCATAGCGCCACTCCCCACTCACCAGGTAGCCGCTGCGGCCTGACAGCAAGCCTTCGGAGTAGCCGCGCACGCTGGCGCTGCCACCCAACTGGAACTGCTCGGCGGAGGGGATCGTGTAGGTCGGAGACAACTGCACGGCGCCACGCAACAGAAGCTGGGAACGGGTTCCCACCCGCTTTAGCCAAGCGGTGTTGCCGCGCAACGCGAAGAAGCTGTCCTCACCGCCCAGGTCGGTCACTCCCAGGTTCAAGTTCAGGTCATAGGTCCAGGCCGTCTCGTTCCCCAGACGCTCGCCCGAAAGGCCCATCGTGAACACCCGCAGATCCTGGTTCTGCTGGGTGGCACCACCGAATTTGCTGATGGATTCCTTGAGCGCGAGGCGGCCATACAGGTTGAGAAGCCGTTGGCTTTCTACAATCAGTGGTTTGCTCAGGCCGATGTCGAACTCCTGAGACAGACCGCTCACGTCCAGTGGCGCGAAACCGCCCTCAACAACGTTGATGCCGCCATGGCTGACCGCAAGGTCCAGTTTCAGGTCATCCTTGTTGAGCGGGACCGAATACCCCAGGTAATAGCTGTCGCTGCCCTCCCCTGTGATGGCGGTGAACAGCAGGTTGTCGCCGTGCCCGGTCAGGCCGGCGATCCGCGCGGTCAAACCCGCCCGATATTGGCCCACGGTATAGCGGCCAGCGTTGTCGGTGAACAGGGAGAACTGGTAGCGTTTGGGCTCCGCCGCCTCCAACTGGATATCGGTGGTGCCCCTCTCCTTGCCAGCCTGGACGCTGGCGCGCAATTGCACGTCATGAAGACGATTGAAGCGGACCAGATCGTTCTCCAGCCTGCCCACTGACATCAAGTCTCCTGGCGCAAGCGTCAGGCGCTCGCCGACGAAAACGGGCGAGACCTGGGACATCGGCCCCATGTGGATTTCGCTCAGCCTGGCTTCCACCAGCCGGATGGCGACGATGCCGTCCTCGATTTGCTGGGGCGGCAGGAAAGCCCGGGCAGTGGGCATGTTCCTTTCCGCGTACAGTTTGTTGAGCGCAGCCACGGCGTCCATCAGATCAGCCAGGCTCAGCGTCCGGTTTTCGTAAGGGGCCAGGACCGCGCGGATTTCCTCCAGGCTGAGGATTTCCGAGGCATCGACCTTGAAGCCTTTGACGGGGATGTTGCGCACCTGGGACACGGCGCCCGGAGAGGGTGCCGCGGGCAGAGCGATATCGGGTTTGATGACCTCCTGCTGTAGGCGGCGCTCCTGGAGCAGGCGCTCAAGTTGTTCGCGTTCCAGCCGGTTCACCGCGCCCGCGTTGGGCGGATCGACAGCCAGGGCGGCATGGCTGACCAGGGACAGGACGATGCCGGTCCGGACTAGGGCATTTCGGGTTATCAAGAGCTTCTCCAAGAGCGGGCACACGCCCACGGCCGCGGGGCCGAGGGATTGTTAACATTATCTACTCGTCCAGCAAGTCTTCCTCGTTCAGAAGATCCGGATCCACGCTCACCAGTTCACCGCTGGCCGGCGCGCCGTTGAGCAAGCCCGCGATGTTGGGAACGTTGGACTGGGACTGCTGGCTGCGCAGACTGTCGCCATTCTCCTGGTCGGCATTGCCGCCAGGGTTGCTGTAGACGATGCGGTTCGGATCCTGGTTGATGACATAGGCGCCGATATGGGCTTCATTGGGTTGCAGACCCAGCGTGTAGTCTCCTGTCAGGGTGAAGCCGCGCACGTCGAAACCCGGGGTTGGATTGCGATTGATGTGGTCAATGCGTGCCAAGAAGAACGGCGTGCGGAAAGTCGCGAAATCGCCGGCGTGGCCCGCGAGGACGCTCAGGTTGTCACCGTCGGTGGCGATATTGGCGAGCACCGCGCGCAGGCTTTGCATCACGACATCGCCGGCGCCGACGACATCCAGCCCGACCTCGTCCGCCAGATCCTGGCGCGATCCCTTGATGCGGAACACCACCTCCTTGCCGGCGGCGATGGGATTCATCGCGACGAACACCCGGGTGCCCTGGAGATCCACTTCACCGTCCGTGGCGATCTCCAGGGGCGCGCCGGCTGCGCCGATGGCATCCGGCGCGCTCACGTCGACATGGCCGGTCACCCGCAGGTCCGGTCCGGGCGCGGTATCCCCCCGCACGCTGCCGGCGCCCGCCCCGCCGGCAGCCACCCGGGCGTCGCCTCGGGCGGCCAGGAGGCCGCCGGTGAAGCGGATGTCCCGGCCGGCGACCAATGCGGCGTCGGACTGGGTGGCCAGCTGGCCCCCGATGGCCGCATCCCGTCCCGCTTCGAGGGCGACGGCACCCGTCACGGAAACGTCGCCCGTCACCGCTACGTCGTTGCCGGCGCGCGCGCCGAGGGCGCCGGCAATGCCGACGTTCCCCGCCATGCGCATATCGTTGCCCGCTCCCAGGTCCGCGCTTCCACCGACGGCGATCTGGCCATCGGTAGAGCTGTCACGGCCTGCCTGCAGGACGAGCGCGCCCGTCACCCCGGTGACGCCGTCCAGGCTAGCGTCACGGCCGGCGGCCAGGTTCAGTTCGCCGCCCACCGTGGTCTCGCCCGCCAGGCGCAGATCCACGCCGGCCTGGGCTCGCAGGTTCGCGCCGACCTGAGTGGTACCGATCAGGCTCAGGTTCCGGCCGGATACGGCATCGAGATCGCCTCCGACTCGGAGCAGGCTGGCGGCGTCGCCAGTGAGGTCGCCGTTCAGGCTGGCAAGCCCGGCGTCGCCACTGGCGATCAGCGTTCCCGCGATGAATTCGATGCCGCCGCCGGCCGAAACGTCGGCTCGGCCGGCGACCTCCAGCGTGCCGCCTCGGACCGCCACGTCGAAGCCGGCCGCCACTTCCGCGTCGCCGTCGCCGCGCACTCCGGCGCCGATGACGACGTCATCCGCCGCGCCGAGCCGCAGCGGGCCGCCGGCATGGATGGCGTCGCCGCCGCCGGTGGGCTGGCCGATCAGGAGCGAACCGGTGCCGTCCCGGCCCGCTTCCACCGTCACCGGCCCGCCGGCGACGATGCCGCCACCGGCGAATTCGAGGTCATCGGCGGCGCCCAGCACCACTTCCTGGCCGGCCTGGACCAGGCCCACCACGGTCATGCCGCCCGCGGCGACGGTCATGCGGAAGCCGCCGCCGGTGGAGATGTTGCCCAGTTGGCCGTTGGCCCCGGTGCTGTTGAGATAGATGCCGTTGGGAGCCATGGCGTCCAGGCGGCCCAGGGCATCCACCGCCACGTCGAGGGCATTGTCGCCGCCGGGCTTGCCGATGGTGTCCCCGGCCTCCAGGCTGACGTTGTCGCCACGCACATCCAGGGCCGTGTCCGCGCTCGCCTCGACGATGGAACCCTGGGCCCGCAGATGCACGTCGCCCTTGGCGAATATGCTTTCCACCGTCATGTCACCGGTGAGTTCGCGCACGAACAGATCCTGTCCGGCGCGGGCGGTCAGGATGCCGGCATCGCGCAGATCCACCGCGATAGGGGTCGCCGCGCTGCCCAGGTCGCCGCCGCCGGCTTCCAGGATGGCGCGCGCCGCGCTCACGTGGGTCTTGCCGGCCACGCCGGACAGGCTCGCGGCGGTCTTGATGCGGACCTCGCCGAGGGCGTCGATCTGGTCGATCAGCAGGTTGCTCTCCGAGCCCAGCAGGATGTCACCCGGGGCGGAAGCCTTGACCTGGCCCGAGGCGGTGACGTCCACGTCCTCCAACTGGCGGATGCGGAGTTCGTCGCCGACGATCTCGATGTCGCCCCGTTCCGCGGTCAACAGGGCGAGCTTTTCCTCGGGACTCAGCGCGGCCGGGCTGGTGCCGCGCCGAATCACCACCGGGGTGGTCTTCACCAGGCCCACGTCCTTGCCCACCTCCAGGGTGAGGTGCCGGCCGATGACGTTGGCATCCTCGATGCGCACCTCGGTATCGGACACCGACCGGAACAGGCCGGCAGCCAGGGCGTTGCTCAGTTGGGCATCGCTCCAGACGGCGCCGTCGGAGAGGGCGGCCGTCTCGCTATCGGACAGCGCGGGTTTGAAGCCGACCACGTAGGCGCCGGCGCCGAAGCGCTGGGCGGCGGCATGATAGGCCGCCGTCTGTTCCGTCTCGTACGCGGCCAGATCGGCGTCGCTCCAGCCGTTGGCCGTCTTGAGCGCGGCCGCCTGGACGCCGGTGGCGTGATAGGCGAAGCCCGGGTCGTAGGCGTCGGCGACGTAGCCGCCGTCCGCCTGCCGGCGCAGGTTGCGCATTTGGAAGTAGGTCTCGTATTCCTGCTTGAGCCGGCCTTCCTGGGCTTGCAGGCCCTGGTCGCGCGCCTGCTCGGCCTTGGCGCCGGTCAGGCGCATCTCGTCCCAGAGCGCCAGCAGCTGATCGCGGGTGCTTTCGTCCACCACTTCCGCGCTGTTGGCGTCCAGCAGGCTGCCGTTGGGCACGGAGAGACGCACGTCGCCCGCCTCGGAGCGCACCTGGACCACCCGCAGGTCGCCGGTGGCCTCGCGCAGGTGGATGTTGCCCGCCGCGTCGGCGGTGAGCGTGGTGGCGTTCCCCTGGGTATCCACGATCAGGGGAGCGGCATCGCTGCCGATCTCGCCGGAGATGGACACCAGGTTCAGGTTGTTGCCCGTCACCGTGGTGCCGTTCGTGGTGCCGCGCAGGTTGCGGTCGGCGGTCAGGCGCACGTCGCCGTTGCTGGCGCGGATGGTGGCCGCGCGCAGGTCGCCGGAGATTTCCTTGAGCGCGACGCCGAGCGGTGCCGTGGCGGTGACCTTGCCATCCGCCAGGCCCTTGGCCGGATCGGCGTCGGTTAGATCGATCTGGATCGGGTTGGCGGCGGAGCCGATGGCGCCGTTGGCGGAGGTCAGGGTCAGATTGCCGGCCACCACGCGGGCGTCGCCGTTCAGCGCTTCGATGCCGGCGCCGCCGTTCAGGGTGGTGTCGCCGGTGAGACCGCGCACCAGCCCGCCCAGCAGCAGCTTGCCGGTGCCGGCATTCACGTTCACGTTCGCCGTGTCGTAGCCGGTGAAGGTGACATTGACGGTCTTGGAGGCGTCCAGGCTGTGTTGGTAGTACTCGTACACCGTCCACTGGTCCACCGTGGTGTGCTTGTCCTTCACGTGGTAGCCCCAGGTCACCCCGGGCGACGTGATCGCCGACTCGGTCACCTCGTGATAGTCATCGGTGCGCACCACGGGCGAGGTGTAGCGGGTGTAGTCGAACTCGTAGTCCTTGAGGCTGGCGGATTCCCCGGTGGAGAGCCAATCCCCGGTCAGGCGCTGGGTGGTGGTGGTGACCGCGGTATGCACCGGGTCCGGATTGCTGTCCGCCTCGCACCAGTCGCAATCGGTGAGCAGGCGCAGGCTGTTGGTCTCGTAGACGTCGGTGACCTTGTTGAAGGTCTTGCGTCCGTTGATCCAGTTGAAGCGCCGGTTCGTCACCGGCGCATAGCTGGAGACGCGCCCGCCGATGGACGACACCTGGTGGGTGACGCTGCCGTCGGCGGTCTGGTTGTCGTGGGTGTAAACCGTGTCGCCCAGGCGGGTGATCTGGGTGACCAGGGGCTTGCCGCCGGTGGCGTTGCCGGAAACGTCCAAAACGCCGTTGACGATGCGCTTGGCCGTGTCGGTGATCTTGATGACCCCCTCCACGCCGGCGCCCGTATCCACCCGTCCCACCGCGAGGTCGTAGGCGGTGGAGTTGCTGACGTTGATCCGGCCGTAGCCGTCCATGACCCGCAGCTCGCCGTTGCCGGTGGAGAAGATGTTGCCGAACAGCTCCATGTGGCCGCCGCCCATGCGCACGTTGTCCAGTTGCAGACGGTCGTTGGCGGCGTCGTAGCTCACCCGGATGGCGCTGGAGCCGGCGGCGGGTTCGTTCAGGGAAAGGAACTGCTGGCTGTGGTCGCCGCTCAGCCATTTGGCGCGCAGCGAGGAAATGGCGGCGCTGTTCTTGGTGTTCTGCCCGTGGACGGCGGCGTCCGGATTCACCGCGTTGAGCAGGGCTGCGTCGATGGTCATGGCCCGGTCCGGCAGGCCGGCCTGGATGACGCCGTTGATGTTGAGCTTCTCGGCGCTGATGTAGACGTTGTTGCCGGCGATGGTGGTGCCGCAGGCCACCGACGCGCAGCCAGGATCGGCGCTGTCGCTGTCGTAGTCGCCGAGGCTGCTGGCCGAGCCGTCGGTGCGGATGGGATTGGGGATGGAACCGACGGTATTGGCGTAGTTCTGCCGGTCGTCCGGCAGGCTGCCCAGGCGCGAGATGGGATTGCCGCCCTGGTGGGTGAAGCCCGGCGTGTAGGTCTTGATGAAATCGCCGCCGGTGGCGATGTTCACCGTCTCGGCGTCGATGTTGGCCGACACCCGCAGGGTGCCCTGGCTGTTGGCGTTGGCCTCCCCGCGCAGGTTGGTCACGTCCCCCAGCATCCACAACTGGGCGGGCTGGCCGGTGGGCGAATCGTTGCCGTTGGTGTTGCGCACGTCGATCACCGGCTTGGGCGAGGTGTCGGCGTTGAGCACGGTCATGTTGCTGGCGGTACGGCCGATGGCGTTGCGCTGGTTGATCTCGGCGGTGGAGGACACCCCCAGGCCGTTGAAGGTCACCTGGCCGCCCTGCCCGTCCGGGATGGTCAGGGTGCTGGTGGTCATAAAGCGGGTGGAACGGTTGACGATGTCGATGCGCACGTCGCCCGGCGCGTCCAGCACGCCGTTGTCGCCGATCAGGTAGCGGCCGGTGACGCGCACGTCGCCGGTGAGGGCGGTGATGGGATTCACGTGGACGAAGTCCACCTTCACCCCGCCGCCGATGGCCGCGAGCTGGGCCTCCAGGACGTTGATGTCGCCGCCGATGCCCGCCGCCGCGTCGGCGGCGGAGGTGGCGTCCGCCGAGGTGGAGGCGTAATCCGCCGCCGCTTTCTGTAGGGCCTCCTTCTTGGCTTTCAGGGCCTGGATCTCGGCCTGGAGCAGATCGGCCAGGGATACGCCGTTCTCGAGGTAGAAGGTGACGCCATCCGATTGCTTCAATACGGTGAGCCCGTCGCTGTCCAGGGTCAGGTACTGGAGATGGTGGATGCCGGCATGGACCTCGCCGTCCACGTTCACTCCGGACGAGGGATCCAGGCCGCCGAGGGCGTTGGCGTTGTCATAGGTGCTGCCGCCGGTGATCTTCAGGGACGAGGTGTCGGCGCCGAAGAACTCGCCGATGGCGGACAGGGTTTCGCGATAGGCGTCGGTGCCCTCGCCAAACCCGCGGGTGCGGTGATCGCCTTCCGTGGCGGTCAGGTAGACGCTCTTCACCGCCCGGGCCTGGGCGCCGGCGGCGATGTCGATGGTGTTGTGCTGAATGATGGTGCCATCGGCGTCCGGGTCCGTCTCGACGGGCAGGGCCGTGTAGTTCCACAGCCGGGTTTCCGCATCGGCGTAGAGGTCGTTGCCCTCGGCGCGGTCGGTGCCGGCCATGAGATGCAGGTCGCCCCAAGCCTCCACCTTGGCGCCGGCCAGCAGTTCGACCCGGTTGTCGGCTTTGATGAGCGAAGCCGACTCGCCCTCGGCGGCGCCGGCCAGGCCGTAGGTCTTGGAACGGGCGGCGCTGTGGAGCTCGGACTCGGTGCGGGTCGAGAGATTGATGTCGCCGTCGCTCAACAGGGTGGCATTGGGCCCCACCCGCACGATGGCGTCGTTCTTGTCGTTGCGGATTTCCGATTCCGCCTTGGCGATGGCGATGGCGCCGCCCGAATCCAGGCGCACCACGTCGTGGGCCTCCACTTGGTTCCAGGCCGCCAGGTCCAGGGCGCCCACCGGAGTGATGCCCGCCACTTCCACATCCACCTTGGCGCCGTCCTGGATCTCCACCAGGGCGCTGTTGCGGATGAAGGATTCGGAGCGGGCGGCGGCGGCGTTGAGCAGGCCGCCGGAACCGGAATCCACGTTGTAGCCGCTGGCCAGTTCGGGCTTGAGGATGTCGTTCCAGGCCTGGGCGCTGAAGTCCTCGGCGTTCACCGTCACCATGGGGCCGAGGATGGCCCGGGTGTCGGTATCCACGTGGTTGACGGCGCGGGCGCCGGAATAGCCGATCGCCGAAGCGCTGGTGGAATCGGCGCGGGCGTTGAAGTTGACGTGCTGGGCCGCGCCCACTTCCACCAGAACGGCGTCGATGGTGCCGCCGGTACCGGTGGGACCGCCGAGACGGGCGTGGGTGTGGGCATCCGCGTCGGTCTCCGCCTTGGAAGCCACCAGGACGCCCAAGCCGCCGGCGCCGGCCACGGTGTTTGCGCGCAATGTGTCATTGCTGTCGGCATCGACCTTGACGGTATGGGCCTTGATGGTGGGGTTGTCGCCCACGGTGGCGTAGGTTTCCGTGTCGGTCCGGGCCTTGGCGTTGTTGCTGCCGCCGGCCAGCAGGCCGACGTTGATGCCGGTGACGTCGGCGTCGGCATAGGTGTCGGAATCCGCCTTCACCTTGAATTCATCGGTGACGTCGATCTTGTTGCCAGACCCCACCTCGGCCACCGTATCGGTGCGCACGACGGAGTTGGCGTCGGAGGCGCCCGCGCCCAACAGGAGGCCGCCGGCGCCGGCGGTGGCGTCGGATTCGGCGGTCTTGCCGCGCAGCCTGGTTTCCGCCTGGACGGTCAGGGCGCCCGCCTTCACGTCGGTGCCGGTGCCGGTCCCGGCTTCGGCGCGGGTTTCCACCGTCGCGTCGGCCAGGGAGACGCCGATGGAGACGCTGGCGGATACCGCCACGCCCAGGGCTTGCGCCTTGGCCACCGGGTCCACGTCGGCGCGCACCTGGGCCAGGCCGGTCCCGGTACGGATGACGGCGTTGTCGCCGATGCGGGCCTTGGCGGAACTCTTGTCCTCGGCGTCCGCGTCGGCGCCGGCGCCGGAGAACAGGCCGCCCGCCGCCGCGGTGGCGGAAACGTCGCTGTCGGTCTTGCTGTGGCCGTGCACGTCCATGGCCTTGCCGGTGAGGTGGGCACCGTTGCCCACCAGGGCATTGGCCTCGCCGTCCAGGGTGGTGTAGGCGATGGCCGCGCCGATGCCGCCCAGGCCCACGGCGGCGCCGAAGGCGGTGGATTCCAGGTCGTGCTGAATGCCGGCGTCCACGGTGATCAGGCCGGTGACGCCGCCGGGCTCGGCGGCGGCGGTGCCGTTGGCGGTGAGGTCGGCGCCCGCCCCCACCTTGGCGTTGGCCTTGCTGGTCTTGTCCTGGATGGCCACGGAGGCGCCCAGCCCCACCACGCCGCCGCCGCCGGCGAAGGTCAGCAGCTTGGAGGCGGCGGTGCGCTGGTTGATATGGATGTCGCCCACGTCCAGGACCAGGCCCTGGGTGTCGGTGAGCTGCCCATCGCCGGCGCTGACGGTGACGTTGCGGTCGGCGCGGATGATGCCGTCGGCCTCGGCCTCGGTCTTGTCGTCCACGAAGGACAGGGCGACGCCGCCCCCCAGGGAGAAGCCGCCGGACACCGCCACGCCCACGGCGATGGCGTCGGTGTCGGTGGCGTTGTGGGCGGAGACGGTGGCGTCCCGTCCAGCCGTCAGCGTCGTGCCGGCGGCCGCGTAGGCCTTGGCGGAATAATCCGCCGCCGGGGCGTTCATGTCGTTGGACACGTTGGCCCGGGCCCGGGCCGCATTGGCCCGGTCGCGGGAGGCGGAGGTGCCGCCGGCGTCGGAATCCATCTGGTTGCCGAAGGCGTTGGCGGAGACGTAGCGGGCCACCTCGCCCAGGGATGAGCCGGACTCGCCCTCGGCGTCGTCGTCGGGACGGCTGCCGGCGGTGAGCACGGACACCGCCCCGGAGATGCCGGTGGTGGAACCGCCGGCGGCGGCGATGGTGAAGGAGTCCAGCATGCGCTCGGTATTCGCCTGGACGGTGATGTCCCGGTCGGCGGTGACGCTGCCGCTGCGCACTTCGGCGGAGGCGCCGTTGTTGACCATGACCACGTCCACCGCCGCGCCCACGCCGGCGCCGCCCAGGCCGATGCCCAGGCCGCCCAGGTAGTCGTCCACGCGGGTGGTGTCCTTGGCCTCGACGATCACGTCCTGCCCGGCGCCGCCGTAAGCGGCGTCGGCGTTGACGTGGCTGGCCGCCTGGCCGGCGTCGCTCTTGGCGCCCACCACCGCCAGGGTGTTGCCCTTGATCACCGCCACGTTCACCGTGCCGGCCACGCCCACGCCCCCCGCCGCCGAGGCGGTGCCGGCGATGACGTCCTGGTCCACGTCGTTCTTCGCCTTGACCCGGGTGGTGGCGTTGGCGTTGAGATTGGAACCGTCGCCGACGATGGCCTGGGTGGTCTGGTCGTAGACGGACACGATGCCGGTGAGGCCGAAGCCGGCCACGCCGGAGAGGGAAACCGCGCCGGCGAATATGTCGGCGTTCATCTCGCTGGTGGCTTCCACCGTGAGATCGCCCTTGGAATTCAGGTCGCCGTTGTCGACCAGGGCCTGGGTCTTGCCTTCCTGGAGGATCAGGCCGATGGAGCCGGACAGGCCGGCGTAGGTGCCGCCGCCCAGGCCGATGACCGCCTGGGCGATCTCGGTGCTGGAGCCCGCGTCCACGCGCACCGCCTTGCGGCCCTGGACCGTGGCGTCGCGCACCTCGGCGGTGGTGACGTGGGAGGCGATGAGGGTATCCATGGCCCCGCCCGCGCCCGCGTCGGCGCCGACGCCCACGCCGCCGGTGCCGGAACCCAGGTAGTCGTGGTGATAGGCCGCCACCCGGGCTTCCTGCTCGCCGCCGCCGAAGCCGGCATTGAGGCTGGCCCCGTCGACCACTTCGGCGCTGGTGTAGCCGGTCATCATGGCGACGGAGACGGTGCCCGCCACGCCCGTGCTGCCGCCGCCGCCCGCGCTGACGGCGAAGTTCTGCACCTGGGAGGTGGAGGAGGCCACCACCGCCGCGCCGCGCACGTTGTCCTTCAGTTGCCGGGTGGAGAGAGTCTGCTGGGACGGCAACTTGCTGGAATCGAAGGCGGTAAGGCTGCCGTTATCCACCTGGGCCACGCCGCCGTTGCCCAGGGCGGTGACCCTGGTGTTGGTCCCGGCCACCTGGGCCAGGGTGTCGGAATGCACGTCGTTGAAGGCGATGGCGCCGGCGCCGCCGAAGCTGCCGCCGAAGGCCAAGCCCCCCGCCTGGGAACTGATCTGGTCGTCCGCCTGGGCGGTCACCAGGGCGTTGCCGCTCGCTTCCACGTCGGCGCCGCCGTCGATGGCGGCGGTGGTGACGCCGCCGATGTCGTTGAGGGCGATGGAGCCGGCGAAGCCGGCGGTGCCGCCGCCGGAACCGGAGATGGCCCAGACGTCCAGGGTCGCCGAACGTTCCGCGTCCACCAGCACGTTGGCGGCGTCCACGGTCCCGCCGGAGATTTTCGCGGTGACGGTGCTACCGATGTGGTTGTAGGAGCCGGAGGCGCCCACCGCGCCGTTGCCGCCCACCGCGGCGGCGCCGGTGATGGACTGGATCTTCGACGTGTCCTTGGCGCGCACGGTGGCGTCGCCGGCGGTGTTGACGGTGGTGGCGCTGGTGGAGGCCTGGGTGATGTTGCCGATGGTGTTCACCCCCAGGGAGCCGGTCACGCCCGCCTTGGCGGAACCGGAGCCAGCCACGGCGATGGCCTGGATGTCCGCGTTCTCCGTGGCCTCCAGCCGCACGCCGGTGCCGGACAGGGAACCTCCGGTGGCCCGGGCGTAGGTCTCGTTGTCGATCTCGTTGTAGCTGCCGGCGATGCCCACGGAGGCCTGGTTGGTGGAAAGGGCCACGCTGCCGGAGATGGCCAAGATGTCGGCGGTATCGTCCGCGTCCAGGTTGACCGCGTTGCCGCTGGAAGTCACGGTGGCGCCGTTCAGGGACGCCTCGGTGTTGTTGCTGATCACGTTCCAGGTGACCGAGCCGGAAACGGCCACGCCCTGGGAGGCACCCAGGGCGGCCGCCACGGCGACGATGGAGTTGTCGTTGGTGGCGGTGGCGGACACGCCGGCGTCGCCGCCGACGGTCTTGCCGGCGCCGGAGATGCGGGCCGTGGTGTCCGAATCCACCGTGTTGATGGACACCGCCGCGCCGATGCCGGCCTTGCCGCCGTAGCTGACCGCGCCGGCGACGCTGCGGATGTCGGAATCGTCCTTGGCGTCCAGCACCACGGTGGAATCCGCGTCCACGTCGGCATTGTCGATGGCCGCCTCGGTGACGTTGTCGATGGTGCTGTAGGAAACCGAACCGGCGATCCCCACCTTGCCCGCCACGGCGCCGCCGGCGGAGATGGACCACATGGCGCCGGTATTGTCCGCGTCCAGGTTCACCGCGCCGTTGTGCACGGTCACGGTCGCGTCGGACAGGGTGGCCCGGGTGTCCTTGACCAGCTCGTTCCAGGTGAAGGCGCCGGCCAGGCCCGCGCTCTTGTCCTGGGCCACGGTCAGGGAACCGGCGCCGGCCAGCACCAGGGCATCGTTCTTCGCCTTCTCGGTCAGGCCCTTGGCCAGGTTGACGGTCTCGTCGGCGGTCCCGTCGCCGTCCTTGTCCACCGCCACGCTGCTGGCCGCGCTGCCGGACACGGTGATGGTGTTCAGATCGGCGATGGTGGCGGCGGTGGTGTCGTTGATGAGGTTCACCGCCGCGGCGCCGGAGATGCCCACGCCGGACTTGCCCTGCTGGCCGCCGTCCTTGGCGTTGCTCTTCTTGCCGTCGCCGCCCTTGGCGTCGTCCTTTTCCTGCCCGGACGGACCGGAACCGGCCACGGTGAAGGCGCCCTGGGTGGAACCCGCGTGGGCGTCCACCAGCAGGTTGCCGCTCAGGGTCATGGTGCCGCCGGTGGCGGTTTCGCCGGCCCGGTTGCCGACGATGGCGCGCACTTCCCGGTCCAGCTCGTTGATGGCCACGGAGAGGCCCACGCCCACGCTTTGGGAGCGGCCGACGCCGCCGCCCACGTTGATCACCAGGCTGTCGTCCGCCGCCTTCACCAGCACGTCGTTGGCGGTCATGCTGCCGCCGGCGCCGATCTGGGCGATGGTGTGCACGTCCGTGTCCACCAGGGAGAAGGCGCCGTTGATGGAAACCTTGGCGGCCTTGCCCACGGATTCCGCCACGTTGATCTGGTCGAAATTGGTGTCCGCCAGCACCACCACATCATCCGCCCGCACATTGGCGCCGCTGGCGATGGACGCGTCGGTGCCGCCGGACAGGTTGTATTGCAGATAGGAGCCGCCGAAGCCCGCGCTGCCGCTGCTGCTGTTGCTGCCCGGCGCGCTGGTGGGATCGAATTCGGGCACGCCCACCAGGTTCAGGGTGCCCTGGCTGGCGGTGGCGATGACGTTGACGTCCTGGTCCGCGGTCGGATTGACGCTCGATGCGTTGATGCTGGCGTTGCCGATCTTCGCCGTGGCCTTCTGATCCACCGTGAAGAAGTCCACGGCGCCGGCGAAGCCCAGCTTCTCGCTTTCCACCGCGGTCTGGGTCCAGGTGGTGGCGTTGATGGGATCCCCCAGCACGTCGTAGACCGCGCTGCCCAGCTTGACCCAGGCGTCCGCGTCTTTCCACTTCATGTTCTTGAACTCATCCACCAGGTCCACCCACTGCTGCCAGAACGGGGACAGGATGGCGTCGGCGCGCACGGTGACCGGACCGCCGGCGCTGATGACCGCGTTGTCGCCGATCAGGGCGTCCGCGTGATGCTTCACCTTGGCCACCAGCACGGAAGCGGAGATGGCCACCTTCTTCTTGTCCTCGGCGGTCTGGGTGTCGTCCGGCAACTGGGTGTCCAGGTCGCGCTGGTCCACCGCCGCCGAGGTTTCGAAGTTCAGGCTCTCGGTCGCATTGGCCACCACGTCCAGGCTGCCCGGGGTGGTGACGCGGGCGCCGCCGGCCACCTCGGCTTTCACGTCGGTCGTGCTGTCCACCCAGGCGAAGGCGGCGGACAGGCCCAGCTTGCCGGAGGAACCGCTGCGGGAGTCCGTGTCCGGCGCGGCGGCGACGAAATCCGACAGCTTCTCGAACAGGATCTCGTCCACCGGCCGCGCGCTGGTGATGGCTTCCTGCAGGTCCGGGCTGCCGGCGGTGCCGGCGGCGGCGGAGATTTCGGTGGACGCGTCGTCCGCCAAGGCCGCCTTCACCGTCACCTTGCCGGCGGTCACGTTGCCGCCCAGGCTGGCGGTCATGGTGGTGTCGGTGATCAGCACGGAAATGCCGGCGGCGGCGACGCCGTCCTTGAAGGAACCGCCGCTGGCGGCGACGCCGTGGCTCTTCTCCCCGGTCGCTTCCACATCCAGGCTGCTGGCCCGGCTGATGGTGGCGGCGCTGGTCACGGTGGTCTCGGCGCTCTGGTTGCCGATGCCCACGGCGAAGGCGAAGTTGGCGTACTTGCTGGCCGAAGAGGCCAGGTTGTTGAAGCTCCCGGTATTCACGGTGTCCACGTTGACGGACAGGGTGCTGTCGGCCTGGCTCTTGAGGGTCATGGCCGCGTCCGAGCCCAGGGTGGCGTTGCCGATGGTGACCTTGGCCTGGGAGTCGGTCTCGCCGTAGCCGAAGCCCACCAGGGTGCTCATCACCTTCATGCTGGCGTCGGCGGTGGCATGGGACTCGATGTCCAGGCTGCCCTTGGCGTCGATCTGGGCGCCGTCGTCCACCTCGACGGTGGCGTGGGCCGTGGAGAAGGTGACGTTGGCCCCCACCCGCAGACTGCCCAGGAAGTCCAGCACCGTGTCGGCGTATTCGTTGCCGGTCCACACCCACTTGTCGTTGGCGACCGCCTTGATGGACACGTCGCCACCCTTGATCACCGCATTCTTGATGCTGATCTTGGCGATGGAATCCTCCAGCGAGCCGAACGCCGGGGTGGACTGGTTGTCGGTGGCGGCGATGGTGATCTTGCCGGCGGCATGGCCGTTGTCGGCGTTGGCCAGCAACTGGCTGCCGTTCTTGATCTCGATGTCCTTGGCGGTGACCTCGATGTCGCCGGAATCGCCCTGAGAGGCCAGGGTCTGGTGATTGCTCCGGGTGTCGGCGGCGGCGCCGATGTTCCGGCTGGACACCACGACATTGTCCAGGGTGACCTTCTTGTCCGCCGTGATGGTGATCTTGGCGCCGTGGGAGTAGTAGTCGTCGCCCGACCCGGTCCAGGTCAGGTTCTCCGGGTCGATCAGGATGTGGCCGGCCCGGCCCTGGTTGGCCTTGGCCGAGAGGCCGTTGCCGTCCAGGTTCACGTCGTGCTTGGCGGAAAACTCCACGAAGCCGCCGTCGCCCGTCGTGCCGGCGTCGGCACTCGCCCGGCCGGTGGATGCGAGGGTGGCATTCCCCTCGGCCATGACCGTGACGGATCCACCGTTCGCGTGGTCGCCCACCCCGTCGGCGGACACCTGGCCCGCCACCGTGATGTCCTCCGCCGCGACGATGCGGATCACGCCGCCGTCCATCTTCACGTCCGCCGCGACGGCCATGCCGTCCACATTCACCAGATCGGCGAAGGCCACCTGCGCCCGGCCGCCGGCGAACACCTGGGCGCCCGGCGCCACGTCCACATTGCCGCCCGCCAGGGTGACCGCGTCGGCGGCGTTGATGCGCCCCTTCACCAGCACCAGACCGGTCTGGCTCAGGGGAATATGGCCCGCGAGCGCCTCGGCGGTGGCGGCGTCGTCGATGACGCCGGCCGGGGAAAGCAGCCGGTCCATGTAGGCGGGGGTGGGGGTGGCCAGGGTCAGGCTGCCCACGTTGAGCACGCCGCCCGCGCCGACGACGATGCCGTGCGGGTTGAAGAAGAACACGTTGCCGCCGATCTTGCCGCCTTTGTAGGCGTTGACCAGGCCGTTGATGTAGGAGGTCTCGTCGTGCACCAGGTTGAGCAGATTGCTGGTCTGCCCGGGCAGGTGCAGATTCACCGTGTTGGCGGTCTCGACGTTGAACTTGGAAAAGGAGTTGAAGGCGTTCGCGCCGCGCATGGTCTGCGTCGTGATGTCCGTGATCGCGCCGTTCACCATGACCTGGGTCTGGGTGCGGCCGTCGGCGACGATGCCGGCGGCGTGGGCAGAGACGCCTGGCAGGGCCATGAGGCCGGCGGACAGCATGCCCGCGTTGAACCAGGCGCAGCGGCGCAGGACACACAGATATTGTTGGCGTAGATAACCCAGTGCGGCGTAGCTCATGACCCTTCTCCTCGCCCCGGTATCGCCGGGACAGACTTATGCTCGAATACCTTGAATCAGAGCATTGGAGGAGCAGGCAAGGAATACGAGAAAGTGCGTAGGGAATCGTCGAATCTTCGACGGAAGCCATGCCCGCGCAGCCCGACATACCGCGCGCCTAGGGGCTTCCACTCAGGCGCGCCCCGAGTTGCGTCGGCCGCCGTTCAGTGTCCCAGCAGGTGGATCATCGCGTAGCTGGCCATCTCCGCGGCGTTGCGCGTGCCCAGCTTGCGTCCCAGGTTCTCCCGGTGCTTCTGCACCGTGGCCGCGCTGATGCCCAGGCGCTGCCCGATCTCCTTGCTGGATAGCCCTTCGGCGACACAGATGAGGATTTCGCGTTCCCGGGGTGTGACGGGGATGGGCAACTGGCCCGCGTCCGGTTCCAGCAGGTGGGCGATGGAGGGACTCAGGTAGCGCCGGCCAAGGGCCAGGGCTCGGATGGCCTCGATGAGTTCCCGACTGTCCTCGCTCTTGGGCACGTAGCCATCTATGCCCTGGGCCAGCGCGGTACGCACAGAGGCGGCGTCGGTGCGCGCGGTGAGGGCCAGCAGCCGGCTCTCCACACCGTGCTGGCGCAGATAGCGGGCCACCTCGATGCCGTCCAGCACCGGCAGGCCGATGTCCAGCACCAGCACGCGGGGATTCAGGGCGTGGGCCAGACGCAGGGCCTCACCGCCGTCGGCGGCCTCCCCCACCAGTTCGAAGTCGGCTTCCCGCCCCAGCAGCATGCGCATGCCTTCGCGCACCAGGGCATGGTCGTCCGCGATCAGAATGGTAATCTTGCCGCCCATTGCGTCAGTCCGGGTTGAAGTGCGCAAACGTTACCACGAGCGCCGGTCCGGCTAGAAAGGTCTTCCCTTGCTCCGGCAACCCGCCGCCGCCCCCACCACCGACAGTGCCGTCGACCTGGACGTTGAAGTCCGGCGCCAGCTGCTGGGCCTGCTGGCCCGGCACATTCCCGGCATGACCCTGGCCAATCTGGTGGTCTCCACGGTGTTCTCCCTCATGTATTGGCGGGAGACTGGCGACGACCGCATCGCCGTTTGGCTGATCCTGCCGCTGCTGGCCAATCTGGTGCGTTGGACATGGAGCGCGCGCAACCGGAACTGGCTGCCGGACCTGCCCATGGACAGGCTACGGCGCGCCGAGAACCTGTACGCCGCCCTGAGCCTGGTCAACGGCCTGAGCTGGGGGCTCCTGGCCTGGCTCGCCTTCAACGGGCGACAGATCAACCTGGATTTCGTCACCATCGCCGTCATCGTCGGCATCACCGGCGGCGGCGTCACCCCCCTTTCCATCCTGCGCCTGACTTTCCCGCTCTACGCGGTCTCCGCCCTGCTTCCCTTCGTCCTCAAGGCCTTCTGGTTGGGGGGCAACATCTATCTGTCCGGCGGCATCGTGCTGGGGGTCTACCTGGCCATCCTGATCAGCTACAGCCGCTCCATCCAGGGCATGTTCCGCCATGCCTTCCACACGCAGTTGGAAAAGGATGCCCTGATTCGGGAGCTGGAGGCCCTGTCCCGCTCCCGTTCCCTGTTCCTCGCCGGGGTAAGCCACGACCTCAAGCAGCCGGTGCAGGCCCTGGGCATGTTCACCGCCTGCCTGGAAGGCCACGCCCGCGAACAGCAAGGCCTCATGGGCGAGGAGCTGGGGCGGCTGGCCCGCAACAGCTCCCTGGCCCTGGCCGCCATCGGCGGCCAGGTAAGCCGGCTGCTGGAACTGTCCCGGCTGGAAGCGGGCGAGGTGCTACCGCGCCGGCGCGTGGTGCGTATCGCCGACCTGTTCGAATACACCCGCGCCCAGCAGGCGGACAAGGCGCGGGACAAGGGCATCCGGCTGCGCTTCGTGGACACCGGCCTCGCCGTGGTGAGCGACCTGAAGATGCTCCAGTCCATCGTCGACAATCTGGTGGGCAACGCCGTGCGCTACACCGGAAAAGGCAGCGTGCTGGTTGGCGCGCGCCGACGCGGCGAGGACGTGGAGATCCAGGTGCTGGACACCGGTCCCGGCATCCCCAGGGACATGATCCCGCTGCTGTTCGAGGCCTACCGCCGTTTCGACGACACCGCCCGGGGCGCCGAGGTGGGCCACGGGCTGGGCCTGGCCCTGGTGAAGAAGCAGCTGGAACTGCTGGGCCACGAACTCATCGTGCGCTCCCTGCCCGGACACGGCTCCCTGTTCGCGGTGCGCCTACCGCGCACGTCCGCGGTACCGCGCTGAACGCCGGGATCAGTCGCCGCCCTCGCGCTTGCGTTCTTCCTCCTGGCCGCCAAGCCCGTCCAGGAACCATTCATCCGCCATCCAGTCGGCCACGTCCACCAGCAGGCCCGCGGCCGGCGCGCCGGCGAGACCGGCGGGCATCCGGAACGGGACGACACCGTCCCGGATGCTCCGGTCGCTGCCCAGCAACGCGTCACCGCTATCACCGGCGGCACTGCCGCCAGGATCGCTGGAGATGATCTTGTCCGGGTTGGCCTGGATCACATAGGCGCCAATGGAGGCCCGGTTGTTTTCCACCTGTAACGCATAACCGCCGTCCAGGGTGAAGGCCCGGGCATCGAAACCGGGATGGAACGCCCTGTCCTGGTGGTCGAAGCGGATGGCGAAGCCGGGCACATGGTGTTCCGCGTAGTCACCCACCTGGGTGCGGGCCACGTTGTAGTTGGACGTCCATGCCCGCACCACCGCCTGGTCCGCCAACAAGCGAGTGACCCATACCCGGCTGGCGGCACCGAGTTCCATGTTCACCTTGGTGGCCATGCCGCCGTCCGGGCCGGACACGCCCACCACCACCAGCCCGTCGGGATGTTCCGGCGCCACCGCCGCATTCACCCGCCCGGCTCTGAGGTCGACCGGGCCGCCGGCCGCCAGCTCGAGCATCGTCCCGGCTCCGACCGCATCGGGCGCCAGCAGGGACATCGAGCCCGACGCCAGCGCGTCCGGACCCTCTCCCGCGTCGCCGAGGATGCTGCCGCTTCCGTCCGTGCCGGCCCGCAGGGCCAGCGCGCCGGTCACATTGAGCGCGGCGCCGGCGAAGCGGATATCGTCCCGGGCCAGCAGGCTGACCGTGTGGCCCAGCAGGCGTACCGGATCCTGACCGCCGACGATGCGAATTTCTCCGCGAGTGGCCGCGAGGGTGATGTCACCCGCTCCCACATCCACCTGGGCGCCGCCCACCAGGTCAAGGCGCGCGCCGTCGAGCTGGACGGGAAGGCCGTCACTGACGACCAGGGCATGCGTTCCCAGAGTCAACAGGCCGCCGGTGGAGAAGCCGATGCCCAGGGGCGCCCGCACCAGGCCATCGATGGTGATGTCCGCCAGGCCGCCGGTGAAGCGGGCCTCGGCACCGGCGACGGCATAAGCGATGGTGTAGGGATGGTGATCGCCGCGGATGTGGATGCCGCGCCCGGCCTGGGCCGCGAGCCGGCCGGTGCCGGCCGGGGAATCCGCCACTGGCTTGTCCAGGCCGATGTCCAAGACGGTGTCGACGTACAGATCGCCGTCCGCCTTGCCGATGTGGATGTCCTCCGCCGCCCGGGCCACCAGGGTGGCGCCTTCGGGCTGGCCGATGAGGAAGGCCTGGCCGGCGTCGCCGATGCTGCCCGTCGCCGATTCGAGAATGACATTGGCGCCGCTGACATGGGCGCCGGCGGCGGGCGCTTCGATCCCGAGCAAGGCGCCGGCGGTCTTGATGCGGATCTCGCCGGTGGCTTCAACCCGCTCGATGCGCAGATCCTGCTCGGAGCCCAGGTAGGCCTTGCCGTCGCCGGCGCTGGCGTAGAGGCTGCCCAGGTTCGCCACGTCCACTTCGACGTTCACCGGCCGGGGTTGCAGGACGCGGATGGTGGTGTCGCCCACCTTGCTGGCGTCGCCCCGCTCCGCCGCCGCCAGGGCCGCCTTCTGGGCCTGGGTCAGGTTGTCCAGGCCGACGGAGAAGTCGATGTCCAGAGGCGCGTCCTGGGAGCCGATGGCCTTGCCGGCGATGAGGGTGACGCTGCGGCCCTTGGCGTTGGGTTCCTTGATGACGCCGACCGTGTCGGTGATCTCCTTCAGCAGGCCGGCGCCCAGGGACAGTTCCAACTGGACATCGGTCCAGGAGGCGCCGCGCCGGATGGCGTCGGCCTCGCCGGTTTCCGCCACGTAGACGAATTGGGCGTCGTAGCCGGCGGCCACCGGGCCCTTCACCGCGTCGGCGCCGTCGCCGTAGAGCCTGGTCTGGAGCTGGTGATACTGGGTGGTCTTGGCTTTCTCATAGGCGTCCACCTCCGCCGCCTTCATGCCCGAATCCAGGAAGCGTTGTCGTTCCACGGTGCTCAGGGTGAAGCGGAAGTCCGGATCGTAGGCGGCGGAATCGGCCTGGCGCTGGCGCATGAGCCAGTAGGTCCGGTAGTCCTGGGTGATGCCGCTTTCGAAGGACGCCACCGCCTCGTCGGCCTTCTCCTGGGCATGCTCGCCGCGCAGCCGCATGGAATCCCAGAGGTGGGCCAACTCTTCCTCGGTGCGTTCGTCGGTGCGGGCGAAGGGGTTGTTGTCGATGACCGAGCCTTCGGTCTCGATGCGCACGTCGCCGGTCTGCGACACCACGGAGATCAGCAGCAGGTCGCCGGTATAAAGCACGTCATGGGACGGGTCTGACCCATTGCGCAGATTGATGCTGTCCCGGGCGCTGGCTTCCAGGCCGTAGTCGGGCCACAGGCTGGCGTCGGCGCTGTAGGCGGTGCGCACGGTCAGGGGTTCGCCCCCGGCCAGGTCGCCGATGCCGCCGTTGCGCGCGGTCAGGGCCATGCGTTTGCCCTGCACGTAGGCGTCCGCGTCGGCGGCGAGCAGGTTGCGCTCGGCCACGAGCCGTACCTTGCCCACGTCGGCGCCGCCCACCCGGCCCACGACCAGGTCGCCCAGCACCTCTTCCACATGGATCTCGCCGGCGCCGGAAACCGCGTTCAGGACGCCGCCGCCCAGATTGATCTGGATGGCCTGGGTGCCGCTGCCGATGCCGGTGGCGGCGGAGAAATCGATGTTTCTGCCGCTCACCAGGGCGGTGTCGCCGGTCTGCAGGATGTTGCCGGCGCTGGAGGTGATGCGGGTATCGCCGCTGCGGTTGTTGACCGGGGCGTTGATGAGCACGTTGCCCACCGAATTGACGTTGACGCTGGCCTGGTCGAAGCCAATGTAGTCGATGGCGATGGGGTAATCCGCCCGCACGCTTTCCGTGGTCACCGTCTTGGTGCCGGTGACGGTGGAATACTCCATGTAGTAGGTGGCGTTGGCGCACAGGGTCCACCAGTTGCAGTCCTTCCAGGAATTGCCCTGTATCTTTTTCTTGGAGGTCTGCAACTCCGCGGTACCGCCGGCGTAGTGCTCCGTGCCACCCTGGGTGGTCAGGAACTCGCCCTGGGACAGCGGATCGTTGCTGCGCTGGATGGAGTTGATGCGGTACTGGTCCAGTTCCGGCGCGCCGGTGATGCCGAACCAGCCGTTTTGCGAGAAGCGGTAATAGTCTTCCCGCACGGTGTCGTAGCCCACGCTCACCGCGTAGCGCAGACCCGTCCGCGGGCTGTAGCTGTCGCTGCGGTCCTCCCCCGCCCCGCGCGTCAGGATGACGGGTTCCGCCACCACCAGGTTGCCGTCCGCGTCCTGGCCCAGGATGTTGGTGATGCTGATCTTGCCCTGGACTCCGCGTCCCGCGTCCAGCAGGTTGACCACCAGATCCTTGGCGCTCTGGTTGTCCACCTTGATCTGGCCGTAACCGTCCAGCACCCGCAGGCGGCCGCCATTGTTGCGGTTGGTGTTGAAGATCTGGCCGAACAGCTCGATGTAGCCGCCCTCCACCTGCACGCCTTCCAGTTCCAGGCGGTCCAGCTTGGCGTTGTATTGGACCTTGATCTTGGCCCAGGCGCCCTGGGTGTTGCCTTCCAGGCCGGTCACGCTCGCCCCGGTCACCTCGTAGTACTCGGCGCCGGCCACGGCCTGCTGGGCCGGGCTCTTGGCCAGCCAGTCGGCGCGGGCCTCGGCGAAGCCGCCGCTCCCGGTGCCGATCTTGACGCCGGCGTCGCTGGGAATCTGTACGCCCCACTCCGGCTTGCCGCTCTGGATGATGCCGTTGATGTTGAGGTAGCGGGCGGCGATGAGCACGCTGCCGTTGGCGACGATGCCCTCTCCGGCGGTTTCCTCGTCGTGCTCGATGCGGTCCGGCGTGAAGCTGGGTGTGGTGGTCCCCGGCACGGTGGCCAGGGGCGCGCCGGCGGCATGGAAGAAGGCGTTGGAGTAGCTTTGCACGAAGTCGCCGTTGCTCAGGGCGATGGCCACCGAGCCGGCGCGGATGCTGGCGTTTTCGTCCATGCGGATGCCGCCCGCCTCGCTGGTGACGCTGACCAGGCCGCGCAGGTTGGTCAGCGCGCCGGTGAGCAGGATGTCCGGCGCCAGGGGCGGCACCCCCGCCGGGGTACGGGCCAGGTCGGCGGGATCCAGGGGGTTGTATTCGTTGATGACCTTGATGGCCGGCGCATCATCGTTGGCGCCGGTGGTGACGGCGGCGAACGCGGCGCCCCCCGTCGCCCCGTTGATGGCGTTGATCTTGGCGTTGTCCGCCACCTCGATGTTGTTGAAGTAGATCTTGCCGCCGTCGTCGGCCGGGATGGTGAGGTCGTGCAGGATCAGGTAGCTGGGACCCTGGTTGGTGATCTTGATCTCGGCGTCGCCGGGGGCGTCCAGGATGCCCTTGCCACTCAGGCGATCGGCCTGCACGTAGATGTTGCCCAGCTGGGCGACGGCGTCGCCCACCGGCAGGAAAGTGGCCCAGGGTCCCTGGTGCTGGACGGTGCTCAGAGTATTGTTGTCCAGGTCTTTCTGGATGTCGCCGATGTCGTCCTGTAGGCCGAGGATGAGGTTGTCCAGGCGGGAGATTTCAGTGGTGTTGTCCTTGATGGTGAGTTTGTTGGCGGCGATAGTTCCCAGGTTCTGGTCGATGCTGGCCTGCTTGCCGTCGATCCGGGTCTGGAGGGCGTCGTAATCCTGCTGGTAGGTCTGGGAGTCCTTGTTCAGCTTGGACTGGGCGTCCCGCAGGCTGGCGATATCCTCGGCCAGGGTGGTGTTCACGCCCGCCAGGCGGGTGTTGTCGTTGCCCAGACGGGTATTGGCGCCGCCCAGCGTCGTCCTGGAGCCGTCGTACTCGGTGATGGATTGCTCCATGCCGGTCTTGGCCGCCACCGCCGCGTCCCGCTCGGACATGGCCGGCACGCCGTTGAAGCCGCTGTCGCCGCCGCGCTGGTAGCCCAGGTCGTCCAGCTTGCGTTCCAGGAAGCGGATCTCGGACTCGTAGGCGGCCACCGCCACGGCGGCGTCGGAGGTCTGGTCGTCCACGCTGTACTGGCGGATCAGATCGCGCAGCGTGGCGATGCGGTCCAGCAGGGTCTGGGCCACGTTGCGGCGCTCGGACTTGCCCACCGAGATGCTGCCCACCTGCTTGGTCACCGTGCCGTTGATGCCGATCTCCAGTTCCTGCTTGCGCTGGATGCCCACGCCGACCTTGCCGTCCACCACCACTTCCGAGCTCTGGTTCACCTGGGAGGTGCCGGCCCGGGTCTCGAAACTGACGGGATCACCGCCGAACAGACCGCTGAAGAAGTTGGCGATGGCGGCCAGGGTTTCCCGGTAGATGTCCTTGCCGATGCCCACGCCGGAGGCGCTGGCGTTGCCTTTCTCGGTGAGCAGGTAGATGTGGCGCACCGCCTGCACGTCGGCGCCCTCGCCCACGTCGATGAGGTTGTGGCTGGCGACGATGGCATCCGCCGCCGGCTGGCCGCCGAGGGGAATCAGGGTGTTGTTCCACAGGTCCGTGCGGGCGGTGCTGGACAGGCTGTTCTTGAAGCCGGCCGTGTCCTGGCCGGCGTTCAGATAGATGTCGTGCAGGGAGATCAGGTCCGCGTCGCCGATGGTGATGCTGTTCTCGCCCAGGAAGCGGGCCAGGCTCGCGCCCTCGGGGGCGCCGGCGATGCCGTAGGTATCCACCGCCACCTGGGCATAGACGTCGGCGATGGACCGGGTGCCGAAGGTCATGTCGCCCAGGCTGGAAAGCTTGGCGCCGTCCTCGATCTCCACCGCCGCGACGTTGCTGTCCGCCTTGATCAGGGATTCACCGCCGGGCACCGCGATGGCGCCGCCGGAATCCACCTTCACCTTGTCCCGGGCCACCACTTCGTTCCAGGCATCCATGCGGAATTCGCCCGGTGCCGCTTCGTCTCCGGTTTGTTTGATGAAGGCGCGCTCGCCCACCCGGATCCGGGTGTCGTTGCCGATGGTGCTCTCGCTGGAGGCCGCCGGCTTGTCGAACAGGCCGCCGGAACCGGAGCGCACGTTCCATTGGGGCACGCCGGGCAGCCAGGGGTAGGCGTCGGCGCTGAGCCAGGGCTTCAGGCTTTCGCCGTGGGCCTCCACCTCCAGGCTGTCGGCCAGCAGGTAGGCGTCGTCGCCGATCTCGGCGCTGACGTGGCTTTCCACCGAGTTCCGGGCCGTGGCGCCGCTGGCCCCCACCAGGGAGGCGGCGGTGCTGTCCACCTGGGCGTTGAAGCGGGCCGTCTGGCTGGCGCTCAGCTGGAAATCGCCGACGGCGATGGGCCGCGCCGCGCTGCCCGCGCCGATGTGGGCGCTGGTATGGCTGATGCCGTCGGTGGCGGCCTCGGAAGCCAGGCCGGCCACCACGCCGCCGGCGCCGGCCACGGCGGCGGCGAAGTTGTCGTCGTCGCCGCTGGCGCCGATCGTCAGGCTCTCTCCGCTGACCTGGACGCCATCGGCGAGCCAGGCTTCCACCCGGGTCTCGGAGCTGGCCGTGGCCTTGTTGGCGCCCACGGCGGCGATGCCCAGGGACAGGCCGCTGGCGCTGGCGGTCTGCCGGCTCGCCATCGTGGCCCGCACCGTGGTGGCGCCCACCTCCAGGGTGGCGTCGGCACCCACGTGGGCGTCGGCCTCACTGGTATTGCGGGCATCGGCCTTGGTGGCGTTGATGCCGATGAGCAGGCCGCCGGAGGCGCCCTCGGCGGAAGCCCAGGCGGTATCGGCGGATTTCAGCAGGCTGGCTTCCACGGTGAGCGTATCCGCCTTCACCGTGACGCCGGTGCCCACGCTGGCGTTGGAGCGGGCGTTGACCAGCACGTCGGACAGGGCGGCGCCCACCGAGGCGGACAGGGACAGGCTCACGCCCAGGGTCTCGGCCCGGGCCCTGGGCGTGGCCTCGGCGTGGACCCGGACGCTGCCGGTGCCATCGTCGTTGTTGGTCACGTCGGCGTTGCCGTTGAGTTCGGCATTGGCGGTGGCCTCGTCCAGCACGTTGGCGTCGGCGCCGGCCCCGGCGACGATGCCGCCCGCCGCGGCGATGGTGACGGCGTGGCTGTCGGTCACGCTGTGGCCATGCACCTCCACGCCATCCGAAATGATTTGGGCGCCGGCCAGCACCCGCGCCGTGGCCTCGCCGGATTCGGTGACATAGGCGATGGCGGCGCCCACCCCGGCCACACCCACCGCGCCGGCGCCGCCCTCGGATTCGAGCTGGTGGTCGATGCCCGCGTCCACGGTGACGGTGCCGCTGGTGGCGGTGACGTTGCCGCCCAGTTCGGCGGTGGCGCTGGAATATTTCTCCTGGATGGCGACGCTGGCGCCCAGGCCCACCAGGCCGGCGCCGCCGGCGTAGGTGCGCAGCCGGGACAGATCGGGCTGGTCGTCCAGGGCGGTGACGCTGACGTTGCCGCCGGCCACGGTGGTGCCGGTCAAGCTGGCCCGGGTCTTGTCGTCCACGAAGGACAGGGCGACGCCGCCGCCCAGGGAAAGGCCGCCGGACACGGCCGCGCCCACGGCGACGGCGTCGGTGTCGGTGCGGTTGTGGGCGGCCACGGTGACGTGGCGGCCCGCGTCCAGATCGCCGGCCACGGCGGCCGCCGCGCTGGTGTTGCTCAGATCGGCGTTCAGGTCGGCGCCCAGGTCCAGCCCGGCGCGGGCGGTATTGGCCCGGTCGCGGGATTCGGAGATGCCGCCCGCGTCGGAATTCAACTGGTTGCCGAAAGCGTTGGCGGAGGCCCGGCGGGAGACCTCGCCCAGGGAGCCGTCCACCTCGCCCTTGGCGTCGGCGTCAGGCCGGGCGCCCACGGACACCACGGAGACGGCGCCGGAGATGCCGGCGGTGAGGCCGCCGGCGGCGGCCACCACCACGGCGTTGGTGTCCCGGGTGCTGTCGGCGGCGACCCGGATGTCGCGGCCGGCGTCGAGGTCGGCGCCACTGTCGACCCGGGCCGTGACGCCGTTGTGGATGAGCACCACGTCCGCCGCCGCGCCCACCCCCACGCCGCCCAGGCCCACGCCCAGGCCGCCGATCTTGTTGTCGACGGTGGTGGTGTCGGCGGCGGCCACGGTCACGTCCTGGAAGTCGTTGTCGTAGTCCTCGTTGTTGTTGACGTGGACGCCGGTGCCGACGGCGGCCTCGGTGGAGCCCTTCACCACCACCACGTTGGCGGTGCCGGCGATGCCCACGCCCCCCGCCGCCGCCGCCGTGGCGGCATAGGTGTGGTGGGTGGTGCGCGAATCGGCGTGGATGAGGGTGGTGCCGATCGCGTTGAGCTTGGAACCGTTTTTCACCCAGGCCCGGGTCTTCTGGTCGTACACGGCGGCGGTGCCGGTCAGGCCGATGCCCGCCGCGCCGCTGGCCGCCACGGCGCCGCCGGCCACGTCGGTGACCACGGAACTGGTGGCCTCGACGGTGAGGTCGCCCTTGGAATTCAGATCCGCGTCGTCGGCGACGGCCTGGGTGGTGTTGTCCACCAGCACCACGCCGAAGGAGCCGGCGAGGCCCGCGTAGCCGCCGATGCCCAGGCCGATGACCGCCTGGGCGATCTCGCTGGTGGAACCCGCGTCCAGCTTCACCGCCCCTTGCGCCTGAACCGTCGCGTTCTTGACCTGGGCGGTGGTGACGTGGGACTCGATGAGGGTGTCCAGGGCGCCGCCCAGCCCCGCGCTGCCGCCCACGGCGGCGCCGCCGGAGCCGGAGGCGAAGTTGTCATGGTGATAGGCGGCGACACGGGCTTCCTGGGCGGCGCCGCCGAACGCGCTGTTGACGCTGGCCTGAGCGCTGACCTCGGCGGTGGTGTAGCCGGTCATCATCGCCACGGACACGGTGCCCGCCACCCCGGCGCTGCCGCCACCACCGCCGCTGATGGCGAAGTTCTCCACCTGGGCGGTGGACGAGGCCACCACGGCAACGCCGCTCAGATCGTCCTTCAGCTGCCGGCCGGAGACGGGCTGGGCTGAAGGCAGCTTGGACGGATCGATGGCCGTCAGCAAGCCGTTGTCCACCTGGGCTGCGGCCCCGTTGCCCAGGGCATCGACCCGGGTGCTGGCGCCGGTGATCTCGGCCAGGGTATCGGCGTGCATGTCGTTGAAGGCGATGGAGCCGGCCCCGCCGACACTGCCGCCGACGGCCACGGCGCCGGCCCGGGATTCGATCTCGTCGTCCGCCTGGGCGGTTACCAGGGCGTTGCCCGTGGCGTCCACCTGGGCGCCCTCGCCGATGCGGGCGGTGGTGATACCACCGATGTCGTTGAGGGCGATGGAGCCGGCAAATCCGGCAGTGCCGGCGCCGGAACCCGCCACCGCCCAGACTTCCAGGTTGGCGGCCCGCTCGGCGTCCACCAGCAGGTTGGCGACGCTCAGGGTGCCGCCGGATACCTGGGCGGTGACGCTGGAGCCGATGTGGTTGTAGGAGCCGGAAGCGCCCACCGCCGCGTTGCCGGCAATGCCGATGGCACCGGTGATGGAAAGGATGCCGGAGGCGTCGGCGGCGCGCACCGTGGTGTCGCCCGTGCTGGTGATGCCGGTGCCGGTGCTGGCGGCTTCGGTGATGTTGCCGATGGTGTTGATGGCCAGGGAGCCGGTGAGGGCCACCTTCGCCGCCCCCGCGCCCCCCGCCGCGATGGCCTGGATGTCGGCGGCCTCGGTGGCTTCCAGGCGCACCGTGCCGGCGCTGATGGAACCGCCCACGGCTTTCGCGTAGGTCTCGTTGCCGATGTCGTTGTAGCTGGCGGAAATGCCCACGGACGCCTGGCCCGTGGAGACGGCGGCGTTGCCGGAGATGGACAGGATGCTGGACGTATCGTCGGCGTCGAAGCTGGCGGTCTGGCCGGCGGCGGTCACCGTGGCGCCGGTCATGGCAGCCTCGGTCCGGTTGCTGATCCAGTTGGCCGTCACCGCGCCGGAGTCGGCCACGCCCTGGGAGGCGCCGATGGCGGCGGCCACGGCGAAGATGCCGTTGTCGTTGGTGGCGCTGGCGGCCACACCGGCGTCGCCGTTGACGGTCTTGCCGGCGCCGACGACGCGGGCGCTGGTGTCGGAATCCACCGTGTTGATGGCCACCGCCGCGCCCACCCCGGCCTTGCCGCCATAGCCCACTGCGCCGGCCACGCCGCGGATGTCGGAACCGTCGTCGGCATCCAGCGTGACGGCCCCGTCCGCATCCACGTTGGCGTTCTCGATGGCGGCGTCGGTGACGTTGTCCACGTTGCTGTAGGCCACGGAACCGGCCACGCCGATCTTGCTGGCGCCGGCCGCGCCGGCGGAGATGGACCACATGGCGCCGGTATTCTCGGCGTCCACGTTGACGCCGCCGCCCACCACCGTGACCTTGCCGTCGTCCGGATTCAGCGGATCGTCGTACAGGCCCGTGATGGTGGCGCGGGTGTCCTTGACCAGTTCGTTCCAGGTGAAGGCGCCGGCCAGGCCGCCGCTCTTGCCCGAAGCCACGGTGAGGGAACCGGCCCCGGCGATGGCCAGGCTGGCGTTGCGGGCGCGGACATCCAGGCCGCGGGCGAGATTCACGGTCTCGTCGGCGGTGCCGTCCGCGTCCTTGTCCACTTCGACCGCGCTGGCGCCGGGACCGGAGACGGTTACCTTGGCCAGATCCTTCAATTCGGCGGCGGTGGTGTCGATGATCTCGTTCACCGAGGCGGCGCCGGAAATGCCCACCCCGGACTTGCCCTGCTCGCCCTTGTCCTTGACGTTGGTTTTCTTGCCGTCGCCGCCCTTGGCCTTGGAATCGTCGCCGCCGGCCGGGCCGGAGCCGGCCACGGTGAAGGCCCCCAGCGTGCCGTCGGCCTCCGCGTCCAGCAGCAGGTTGCCGCTGGCCGTCAGGCTGCCGCCGACGCCGGTCTCTGTGGTCCGGTTGCCGATGAGGGCCCGTACCTCCCGATCCAAATCGTTGATGGCCACGGAGAAGCCGATGCCCACGCTCTGGGAGCGGGCCACGCCGCCGGCCACGTTGATGATGAGGCTGTCGTCCGCCGCCCGCACCAGCACGTCGTCGGCGGCGAGGCTGCCGGCGGCGCCGATCTGGGCGATGGTGTGCACGTCCGTGTCGATCAGCGAGAAGGCGCCGTTGATGGACACCTTGCCGGCCTTGCCCACGGTCTCGGTGACGCTGATGAGGTCGAAGGCCGTATCCGCCAGCACCGCCACGTCGTCGGCGCGCAGGTCCGCGCCCTTGGCGATGACGGCTTCGCTGCCGCCGGACAGATCGAACTGGAGATAGGAGCCGCCGAAGCCGGCGGTGCCGGTGCTGGTGTTGGAGCCGGGCGGGCTGGTGGGATCCCACTCGGGCACGCCCACCAGGCTCAAGGTGCCCTGACTGGCGCTGGCGGAAACAGTCACATCCTGGCTGGCGGTGACGGGATCGGTGCCGGCGTTGATGCTGGCGTCGCCGATCTTCGCCGTGGCCTTGTTGTCCAGGGTGAGGAATTCCAGGGCGCCGGCCAGGGCCAGCTTCTCGCTTTCCACCGCGGTCTGGGACCAGGTGCTGGCGCCGATCGGGTCGCCCAGGGCGCCGTAGAGGGCCTGGCCCAGGTCGTACCAGGCGGTGGCGCTGTCCCAGTCCATGGTCTTGAACTTGGCGATGAGTTCCGGCCATTGCTGGTAGAAGGGCACGATGGCGGTGCTGGCGTTGACGTTCACCGGGCCGCCGGCGCCGATCACGGCGCCGTCGCCGATGCGGGCATCGGCGTGGTGATGCATGTCCAGCACCAGCACGGAAGCGGAAACCGCGATCTTCTTCTTGTCCTCGCTGGTCTTGTTGTCGCCCTCGGCCTTCTTCTCCAGGTCCCGTTCGTCCACTGCGGCGGAGGTCTCGAAGCTGATGCTTTCCTCGGCGGCCGCGAGGATGTTCAAGGCGCCGGGGGTGGTGACGTGGGCGTTGGGCGCCACCTCGGCGGTGACGCTGTTGGTGTTCTCCACCCAGGCGAAGGCCGCGGCCACGCCCAGCTTGGCGGAATTGCCGCTGCGTTCGTCGGTCTTGGGCGCCTTGGCGACGAAATCCGACAGCTTCTCGAACAGGATCTCGTCCACCGGCTTGGCGCTGGTGATGGCTTCCTGCAGGTCCGGACTGCCGGCGGTGCCGGCGGAAGCGGAGACCTCGGTGGAAGCGTCGTCGGCCAGGGCCGCCTGCACGGTCACCGAATCGGCGTTGACGGTGCCGCCCAGGCTGGCGGTGAGGGTGGTCTCGGAAATGGACACGGAGACGCCGGCGGAGGCGGTGCCGTCCTTGTAGGCGCCGCCGCTGGAGGCCACCGATTGGGACTTCTCGCCGGTGGCTTCCACGCTGAGGGAATCGGCCCGGACTATGGTGGCGTTGGGGCCGACGACGGCTTCCGCCACCTGCTTGCCCTTGCCGATGGCGAAGGCGAAATCCGCGTACTGGCTGGCATTGGAGGCGGCGTTGTTGAACTTGCCGGTGTTCACCGTATCCACTTCCACCGTCAACGTGCTGTCGGCCTGGGCGCGCAGGGTCATGGCCCCACCCGCGCCCAGGGTGGCGATGCCGATGTTCACCTTGGCATTGGCGTCGGACTCGCCGTAGCCCACGCCCACCAGGGTGGAGAGCACCCGCATGGTGGCGTCGGCCTTGGCCACTGCCTCCACGTCCAGTGTGCCGGCGGCGTCGATGCTGCTGCCGTTGAGCACGTCCACATGGGCCCAGGCGTAGGAATAGCTGATGTTGAGGCCGATGCGCAGGTCGTCCAGGAAGCCCAGCACCGCGTCGCCGAACTCGTTGCCGGTCCACACCCACTTGTCGTTGGCGGTGGCCGTGACGCTGACGTTGCCACCCTTGAGGGTGGCGCGGTCGATGAGGATGGTGGCGATGGAGCTGTCCAGGGCCGCGAACGCCGGGGTGGACTGGTTGTCGGTGGCGGCGATGCTGATGTCGCCGGCGCTGAAGCCGTTGTCGGCGTTGGCCAGCAACTGGCTGCCGTTCTTGATCTCGATGACCTTGGCGGTGACCTCGATGTCGCCGGAATCGCCCTGGGAGGCCAGGGTCTGGTGGTTGGCGCGGGTGTCGGCGGCGCCGCCGATGTTCCGGGTGGACACCACCACGTTGTCCAGGACGACCTTGTCGTCGGCGCTGATGGTGATGTTGTCGCCATGGGTGTAGCGGTCTTCGCCGCTGCCGGTCCAGGTCAGGTTCTCCGGATCGATGAGGATGTGGCCGGCCCGACCCTGGGCGGCGTGGGCGGAAAGGCCATAGCCGTATAGGTTCACCTCATGCTTCGCGGAGAATTCCACGAAGCCGCCGTCGCCGGTGGTGCCGGCGTCGGCGCTCACCCGGCCGGTGGATGCCAGGGTGGCATCGCCCCCGGCCATGATCGTGACGGTGCCGCCCTTGGCGTAGGAGCCCACCCCGTCGGCGGAGACTTGGCCCGCCACCGTGATGTCTTCCGCCGCGACGATGCGGATCACGCCCCCATCGACCCTGACGGCGGCGCCGGTCTGCATGCCATCAACGTTCACCATATCCTCAAAGGCGATGCCAGCCTGTCCCCATGCCAGGACCGCGGCTCCCGGCGCCACGTCCACGCTGCCGCCCGCCAGGGTCACCGCGTCCGCCGCGTTGATGCGACCCTTCACCAGCACCAGCCCGCTCTGGCTCAGCGGTATCTGCCCCGACAGCGCCGCCGCCGTCGCCGCATCGCCGATGTTGCCGTTCGGGTCCACCAGCTCCTTCATGAACCCCGGTGTCGGCGTCGCCAGCGTCAGGCTGCCCACGTTCAGCACGCCACCCGCCCCCACCACGATGCCGTGGGGGTTGAAGAAGAACACGTTGCCGCCGATCCGACCGCCCTTGTAGGCGTTCACCAGGCCGTTGATGTAGGAGGTCTCGTCGTGCACCAGGTTGAGCAGGTTGCTGGTCTGCCCGGGCAGGTACAGGTTCACCCGCTCGGCCGTCTCAACGTTGAACCTGGAAAACGAGTTGTAGGCGTTCGCACCACGTATGGTCTGGGTCGTGATGTCCGTCACCGCCCCCTTCACCATGACCTGCGTCTGGGTAAGCCCGTCGGCAACAATCGACGCAGCGTGGACCAGTCCCACCGAGGCCAGTACCGCCACCAGGGCTTCCAGCCCCAGTGCCAGACACCGCCGCAACAGGCTGCGATAGCGCTGAACCAGCCAACCCCGGGCATGATCGCTCAACATAAAGCCTCCACGATGCGCCTCTGGCGGCCGGCGACCTGACCAGGCCACCTGCATTCAACCGTACAAAATGCCACCTTCGGACTCCGACATCCTCAATATAGTGGTGTTATCAACTAGGGAATTCCTTTATTTCTTTTGATAGGAGAATATCCTGAGAAACAGCTTCGGCCGGCGCCGGTGCTATAGTTCGCCGCCTCTTTCAGACGTCCCGCCATGTTCACCCAAGCTCCGACCCAGCTCCTCACCGTGCGCGACTGGCTGCGCTTCGCCGTCTCCCGTTTCAACGAGGCAAGACTGTTCTTCGGCCACGGCAGCGGCGACGCCTTCGACGAGGCGGCCTACCTGATCCTGCACACCCTGCACCTGCCGATTGATCGCCTGGACCCTTTCCTGGACGCCCGGGTGTTGCCGGTGGAGGGAAAAAGGCTGGCGGAAATCCTCGAGCGCCGAGTCAAGGAACGCGTCCCCGCGCCCTATCTCACCGGAGAAGCCTGGCTGCAGGGCTATCGTTTCCGGGTGGACGAGCGGGTGATCGTGCCCCGCTCCTTCATCGCCCCCATGATCCTCGAGCATTGCCAGCCCTGGCTGGCGCAGCCGGAAAACGTGGCCGACGCGCTGGACTTGTGCACCGGCTCCGGCTGCCTTGCCATCCTTCTGGCCGAGGCCTTTCCCGATGCCCGGGTGGACGCGGTGGATCTGTCGCCGGATGCCCTGGAAGTGGCGCGGGCCAATGTCGCGGACTATGGCCTGTCCGAGCGGGTCCACCTGCATCTGGGCGACCTTTTCGCGCCCCTGGGCGATGCGAAATACGATCTCATCGTTTCCAACCCGCCCTATGTGAACGCCGAATCCGTCTCCGCCCTGCCCGCCGAATACCGCCATGAGCCCGCCATGGCCCTGGGTTCCGGGGAAGACGGCCTGGACGCGACCCGCGCCATCCTGGCCCGGGCGGCACGCCACCTGAATCCGGGCGGCCTGCTGGTGGTGGAGATCGGCCACAACCGGGACGCGCTGGAAGCGGCCTTTCCCGAACTGGCGTTTTCCTGGCCCCGCATCGAGGGCGACGACGACACGGTATTTGTCCTGACCCGGGAACAGTTGCGATGACGCGCTCCGCTTATAATCGCGCCACTACTTTTTCCAGGTGACCGCCATGGAGTCCGTCGTGGATCAATTCGACATTTTCGTCACTTCCCTCCAGGCTTTCGGGAGCCAGCTCGCCCATTTCCTGCCCAAGCTGATGCTCGCGATCGTCTTCCTCGTGCTCGGCTGGATCCTGGCCAAGCTGGCGCGCAGCGGCGTCATGCGTCTGCTGACGCTGCTCAAGTTCGACAAGGCCACCGAGAAATCCGGCCTGGAAGCCTTCATGAAGCACGCCGACCTGGAAGTCTCGGTGGCCTCGGTCCTGGGCAATCTGATCTACTGGCTGATCATCCTCGCCGTCATCGTCACCGTGGCCGATTCCCTGGGCCTGCAGATGGTCGCGGACCTGTTCAACAAGGTGGTGCTGTACATCCCCAACGTCATCGTCGCCATCCTGGTGCTGGTGTTCGGCACCATCCTGGCCCGCTTCATCAACCGGATGGTGTTCGCCTGGCTGTCCAACGTGGAATTCGAGGGCGCCCTGACGGTGTCCACCTTCTCCGAGTACGCGATGATGGTGTTCGTGTTCTTCATCGCCATGGAGCAGTTGCAGATCGCCAACGAACTGCTCACCGCCGCCTTCATCATCGCCTTCGGCGCCGTCGGCCTGGCCTTCGCCATCGCCTTCGGCCTGGGCGCCAGGGACTGGGCCGCGAAGGTGGTGGATCGCATCATCGACAAGAAGTAGGCAAGCGGCGCGACAACCGGCGTGGGGCTCGGCAAAACCTTCCTGATCACCGGCTTCTGGCTCGGCGTCGGCGTTCTGCTGTATTTCTTCTTCCTGCGCTACGAAACCCCGCCGGTCCAGGTGGTGGGCGCGGACCATGTCGAACTGTCCCGCGCGCGGGATGGCCATTTCCACATCGACGGCGCGATCCAGGGCCAGCCGGTGCGCTTCCTCATCGACACCGGCGCCAGCACCGTGTCCATCTCTCTGGAACTGGCCCGGCGCCTGGGCCTGGGCTGCGATACCGCCTCCACCTTCAGCACCGCGAACGGCCTGGTCCAGGGCTGCACCAGCCGGGCCGCCGAGCTGGAATTCGGCCCGTTCCGGCTCGAACACCTGACTGTCGCGATACTGCCCAATCTGGCCAGCGACGCGTTGCTGGGCATGAACGCCCTGCACCGCGTGCGCATGGAGCAGGCGGCGGACACCTTGATCATTTCCTCGTTGGAATGAGACTCCGTTGATAGCGTTTTTCGCGCAAGGGGTTTACCCGCGGTGAACGCCCGGGGAAGAACACGCCGGCGATAATTTGCGCTACCGGAATCGTCTTTTTCCGCCGAGCGCCGCTTGCCGGGGAAATACTTTCCAGGGAAACAATACCTAGTCCGGACCGGTCAACCCATCCGACACCCTTTCAAGGACATCCCATGCCTGCTTCAGAAGAGAACATGCGGGAAGAAACACAGGGAGCCAAGCTGCCGGCGCGGACTCGCGGCATGGGCTGCGATCGCAAGATCCAGATCGGCTTGGCCGTCGCCCTGGTGGTGGTGGCCGTCGCCATGTATGCCTGGAAAACCGTCGCGCTGGGCGCCATGGAGGACAAGCTGGCGCAAGCCGAGGCACAGCACGCCCAGGCCAGGACGGAATTGATCGAGCGGGCCCGCCAGCTCGATGCCCGCCAGGGCGAGGCGGCGTTGCGCCGCTTCAGCGCGCCCCTCGCCTGGGCCGTCCGCCGCGAGGTCATGGCCGGCAACCTGGACCAGGTGGATCAGTATTTCACCGACCTGGTGCAAAGCCAGGGCTTCCAGTCGGCCGTCCTGGCCAAACCCGACGGCAAGATCGTCGTCGCCAGCGACCGCAGACAGCTCGCCGCGCCCTTTTCCAGCCTGTATCCGGAACAATACCTGCAAGCGGGCGATATCCGGGTCGAACGGAGTCCGGATGGGAAAATGCGCGCCGTCATCCCCATCATGGGTTTGAACCAGCATCTCGCCACCCTGGTGCTGGAATACGCGCCGCCCGGTTATGCCCTGCAATGAGACCCGTGCGTAATGAAACTCTGGCAAAAGCTGCTCGTCACCGTTGTCGCCATGCTGGTCGCCAGCTTTCTGGCGGGCCGCCTGTGGCTGCTGGTTTTCGAATTCGTCATACCCAGTTACCTGGCCGGCATGGCGGGCGGCCTGGCGGCCCTGCCCGTCTGGGAGTTGCTGCGCTTGGCGGATAGGAAGTAGCCATGCGTAGTCATGCGGCGGCCATGATATTGGCCTGTGGACTGCTGTTCGCCTTCTCCGGCCTGGCGGCCGGACCAGCGGCGCCGCGCTATGAGATCACGTTGCGGGTGCCCGAGGCGCAACGTCCGCTGCTGGAAAAAAATCTCGATCTTTACCGTTGGCGCGACAGCGAGCGCATGGATGAAAACCAGTTGCGCCGTCTGGTCGGCCAGGCGCCGGACCAGATCCGCGAATTTCTCGCCGGCGAAGGCTTCTACTCGCCCCGCGTCGACGTCGCGCTGGCGCCGGAAGGCGCGGCCTGGCGCGTGACACTCACGGTGGACCCCGGCGAGCCGGTCAAGGTCGGCCAAGTCGACCTGCGCATCGCCGGCGCGTTGGACGACGGCTCGGCCGCCAGCCGCGCGCGGCTGGACAAACTGCGCGCCGACTGGCCCTTGCGCGAAGGCGCGCGCTTCCGCCACGCCGACTGGGAAAGCGCGAAGCGAAGCGCGCTGCGCGCCCTCCTCGTGGAGGGCTATCCCGCCGCGAACATCCGCGCGAGCCGGGCCACCGTCGATCCGGACGCGAAAAGCGTCGCCCTGGCCCTGACCCTGGACAGCGGCCCCGCGTTCAGCTTCGGAACGCTGGAAATCCAGGGCCTGCGCCGTTATCCGGCCAAAGTCATCGAACGCATCAACCCGCTCCGTCCCGGCGAACCCTACCTTCAATCCAGGCTGCTGGAACTCCAGTCGCGCCTGCAGGACAGCCCCTATTTCGCCAGCGCCGACGTCCACATGGAAACCGATCCGGCCCATCCCTCGCTAGTCCCGGTTCAGGTCACCGTGGAGGAAAACCGCGCCCGCAGCCTGGGACTGGGCATCGGTGCGAGCACGGATACCGGCCCGCGCGCCCAGGTGGATTACCGGGACTTGAACCTGCTGGGCAAGGCCTGGCGCCTGTCCGGCAAGCTCAAGGTGGCGCAAAAGGAACAATCCCTGGGCGGCGAGCTGCAACTCCCCCCGAGCCGCGACGCTTATCAACACAGTCTGACCAGCGAATGGACGCGCACCGATGTGGAAGGCGAAACCACCCGCGCGCTCACTCTGGGGGCGAAACGCAGCCGCCTGCGCGGCAAGAACGAAACCACCTATGCGCTGCACTACTACCGGGAACAACAGGACATCGCCGGCGCGCGCGGCGATGACCGCGCCTCCCTGGTGCCCTCCTGGTCCTGGACCCGGCGGGATGTGGACAGCCTGCTCTACCCGCGCCGGGGCTACTTGCTGAACGCGCAGGCGGATGCGGCCCATCAGGCGATTCTGTCGGATCGCAGTTTCGTGCGCGGCTACGTCAAGGCCACCTGGTTCCACCCCCTCGGCGCGCGTGACCAGATCATCCTGCGCGGCGAGCTGGGCGCGGTCGCGGCGAAAAGCCGCGACGGCATCCCCTCCGACTTTCTGTTCCGCGCCGGCGGCGATCAGACGGTGCGCGGCTACGCCTACCAGAGTCTGGGCGTGAGCGATGGCGACGCCATCGTCGGCGGGCGCTGGCTCGCCGTCGCCAGCGCCGAATACGTGCATTGGCTGACGCCCGCCTGGGGCGCCGCCCTGTTCGTCGACGCCGGCGACGCGGCCGACCAGGCCGGCGACCTGAACCCGGTCGTCGGCTATGGCCTGGGCGCCCGCTGGAAGAGCCCGGTGGGCCTGCTCGGCCTGGACCTGGCGCACGGACAGGACACCGGCGAGACGCGTCTGCATTTCGCCGTGGGCTTCAGTTTCTGAGGCGGCGTAGAGGCATATGCGGCTAACGCGCCCCGGCCGGAGATGGCGATGGCTCGCCCTTGCGCTCGCGCTGGCGGGCGTGGGATCCGGCGCGCTCGCCTGGCTGGCCGCGAGCGAACCGGGTCTGCGCTTCATCGCGCGGCAGGCGGAACGGATGAGCGGCGGCAATCTCCGTATCGCGGGCGTGCGCGGCACCCTCGCCGGCCCGTTTCGCATCGACGCGCTGACCCTGCGTGACGAGGAAAAGCGATTCGAACTGCGCGATCTGCGTGTCGATTGGTCGCCCCGCGCCCTCTGGCGGCGAAGCCTGCTCATCAGCCGACTTTCCGCGGCGGAGCTGACCATCACCGAGATCAAGCCCAGCGACCGCCCCCCGCGCCCGCCGGCAAGCCTGCGCCTGCCCCTCGGATTGAGCGTGCCGAGCGCGCGGCTCGAGCGCCTCACATTCCGGAACGCCGGCGGCGCATGGGCCGTGAGCGGCATCGAATTCGGCCTGGACAAGCCGGCGGATACGTATCGCCTGGATCTGCGCGCCCTTTCCACGCCCTGGGGCGAGGCCCGGGCTCAGGCCAGCCTGGCGCAGACGGCGCCCTTCGCGCTCACCGGCCAGGGGCACTTCCGGCACGCGCACGGCAATCTCGCGCTCGGCGCGGCGGGCACCCTCGCCCTGATCGACCTGAAAGCCAGCGCCACTCTGGCGGCCGGATGGGGCAAGGTGGACATGCGTCTGGCCCCCTTCTCCGAGCGGCCGCTGCAAGCGCTCCATCTCACCGCTCAAGGCATCGACCCGTCCGTCTGGGACAAGACGCTGCCAGGGGCCGACCTCGATCTCCAGGCCGAATTGAGTGGACAGGGCGTGAGCGGTCAGGGCGCGCAGACCTTCGCCGGTTCGCTCACGCTGCGCAACGGGCACCCCGGCACCTGGGACCGGGGACGCCTGCCGCTGAAGGAGGCAAGCGCGCGGCTCGCCGGCACCGGCGCGGGCATGGACCTCCAGGACATCCGCCTGGACCTGGACCGGGCCGGCCGATTCACCGGCAGCGGCCGCATCGATGCCCAAGGCGCGGCCCTCGATCTCGACACGCGCGATTTCGACCCCGCCGGCCTGCACGGCAAGCTGCGCCCCCTGCGCCTGGCCGGCGCCATCCATGTGCGCGCGGCGCGCGAGCGCCAGACGCTGCTGGCGGATCTCGGCTATCAGGGTTATCGCCTGCGCCTGGACGCGGAACGCCACGCGCGCGTCCTGCGCATCAATGAAGCCCTGCTCGGTTCCGGCGGCGGCAGTCTGGGCCTGTACGGCACGCTGGGCCTGGACGCGGACCACCCCTTCGACCTGGCCGGCGCGCTGTCGGGATTCGATCCCGCCGCGTTCGGCGCCTACCCGTCGGCGCGCGTCAATGCCTCCTTCAGCGCCGCGGGCCGCCTTTCCCCCGAGCCGGAGGCCAGGCTGAGCTTCGCCATCGCCGACAGCCAGTTGCGCAAACAGCCGCTGGCCGGCGCGGGCAACCTGCGGCTTGCGGCGCGGCGCCTGTGGGACAGCGACGTGGCCTTGCGGCTGGGCACGAACCGGCTGGTCCTGCGCGGCGCCTTCGGCCTGCCGGGCGATCGTTTGTCCATGCTGTTGCGGATGGACCGGCCCGATCTCATCCACCCCGCCCTTTCCGGACGCATCCAGGCCGATGGCGACATCGCCGGCGGTCCGGCGGCGCCCACCGGGCATTTGGACATCGCGGCGGAAAACCTGGCCTGGGGCGACGATTACCGCCTGGGCAAACTGCGCGCAAAGGCAAGACTCGACCCGGGACAGGCGGGCGGTCTGGCCCTGGATGCCCGGCTCACGCGCCTGGACACGCCGCGCTTGACGCTGGATCGGGCGAGCGTCCTCGCCCAGGGCCGGCGCGACCGGCACAGCCTCAGCCTGACGGCGAGGAATCCGGACATCGACCTCGACGCCGAGCTGGCCGGCGCTTGGCGCGGCGCGGACGGCCAGCCGGAATGGCGCGGGCAGATAGCGCGTCTGACCAACCGGGGCCGTTACCCGCTGAACCTGCTGGCGCCGGCCCAACTGCAACTCGGCGCCGACCATGTGCGTTTGCGCGAGGCCCGCTTCACCGCCCTCGGCGCGCGCATCGACGCGCGGGATGCGGACTACCGGGCGGGAAGCTTCGCCAGCCAAGGGGAATTCACCGGCCTGAGCATCGCCGCCGGGAAGAAATGGCCCGACTGGCCGACGCGGCTGGGCGGCGACCTTGTTCTCGGCGGCAACTGGAACATCGATGCCGGCGAACATTTCAACGGCAACATCGCCTTCGCGCGGGAAAGCGGCGATCTGGCGCTCTCCCTCCCGGCCCAGCCGGAGACCTTCCTGGGCCTGAAACACCTGAGTCTGACGGCCGCGGCCAAGGACGACCGTTTGCAAGCGGTCCTGGAAGCCGACGGCACCCGTCTGGGACGCTTGCGCGCCAGCGGAGAAAGCCGGCTGTCGCGGCAAGCGGGAGTCTGGGGCATCGCCGCCAACGCCCCCCTCCAGGCCCGCGCCGATCTGGCCCTGCAATCGGTGGCCTGGGCCGCGTCCTTGCTCGGCGATCGCGTCGAGCGGCACGCCGCCGCCTTCGACGGCAAACTGACCGCCCGGATCAGCGCCGGCGGCACCCTGGCCGCGCCGCGACTCGACGGCGCGCTCAGCGGCGAGGGTTTCACGCTGGCGCTACCCGAGCAGGGCTTGAGCCTCAGGGATGGCGGTTTCCAGGCCGAACTGGACGACAACGCCCTGGAACTGAAGCGCCTCAGCCTGCGCGGCGGCGACGGCTTCCTGACCGGACAAGGCCGGCTGGCCTTGCGCGACGGCCACCCGAACATGCGGGTGACGCTGAAGGCGGACAAGCTCCAGGCCGTCTCGCGTCCCGACCGCCTGCTCGTCCTCAGCGGCGATGCCACCCTCGCCCTCGAGGCGAACACCTTGCGTTTGGACGCCAGGCTCAAGGCCGACCGGGGCCAGGTCGAACTGGTCGGCGAGGACGCGCCCAGCCTGAGCGAAGACGTGGTGGTGCTGGGCCGGGAAAGCGCGCCGCCGGACAAATCCGCCGCCTACGCCATCGATATGGACCTGGATTTGAACCTGGGCGACCGCTTCTACCTGAAAGGACGCGGCCTGGACGCGCAACTGGGCGGCGCGGTGAAACTCGTCGGCCGGCGCGGCGCGCCGCTACGAGCCAACGGCGCCATCCGCGTGGTGAAGGGGGCGTACGCCGCCTACGGCCAGCGTCTGGACATCGAGCGCGGCATCCTCAGTTTCCAGGGCCCGTTGGACAACCCGGGGCTCAACATCGTCGCCCTGCGCAAGAACCAGGAAGTGGAAGCCGGCGTCGCCATTTCCGGTACCGCCCAGGCGCCGGTGGTCAAGCTGGTTTCCAACCCCACCGTCACGGACAGCGAGAAGCTCTCCTGGCTGGTGCTGGGCCATGGCCTCGGCGAAACCGGGGGAAAGGAATTCGACGCCCTGCAACTGGCCGCCGGCGCGCTGCTCGGCGCGGGCGAATCCGTCACCCTGCAGCAGCGCATCGCCCAGGCCACGGGCCTGGAGGAAGTCGGCCTGAAAGGCGCGGGCACGCTGGAAAGCACCGTCGTCACCCTCGGCAAGCGGCTTTCCTCCCGCGCCTACCTGAGCTACGAGCAGGGCCTGGCCGGCACGGAGTCCCTGGTGAAGATCAACTACACCCTGAGCCGCCGCCTGTCAGTGCGCGCCCAAGCCGGCACCACGCCGGCCCTGGACCTGTTCTACACGTTCAGCTTCGATTGAGCGGGCGCGCCGGACCAGCCTGAGCGCGCGCGCATCGCCTCGATAGCAGCTGTCCTCGCGTTCCGGCGCGCAGGAAACGCCCCAGACGATGGCCGTGCCGCCCTCCCCGACCGCCCAATAGCCGGTCGCCGGGGCGTCGGGGAAGGCCGTCGTGTCGGCGATGGACACCAGGGTCGGATCGAACAGGGTGCGCAGTTCCGCCAAGCTGGGCAGGCGCCATTCCGCGTTCTCGAATTGCCCGGCCTCGGCGAACCAGACCTTCTTCGCCACGCCGACGCAGCCCCATTCCCCATCCCAGCGCTGGCCGACGCTGCAACGTTGCCAGACGAGCCCGGTCAGCCGGTCGTGGACCTGACCGGCGGCCGCGAGGAAACGCGGGCCGGGCGCCGCATCCGCGCCGGCGGCCGGCGCCACAAGACTCAAGGCGGCCAGGCCCAGCGTCGCGAAAATCCGCCGGAGCGCGCCTTGCCCGGGCTCGCCGCCGCGGCTCACGGCTGGCGCGGCGCCGACGGCCGCCAATGGCCGCTGCGCACCAGGCGTACCCGGTCCTTGTTGGTGCGCGGCGGGAAATAGTGGTTCGCGAGGCCGTTCTCGAACAGCACGTACCAGGAAAACGAGGTGTCCCGGTTGTCGGTGGACCAGAAGTACACCGGCGGCGTGTCGGGAAAGGCGGCGGCGTCGATGGTGGGCTTCACGCCCTTGACCACGATGGACTTCAGTTCGTCCAGGGTGGGCACGCGCCAGCCGGCGCTTTCCAGGGCCTTCGCCTCGTCGAAGGTGACGCGCTTGCTCTCGCCCGCGCAGCCCTTGCCTTCCGTCCAGCGTTGGCCGTAAGTGCAGCGTTGCCAGGTGAGATCGGTCTTGCGGTCGTACACCACCTCGCCCTGGGGCACGAGGCGGGCCTGGGTCTTGGCGGCAAGCTCCACCGCCTGGGCGGGGAGCGCCATGGCGGCGTGAACACAAAGCAGAAACAGCGGGAATCTCGCGAACATCGTGGGTCTTTCCGTGATAGGTCCGTTCAAATAAAGGTCCGTTCAAATGCGGCTGAGGAACATCAGCGCGCCCGCGCAGGCCACCGCGGTCGACGCGCCGGCGGTGATCCGCGCGCCCCAGGACAGGCGGCGCCAGAACAGCACCAGGGGCAGCGTGACGGCGATGATGGCGAGCTGGCCCAATTCCACGCCCAGGTTGAAATACAGCAGCGAGCCCAGCAGATCCTCGCGCAGGCCCATCTCGCGCAGCACGTAGCTGAAGCCGACGCCGTGGATCAGGCCGAACCCGAACACCAGGCCTGCGCGCCGCAGCATGGCCGGCGTGGCGCCGCGCTCGGCCTCGCGATCGCCGCGGCGCAGGGTCCACAGGTTTTCCAGGCCGATGTAGAGAATGGTCAGGGCGATCAGAGGCTCGGTGATGCGCGGCTGGAAATCGATGAGGCCCAGGGTGGACAGGCCCAGGGTGACCGAATGGGCCAGGGTGAAGGCGGTGACCAGGGCCAGCAGGCGGCGCCAGGAACGGGTCACCAGCACCAGGCCGACGACGAACAGCACGTGATCGAGCCCCATGAAGATGTGCTCGAGCCCCAGCTTGATGAAGCCCGGGTCGATCTGCGCCAGATGGATGCTCCCCAGGCTGGGCGCCGCTTCCACCACCCCGGGCAGGCCGCCTTCCCGCCCTTCCAGCGCCGCCTTCAGGCCCCGGTTGGGATCGACCTCGAAAAAGCCCGCGGCCAGGGGTTTGCCCCACTGGGCGAGCAGGGTTCGCACCGGCACCGCGATCTCCGGGTTCTCGGCGGTGAAGCGCATGCGTTGGCGCTGGTCGGCCATGAACATGCGCACGAAGTTCTCGTGGTCCGGCCATTTCGCGAAAAACAGGCCGTAGCGGATGGCCACCTCGTCCAGCCCCTGGGGACAGACGTAGGTGAACTGGTACTGGTAGGAAGGCAGGTTCTCCAGGGCGCCGGCCCGGGCCTGGGTGAGGAGGCAACGCTCGCCGGCGGATTTGACGGTCCAGCCGTCGCGCACCGCGGCCAGATAATGCGCCGGCGGCGCGAGTCCGCCTTGGCCGGAAGCCCCCTCCAGTTCCAGCAGGCTGTCGCTGGGCAGGGTGTAGAGGATGCGGATGCCGGTGGCGGAGATCTGGATGGAGGTATCGGTGAAGCCGGTGATGTGGGCGAACGCCCAGACGGGGAAGCACAGCAGAATCACCAGGAGGCCGCGCAGGCCCTTGAGCGGAATTTCGATCATGGCTGGACGATGGACTTGGAGACAACGAAGCCGCCCGCATGGGCGGGCGGCGGGAGAGCGGCGGCGGCGGACCGGATCAAGCGGCGCGGCGGCGCAAAACCAGAAGCAGCAGGCCGGAAGCCAGCATCAGCCACTCGCCGGGCTCGGGCACCGGGCTGAGCACGACGCTGGTGCGGCCGTACAGGTCCACGTTGTCGCCGAGCACATAGGTCAGACCTTCGTTCATGTCGCTGGCGGCGCTGGAATGCACGTCGATGACCACCTCGCCCGCGGCCAGCACCTGGAAGGTCAGGGTGGCCAGTTGGATGCCGTCCTGGCCTTCGTCCTGGATGCTTTCGAACACCGAACCGGCGACCGCGACGTCGTCGAAGAAAGCGCTGTCGTCGTCCCAGGGGCCGGCGACGCTGACTCCGGTCAGGCTGACCAGGCTGGTATCGAAGCCCACGTCGAAGCCGAAGGCGAGCAGTTCGTCGCCCAGGTAGTTGCCGCCGAAGGGGGTCATGACCGCGACGCTCACCTCGAAAGTGGAACCCACGGCGGCCTGGGTGGGCGCATCCATGCGCACGTTGGCGGCGGCCAGGCTGAAGGACAGGCTGTCGGCGTAGCCGTCGTTGGCGGAACCCGCGACGGTATCCTTGCTCATCAGCAACGCCACCTGGGCGGAGGCGGCGCCCTCCGGCACCCAGCCGGTGGCTTCCCGGTACCAGAGGCCGGAGGCGCCGCCGCGGTCGGCGGCGGAAACGGGGCCGATCGCGGCGTTGCCGATGACCTGGTTGGCGGCGTTCAGGAAGGAGACGGACAGGATGGCGTTGTCCTCCTGGCCGGCGTAACCGCCCAGCCAGCCGGACAGGTTGTAGTAGGCGCCGGTGCCGTTGATGCCGCCCGCCACGGGGTTGCCGTTGGTCCCGCCCTGCGCGAATCCCAAGTCGATGGTCTGGGTGCCTTTGGAGGAAGCGGTGTAACCGCCGGCGAAGAAGTTCGCGCCCCGGTTGTCCGGGCCGGGATCGGCGCTGCTGGGATAGCCCTGGGCGGCGCCCAGTTGATAGGAAACGGCGGTCAGTTCGCCGGTCACGTTCCAGCCGGGCAGGTTGTCCGCGTAGTAACCGTCGCCACCGGCCGCCGCATCGGCGCCCGGGTTGACGATCAGATTGGTGTTCCAGGCCGCCTGGGCGGCGGGAGCGGCCAGCAGGGCGGCGAGCAGGCCCGCGACCAGGGCGCGCCGGGGAAGAGGGAGGGGATTCATGGGTGTTTCTCCGCGAGGCATGGGTTATCGGTCGGGCGTCACTGCTGCTTGTAGATCGCGTACCACAGCTTGTAGTCCTGCTGGGTGATGCAACTGTCGCTGTCGAAGTTGGCGGCGGCCAGGTAGCGCGCGTCGCCGAGGCAACTGCCCATGGCGGCGCGTTGCGCGTCCCGGTCCTTGACGTCCACCTTGCCGTCGCCGTCGATGTCGCCCAGCTTGACCACCGTGAAGTTCACGCGCGGGGCGCCTTCGCCGTAACCGTCGTTGAGCAGGAACGCGGCGAAGTAGTCGCCCGCCGCCAGGCCGCTGAAGCTCTTGCTGCCCGCGCTGCCGGAGACGTAGCTCCACTTGACGGAAGGTGTCGGCCCCGGGGTCTGGCCGGCCTTGTAGATGCCGATCCAGTCTTTCGCGCCGCCCGGGGTGTTGGCCCAGCTCAGCACGACCGGCTCGCTGTCGAAGAAGCGGCCCTTGTTGGCGCTGAAGGTGGCCGGCGGCGGCGGCAGGGTGACGTCGCCCACCGAGAACTCGACCCGGTTGGAGACCTGGGTGTAGGAGTCGTTGGTGTACATGGCCACGAAGTAGTTGCCGTCGGGCAGATCCTCGGTCACGTGCACCGTGCCGGTGGGCTTGCCCTCGAAATAGTAGTAGGTGACCAGCTTGTCCACGCCGGGGGTGGCGCCCAGTTTGAAGATGCCCAGGTAGTCCTTGGCGATGCCGGGGCCATCGGCGAAGGCGATGTCGAAATCCTCGCCGGAATCCAGGGCGGTCTTGGCCATGGACACGGTGCCGATCTCGTCGCCGACCGAGAAGTAGATGCGGTCGATGATCTCGAAGTAGCCGTCGTTGACCAGGAAGGTGGCGTAGTAGTAGCCCTTGCCCAGGCCGGTGAAGCTCATGCCGCCGCTGGTTCCCGGCACGTACTTCCACAGGGTGGAGCCGACCTGTCCCGGCGTCTGGCCGACGCGGTAGATGCCGAGCCAGTCCTTGGCGCCGCCCGGCGCGTTGCTCCAGTGGAAGCCGACACTCTCGCCGACGGCGAACGCGGTCTTGTCGATGCTGACCTGGGGCACGCTGCCGACATAGAAGTTCACCCGGTCGGCGATCTCCGTGTAGCTGTCGTTGGTGAAGAAGGCGGCGAAATACTCGCTGCCCGCGCTCAAGCCGGAGAACTCCAGATAGCCGCTGGGGCCGGACACGTAGCCCCACTTGGTGGAGGTGACGCCGCCGCCGGGCGTCTGGCCTTTCTTGTAGATGCCGATCCAGTCCTTCGGGTTGCCGTAACCGTTGGCGTGCTCCACGCGCACCTTCTCACCGGGGGCGAACACCGTCTTCGCCAGCGCGAGGGAAGGCATGCCGGTGGTGCTGCCCTGCACGGTGAAGGCCAGGCTGTTGGACCAGGGCGACCATTCCACATTGCGGTCGCGATGGCGCACGCGCACGTAATAGTCGCCGTTGGGCAGGCCGTATTCGGGAATCGGGTAGGACAGGATGTCCAGGCCGGCGTTGATGTCCACCGGCTCGTAGGCGGGCGCGCCGGTGTCGCCGTACAGGTTTTCCGTGTCGCGGATGCGGTCCAGCACCAGATCGCTGAAGCTGGGATCGCGGGAGATCTGGAACTGGGTGCTGTTCAATTCCTCGCCGAACACCGACTGGAATTCGGAACTGGTGAAGGTGAAGGGCAGATCGATGGGGCCGCTGATGGCGTTGCTCAGATGCGGCTGTTCCGGCGCGCCGTGGTTCAGGTTGCGGTGGAACTCGTCGGTCAGGCGGCTGGTGTAGACGAAGCCCAGCTTGGGATGCGCCTCGGAGTAGGAGCGGACGCTCATCTCCTTGCTCGCCACGTCGATCTCGATCAACTGCCAGGTCCAGTTGGCGATGGTCTTCTGGACGTCGTCGAAATCCTTCTCGGTGGATTGGCCCCAGTACTGGTCCCAGGCGGTGCCGCCGGAGATCATGTGGTAGGTGGGCCAGTCGCGGGTCTGGCCGCGGGCGTAAAGGTGGTGATGGCCGGCGATGTTGAGCACGTGCTTGCGGGACGCGGACAGAATGGGCATCACCTGGTCGCGGAACCAGCCGGAGATGTCGCCCACGTACTGCTCGGCCTGGTAGGGCCGGTGGATGATGCTGATCACCCAGTCCACCTCGGGATCGGCGTCGGCGGCGGTGATGACCTGCTTCGCCCAGTTTTTCTGGGTGTCGCTGGGGGCTTCGCTGTCCAGGTGGATGAACAGCACGCGGCCCACGTGGTTGGCGTAATAGCGCTCGTCCGGTCCCGGGGCGTTGCCCTTGTAGTTGATGCCGTCGATGAAGAAATGGGCCTTCCAGTTGGTCATGCCCGCGTCGTAGTAGACCTCGTGGTTGCCGATGGTGGTCATGATCGGCACGTTCTTGGAGATGGGCGCGGACTGGCGGAAATGCAGGTTCTCGTAATGGTCCAGGGTGCCCACGTCCACCTGGTCGCCGTCGTTGATGACGATGTTGATCACCTCTTCCAGAGGCTGGCCGTACATGGACTCGATCTTGGCCTTGGCCGCGTTCAACAGGGTCAGATAACGGCTCTGGTCGCGGATCTGGTGGTCGCCAGCCACCAGGATGCGGAATTTGCCGCCGGTCTGGGTGTGGGTGGGTTCGCTGCGGAAGCGGTAGACGTCCGACACCTGGGCGCCGGTCCTGATGCGATAGTAGTAGTAGGTCTCGGGGCTCAGGCCGGTCAGTTGCACTCCGTGGAAGAAGTAGTCGGCGGCGAGTTGCTGGCTGGAACCCGTGGCCGTGTGGTTCAGGCTATTCGCCGAGCTGCCGTATTCCACCACCGGCGTACCCGCGACGCTGGTCTTCCAGGACACCCACATGGAAGTGGCCGTCGGGGTCTGCAGGTAGGGCACCATATCGGCCGCCCAGGCGAGGTTGCCCGCGAGCAGAATCGCGGCGATGGCGAGGCGGCCGAGCAGGCGCGCGATCAGGCTGGAAAAATGTCCCACGGTATTGCCCCCGGTTGGAGTCGAACGGTGGGGCATTATTGGGCGCGGATATTGCGGTTCGGTTTCCCTGACCCATGAGCAATCCATGAGCCGTCGCGCGCGGCGCCCTAGGGATTTCTCCCCGTCGCGCGGGCCGTCGAATCTCAGTCCGTGAGCCAGCGACAGGTCAGCGGCGGCAGGGCGATCTCGTCGCCTTCCGGCGCGACGCGCTCGCCGGCGCACAGATCCTTCATGCCGTCGGGCTGGAAGAAGCCCAGGGCGCGCAGGCCGGCGATGGACAAGGCCTGGGGCGCGTCGTTGAAATTGGCCACGACCAGCACCCGGTTGCGGCTGTTGTGCGGATCGGTGCGGGAAAAGACCAGCAGGTTCGGGTTGTCCGCCGGGAACAGCTGGCGGTTGTCGAAGTCGGCGAAGGCGGTGGTCTCCTTGCGCAGGGCGATCATCTTCCTCAGCGCGCTGAAGATGCGGTGTTCCACCGTGCCGGTCTCGTGGCGTTTTTCCGCCTTGCCCCAGTTGAAGGTGGAGCGGTTCATCCAGCGGTTGTCGGCGGCCTTGCTGGGATCAGCCAGGTATTCCAGGCAATTCAGCGTGCCCACCGCGTCGCCGTAGTAGAGCAGCGGAATGCCGCCGAAGGACAGGATCATGGCGTGCAGCAGGACGATGGTCCTGATCGCCGCGTCGATGGCCGCCTCGTCGCCGCTTTCCAGCGCGGACTCCAGGCCGACCAGGGAGGCGAGCGCGCCGGAGATGCGCGCGTCGCCGGTCTTCAGGTTCTCGCCGAAGGGCAGGCCGCGCGCGGGTGAACCCGCGAAGCGGCCGGTGAAGTAGTCGATGAGGAAGCACCGGTGCCTGGCCGGTTCATAACCGGCGAGACGGATGTCGTTGTCGTCGAAGCCCAGGCCGATGTCGTCGTGGCAGCGCACGTAGTTGAGCCAGGTGGCCCGCTCCAGCTTGTTGGGGAGGCTCTTGATGCCCTGGGCCAGCACCCTCGCGTTGCGGGTCGCCACCGCGTCCCACAGCAGGGCCATGAAGGTGGCGTTGTAGGCGATCTCGCATTCCTTCGCGTTGATCGCGTCCTCGCCGAAATACTTGGCGATCTCCGTGGGCGAGACGATGGCCTCGGCGATGAACAGCACGCCGGGCGCGGTCACCTGGCAGCAGTCCTTCATCAATTGCAGGATCAGGTGCGCCTCCCGTTCGTTCTGGCATACGCCGCCCATCTTCTTCCACAGGAAGGCGACCGCGTCCAGGCGCAGGATGTCCGCGCCCTGGTTGGCCCAGAACAGGATGATGCCGATCATCTCGATGAGCACCGCCGGGTTGCGGTAGTTAAGATCCCACTGGTAGGTGTTGAAGACGGTCATCACCCACTTGCCCATCCCGGCATCCCAGGTGAAGTTGCCGGGGGCGGTGGCCGGGAAGATCTCCGGCATGGTCTCCTCGTAGATGTCGGGAATCTCCCGGTCGGGAAAGACGAAGTAGTAGTCCTGGTATTTCCCGTCGCCCGCGCGCGCCCTCCGCGCCCATTCGTGCTCCTCGGAGGTGTGGTTCACCACCACGTCCAGGGCCAGCAGCATGTCCCGCTTCCTGAGGGTGTCGGCGAGGGCCGCGACCTCCTCCGTGCTGCCGAAACGCGGGTCGATCCTGTAGAAGTCGCGCACCGCGTAGCCGCCGTCGCTGTTGTCCGGCGGGCAGTCCAGCATGGGCATGATGTGCAGCAGGTTGACGCCGAGTTCCTGCAGATAGGGCAGGTTCGCGCGCAGGCCCGCCAGGTCGTCGGCGAAACGGTCGCAGTAGAGCGCCATGCCGACCCACTTCTGGCTCAGGAACCAGTTGTAGTCCTTCTCCCGCGCCAGATCGGATTCGCGCAGCTCGGCGGAACGCTCAATGTAGCGCTGGGCGAGGGTTTCCACCAGGGTGGCCATCTGTTCCTTGAAATCCGCGCGCGCGCCGTAAAGCAGTTGGAACAGGGAATGGATCGCATAGAAGTTCGCGCCGAGCCGGGTGTAGAAATGCCGCAGGGGCAGGCGGGCGATCTCTGGTTTGAGGCCGACCAGGATTTCATTGAGCAGGGAATGGGAGGCTTGTTCGTACATGGCTGTCTTTGCTTGAGTCGGGTCCGGCCCCGGTGAGCGGATACGCCGCGACGCGGCGGGCGCGAAGCGGCCGCGCCCGTCCGCGTGTCACCTTCAAGACTGGCGTTCGCCTTTCTGGTTCAAACGGCGCCGGTAGGGATGGCCCACTTTCGACGGCGCGGCGGCGGGCGGCGACTCGGGACGTTCCGGACGATCCGGACGATCCGGGCGGTCCGTTCTGGCCTGCGCGCCGCCCTTGCCCAGGCCGCACCAGCGCAGCAGGGATTCGATCTCGTGTTCCTCCAGCTCCTCCTTCATGCCGCGCTTGAGGCGGGGCGGCATGGCGAGAGGCCCGAAGCGCACGCGGATCAGGCGGCTGACGGTGAGGCCCAGATGTTCCATGAGACGGCGCACTTCCCGGTTGCGGCCCTCCTTGATGACCAGGCGGTACCACTGGTTGATGCCCTCGCCGCCGGCGGGCACGATGCTTTCCACTTTCGCGATGCCGTCGTCCAGTTCGACGCCGTTGAGCAGGGAATCCATCTTCTCCGCGTCCAGGGCGCCGATGATGCGCACCGCGTATTCCCGCTCCACCTCGTAGCGGGGATGGGACAGGCGGTTCGCCAGTTCGCCGTCGGTGGTGAAGATGAGCAGGCCCTCGGTGTTGAAGTCGAGGCGGCCGACGGTGATCCAGCGTCCGCCGCGGATGGGCGGCAGATTGTCGAACACGGAGGGACGGCCTTCCGGATCGTCGCGGGAGACGATCTCGCCTTCCGGCTTGTGGTAGAGCAGGACGCGGGGAAGCTGGACCTTCCAGACCAGGCGCACCAGCTTGCCGTTGACCTTGACCAGGTCGCCGGGCTTGACCTTGTCGCCCACCTGGGCCGGCTTGCCGTTGACGCTGACGCGGCCGTCCATGATCAACTGCTCCATGTCCCGGCGCGAGCCCAGGCCGGCGGTGGCCAGGGCCTTGTGCAGGCGCTCGCTCTGGTCTTCGAGTTCTTCCGGACGGACTTTCAATGGGCGACCCATATAGGAATATCTCGGCATGTTTATTCTCTCTATTGTGGTTTGCTGGGACCGCGCTGTCTCGGCATCCTCCATGCCTCGGCCGCGCGGGGGATGAATCTTATTCGACCGGAGGCGGCGCCTCCATAGGCAGTTCATCCGCCTCGGCGGCGGCGATGAGTTCCTTCGCCAGTTCCGGCAGCGGCGGCAGTTCCGACAGGGAACGCAAACCCAGGTCGGACAGGAACTGTTTGGTGGTGGCGAACAGGGCCGGCCGGCCGGGCACGTCCTTGTGGCCCACCACCTCGATCCAGCCCCGCTCCTCCAGGGTCTTCACGATCTGGGAATTGACCGCGACGCCGCGGATTTCCTCCACGTCGCCCCGGGTCACCGGCTGCCGGTAGGCGATGACGGCCAGGGTTTCCAGGGTGGCGCGGGAATAACGCGGCGGCTTCTCGGGGTTCAGGCGGTCCAGGTAGTGCTGGTATTCGGGTCGGGTCTGGAAGCGCCAGCCCTCCGCCACGAAGGCCAGCTCCACGCCCCGGCCCTGCCAGTCGGCGCGCAGCTCCTCCAGCGCCCGGCGCAGGAAATCATTGGAAAGCTCGCTCTCGAACACCTTTTTCAATTCGGCCAGGGTCAGGGAGGTGGCGCTGGCCAGCAGCACGGTCTCCAGCACCCGCTTGATCTCGGCGAGCGGGTTGCCGCTCCCGGCCTCTTCCGCGCTGGGCAAGGATTCGTCAGGCTTCGGCATGGTTTTCGAGGATGGCGAGTTGGGCATGAATGGGCGCGAAGGGTTCGTTCTGGACGATGTCCACCAGGCGTTCCCGCACCAGTTCCAGCAGGGCCAGGAAGGCGACCACCAGGGCGGAACGCCCTTCCGCCGGCTCGAACAGGTCGCTGAACAGCAGGCGCGCGGCGCCGGCCTGAAGCGCTTCCTGGAGCCGCTTGAGGATGCGGCTCATGTGTTCCCGCACCGAGAGCTCCTGGCGGCCGATGCGGTGGTGCTTGTTCATGGAGGCGCGCTTGAGTATCGCCCCCCAGGCTTCCATCAGATCCTCCGCATCGACCAGCGGCAGTCGCTTCAGCGCCAGTTGCGGCACCAAGATGCCCACCGCCTGGAAATCCCGGCCCAGTTGCGGCAGGGCATCCAGATTCTTCGCCGCCAGCTTGGTCTGCTCGTATTCCAGCAGGCGCCGTACCAGCTCGGCGCGGGGATCGTGCTCCTCGCCCTCCTCCGTTTTCTCGGGCCGGGGCAGCAGCATGCGCGACTTGATCTCGATCAGCATGGCCGCCATCACCAGGTATTCGGCGGCCAGTTCCAGACGCTTGCGGCGCATGACTTCCACGTAGTCCATGTACTGGCGGGTCAGGGCCGCCATGTTGATGTCCAGCACGTTCAGGTTGTTGCGGCGGATCAGCCAGAGCAGCAGGTCCAGTGGACCCTCGAAAGCCTCCAGGATGACTTCCAGGGCGTCCGGCGGGATGTAGAGATCCAGCGGCAGGTCGGTCCACAACTGGCCCTGCACCCGCGCCAGGTGGCGCACCTCCTCCTCGGCCTGCTCGATGGCCTCGGCGGGATCGAGGACTTCGTCGCTACCGGTCATCTCGCCCCTTCGGGTGTTTCCCCTTGGCAATAGGGGGGAAAAAACAAGCGCCAACGCGGTCGATCATGCCGCCGCCCGTTCCCGGTCGCGGCCGCTCTTCAGCACCACGGCATAGTTGACCCGCACCTGGCCGAAGGACGCCAGGGCCGCGAACAACTCGTCCGACAGGCGCACGCGCCAGGCCGGTCCCAGCAGGACGTCGCAGGAGGCGCTCTCGTTGTGGTAGGCCAGGCTCACCGCGCAGCCGCCGGGCAGGCGGTGGGAGGCGAGGCCGTCGATCAGCTTGCGCGCGTCGGCGCCGCCGTCGAGGGCCAAGCGCAGGCCGGTCGCGTAGCGGGTGCGGGCGCCGTCCAGGTCCATGATCTCGTCGGCGGTGACGCGCATGCCGCCGGAATAATTGTCGGTGCTGGCCTTGCCGACGATGATCAGCAGGGCGTCTTCCTTGATCAGGGTGCGGTGGGCCTCGTACAGCTCGTTGAACACCGCCACCTCGATCTGGCCCTGGCCGTCGTCCAGGGTGACGGCGGCCATCTTGCCGCGCCGGGTCATCTGGGTGCGCACCGCGGAGACGGTGCCGGCCATGAGCTGCTGGCCGTGCTGGGGCTTGAGGTCTTTCAGGGAACGGTCCGCCAGGCCCTTCAGGCTGGCCCGGTCCGCTTCGAAGGGATGGCCGGAGAAATAGAAGCCCAGGGCGGTCTTTTCCTGGGCCAGGCGTTCCTTCAGCGGCCATTCCGGCACCTGGATCAGATCCGGCGGCGTCGCCGCGGCTTCGTCGCCGAACAGGGAATTCTGGGCCGCGTTGGCCTGCTGGGTTTCCGCCCATTCCATGGCCAGGCCCACGCTCATCAAGGTGGCGTTGCGGTTGGCGTGCAGGGCGTCGAAGGCGCCGGCCTTGACCAGGGCCTCGATGGCGCGGCGGTTGACCACGCGCCGGTCGATGCGCTTGCAGAAATCGAACAGGTCGTTGAAGGCGCCGCCCTGCTCCCGCGCCGCCAGGATGTTGTTGATGGCGCCCTCCCCCGTGCCCTTCACCGCGCCCAGGCCGTAGCGCACGTTCTTGCGGTCCACCGGCAGGAAACGGTAGACGGACTGGTTGATGTCCGGGGCGAGGATGGCGAGACCATTCTTGAGGGAGTCCTCGTAGAAGATCTTGACGCTGTCGGTATCGTCCAGGTCCGAGGACAGGGTCGCGGCCATGTAGGCGGCGGTGTGGTGGGCCTTGAGCCAGGCGGTCTGGTAGGACACCACGGCGTAGGCGGCGGTGTGGGACTTGTTGAAACCGTATTCGGCGAACTTCTCCATCAGGTCGAACAACTGCATCGCCAGGGCCTCGTCGTAGCCCTTCTTCTTGGCGCCCTCGCGCATGATGTCCCGGTGCTTGGCCATCTCCTCGGCCTTCTTCTTGCCCATGGCCCGGCGCAGCAGGTCGGCGCCGCCCAAGCTGTAGCCGCCGATGATCTGGGAGATCTGCATCACCTGTTCCTGGTAGACGATGACGCCGTAGGTGGGCGCCAGGCATTCCCGCAAGTCCGGGTGGAAGTAGTCGATGCTCTGCTTGCCCTTTTTGCGCAGGATGAAATCCTCCACCATGCCGGAACCCAGCGGACCGGGACGGTACAAGGCGAGCACGGCGATGATGTCCTCGAATCGGTCCGGCGCGAGCTTCACCAGCAGTTTCTTCATGCCTTCCGATTCCACCTGGAAGATGGCGGTGGTGTTGGCGGTCTTGAAGATGTCGTAGGCCGCCGGGTCGGTCAGCGGCAGGGTTTCCAGGTTCACGTCCCAACCCGGGTCCAACAGTTTGATGTACTTCACCGCCAGGTCGATGATGGTCAGGTTGCGCAGGCCCAGGAAGTCGAACTTCACCAGGCCGGCCTTCTCCACGTCGTCCTTGTCGAACTGGGACACCACGGAATCCGAGCCTTCCGCGTTGTAGAGTGGGCAGAAGTCGGTGAGCTTGCCCGGCGCGATGAGCACGCCGCCCGCGTGCATGCCGACGTTGCGGGTCAGCCCCTCCAGCTTGCGCGCCAGGTCGAACAGCTCCTTCACCTCCTCTTCCGACTCGTAGCGGGCCTTGAGTTCCGGCACCTGCTCCAGGGCCTCGTCCAGGGTCACGTTCTTGCCCGGCGCCGAGGGGATCATCTTGGAGAGCTGGTCGCAGAAGTTGTAGCTCAGATCCAGCACCCGGCCCACGTCCCGGATCACCGCGCGCGCCGCCATGGCGCCGAAGGTGGCGATCTGGGACACCGCGTCGGCGCCGTATTTCTCCCGCACGTATTCGATCACGCGCCAGCGGTTGTCCTGGCAGAAATCCACGTCGAAGTCGGGCATGGACACCCGTTCCGGATTAAGGAATCGCTCGAACAACAGCGCGTAAGCCAATGGATCCAAATCGGTAATGCCGATCGCGTATGCCACCAGCGAGCCCGCCCCGGACCCACGGCCCGGCCCCACCGGCACCCCGTTGTGTTTCCCCCAGTTGATGAAGTCGGACACGATCAGGAAGTAGCCGGGGAAGCCCATCTGGATGATGGTGTCCAGTTCCAGTTCGAGGCGGTCGGCGTATTCCGGATACTTTTGCGCGCGGATCTTTTCGTCCGGGTAGAGCACCGCCATGCGCTCGGCCAGACCGTCCCGGGCGCGCTGGCGCAGGTAGTCTTCCAGGGGCACGCCGCCCGGCGTGGGGAAATCCGGCAGCTTGCTCTTGCCCAGTTCCAGGGTGAGATTGCAGCGGCGGGCGATTTCCAGGGTGTTTTCCAGGGCCTCGGGGAAGTCGGAGAACAAGTCCGCCATTTCCGCCTGGGTCTTGAAATAGTCTTCCTCGGTGAAAGTCTTGGGCCGGCGCCGGTCGGCCAGCACATAGCCCTCGGCGATGCACACCCGCGCCTCGTGGGCGGTGAAATCGCCCCGCGCGAGGAATTCCACCGGGTGGGTGGCGACCACGGGCAGCCCCAGCTCGGCGGCGAGTTCGGCGGCATGGGCCACGTGCAATTCGCACTCCGGACGGCCGTCCCGTTGCAGCTCCAGGTAATAGCGGTCCGGGAAGCGCGCCGCCCAGGCCCGGGCCAGGGCGCGGGCGGTATCCAGGGATTCGTTCACCAGCGCGGTGCCCACATCCCCCAGATGGCCGCCGGACAGGGCGATGAGCCCTTCGCTGCCCTCGCCCGCCGCCTTCTCGTCGAACCAGGCCGGCTGCAGGATGGCCCGGCCCCGGTGCATGTTGGTCCGGTAGGCGCGGGACAGCAGTTCGCACAGCAGGCGCCAGCCCGCCGTGTTCTGCACCAACAACAAAAGCCGGGTGGGTTTGTCGGACGATTCCGGCGGGGCGATCCAGACGTCGCAGCCGGCGATGGCCTTGATGCCCTTCTTGCGCGCGCCGGAGTAGAACTTCACCAGTCCGAACACGTTGCCCAGGTCGGTCATGGCCAGGGCCGGCATGGCATCCGCCTTGGCCGCCTTGATCGCCTCGTCCACCCTCAGGATGCTGTCGACGATGGAATACTCGCTGTGGCAACGCAGGTGGACGAAACGGGGATCGGTCATGGGCGAAAGTGGGAAGACGCGAACAAAAAACAGGGGGCGATTCTAACCCGCTCCACCCTCATCGCCTTGGCGCGGCGCATCAAGGCCGACAGCGCGTCCCGCTCAGAACGTTTTCAGGATCATCAGGCCCGCGCCCCGATCCGCGCTGGCATCGCTGAAGCCATGGACCGCGTAGATTTGCAGCTTGAGGTCGGGTTCGAGCTTGTGCACCCAATACAGGGTCATCTCGTTCGCGCTCTTGCCGCCGACCCGGCTGGCCTGGCGCAGATCCCACATGATCCCCGCGCTGTTCTCGCGGGAGAACCGGTAGCCCAGGCCCAGCGTCCCGTACCAGAGATCGCGCAAGTCCAGGCCGGCCGGGCTGCCCGGCATGCGATAGCCCAAAGTCATGAACGGACTGAGGGCGCCCGCCAGGTAGTAGAGATCGACCTGCGCCGAGAGGTCGTTTTTTCCGCTGCCCAGGCCCTTCGCCTCATCCGCGGTGGCCAGCTTGAATTTACCGATGAGGTCCACCAGGAAGCCATTCCTGGGTTCCTCGAACACGCTGTAGCCGTACGAGAAGGTCATGTCGCCCAGGCCTTCCTCGGTCGAGCGCGGGCCGCTGCCGCTGTAGATGACCTGGCCGTTGCCATCCACCGTCACGACCGTGCCGCCGGTCGGCGCGGTCACCCGCAAATAGGGCAAGGTGGCCTTGAAGGTGGACTTGCCCGACTCGTACTTCGCCGTCAAAGGCAAATACAGGATGTCCGTGGCGGCGGACGACCCGTACTTGCCCGAGCTGTAATCCAGCCCGGTCGACAGGGTCAGATCCCCCGCTTGAGCGGCCATGCCCATGGCCGCCAGGACAATCAATATCGATGTCGATATCCCGCCGGATGCATTCTCAATCCTCACGTTTTTCCACTCTCTCCGGTTTCTCGACCTTTTCAGGCTTCTCGACCTTTTCAGGCTTCTCGACCTTTTCAGGCTTCTCGACCTTTTCAGGCTTCTCGACCTTTTCAGGCTTCTCAACCTTCTCGGGCTTCTCAACCTTCTCGGGCTTCTCAACCTTCTCGGGCTTCTCGACCTTCTCGACTTTCTCGGGCTTCTCGACCTTCTCGGGCTTCTCGACCTTCTCGACCTTCTCGACCTTCTCGACCTTCTCGACCTTCTCGACCTTCTCGACCTTCTCAGCCTTCTCGATCTTCTCAGCCTTCTCGATCTTCTCGGCCTTCTCGATCTTCTCTGCTCGCTCGGGAACGTTCAGGCCGGCCGTGTCGGGCGCATCGTTGCCAGCCTCATGGATTTCCGATGTCTTGCCGACACCCTGTACAGACCCGGAGCGGGACGATTCCCGCGTCGAGTCGGCCGCGGAGGACGAGCCCTCATTTTCCGAGCCGGAGGGGTTCTGCCGTCCGCCAGTCGAATTCGGTTTGTCGCCGCTATCCGGCCGGGCGCGAAGCACCACTTCGATCCGCTCGGCCTGCCAAGAGCCGTCCGGCAGGCGCGCCGCTTCGAGGACCACGACTTGCCCGGCCTGGAGGCCACGGCCGAGGGCGGAACCGGGCTTGACGGTGGCACTGGCATAGCCCAGCGACACCGAATTCCCCTTGGCGGCACCTTGCGCCACCCCCTGCAGGACAACCCGGTCCACATTTTTCGAGAAGCCCAACGATGGGGCGGCGACGAGCTTCTCGGCGTGCGGCACGCCCTTGTCCAGGCTGCCGGTGACGATCAGATTCGCCCCCGCCTTGATCGGCTGGCCCGCCTTGAGCGCCAGCTCGCCGATGCGCAGGGTGGAGCCGGACACCGAGTTGACCGTGCCGGTCACCGTGAATTTTCCGTGCGGCGCCTTGTCCATGCGCGTCGCCAGGACGCCGCCCCCCGCTTCGCGGAAGCCGTTGACGCGGACGAAGTCGCCGACCTTGACCTGCCCCGCCATGCCGCCACCCGCAAGCCAGTCTCTGCCCAGGTGGATGTACTGGCCCAGGACCAGCATCGAGCCGCCGCTGGGCGATACCCAGGAAACCGGCCCCATCACGGCGGCATTCAGCGAAATGCGGCGGGCTCGCAACGAGAATCCCGACCCCTCCGCCTCCACGCTGACCACCTGCCCCAGCGCAAGGGCGTCGACGGAACCCGGCTCGCCGTCGACCGTGACCGGCGTGCTGTTGTCGTAATGCAATTCCAGGCCGTTGACGCAAATGCTGCCGAAGCCGGTGATGACACCCACCACGCCGGTGCCGCCGGTGCCGGAACCGCCGGCGCGGCGTCCGGTACCGCCCATGCCGCCCTCCGCTTGGCGTCCGGTGCCGCCGATTCCGCCGCCGTCGGCGCCATGGCCGGTACCGCCGATTCCACTGCCATCCGCCCCATGGCCGGTGCCGCCGATTCCACTCCCGTCCGCGCCATGGCCGGTGCCGCCCATGCCGTCGCCGTCCTTGTTTCCCGTTCCGCCCATGCCGGAACCTTGCAGCAACAGCTCGGGGGCCAACGCGCAGGGATTGGCGACGGCCGTGCCACTCCCGAGGGACAACAGCAGAACCAGGACAAGCCACCGCGACAGCATGCTTATTTGCCGCTATCCCGCGCGGGATGCTCGGTTGGCTCGGAATAGAAATACACGCCGAAAGTCATGCGCTGATCCGCGCCGGTTTTCCCCGCATCCTCCTCCTGCAGCTCCAGCGCGCGCCGGTTGACCTGCTGCATGGCGGAGACGGCGAGCTCCCGGGTCAGAACGCGCAGCTTCTCGATGGAATCCTCGCTCAAGCCGTCGTAATAGACGCAACGCTCCAGAAATGGCGGTTGGCCCTCCATCATGTTGTGGGCCACCGCCGCCATGTGGTCGGAGATGTCCTTGCCCATGAAGAAAGCCTTTTCGTCCAAACCCTTGGCGGGAACAAAGGCATGCTCCACCAGATTGACCCGATCCTGGTCGTCCAGGAAGGCCACGCCCAGGCGCAACCATTCCTCGAGCACCGCGCGCGCGCGGATGTCCTTGCTGATCCCCTCGACCAGTTTTTCGAAGGAAAGCTCGCCGCCCTGGCTGGCCAGACGCGGCAAAGGCATGGGCCGGTGGCGGCTATCCAGACAACGCGGATCGGAACACCAGCGCGCGACGATCTGCCCGCCCAGGGAGACCACGGCCGGCGGCGGGGAGCGCAGCAGCATTTCCGCCCGCAAGCGCTTGACTTCCCGGCGGTGCACGCCGGACAGGACGCTGACCTGGCTGTCGCTGATCGGCGCGCCGCCGTCCGGGAAATCCCGTGCCGCGACATCCACGAAGACACCCTTCGCCAAATTCGAGAAGCCCGGGTAGTTCATGCCGAAAGCCATGAGCAGGCGGGCCAGGGGGCGCAACAGACGCTGGGTGGCCTGCACCAGGGCTGGCGGGGTGGATAGAAGAACCTGGGGCTGGAAGTTCATTGTCTAGAACCTGATTATGTGTGTTTGTTACACTCGTTTACGCGAACAGCATGGCAAAACCCATTACACAAAACACCTGTAAAGATGCTATCACATTGATATAAATAGATTAATAAATAATTAACCAGCCGACGGCCGGAATCGCTTGACGTGTGTTTTATTCACACATAACCTTCGACCAAGCATGTCCATGGCGTTGTGCGGGTTTTGTCGTGAAGCATTCTCATGAGGAGGTTGAGATGAAGCAAATGAATTTTCCAAGATGGTTGATGGCCTGCCTGATACCGCTGACGTTCCTGATGGCGGGGGGCGCGCACGCGGCGCTCGCGGTCTCGCCGACCAGCGTCACGCTTGCCCCAGGCGCGAAAACCAGCCTGACGGTCGCCAACCAGGTGGGAAGCGTCCGCGTCAGAAGCGGCAATACCAATGTGGTGGCCGCCGAGTTCTCCGACGGCCGGGTCAAGCTGGAAGCCAAGCTGGCGGGCAGCACGAATGTCACGGTTCGCGACAACAACACCCAGGTGAGCGTGGCCGTGACGGTCTCGAGCGGTTCCGGCTCGGGTTCCGGCTCGGGTTCCGGCTCGGGTTCCGGCTCCGGCGGTTCCGGATCGGCTGGCACAACCGACAGCTACACCCTTCTCGCCTGGAACGATCTGGGCATGCATTGCATGGACGGGGATTTCTCGGTGTTCTCCATTCTGCCGCCCTATAACAACCTGCACGCCCAACTGGTCAACAGCGGCACGAACAGGCTGGTGACCAGCGGCGTCACCCTCACCTACGAAGCCATGGCCGACGCGGACGGCTCGGTGAACAGCCTGTCTTCCAACAAGACCAATTTCTGGCAATACGCGAAATCCTATTTCGGCGTCGACCTGCCTGCCGACGTGGGCCTGACGGGCAACCCGGCCCCCACCTTCACGCCCGCCCCCTTGAGCTTCGAGGCCGTATCCGGCCAGTTCAAGGCGGAAGGCATTCCCATCACGCCCTTTGACGATGCTTTCCACAAGAATCCCTATCCCATGGTGAAGGTCGTCGCCCGCGATGCCGGCGGCAACCAGCTTGCCCAGGCCCGCATCGTGCTGCCGGTCTCCGACGAGATGAGCTGCGCGGCATGCCATGCGACGGGCTCGGGCGACGCGGCCAAGCCCAAGGCCGGCTGGGTGCTCAACGAAGCCAATCCGGAGCGGGAATACAAGAAGAACATCCTCAGGCTGCACGATGAAAAGCATCTCGCCCAATGGAGCTTCAAGCTGGCCCTGAAGCAGAAGGGCTACGACAAGGCCGGCCTGCTGGCCTCGGCGGAAAAAGGCACCCCCGTGCTGTGCGCCGCCTGCCACGCCTCCAATGCCCTGGGCACGGCCGGCGCCGCCAACGTCAAGCCACTCACCACCTCCATCCACAGCCTGCACGCGATGGTGAAGGATCCCGATTCCGGCCTGCCGCTGGACAGCATCAACAACCGCAATGCCTGCTACCAGTGCCACCCCGGCTCCGAGACCAAATGCCTGCGCGGCGTGATGGGCAGCGCGGTGTTCACCGACGGCTCCCAGGCCATGCAATGCCAGAGCTGCCACGGCACCATGAGCAACGTGGGCCGCGCCGGGCGCGTCGGCTGGCTGGAACAGCCCAATTGCCAGGCCTGCCACCACGACGGCAAGCGGGAACTCGCCGCGGTGAGCGCCACCGGCATCCTGAAGACCTGGCTGGATACCCGCTACGCCACCAATCCCAACGTTCCCGCGACGGGCTTCAGCCTGTACCGCTTCAGCAAGGGACACGGCAACCTGCAATGCGAGGCCTGCCACGGCTCGACCCACGCGGTCTATCCCAGCACCCATCGCAACGACAATGTGCTGTCCCGGGACACCCAGGGCCGCGACGGCACCATCGGCGAATGCTCCGCCTGCCACAAAACCGTGCCGATCACGGCCAACGGCGGCCCCCATGGCATGCATACGCAGGGCGGCGCCTGGGTCAGCCGCCATGGCGATTACGCCGAACACAACAGCGCGGCCTGCGCCTACTGCCATGGCAGCGACTACCGGGGCAGCGTGCTTTCCCAGGTGAAGACCGCGCGCAGCTTCAACGCCGACGGCCGCCAGGTGAGCTACAGCGCCGGCCAGGCGGTCACCTGCTACGACTGCCACAACGGTCCGCGCGGCGACTAAGCAAGACAGGGGCGTCGGCCGCTGGCCGACGCCCCCCGATTCCCGAATGCAGCGATCCATCACCACGGAGATAAGACTATGAACCCACGATCCACCCGACTTCTGGCTTCCCTGGCCGCCACCCTGCTGGTTGCCGCCGCGACGCCGGCCAGCGCCCAATCCTATGTCTTCAGCCAGTCCGGTTTCGACGGCGGCGGCAGCCTGAGCGGCACTTTCACGGGAACCGACCTGGACAACAACGGCTGGCTGGATTCCGCCTTCGGCGAAATCACCGCCTTCTCCGTCAGCTTCTCCGGCGATGCCAACGTCGGCGCTTTCACACACGGCTTCGACGATCTGGTCGGTCTGGTCTATCGGCTGAACGGCGACATGTTCATCGGCAACGACGGCCCCGACGGCGCGGGCGAGCAGATCGGCAGTTGGGGAAGCGACGATATCCTGTACCAAAGCGGGACCGGGCTGGTGAATTCCGTTACCGACCTGAGCACCAATGCGGTTTCCACCACCGCGCAATGGGTGTCCGTGAGCGCGGTGCCCGAGCCGGAAAGCTACGCCCTCATGCTGTTCGGCCTATCCCTCGTCGCGCTGCGCGCCAAGCGGCGCGCCGGCGTGCGACAACGCATCGCGCGCGGCGACTAGGCCGGACGCGCGCCCCGCCTGGATGGCCGCCATTGGCGGCCATCCTTGTTTCCGGCACACCTGCCCGGCATCGCGAAACCTTAATAAAACCGTGGCAACGTGAGCGCACGCGCGCCGTCCGCCTTGGCGGGACAAGGGCGCGTTTCATGGCGATAATGGGCCAACTCGAACCGGGAGACACGACAATGGCGTTTTCTATGCTTGGCCCCAGTCCCATCGCGCGCCTGGGCCTTTGCTTGCTGCTTCTGCCCGCGCCGGCGTTCGCCCTGATGGGCGGCTCGGGCGTCGACGCCAACGGCACGGACTCCCCCTGGGCGGGCGTCGTCTCCATCACCACCAGCCAGGGCGGCACCTTCAGCGGCGCCTTGATCGGTGACCAATATGTGCTGACCGCCGCCCACGTGGTGTACGGCAACCGGAACACGCCGGGCAACCTGACATTCAACCTGAACTACGGCGGCAATCTCACCCAGCGGATCAGCGCGGAGGCGGTGTTCATCCATCCCAGCTACACCACCGGCAACACCGCGTCCGACAGCGTTTTCGCCTGGAACGACGATATCGCCGTGGTCAAACTGTCCACTCCGGTGGCGGCCGGCGTACCCCATTACGAGCTGTTCGACGGCACGCTGGCCCTCCATGACACCCTCACTTTCGTCGCCTACGGCGGCGCCGGCGACGGCGCCACGGGCACGGTCACCACCGGCGGCAATGCGAGCGTCAAACGGGTCGGCATGAACCGGGTCGACGCCCTGCTGCCCGACGACGAGGGCAGCGGCCGGAACGAAGTGCTGCTGTTCGATTTCGACGGCCCCAGCGCCGCGAGCAACGTCTTCAAACCGGACACCCCGGCGAATCTCACCCTGGGCGCCACAACCGAAGCCCAATACGCCGGCGGCGACTCGGGCAGCCCCATCTTCGTCAACGATCACGGCACCTGGAAAATCGCCGGCGTCGCCGCGTTCAATGGCGGCAGCGAGCTGGTCTGCGGCAAAAACGCGGAAGGCCAGTTGATCGATTGCATCAATACGAAATTCGGCTCCATCGGCGGCGGCATGGCGATCGCGCCCTATGGCGGCTGGATTCAAAGCCAGATGGTGACGCCGGTGCCCGAGGCGGATACCTGGGTGATGTTCCTGACGGGCATCGGCCTGCTTGGCGCGTTCGCCAAGACGGCACGCAAGGCCTGAGTCCCGGGGCGATGCCGGCTTGGGCATCGCGAGTTCAGCGGATAGCCGCGTTTTATGGATAATCCAGCCCAAACCACTCCGCGGGGCACCACCGCTTGGCGCTACGCCCTTCCCGTATCCTTCCGGTTCTGGCCATTGTCGGCTCGGTCTGGGCCTTGGACGAGTCCCTTCTGCCAGACGCGAGGCTGATCGACCGCGTGCGCCAGGAGCGGGGGGCGGCCGCTGCCCAGCGCGTCAAGGATTGGGGCGACATGCTGCGCCATCTGCCGCAACTGGACGAGGGAGCCCGGCTGCGCGCGGTCAACCGCTTCTTCAACCGCATTCCCTCGGGCAACGACCAGAGCCTGTGGGGCGAACGCGACTACTGGGCCAGCCCCCTGGAACTCCTGGCCAAGAACGGCGGGGATTGCGAGGACTACGCGATCGCCAAATACTTTTCCCTGAAAAGCAGCGGCATCCCCGTGGAAAAATTGCGCATCACCTATGTGCGCGCCTGGCTGCCCAAGGAAAGACGCATGGAGCCGCACATGGTGCTGGCCTACTACCCTTCGCCGGAGGTCGATCCCCTGATCCTGGACAACCTGACCGACGACATCCAGCCCGCCAGCGAGCGCAGCGACCTGACCCCCACCCACAGCTTCAACGCCGAGGGCCTGTGGTCCGCCCGCCAGCGCGGGCAGAACGGCCGCATGGGCGACGCCAGCGGCGTGAAGCGCTGGGTGGAACTGCTCGAGCGCATGAACAAGGAACGGAACTGACATGACCGGAAACAGCAGTCTCAAAACACGCCTCGTCGTCTCGCTCTCCCTCCTGTTCCTGGCGTTGGCCGTGGGACTCGCCTGGTCCAGCCTGTCCGCCACCCGGGATTTCCTGGCGCGCCAGTTGGCCAGCCATGCTCAGGATGCCGCGACCACGCTGAGCCTGCGCCTGGAACCCTACTTCTCCCCGGCGGACCCGGCGGCCATCGCGAACACCGTGGATGCGATGTTCGACTCCGGCTATTTCAAATCCATCCTGGTCACCAACGCCCGCGGCGACCACATGCTGGATCGCGGCCAGCCCATCAAGGTGGAAGGCGTGCCGGGCTGGCTGGTCGACCGCATCAAGCTCAGCGCGCCCACCGGCCAGGCGGAGGTCAGCACGGGCTGGCGCGTCGCCGGGCACATCAAGGTGGAAAGCCACCCCGGCCTGGCCTACCGGCAATTCTGGCGCGATTCCCTGTCCACACTGGGCCTGAGCTTCGCGGGGTGGGCCGCCGCCTCGCTGGTCGCCTGGCTCACCATCAGCTCCGCCCTGCGCCCCCTTTCCAGCATGGAAAGACTGGCCCGGCGCGTCGCCAAGGGGGAATTCCCCCGGCTGGAAAAAGAGCCCCGGGTGCGCGAACTGCGCCATATCGGCCTGGCGCTGGACGAGATGTCCCAATCCCTGGAACGCATGCTTGGGGAAAAATCCCGCCTCATCGCGGGCCTGGAACAGGAACTCAACCGGGATCCGATCACCGAGCTGGCGAACCGGCGCACCCTGCTGGCCGCCCTCGCCGCCGCCATGGCGGATCACGAGGAAGGCCACCACCTGCTGGTCATCGGCCGCATTTCCGGCTTCACCGAATACAACCGCCGCGCCGGCCGGAGCGCCGGCGACAACCTGTTGCGCGCCCTCGCCGGCAACTGGCTCAGGCAGAGCGCGCACGGCCTGGCGGCGCGCCTGGACGGCCCCCAATTCGCCATGCTGATGACGGCCCCGGATGTGGAAGGCGCCCGGCAAACCCTGGACGGCTTGGTCGCCGCCGGCCAAAAGGCGATCTCGGAGACGGGATTGGTGTTCAACGCCGGCGCGGCGTTCAGCCATGGGCTGGAGACCCCGTCCCTCTGGCTGGCGCGGGTGGACGGCGCCTTGCGCCAGGCCGAGGCCGAGGCGCCGGGCACCGGCACCCTGGTGGAACCCATCGGCCTGAGCGGCCCCAGCATGATGGAGGATCTGGCCCATCTGCTGGAAAGCGGCCACCTCAGCCTCGACCAGCAACCCGTGGTGTCCTGCGCCGACGGCGGCGTCCTGATCCGCGAAGCGCTGGCCCGCCTGGAAACCGGCGGCCAGCGCTATTCCGTCAAGCTCTGGCTGAACGAGGCCCGGGTGCGCGGCATCCTCGGCCGTCTGGATCGTCTCTCCCTGCAAGCCGCGACGGAGCTGTGGGAACGCCATCTGCCCGTGGATTCCCTGATCAGCGTCAACGTGGCCGCGGACAGCCTGTTGTCCGGCGAAGCCGCGAACTGGCTGAACGATCTGCCCCTGCACTCCCCCGAAATCTGCCGCCGGCTTCTGCTCGAACTGACCCTCGACGCGGTGCGTTCGCCGGCCCTGGCCGCGCCCCTGCACCGCCTGCGCCAGAATGGCATCGGCCTGGTGGTGGATCGCTTCACGCTGTCGCCAGACTCCCTGGACCTGCTGGCCCGGATCCGCCCCGACTGGATCAAGCTCGACGCGGCCCTCACCCGGACCCTGGAACACACCCAGGGCAACCGACTCATGCTGACCGCCCTGTGCGAGTACGCGCGGGGACTGAAAATCCGCACCTGCGCCTGCGGCGTGGAAAACGAATCCCTGCTCAACGCGGCGCGGGATGCCGGATTCGACGCGGCGCAGGGGCACGCGGTGGGCAGGCCCGAGCCCTTGAGAGATTCCTAGTTCAGGCTTTCCAGGAAACCGGTCAGATCCGCGGGCAAGGGGGATTCCAGGCACAAGGGCGCGCCGGTCAAGGGATGCCGCATCTCCAGGCGCGCCGCGTGCAGGAACATGCGCTTCAGGCCGCGCTTCTTGAGTTCCCGGTTCAATTCGAAATTGCCGTATTTGTCGTCGCCGGCGATGGGATGCTGGAGCGTGGACAGATGCACCCGGATCTGGTGGGTGCGGCCGGTCTTGAGTTCGGCCTCCAGCAGGCTGAATTCGCCCGCCTTGCGCAGCAGGCGGAAGATGGTGTGGGCATGCTGCCCCTCCTCGTCCGCCACCACGCGCCGCTCGCCCGCTTCCGTCATGTACTTGTGCAGCGCCAGCTTGACATGCCGGATCGGGTCGCGCCAATCGCCCGCGGCCAGGGTCAGGTAGGTTTTCTTCGTCTCCCCCTCCCGCAGCATGCGATGCAGTTCCACCAGCGCGGAACGCTTCAGGGCCAACACCAGCACGCCGGAGGTTTCCTTGTCGAGACGATGGGCCAGCTCCAGGAAACGGGCGTCCGGCAGCTCCAGGCGCAACTGCTCGATGATGCCCAGACTGACGCCGCTGCCGCCGTGCACCGCCTGCCCCGCCGGCTTGTCGATGACCAGAAGCGCATCGTCCCGGTGGATGACCCGGTCCAGCAAGGGGCGGGATATCTTCGGCGCGGGCGGCGTCGCGGCGGGTTCCGCGACCCGCACCGGCGGGATGCGCACCTCGTCGCCCTCCGCCAGCTTGTAGTCGGGCTTCGCGCGGTGCCCGGAGACGCGCACTTCGCCTTCGCGCAGCATCCGGTAGACGCGGCTTTTCGGCACCCCTTTCAGGTTGCGGAACAGGAAATTGTCCAGGCGCTGGCCCGCCTGCTCCGCGCCGATTTTTACTTTCGTTACAGTTGCTTTGCCGGATGATTGCATTACCGTATACTCGCGAAGCTCAAAAAGCGTGCAAAAAAGGGCGTTGAAGATCCTGCCCGCGCACCGAATATGAGCGCCGGTTGTCTGCGCTCACCGGCGAAGGTCGCTCGCCCGGTATTCTCCCTGTACGACGGTTCCTGGCCCACGCCGAACCCCGGAACTAAAGAACACCCGAGGCCCGCGCCCCGAAAAAAGCAGCGATGGTAACGCAATTTATTTGCGCGACCCGCACCCGGATGAATGCCCAACGGTCCGCCGTCGGGAGGAAGATGAACCTTGACCATGCACCAGCCGTTCAGCGACACGAATAATTACGCCGTCTGACCCCCTGCCCCCACAAGGGGGGCGCCGGGTTCGTAAGCGCCGAAGCGCCAACGATTCCGCTGCCTTGCATCGCCGCCGCCCTGGCCGCGGCGTGGTTTATCGCCCCGGGGCGCGCATCGCGCAGGGGTAGAACATGAAACGTATGTTGTTCAACGCGACGCAGGCGGAGGAACTCCGCGTCGCCATTGTCGAAGGCCAGAAACTGGTCGATCTCGACATCGAGTCCGCCAACAAGGAGCAGCGCAAAGGCAACATCTACAAGGCCATCGTCACCCGTGTCGAGCCTTCCCTGGAAGCCTGCTTCGTCAACTACGGCACGGAACGCCACGGCTTCCTGCCGTTCAAGGAAATCTCCCGCTCCGCCATTCCCGGCGCCGAAAAAGGCGATTTCAGCCGCGGCCGCATCCAGGACGTGCTGAAGGAAGGCATGGAACTCATCGTCCAGGTGGAAAAGGACGAACGGGGCAACAAGGGCGCCGCCCTGACCAACCAGATCAGCCTGGCCGGCCGCTACCTGGTGCTGATGCCCAACAACCCGCGCGGCGGCGGCGTCTCGCGCCGCATCGAAGGCGAGGAGCGCAACGAGTTGCGCGACGCCCTGGCGCAACTGGAAGTGCCCGCCGGCATGAGCCTGATCGGCCGCACCGCCGGCATCGGCCGCGGCGTCGAGGAATTGCAGTGGGACTTGAACTACCTGCTGCAACTGTGGACCGCCATCGACGGCGCCGCCCAGGGCCAGACCGGCGCCTTCCTGATCTACCAGGAATCCAGCCTGGTGATCCGCGCCATCCGCGACTACTTCACCCCGGACATCGGCGAGCTGCTCATCGACGAGCCCGCCATCTGCGAACAGGCCCGGCAGTTCATGGCCCACGTGATGCCGCCCAACGTCCACAAGGTCAAGCTCTACACAGACCCGGTGCCGCTGTTTTCCCGTTTCCAGATCGAACATCAGATCGAAAGCGCCTACTCCCGCACAGTGACCCTGCCCTCCGGCGGCGCCATCGTCATCGACCACACCGAGGCCCTGGTATCCATCGACGTCAACTCCGCCCAGGCCACCAAGGGCGGCGACATCGAGCAGACAGCGGTCAACACCAACCTGGAGGCCGCCGACGAGGTGGCGCGCCAGTTGCGCCTGCGCGACCTGGGCGGCCTGATCGTCATCGATTTCATCGATATGGAAAGCGGCAAGAACCAACGCGAAGTGGAAGACCGCCTGCGCGACGCCCTGCACTACGACCGGGCGCGCGTGCAGACCGGCAAGATCTCCCGCTTCGGCCTGCTCGAGCTGTCGCGCCAGCGCCTGCAACCCAGCCTGGGCGAGACCAGCTACATCACCTGCCCGCGCTGCGCCGGCACCGGCCATGTGCGCAGCACCGAATCCTTCGCCCTGCACCTGCTGCGCATGCTCCAGGAAGAGGCCATGAAGGACAACACGGGCGCCGTGCAGCTGCAGATCCCCGTGGATGTGGCCACCTTCCTGCTCAACGAAAAGCGCCACGACATCCTCTCCATCGAGGCGCGCCATCGGGTCGAAGTGGTGCTGATTCCCAACATGCACTTCGAGACGCCGCGCTACACCCTGACCCGCTTCCGCCACGACCAGCTCAACCAGACCGAGCCCCTGGCGCCCAGCTACAAGATGGTGGAGAAACCCGCCGAGGAAGACGAAACCCAGCTGCGCAACGGTGCCGCCGCGAAACCCGAGCGGGCGCAGCCGGTGGTGCAGGGCATCACTCCCAACCAGCCGGCCCCCTCCCCGGTGGCGCCGGTCGCCGCCGCCATTCCGGAAACCGGAAAGCCCGGCCTGTTCGGCCGCATCTTCGGCTGGCTGCGCGGCATGAACGCCGTCGAGGAAGCCCCTCAACCCGAGCCCGAGAAGAAAGCCGAACCCCGACGCGATCGCGAACCCCGTCGTGGCCGCGACAATCGCGACAACCGCGGCGAGCGCGAACGGCGCCCCCGCGGCGAGCGCGGCGAACAAGCCGAGCGTCCGCCGCGTGGCGAGCGCCAGGAAGGGCGTGAGAAGCGCGAACCGCGCGAAGCCAGGGAAAACCGCGAGCCGCGCGAGAATCGCGAGCCGCGTCCGCCGCGCGAAAACCGCGAACCGCGCGAGCCGCGCGAAGCCAGGGAAAACAGGGAAACCCGTGAGCATCGCGAACCGCGTGAGAATCGCGGTGAGCGTCCGGAACGGCAGCGCCGCGAACGCCCGGCCGATTCCCCGCCCCCCGCCCAGGCTCCGGTCGAAACTGTCGCCATGGGCGGCGAGGGCATCGCCGTTCCCGAAGGAGATGCCGCTGGCGAGGACCAGGAAAGCCGGCGTCGCGGACGGCGCGGCGGGCGCGGACGGCGCGGCGAATCGCGTCCCGAATCCGCCAGCACGGTCGCCGAGCAGACCATCAGCGAAATCGTGGCTGAGGCGGAGACCGTCCGGGAAAGCCTGCCCGCCCCCACGCCCGAACCGGCGATGATCGCAAGCGAAGCGGCCCCCGCCGAGGAAACCGCCAAGGTTTCCATGCCCGAGCAGGTGGCCGCGCCCATGACCCCCGCGCCCATCAAGCTGGCGCCGCCGAACCTGGAAGCGGCCGGCCTACAACTGGTGGAAACCGCCGCCCCGCCCACGAGCGAGACGGAAACCGGCGGCGAATCGGCGCAGCCGCGCCGCCGGCGCGGCCGTTCCCGTTCCAACGCGGGCGCGGAAGCGTCGGAACCCCTGCTGATGGTGGAAACCAAGGCCAGCGACAGCGCGCCCGCGCTGGCCGGCGGCGAGCAGCCCGCCGAGTGGGGACCGCCCTCCAACCCGCGCCGCCGCGCCAGGCCGAAGAGCGAGGAGCAGGCTCCCGCGGAACCGCTGGTGCTGGTGGAAACCAAGGCGCATCCCCAGGACGAGACCACGGCGCCCTGAGCGTTCTCGGCCCTGGGCGTTTGCCGCCCCGCATGAAAAAAGCCGGCCCACGCCGGCTTTTTTCTTTTCCGCGCCAGCGTCAATCCGACTGGAGGCCCAATTCGCGCAGCAAACCCCGGGAAGCGTTCTCCACCATATCCAGCACCTGATCGAAGCCCTGGCGTCCGCCGTAGTAGGGATCGGGCACCTCCAGGTTGGGGAACCGGTCGCTGAACGAAAGGAACAGGCGAACCTTGTGCCGATGCTCGGGCGGGCAAAGCCGCAGAAGGGAAGCCAGATTCTCCCGGTCCATGGCCAGGATATAGTCGAATTTCTGAAAATCCCGCGTGGACACCTGGCGCCCGCGCAGACTGGACAGATCGTAGCCGCGCCGCCGCGCCGCCTCCTGGGCGCGATCATCGGGCTCTTTGCCCACGTGGTAGTCATGGGTGCCCGCGGAATCGACGACAAGGCGCTCAAGCACGCCGGCCTCCTTGGCCATGTGGCGGAACACGCCCTCGGCGGTGGGGGAACGGCATATGTTGCCCATGCAGACGAATAAAACGGATTGTTCTTTCATAAGAATCATATAGTTGAAATTGTTAATTAATAAGTTGCATTATAAATTCAAGCGTTAGCTTACCTTGTCGCGACCAGGTATTCACGTCACCGGCTTCCCCTTTACGCACCACAAAAAACCTCTTGAACTACCCGGTTATTTAACTAACGTTAAGTCATTATTTGACCAGCCCATACCGCCATGACCACCGACGGCAGCAAGCGCACCACGCGGGATGAGTTGCTTCGAGCCAGCGTGGTGCTGTTCGCGCGCCAAGGCTACGCCGGCACTTCCATGCGGGAGATCGCCGCAGAGGTGGGCATCAAGGCGGCCGCCCTCTACTACCACTTTCCCGACAAGCAGGCCCTCTACCTCGCGGCCATGCAGCATGCCTTCAAGGACCAGCTGGCCGGGGCGGTGGCAACCCTGCGCGGCGACGATCCCCCCCGGGCGCGCCTGGAGAGCTACGTGGACCGGCTGGTGCGGGATCTGTCCGGCAACCCGGATCTGCTGCGTCTCCTGCAACGGGAGCGGCTGGACGGCGACGAGGCCCGCCAGCGACTCCTGGTGCGGGAGATGTTCGCGGACCCCTATCTCGCCCTCCTGGCGGTGCTGGAGCAACTGGTTCCGCGCCAGGAGGCCGCCATGCTCGCCCGCACCATTCCCGGCGTGCTGCTGTTCCACCTGGAAGCGGCTTCCATGTATCGCTTCCTGCCCGGCTGGCAACCGGAATTCGCCACCCCCGACTACCTCATCCGGCATATGCGGTCCCTTCTGGCAGCCTGCTTGGGCCAGTCCGCCGGCCCTTGACCTCTCCGGAGGGCGGGCCGGCAGGATCGGCTTTCCCCTCGTGTAAGGAAACTCCATGAACCTGAACCAAACCCGTTTCGCCACCCTGCCCGCCCTGCTGTTCGCGACGGTGCTGCCCGCCGGGCCGGCCGCCGCGGGAGACCCGGATGCCGGCGCCCGCAAAGCCATCTACTGCGCCTACTGCCACGGCTTCGACGGCAACCCCCTGGACGACGAGGCACCCCGGCTCGCCGGCCGGAGCGAGGCCAGCCTGGTGGACAAGCTGAACCAGCCCGCCCTCTACCAACAGAAGAACCATCTCATGATCCAGGCCTTCATGGGCGCCGGTTGCATCAGCGAACGGGATATCGCGGATCTGGCCGCGTATTTCGCCCGCCAGACGGCGCGGGCGCGGCCCCGCTTCGCCAGGCCGGCAAGCAGCGCGAACCAGCCATGATGCGGCCATCCCGGGCGGCCTCCGTCCTGGCCCTGGCGGCCTGCCTGGCGCTTCAGGCCGCGCGCGGCGGCGAGACCGATCCGGCCGCCGGACCGGTGGAGAACGACATGCGCTCGGCTGGCCAGATGTTCGACACCCTCTTCGACACCGGCCTCAGCGACGCCCAACGGGCCCGGATCCGGAACGTGCTGCGCGATGCCCAGGGCTTCGTGGTGCTGCCCAACGTCCTCAAGCTCGGCATCGGCGTATCCGCCATCGAGGGACGCGGCGTTCTGGTCTACCGGAACCCCAAAGGCGTCTGGCAGCCGCCCCTGCCGCTACGGGTGACAGGCAACGGCTTCGGTCCCCATTTCGGCCTCATTGCCTTCGACACCCTGGTGCCGCTGCTCAAGCCGGTGGATCTGGAGACCGTGTTCCGGCAGGAGATCCATCTCACCGGCCGGGATTCCCTGGGGCCGCTGCGGGCTTCCGGCGACGGCGGCATCGTCGCCTACACCCGGGGCCGCGGCCTGTCGGCGGGGCTGTCGGAGGACAGCATTCGCATCTCCCTGGACCAGCAGGCCATCGCCGCCCTGTACGGCATCCGGGTGGAAGCCCGAGAACTGTTCTCCGGCAAGCTGGACAGTTGCCGCAAACCCCTGCCCGCCCAGAAGCTCCTGGAAAAGGCCAACGAATTCGCCACCGGCGCCCCCATTACCAGCGTCTGGACGCGGCCTTGACGGCGCCGCCCGGGCGGGGCGTCAGGATAAGCCGGCGGGCGCCGGCGGCAGCCGGATGGTGAACAGGGCGCCCTTGCCCGGCTCGCTCGCCACGTCGATGCGGCCGCCGTAGCGGGCCAGCAGGGTATAGCTGATGGAAAGCCCAAGCCCGGTGCCCTCCCCCCGCTTGGTGGTGAAGAACGGGTCGAAGATGCGCTCCAGGTTCTCCCGGGCGATGCCGACACCGGTATCCCGCACCGATATCTCCAGCCCCTGGTCGCCGTTGCGGCTACCCAGGGTGAGCAGGCCGCCTGCCGGCATGGCATGAATGGCGTTGACCAGCAGGTTGATGACCACCTGCTGCAATTCGCCCCGGTTGATCTCCACCAGCGGACGCCCCTCGAAGCGCTTTTCCACCGAGATGAAATGCTTGCCGAGTTGGTGCCGCACCAGGATCAGGCAATCCTCCAGCAGGGTGTTGATGTCCACCTGTTCCGTATAACCCGCGTATTCCTGGGGGCGGGCGAACTGCAACAGGCGGCTGACGATCTGCTGGATGCGCCAGACCTGCTCGTCGAGGATGCGCATCTCCTCGCCCACCGGCTCGATCGCGTCACCCAGGAGCTGGCGCATGAGATCCAGGTTGCCCTGCATCACCGCGACCGGATTGTTGATCTCGTGGGCGACGCCCGCGGTCAGCTCGCCAATGGCGGCCAGCTTGCCGCTCATGGCCAGTTGGCGCTGGGTTTCGATCAGGCGCGCGTTGGCTTCGGTCAGCTCGGCGGTACGCTCCGCCACCTTCAAGTCCAGGGAGGCGGCCCAATCCGCCAGTTCCCGGTTGCGCTGGGCGACGGTGTCCAGCAGCGCATCCAGATGGCGCGCCAGACGGCCGATTTCGTCGCGGCTGGCGACCGGCCCGGTGCGCGACATCAGATCGCCGGCCTCCACCGCCGAGAGGGTCGCATCCATGCGCTCCAGGGGTTGGAAGATGTCGCGCGCCCAGCGCCAGAAAAACGCCGCGCCGATCAGGCCCACGGCCAACACCAGCAGCACGATGGCGCTGACGGCCGTCTGTTTGGCATGGCGGAACGGCGCTTCGAGGAAACCCACATACAGCATGCCGACCCGCTCGCCCCGGCTGTCGACCAAAGGCTGGTAGCCGGACATGTACCAGTCCTTCACCACGAAGGCCCGGTCCTGCCAGGTCTGGCCCTCGCCCAGCACCCGGTCGCGCACCTGGCGCGAGACCCGGGTGCCCAGGGCGCGCTGGCCCTCGAACAGGCGCACGTTGGTGGCGACGCGCACATCCCCCAGGAACAGGGTGGCGGTGCCGTGGCTGCCGGGGAACATGGATTTCGGCCGGTAGACCAGATCGTTCAGGGTATCCACCAGATTCAGGTTCTGGTTCAGCAGCATGCCGCCTTCCAGAATACCCAGCAGCGCGCCCTCGTCGTCATACACCGGCACCGCGCTGTGGATCACCAAGCCGCGCGTCTCCTCGCGGCGCGGATCGGGCGCGGCGTTGGGCGTGGGGATGAGCTCCAGACGGGCGAGCCGCGCCAGGGCCGGGTCGATGCCCGCCAGATCCTCCTGGGAATAGACGTCCAGGGCGGTGGTGGGCCATCCGGCCAGGGCCTGGCCGGCCACGCCGCGCGGATCCGCGCCCATCAGGGTTTCCTCGGCGGAATGGAAGCGCAGGAAATCCAGCTTGAGTCCATCCCGTTTCCAGGCCAGCAGAGAGGTCAGTTCCACCGGCGCCATCGGCGCCAGGCGCCGGATCAATACGCGGGACTGGGCCAGGGACGAGACATCCTGGCCCATGCGCTCGACGACACGCTGGAAATACTGGTCCGCCACCACCAGGTCGCTGGTGACTTTGGAGACCAGCAAGCGGTCGAAGTAGGCATTGCTCCAGTACAGCACCAGACCGAGCAGGCCGGGCAGGACGAAGACCAGGGGCAGCAGGGCGATGACCAGCAAGCGGGTGCGCACGGAAGTGCGCAAGGCCTCGCCCAACGGGTGAATCAGGCCCGCCACTCGGCGCACTTGCGTTCCAGGGTCTTGCGCGAGAGTCCCAGGCGGCGCGACGCCTCCGATTTGTTGCCGTCGCAAGCGGCCAGCACTTGAAGAATGTGGCGGCGCTCCACCCCGTCCAGGGTCTCGTCGGCGGGTTCGTCGGCGGGTTCGTCGGCGGGCGCGGCGTCGGTTGCCTGGCCGCCGATGCAATCGTGGGGAAAACGCCCCAGGATCAGGGAGCGTTCGATCACGTTGCGCAATTCCCGCACGTTGCCCGGCCAGGGGTAGCCGCGCATCAGGTTCAGCATGCCCGGTTGCAGGGCCAGGGGCGGCATGGCCAGTTGCGCGGACAGGCGGTCCATGAAATGCCTGGCCAGCGGCTCCACATCCTCGGGACGGGCGGAAAGCGGCGGAATGTGGATGCGCACCACGTCCAGGCGGTAATACAGATCCTGGCGGAAACGGCCGTCCCGCACCGCCGCCTCCAGATCCCGGTTGGTGGCCGCGATGACGCGCACGTCGATGGGCAATTCCCGTTCCGAACCCACCGCGCGCACGCGCCGTTCTTCCAGAACCCGCAGCAGCTTGGCCTGCAAGGGCAGCGGCAATTCCCCCACCTCGTCCAGGAACAGGGTGCCGCCCTGGGCATAGGCAAACAGCCCGTCGCGGGCGCTGTCGGCGCCGGTGAAGGCGCCCTTGGTATGGCCGAACAGCTCGCTCTCGATCACATCGGGGGCGATGGCGCCGCAGTTGACCGGCACGAAGGCGCGCTTGGCGCGGCCGCTCAACTGGTGCAGGGCCGCCGCCGCCACTTCCTTGCCGGTGCCGGATTCGCCGGTGATGAGCACCGTCGAGGGCAGCGGCGCGAGGCGCCGCACCAGATCGCGGATTTCCCGCATCGCGGGGGATTCGCCCACCAGGCCGACCTGATTGGCGGCGACCCCCGGCTGGTCGGTGATGGCCCGCCGCAACAGGTAGTTTTCCCGCTGCAGGCGGGCGCGGTCGAAGCAGCGGCCCACCGCGGCCAGGATCTGATCCAGGCGGAACGGCTTCAGGATGAAATCCGCCGCGCCGGCCCGCAGCGCGCCGATGGCGGTCTCCACATCGGCGAAGGCGGTGATCAGGATGACATCCTCGCTGTAGCCATGGGCGCGCAGCTCGTGCAGCCAGTCCACGCCGCTCTTGCCGGGCAGGGAAATATCCAGGATGAGCAGATCGAAGGGCCGCTGTTCCAGCAGGGCCGCCGCCTCCTCCACGCTGGCGGCGGCGAGCACTTCCGCGCAACGGGTGGCCAGGGCGCGGGTGATGAAACTGCACATGCCCGGCTCGTCGTCCACCACCAGCACGCTATAGCTGCCCCAGTTCCCGAAGGTGTCGCCGTCGGGGAATTTCGGCTTGTCCGTCGCCATGGTCTCCTCACCTCTCCGTGTGTCACTTTAAGTGTGTTCTTGGGTGCGACATTTTGTCCAGAAGCCTTTTTTATCCAATGAATATCCGCGACAAAAAGTCCTAATTTTGCCGAGTTATTTAATCGGGTATTGAGTAATCCGCTGAATCGTCTAGTAAAAAAACAGTGGCACGCTAATTGCCATGTAAGACGAAGGCCACCCACACAACGGCCTCAACGAAAGGAGACGACATGCAAGTCACACGCAGGCAGTTCTTCAAGGTCTGCGCCGGTTCGCCCCCGGACCGGCGCTGGCGGAAGTCCGCACCTTCAAGCTGGCGCGAACCACGGAAACCCGCAGCACCTGTCCGTATTGCTCGGTGAGCTGCGGCGTCATCATCTACAGCCTGGGCGACAAGGCCAAGAACGCGAAATCCGAGATCATCCATATCGAGGGCGATCCGGACCATCCGGTGAACCGCGGCACCTTGTGCCCCAAGGGCGCCGGCCTGCTCGACTTCGTGCACAGCGAGAACCGCCTCAAGTACCCCGAGTACCGGGCCGCCGGCACCAACGAATGGCAGCGCATCTCCTGGGACGAAGCCTTCACCCGCATCGCCAAGCACATGAAGGCGGATCGGGACGCGAATTTCATCGCCAAGAACGCCGAGGGCCAGACCGTGAACCGCTGGCTGACCGCCGGCATGCTGGCCAGCAGCGCCGCCAGCAACGAGGCCGGCTTCATCTCGGTCAAGTTCGCGCGCAGCCTGGGCATCGTATCGCTGGATACCCAAGCAAGGATCTGACACGCGCCGACGGTGGCAAGTCTTGCCCCGACGTTTGGCCGCGGAGCCATGACCAACCATTGGGTTGACATCAAGAATGCGGATCTGATCCTCGTCATGGGCGGCAATGCCGCCGAGGCCCACCCCTGCGGCTTCAAGTGGGTGACCGAGGCCAAGGCCCATCGCAAGGCCAAATTGGTGGTGGTGGATCCCCGTTTCAACCGTTCCGCCGCGGTATCGGATTTCTACGCGCCGATCCGTTCCGGTTCCGACATCGCCTTCCTGGGCGGGGTCATCAACTACCTGCTGACCCACGACAAGATCCACCACGAATACGTGAAGAACTACACCAACGCGCCCTATCTGGTGCGGGAGGACTTCACCTTCGAGGACGGCTTGTTCTCCGGCTACGACGCGGACAAGCGCAAGTACAACAAGGACACCTGGGACTACCAGATCGGCAAGGACGGCTACGTCGTCGCCGACTACGACATGCAGCATCCCCGCTGTGTGCACCAGCTCATGAAGCAGCACTACAGCCGCTATACGCCGGAGGTGGTGAGCCAGGTGTGCGGCACGCCCAAGGACGCCTTTCTGAAGATCTGCGAGATGATCGGCGAGACGGCCACCGCGGGCAAGGTGATGACCATCCTCTACGCCCTGGGCTGGACCCAGCACACCACGGGCTCCCAGACCATCCGCACCATGGCCATGATCCAGCTCCTGCTGGGCAACATCGGCCGGGTGGGCGGCGGCGTGAACGCCCTGCGCGGCCACTCCAACGTGCAGGGCATCACCGACATGAACCTGGTGACCAACGTGCTGCCCGGCTACATGAAGCTGGCGGAGGACAAGGAACAGGACTTCCAGGAGTATCTGGACAAGCGCTCGCCCAAGCCCCTGCGCCCCAACCAGATGAGCTACTGGCAGAACTTCCCGAAATTCTGGGTTTCCCTGTCCAAGTCCTTCTACGGCAAGGCCTCCACCAAGGAAAACAACTTCTGCTACGACTGGTTCCCCAAGCTGGACAAGCCCTATGACGTCTTGCAGATGTTCGAGCGCATGCACAACGGCGAGATGAACGGCTTCATCAGCCAGGGCTTCAACCCCCTGGCGGCGGTGCCCTGCGTGCAGAAGGTGGGCGAGAGCCTGGCCAAGTTGAAATACCTGGTGGTGATCGACCCGCTGAACACCGAGACCTCGGAGTTCTGGCGCGACTTCGGCGAGTTCCACAAGGCCGATCCGTCCCAGATCCAGACCGAGGTGTTCCGCCTGCCCTCCACCTGCTTCGCCGAGGAGACCGGCTCCTACACCAACTCGGGCCGGGTCCTGCAATGGCACTGGCAGGCCGCCGATCCGCCCGGCGAGGCCAAGGGCGACGTGGCCATCATCGCCGGCATGTTCAACAAGCTGCGCGAGCTGTACCAGAAGGAAGGCGGCACCTTCGCCGATCCCATCCTCAACCTCACCTGGAACTACAGCAATCCGGAAGAGCCCTCCCCCGAGGAACTGGCCATGGAGTTCTCCGGCAAGGCCCTGGCCGACGTGACGGACCCCAAGGATCCCACCAAGATCCTGGCCAAGGCGGGCGAGCAACTGGCCTCCTTCGCCCACCTGCGCGACGACGGCAGCACCGCCAGCGGCAACTGGCTGTACTGCGGCTCCTGGAGCCAGACCGGCAACCTGATGGCGCGGCGGGACACCGCCGATCCCTCCGGCCTGGGCTTCTATCCCAACTGGGGCTTCTCCTGGCCGGCCAACCGCCGCGTGCTCTACAACCGGGCCAACGCGGACATGGCCGGCAAGCCCTGGGACGCGACGCGCAAGACCATCGCCTGGAACGGCAGCAAGTGGGCCGGCTTCGACGTGCCGGACATGAAGCCCGACGCGGCGCCGGAGGACAACGTGGGACCCTTCATCATGCATCCGGACGGGGTGGGCCACCTGTTCGCCCTGAAAGGCATGGCGGAAGGCCCGTTCTCCGAGCACTACGAGCCCTTCGAGTCGCCCTTGCCGGCCAATCCCATGCACCCGAAGAACCCCCTGGCCTACAACAACCCGGCTTCCCGCCTGTTCAAGTACGACAAGGAGCGCATGGGCAAGGCCGACAAGTTCCCCTACGTGGCCACCACCTATCGCCTCACCGAGCACTACCACTACTGGACCAAGAACGTGCAGCTCAACAGCATCCTGCAGCCGTCCCAGTTCATCGAGATGGACGAGGTGCTGGCAAAGGAGAAAGGCATCGCCCACGGGGATACGGTCAAGGTGAGTTCCAACCGGGGGTACATCCGCGCCGTCGCGGTGGTGACCAAGCGCCTGAAGCCCATGGATATCGGCGGGCGGCAGGTCCACACCATCGGCATTCCCATCCACTGGGGCTTCATCGGCATCGCGCAGAAGGGGTATCTGGCCAACCGGCTGACGCCCTTCGTGGGTGACGCCAATGCGCACACGCCGGAGTTCAAGGCGTTCCTGGTGAACCTGGAAAAGGCATAGGAGACGGACATGGCACTGCAATCTCTCGACATCAAGGCCCGTTCCGCCACCACCACGCCCCCGCCCAACGCCCGCACCACGCTGGAGGTGGCCAAGCTCATCGACATCTCCTCGTGCATCGGCTGCAAGGCCTGCCAGGTGGCGTGCATGGAATGGAACGACCTGCGCGACGACATCCAGGAGAACGTGGGGGTGTACGACAACCCCACCGATCTCACCGGCCAGTCCTGGACGGTCATGCGCTTCTCCGAGGTGGAGGTGGAACAGGGGCGGCTGGAATGGCTGATCCGCAAGGACGGCTGCATGCACTGCGCCGACCCGGGCTGCCTGAAAGCCTGCCCTTCTCCGGGCGCCATCGTGCAGTACGCCAACGGCATCGTCGATTTCCACGAGGAGGACTGCATCGGCTGCGGCTACTGCATCACCGGCTGCCCGTTCAACATTCCGCGCATCTCCAAGAAGGACAACAAGGCCTACAAGTGCACCCTGTGTTCCGACCGGGTGAGCGTGGGCCTGGAGCCCGCCTGCGTGAAGACCTGTCCCACCGGCGCCATCCATTTCGGCTCCAAGGAGGACATGAAGCACCACGCGGAGGAGCGCGTCGCCGACCTGAAGGAGCGCGGCTACGCCAACGCGGGCCTGTACGACCCGCAGGGCGTGGGCGGCACCCACGTGATGTACGTGCTGCAGCACGCCGACAAGCCGGATCTGTACGCGGGCCTGCCCAAGGATCCGGGCATCAGCCCCCTGGTCAGCGTCTGGAAGGGGGTCACCAAGCCCTTCGCTTCCGGGGTGATGGCGCTGGTGGGTCTGGCCGCCCTGTTCCACTACGTCACCAAGGGCCCCAATGAGGTGTCCAAGGAGATCGAGAAGGAGTTCGAGGAATGAAACGCGATCCGAAAGACCTGACGCGCTACACGGCGCGGGAGCGATCCAACCACTGGGTGGTGGGGATGGCCTTCATCCTCCTCGCCCTGTCCGGGCTGGCCCTGTTCCATCCGGCGTTCTGGCCGCTCACCAATCTGTTCGGTGGCGGCACCTGGACGCGCATCCTGCATCCCTACATCGGCCTGATCATGGCCCTTTCCTTCGCCGCCCTGACGCTGCGCTTCTGGAAGCTCAACGTCATGACGCCGGTGGACAAGGAATGGCTGTCGAGAGCCGGGGAAATGGTGAACGGCAACGACCACAACATGCCCGAGCAGGGCAAGTACAACGGCGGCCAGAAGGTGTTGTTCTGGGCGCTGGTGGTCTGCACCGGCTTCCTGTTCCTGACCGGCCTGGCGATGTGGCGCGCCTGGTTCACCCTGCCGGTGGATCTGGTGCGGCTGGCTTCCATGCTGCACGCGGCGACGGCGGCGGTGATGATCGCCCTGATCACCGTGCACGTGTACGCCGCGATCTGGGTGAAGGGCACCATCCGCGCCATGTGGTACGGCACGGTGACCCGCGCCTGGGCCAAGCAGCACCACCGCGCCTGGTACCGGCAGGTGACCGGCAACGACTGAACGCCCACCCCGGCATCCTCTGTTCCGAGCCGGTCCCCGGGCCGGCTCCCGAGAGCGGAAGCACGAGCGACGACAAGGAGCACCATGAGCACCACCACCATTCTGCAACCCGGCGAAATCGAAGCGGCGGCGGGCGACCTGCCGGAACTGCTTACGCCCAAAGCCGACCTGTTCCAGGACCGGGAGCGGTGTTTCCGGCAACTCGCCCAGGGCCATTCCCTGGCCGACTGGCTGCGTTTCCTCGCCGCCCTGAGCCATGCCCAGCACGCGGCGTTCGCCGGCTTGAAAAACCTGGCCCTGCCCGACGACACCCAACTCGACCGCTGCCGGGAACACGCCATGCCGCCCCTGGCGCCCCCCAGCTGGCAGCGCGATCCCGTCTGGCGGGAGGTGCTGGGGCAGCTCGCGCGCGGAGTACGCGAGGCGGCGCCCGAGGCGCTGCATCCCGCGCTGGACCGGCTCGACAAGCTCGACTCCGCCTGGCTGGAAAACCAGGCCGACCGCCTGCTCGCCGGCGAGACCCGGCACCTTGACCCGGCCCTGGCGCCCCTGATCGGCGCGGCCCTGCAAACCTGCTGGACCCGGCTCGCCCACGGACTGGACGCCCGGCGCATCGCCCGCCCCGCCTACCCCAACCTGTGCCCGGTGTGCGGCAGCCATCCGGTGTCCTCGGTAATCAGAATCGGCGGCCCGGAAAACGGCCTGCGCTACCTGCATTGCGCCCTCTGCTCCAGCGAATGGCACGTGGTGCGCGCCAAGTGCAGCAACTGCGACAACAGCAAGGGCGTCGCCTACCTCTCCCTGGAAGGCCAGGGCGAGAAAGTCCACGCCGAGACCTGCCCGGAGTGCCAGACCTATCTGAAGGTCATGCACCAGGACAAGGATCCCCACATCGACCCCGTCGCCGACGACCTCGCCACCCTGGCCCTGGACATCCTGGTGGGCGAGGAAGGCTTCGCCCCCAGCGGCATGAACCTCCTCATGCCGGCGCGGGAGGAATGACCATGGCGCGCCCGCGCGGACCCGCGCTTCAACCGCCCGCTTTTCCCAACACCGACCGTATCCGGAGTCGTCCATCGTGCATGGCGCCCAAGCTTCCCGCCCCCCGTCCGTCGACCGTGTCCTGAACTGGGCCTCGGTCGCCCCCCTGCTCGATCTGTACGGCCGCGAACCCCTGCTCGCCTGCGTGCGGGAATTGTTCGACGAGAGCCGCCGCGCCGCCCTAGCCGGCGCCGCCGTGGATTTCGCGGAAGCGAGCGTGGCGCCGCGCCTGGGCGAGCGCCTCGCGCGCAGCCAGTCGGCCCGCCTGCGCCGGGTGTTCAACCTGACCGGCACCGTGCTGCATACCAACCTGGGCCGCGCGCCCCTGCCGGAGGAAGCGGTGGAGGCCCTGGTCATGGCCGCGCGCCATCCCTGCGCCCTGGAATACGACCTGGAAACCGGCGGCCGCGGCGACCGGGACGACGTGGTGGAGGGACTGCTGCGCGATCTCACCGGCGCCGAGGCGGCGACGGTGGTCAACAACAACGCCGCCGCCGTGTTCCTGCTGCTCAACACCTTGGCGACGCGCAAGCAGGTCATCGTCTCGCGCGGCGAACTGGTGGAGATCGGCGGCGCCTTCCGGGTGCCGGACATCATGAGCCGGGCCGGCGCGAAGCTGGTGGAGGTGGGCACCACCAATCGCACCCATCCGCGCGACTATGAAAACGCCATCACGCCGCGCAGCGCCATGCTGATGCGCGTGCACACCAGCAATTACGCGATCCAGGGCTTCACCGCCAGCGTGCCGGAGGCCGAACTCGCCGCCATTGCCCACGCCCGCGGCATCCCGTTCGTGGTGGACCTGGGCAGCGGCACCCTGACCGACCTTGCCCGCTTCGGCCTGCCCCACGAGCCCACGCCCCAGGAAGCCCTGGCCGCCGGCGCCGACCTGGTCAGCTTCAGCGGCGACAAGCTGCTGGGCGGTCCGCAGGCCGGCATCCTGGTGGGCGGCGGGGAACTGATCCGGCGCATCAAGAAGAACCCGCTGAAGCGCGCACTGCGCACCGGCAAGCTCACCCTCGCCGCCCTGGAAGCGGTGCTGCGCCTGTACCGCGACCCGGATCGCCTGGGCGAGCGGTTGACCGCCCTGGCTCTGCTCACCCGGCCGCGCGAGGCCATTCGCGCCCAGGCGGAGCGCCTGCTGCCCATCCTGCGAAGCGCCCTCGCCGACCGGCCGGTGACGGTGGCCGCGGAACCCGCCTTGTCCCAGATCGGCAGCGGCTCCCTGCCGGTGGACAGGCTGGAAAGCTACGCCCTGGTGATCCGGCCCGTCGGCAGGAAGAGCGGCGTGCTGCACGAATTGGAAACCGTCCTGCGCGGCCTGGACATTCCGGTCATCGGCCGCATCGCCGACGGCGCCCTGCGCCTGGATCTGCGTTGCCTCCAGGCGGAAAACGAATCTGAATTCGCCGGCCAGCTCTCCACGCTGGCGGGCAATTGACGGCGTGCTCCGTGTCGGGCCGCCGCGCCGTATCCGGCCATGCCGAGATCCGGCGATGTCGCGCGTGGCGCGCATTCGACGCATGAATCCGATGAGTGGAGACGAACATGGATAGACGAGACTTCCTGAAGAACGGCGCGCTGCTCGCGGGCGCCGGCCTGCTTCCCCTGCGCCGGGCGGGCGCCGCCCAGGCCGCCGACGCCGAGCCGGGCTGGCGCATTTTCGAAATCACGACCAAGGTCGATCTGCCCGCCGGCAAGGACGCGAGCCGGGCCTGGCTGCCCCTGCCCTCGGTCGACGAACCGGACTGGACCCGCCCCATGGGCAACCTGTGGCAGGGCAACGCGATGGAGACGCGCGTCCTGCGCGACGCGCGCTACGGCGCCGACATGCTCTACGCCGCCTGGGCGCCGGGCGCGCCCGCCAGCCTGGAGGTGGTCAGCCGCTTCGCCGCCCGCGACCGCGCCGTCGATCTCGGCAAGAAGGGCGACGCCGCGCCCCTGGACCCGGAAACCGCCGCGCGCTATACCCGGCCCACCCTGCTGCTGCCCACCGACGGCATCGTCCTCGCCACCGCGCGGGACATCACGAAAGGCGCGCGCGGCGACCTGGAAATGGCCCAGGCCATCTACGAATGGGTGGTGGAGAACACCTTCCGCAATCCCAAGACGCGCGGCTGCGGCCTGGGGGACATCAAGTTCATGCTGGAGACCGGCGACCTGAGCGGCAAATGCGCCGACCTCAACGCCCTCTATGTCGGCCTGGCCCGTTCCGTGGGCCTGCCCGCGCGGGACGTGTACGGCGTGCGGGTGACCGAATCGCGCCTGGGCTTCAAGTGCCTGGGCAAGAGCGGCGACATTTCCAAGGGCCAGCATTGCCGCGCCGAGGTGTACTTGAGCGGCCACGGCTGGGTGCCGGTGGACCCGGCGGACGTGCGCAAGGTGGCCCTGGAGGAACCGCCCGGTCATCTCACCCTGGCCGACGAGCCGGTGAAGAAGGCGCGCCGGCTGCTGTTCGGCGGCTGGGAGACCAACTGGCTGGCCTACAACTTCGCCCACGACCTGGACCTGCCCCACGCCAAGGGACCGCAACTGCCCTTCCTCATGTATCCCCAGGCGGAAGTGGACGGCCAGCGGCTGGATTGCCTGGATCCGGGCAAGTTCAAGTACCAGATCACCTCCCGCGAGTTGACCGCGTAAAGCCGGGCGCGAAAGTTGGCCACACACCCATGATCGTCGGAACCGCCGGCCACATCGACCACGGCAAGACCGCCTTGGTCCACGCCCTCACCGGCGTGGACACGGACCGGCTCAAGGAAGAGAAGGCGCGCGGCATCTCCATCGAGCTGGGCTACGCGTATCAACCCATGGCGGCGGGCGGCGTGCTCGGCTTCATCGACGTGCCCGGCCACGAACGTTTCATCCACACCATGCTGGCGGGCGCGGCGGGCATCGATTTCGCCCTGCTGGTGGTGGCGGCGGACGACGGTGTCATGCCCCAGACCCGGGAACACCTGGACATCCTGTCCCTGCTGGGCGTGGCCGAAGGCGCGGTCGCCCTCGGCAAGGTGGATCGGGTGGAACCGGCCCGGGTCGCCGAAGTGGAAGCCGAGGTGCGCGGCCTGCTGGCCGGCACGCCGCTGGCCGGCGCGCCGGTATTCCCGGTTTCGGCCGTCAGCGGCGAAGGCATCGCCACCTTGCGCGCCCACCTGCACGAGCGGGCCGCCGCCCTGCCCCAACGGGCGGCTGAAGGTGGTTTCCGCCTTGCCGTGGACCGCAGTTTCAGCCTGAAGGGCGCCGGCACCGTGGTCACCGGCACCGTGTTCGCCGGCAGCGCCGGAGTGGGGGACGAACTCATGGTCTCGCCCTCGGGCAGACCGGTGCGCCTGAGAAGCCTGCACGTCATGAACCAGCCCGCCGAGAGCGGCCGGGCGGGCCAGCGTTGCGCCCTCAATCTGGCCGGCATCGACAAGGACGCCATCGAACGCGGCGACTGGATCGTCGCCCCGGCCCTGCATGCGCCGGCGACGCGGCTCGACGCGCGCCTGAACCTTGCCCGCAACGCGCCCCGCGCCCTCAAGCACTGGTCGCCGGTGCACCTGCACCTGGGCGCGGCCCACGTGATGGCGCGCGTCGCGCTGCTGGAGGGCGACGCGCTGGAACCCGGCGCCGGCATGCTGGCCCAGATCGTCTGCGACCAGCCCATCGGCGCCCTCTGGGGCGACGGCTTCGTCATCCGCGACGCCGAGGCGCGCCACACCCTGGGCGGCGGCCGCGTGCTCGACCCCTGGGGACCGCCGCGCCGGCGCAAGACGCCGCAACGCCTCGCGGAACTGGCCGCCCTGGGCGCGGCATCGCCGGCGGCGCGCATGGCCGGACTCATCGACGCCGCCGCCTGGGGGCTGGATCTGAAGCGCCTGGCGATCGCCTGGAACCTGGCCGATCCGGTCGCGCGGCTGCCGCCCGGCGCGCGTCTGGTCGCCCAGTCCGGGCTCGCCTTTTCCACGCCGGTCTGGACGCGTCTGGGGGAGACCCTGCTGCTGGGCCTGGCCCGATTCCACGCGCAGTTTCCCGACGAACTGGGTCCGGATACCGCCCGCGCCCGGCGCATGCTGCTGCCCCAGCTCGCGGCGGCCGCCTTCACGGCGCTGACGGAAGACCTGATCGGCGCGGGGCGACTGGTGCGCAGCGGCCCCTGGCTGCACCTGCCGGAACACCGCATCACCCTGACCGACAACGAGCGCGCCCTGTTCGAGCGCATCCGCCCCTGGCTCGCGGAGTCTCCCTTCGACCCGCCCTGGACGCGCGATCTCGCGAAACGCGCGGGGGTGGAGGAGGCCGCCATGCGCCGCCTGATGCAGAAGCTCGCGCGCCAGGGCGAGGTGTACCAGGTGGTGAAGGATCTGTTCTATCTGCCGGAAGCGGTGTCCCGCCTCGCCCAAATGCTGCGCGACCTGGAGGACGGGCAGGAGGCGGTCAGGGCGGCGGCCTTGCGGGATGCGAGCGGCGTCGGGCGCAAGCGCTGCGTGCAGATCCTGGAGTTTTTCGACCGGATCGGTTACACGCGTCGCCTGGGCGAGATCCACCGCCTGCGCAACGCGGACATGTTCGCGGCGCGCCGGCCATGATGCCGCGCGACGCGTTCGCACACAGGTTTTCAATGGAAGGGAAGCGTCCCTGGTGGGGCGGCCGGACTTCAAATCCGGTTGGGGGCGTCAGCCGCTCCCGGGAGGGTTCGACTCCCTCTCCCTTCCGCCAGATTCAAGCTTGAAACAGCGGTTGACCGCTGTTTCAAGGTTCAAGGCAGCAAAAGCTGGAACACCGCGCCGTGCTCGTTGAACAGACGCAGTTCCCCGCGGCGGCCCTGGTTCTCGTGGGCCTCGGCGATGAGCTGGGAAAATCTCAGCCCGAGGCCGGTGCCGCTGGAGGCACAGGTGGCGCCCTCCGATCCGCAATCCAGGATGGCGGCCGGATAGCCCGGCGAATCGTCCCGCACGCTGAACGCCAGACAGCCGTTCACCATGTCCGCCTCGATCCGCAGCCGGGACTGGGCGTAGGCGAGGGAATTGTGGATGCCGTTGATCATGGCCATCTCCACCAGGGAGCGGTCGAAGAACCAGAGCTCCGGCACCTGGTCGCCCACCAGGGTATCGATCAATAGGCGGTCCCGGGCCAGGGAGTGGGCGGTATCGCGCAACTCGCGCAGCATGTCGACGGGCGAGAAGGCATCCACCACAGGATGCAGTTCCTTGTTGGAGGCCTTGTAGATCAGCAGCGCCTGCTGCAGCCGCTCGATGCTGCGCTGGCAAAGCAGGCGGGCGCCGTCCAGGCGGCCGTCGTGCTCCGCGTCGCCGCGCAGCGGAATCGTGTCCAGGGTGATGGTGAGCAGGCCCAGGTTGTTCTTGAGCTCGTGCATCAGGGCGGCATACATGTCGATGGAATCGAATTTCATGAGGCGGTCCTCTTGCGGATGCCGAAACGGGCCTCGACTTCCTTCATCTGGTTGCGCAGTCCGGCGATGCGGGGATGGCCCGGCGCCTGTTTTTCCACCGCTTCGATCAGGCGCGCTGCCTCCTCGAGCAACTCGTTGTCCATGCCCGACTGCTCCAGAAATTTGAGCATGACCCAGACGCCGTTCATGAGGATGCGCGGGTTGTAGGGCGCCTCATGGCAGGCTTGCCGCATGCGCTCCGCGGCGCCCTTGAAATCGCCCTTGTGGGCCAGGATCACGCCCTCGTTGTTGAGTTTGCGCACGTCCGACGTGGCCTGGGCCAGCACCTGCGAACCGGTGTCGCCGCGGCCGCTTTCCTCGTAAAGCTGTTTCGCCTTGGCCAGCAGGGCCTCGCTGTCATGGGCGTTGCGCGCCACCTCGGTGACGATGGCGTCGGCCGCTTCATGCTGGCCGTTGGACATGTAGGTGCCCGCCATGTCCAGCATGATCTTTTCGTCCGAGCGGGCGCCCTCGCCGCGCAGGCGCGCGGCTTCCTCCAGGGCCTTCTTCGCCTCCTCGGGCCGGCCGGCCTTGGTGTGGGCCATGCCCTGGACCACGGCGGCGACAAGCTGGCCTTCCGGGCTGGCCTGCAAGGTGTGCTTGCCTTTCTTGAGGGTGTCCATGGCCGCGTTCACGTCGCCCTGCTCCACCTGCACCCGGCACAGGTTGCCGAAATCCGAGGGAGACACGAAGACCGAATGCTGGCCCTTCTCCAAGACGGCGGTGAAGGCGCCGCGCGCCGTCGCCAGGTCGCCGTTATCCTGGGCGACGTTGCCCAGCTTCTGCTGGCGGCGCACGGTCTTGCCGGAGATGGAAACGCCCTTGACCAGCGCCTCCTGGGCGCCAGCGCCGTCCTTCCGGGCGATGCGCACATCGGCAAGCAGGTCGTAGGCGGCCACCAGTTCCGGCGTTTTTTCCAGCACGTCGTGCAGCAGTTCCTCCGCCTCCTCGTCCTTTTTCAGCAAATGCAGCGCCTTCGCCAGGCCCATGCGCGCCCAGGGAATGGCGCGCATGGAGATGACCTGCTTGTAGAGGGCCTCGGCTTCCTCGAAGCGTCCCACGGCATTCAGCACCTCGCCCTTGAAGCGCAGGGCGTCGATGAGATATTTCGGATGGTTGCGGATGAGCTCGTCGCAGGCGCCGATGGTCGCCTCCAGCTCGTGCGCCTCGTAATGCCGGTACACCTTGGCGAAGGCCAGCTTGCGCATCAGGATGCCATCCAGCCGGTTGCGCAGCACCTCGGCGCTGAACGGCTTGATCATGTAGTCGTCCGGCGCCAGCTCCGCGGTGGCCACCACCTTCTCGTAGACGGATTCGGCGGTGACCATGATGAACACGGTGTCCAGGTTGATCAGGCCCCGGTGGCGCAATTCCTCGAGGAGCTGCTGGCCGTCGCGGCCCTCGCCCAGGTTGAAATCACACAGGATCACGTCGTAGTGGCTGTTGCCGACCTTGAAGATCACCTCGGCCGGGTTGCCCGCGAGGTCGATCTTGGAAATGCCGAAGTTCGACAAGGTCATCTTCAGGGCACTGCGCATGCCCGGGTAATCGTCCACCACCATGGCGCGCAACGAACCGTAATTGATGCTTTGCTCGTTTCCCTTAATCGCGTTCAAGGACATGTGGGAGTCTCCAAATTGTCGTCTCTGTCCATTGTCGGACTTTTATCGGCAGGAACACGCCGGACTGTAGCCGGGTGAGCGGCTCATTCCACCCCGAACACCTGCTTCCTCAGGGCATGCATCTGGTCGCGCAGCAAGGCCGCCTTCTCGAATTCCAGATTCTTCGCCGCGCTCATCATGTCCTTTTCCAGGCGTTTGATCTCCCGCGCCAGATCCTTCTCGCTCATGGCCTCGTACTTCGCCCGGCTCTGGGCCGCCTGCAATTCCTGCTTGGCGCCCTCGACGTCGTAGACGCCGTCGATGATGTCCTTGATGCGCTTCCGCACGCCGACCGGGACGATGCCGCGCTCCAGGTTGAAGCGGGTCTGCTTCTTGCGGCGCCGGTCGGTTTCGTCGATGGCCCGGCGCATGGAATCGGTGATCCGGTCCGCGTACAGGATCGCGGTGCCGTTCAGGTGGCGCGCGGCGCGGCCGATGGTCTGGATCAGGGAACGCTCGGATCGGAGGAAGCCCTCCTTGTCGGCATCCAGAATCGCCACCAGGGAAACCTCAGGTATATCAAGGCCTTCCCGCAATAAGTTAATGCCGATCAGCACGTCGAAAATCCCCAGGCGCAGGTCGCGGATGATCTCCACCCGTTCCACCGTGTCGATGTCGGAATGCAGGTAGCGCACCTTGATGCCGTGGTCCGCCAGGTATTCGGTGAGCTGTTCCGCCATGCGCTTGGTCAGGGTGGTGACCATGACCCGCTCCCCCTTCGCGGTGCGCTCGTTGATGGCGGACATCAGGTCGTCCACCTGGGTGCCCACCGGCCGCACCTCGATGACCGGGTCGATCAGGCCGGTGGGCCGCACCACCTGCTCCACCACCTTCTGCTGGTGCTGGACCTCGTAGGGGCCCGGCGTCGCGGACACGAACACGGTCTGGCGCATGACCTTCTCGAACTCGTCGAAGCGCAGCGGACGGTTGTCCAGGGCGGAAGGCAGGCGGAAGCCGTAGTCCACCAGATTTTCCTTGCGCGCCCGGTCGCCCTTGAACATGCCGCCCACCTGGGGCACGGTGACGTGGGACTCGTCGATGAACATGAGCGCGTTGGGCGGCAGGTAATCGATCAGGGTGGGCGGCGGCTCGCCCGGATTGCGCCCGGACAGATGCCTTGAGTAGTTCTCGATGCCCTTGCAGAAACCCAGCTCGGCCAGCATTTCCAGGTCGAAGCGGGTGCGCTGCTCGATGCGCTGGGCTTCCACCAGCTTGTTGTGGCTCTGGAAATACTCCAGCCGCTGCGCCAGCTCCGTCTTGATGTTCTCCACCGCGTTCAGCACCACTTCCCGCGCCGTCACGTAATGGCTGGAGGGATACACGGTGTAGCGGGTCGCCTTGTGCAGCACCTGGCCGGTGAGCGGATCGAACACGGACAGGCTTTCCACCTCGTCGTCGAACAGGGACACCCGGATCGCCGTCTCCGCGCTTTCCGCCGGAAAGATGTCGATCACGTCGCCCTTCACCCGGAACACGCCGCGCTTGAACTCCATTTCGTTGCGGCTGTACTGCATCTCGGTGAGGCGGCGCAGGATGGCGCGCTGGTCCAGGCGCTCGCCCACGCGCAGGTGCAGGATCATGCCGTGGTAATCCACCGGGTCGCCGATGCCGTAGATGGCCGACACGGTGGCGACGATGACGCAGTCTTCCCGCTCCAGCAGGGCCTTGGTGGCCGAGAGGCGCATCTGCTCGATGTGCTCGTTGATGCTGGAATCCTTCTCGATGAACAGATCCCGCGACGGCACGTAGGCTTCCGGCTGGTAGTAGTCGTAGTACGAGACGAAATACTCCACCGCGTTGTCCGGGAAGAACTCGCGGAATTCCGCGTACAGTTGCGCCGCCAGGGTCTTGTTGGGCGCCATGACGAAGGCCGGCCGGCCGAGACGGGCGATGACGTTGGCCATGGTGTAGGTCTTGCCGGAACCGGTCACCCCCAGCAGGGTCTGGAAGCGCAGACCGTCGTCCACGCCGCGCACCAGTTGCTCGATCGCCTCGGGTTGGTCGCCCGCGGGGGGAAACGGTTGATGCAATGCGAAAGGACTATTGGGAAAAGTGACAGCCAAGTTAAAATCCCGCGCGCTAAAAGTTGACCATTCTAATCATCCGGCGCCTTCGCGCCCGCCGCCATCTCGTAAAAGGCCTATCGTGGAACTCTCCCGCCGCGTCCAGAACATCAAGCCCTCCCCCACCCTGGCCGTCACCGCCCAGGCCGCGAAACTCAAGGCCGAAGGCAAGGACATCATCGGCCTGGGCGTCGGCGAACCGGATTTCGACACCCCCCAGCACATCAAGGACGCGGCCATCGCCGCCATCCACGCCGGCTTCACCAAATACACCGCCGTGGGCGGCACCCCCGGCCTGAAGAAGGCCGTCATCGCCAAGTTCCAGCGGGAAAACGGCCTGGCATACGTGCCCAGCCAGATCCTGGTCTCCTGCGGCGGCAAGCAGAGCTTCTACAACCTGGCCCAGGCCTTCATCAACCCGGGCGACGAGGTCATCATCCCCGCCCCCTACTGGGTCTCCTACCCGGACATGGTCATCCTGGCGGACGGCAAACCCGTCATCGTCGAGGCCGGCATCGAGCAGGGCTTCAAGATCACCCCGGCGCAACTGGAAGCGGCCATCACGCCGAGAACCAAGATGCTGGTCATCAACAGCCCCTCCAACCCCAGCGGCGCCGTCTACACCAAGGCCGAGCTGGCCGGTCTGGGCGAGGTGCTGCGCAAGCACCCCCAGGTGCTCATCGTCAGCGATGACATGTACGAGCACATCCTGCTGGCCGACACGCCCTTCTCCAACATCCTCAACGCCTGCCCGGACCTGTACGAGCGCACCATGGTCCTCAACGGCGTCTCCAAGGCCTACGCCATGACCGGCTGGCGCATCGGCTATGCCGCCGGCCCGGCCAAGATCATCGCCGCCATGGAGAGCATCCAGTCCCAGAGCACCTCCAACCCCACCTCCATCTCCCAGATGGCGGCGGAAGCGGCCCTGAACGGCGACCAAGCCTGCATTCAGCCCATGCTGACCGCCTTCAAGGAACGCCACCGCTTCGTCGTGGACAGCCTCAACGCCATCCCCGGCGTGAAATGCGTGGACAGCGGCGGCGCCTTCTACGCCTTCCCGGACGTCAACGGCGCCATTCGCAAACTGTTCGCCGCCGGCAAGCTGAGCGCCGACAACGACCTGGCTCTGGGCGCCTACCTGCTCGAATACGGCGTCGCCCTGGTGCCCGGCTCCGCCTTCGGCGCCGAAGGCTGCATCCGCATCTCCTTCGCCACCTCCATGGACAACCTGAAAAAAGCCGTCGAACGCATCGCCAAGGCGTTTTCCTGACACCAACTTATTGACCGGAGACCGCGCCCCCCTTATCATCGCGGCCTCCCAATTCCCCGATAGCTCAGTTGGTAGAGCAACGGACTGTTAATCCGTTTGTCCCTGGTTCGAGTCCAGGTCGGGGAGCCAGAATCAGCAAGGCCCGCAACATTGCGGGCCTTTCGCCCCCCTTATCATCGCGGCCTCCCAATTCCCCGATAGCTCAGTTGGTAGAGCAACGGACTGTTAATCCGTTTGTCCCTGGTTCGAGTCCAGGTCGGGGAGCCAGAATCAGCAAGGCCCGCAACATTGCGGGCCTTTTTCGTTTCCCCATGGCCTGACTTGGTTCTCGCCGCGCGCCCCATGAAGCCCACCCAGCCCAACAACCCCCTGCACGGCATCACGCTGGAAAAACTGTTGAACGAACTGGTGGCCTTCCATGGCTGGCCCGGGTTGGGGCGGCACATCGACATCCGCTGCTTCACCCACGAGCCCAGCATCTCCTCCAGCCTCAAGTTCCTGCGCCGCGCGCCCTGGGCGCGGGCGCGGGTGGAAGCGCTATATCTCGACATGCTGGCGCGCGGCGAAAAGCGGTAGGCGCGCATCGGCGCCAACGCCGGCCGCGCCCCGCCCCGGGAGAAAGGCCGCCCGCTCCGGTCATCGCGAGGCGCGGGGCGGGGTCGTGTTGTTGATCCAGGCCGGATCGGCCGTCGCCGGCGCGTCATCCCTCCCCGCTTTTGCGCCATAACAGACGCGATCCGACCTGCGCCTGCCGCATCTCCCCGCTTGCCTCCAGCCGTTTCAGCGCGGCCTCGCTGACCGCGAGGGATTCCTCGGGCCCGGGCCAGCGTATCCACCAGCGGTGGATGCCTTCCAGGGTGTCCGCCGCGGCGGGGCGCGCCTGCAGGTAGGCCAGGATTTCGTTCGCGGCGAACCGGACCAGGTCTTCAGCCGGCGTGTCGTCTCGGTGGCTCATGGGAGTGCGCGCTGAGGATGGCGTGGGGCGGGCTTCTCCGTGGCGGAATCCATGGCTGCGGGGCCGGCGGCATGGCGGATGGATCGGTGTCAGTCGGTAGTATGGGGAACAGCGAAGTCGTCCTGGCTGAGCTTGTGCTTGCGCACCAGCTTACTGAACGCGCTGCGATCGTGCCCGGCGATGCGGGCGGCGTGGGTGATGTTGCCGCTGGTCTGCTGGAGCAGGCGGCTGACGTAGCGCAGTTCGAACTCGGCGATGGCGTGGGCTTTCGCGGCCTTGAACGGCACGTCGTCCGCCACCGGCGCGTCGGACCGGGCCAGCGCCAGCCCGGCGTCCGGGTCCAAGCGAATCCAGGGGTCTTCCGGCGCGCACATGAGGAATTCCCGCTGGATCACGTTTTCCAGTTCGCGCACGTTGCCCGGCCAGGGGTAATGCCGCATGAATTCGATGAGATCCGGGTGCAGGCGCTTGGGCGGCCGCGTCGCGTGCTGGTGGTTCAGGCGCTCCAGGAACACGCGCGCCAGGTCCAGGACGTCGCCTTCCCGCTCGCGCAGGGCCGGCATGCGCAGCCGCAGCACCGACAGGCGGTAATACAGGTCGTTGCGGAAGCGGCGCGCTTCGGCGAGCCGCTCCAGATCGGCGTTGCTCGCGGCGATGATGCGCAGTTGCGCCTGCTTCATCTGGCCGCCGCCCACCGGACGGAAGGTCTTGTCCTGGATGAAGCGCAGCAGCGCGGCCTGCGCCTTCGCCGGCAGGGCATCCACTTCGTCCAGGAACAGGGTGCCGCCGTTGGCCTCGCTGATCAGGCCGGCGGACTCGCTTTTCGCGTCGGTGAAGGCGCCGCGCCGGTGGCCGAACAACTCGCTCTCGACGATGTTCTCCGCCAGCGCGCCGCAGTTGATCGGCACGAAGGGACTGCCCGCGCGCGGTCCCATGTAATGCATGGCGCGCGCCGCCAATTCCTTGCCGGTGCCGGTTTCGCCTTCGATCAGGACGGCGGCGTCGACCTGGGCGATGCGCCGGATCTGGCCGACGACGCTGGTGAAACGGGGAGATGCGCCGAGCAGGTTCAAGCGGCTCGGATCGATATCGGTGCTGGTAGTCATCTTGTCTGTCCCGGGCACCGAATCGCGCCGAGGCGGCCGGCGCGATCGCGCCCCGCCCACCAGCCTTCGGAACCCACTCTCCTCAAGATAATTTCTGTTTGGATCGGCTCCCGCTAGGGGCCCCGCCGGCCGCTACCTCGGGTCAGCCGGCGCAATGATAGGCAAGCTCCCGCGAACCTTGTCAAGCGGAAATCCGTGTGCCGTGCGTCACACCTAGGAAATCGCCCGTGAGTAAAAAAACACACGGTGCGTGACGTTCCGGCCCGCCCGGGAAGCCGCGTCCCTGCTGGGCCTGCCGCGATATGCCGGCGCATCCGACCGGGCCGGAATTGCACGTTTGGCATATCGCCACATGCTAATAAATTCGCAAATTCAATTACTTGACCGATTCGTTCGGGTTGGCACGGGACTTGATATGAGGAAGCAGGCTCTACGCGCCACGGCTTCGCTGTAGCGGGGCATGAACAAGCGCGGATCGGGTCGGGGCAACCCCGATGTGGTGGCGTGGTCCAGGCATCGGCTCTTCAAGACCAATGTGCGAGGGAATCAAATGTCCGAAAGTATTCAGAAGACGCTCTTGCGCGTTCGGCCACCGCGGGTACGCATCACCTACGACGTGGAAACCGGAGGCGCCATCGAGAAAAAGGAAATCCCCTTCATCGTCGGCATCTTCGCCGACCTGTCGGGGGAGACCGATCCGGATAAGCCGCTGCCGCTGTTCAAGGACCGCGCCATGACCGACATCGACCGGGACAACTTCAACGATGTGCTGAAGACCTCCCGGCCGCGCGTCAAGCTGTCCGGCATCGACAACGTGCTGCCGGACGCGGACGGCAAGGTCACGCCGGGCGCCAAGCTGTCCGGCGCCCTGCTGTTCGAGAGCCTGGACGACTTCGAGCCGACCAGCCTGGTCATGCGCATTCCCCAGACCAACGCCCTCTACGAGGCGCGCGCCGTGATCCGCGGCCTGCAGGCGCGGGCGGAAACCAGCGACGAGCTGGCGGCGGCCCTGGACGATCTGGTCAAGGCGGACGGCAAGCCCAAGCGCGACGCCCTGCTCGCCACCTTCGATCCCGCCAAGGCGGCGGCGGATTGGGCGGCGGCGGCCGTCGATCCCGATACCGCCGCCACCGCCGAGCCGGCGGCGCGCGCCCTCGCCCAGCTCATGGACGCGGGCGCCGACGACGCGGCCGAGCAGAAGCAGCGGGCGCTCGCCTCCCTGGGCGAGTTCGCGCGCCAGATCGCGCAGCCGCTGGACAAAAGCGGCTTCAAGCCGGAAAAGGTCGCCAAGGGCGCGGCGACGGTGCTGATCGACGAGCGCGTGGCCCAGATCGACCAGGCCTTGAGCGCCCAGCTCAGCCTGATCATGCACGCCCCCGTCTTCAAGGCCCTGGAAGCCACCTGGCGCGGCCTGTTCTATCTCGTCTCGCGCAGCGAAACCGGCGTCATGCTGAAGCTGCGTGTGCTCAACGGCACGCGCAAGGATCTGCTCAAGGACATGGAGAAGGCGGTCGAATTCGACCAGAGCGCCCTGTTCAAGATGATCTACGAGGCGGAATACGGCACCTACGGCGGCTTCCCCTACAGCCTGCTGGTGGGCGCCTACGAATTCGGCCCGGACGCGGAGGCCATCGACTGCCTGAAGAAGATCTCCCAGGTCGCCGCCGCCGCCCACGCGCCCTTCGTCGCCGCCGCCTCGCCCGCCCTGTTCGGCCTGGACGGCTACGACAAGCTGGGCAAGCCGCGCGACCTGGCGAAGATCTTCGAGGGCGTCGACCTCACCGGCTGGCGCGAATTCCGCGGCGAGGAGGATGCCCGCTACGTCAGCCTGGTGCTGCCCCACGTGCTGATGCGCCTGCCCTACGGACGCGGCGGCGCGACCTGCGAGGGGCTGGACTTCCAGGAGGACGTGGGCGCGCCGGACCAGTCCGCCTTCCTCTGGGGCAACGCCGCCTTCGTCCTGGCCGAGCGCATCACCCACGCCTTCTCGCTGTACAGCTGGACCGCCGCGATCCGCGGAGTCGAGGGCGGCGGCCTGGTCGAGGGGCTGCCCCTGTACGCCTACGACACCAGCGCCGGCACGCGCGAGCTGTTCTGCCCCACCGAGGTGACCATCACCGACCGGCGCGAGAAGGAGCTCAACGACCTGGGCTTCATCGCCCTGTGCCACTGCAAGGGCGCCGGCAAGGCCGCGTTCTTCGGCGGCCAGACCGCGAACCGGCCGAAGAAGTACATCACCGACGAGGCCAACGCCAACGCCCGCATCTCGGCGATGCTGCCCTACATCCTCGCCGCCTCCCGCTTCGCCCACTACATCAAGGTGATCATGCGCGAGAAGGTGGGCAGCTTCATGACCCGGGGCAACGTGGAGGACTACCTCAACACCTGGATCGCCCAGTACGTGCTGCTCGACGACAACGCGGCCCAGGAGGTGAAGGCCGGCTACCCGCTGCGCATGGCCCTGGTGGAGGTCACCGACGTGCCCGGCGAACCCGGCGCCTACAACGCGGTGGTGTTCCTGAAGCCCCACTTCCAGCTCGAGGAACTGACCACCTCGATCCGCCTGGTCGCCAAGATTCCCGCTTAACGGTCACCTCTCGCGGACCCCCAAAAGGAGCAAGAAATGGATCTGATACTGTTGCAACCCGGCAACGCCGACGTGTTCGGCGGCGCCAACGGTTGGGATAACGGCGGCAGCCTGATCGACGACGTCTGGCGCGGCGATCTCAAGATCGGCCAATGCCTGGAACTGGTGTCCATCCACCAGGGCATGAAGCAGCAGGTGACCACGGACGTCAGCAACTCCGCGCGCACCTCCGGGCGGCCGGTCATCACCGAATTCACCTGCGTGAAATACGTGGACAAGACCTCGGTGAAGTTCTTCGACTACTGCCTGCGCGCCGAACCCCTGGGCGCGGGCAAGGACCAGCCGACCATCCTCTACATCCTGCGCAACTCCGGGGACAAGACCGGGAACATCCTGACCATCGCCCTGCGCGACGCGCTGATCACGGAAATCCAGTTCCAGTCGAATCCCAACGACATGCCGACCGAGCAGTTCAAGCTCAACTTCACCGAGATCCTCTGGACCTACACCGTGCAGAAGGCGGACGCGAAGAGCGCCGGCAACCTGTCGGCCGGCTGGAGCATCGCGCGCAACCGGCCCATCGGCAGCGAGTTCACCTGATTCGGAGGGGATCGCCGTGATGTATCTCCTGGAGCGCCTCGATTGCGCGGGCGGCGGCTTGCCCTTCGATCTGGAAGCGGCGGTCGCCGCCCAGATCGCCCGTCTGGTCGCGGTGCACGACTGGGAACTGCCGCCGGGCCTGGCCGACGGCCTGGGCCTGGGCCTGCCCAGCGCGGTGGACCTGGGCCGCGACGGCGCGGCGGACCTGGACCGCTACGCCGCGCGCCTGGAGCGGGTGATCCGCCGCCACGAGCCGCGCCTCACCGACGCGAAGGTGCTGGTCCAGCCCGCCGCCGGCCTGGTGCCGCCGCGCCTGGTGGTGCAAGCCACCCTGGCGGCGGAACAGGGTCCGCGCCCGTTCCATTTCATGCTGGCGCGCGAGTGAGGCGAATGCGGCAAATGCGGCAAACGAGGCAAACGCGCCATGCTCCCTGACGACGCCACCCTCAAGGACTACTTCCGTCAGGAACTCAATTCCCTGCGCGAGGACGCCGAGGTGTTCGCCCGCGCCAATCCCGAGGTGGCGCGCGCGCTGACCCTGCACAAGGGCAAGGCCCACGACCCCCACGTGGAAATGCTGATGCAGTCCTTCGCCTGGCTCACCGGCCGCCTGCATTACGAGATGGAGGAGGACCGGGCCGCGCTGCCCAACGCCCTGCTCGACACGCTCTATCCGCATCTCTCCGCGCCGCTGCCGTGCATGGCGGTCGCGGAAATCGAGGTGAAGCCGGACGGCGCGAATTTCGCCAAGGGCGCCGCCATCGCGCGCGGCCGCCTGTTCCGCGCCGAAGCCGAGGACGACGCCGGCAACCGCATGGCCTGCCGCTTCCGTTCCACCCAGGACACGCCGCTGTGGCCGATCCGGGTGGAATCCGCGCGCCTCATCGGCGCTGGCGACAGTTGCCTGGTGGGCGAGCGGCCCAACGTGTTCAGCGTGCTTTCCGTCACCCTGCGCGCCTTCGGCGGCGAAACCCTGCGCGGCCTCGCTCCCGGCCGCCTGCGCTTCTACCTGGACGAGGAAGACCGCCAGGCCTGGGGCATCCACGACCAGCTCGCGGTCAACCTGGTCGGCCTGGCCCTGTGCGACGGCGACCGCGCCACCCAGGAACTGGGGCCGGAACACCTGACCTGGCTGGGCTATGCCGACGACGAGGCCGCCCTGCCGGACAACCCGGACAGCCACCCGGGCTATCGCCTGTTGCAGGAGTACTTCGCCTTCCCGGAGAAATTCCTGTTCTTCGAGGTGGACGGTCTCGACTTCAGCGGCGCGGGCGACACCTGCGAACTGCTGTTCCTGCTCGACGCGCCGCCGCGCAAGGGCGTCGATCTCAAGCCGGAACTGCTGCGCCTGAACTGCGTGCCGCTGATCAATCTCTACCCGGCCCGCCTCGATCCCATCACCCTCGACCACAGCCGCTACGAGTACCGCCTGTCCGGCGACATCCGCCACCACCGCCACACCGAGGTGCACAGCGTCGAGGAGCTGGTCGCCAGCCGTCCCGGCGAAGCCGCGCGGCCGCTGGCGCCCTGGTTCGCCCTGGAGGACGGGCGCGCCCTGGAGGACCGGGACTACTTCTACATCACCCGGCGCGAGGCGAGCCGGGCCGGCGACGTGGCCGGCAGCGAGCTGTTCGTCTCCTTCCTCGACACCGGCGCGAACCCCACCCTGCTCGCGGACGAGGTGATCGGCGGCCGCGCCCTGTGCGGCAACCGCCGCCTGCCGGAGCAACTGCGCCTGGGCGACCTCCTGCGCCTGGAAGGCCCCGGACCGGTGGAGAGGATCAGCCTCGCCAGCAAGCCGACCCCGCACCACACGCCAGCCCTGGTCGGCGCCCGGCCCTGGGCGCTGGCGGGCCAGCTCAGCCTCAACCACTTGTCCATGGCGGAGGGCGAGACCGCCCTGGCCGCCTTCAAGGATCTGCTGCGCCAGCATGTCGGCCCCGCCGCCGGCATCGGCATGAAGCAGATCGACGGCCTCTACCAGATCGCCTGCCGGCCCACCGTGCGCCACCTGGGGCGGGACGCCTGGCGCGGCTTCGTGCCCGCCCTGCATGTCAGCCTGTATCTGGACCGGAGCCACTTCGAGCGGGCCAGCGCGGTGCTGTTCGCCAGCGTGCTGCGCCACTTTCTCGCCCTATACGCCAGCGTCAACACGGTGGTGGAGGTGAGCCTGGAAACCCGCGACAGCAAAGGAGTCCTTAAACAATGGCAAGCCCTGGCCGGCGCCCAACCGATCCTGTGATCGCGCAGCTCGCGCGCAACCTGGGCCGCACCGACTTCTACCAGGCGGTGCGGCTCATGCTCGCGCGTCCGGGCGGCGCGGCCTGGGAACTGGACGGCCGCGTGCGCTTTTCCGCCGACCTCTCCCACGGCTTTCCCGGCCACGAACTCAGCGACCTGGAAATGGAGGGGCCACCGGAGCGTGCGCGGACGGCGGGCCGCGCGCCCGGCAAGCCGGAACTGTGCCGCGTGCGCACCCCCAACTACTGCGTCGCCGGCGGCCTCGGCCCGCTGCCGGACGCCTACGCGGACTGGCTGCGCGACCAGGAGCGCGCCGGCAATCCGGCCGCCGCGCGCTTCCTCGACCTGTTCAACCACCGCATCAACGCCCTGCGCTACCGGCTCAAGGAAAGCCGCGCCAGCGGCCTCAACAACCTGCCGCCGGAACGTTCCCAGCTCGGCACGCGACTCGCGGCCCTGAGCGGCTTCGGCTGCGGCGACGCGGCGCCGGAACTGCCCCTGCGTTCCTGGCTGGGCATCGCCGGCCATCTCGCCGACAGCCGCAAGAGCGCGGCCGCCCTCACCCGCGTCCTGGCCCGCTACCTGGGCGCGCCGGTGCGGCTCACGCCCCTGGTCGGCGCCTGGCGCGACATCGAGGCCGACGACCGCGTCGCCCTCGGCCGCCGCAACCACGCCCTGGGCCGGCACAGCGTGCTGGGCGAACGGGTCTGGGACCAGAGCGCGCGGGTGCGCCTGAACATCGGCCCCCTCGAGCACGCCCAGTTCCGCCGCCTGCTGCCGCCGCTGCCGGGCAAACCGGCCGACCGCCTGTTCCTCGGCCTGGTCGCCCTGACGCGCATGCTGACCGCGCGGCGCTTCGATTGCGAAATCCGCCTGGAAGTGAAAGCCGAGACCGTGGGCAAGTCGGTGCTGACCGCGAACCCGGCGGACGCGGCCAGTGGCGCGCCGCCGCAAGCGGAAGCGCGCAACGACGCGGGCCTGCGCCTGGGCGAAACCGCCTGGCTGGCGCGGCCGCGCGCCGCCGACCTGCCGCGCGCGGACTATCTGATTCCCGCCTTCGGCGCGGTGGGGGCGGCATGAACGACCGCCTCCATCCCATCGCCGCGAGCGCGGTTGCGCCCATCGACGCTTCCCGCCTGCGCATGCAGGTGGCCCTGTTCGCGGCCGGCGGCAAAATCCTCGGCTCCGAGACCTTCCGCCTGGTCGCCTTCCAGGGCCAGGAAAGCATGTCGGAACCCTTCGAGTACAGCCTGGAGCTGCATGGCAATACCGCGGCCGGCGACAAGACTCCAGGCAGCGAAACCTTGCGCCTGGATTTCCAGGCCCTGCTCGGACGCCCGGTCACGGTGGGCCTGCAACTGCCCGACGACGACGGCTACGGGCGTTTCCGCCGCGCCCTGGACGGCGCCGAGGACGCGGCGCTGTCCCTGTTCAACGGCATCTGCGCCGCCTTCGGCATGGACCAGCCCGGCGTCTACCGCCTGACCCTGCGCCCCACGCTGTGGAAGCTGAGCCTCGCCAACCGCTATCAGGTCTACGCCGGCAAGACCCTGCGCGAGGCGGTGTCGGCGGTACTGGAACGGCACGGCGTGGAGCACCGCTACGTGGACGACGTGGACAGCGCCCACGATCCCTCCACGACGCGCACCCAGGACTGGCTGCAGGCCGGCGAGAGCGACCTGGACTTCGTCCGCCGCCTGCTCGGCAAGGCGCGCCTGTTCTTCTTCTTCGAGCATCGCGGCAACGGCCACGCGATGGTGATCAGCGCCGGCGCCGGCGCCTACCCGCCGGTGCGCGCCGACGGGCGCGCGCTGCGCTACACCCACACCGGCATCGACGATCTGGGTCTGGAGCAGGAGGACACGGTCACCCAATACAGCTACCAGGAGACCCTGGCGAGCAGCCATGTGGAGGGCGTCTACGTGCGCCAGGAGGCGGTCTGGGAACGGGACGGCGTGGTCGGCTACCTGCCCTTCCCGGCCAACGCCGGCGGCGTCGGCGACCTGCCCTTCCACCAGTACAAGGTCTATCCCTACGGCCTCTCGGAAATGGAGGCCCGCTATCTCGCCGACCGGGCCGTGCAGGCGCTGGACGCCACGCGCGGCCAGTTGAGCGGCGCCAGCCATTGCGCGAAGTTCCGCGCCGGCCACCTGTTCCGCCTGAGCGGCTCGGACATGGCGGGCAGCGCGGCCATGCCGGTGCAACCCAGCCTGGAGGGCCACGACTACGTGCTCACCCAGGTCAAGCACCAGGCCAGCCTGGACGGCGGCTACCAGAACGACTTCCAGGCCACGGAAAAGGCGCCGACCGCCGCCTTCTCCCTCCAGGACACCCAGCAGGGCGCCCTGCTCGCCACCGTCATCGCCGCCGACGACGGCCACGCGCCCAAGGACTGGCGCTACTACCCGCGCGACGTGTTCGACCCGCAGAGCACCAACGAGAGCGACACCCAGTCCAGCCCGTCCGACCTCGCCGCCAAGGGCATCCTGGTGCGCTTCGCCACCCAGGCGGACAGCGAGCCCGGCGTCTGGGTGCGGGTGCCGGCGAGCATGCCGAGCGTGCCGGAGATCGGCGCCATGGTCCTGGTCTCGCGCGGCAACGACGAATCCGAGCTGCCGGAATTGCAGAACATCCTCTCCAGCGGCGGCAGCAAGACCATCACCCCGGACGGCTGGACCGCCCACAGCAGCGTGGGCAACAGCTATTCCACCAGCTGGGGCGACAGCAAGAGCGTGCGCTGCGGCGCCGCCACCCCCAACGTGCTGGACGAGGCCAAGGGCATCGTCGAGGCGGCCTACGCCGGCGGCGAATACAAGGATTGCGGCTACAGCCGGGGCGCGGGCTACAACTATTCCACCTCGGAGGATGGCCGCGACGGACTGCTGAGCCGCAGCGAATCCTATGGCTGCAACTACAGCCGCTACTACGGCAAGGAGACCAAGAGCTGGTCCGAGATCGGCTACAGCTACAACGAATCCACGGTGAACAACAGCGACAGCGTCAACACCGTCACCGGCACCACCAACAACACCAGCACGGTGAACGTCAGCAACAACACCTCCGTCACCAACACCAGCACCGGCAGCAGCCTGATCGGCAGCCACAGCGACAGCAGCGCCATCGGCGCGTCCAGCAGCGCCAGCGCCATCGGCGTGCAAAGCAGCGCGAGCGCCATCGGCATGCAGAACAGCGCCAGCGCGGTGGGCATGAGCAACGGCGTCAGCGCCATGGGCATGCAGAACAGCATGGGCGTGGTGGGCATGAGCAACAGCCTCAACGCCACCGGCATGCAGAACGGCGTCAACCTCACCGGTTCCAGCAACAACGTCTCCCTCACCGGCTCCAGCACCCATGTCGGCCTGACCGGCAGCAGCGTCAGCACGTCGCTCACCGGCCAGAGCACCGGCGCCTCCATCACCGGCGTGAACACCTCCGCCAACATCACCGGCGTGGCCAACGACATTTCCATCACCGGCGTGCTCAACCAGTTGCGCGTGGTGGGCGTCACCAACGAGATCAAGGTGGACGAGACGGTCATCGACATCAACCTGGACGGCCAGCTGGTGCTGCACATCGACGAAGCGGTCATGACCCTGCACGTGCCCGGCTTCGACCTGAAGATCGAGAACGGCATTGGCATGGTGTTGTGATGAAGGCCATCAAGCCCCTGTCCCTCGGCTTGCTGCACAAGCCCTACCGCTTCGCCGGGCACGACCGCCTGGTGATCGTCGCCCTCGGCTTCTTCCGCCTGGGCGCGGACAACCGGGAATTCCTGAACGAGCCGCCGCAATGGCCGGAAGTGCTCAAGCGCCTGCCCGCGGAGCAGCCCCTGGACATGGTCATGCCCAAGCCGCGGGGGGAAGTGCTCGCCGCCGCCACCGCCTATGCGCCGGGCGGCAAGCCCGTCGTGGAAATGCCGGTGCGCATCCGGGTCGGCGCCGTCGACAAGCGTCTGCGCGTCGTCGGCGAGCGGGAATGGCGCTACGGCACCCTGCCCCTGCATGCCGTCGCCGCGCCGGCCCCCTTCGTCGCCATGCCCATCGGCTACGAGCGCGCCTACGGCGGCCCGGCCCATCCCGGCAACCCCATCGGCCGGGGCCATACCGGCACCCGCTTCAGCGCCTTCGTCGGCGTCAACCAGGGCGCCATGCCCAACGTCGAATATCCGGAGCGGCCGGTGGACGGCCACCACAAGGCACTGCCCCCCGCCGGCTTCGGCCCCCTGGACCTGCGCTGGGCGCCGCGCAACCGACAGGGCGGCCGCTACGACTCGCGCTGGCTCAAGGAACAGGCCCCCGGCCTGCCCCTGGACATCGACTGGCGGGTGTTCAACGCCGCGCCGCCGGACCAGCGCATCGAAGGCTTCTTCCAGGGTGGCGAGCCCTATCGCCTGGAAGGCCTGCACCCGGACCGGCGCGAGATCGAAGGCCGCCTGCCCGCCCTGCGCGTGCGCGCCTTCGCGCAACGGCGGGACGCCGATGCGCCGGAAGAGGTGGCGCTGAAGTGCGACACGGTCTGGCTGTTTCCCGACGCCGAACTGGGCCTGTGCCTGTATCGCGGCGAAATCCGGGTCGCGGAAAGCGACGCCGCCGACCTCGCCAGCCTGCTGCTGGCCTACGAAAACACCGCCGACACGCCGCGTCCGGCGGCCCATTACCGCGCGGCCCTGGCGCGGCGCCTGCAAGGCCGCGACGCCCTCGCACACATGGCCAACGAGGCGCCCTTGAAACCCGAACCCGACGCCGCCGCCCGCGCGCGCCAGGCGCGCGAACAGGAAGACGCGGAAGCGGAGCGGCTCGCGCGCAGCCAGGCCCTGCTGGACGCGGCCCTCGCGGAGGCGGGCGGCGCCATGCCCGAGGGCACCGCGCCGCCCAAGGCCGCCCCGCCGCCCCTGGGGGTACTGCCGAAGGCCGCCCTGGCGCGGGGCGACGCGGACATCGCCGGCCTGCTGGCCCGCGCCGACGCGCGGATCGCCCAGGCCCGCGCCGACGCCAAGGCCAGGCTCGCGGAACTGGAGGCCTGCCGCGCCGAACTGCCGCCGCCGGCGCCGGCGGCCCAGCCCGACGCGGCCGGGGAAGCCGTCGCCCGCGCCCGCGGCATCCCCCAGCGGCAACGGGCCGACGCCCTGCTCGACGCGCTCGCGGACACGCCGGCCACGGCCGAACAGCGCGCCCACATCGAAACCCTGGCCGGCAACGACCTCGACCGGCTCGGCCGCCTGGCCGCGCTGGAGCCGGTTCCCGCGCCCCTGGAGCCAGCCGCCGCCGAGGCCCTGGGGGCGGAAGCGCGCCGCCTGCTCGGCGCCGGGGAAAGCCTGGCCGGGCGCGACCTGGCCGGCGCGAATCTGGCCCGCATCCAGCTTGCCGGCGCCGACCTGCGCGGCGCGATGCTGGAACGGGCCGATTTGAGCGGCGCCAACCTGGCCGGCGCGAACCTGGCCGGCGCGGTGCTCACCGGCGCGAACCTGGCCGGCGCGAATCTGACCGGCGCGAATCTGGACGGCGCCGGCTGCAACCGGATCGCCGCGCGCGGCGCCACGCTGCGACACCTGCAAGGCAAGCGCGTGCTGGCCTTCGCCGCCTGCCTGGCCGGCGCCGACCTCACCGGCGCGCGCCTGGAGAAACTGGTCTGCCACCAGGCCGACCTCACCGGCGCGGCCCTGGACGGCGCCGAACTGCCCGGCGCCCTGCTGCTGCAAGCCAAGGCCGCCGGCTCCCGCTGGCGCGGCGCGCGCCTGGACAAGGCGGTGCTGCACCGGGCCGATCTGGCCGGCGCCGACTTCTCCGGCGCGCGCCTGAACGGCTGCGTGTTCGCCGAGGTCGGCGCGGCCGCGTCCATCTGGCGCGGCGCGAACCTGGAGAAATGTTTCTTCATCGCCGCCGATCTCGACGCCGCCGACCTGGGCGAGGCCCGCGCCGTGGCGTGCGGCTGGCGCGACGCCGGACTGGCGCGGGCCAACCTGGGCGGCGGCCGCTTCACGCAATGCGACTTCAGCGGCGCCCGCCTGGAACGCGCGCGCCTGTCCGGCGCCCGCCTGACCGCGTGCATCTTGCAACGCGCCCACCTGGCCGGCTGCGTCGCGGACGGTCTCGACCTGTTCCAGTCGCAGGCGCGCATGGCCGATTTCAGCGGCGCCGACCTGCGCGGGGCGCGCTTCATGCAAGCCGACCTGGCCCAGGCGGATTTCACCCATGCCCGACTCGATCAGGCGCGCCATCTTCCGGAAAGGGCGGCGGCATGAACCGGCTCGGCACCCGGCTCGAGACGCTGCGCGCGACCCTGGCCGCCGGCCGGCCCTTGAGCGGCGAGAACCTGGAGGGCTTCGACTTCCAGGGCGGCGACCTGTCCCGCGCGGTGTTCCACCAGTGCCGCATGCGCGGCGCCCGCCTGGTGGGCTGCAAACTCGCCCGCGCCACCTTCAGCGGCTGCGATCTGGCGTTTGCCGACCTGCGCGGCGCGACCCTGGACGGCGCCAGTCTGGTGGATTGCGACTTGGCCGGCGCCCTCGTCGGCGCCGCCACCGTCACCCGCCTGGTGCTGGCGAAATGCAAACTGGCCGGCAGCGACTGGCGCGGCCTGAAGCTGACGCAAGGCGCCTGGAGCGATTGCGACCTGGCCGGCATCCGGCTCGCCGGCGCCCGCCTGGAACGCTCCGCCGTGCTGCGCTCCCCCTGGCCCGGCGCCGAACTGGACAAGCTGGTCCTGCGCAACAGCGCGCTGCCGGAAAGCGACTGGCGCGCGGTGGCCTGCGACGGGCTGGACGCCGACACGACGGTGCTCAGCAAGGCCGATTTCTCCGGCAAGCGCCTGGCCGGCCTGCATCTGGCCCGCTGCAATTTCCAGGAAGCCGTGTTCGACGGCACCGATCTGTCCGGCGCCGACCTGTCCGGCGCCTGCTGCGTGAAGGCCCGCTTCCCGCGCGCCCGGTTGCGGGCGGCCCGCGCGCGCCAGGCCCTGTTTCTGGAAGCGAGCTGGCACGAGGTGGACGCCGAGGGCATCGACCTGGAGGAAGCGGTGCTGCGCGGCGCCCATGTCAGCGACAGCCGGCTCGACCGCGCCCGCCTGCGCCGCGCCGTGCTCGCCCACGGCCTGCATCTGCGCGCCAGTTACCGGAACGCCGACCTGAGCTATGCCGACCTGTCCCACGCGGAATTCCGCCACACGGATTTCACCGGCGCCGACTTCGCCTGGGGGCGCCATCACGCCACCCGTTTTTCCGACTCGGATTTCAGCGGCGCGAAGCGGCGCCGCGCCTTCGCCACCGACGCAACCCTGCTCGCCGCGGAACGCGACGCGGGCATCGTGGAGATTCCCGCATGAACGCCCAACCCCTCAGCCAAGTGACCCCGCTCAGCCAGATCGGCCAACCCGGCCGCCCCCATGAACTGCGCGAACTGCGCGTCACCGCGCGCGCGGAAAGCGACGTGTTCCACCTGGCGGACGGCGGCGTCGCGCGCGTCGCGGTGTCCTGCCTGGTGCGCCCGACGCCGGGCGACCGGGTGCTGGTGTCCGGCGCCGGCGGCGAGCGCTTCATCCTGCACATCCTCGCGCGCGAGCCCGGCGGCCGCGCCAGCCTGAGCGTGCCGGGCGCCGACGAGGTGTGCCTGGAACAGGACAAGCTCACCCTGCTCGCCCGCGAACGCCTGGCCCTGCGTTCCCTCGCCGACCTGGACCTGAGCGCCCTGGGCACGCTGAACCAGAGCGCGGCGAACCAGTTCGTGCATGTGGCCCAGGCCCTGATCGAGACCCTGAACCAGCACGTCAGCCACGCCCACACCCGCACCTGGGAAAGCGAAGCCCTGCTCGCCATGCACGCGGGCCAGGTCCTGTTCAGCGCCGAATCCGATTTCCGCGTCGACGCGGAACGGATCTCCCTGGGCTGAGGCGCGCCATGTTCGCCAACGTGAACCTGGGCGTCATGAACTTCGCCTTCCCCGACGTCTGCAACGTGCCGACGCCGGTGGGGCCGATCCCGACGCCCTTCCCCAACATCGCCGTGTCCTTCACCCATGTGCCGTCCCAGTTCCAGGTGATCATCGGCGGCGGCCTCGCCGAGAACCTGCTCACCACCGGCACCATCTCCAACGGCGACCAGGCCGGGCTGGCCATGGGCCTGGTGTCGGGCCTGATCATGGGGCCGGACCGGCCCATCACGTGCAGCGTCAAGACCTTCTACGGCGGCATCCCGGCGACCCGGCTGACCAGCCTGCAAGGCCAGAACGGCATGCTGCCCAACATGGTGGGCGCCTCCCTCACGCCGGCGCAGGTGTGCGTCCTGCTCATCAGTTGATCCGCCCCATGCGCCGCCTTCATCCCGTTCTCCCCTTCGTCCTGCTCCTGGCGCTCGCCGGCTGCGGCACCATCGACACGCTCAAGAGCCTGGTCGGCCTGGGTCCGGCGCGCACCGATCTGGATGCCGTCCAGGTCATCGCCGAGGCCGGCGCCAACCGCGACCTGCCCACGCGCCTGGATCTGGTGTTCGTGTTCGACACCGGCCTCAGCGCGCAACTGCCCAAGACCGGCCCCGCCTGGTTCCAGCAGAAGGACGCGCTGCTCGCCGCCTGGCCGGGAAAACTACAGGCGCTGAGCCTGGAGGTTCCGCCCCTGAGCGAAGCCGCGCCCGCGCTGCCCAAGGGCTACGGCAAGGCGGTGGCGGTATTCGCCTACGCCGACTATCTGGCCGCCGCCGGCCAGCCGGTGATCAACCTGACGCCGTTCGAGAACGCGCGCATCACCCTGCGCCCCGAGGCCATCGCCATCGCCGAGGCGCCTTGAGCCAACCGATCCGGAGAACCCCATGCCCGCCGAAATCGAAACCCCCTTCGCCCTGCCGGATGCGGTGCAGTGGTCCGAGGGCATGCTGCTGTCGCCCCAGCACCTGCAACAGAACGACATCTACTGGCACGCCCAGACGCGCGCGCGCATGGCCAGCCTGGACCCGGACTACTGGGGCCTGCACGCCCTGGACATCGATACCCGCGCCCTCGCCGACGGCCTGCTGATCGTGCGCGCCCTGCGCGCGGTGCTGCCGGACGGCCTGCTGGTGGATTACCCGGCGGCGGACGAGCGGCGCGCCCTGCGCCTGGACCTGGGCGACGCCCTGCCCGGCGACGGCCGCCCCCTGCGGGTCTGGCTGGGCGTGCCGCGCCGGGGCGGCGACGCGGCGCGCCAGGACGGTTTCATGCAGCGCTACGACTCGCTGCCGGGCGAGCCCGCCGTCGACGAGAACACCGGCGGCAACCCGGTGCCGGTGCCGCGCCTGCGCCCGGTGCTGACCCTGCTCGCGGACGAGGCCATGCTCGCCCGCTACAACGCCTGCCCCCTGCTGGAGGTATACCGGGACGTGAACGGCCATATCTGTCTGGGCGGCTACCACCCGCCCGCCCCGCGCCTGGGCGCCAGCGCCTTCCTGGGCGACGCCGGCCTGGCGCGGCGCCTGCCGGAGCTGGCGCGCAAGGTCTGGGCGAAGGTGCGCGAGCTGGCCGGCCAGCGCGACGACCTGGAGGACGAGGTCTGCCTGACCCAGGAAAGCCGCCAGCACCTGGGCGTGGCGCGCCTGCTGGCCGCCGCCCTGCCCCATTTCGACATCGTCGCCGGCTCCCCGGACAGCCATCCGCGCGAGGCCTACCGCGCCCTCGCTCTGCTGGTCGGTCAGGCCGCCTCCCTGGGCGGCAATCCGCTGCCGCCGTCGCTGGCGCCCTACCGCCACGCGGAATGCGAGGCCCAGTTCCGCATCGCCCTGGATTACGTGGAACGCAAGCTGGCGCGGGTCAACACCGACCTGGAGCGGCTGCCCTTCGCGCGCCTGGGCGAATCCGGCTTCGCCCGCCACGTGCCGGCGGACGCCGGCGCCGACGACCTGATCATCGAATTGAAGCCGCGCGCCGGCCAGGGGCCCAAGGAGCTGCAAACCTGGCTCGCCAACGCCCGCGTCGCCAGCGACGATCTGATGAACACCCTGCGCCTGCGCCGCCTGCCCGGCGCCCGCGTCCGCCCCCTGGAGCGGGCCGAGCTGGAGACGCTGGGCCTGAACGCCGCCGCCGCCCTGTTCCTGGTCGCCAACCAGAGCCTGGAAATGGACGGTCGCGAAGTCGCCGTGCTGCGCGCCGGCCGCTCCATGGTGATCCAGGGGACGTTGGACGAGGGCATGCCCGCCGGCATCCTCTGGTACCGCTGGAAACGCGAACAGCCGTCGCTGGCCGACGCGCGGGACGACGTCGCGCCGGACGCGGAGCAGGACATCGTCGCGGAAGCCGCGCCGGACTTCGCGCCGGAACCCGAGGCGCCCAGCCATGCTTGAACTGGCGGAAAACTTCCTGCTCGAGGGCTTCGTGCGCGCCTGGGAGGAAGTGGCCGCGCTGCGCCAGGCCCACGCGGAAGGACGCCTGGACGCCTATCTGGGCGACGCGCGGATGACGGACGGGCGCGCGGCGGACCCCGGCGCGCCCGCCGGCGGCGCGGAGGACGCGGAGAGCGCCGGCACGGATTCGGCAGGCAAGGAGTTGGGTGGCAAAGAGCTGGGCGGAAAGGAGTTGGGTGGCAAAGAAATGGCGCGCCGCCTGTCCGCGCGCCTGGCGCTGCTGCTGGAGGCCCAGGCGCGCAACGCGCGCGACTTCGGCAGCGACGAGCAGCGCCGCCAGCACCGGATCGCCCTCTACGCGACCACGGCCCTGATCGACGAGATTTTCCTCATGGAACTGGATTGGCCCGGGCGCGAGGCCTGGCTCGACGTGCTGTTGGAATACCGCTTCTTCCGCACCCGGGTCGCCGGCCAGCGCTTCTTCGAGCTGGCCGAACAGCGCCTGCTCGGGGAGGGAGGCGGCCCGGCCCAGGCCGATCTGGCGGCGATCTTCCTGCTCGCCCTGAAGCTCGGTTTCAAGGGCGCCCATCGCGGCGCCCTGGGCGAGGAGAAGCTGCGCGCCCTGCGCGCGCGCCTGCTCAAGCGCGCGCGCCAGGGCCAGGCGGCGCCGGACGGCGGCCATCTGTTCCCGCAGGCCTACCAGTTCCAGGTGCCCGGCAAGGATGCCCGCCTGGCGCCGCTGCGCCCCTGGCTGCGCGCCGGCGCGCTCGCCCTGGCCGCCTACGTGCTGCTGTCCAGCGCGATCTGGTTCGCCGAGGTGCAACCTTTTCTCGGCCGCCACTGGAGCAGCTGATCCATGCCCGGTTTCGCCTTCGCCTCCCCGTTCTGGATCCTCGCCGGCCTCGCCGCCGCGACCGGCGTGGCGGCGCTCTGGCTGGCGGCGCGCGCGCGGGCGCCGGGCAAGGCGCCCGAGAAAGCCTACGTCGCGCGCCTGCGCGGGCTGGCGGCGAAAGGCGGGCCGCTGGGCCGGCTGCTGGAAGCGCTGGCCTATCTGTTCACCTCGCGCGAGCAGCGCTACGAGCTGCCCTGGACCCTGATCCTGGGCGAGAAGGGCGCCGGCAAGAGCAGCCTGCTGCGCTCCGCCGCCGCGCAGCTGCGCCACAATCCGCCGGACTGGGCGGAAAAGCTCGAATTGCCCCACGCCGAGTGGACCCGTTTCGAACACGGCGTGCTGATCGACCCGGAAGGCCGCGTCTGCGACACGCGCGGCGGCGAAAGCCGCCACGGCAAGGACTGGCGCACCCTGCTCGACCGCATCGACGACCTGCGCCCGGAACGCCCGCTGGACAAGATCGTGCTCGCCGTGTCCGCGCGCAGCCTGCTGGCGTCCGGCGAGGATGCCCTGCTCGACCTGGCGCGCGACGCCCTGCGCCAGATGCAGGACACGCAACACCGGTTCGAATTCGCCCTGCCGGTCTACGTGGTGGTGACCCAATGCGACGCCGTGCCCGGTTTCTCCGCGTTCTGGCGCGCCCAGGCCGCCGCGCGCCGCGGCGAGATCTTCGGCTGGACCGCGCCGCCCGCGTTCCGCAGCGAGGAACCCCCGGCCTGGATCGAGGCCGCCTTCAGCAGCCTGTGCCAGCGCCTGCGCCAGCTCCTGCTGACGGTCTCCGCCGAGGCGGACAACCTGGCGAACGAAAGCGAGGCGACCGAGCTGGACCGCTTCTTCCTGTTCCCGGTCAGCTTCCGCCGCCTGCAGGCGCCCCTGGCGCGCTGGTTCGAGGAGGTGTTCCAGCCTTCCGACTGGGAGCAGTCCTTCTTCTGCCGGGGCATCTACTTCACCGGCGGCGTCGCCGCCGACGGCGCCGATCTGGACGGGCCGCGCGGCGACGTGGATTTCCTGCGCGACCTGCTCGTCGAGCGCGTGTTCGCCGAACCGCATCTCGCCGAACCGGCGCGCAAGCGCATCTGGTCGCGCAACCGCCTGATCCGGCGCGCCCAGATCGCGGCCCTGGCCGCGCTGGTCGGCCTGTTCACCCTGCTCGGCTTCGCCGGCGTGCACCTGTCCCAGCAGATGTCGGCCATGGACGCGGCCATGCGCACCCTGGTGGACATGCGCGGCGCGGCGGACCCGGGCACCTGCCTGGAAGTCGGCCGCTTCCACGACATCCTGCGCCAGGTCTCGCGCATCGAGGCCCGCTCGACCTACCTGGCGATCCCCCTGTCCTGGATCGACGACCGGGCCATCAAGCACGGCGCCGAGGAAATCTCCAACGCCTCCCTGGAAAAGGTGGTGATGCCGGCGGTGGCCTGCCGCCTGGCGCGCAAGGCGCAAGCCCTGGTGGCCGACGGCTCGCGCCCGGAAGCCGGCGACGACGGCCGCGCCGACCCCCTGCGCGCGCCCCGCCGCCGCTTCCTCGACTACGTCGCCGCCGTGCGCGCGCTGGAGGACAACCTGGCGAGTTTCCGCGTCGCCTCCCGCTTCGCCAGCGCGGAGGAGAACAAGGCCTCGCTGCGCCTGTTCGCCGATCTCGCCGCCTACGCCTACGACCAGCCCCTGCCCAAGGAAGTCATGGCGGAACACGGCGCGCTCTCCGCCTCCCTGGCGCGCATCACCTTCGACGCCAGCGTGCCGCTGCCGGCCGGCGCGCGCGCGCGCTACGCCCAGCGCATCGAGGCCCTCGCCGCCGCGCTGCGCGCGACCCTGACCAAGGAGCTGGAAGCGGGACCGGTCCTGCTCGCCAAACTGGAACGCCCGGACGCGCATCCCGGCGCCGACCGGCGCGGCGAAAGCGCGCACCTGATCTGGTGGCTGGAGTGGATGCGCAAGTCCTGGCTCGGCTCCACCGCCGCCCACAATCCCTGCGAGGAGGTGCGCGGCGCGGCGCAGCCGGCGCTGGCCGACATGGTGCGCCGCCACGGCTATCCGGAGAGCCTCGCCTCCCTCGCCGAGACCTTTGGCGAAGCGCTCTGCTACCGGCCCGCGATGAACACCCTGATCGGCCTGAGCGTCGCCCCCCACGGCCTCATGTTCGGCATGCGCGGCGGCGTGCTCGAACTCAACCCGGATCTGACCGACGAGTTCGCCGGCCTGGGCGCGCTGATGGACCTGCCCTACATGCGTCTGGCGCCGCGCCAGGATTTCGCCTGCCGCATCGACGGCGCCGGCTGGAACCCGGCCCAACTCGCCCAGGCGGCGGGCTATGCGCGCGACTACATGAAATTCGCCGTGGCGCGCGGCCTGCCCGCCAAGCAGGCGGAGGCGGACCCGGACCAGGCCGATGGCCGGCGTCCGCTCTACGACCGGCTCGCGCGGGAACAACTGGAAGCGGTGATGAACGACACCCTGCGCGCGGCGCAACTGGCCACGGAGCCCGCGCCCGCGCGCGGCGGCGTCAGCGACTTGTCCGACGCGGAGCGGCGCCTGGCGCGGGAGAGCGCGGATTTCGCCGGCGCCGCCGCGCCCCTGTTGGAAACCCTGGGCCTGTACCGCCAGCTCGGCTTCGCCGACAGCGCGCAACGCATCACCCGCTGCGCGCGCGGTCTCGCCGCCGACAACCTGCGCCGGACCCAGACCCTGGCGGACAACAGCCGCCTGTACGACCTGGCCCTGGAGGGGGACGCGGGCGCGCGCATGCTGGACGATCTCGCCCTCACCAAGGACTGGCTGGCGCGCCAGGTGGCGCGGGCGCGGGTGCTGACCGGCTACGCGAGCCAATACCTCGCCTTCCTGAAGAACAGCCGGGACGACGGCCAGGACACGAGCGCCGACACGCGCGGCGCCGCGTTCTGGGACAACACCCTGGTCGAGCTGGAGCGCTATCTCCAGTTCAAGGAGCCGAGCGGTCAGGTCGCCGCCCTGCACAGCCTGTTCACCGGCACCGTGGCGGGCCCGCGCGAGGGCTGCCGCAAGCGCCTGGCCGACTACAAGCCGCCGGAACTGGGCGACGATCTCTTCTCCACCCTGCGCCGCCAGCGTCTGGCCGAAGCGCGCTGGGATTGCAGCGAACGCCCCGGCGCCGCCGCCTTCGCCGCCTGGAGCCGCCTCGCCGACCGCTTCAACCGGGAACTCGCGGGCCGCTACCCGTTCGGCCCCCTGTCCAGTCCCGACGCGGCGCCGGGCCTGGTCAAGTCCTTCCTGGCCGACTACGCCGGCCAGCGCGGCGCCCTGGCCGATGCCTTCGCCGACACCAGCCAGGGCCAATGGGCCGACGCGCGCCGCTTCCTGGCGCGCATGGACGCGGTCGCCGATTTCTTCCGCGACACCCTGTCCGTGGACCCGGCCAGCGCGCCGCTGCGCATCGGCGTGGAATTCAACGCCCTGGCCAAGGCCTCCCCCGGCGCCAACCAGATCGTCGCCTGGAGCCTGGGCAACGGCGCCGCCGCCGCGTCGCTGCCGAACGGCGCGGACAGCCTGGAATGGGCCTGGGGCCAGCCGCTGGAACTGCGCCTGGCCTGGGCCAGCGGCTCCCGTTGGCGTCCGGTCGCCGATTCCGCCCGCGTCGACCTGAACGTGGACGGCGCCAGCGCCGTCTTCGCCGGCGAGGGCCCCTGGTCGCTGCTGCGCATGATCCAGCGGCACCGGGCCGCCGCCCTGCCCGATCCGCTCGCGCCCGGCCGCGTCCTGCTCGCCTTCGAGGTGCCGACCACCGCCGCCGCCCCATCCGGCCAATCCGCCCGCGCCGCCGCGCGGCCGCACATCGCCCTGACCCTGGCCGCGAAGGACGCCAAGACCGGCGCCCCGGCCGCCCTGCTCCCGCCCGCCTTCCCCACCCTGGCGCCGGGCAACGACAAGGAGTGAGACCATGAAACCCGGTTCCGGAGACAAGCTTGGCGCCCTCGCCGGCCATTACCTGGAAAGCTTCGTCGGCCACGGCCTGGAGGCGCTGCTGGAACCCATCTCGGAAGCCGCGCCGGCCGGGCCGTCCCTCAAGCACAGCGCCCTCTACGGCGAGATCCGCGAGGCGCGCAAGGAGGACGACGCCAGCCTGCCCCAGGGCGCCTGGCAATACGAACTCAAGCGCGCCGACTGGGCGCGCGTGACCGCCCTGGCCGGGGAAAGCCTGGCGCGCCAGAGCAAGGATCTGCAACTCGCGGTGTGGCTGCTGGAGGCGCAGGTCAACCTGCGCGGCTTCCATGCCCTGGCGCCCTGTCTGACCTTGCTGGAACGCCTGTGCGAACGCTACTGGGACAGCCTGCACCCGCTGCCGGACGAGGGCGATCTGGAGTTTCGCGGCAACCTGTTCCGCTGGCTCAACGACAAGATGCCGCCGCTGCTGCGCCAGGCGCGGCTCACCCATTCCGGACGTCCGCGCGAACTGGGCTGGGGCGATTGGGAACTGGCCGGCCGGGAGGAGCCGAACGGCCGCGGCGGCGCGGAATTCATGGCGGCCCTGTACGCGACCCCCAGCCAGGAATGCGAGCTTTCCCGCTCCGCCCTGGCCGGCGGCCTGCTCGCCCTGGACGCCCTGCAGGCCCGCCTGGACCGTTGCTTCGGCGCCGAGGCGCCCGGCCTGCTCGCCTTGCGCGCGCTGCTGGCGGACATCCTCGCCCTGCTCGAGGGCGAGCTGGGCAAGCGCGGCCACCGTTCCGAGGAATACCTGCCCGCCGGCCTGCCCGAATCCGCGGATGCCGCCGCGCCGGCGGCGCCCGCGCCGGCCACGCCGCCGGCCACCCTGGGCGAGGCGTCCATGAGCCGGGAGGAAGCCTACGCGGATCTGGAACGGGCGGCGGAATTCCTGCTGCGCCTGGAACCCCACAGCCCGGTGCCCTACCTGGTACGCCGCGCCATCGACTGGGGACGCCTCAACACGGTGGAGCTGTACCAGGAACTGTTCGTGCGCATGAACGGGCAGATCAGCATCTTCGACCTGCTCGGCCTGCGACAGGAGGCGGAACGGTGAACCACGCGCCGCCCGCCCAAGCGACGGCCCGGCCCGGCGCGGCAGCCGCCGGCTGGCGCGAGTTCGCCGCCTACGAGCGCTTCAGCCGCTCCCATCACTGGTTGCCCGGCGCCGCGCAAGGCGAACGGAGCGAACCGCCCTCCGCCGCCTTCGCCCGCGCCTGCGCGGGCGCCGTCGTCCGCTACTGGGAAATCGGCCTGGCGGCGGGCGCCGTCGATCCGGCGCGCGAGGTCGTCGTCCTGGAGCCGGACGCGGGATGCGGCCACTTCACCTGGCTGATGCTGGCCGCCCTGCGCGAAAGCCTCGCCGATTCCCTTTGCGCCGGCTTGCAGGTGCGCTATGTCGCCTGCGTCGCCGAGGCCGGCCACGCCGCCCGCGTCCGCCTCGAAGCCCTGCGCCTGGCCACTCCCTCGCCCGAGCTGGTGGTGGAAACCGCCCTCTGGCGCCAGGGCGGCGACGGCCCGCGCGCGCGCGGCGGCGCCCTCGACTTCTCCGGCAACCCTCCGGCGATCCTGGCCTACCGCTATTTCGGCGGCCTGGTTCAGGATCTGTTCCGGCGCCGCCGCGGCCATCTGTTCGAGGGCCTGCTGGCCCAGCGTCCGCGCGGCGAGCGCCTGGCCTACCGCTGGCGCGGCATCGCCGAGGCCGACTGGCTCAGCGCCGGCTGGCGCGACATGCTGGCGCCGGGCGACGGCGCCGCGCCGCGGCTGTTTCCCAGCGGCGCCCTGCGCAGCCTGGACCGCATCGCCCGCCTCGCGCGCCAACGCTATCTGCTGCTCGCGGTGGAGCGGGACGGCGCCGGCGCGGCGCCGCGCGCCTGGCCGGCGGACAGCCGGTTTCCCGTGGACCTGGCCTGTCTCGCGGACTACCAGGCCGGTCTCGGCGCCCAGGTCTGGAACGGCTGGCGCGGGTCGGACGGCCTGCGCGCCCTGGCCGTGCTGCGCGACGACGCCAATCCCGCGCGCCGGGAAACCCTGGACGCGGTGGTGGCCGGCCTGCGCGAGCGCGCGCCGGACGACCATCTGCACCTGGCCGCCATCCTGCGCGCCGCCGCCCATGCCCTGGAGCCGGCGCGCGTCCTCGCCCTGCTGCGCCTGTCCGGCTTCGACCCGGGCGTGCTGGAGGCGGGACTCGAGGTTCTGGAGCGCGATCCCGCCGCCTGGGACGAGCCGACCCGGCGCGACGCCCGCGCCGCCCTGGCGCGGGTCTGGGCGAACCACCTGCCGCGCGCCGGACAGGGCGGCCTGGGGCCGCGCCTGGCGGAGCTGGCGGTCGCCCTGGACTATTGGGGACTGGCCAAGAGCATCCTGCGCATGGAAGTGGCCAGCCGCGACGCGCCGGCGCCCTGCCTGCTGCGTCTGGCCGCCTGCGAGGCGGAAACCGGCGAAAGCGCCGAGGCCCTGGCCCATGCCGAGGAAGCGATACGCCGCGCGCCGGCCGCGGCCGCGACCCGGGCATGGCTGGACGAAGCGGCCGCCCTGCGCGACCGCCTCGCCGCCCGCCTGCGCGCCTGGGCGGATCTGCCCTGGTACCGGCCGGAGTCGGCGCGGGACGGCGATCTGCGCATCGAGCCGGCGGCGCCGGAACGGCCCGGCACCCTGCTCGTCCTGCACGAATGCCGGGGACGCCTGGGCACGCTGGATTTCCAGGTCGTGGACGGCGAAGCCCGCTTCCGCCTGTGCCGCGCGGCGGCGCCCGCCGAGCCGGCCGACCTGGACGCCCTGGCGCGCCTGCTCGCCCACGTGGCGCTGGCGGGCGGCGCCCACCGCCAGCGCATCGAGCTGGCGCCGGCAGACGACCCCCATCCCCGCCTTGAGCAACCCTTTGGAGAACGCGATGAACCTGTTCAGAAAACGCCTGCAATCGACCCAGGAAGTTCAGAAAGGCGCGCCCAACAAGATGGAGGCGGCGGTTGAACACCGCAAGGCGCAGGGGCGCGGCCCCCTCGACGAGTGGGACATGCTGGCCAACGTGATGGCCACCCGCAACGAGCTGCCCGCCGACCATCCCAGCCACCTGAGCTTGCAGCAGGTGACGGAGATGACCGCCCAGGAGGTCCATCGCGCCGCGCAGTTGCCCATGTCGGACGCCTTCGCCGTGGAGGACAGCTCCGGCCATGCCGCCACCAGCGGTGGCTGGGGCAAGCGCGGCGGCGTCATGACCCAGAAGCCCACCCTGTTCAAGATGAAACAGAACTACCTCGAACGGGCGCTGGGCGACGTCACCCGGGAAGAGAACACCGACCGCTTCCGCAAGCTGGTGCGCACCACCGCCCACGAGATGACCCACGTCGGCCAGCGCGGCATCTCCCAGATCATGGAGAAATCCACCAGCCCGCAGCGGGAAATGGAGGCCTACGGCAGCGAGGTGACGCAACACCCGGCCCTGCCCGCCCTGCAAGGCGAGGAACTGCGCAAGACGGTCGGCAAGTTCAACAAGCAGGCGCAATCCCTGGGGCGCGCCCTTTCCCCCATGGAACAGAGCCTGAGCAACCAGGTGAACGCCCAGGCGAAGACTGGCAAGGGCGTGGGCAAGTAGGCGCGGCGGACCATGCGGACAGAGATAAGCGAGCACAGCCGTCCGGGCGGCGCGGTCGCGCCATCGACAGGAGAAGAACCGTGAACCCAACCCGCACGAAGACCTTGTTCGAATCGATTCCCCAGCATCCGCACCTGACACGCCCGGTCACCGCCTCTCCCGGCGAGGGCACGCATACCCTCGCGCCGGCGCCGCTTCCCACCCTGAGCGGAAGCACGTTCAATGAAAAGACCAGCATGGGAAAGCTCGCCGTCGATCCCATGGTGCGCACGGAACTCAAGCAGACGGCCGCCGCGACGCTGATCCAGAAGGCCGTGCGCGCGCGCCTGGAGGCGAAAAAGCTTTCCAAGATGTCGGCGAGCCCGCGGGAAATCAAAACCGATCTCGCGCCGGTGCGGCAGTACATCAAGGAGGAACTGCCCAAGTTCAACCAGTCCATGCAGGCCCAGGTGGACCACGTCTCCAGCACGCGCGCCCTGTCCACCGGGAGCAAATGGGGCTCCGGGAACGCCATCGACAAGAATCCGGCGGACTCGACCATGGTGCGCATGCAGTCCGCCAAGATGCACCAGGCCTACGACCAGGGCCTCAGCAGCCATGAGCAAACCTTCCTGAGCAACCTGGAGGCCCTGGCGCCGGACGTGCGCGGCTCCTTCTATTTCAACAAGGAGCACGAGGACAAGATCCTCGGCGGCGGTTTCCTGTTGTCCCACGCCCAGCGCGAGCAGCGCCACGGGCCCGGCGAGAGCAAGACGACGGACAAGAACGTCACCGAGCTCGGCAACAACGACAACGTCTTCTTCTTCCTGGAACACAAGGACGACCCGTTCAAGCGCACCCGCTTCGCCGAGCCCAGCGTGGAATCGGGCAAAGCCAAGCCGCCGCGGCGCGACGACGTCTCCACCGGCGACGAGCGCCGCCTGCGGGTGCCCCTCGAACAATTGATGCAGCCCGGCACCTGGGCCATGGGCAAGGATTTCCTCGGCATCGACCGGACCGACAAGAACTACAAGGGACTGAGCCAGATTCCGGTCGAGCACAACTTCATCGACGGCGGCGACGGCAAAACGCCGCAGGACCGGGCCAAATTCCTGATGCGCGGCCTCGGCCTGACCGCGATCCAGCGCATGCGCGGCATGACCGACAAGACCGCCCAGGCCAAGATGCTCCAGGCCACCGGCGCGGATCTGATGGGCGTGGTCAACCGGCAGGTGATGAGCCCGCAGCTCCAGGTTCCCGGCGCGACGAGCCTGCACACGCCGGGGGTGGAGATCGAGCGCGCGAAGAGCGGCGTGGCCTTCTCCGCGCGCAAGGAATTCGACAAATGAGCGCCGGCCAGCGTGGCCGGTCCGCCGGGAAAGACCCGGTGGGCGACCCGGTGGGCGCGCCCGCATCACCCACGCGCAAGGAGGCTTTATGAATCCCGACAGACCCAAGACCACCTTTCTCACCAAGGAAGACACGCGCGCGGCCTCCGCGTATCACGTGGATGAACACGGCGCGACGCAGCGGGCTCGGCAGGAACACGATCATGGCCCGACCCTGACCTCCCGCGCGGAACGGGTGCAAGCCTTCGCGCCGAGCAAGGGCATGGCGCGCGCGGTCGCCAGGATCGTCGCCGACGACAGCCGGCGGCTCGATGTCACGCCGGATTTCGCGCTCCGGCTCGCCATCATGGATGGCCTCGTCAAGCCGACCGTGCAGGCGAACATGGCCCATCTGGAGGCCAGCGGCGGCGAGCTCAACCGGGGCAACCCGCATGTCAGCGGCGGGCTCACCCAATTCCCCCTGGAAGGCTCCCCGCTGGAGGATTTCCGGCGGGTGGCCATGACCACCGTGGCGAGCAGACAGGTATGGCAGACGTCCGGCAAGACCATGCAGTTGCAGCCGGTCACCGGCGCCATGTCCGACCAGTTGACCCCGGCCGCCCGCGCCTTCAACACCCAGGCCATGGAAAGCCAGCGCCGCTTCGCCGCCGCCATCCTGAAGCCGCCGGTGGATTCCCGGTGAATTGCCGCTGACACGCGCCGAGGCCGAGCGATGCATGCCGCGACCCCCTTGCTTTCCCTGCGCGAGCAGGGCCGGTTCCTGGCACAGGCCGATTGGCCGATGCGCCTTCTGCGCGCGCGCCTGCCCGAGCTGCTCGAGACCCGCGGCGAATTGCGCGGCGCGGATCGCCTGTTCTGGCTCTCCGGCCTGCGCCGGGCCTGGAAGGCCCAGGGCTGGGCGATGGACGCGGCCTCGGCGCGCGACCTGCTGGCCCTCGCCGCCGCCTGGCGCGATCTCCCACTGGCGCTGGAAGTCGGCGCCAACCTGGAACGGCGCGACGGGCTGGATGCCGGCGCCGCGCTGGCCCTGATGGCGGTCCGCCATGCCCTGGGCGAGGCCGAATCGGCCCTGGACCTGGCCTGGCGCTGGCAGCTCCTGGCGCCGCGCGACCGCCGCTTCGCCGCCGCCCACCGGCAACTGGCGACCTGGCTGGACTGGCGCGGCAAGCTGCCGCGCATCGAACGCGACGACCTGCGCCTGGAGCCCCTCGGGCACCAACACCGGGAGGATTTCGCCTGGCAGTACCACGCGCCTGACATCCGCGAGCTCTGCGGCATGCCGGAGTTCCACACGGCCGGCCAGTGGCATGCCTGGCTGAACGGCATCTACGGCCTGGGCGACGAACTGCCGCTGGCCATCCTGCAGATCGACCAGGGCTTCGTCGGCTGCGCGCATCTGGTGCGGGCCGGCGATCTCGGCTTCCTGTATTACTGGCTGGGCGCGGATTTCCGCGGCCGGGGGCTGGCGACCCGCGCCGCGGGCCTGCTGCTGGAGGCGGCGGCGCGCATGGGCATCGCCACCTGCTACGCCAAGGTGCTCGAGCACAACGCGCCGTCGCGCCGGATGCTGGCGCGGCTGGGCTTCGCCGAGCTGGGCATCCACGCCGCGCCGCCCGACGCGGCCGAGCTGTTCTACCGCCTGGGCGAGCCCGCGCCGCGCCGGCGGGTGGTCGGAGAGCTGCACGAGCTGATGGCGCGCATGCGCTCGGACACGCGGGTCGCGGCGCCCCTGCGGGGGGCGGGCGCGTGAGGCGCGGCGCGCCGGCGCCGGCGCGGGCGGCCCGCGCCTCGTCCGTTCGCCTCGGGATGGCGGGGCGCGCGCCGTGAAAAGGAAGAACAGCCAGTCCGCCTCCTCGAACGGGCCGGACAAAAAGGCCAAAACCTCGCATCAGCCGAGCGCCACCGTCGCGACGCCGCTGGCCAAGCCGACGCTGACTTTCGGCCACGGCGATTTCTCGCCCCACAAGATGGAATCCGGCGGCGGGCTCAAGTGGCACGAGCTGTCCAACATCGGCTTCACGGGCGGGACGGGCTCCGGCTCGGACTTCGAGGCCTATCGCAAGGAGACCGGGCTCGAGCCCCTGAAAACCAACCAGAACTGGAACGACACCGGCGGCAAGCTGCCGGACGGGACCATGTACCGCTCGCGGCGCGGCTCCCTCTCCGGCTTCGTCGAGATGCCCGGCGGCGACGTCAAGGGCTGGCGCCTGCACTCGCTGCCGACCTCGGAAGCCCTGCGCGAGTCGTCGGTGCAAAACTCGACCGACTTCGGCAATGCCTTCGCGACCTCGGCGCGGCGCCTGTCCACCCACGCGGTGAACACCAGGGGCACGAAACAGACGGTCAACACCATCCTGTCCGACATCACCAAAATTCGCCACGACCCCGGCAGCGACAAATTCGTCGCGTCCGAGCCGACCCATGCGATGGGCGTTTCCGGCCAGGGGCTCGCCATCTCCCATGACCCGGCGGAACGCAGGGAATTCTACAAGCCCAGCATCGACGTGGCGAAGCAGGACGGCAAGAAAGGCACGCCGGAACAGACCTTCCACTCGGAACCCATGGCGATGACCCTGCACAACCAGCACCGGAGCACCGAGACGCGGCAGGACAGCGGACTGGTCGGCATGTTCGCCAGCTTTCCGAATCAGGTGTGCTTCAACTGCGGCCGCATGTTCGAGGAAAACATCGGCGCCAAGGCGGTGTTCTCCGGGACGCCCGGCGTCCCCTTCGGCGGCCAGAAGCCGGGCGACAAGTTCGACCAGGGAAGCGGCTCCACGGTGTTCCGCGCGACGCCCATGTCGGAACTGTCCGGCATGCCCGCGAACACCGCCGAAGTGGGGAAACTGTTCGAATACCACCACCCGGGATTCCACAAATAGCGGGGAGCCAGCCATGAACCCGAAACGCAAGATCGACAGTCTCCAGGACGACACCAGCCAACAGCGGAATGGCATCGCGAAGAAGACCGCCACGCCCAGCAACCAGGTGGGCAACCCGGTCCAGCTCCGGCCCCCGGTCAAGCTCAGCCCGATGCAGCCGTTGACCATCCGGAAGACGGATTCGCCGCCCCTCCTGCAACCCATGGGCCCGCCGCCGAGCTTCGACTTCACCCAGATCGACCTGAAGGAAAGCGTCAACGAGATGGGCCTCTGGCAGATGAACGACAAGCGCGTCGAGAGCCTGGAAAAGCAACTGCCCACCTTCCTGAAGCAGACAAAACCCAAGAGCACCGACATCCGCATCAAGGCGCTGACCCTGAACACGGAGAACTGGGGCGTGAGCGCGGACGAGAACGTGCGCACCCAGTTCCAGCGCGACGAGCGCTCCTCCATGCGCAAGGAGGAGGCGGAGATGTCCTTCAACCAGCGCAGCCACCAGGGCACCCAGGTGTGGAAGACCGACTCGCCCAGCCTGAGCCAGTACGGCGACAAGACCGACACCTCGCAACCGCTTTCCTCCCACACGCCGGGCATCAAGACCAGCAACGTGCCCGGCACCAAGGGCGCCATGACCAAGGAACACGGCACCCGGGACAACCGGCGCCAGGAGATCGTCAGCAAGACCTTCGAGGACACCCAGCGCAAGGACTCGGATGTGCCCATCATGTCGAAGCTGGCGACGGTGCAGTTGTTCATGTCGCCCAAGGAGGAACTGGAGAGCGCCCGCACGGACATCCAGAAGGGCAAGCCGGTGTACTCGATCTTCAAGGACATCGGCGACATCTCCGATCCCAACAGCGGCAATTTCGACACCTTCACCGACCGGGTGCAGACGGTGCGCGAAACGGAAAAGATGTTCGTCGCGAAGAACCTGCTGGTGTCCGGCTACGACAAACTGGTGCCGACCGAGCACCGGAATCTGCTGAGCAAGACCAAGGGCGACGTCGACGAGGCGATGAAACTGTTGCTCAAGGAAAGCACCAGCACCCAGCCCAGCTTCACCTTCAACACGAGCAACACCTCCCAGACGCCCAGGCTGGACCGGCAAAGCCTGCGGGAAATGGCGCAGGAAAAGAATCTGCCGAAGACGCCGCTGAGTCCGCCGCGGCGGGTCAAAAACTCCAAATTCGATTTCAACTAGCGGCGGGCGGGCCGGTCCGCCTAAGCCCGCCGCGCCGCGCGCCACGGAAAGGAGCAAACATGGACGACCAGGAACGCGAGGAGTTCGCGGAGACCTCCAAACAGATGATCAAGAAGCGGCGTTCGGAGACCGAGGTGTCGCGCGCCGCCAGCGGCGACTTTTCCCATCGCGTGAGCAAGCGCATCAAGGACAAGCGCAACCGGGAACTGGAGCAGCGGCGCGCCCAGTTGCCGGAAGGCATGGGCCACTTCGGCCTGGACGCGACCCCCTTCGTGCAGGAGGCCATGGGCGAAGGCGGCAAGCTGGACAAGGCGGAACGGGAAAAGCTGAGCCAGCAGATGAAAAGCAGCACGCTCACCGGGGACAGCCTGGACAAGGTGCTGCCCAAGTCCTTCGTGCCCCAGGTCGCCTCCACCTTCGAGCAGCGCGCGGTCAGCCAGGTGGACGTGCGCGAGGAAAGCAGCAAGCGCCTGGAGAGCTACTCCGGCTTCATGTTCACCAGCAGCTTCGTCAATCCCGACCCCTTCACCGATCCCAAGGAAAAGGAGATTCCGCGCCCGTCCAGCCCGCGTCCGGAGGAGTACGGCAAGGGCGAGGCGCACCAGTCCCACGCCGCGCCCTTCTCGCTGATCGGGCCGGAGAGCAACCGCTTCAAGACCGTGTGGAACTCCCAATGGGCCAACATCGGCGTGGATTCGCGCATCGAGAAGAGCGCCCTGGCGGAGCACGGGAAGGGGTCCGAGGTGGTCCACTTCCGCTTCGACACGGACAGCCACTCCACCGTCGGCCTGGTCAGCAAGACCCCCAGCGGCACCTTCTCCTCCCAGACCATGCAGTACCAGCGGCGCGGCGGCGACAAGGAGCACAAATGAGCGCCCAAGCCACGCCGGACGCGGCCGCGTCCACGGCATGCCGCCCCGGCATGCCCGCCAGCGCGGCGCGCGATGCCGAGCCGCCCCGGCTGGAATCCCTGCCGGATCTCTACGCGCAACTGGACGGCGCGGAATGGGACGTGCGCGCCCTGGCGCCCCGGCTCCCCGCCCTGACGCGCCGCGCCGGCGGCCTGGCGCCGGAACACCGCTCGGCCTGGCTGGCCGGCCTGCACCGCGCCTGGACGCGACAGGGCTGGGCCATGGCCGACAACGCGCGCCTGGCGCTGCTGGAACTGGCCGCCCTATGGGGCGACTGGCCCCTGGCCCGGGCGGTGGCGCAACCCCTGGCGGCGGCCCGCAAGCTGGACGCCCACGGCAGCCTGCTGCTGGCGCGGGCGCTGCATCGCCTGGGCGAGAGCGCGCCGGCCCTGGAACACCTGGCGCTGGGCATGATCGCCCACCCCCGGGATGCGCGCTTCGCCGCCGCCTACCGGTCCGTGTGCCGGGACGCCGCCTATCCGGCCCCCGCGCTGGAAGGCGCCGACCTGGGCGACGCCGACCTGCGCCTGGTCCCCCTGGGCCACCAGCACCAGGACGACTTCGCCTGGCAATACCACGATCCGGCCATCGCCGAGCTGTGCTGCCTGCCCCGCTTCGAGGACGGCGACCACTGGCACGGCTGGCTGGACGCGGTGCGCGGCTACGGCGACCAGATCGTCTACGCGCTGCTGCACCGGGAATGGGGCTTCGCCGGCTGCGTCAGCCTGGTGCTGCGCGACGGCCTGGGCTTCTTCTACTACTGGCTGGGGCGGGACTTCCAGGGCCACGGGCTGGGCCCCCGGGGCGGCGCCCTGCTGCTCGCCCACGCTGAACGTCATTGGGCTCTGCGCGCCTGCTATGCCCGGGTCTATGCGAGCAACGCGCGCTCCCGGCGCGGCCTGGAAAAGCTGGGCTTTGTCCGCCTGGCGCTGCCCATCGACGGCGACCGGGCGCCGGAGTGCCTGTACCGCCGGGGCGAACCGCTGGCCGGGCGCGGCGCCGTCGCCGACGAGGCGCGCGCCCTGTTCGCCGCCATGGGCAGCCGCGTCCGGGTGTGCTTTCCGGTCCTGCCGGCGGGGGTCGCGCATCCCGAGGCATGGGCCGCGTGCAAGGAGTCCCGCCATGTCCCAGGATGATTCCCGCGTCGGCGCCCGCGCCAAGGTGCCCGAGTTCAGCCAGGTGGTCGGTCCGGGCACCACGCCCCACCGCCAGCGCCGCAATTCCATGCCCTTGCCGTCCCGGCACGGCGGCCTGGTGCTGCCCATGCGGCGCGAGTACCAGCCGCCGGCGCCGCACAACGGCCAGGAATACTGGTACCACGTGACCACGCCGGGGAACTTCGAGCTGATGCGTCAGAGCGGCGGGCTGATGCCGTCGCAAATGCAGCCCCGGCGCGGGGTGGGCCTGGACGAGGCCACCGGCCGCGCCGACCACCGGAGCTGGCAGGAGCAGATGCGCGAGGGAAGGGACGCGGTGCGCGACGCGCCGCTGCAGGCGCAGTTCCACAACCTGCTGAACCCCGACCATCCCGTCGACCCGCGGGCGCTCGTGGGCCAGGCCCGCGGCGCCCTGGGCCAGTTGGCGCGGGAGGGCACCAATCAGGAAAACCTGTACATGAGCGCCAACATCGGCAGCTCCCTGGACTACCTGATGAGCCAGCCCATGATCGAGCAAGGCGCGGTGATGATGCGCGTTCCCCGCTCCGGCACCGGCGGCTTCCGCCAGGACACCCAGGGCAAGCAGCAGGATTTCCGCGCCCTGGGCATGCGCATCCCCAGCCGCTTCATCGAGTTCGCGGAGATCGCGCCGGAACGGGTCACCGATTTCGCCAACATGGAGGAGCGGCAGGCGAAACGCAGCCTGGACTGGCAGCCCATGAACCCCAGGAAGAGCCAGCCGGTGCCGTTCCGCTGGGGCCCGGGCAGCTGCGCGCCGGAGGAGCGCACGCGCCACGGCTTCGGCGGTCCCGGCCCCGGTCCGGAAGGCGGCGGCTTCGCCGTCCTGGCCTGAAGGGAAGCGCCGACGCACGCGGGCGGCTGGGTCGGCGCGGTCACTACGGGATAACTGGGACGAATAGGAGACCAAAAGGAGACGAGCATGGACGAACCGGATCGCGGCTCCGGCAAAGGCAAGGAACCGGAATGGGAAGAGGTCGGCAGGAAGCGTGGCCAGAAGAAGGCCCAGGCCCGGGAACGGCGTCTGGGGGAAACCGTGGAGCTGCTGCGCGAGCGCCATGCCGAGACCGGCGCCGCCCTGAGCCTGCGCTTCGAGGCGGAGGGCGACGCCCGCTTCGCCGCCGACGTGCTGGGCGCCCTGCGCCAGGAAAAGATTCCGTTCCACGCCCAGGTGCACCATTTCGAGGACGAGGGGCATGCCAACGTGGAGACGGCGAAGAAGCGTCTGGCCGCCTTCGGCGACGACGTGGAACAGAAGTTCGGCATGAACCTGGCCCGCATGGCCACCGGCAGCGCCTCCCAGGACTTCATCTTCACCCGCAACCTGGCCCTCACCGACAGCGGCAAGACCAAGAGCACCATCGATTTCAAGGGCACCAAGACGGTCCATGTGGAGGGCATCCGCCAGCGCAGCGGCTCCCTGTCCCAAGGCGGCGAACTGGTCATGGGCGGCTCCGGCTTTCCCTTCGTCGCCAGGAACCCGGAAGACAAGAGCCAGATCAGCGATCCGGACCTGATGAATCTCACCGGCAACGCGAAACACCTGGGCCTCGCGCCCATGGGCAGCTACCTGGACCGGACCGGGGTGATGAAGAACGTGGGCAGCTCCCTGGAAGGTTCCCAGGGCCAGCGCAAGGAGACCGTCATGCACCGCTTCAAGAAGCTGTGATGGGCGGCCCGAATCCACCGGCAAAGCGTGACCGGCCCCGCCTAGTCCTGCTTGCGCCCCTTGTTCTCCGGCACCGCCACGCCCCCGGCCAGCCCGCGCCGCAGGTCCGGCGCCAGCCGGTAGGACAGGATGGTCTGCTCGCGCGGGTCGAGGGGCAGATCGATGCTGGCGGGCGCTTCCGCGCGCGCCGGCGGCGGGGCCATGCCGTGGCGCTCGGCGGCCCGCTGGCGCTTGGCTTCCGCATCCTCCGGCACGGGATGGGGGCTGGCGAGCCGCCCGGCGGCCCGGTCGCCGGCCCGCTCGAGCTTGAGCTCCAGTTCGCGCCGGGCGATGGCCAGGCGGATGCGCATGGCATCCCTCACGGCCGCTCCGGGAGCAAGGGATGGCGCTGATCTACCAGGCCATGGAGCCGGGCGACGCCCAGATCCGCGCCGCCCTGGTGCCGGATCCGGGCAGCGCGGACCTGTGGGTCTACCGGGTGCCGGTCCGGGGCCAGGCCCGGGGCGACGCCCTGTGGTACATCACGCGCGACCGCAACGAAGCGAGCGCCCGGGTGTGGTTCGGCAGCATCGGCATGAGCCAGGTGAAGATCTGCTTCGTGGACGGTTACGGCATGGCCGGCTGGCGCCGGCCGCACCCCCTGAGCGGAAATTTCGGCTGAGCGGTTCACGGCTTCGCCTCCGGTTTCGGCTCGGGCGGCAGCAGGATGGCGCGGGCGTCGGCCAGGGCGAGCCGCTCGCCCAGCCAGACGCGGACGTCCTCCAGGCCGTCCGGCGCGTCGCGCTCTCCCGCCGCGACCACCCACCAGTCCCTTCCTTCCCGATCCCGCGTCGCCAGGGAAAGCGCCTTCACGCCGGGCAGATGCAGAGCGGCGATGCGGGCCGCGAGGGCATCCGCCTGGGCGGCATCGGTGAAGATGCCGGTTTGCAGGGCATAGCGTCCCTGCTTCGGCAGGGGCGCGGGCACCAGCAAGGTCTCCAGGGGCACCGGCGGCGGCGCCTTCGCGTCCGCGGCGGGTTTGCCGGCTGGGTTGCCGGCTGGGTTGCCGGCTGGGTTGCCTACTTGGTTGTCGGCTTGGTTGCCGGCTCGTTTGGCAACCTCTCCGGCGGACGCCGGGGCGGTAGAGGGCGTGGACATGCCGATCTTCCCCAGCAGGGGAATCGCCTTGCGCGTGTCCTCGGGCAGGCTGGCGCCGAGCAGGAACATGAGCAGTCCGAACACCAGGAACAACAGGACAAAGCCGAATTTCGCGAGCATCGCGCCTCCTCAATCGCGTTCGACCGCTGCCGACAGGGGCGACTCCCCTTCCGAGCGGGCGATGATCACCGCGCCGCAGGTGTCGCTCAGGACGTTGACGCTGGTGCGGCACATGTCCAGCAAGCGGTCGGTGGCCAGGATCAGGCCGATGGCCTCGGCGGGCAGACCGAAGTGGGTCAGGATCAGGGTGATGGCCACCAGGCTGGCGGCGGGAATGCCGGCGACGCCGACGGAGGTGAGCAGGGCCAGCAACAGCACCACCGCCTGCTGGCCGAAACCCAGGTCGACGCCGTAGGCCTGGGCGATGAACAGCACCGCCGCGCCCTCGTACAGGGCCGTGCCGTCCATGTTGATGGTGGCGCCCAGGGGCAGCACGAAGGAGGTGACCCGCTCCGAGACGCCGGCGCGCTTCTCCACGCAGTCCATGGTCAGCGGCAGGGTGGCCGAGGAGGACGCGGTGGAGAAGGCGGTGAGCAGGGCCGGACTCACCGCCTGGTAATGGCGCAGGGGATTGACCCGCCCCAGCAAGCGCATGAGCAGCGGCAGGACCACGAAAGCATGCACCGCCAGGGCGCCCAGCACGGTGAAGAAAAAGCCGGCCAGGGGGCGGAAGGCCTCCAGGCCCGAGGTGGCCACCACCTTGGCGACCAGGCCGAACACGCCGATGGGAGCGAACTTCATCACCAGATCGGTCATGCGCAGCATGACCTGGGCCACGCTCTCCCAGAACCGGTGCTGGGTCCGCGCCAGCTCCTCGGGCAGGCGCGTGACAAAATAGCCGAACAGCAGGCTGAACACGATCAGGCCCAGCATCTCCCCTTCCGCCGCCGCCGCGACCACGTTGGGCGGCAGCATGCGCAGGAACACCTCGACCATGTCGCCGCTGTCCCGCCCCGCCACCTTGGCCATGACATTGCCGGTCTCGGCGGACAGCCCCAGGCTTTCCCGCGCCGGCTGGCCGTCGACGATGCCCGGCTGGACCAGGTTGAGGGCCGCCAGCCCCACCAGGATGGCCAGCGCGCTGGTGAGCATGTAGTAGGACAGGGTCTTGAGCCCCAGCCGGCCGAAGCCCTGGGCGCCCCGGTTGCCGGCCATGCTGGCGACGATGGAGGACACGATCAGGGGCACGATCAGCATCTTCAGGGCGTTCAGGAACAAGGCGCCCAGGAACTCGAAGATTTCCATGACCGGCACGCCCAGCAAGGCGCTGTCGGCATGGGTCGCCGAGCCGGCGGCCACGGCCAGCCCCAGGGCGATGAGCACCTGCCAGTGCAGTTTGAGTCTGATCATCCGGTCTCCCGCTCGTCGATTACATGGACCGGTGGCGGCCCGCCACGCGCGGCGCGCGACGGACAAAGCATTGCATCGTATGGCGTGGGGCGCAACGGCGAAGCGGCCGTTGCGCGGCGGTGAGTGGCGGAACGGGCGGCGGGAATCCGCTCAGTGGCCGCCGCCTTGGCTTGCCTTGCCGCACTCGACGCGGCTGATCAGCGCGGCGGCGGTGCAGGCGCGCCAGGCGGGCAGGTCGCCGGACCGGTAGCTGGACTGGCAAACCGACATCTGGCCCTGATAGGCGCTGGCGCAGGCATCTGTCGGTTGGGCGGTGTTGGATGCCGATGTCGACGGATCGGCGCCAAGGCTGCCCTCCGTGCCGTTCCGGTTCGTCTGCGCCTGGGTGGCGGCGGCATCGGTGGCCGCATCCGCCTGGGCGGCCGGCTTGAACACCCAATCCCGGTAGCTTTGCGCGTCGGCGAAGGATTCCAGTCCGGTCGCGAAACCCGCCTTTTTCCGGGGGATTTTTTCCGACAGGCTGTACACGCCGACGATGTTCCTGGCCGTGTCGCGCACGACGCCCCATTCCTTGTCGCCGGTCATGGGATCCCGGTACAGGCGGCGCAGATGCCGCACCGTGTTGGGGAAGCGCGGATCGCTCAGCAGGTCTTCCAGGCTGGCGGGATAGTTCTTCACGGTGCCCGGCGTCATGCGCCGGTAGCTGGCCAGGGCCTGGCGGTACTGGTCGCCGATGAACAGCAGTTCCGCCTCCTTCTCGCGCTGCGCGACGGTGTGCCAGACGCTGCCCAGGGCGGCCAGGGCCACGCCCATGCCGGCGATCAGGAACAGCAGGCCGATCAGGGTGAAGCCGCCGTGGCGCTCAGAGATCCGCATAGGGCTTGCCGTCCCGGGTGGCCCCCTCGGCGCCGCTCTTCAGGTCGTAGACGCCGGCCGCGGCCTCGCCCTCCTGCTCCGGCGGCGGCAGCAATTGCCAGGTCTCCGTGCTGTCGGTGACCGGATCGCGGGGCGGCGCGCGCAGGTAGTGGGCGTCCACCAGGCTGTCCAGGGAGTCCGGCCAGACGCCCTTGTCCGCGTGGTACTGGTCGATGGCCTGGCGCGTGGTGGCCAGGTTTTCCTTCAGCACCGCTTCCTTGGAGCGCTCCACGTGCTGGAAGTAGCGCGGCATCGCCAACGCGAGCAGGGTGGCGATGATGGCCAGCACCACCAGCAGTTCGATCAGGGTGAAACCGCGCGCGCGTCTGTTCATCACCATTCCCGGTAAGGCACGCCGTTGAGGCCCTTGCGCTCGGAGCGGGAGAACACGTCGAACACGTCCTCCCCTTCCGCGGGTTCGTCCGGCGGGCTCGCGTAGCTGCGCTTGCCCCAGCTTTCCGCCGCGCTCAGGGTCGCGTCCGGATTGAACGGGTCGCGCGGCAGGCGGCGCAAGAAGTAGAGCGGGCGCCGGTCCGGCTTGGTGATGTCGGGCACGCCCTTGACCAGGCTTTCCAGGTCCGGCGGATAGCCCGAGGCATCGGCGGCGACCTCGATCTTCTTGTCCAGCACGGCCTGGTGGAAGGCGTCGATGGCGACCCGGATGTCGCGCAGGTCGGCGCGCAACTCCGTCTCCTTCTGGCGCTGCACGGTCATTTGCAGGGTGGGCAGGGCCAGGGTGGCGAGCACGGCGAGGATGGCCACGGTGATGACCAGCTCGATCAGGGTGAAGCCGCGTGCCGCCCGCATGAAGGCATCTACCCGCTTACTTGGGGGCCGGCTGCGGCGCGAGCGGCAGCATGTTGGGTTCCATGGGCACGCCGTGGGACGGCTCCGGCACTTCCGGCACCTCGGGCATTTCCTCCCGCACGGGCAGGCTGAGGGCGGGACGCAGGCGGACGATCTGGCCGTTGGGGCTGGCGTCGGTGCCGGCGAGGAACTCGGCGTCGCCCAGTTCCGGCCGCTCGATGTTGCGCAGGATGTGCGGCGTGATCAGCAGGACGATTTCCGATTTGCTCTTTTCGTCCCGGTTGCTGGAGAACAGGCGGCCCAGCAGGGGGATGTCGCCCAGGCCCGGCACCTTGCTCGCGCTGGAGCGGTCCTCGTCGGAGATCAGGCCGGCCAGCACCTGGGTCTCGCCGTCCCTCAGGCGCAGGGAGGTATTCGCGTTGCGGGTGCCGAGCTGGTAAGTCAGGGTGCCGGTGGCGGTCTTCACCTGCTGGACGATGTTGGACACCTCCAGGCCCACCTTGATGGCCACGTCGCCGTCCAGGTAGACCTGGGGCTCCACGTCCAGCTTGAGGCCCACTTCCAGGTAGTTGACGGATTCGGAGGTGACGCCGGTGGAGGTGACGTTGGAGGTGATGACCGGCACCTTGTCGCCCACGTGGACCTTGGCCTTCTCCTTGTTCTTCACGCGGATGCGCGGGTTGGCGAGGATGTTCACGTCGCCGTCGGTCTTGTTGGCGATGACGCCGGGAGCGATGTTCATCGAAACCGTGCCGGCCTCGATATTCTTCAGAAGGTCGAGGGTCAGCGGCACATCGTTATAACTGGTGGTGGTTGTGCTCAATGTCCCATTGACGGTCGTCGTCGTGACCTTTTCCTTGCTCAACACGCCGAGTTGCGTCGGCCACTGCACCCCCAGCTCCAGCAGCTTGCTGCGCTTCACCTCCAGGATCTCCACCTCCAGCATCACCTCCGGCTCCGGCTGGTCGGCCAGGCGCACCAGGCGTTCCGCCAGGCGCACGTTCTCCGGGGTGTCGCGCACCATCACCATGTTCAGCTTCTCGTCCACGTGGACGTCCTTGATCTTCGCCATGGTGCGCAGCAGGGCCAGGGTCTGCTTGGGGTCGGCGTTGGCCAGGAAGAAGGCGCGCACCGCCACGTCCTGGTAATCCCGCTGCTTCGCCGGCTGGTTGGGATAGATCAGCATGGTGTTGCCGTTGAGCACCTTGCGGTCCAACTGGTTGGAGGTCAGCAGCATGTCCAGGGCGTCGGAGATGCTGGTGGCGCGGGCGAACAGGGTGGCTTTCTGGTCGGTCCGCACGTCCTTGTCGAAGACGAAATTCAGGCCGGATTGGCGCGCCAGGGCGTCGAACACCGAACGCATGGGCGCATCCCGGAATTCCAGGGTCACCACGCGCTGGAAATCCACGGAGAGCTTGGGCGGCTCGATGCCGCGCGCGCGGCCGGCCTTCTCCTCCAGCCTGGCCATCATCGCCTGGGCCTCGGCGTGGGACGGCGTCTGGGTCAGGATCACGCGCAGGCGGGAACGGGCGCCGTCCGGATCGTTGCGCAGCAGGGCCGATCTGGCCTCGTCCAGCAGGGCCTGGTTGCGCCGGGCGCTTTCCAGCGCCGCGAGCCCGGCCGGGGCGCGCGCATTCTCCGGATGCAGGGCGAGCACTTCCCGGTACAGGGCCTGGGCCTGGTCGAGTTGGCCCGCGTTCAGGGCCGCGTCCGCCGCCGCGAGCCGGCTCGCCAGGAACAGCTCGCGCTGGCGCAGGTAGGCGGTGCGGTATTGCAGGTCGTCCGGATGCTCGCGCATGCCCTGTTCCAGTTGGGCCAGGCCTTCGCGCGGCTTGCCCTCGGCGATCAGGCGCCGGCCCTCGTTCAGGGCCGCGTCGCTGGCACAGCCGGACAGCACGGCCAGCGCGCAGAGCAGCGCGGCGAGGGAACGGCGCAAGGGGGGATTCGTCATCATGGCGTCAATCTCAATTGGCGTTGTTGGTCCAGCGGCAGGTAGGTGAAGGCCAGGCTATCGGCGCCGATCTTGTCCAGGCGCCATTGCTCCAGTTGCTGCCCGGCGCGGGCATCCAGCATGCGGTTGCCCAGGGCCAGGAAAACGGTTTCGCCCTTCTCGTCGCTCCAGCGGCCGACGTATTTGAACGGCAGCGGCGGCGCCATGGGCGGCGGCGGCGGCGCCATCACCACCGGCGGCGCGGGCGGCGGCGGCGGGCGCCAGGACAGGCCGGCGAACAGGTCCGGCCCGCCGCCCGGGAAGCGGGCATCGTCCTGGGCGTCCTGGGCGTCCTGGGCGTTCCCGGCGGGCGGCGCCATGGCCACGGCGTTGTCCGCGGCGGCGTTATTTGCCGCGCGGGGTGTCGCGCCGCCCGGCGCGGCGGCCAACGGCGCTTTATGGGCGCCGCGAGGCGCGGCCAGGTCCGCGTCCGCCGCGCCGCCCTCCTCTTCCATGCGGCCCGTCCACCAGACCGCGCCCAGGGTCGCGGCGAGCAGGGCGAACAGGATGCCCTGGCGCAGGTTCATGGCGCCTCCCGCAGATAGAAGGTGAGGTTCAGGCGCGCCTTGACCTCGGGGCTGGCGATGGATTCCCGGCTCAGGGTGAGGCCGTCCAGGGCCAGGGTGGGCTGGCGCTCCAGGGCCTCGGCGAGGAAGCCGCGGATCGCCGGGTAGTCGCCGCTCACCGGCAAGGTGATCTGGTAGCGGGCCGGGCCGCCAGCGCTGCCGGCCACCGGCCGGTAGCCGCCCTGCTCCAGGCGCAGGCCGGCGTGGGTGGCGGCGGCGAACAGGCGCGCCACCGCTTCCGGCGCGTCGGCGCTCAGGGGCAGGCTGTCGGCGAACCTTTCCGCCCGTTCCCGTTCCGTCTCTTCCGCCTTGGCCGGACGCGGCGCGCGGGACAGGCGGTCCACCCGCGCTTCCAGGTCGGCGACGCGGTCCTGCAAAGGCAGAACCAGGAAATGGTCGCCGGCCAGGGCCGCGAGCAGCAGCCCCAGCCCGGCCAGGCCGGGCCAGCCCAGGCGGGCGGCGACATAGGCGAGCCAGTCGAGGGGACGCGCGACGGGCTTCATGGCTTGGCCTCCGGACCGACTCCGGCGCCGCTCCACTCGCCGCGCAGGCTGAAGTTCACGCCTTGCAATCCGTCGATCTCGCGCAGTTCGTGGCGGGTCAGCGTCACCCTCCTGAAGCCGGCTTCGCCTTGCAGATCGCGGTAGTAGTCCAGCATGGCCTGATGGCTCTTCGCGTCGGCGACGATCTGGAAATCGCCGCGCCGGCCGTCCGCGTCCAGGGAGATGAGGGCGATGTCGTCCGGCAGGCCGTCCTGCAGGGTGGTGAGCAGGCGGTTCCAGGGCAGGGCCAGGGCGCGGCGGGCCTGGGCGTCCTCCTTTTCCCGGGCCTGCAGGGCGGGGTCGGCCTTCTTCGCGACCTTCCCGGTTTTCGCGGCGGGCGTCTTGTCGAGAAGGGCGATATGGGCCTGGGCGGCGCGGGCCGCCGCATCGGCGCTTTGCCAGGCGGCGACGACCACGCCGGCCGCGAGCAGGCCGAGCACCAGCAACAGCCAGGACACGGGACCGGGGCGGGCGCCGGGGGCGGTGAAATCCAGATCGATGCGGATCATGGCGCGGGGCTCATCGCGGGGTTCATCGCGAGACTCGTGGTGCAAGGTTCATGGTGCAAGGCTCATGGCGCGGTCTCATGACAGCAACGCCAGGGCGGGATCGCTCGGGCCGGCCAGTTCGCGCACGGCGTGGCTGCCGCGCAAACCGGCCCAGTCGCTGGATACGCCGGCCCGTTCCAGCCAGAGGTCGCCGGCATCGGCGACGCCGGCGAGCAGGCTTTCCCGGGTCAGCAAGGCGCGCAGGTCGGCGCCGATGTCGCCGCCCGCCTCCACTTGGCGCTGGCGCAGGGAGACCGGCTGGCCGTGCTTCAGGCGCAGCAAAGTCACGCGGCCCGGTTCCAGCAGGGCGTACCAGCCGTTCGCGCGGGCGAGCTGGCGGCGTCTGTTCCAGGCCGCGGCAAGCCAGGGCCGCGCGCCGGCCAAGTCCAGGCCGTGCCGGCCCAGGGTCGCGACGAGCCGGTCGAGCAGGCCGGTTTCCACGGCGGCGACCAGGATGGGCCGGCCCGGCGGCGCCGGATCCCAGGTCAGGCGCCAGTGGCTGGCGGCGGCGCCGCCCAGGGCTTCGGCGAGCTGGGCTTCCAGCCAGGGCCGCGTTTCCCGTTCGCGCAGCCAGACCGAGGGCGCGGGCAACAGAAACAGGCGGGCGTGGTGGTGCGAGAGGGTGACGCGGGCGCGGCCGCGCGCTTTGCTTTCCGCGAGCAGGGCCTCCAGCGCGGCCAGGCCGCCCTCCGCCGCCTCCCTGACCAGGGGCGCGCGGCCGCGCGCGGCGAGGCCGGCGCGGTCGGGCAACAGGGCGACGCGGAGTTCAGGCGACAAAAGTGACACGGTTGATCTCTTCCAACGTGGTTTCGCCCCGCTTCACCATGGCCACGGCGGCGTCGCGCAGGTTCTGGACGCCGGCGCGGATGGCGGCTTCCTTGACCTGGCGGATGGCGGCGCGGGCGACGATGAGTTCGCGGATTTCATCGTTCAGGGGCAGCAGTTCGGCGATGGCCTGGCGCCCCTTGTAGCCGCTGCCCCGGCACTGGCCGCAGCCCTTGCCGGCGCGGAAATCGAAGCCGGCGGCGGCTTCTGCGCTCAGCCCGGAATCGGCCAGTTGTTCCGGCGTCGGCACGCTCGGCTCGGAACAATGCGGGCAGTTCACCCGCACCAGGCGCTGGGCCAGGATGCCGTTGAGGGCGGAGACGAAGCTGTAGGGATCGACGCCCATGTGCATGAAGCGGCCGATCACGTCGTAGACGTTGTTGGCGTGCACGGTGGTGAACACCAGGTGACCGGTCAGCGCCGACTGCACCGCGATCTGGGCGGTCTCGGCGTCGCGGATCTCGCCCACCATGATTTTGTCCGGGTCGTGGCGCAGGATCGAACGCAGGCCGCGGGCGAAGGTGAGGCCCTTCTTCTCGTTGACGGGAATCTGCAGGATGCCCGGCAACTGGTATTCCACCGGGTCCTCGATGGTGATGATCTTGTCCTGGCCGGTGTTGATCTCGGAGATCGCGGCGTACAGGGTGGTGGTCTTGCCCGAGCCGGTGGGGCCGGTGACCAGGAACATGCCGTAGGGCTCGCGCGACAGGCGCCGGATGCCCGCCATCATCTCGCCGCGGAAGCCCAGGCGCTCCAGGGAGATTCCCTTGAGTTCGTCGGCGAGCTGCTGCCGGTCCAGGATGCGCAGCACCGCGTCCTCGCCGAACACGCCGGGCATGATGGACACGCGCAGGTCGATCTCGCGTCCGCGCATGACCACCTTGAAGCGGCCGTCCTGGGGAATGCGCCGCTCGGCGATGTCCAGCTCGGCCATGACCTTGATGCGGGAGATGACCTGCTCGGCGGTGTCGCGCCCGGGCACCTGGGCGACGCCCACCAGCACGCCGTCGATGCGGTACTTGATGTGCAGGCCGGCCGGGTCGTTCTCCAGGTGGATGTCGGAGGCCTGGCTGGCGACCGCGTCGTACAGGGTGGAGTGGACCAGCTTGACCACCGGCGAGGCGTCGGCGCCGATGGCGGCGAGGGAGATTTCCTCCACCCGCTCCGAGGAACGGCCCGCGTCGGCGCCCGCCATGACGCCGTCCATGGCCTTCAGGTTGCCTTCCAGCCGGTGCAGCCAGGCGAGCAGATCCTCGCGCAGCACCAGCGCCGGCGTGAAGGGCGCGCCCACCCGCTGTTCCGCCCAGTCCAGCACCGCGGGCGCGAGGGGATCGGCGAACACGAGCCAGAGCTTGTCTTCGCCGTCGCGGCAGGCGGCGCACTCCCGTTCCAGGGCCAGGTTGAAGGGCAGCAGGTCGAAGGCCGGCGCCATGTCGCGCATGGCGGCCATGTCCATGACCGGGTAGGCGAAGGCCGCGCCCAGTTCGCGCAGGAAGGCTTCCGGCTCCAGGCCCAGCGCGGCTTGCAGATGGGCCAGGCCGGCCTGGCCCGCGCCCTGGGCGCGCGCCTCGCGCACCAGATCGGCGTCGATGCGGCGGCTCATGGGTTATGGCTCATGGGTTACGGCTCATGGCGTGTCCCTCATTCCAGGCTCCCGGCCAGTTCGAAGATGGGCATGTAGAGCAGCACGACGATGACGCCGATGGTGAGGCCGATGAAGGCCATCAGCAGGGGCTCGATCAGGCGCGTGAACCAGTCCACCGCCCGCGCCAGTTCCTCGTCGTGGAAGGCGGCGGCGGATTCCATCATCTCGCCCATGCGACCGCTGCGCTCGCCCACGCGCAGCATGCGCAGCGCCACCGGCGTGGTCAGCCCGGCGCTTTCCATGGCCTGGGAGGTGGGCTTGCCCTCGCGGATGTCCCGCGCGGCGTTGGCCAGGCGCACGCGCAATTCCGGGTGCAGCAGGCCTTCCGCCATGGCCAGGGCGCTGACCACGGGAATGCCGCCGGACAACAACATGCCGACGGTGCGGTAGAAGCGGGTCAACTGGAACACGCGCAGCTTTTCGCCGATGCCGGGCAGGCGCCAGACCCGGCGCGAGATGGCGGCGCGGGCGCGCGGCTGGCGCAGGCCCTGGATCACGCCGACGGCGAGGGCGAGGATCGCCGCGCCCACCATGCCCGCGTGGGCATGGATCAGCCCGCCCCAGTCCATGAGCAGCCGGGAAGCCAGGGGCAGGCGCTCCAGGTTGCCCTCGTAGATGGAGGCGAAACGGGGCACCACCCAGCCCAGCAGGAACAAGGCCACCAGGCTGCCGATGACCAGCAGCAGCACGGGATAGATCGCGGCGGAAACCACCTTCTTGCGCAGGATCTCCACCTGTCCCTGATAGGCGACGTAACGGGTCAGGGCTTCCGGCAGATTGCTGGTCTTCTCCGAGGCCTGCACGGAAGCCACGTAGAGCGAGGGGAACGAGTCGGGATAGCGGGCGATGGCCGCGGACAGGGATTCGCCTTCGTAGATGTGGCCCAGCACCTGCTCCAGCAGCTTGCGCGTCTCGCCGCGCGACTCCTTCTCCGCCAGGGTTTGCAGGGCTTCCACCAGGGTCAGGCCGCTGCCCAGCAGGGCCAGCAGTTCCCGCGAGAACAGGGTGAGGGGAAACCGGTAGCGGCGCGAGAACAGGCTCGGCGTCCAACCGCCCGCCGGCGCCACCGTCAGCACCGTGTAGCCCTGCCGGCGCGCCTGCTCGGCCGCGTCCTCGGCATGGGCCGCTTCCAGGGTCAGATTCTGGCGGCCCTCGGCGGCCAGAGCGGTAACGCGAAACTGCACGGGTTCACCAGTTGGTGATGTCGGCCGCCTCGGCCGTGCCGCCGGGCTGACCGTCCTTGCCCAGGGAGATCAGATCGAATTCGCCGTGCTCGCCGGGTTGCTTGTATTGGTAGGGATTGCCCCAGGGATCGTTGGGCACGGCCTTCTTCAGGTAAGGCCCCTGCCAGCGCGCTTCCCCCTCCGGTTGGGCGAACAGCGCGGCCAGACCCTGCTCCGTGCTGGGGTAATGCCCCACGTCCAGCCGGTACTGGTCCAGCGCATCCTCCAGCGACTTGATCTGGGCGCGCGCCACCTTCACCTCGGATTTGCCCACCTGGGCGAAGTAGCGCGGCGCCACATAGCCCACCAGCAGACCGATGATGACCAGCACCACGAGGAGTTCGAGGAGGGTGAAGCCGGCGAGGCGGCGCGGAGGAAGGGGATGGGCGTGTGTGTGCATACGCGGGAGTTTATTACACGAAGATTGCAATTGTGACGGGGAAACATTGCAGAACTTCGTTGAGGGAGTGCTGCGCGGCATGATCGCAAGTGGCACCAACCCCCGCCTCGCAGCCACAAGCTCGACAGGCCCCGGTATCTTGGGAAGGCGTCGGTCATTGCAAAGTGGAGTCATTGGTGCGTAGCTACCAGACTCGGCGATGCAAGTTGTCAGGTTCGCAGAGCGGCAATATTCATCGGGAAGCGAGCCTCACGAAGGTTCGCTTGCTTACAGGAGGCTATCGATGTTCAAGCGTGCATTCGTCCGTTCCGCCGCGCTGGTTGCGCTGTCCACCCTGTCTGCGCCGACCCAGGCCGATCCCCGGGAGGAGCGGAACCTCCAGCTCATCAAGGACTACTACGCGGCCTACGCCACCGGTAACCCGGAGGCGTTGCGGCCGTTCCTGGCGCCGGACATCGTCTGGCGCATCCCGGGCCACCATCCCCTGGCGGGGGACAAGCACGGGCCGGACGAGGTGCTGGCTTTCTTCCGGGGACTCGCGAAGGGCCGCTTCAAGGCCGAGCCCATCTTCTTCCAGGCCCAGGGCGATCTGGTGGTGGACATCCACCGGGGCTGGTCCAACGTGGGCTCGGGGCCGGAGGTGGATCAGCTCTATGCCCTCATGTTCCGCATCCGGGACGGCAAGATCGTGGAGGCCCAGAATTTCCTCACCGACATGTACGGCTCGGATCATTTCTTCTGGAGCCACTATCCGCTGAAGCCATTGCCGGGGCGGCTCCTCGAGGAGCGGTGACCGGGCCCGCCGGCGCGGGCATGCGTGTCCGACGGCGAGGCTTCCCGAGGCGGGCGCCTCGGGACGGGATGCGGCGGTTCCGGGGCCTCACCCCGTGGAATGCTCCCCGGTCAGCGCCTGGTAGCGCCCGCTGATGAAGTTCTCCAGGGCCGCGGTGAGGGCATGGCCCCGCAGATCGCCGGCCAGGGAGCGCGCGGTCGCCAGCAACTCGTCGTCGCCGATGCCGGCCGCGTTGCCCAGGTCCAGCCACATGGAGCGGCCCGGCGTGAGGGTCACCGCTTCCGGCATGGTCAGGCCGGCATCGGCCCAGCGCTGGCGCCAGGCGGCGGGAATGGCTTCCAGGTCGAGAATCGCGGGCGGGTCATCCTTGCCGGTTTCGGGCTGGGTGGCGGTCGGTGCCGGTTCCTTGGCCGACAGCCTGGCCATGGCGTTGGAAATGTCGAACTCCCGCTGCACGTCCGCTTCCGTCATGGGCTCCGCCCAGCCCACCATCTGCAGCCGCATGGTGAGGTTCATGAGCTGGTTGAGCCGCCCGGCCTGTTCCGGCGTGGTGTTCTCCCAGCCAACGGCGCGGATGCTCGCCATCTCCTGGCGGAAACTGTCCATCAACGCCTGGTTCTCCGGATGCAGGGGCAGCATCATGGGCCCATCGGCGCCCAGTCCGCCCTGTTCCCGGGTGGCATCGAGCCGGGCCTGGGCCTCGTCCCAGACCTCCTGAGGCAGATCCTTGTTGAACAGCGCGGCGACGTAATCCGGCAGCTTGATTCCGGAACTGCCCGCCGTATAAGTGCCCACCGTATCCGCGGCGGCCGCCTCCCGCGCGGCATCGGAGATGCTCACCTCGCTGCTGGCGCCGACGGCGGCCGCGGTCGCGACATGCTGCGGGCGCATCTGCGCCGCGATGTAGCTGTAAAGGTTCTGGGTGGACTGGATCGCTGAAATCATGCTGGCTCCGGGGTGGGCGGGCTTGCCGGGAACGATAGGTTTTTGCGTAAAAGCAAAATCCACGCCGGGTGGGGATTCCCATCGTTGCCGGACTGGCCGCCGCGGCCGCCATGCCGCGCGCCGCCTGGCTTGGCGCCGGCTCGCTCCCGTGGAGTTCCGGGCGGTCGATCCGCCGGGACGGTCGCGCACCCGGCATGCCTTGCCGCCCGGGCGGGAAATCCTTGCCGCTAGTCCTTGCGTTCGATGCGCGCCGACGCCTTGCGGCCGGCGCGGGCCATGCCGATCTCCAGCGCGGTTTCCAGGCGGATCACCCGCTCGGTCAGGGTTTCGATCTTCTGCTGCTGGGCGACGACGGTGGCGGCGAGGCGTTCCACCTTGTCGTTCATCTTGATGACGGTGGTGATGCCGTCCCACATCTTGTCGGCGATGCCCATCAGGCGGCCTTCCGTTCCATCGCGGCAATCCGCTTGTTCGAGGCTTCCACGTAGTCCAGGGCCGCGTCGATGGCGGCGCTGGCCTGGGCGGTGGTCTTGTTCATCTGGTCGATCATGCCTTCCAGCAGGCGCTCGTCCTCGGACGGGCTGAAGGATGACGCGGCGCGGCGCAGGAACTCGCCCATGGACAGCCCGGCCGCTTCGGCCTGGCGGGCGATGCGTTCCTTTTCGCTGGGGGAGACCAGCACGGGAATGCGTAGGGTGGCGGTGGACATGGGGAACTCCGTAAACATGGTCATGACATGTGCATGTTATGGCATCGACCCCGGAAAAACCAAGTCTCGGCGTCATCCCGGCATACGCGGAAGGCGGGACGGGCTGAGCCGAAAGGACTAGTTTTCCGCGCCGTTCGCTGGCGGGAACGGTAATACGCCCTGGCTAGCCTCGCGAGTCCCACCCACCCGACAGGACCCGCCATGCCCACTCCCCGTCCCCTCCTCCTCGCCCTTGCCCTGGCCGGACTCTGCGCCCAGCCCGTCCGGGCCGACTCCGCCTACCAGACCCTGCCCTTTTCCCAGGACTGGTCCAACACCGGCCTCATCACCGCCAGCGACAACTGGAGCGGCGTGCCGGGCATCGTGGGCTACCGGGGCGACGGCCTGACCGGCGGCACCGGCACCGATCCCCAGAGCATCCTGGCGCCCGGCACCGACGTGGAGGATGTGAACGCGAACCAGACCGCGCCCAACACCTTCACCACCGGCGGCGTGGCCGAATTCCAACTGGCGAATCCCAGCATCGCCCTGAACGGCTCCGGCACCGCCGACGCGCCCTTCATCCTGCTGCACCTCGACACCACCGGCATGCAGAACATCCAGGTGAGCTACACCCTGCGCGACCTGGATGGCTCCGCCGACGACGCCACCCAGCAGGTGGCCCTGCAATACCGGGTCGGCGCCAGCGGCAACTTCGTCAACGTGGCCGCCGGCTACGTGGCCGACGCCACCCTGGGCGGCTCGGCGAGCAAGACCACGCCGGTGTCGGTCACCCTGCCCGCCGCCGCCGACAACCGGAGCCAGCTCCAGGTGCGGGTCATCACCAGCAACGCGGCGGGCAACGACGAATGGGTGGGCGTGGACGACATCGTCGTCACCGGCTCCCCCATCGGCGCGGTGAACCAGCCCATCGTCGCCAGTTGCGGCAACCTGTCCCTGGCCACCGGCGAATCCGGCCATCTCGCGCTGACGGCGAGCGACGCGGACAGCATCGTCGACGGCGCCAGCATCACCGGCGGCGGCGTCGCCGGCATCGGCCTGTCCGGTTTCAGCGCGGCCTCCATGGACGGCGCCAGCGCCGGGGTGAATCTCGACGTGGCCGGCAATCTGGCCGCCGGCAGCTATCCGGTGCGGGTCACCTTCACCAACAACGAGGCCCAGAGCGCCACCTGCACGGTGACCGTGAGCGTCGCCGGCATCACGCCGATTCCCGCGATCCAGGGCGCCGGCGCCGCCAGCCCCCTGGCTGGCCAGAGCGTCACCACCCAGGGCGTGGTGACCAAGGTGATTCCCACCGACTACGGCTACTTCATCCAGGATCCGGCGGGCGACGGCAACGACGCGACTTCCGACGGCGTGTTCGTCTACTCTCCCGCCGGCATCCCCGCCGAAATCGCGCTGGGCAACCTGGTGCGCCTGACGGCGACGGTGGCGGAATACAACACCCTGACCGAGCTGACCAATCCCACCGGTGTCGCCCTGGTGAGCGCGGGCCACAGTCTGGCGCCGGAACTCGTGCCTTTCCCGGAAGCGGTGGAAGGCGACCTGGAACGCTACGAAGGCATGCTGGTCCAGATCGACGCGCCGCTGACCGTGGCCCAGAACTACTTCCAGGGCCGCTACGGCGAAATCACCCTGGCCGCCGGCGGCCGCCTGGAGAAACCCACCAACCGCCATCCCGCCGGCAGCCCGGAAGCCCTGGCCCTGGCGGACGACAATGCGCGCCGCCGCATCACCCTGGACGACGGCAGCAACGACCAGAATCCCGATCCCATCCCCTACATCGGCGCCGACAACACCCTGCGCGCCGGCGACACGGTACACGGCCTCACCGGCGTGCTGTACTTCGGCGCGGTGAGCGATTCCCTGCGCGATTTCAAGCTGCATCCCACCGAGCCCGTCGTCATCACCCGCGACAACCCGCGCCCCGCCGCGCCGGACGCCGTGGGCGGCAACGTCAAGGTGGCCAGCTTCAACGTGCTGAACTACTTCACCACCCTGGACCAGAGCGGCGGCCAGTGCTTCCCCGGCATGACCCGCTCCGATTGCCGCGGCGCCGACAGCGCCGCCGAGTTCACCCGCCAGCGCGACAAGATCGTCGCCGCCATCGCCGCCATCGATGCCGACGTGGTGGGCCTGATGGAAATCGAGAACAACGGCGAAACCGCCGCCCAGAACCTGGCCAACGCCCTCAACGCGGTCATGGGCGCCGGCACCTACGCCTCGGTGGGCGCGCCCGCCGGCGGCACCGGCAGCGACGCGATCCGCGTCGCCATGCTGTACAAGCCGGGCAGGCTCGCGAAGGTGGGCAACGCCATCAGCGACACCCAGGCCATCCACAACCGCCCGCCCCTGGCCCAGACCTTCGCCGCCGCCAACGGCGAGAAGTTCAGCGTGGTGGTCAACCACTTCAAGTCCAAGAGCAGTTGTCCCTCGGCGGGCGACGCCAATGCGGACCTAGGCGACGGCCAGGGCTGCTGGAATCCCCGGCGCGTTGAACAGGCCCAGGCCCTGCGCGGCTTCATCGCCGGTCTGCAATCCAGCAGCGGCGACGCCGACGTGCTGGTCATCGGCGACCTGAACGCCTACGGCAAGGAAGACCCGGTGCTGGACCTCACCGACCACGGCTACGTGGACCAGGTGGCCCGCTTCGACAACTTCGGCTACTCCTACGTGTTCGACGGCGAAGCCGGCTACCTGGACCACGCCCTGGCCACCCCCGCCCTGAGCGGCCAGATCGCCGGCACGAAGCATTGGCACATCAACGCCGACGAACCCTCGGTCATCGACTACAACACCGAGTACAAGACCCAGGATCTGTATGACGCGACGCCCTACCGGGCCTCCGACCACGATCCGGTGCTGGTGGGCCTGAATCTGGTGAAGCGGATCAACGGCGGCGCCGGCCGCGATGCGCTGGTCGGCACAGCCGGCGACGACGTCCTCACCGGCGGCTCCGGCGCCGACACGCTCACCGGCGGCCTGGGCCGCGACACTTTCGTCTACACCGATATGCGCGACGCGGCGGACACCGTCACGGACTTCGTGCCCGGCAGCGACCGCATCGACCTCTCCGCCCTGCTCGCCGGCATCGGCTACGGCACCGGCAACGCCGTCGCCGACGGCTATGTGCGCCTGGTGGACATCCCGGCCGGCGTCAGCATCCAGGTGGACGCGGACGGCCCTGACGGTCGGGGTATCTTCCGACCCCTGGTGACCCTGAAAGGGCTGACTTCGGGTCAGATCGATCCCGCCCGCGACCTGGGCCTGTAAGCGCATCCCGGCCCGCCGCGCGGGCGGCGGGCCGCGCGTTTCGTTCCTTGCCTTCAGGCCGGACGGCCGCCTGAGCAGTTCTGCTCATTCGATATAGCGAAAGATGTAATCCGATCTTCATATCCATTTATTAGCCTGACGAGGTACCCAGCGGCGCGGGGCGCATGCGCAAACACCCGACCGCAAGGCAAGCCAAGCGATCGCGTCTCGTCAGGAGCATTCCATGAAGCACCCCGCCCTCGTCCCGCCTGCCCCGATGCGCCGTCATTTCGCCTGAGTACACGCCGGGGCGCACCCGCGCTCCGGTTGGACACCACCCGAAGCCATCCAACTTAACGGAGTGCAACATGAGCATGAATAGACGTGACTTCCTGAAATCCGGCTCCCTGGGCCTGCTGGGCCTGACCCTGGGTGGCCAGAACCTGCCCTGGATGATCCAGGAAGCCGCCGCGGCCGCCCTCGACAGCGGCGAGGTGTGGAAGTTCGGTGTCATGGCCGACACCCAGTGGAGCAACAAGAACGACCCGCTGAACCCCGGCACCTGCGCCGTGGACATCATCACCAACCTGAACCAGCAGTTCATCGACGCCGGCTGCAAGTTCGTGGTGCAGGTGGGCGACCTGGTGGATTCGGAAAGCTGGACCAACCCCACCACCCGGACCAGCGAACGCACCCTGCCTTACCGGGCCGCCGCCGCCCAATATCTGTACGACTACGGCATCGGCTTCTTCCCGCTGCGCGGCAACCACGAAGGCAGCGCCACCGCCGCCAACGAACTGCCCGCCCTGTTTCCCCAGACCCTGGGCGAGGGAAGCCACCTGTACGGCGTCGACAACATCGTCGCCAGCGGCATCGACAGCCTGAAGGGCCTGAGCTACGCCATCGACTTCGGCAACGTGCGCATCGTCATGATCGACCAGTTCACCCGCAAGGACGGTTCCGGCAGCACCAGCACCAACAACAACGCCGTCGACCAGGTCGCCTGGGTGGATGCCGTGCTCGCCGACCGACCCGCCGACAGCCACGCCTTCGTCATGGCCCACAAGAACCTGATCGGCCAGAACCACGCCGACTGCCTGTTCGGATCCGGCTCCACCTCCAACCCGGATGCCCGCAATCAGTTCATCGGCAGCCTGCAGGCCAACAAGGTGGCCATGTACCTGGGCGGCCACGACCACATGCACCATCGCTCCCTGATCGCCAGCCCGGACGGCGGCGCCCGCGCCGAGCAGATGATCTGCGCCTCCAACAGCTACAAGTTCTACATTCCCAAGAGCAGCCCCAACGACACCACCGGCCGCGAGACCGTCGTCGCCCAGGAACTGTTCACCATCGGCTACTACATCTTCACCGTGGACGGCCCCTGCGTGACCGTGGAGTTCTATTCCTCCAGCCACGGCAACGACTACGGCGACGTGGACCTGACCTATCCGCCCATCCAGTACAACTTCTACCTGCGCGAGCGTTTCGGCTTCAGCCTGAACGGCAAGCAGTTCGACGTGGCCAACGGCGAGTCCTACACCAAGGTGCAGGACAGCCACGGCAACACCGCCGCCAAGATCCTGGCCGGCAGCAACGCGGATACCGCCACCGACTCGGACTACAACGGCCGCAACGAGATCAAGGCCGTGAAGACCGGCTGGAAGGACATGCCCGCCGGCTGCGCCAGCGCCGTGCTGAAGCTGTGGGGCATGGCGGACAACCTGAGCCTGTTCAACGCCAGCCTCACCGGCCTGCTGCCCAACAGCGATACCAGCAACGTGGCCGACACCTTCGTGCTGTCCCTCTCCTACGAGGCCGGCCTGGTGCGTCCCACCGCCCTGCGCAACGGCGGGTTCTGCCTCCAGGGCAAGGACGCCGTGGGCAACTGGGTCAACGCGGTGGACCTGAACCAGGGCGGCAGCAAGAAGTTCGTCTACGGCCCCTGGAAGGCCGGCTACGCCCTGGGCACCCACGGCGTGGACCCCGCCACCCACACCGTGTGGGCCGTGCTCAACCGGGACGGCGAATTCGTCGCCCGCTGAGCCCCACACCTTGACACGAGGGGGCGGCCGCTTGCCGCCCCCGCAACCCCAATCCTCTTTCGGAGCATCGCACCATGAACAAGATTCTTCTCCTGATCGCCCTGGGACTGGGTGCCCAGGCCGCCGCCCTCAACGCCTCCGCCGCCGTGGTGGATTTCGAATCCCTGTACCACGATGACGACCAAGTCGTCGATGTCGGTGCACGGTATGTTGAAGACGGCTTCCAACTGGACAACGCCGGCTTCTTCCCCTTCGCCACCTATGGCGCCCAGATCGGCGACTTCGTGGGTTCCACCGCCCTGATCAACGACAACGACGATGGCATGACCACCCTGACCCGGGTGGGCGGCGGCGCCTTCTCCCTGGTCTCCATCGACCTGGCCGAGCTGTTCATCGGTGAGGTGGACTACAGCGTCACCTTCACCGGCACCAAGGCCGACGCCAGCGTCGTGACCCAGAGCTTCGTCCTGGACGGCGCCTTCGGCGCCGAGACCTTCGCCTTCAACAGCGACTTCGTGGGCGTGACCGCCGTGAGCTGGGCCAACACCGCCGGTTACCACCAGTTCGACAACATCAACGTGGCCGCCGTGCCGGAACCCGAGACCTACGCCCTGTTCCTGGCCGGCCTGGGCCTGGTGGGCATGATCGCCCGTCGCCGCGCCGCCTGATCGCCGCGCCTTTCCGCCGGGCTTCGGCCCGGAGCCCCGCCCACCCGACCAGAACACCCCCTACCCGAAAAGGAAACACCATGCGCACCCAGCTCCACACCCTCGCCGCCGTTCTGCTGCTCGCTGCCGCCGGCGCAACCCACGCCGCCAGCCTCGCCGCCGGCGGCTATGCCGAGAATTTCGACGGCATGGGCACCACCACCGCCCTGCCCGCTTCCTGGTCCGTCTGGACCGTGAGCGGCTCCCACTCCACCTGGACTTCCAGCATCACCGCCAACGGCGCCACCCACAGCGTCGCGGCCATGACCGCCGGCTCCGGCACCACCTCAGTCCTGCTGGACACCGGCATCGGCTCCTCCACCAAGAACGCCAGCAAGGCCTTCAACATCGCCCTGTCCACGTCTCCCGCCGACCGGGTGCTGAGCACCTCTCCCACCGGCAACGACGGCACCGCCCTGCAACTGGCCCTCACCAACGACACCGGCGCCAGCTTCTCCAGCCTGCTGGTGAGCTACGACATCGTCCGCTTCACCACCGTCAGCGCCGGCAACGTCGAGGAGCTGCCCGGCTACTGGCTGTTCTACAGCCTGGACGGCAGCAACTGGAGCAACGTGGCGGAACTGAACCCCACCCAGGCCAGCGTGCCCAACACCAGCAAGGGCGTCAGCACCGTGAGCGACGCGTTGATCAGCCTGAGCGCGCCGGTGGCGGCCGGTTCCACCTTCTACCTGCGCTGGGTGGACGACAACGGCGAGCCCACCTCGCCGGACCAGATCATCGGCCTCAACAACGTCAACATCGCCGCCGTGCCCGAGCCGGAGACCTATGCCTTGATGCTCGCCGGCCTCGGCCTGGTGGGCGCCATCGCGCGCCGGCGCGGCCAACGCGCCTGATAGGGACGCCGGGGCGGCTCCGGCCGCCCCTGGAACCTGCAACCCCTTGCCCCCACCCCGCCATGCAGGCCATCCTGTTCTCCGGCATCCAGGCGGCGGGCAAGTCCACCTTCTTCCAGTTGCGCTTCGCCGACAGTCACGTGCGCATCAATCTGGACATGCTGCGCACCCGCCATCGGGAACGCCTCCTCCTGCAAGCCTGCCTGACCGCCCGCCAGCCCTTCGTGGTGGACAACACCAACCTGACCGCCGCCCTGCGCGCGCCCTACATCCAGGCGGCCCGGGACGCCGGTTTCCGCATCGTCGGCTACCGCTTCCACATCGACCTGGCCAGCGCCATCCGGCGCAACGCCCCGCGCGAGCGGGCCCGGCCGGTGCCGGAAAAGGCCTTGCGCGCCGCCATGCGCGCGTGGCAACCGCCCGAAATCGGCGAGGGCTTCGACGCGCTTTATGACGTGCGCTGCGAGGCGGACCGCTTCCTGGTGGAGGCGGTGGCGACCACCGACACGCCGGCGTCCGCTTCGCCGGCCACACCAAGTACGCCAGGCACGCCATGAGCCGTTCTGCTCATTCGCCGCCCGCGTCGCTTTCTATCCCCTGTCACGACGGGAGCGGATTCTAGTCGGCCGGGCATGACCCGCCACCGCACCCAACATTTCAAGGAAAACCGCCATGCACACCCTGAAACTCTCCCTTCTGGCCGCTGCCCTTGGCCTGTCCCTGCCCGCCCACGCCCTGACCAACGGCAGCTTCGAAACCGGCCTGAGCGGCTGGGAAACCCTGGGCGACGTGACCACGGACAGCACCGATGTCACCTATGTTTCCCAAGGTTCGAAGGGCGTGTTCCTGGGCACCGCTTCCGTGGCCGAAGCTGACGACGCCCCCTTTCTGGGCGCCGGCGAGGCCAACTTCTCCTGCGTGCCCGCCGCCCCCGTGGGGCTGGCCGGCGGCCTGGAGGATTTCATCGGCCTGCCCATGGGCAGCCTGGATCCCGACCCGGCCAACGCCATCGCCGCCCATGAAGGTTCGGCCTTGAAACAGACCTTCGCGGTCAACGCCGGCGACACCCTGAGCTTCGATTGGATGTTCGCCACCATCGACCAACTGTATGGCGACTATGCCTTCGTCGCCATCAACGGCAACGTGACCCGCCTCGGCGACCTGGCCAGCATCACCAGCTCCAACGGAGGCATCTTCGTCTCCACGCCGGCCACCTTCAGTCTTACCTTCGCCCAATCCGGCAGCGTCAGCTTCGCCCTGGGTGTGGTGGATGTGGGCGACACCGCCGGCACCTCCGCCCTGCTGGTGGACAACGTGCGCATCGCCCCGGTGCCCGAACCCGAGACCTACGCCATGATGCTGGCCGGCCTGGGCCTGCTGGGCGCCCTGGCGCGCCGCAAGCGCTGACCCCACGATAGGACGGACATCCCGCCGAAACGACCGCAGCCTCCGGCTGCGGTTTTTCATGGCGCCGCCATGTGAGTCGATCGGACTAGTTTTCCTGGCAGTCCCGGAAATAAATATGTCATCCGCATGGGCCATAGTTCGGCGCACGGTTTTGGCATGATGCAAAATAGTGAACGGGGACGGGCCGCCTTGCCAACCCGTTTCAAACCAGACAAAAAACACCGGGAGTCACACCATGTACCGCAAATTCCTCCATGCCGGCCTGCTGGCCTGCGCCTTGATCCACCCCGCCCTCGCCATGGATTTGCGCCCCGCAGAATCCCTGGAGCTCAGCGGCGGCGTTTACGAGTTCGACGACATCGTCATCGATGACGGCGTAACCCTGACCTTCATTGGCGAACCGGGGGAAGCCACCCTGCGCGCCGCGGGCGACATCCACATCGCGGGACGCCTGGTCGCACCCGGCTGGAACATCCAGCTCCTTGCCAACCAACTCATCGAGATCAGCGGCGATATCGAGGTCGGCGACGGCAGTCTCTCCCTCGCCACCCACACCGTAGCGTCGGACTCCGGCGATGGCCTCACCATCGCCGCACCCGGACGCCTGTACCTGGTGGAAGAGTTAGGCAGCGCGCCGGACTCGCGGATGGCGCCTCTGATCACCCCGGAGATCACCGTCCTGGCGCGGGACAGGTTAGCGCTCGCCTCACAGCACGGCGGCGTGGAGCTGCGCGATACCTTCCTGTTGGGCGGCGCCGTCGTCGTGTTACCCCAGGCCGGAGTCCTGGACCACATCGGCATCAATACCCTGATTCTCGCCAGCGAGAACGACAACACCCTGCTGAGCCTCATCTCCCCCGCCGCCCTGGTGCCCGAACCCGCCTCCTGGCTCTTGATCCTCGCCGGCCTGGGCCTGGTCTACGTCATGGTGGCCCGGGAACATCTGGGACGGGTAAAGCAGACCAGGCTGGACAGCCCCACCCTCCTCGCCGGCAAAGGCGACGGCGCCTGAGAGGCTAAGCGGCGCGACACTGCGTTTCGTGCTGTTGGGCGGCGCCAGGCCCGGCGATCTGGCGGGACTGAGCTTCCTCAGCGCGGCGGGTGGCATCGTCGGCCTGGACAGCGTTCACTATGCCTTCGGCGCCGGCCTGGAAAACTACCGGGTCGCCATGAACGGCGGCGAAATGGTCCTGGCGCCGGTTCCGGAGCCGGAAACCTGGGCCATGCTGCTGGTGGGGCTCGGCTTGATCGGGTTCACGATGCGACGGAAAGCCTGAAGCCCCGCTTCCCGGCGACACTGCGCGGTGGAATCGCGCGGCCTATCAGCCTCATCCCGCGCGGGACATGAGCGATTCGCCTCATTCGCGCAATATATTTTCGTATAAAAACTGTAACAGTCATCGGCGATAGTGAGCGGCGTCGGCCTGGTGCCGGCGTTTTTTTATCCGCAATTCATCTATCAGCCAGTGGGGGCGCGGTGCAGCGTGCCCCACAAGCAAACAAGGAACCCCGCATGAAACTCAAGCAGCTTTCCATCGCCATCGCCCTGGTCGTCGCCGGTCAGGCCCACGCCGCCGACAACACCTATTTCGACAACTTCATTCCCCAGCTCGGCGACACCGGTGCCGGCAACCTGCCGGAGACCGCGCCCTACCGCCTGCCTTCCGTCAATTTCAGCCAGACCTCCATCGCCGACCGCGCGACCCAGATCAATGCCGGCCAGGCCAACACCGGCAGCTGGGACATGATCGCCGCCAACGAAACCGGCCCCAATGCCGGCCGCTACCTGTTCATGCCCTTCGAAACCGGTTCCGCCGGCGTGCAGCGCGTCGACCTGTGGAACAACCACGCCACCACCACCATCGTCGCCCCCGCCACCAACGGCTTCGTGTCCGGCGACGCTTCCCGCTGGACCCCCTGGGGCGGCTACCTGACCGCCGAGGAATCCTGGGGCAACGGCAGCACCAAGGGCCGCCTGTTCGAGATCACCAACCCCACCACCACCACCGGTACCGCCACCACCAACTTCGTCCAGCGCAGCGTCATCCCGCGCACCTCCCACGAAGGACTGGCTTTCGACAGCAACAACAACCTGTATTTCGTCGACGAGCTGAACGGCGGCTCCATCTACAAGTACGTTTCCGCCAACCCCAACGCCACCAACGGCGACGAATACTTCGCCGCGGGCCAGACCTTCGCCATGAAAGTGGGGAATGGCGGCCAGTTCGAAGGCAGCAGCGGCGCGGCCATCACCGGTAACGCCACCTGGGTCGCCATCACCGACGCGAACGGCGGCGCCCTGGCCTTCTCCACCGTGCTCGGCGACGGCACCATCGACGCCCGCGTCACCGCCGACAACGCCAATGTCATGGCCTCCGGCTACAACCGTCCCGAGGATCTGGAAATCCAGACCCTGGCCAACGGCGACCAGCGCCTGTACTTCACCACCACCGATTCCGGCCAGGTCACCGACGGCGGCGTCGGCCGGGTCTACTCCCTGGATCTGGCCACCGGCGAAGTGAAACTGTTCGTCGATCAGAACACCCTCGATATGGCCACCGGCCTCGCCGCCGGCAAGGCCTTCAAGAACCCGGACAACCTGGCCATCGACGCCAACGGCAACATCTACATCGTCGAAGACCAGAACGGCGGCGTGGAAGACGTGTGGTTCGCCATGGATGCCGACCGGGACGGCGTCGCCGAGTCCATCGGCAAGTGGATCAGCCTGTCCACCTCCGGGGCCGAATCCACCGGCCTGTACTTCGACAAGTTCGACCCGAACAAGGCCTACATCAACGTGCAGCACCCCGACAGCGGTGTGGATCGCACCATGCAGATCGCCGCCGTGCCCGAGCCCGAGACCTACGCCATGATGCTGGCCGGTCTGGGTCTGGTGGGCGCGATGGCCCGTCGTCGCAAGGCCTGATCGTCCCCGCCGTACTTCCCCAAGGCCCGGCGCGCATGCCCGGGCCGGCGGGGAGCCGCGAAAAAACCCGCCGCGAGTCCTCCTCGCGGCGGGTTCATCGATGCGCAGCCAGCCAGCCTCTCGGCAAGCCAGCCCGCCGCAATGCCTCCGAGGAGCATTCTGATGTACCAAACCCAAACAACACCCCGACGCCTGAGCGCGTTGGCCTCAGCCCTGGCGTTGATCCTGTCGGCGCACGCCGCCGCGGGCGCCAACGCCTACGATCAAACCATCCTCATCGCCAACGACGCGAAATACAACCCGACCGTCATGGTCGATCCCTATCTGGTCGATGCCTGGGGCATCGCCCTGCGCCCGCCCGGCGCCGGTGGCCATATCTGGATCAGCAACGCGGGCACCGGTACCACCACCACCTATATCGGCGACGTGGCCGGCAATCCCCTGCACCAGGACGGCCTCAAGGTCATCCCCATCGTCACCGGCGCCCGCGACCTGGATCTGGACGACAAGCGCAGCGACGCCATCGCCCAGGTCACCGGCCAGGTCTACAACTCCGCCAGCGACCTGCCCGGCCAGCCCCTCGAGTTCTATGTGGAAGGCCCCGCCAACAACTGGTCCAACGGCAGCTACTACGGCACCGACGCGGGCGCCGCGAAATTCGTGTTCGTGACCCTGGACGGCACCATCAACGCCTGGCGCACGAAAACCGACCCCGGCATGCTGGAAGCCGTGGTGATCAAGGACTACTCCATGCTGGACCCGCACTCGGCCGGCCTGGACACCACGCCCACCTACACCGGCGTGGCCATGACCACCGACGCCTACACCACCGACGCCGAGGGCAACAAGCACGTCGACAACCGCCTGTACGTCTCGGATTTCGGCAACAACCGCATCCAGGTGTTCGACAACCAGTGGAACGACATCACCGCCAGCGTGCCATTCGAGCGCCCGGACGACCTGTCCCTCGCCTATCACCCCTACAACGTGATGGAGCTGAGCGACAAGCGCATCTACGTGGCCTACGCGGAAACCGCCTATGAGATCGACGATCCGGGCGAGGAACTGCCCGGTCCCGGCGTCGGCCGCATCGTCGCCTACGATCGGGACGGCCACATCCTGCAGGACTACACCGACCACAGCCTGCTCAACGACCCCTGGGGCATGGCCATCGCGCCGGAAGGCTGGGGCGCCTTCGGCGGCGCCCTGCTGGTGGCCAACTTCGGCGACGGCACCATCGCCGCCTACAACGTCGATACCGGCGAGTCCCTGGGCTATCTGCGCGATGCCGACGGCAACGTCATCAGCATCGACGGCATCTGGGGCCTGACCTTCGGCAACGGCTGGTCCCTGGGCGACGCCAACAGCCTGTACTTCACCGCCGGTCCCGACGAGGAGCGGGACGGGATCTTCGGCAAGCTGACCGTGGCCGCGCCGGTGCCCGAGCCGGAGACCTACGCCATGATGCTGGCCGGCCTGGGCCTGGTGGGCTTCGCCGCGCGCCGCCGCGACACCGCCTGAGCGAATGCAAGCCCCTAGGACGGTCGCCGCGAGGCGGCCGTTTTTGTTTCCCTTACCTGAGCCGTTCGGGCTATTCGGGCGACATGCGGGTGTCGAGATTCTGTCACCTTCGACACCTAGGCTATCCGAGCCGGCGAACACGCCGGACACAAGAACAAATCGACCAATGACTCAGGAGCCAAAAATGAAAATTCATACCCCCCTGTTCTCCCTGCCCATCCTCGGCGCGCTGAACGCCAACACGGCGCTGGCCTGGGACTCCCTGGACTGGCAGGCCCTGGTCGCCGGCCAGCGCGCCGGCCACTTCGCCCCTGTCCGCGCCTCCGCCGCGCTCGGTGCGCCGCGCGCCGACGCGCGGCCGATGCCTGTGGACGCCCGCCACGGCATGGGCGAAAGCGACTAGGACCGGATACGCCCGGCCGACACCGGCGCCCACCGGACGGGACGACTCACCGCACAGGGCGCCGCCCCTCCACCACGCAGTCTGAAAGGATCCATGCAATGAATCCCTATCGCTTATCCGCCTTCTGTTCGGGCGCCTTCCTGGTCGTGACCGTGTTCGCCGCGCCGATGGCCCACGCCGAGAAGTTCACCATCGCCGTGATCTCCGATACCCAGAACTACGTCGATGCCAGCTATTCGCAGCCGCGCGGCATCAACGCCTTCATGCAGCAGATGCAGTACATCGCCGACACCAAGGCCGCCAAGAACACCGTGTTCGCCACCCAGGTGGGCGACCTGGTGCAGCACGGCGACGGCCAGTTCCGCACCGGCAGCGCCGGCAACTACACCTACTGGAAGACGGAACAGGAATGGATCTACGCCGACCAGGCCATGTCCATCCTGACCAACGCCAACATCCCCTTCGGCATCTCCGCGGGCAACCACGATTTCGAGAACTACTCCTGGTACCCCACCGGCCCCAACGGCACCGCCGGCCCCGGCGCCAGCCGTCCCCTGAGCGGCTACAACCCGTTCCCGCAATATTTCGGTCCCGAATCCAAGCACTACAAGGACAAGTCCTGGTACGGCGGCGCCTTCGCCGGCAACAACAGCTACCAGACCTTCGAGGGCGGCGGCATCAAGTTCATCAACCTGTCCCTGGAGATGGAGCCCACCATCGCCACCCTCGCCTGGGCGCAGACTGTCATCGACGCCAACCCCGGCGTCCCCACCATCATCACCACCCACGAGTGGATGGACCCGAACTTCACCGGCTCCACTGCCCGCTCCAACGACCACAACAGCTACTTCGCCAACACCGACCACCAGACCCCCGACCAGGTCTGGGACACCTTCATCCGCCATAACGACCAGATCTTCATGGTGCTGGCCGGCCATGACTTCAAAGCCGTTCCCGGCAAGCCGGGCTGGTCCAACGGCGAGGTGCGCCGCACCGATCTGAACGACTACGGCCACGAGGTCTATCAGGTGGTGACCGACTACCAGGGCAACACCATCGGCCCCGACGGCGTCACCCCCAACGCCGACAACGGCGGCAGCGGCTGGATGCGCTTCATGGAGTTCGACACCGAAACTCAGATGATCCACTTCTATACGTACTCCACGCTGATGGACAAATACGCCGGCCAGAACGGCGAAGCGACCTTCGGCGTGTCCGCGGACAACTCCGACTTCTACCTGCCGTTCACCCAGCAACTCATCGCCGCGGCCGTGCCGGAGCCGGAAACCTACGCCCTGATGCTGGCCGGCCTCGGCCTGGTGGGCGCCGCCGCCCGCCGCCGCGCGCGGGCCTGATGCGCGAGGCGAATACCGGCTGAACGCGACCCGCCTGCCGCCGCTGGAACGCATGGCGGCGGCAAGCGGCCGGTTCGCGCCACCTGTTCGCCCGGATTGCCCGCATTCCCTTCCCTACCACCGCTCCAGAAAGGAATCCCCATGTTCACGCCGTCCCGTCTCTCCCTCGCCCTGATCGCCCTGCTCGGCGTCTCCGGCTCCGCGCTCGCCGCGGAAAACACCCTGACCGGCTGGGCCATGCTGCCCGCCGCCACCTTCTCCGACGGCCCCACCTCCGGCCAGTTCGCCTTCACCAACAACAACAGCCCCGCCAACAACCCGCCCTATGTCGGCCTGCAGCCGGTGCAAGGCTTCTCCGCCGTGCTGGCCGGACCCGCCGCCGGCACCTACACGGTGATGACGGACAACGGCTTCGGCAGCAAAGGCAACTCCGGCGACACCCTGCTGCGCCTGTACGGCGTCAAGCCAGACTGGGCCAGCCACACCGTGAGCGCCGGCGACATCCGGACCGGCGCCGCCCTGGCCGGCTTCAGCGCCGCCTCCCGTATCACCCTCAACGACGCCAACCACGTGCTGCCCTTCGCCATCCAGGCGGACTACACCCACTACTACGACAACGCCGCCAACCCGATGGTGGATGCCGCTCTCAAATCCGGCCGCCTGTTGACCGGCGCCGACTTCGACATCGAATCGGTGCGCCAGGACAAGAACGGCAACTACTGGTTCGGCGAGGAATTCGGTCCCTTCCTGGTCAAGGCCGACGCCAACGGCACCGTGCAAAGCGTGTTCCGCACCCCCAACGTGCGCGGCTTCGACGCCAACCCCTACGTGCAGTCGCCCTCCAACCCCATGCCCACCGGCACGAACAACCTGCCCGGTTCCGGCGGCTTCGAGGGCATGGCCCTGAACGCCAGCGGCGACATGCTCTACACCCTGCTGGAACGGCCCCTCACCAGCGATCCCGACCAGAAGCGCCTGCTGATCCAGGAATTCGACCTCGCCAGCGAAAGCTTCACCGGCGAATCCTTCGCCTACAAGCTGGAGGACGCGGGCACCAACATCGGCGACATGACCGCCATCGACGACCACCGCTTCCTGGTCATCGAGCGCAACGGCGCCACCGGCACCAGCGGCGGCACCCCGTTCAAGAAGATCTACATGGTGGACATCGCCGACGTGGACGCGAACGGTTTCGCCAAGAAGACCGAGGTGGTGGACCTGATGAACATCGCCGACCCCGACGACCTCAACGGCGACGGCAGCACCGTCTTCACCTTCCCCTACGTGACCATCGAGGACGTGCTGGTGCTGGACGCCAACACCCTGCTGGTCATCAACGACAACAACTTCCCCGGCGGCGGCGGCCGCGCGCTGACCTCGGACAACACCGAGTTCCTGCGCATCAGCCTGGCCCAGCCCGTGCCGGAGCCGGAAACCTACGCCCTCATGCTGGCCGGCCTCGGCCTGGTGGGCGTCATGGCGCGCCGGCGCGGCACCCGCTGATCCCCGCCCGCGCCACGAAAGGAATGGCCGCCGCGCGCGGCCATTTTCCTGGGTATCGGGGACGCGAGGCGGCAGGCGCTCTCGCGCTGGACATCGAATCGCCGGCTGCCATCCCGCGCGGGATGCGCGCCCTCCGCGTGCCCGCCGGAAAGGCGGCAGCCGCGCCAAACGGTGCGCGCCGATGGGCTTCCGCTACAGCACGCGTTCCGCCAGATTGCGCTGCTCGATCATGTCGCGCACCGTGGCGCCGGCCTGGTGGGAATCGGACAGCGTGCACACGCCGGGGACGTATTCCTCGTCGCGGCCGCTGAGCAGCGGGCATTGGGCGAACAGCTCGGCGGCCCAGTCGGAGAAGGCGCGCACCTTGGGCGACAGGTGGCGGTTTTGCGGGTAGAGCACCGAGACGGGCAGGATGGCCGGGCGCCATTGGCCGAGGATTTCGATCAGCTCGCCGCGCTCCAGGTAGGGTAGCGCCATGAAGCGGGCGGCCTGGACCAGGCCGAAGCCCTGCAGGGCGAGCGCCATGTAGGCTTCGGCATCGTTGACGGAGATGGTGCCGCCGACCTTGACCTGGGTCACCTGGTCGTCGATGACGTAATCCCAATCAATGATGCGGCCGGTGCGCGCCGAGAAGAAATGCACCGCCTGGTGGCCGGCCAGGTCGTCCAGGCTCAGCGGCGTGCCGTGCCGTTCGAAGTAGGCGGGCGCGCCGCAGGTGATGAAGCTGAGACCGCCGATGCGGCGGGCGACCAGCGAGGAGTCGATCAGCTCGCCGCCGCGGATGACGCAATCCACCGCCTCCTGCACCAAATCCACCGGGCGGTCGCTCATGCCGATGACCAACTCCACGTCCGGGTAGCGCTCGCGGAATTCGCACAGCTTGGGGATCAGGATCAGCCGGCCGATGGTGGTCGGCACGTCGATGCGCAGGCGGCCCTGGGGCCGTTGCGCGACGTCGCGGAAGGAAGCCTCCATCTCCTCCAGTTCGCCGAGCAGACGGGCGCAATGATCGTAATAGGCGGCGCCGTCCGGGGTCAGGCTGACGCTGCGCGTGGTGCGGTTGAGCAGGCGCACGCGCAGCAGGTTCTCCAGGTTCTGGACGGTGGTGGTCACCGTGGCCCGGGGCAGGCCCAGGTTGTCGGCGGCGCGGCTGAAGCTGCGGGCGTCGACGACGGCCTGGTACACCTTCATGGCTTGGAAGCGGTCCATGGCGCGGCTCCTTTTGCGGCATCAAAACGGTATGGCGCGTATTATTCGCACAATCCGAATAGTCTTGTCGAGTTTAGAGTATTTATTCGCGCAAACCAAACACCAAGAATGCGTCCACCGCCAACCGCTCCGCGCTTGCCATGGATGCCCCGCAAAACCGCTCCCGCCCACCGACCGACCCCGTCACCAGCGCCGACCTGCTGATTCCCGGCTACCTGGGCGAGCGGCGCGCCCGCCTGTACCGGCCGGCCGCCGCCGACGCCGCCCGGCACGCGCTCCCCGCCCTGCTCTATCTGCACGGCGGCGGCTTCGTGGCCGGCTCCATCGACGAGGCCGATGCCACCCTACGCCGGTTGTCGGCGCGGGTGCCGATGGCCGTGCTGGCTCTGGATTATTCGCTGGCGCCGCGCCATCCCTTTCCCGCCGCCCCGGAAGATGCCTACGCCGCCCTGTGCTGGCTGTCCCGGCGGGCCGCCGACCTGCGCCTCGACGGCCGGCGCCTGGCGGTGGCCGGCGACGACGCCGGCGGCAACATCGCGGCCGCCACCACCCTGATCGCCCGCGACCGCAACGGCCCGGCCCTGGCCGCCCAGGTGCTGATCGGCCCGATGCTCGACCCGAGCATGACCCGGCTGGGCGACGCCGACCGCCTGCGCTCCGACCTGAAGCCGCAAATCTGCGCCCAGCGCTATGCCCAGTACCTGCCGCGCAGCCAGGAGCGCCTGCACCCCTACGCCTCGCCCCTCGCCTCGCAGCGTCTGCACGAGCTGCCGCCGACCTACCTGGCCACAGCCAAGTGCGACGTGCTGCACCGGGAGGCCGAGCAGTACGCCGCTGCCCTGATCGCCGCCGGCGTCCCCACCCAGATCACCCGCTTCGACGTCAATCACGAGGAGCTGCCGCGACACGCTCCCCTGCTCGCCGAGGTCGCCGGCTTCCTGCGTCAGCGCCTGTCGGCCGCCGGCCCGGCCAAGGCCTCGCCGCTTTCAACCCGCCCCCGCCCCCACCCGCCCCTGCCAAAAAGGAAAACGCCATGAGCCCCCCCAACCTCGCCCCGCGCTCCGCCAAGATCAAGACCAAGACCACCACCCTCTCCCTGGCCGTGGCCGGGATCGTCGCCGTCACCGCCGCGGCCTGGGGCCTCTCCGGCGGCCAGAAAGCGCAAGCCGAGGCCCCCGCCGCCGAGGCCCAGGCCACGCCGGTGGAGGTGGCCGCCGTGGTCAGCCGCAACATCGTCGATTGGCAGTATTTCTCCGGCCGCATGGAAGCGGTCGACCGGGTGGAAATCCGCCCCCAGGTGTCCGGCATCCTGACCGCCGTGCATTTCAAGGACGGCGCCACGGTCAGGAAGGGCGACGAGCTGTTCACCATCGACCCCCGCCCCTACGCCGCCGAGCTTGCCCGCGCCCAGGCCCAGGTGGCGGCGGCCGAGGCGCGCGCCGCCTACACCGCCGCCGACCTGGCGCGGGGCGAGCGCCTGCTGGCGGACAACGCCATCGCCCGGCGCGACTACGAGGAGAAGCAGAACGCCGCCCGCGACGGCGCCGCCAGCCTGCAGGCGGCCCAGGCCGCGCTGCGCGTCGCCAGGCTCAACCTCGACTACACGCGGATCGCCGCCCCCATCGACGGCCGCTTGTCGCGCGCCGAGGTGACGGTCGGCAACCTGGTCACCGCCAACGGCGGCCCGGCGCTCACCACCATGGTCTCGGCGAACAAGATCTACGCCGCCTTCGACGTCGACGAGCAAACCTTCCTGCGTTACGTCAATCCGGCCCGCACCGCCAAGGGCACCGCCCTGCCGGTCAGCCTGGGCCTGGCCGACGAGGACGGCTACCCGCTGGAAGGCCGCATCCACTCGGTGGACAACCGGCTGGACACGGCCTCCGGCACCATCCGCGTGCGCGCCATCTTCGACAATCCGGGCGGGCGCCTGGTGCCCGGCCTGTACGCGCGCATCCGCCTGGGCGGCGGCCAGGAACGCGAGGCCCTGCTGATCAACGAAAAGGCCGTCGGCACCGACCAGGACAAGCGTTTCGTGCTGGTGATCGGCGCCGACAACAAGACCGAATACCGCGAAGTGCACACCGGCGCCACCCAGAACGGCCTGGTCATCGTCGACCGCGGCCTGAAGAGCGGCGAGCGCATCGTGGTCAACGGCCTGCAGCGGGTGCGCCCCGGCGACGCGGTCAGCCCCAATCCCACCGAGATGCGCGACGGCGCCGGCCAGACCACGGCCGCCGCCAAGAACGGCCAAGCCGGTTGATCCCGGCACGCGCCGCGCCAGAAAGCCCGCCATGAACATATCCAAATTCTTCATCGACCGCCCCATCTTCGCCGGGGTGATCTCCATGCTGATCCTGCTCGCCGGCGTGCTGGCGGCGTTCAAGCTGCCGATCTCGGAATACCCGGAAGTGGTGCCACCCTCGGTGGTGGTGCGCGCCCAGTATCCCGGGGCCAACCCCAAGGTGATCGCCGAAACCGTCGCCGCGCCGCTGGAGGAATCCATCAACGGCGTCGAGAACATGCTCTACATGCAGTCCCAGGCCAACAGCGATGGCAACCTGACGGTCACGGTCCACTTCCAGTTGGGCGTCGATCCCGACAAGGCCCAGCAACTGGTGCAGAACCGCGTCTCGCAAGCCCTGCCGCGCCTGCCCGAGGACGTGCAGCGCCTGGGCGTGACGACCCTGAAAAGCTCGCCGACGCTGACCATGGTGGTGCACCTGATCTCGCCCGACGACCGCTACGACATGACCTATCTGCGCAACTACGCGCTGATCAACGTCAAGGATCGCCTGGCGCGCATCCAGGGCGTGGGCGAGGTCGGCCTGTTCGGTTCCGGCAACTACGCCATGCGCGTCTGGCTCGACCCCGGCAAGGTGGCCCAGCGCGGCCTGACCGCCGCCGAGGTGGTGCGCTCCATCCGCGAGCAGAACGTGCAGGTGGCGGCCGGCACCCTCGGCGCCTCGCCCACCCTGCCCGGCGTGCCGCTGCAGTTCAATGTGAACGCCCAGGGCCGCCTGAAGACCACCGAGGAATTCGCCGACATCGTCCTCAAGGCCTCGCCCGACGGCGGCATCACCCGCCTGGGCGACGTCGCCCGCGTCGAGCTGGCGGCGGCCGAATACGGCTTGCGCGCCCTGCTCGACAACAAGCCGGCGGTGGCCATCCCCATCTTCCAGGCGCCGGGGGCCAACGCGCTGCAGATTTCCAGCAACGTGCGCGCCGCCATGAAGGAACTGGCCCAGGACTTCCCCGACTCGGTGAAGTACGAGATCGTCTACGACCCGACCCAGTTCGTGCGCGCCTCCATCGAGGCCGTCGTGCATACGCTGCTCGAAGCCATATCGCTGGTCGTGCTGGTGGTCATCGTCTTCCTGCAGACCTGGCGCGCCTCGATCATCCCGCTGCTGGCCGTGCCGGTCTCCATCGTCGGCACCTTCTCGCTGATGCTCGGCTTCGGCTATTCGATCAACGCCTTGTCGCTGTTCGGCATGGTGCTGGCCATCGGCATCGTCGTCGATGACGCCATCGTCGTGGTCGAGAACGTGGAGCGCAACATCGGGGCCGGGCTGACCCCGCGCGAGGCCACCTACCGGGCCATGCGCGAAGTGTCCGGGCCGATCATCGCCATCGCCCTGACCCTGATCGCGGTGTTCGTGCCGCTGGCCTTCATGACCGGCCTGACCGGGCAGTTCTACAAGCAGTTCGCCATGACCATCGCCATCTCGACGGTGATCTCGGCGGTCAACTCGCTGACCCTGTCGCCGGCTCTGGCCGCCCTGCTGCTCAAGGGCCACAACGAGAAGCCGGACTGGCTGACGGTGCGCATGGACCGTTATCTCGGCGGCTTCTTCCGCGCCTTCAACCGCTTCTTCAGCCGCTCGTCCGAACGCTACAGCCACGGCGTCACCGGCATGATTTCGCACAAGGCGGGCGCCATCGGCCTCTATCTCGCGCTGATCGGCGGCGCCATCGGCCTGTCCTACATCGTCCCCGGCGGCTTCGTGCCGGGGCAGGACAAGCAGTACCTGGTCAGCTTCACGCAACTGCCCAACGGCGCCTCGCTGGACCGCACCGAGGCCGTCATCCGCGAGATGAGCGAGATCGCCCTGAAACAGCCCGGCGTCGAACACGCCGTCGCCTTCCCCGGCCTGTCGATCAACGGCTTCACCAACAGTTCCAGCGCCGGCATCGTCTTCGTCACCCTGAAACCCTTCGCGGAGCGCAAGAGCCCGGCGCTGTCGGCGGGCGCCATCGCCGGCGCGCTGAACCAGAAATACTCGGCCATCCAGGAGGGCTTCATCGCCACCTTCCCGCCGCCGCCGGTCATGGGCCTGGGCACGGTGGGCGGCTTCAAGATGCAGATCGAGGATCGCGGTTCGGTGGGCTTTGCCGAACTCAACAACGCGGCCAACGCCTTCATGGCGGCGGCGGCCAAGGAGCCGGCCCTCGGCCCGATGTTCTCCAGCTACCAGATCAACGTGCCCCAGATCGACGTCGATCTCGACCGCACGCGGGCCAAGCAGTTGGGCGTTTCGGTCACCGACGTGTTCGACACCATGCAGATCTACCTCGGCTCCCAGTACGTCAACGACTTCAACCGCTTCGGCCGCGTCTACCAGGTGCGCGCCCAGGCCGACGCCCCCTTCCGCGCCCATCCCGAGGATATCGGCCAGTTGAAGGTGCGCAACGCGGCCGGCGAGATGGTGCCCCTGTCCTCGCTGGTCCAGGTCAAGCAGACCTTCGGGCCGGAAATGGTGGTGCGCTACAACGGCTACACGGCGGCCGACATCAACGGCGGCCCCGCCCCCGGCTATTCCTCGGCCCAGGCCGAGGCGGCGGCCGAGCGGGTGGCGGCGGCGACCCTGCCGCGCGGCGTCAAGTTCGAATGGACCGACCTGACCTACCAGAAGATTCTGGCCGGCAACGCCGGCATCTGGGTATTCCCTATCAGCGTGCTGCTGGTCTTCCTGGTCCTGGCCGCGCAGTACGAAAGCCTGACCCTGCCGCTGGCCGTCATCCTGATCGTGCCCACCAGCCTGTTCGCGGCCCTCGCCGGCGTCTGGCTGACCGGCGGCGACAACAACATCTTCACCCAGATCGGGCTGATGGTGCTGGTGGGGCTGGCCTGCAAGAACGCCATCCTCATCGTCGAGTTCGCCCGCGAGCTGGAGCTCCAGGGCCGCACGCCGGTACAGGCCGCGATCGACGCCAGCCGCCTGCGTCTGCGCCCCATCCTGATGACCTCCATCGCCTTCATCATGGGCGTCATGCCCCTCGTGCTGTCCTCCGGCGCCGGCGCCGAAATGCGCCACGCCATGGGCATCGCCGTGTTCTTCGGCATGCTCGGCGTGACCCTATTCGGGCTCTTCCTGACGCCGGTCTTCTATGTGCTGCTGCGCACCCTGGACAAGAAGCACAAGCTGCATTCCGCCTCGCACCACGACGCCCCGCTGGTGGCCGGCCCCGCCGCTCCCCAAGCGATTCCGGAGTAACGCCATGAAACCCCGCTACGCCCTGACAAGTACCCTGCTGGCCGGCCTGATGCTGCTCGCCGGCTGCTCGCCGGCCCCCATCTACCAGCGCCCGCAGGCGGCCGTTCCCGCCGCCTACAAGGAGGCCGCGCCGGCCGACGGACAGTGGAAGCTGGCCGAACCCGCCGACGCTGTCGCCCGCGGCGAATGGTGGCAGGTGTTCGGCGACGCCACGCTGAACGATCTGGAACTGCAGGCCCTGGCCGCCAACCAGAGCCTCAAGGCCGCCGCCGCCCGCCTGGGCCAGGCCCGGGCGCTGGAAAAGAACGCGCGCGCCGCGCTCTTCCCGCGGATCGGCGTCGGCTTCGGCCCGACCCGCCAGCTTGCCTCGCCGGCCTCGCAAGGCCTGGCCGCCGATGCCGACACCCGCGCCCAGACCCTGTGGCGCGGCCAGGCCACCTTTGCCTACGAGGCCGACCTGTTCGGCCGCCTGGGCAGCGTGGCCGACGCCGCCAAAATCGAGACCGAGCGCGACCGGGCCCTGTTCCGCTCGACTCTGCTGGCGCTGCAGGCCGACGTCGCCCAGGCCTACTTCCTGGTCCGCGAGCTGGACGCCACGCGGGCGCTCTATGCCGACACCGTCAAGCTGCGCGCCGAAACCCTGCGACTCTTCCAGCGCCGCTACGACGCCGGCGACATCGGCGAACTCGAACTGGCCCGCGCCCGCACCGAACTGGCCTCGGCCCAGGCCGAGGCCGACGGCGTCGCCCGCCAGCGCGCCGTGGCCGAACACGCCCTGGCCATCCTGCTCGGCAAAACGCCGGCCGAGTTCGCCCTGGACGAACAGCCGATCGGCCGCCTCAAGGTCGCCGTGCCGGCCGGGCTGCCCTCCGCCCTGCTCGAACGACGGCCCGACATCGCCGCCGCCGAACGCGCCATGGCCGCCGCCAACGCGCGCATCGGCGCCGCCCGCGCCGCCTACTTCCCGCGCCTCAGCCTGAGCGGCAACTACGGCTACGAATCGGCCAAACTCGGCGACCTGTTCCAGGCCTCCAGCCGGGCCTACCTCCTGGGCCCCCTGGCCGGCACCCTGCTCAGCCTGCCGATCTTCGACGGCGGCGCCCGCGCCGCCGGCGTCGACCGCGCCAACGCCGCCTACGACGAAGATGTCGCCAACTACCGGCAGGCCATCCTGCAAGCCTTCAAGGAAGTCGAGGACAACCTGGCCCACCTGCGCATCCTGGACCGCCAGAACAGCGCCCAGGACCAGGCCGTCAGCGCCGCCGGCCGCGCCGCCCAGCTTTCCCACATCCAGTACCGCGAAGGCGCCATCAGCTACCTCGGCGTCATCGACGCCGACCGCAGCGTCCTGCAACAACAACGCGCCGCCACCAGCCTGGACGGCGAACGGGCGCGCGCCACGGTCAATTTGATCCGGGCGCTGGGTGGGAGTTGGGAAGTGGCTTCCGCCGCGGCGCCGGATACCCGGGAGAACTAGCGGACCACAAGGCAGCGGCGCTCTTGCGGCTTGAACGCGGGAACCCGAAGCGGTCCCTGTTGCTTTCGTCAACGGCAGCGTGCCGCCTGCCGGATGCCTGGCCAGCCAATGCGGGTCGCCCTCCCTGCCGGGACCGGCCAGGTTTTTTCGAAGCCGGACGTCTATCCCGGTTCACCGTGCGGACGCCACGAAGCGGCGGGTGCGCTTGGAACAGAGCCCATACCCTTGTCGGGCGGTTGCAACGGCTCGGAAGTGGCCAGCGAAGGGAGGCGTCGTCGTGCAGGCGCCAGGGCCACAAGCGGCGTCGCCTCAGTTCAGGACCAAGGCCATTTTCTTGGCCTTTGCTGCCGCAGGTAGTGGCCAGGATGGAAGGCCGGCCAAGCCAAGCGTCAACCTATCTTGTCATTTGCGAAGACCATGATAATTAAGCTTTTGGTATATCGCCCGTGACGTCATCCCCAACGCGGCGGCGACCGCCTGCACATCACCGTTGTGATCAACCATTGACGCGTCCAGGTAACGGCGCTCCACCTCGTCAGCCGCCTTTCGTTTCAATTCCCTCAGGTCTAGGACTGTGCCTTCGCCAGGTGTCGTGCATGGCACAAGGTCCAGGTTGATGTTGCGGATGACATGACCGTCGGCAAACAGAAAAGCACGCTCCAGTACATTTTCAAGTTCGCGGATATTGCCGGGCCAGTTGTATTCCTCAAGACAACGCACGACCTCCGGCGAGATCTCGATGGAAGGGGATTGGTAACGCTCGGAGAAACGCTGCAAGAAGGTTTTAACCAAGGGGATGATGTCTTCCCGTCGTTCCCTCAGGGGAGGGATGCGCAGCGGTACCACGTTTAAACGGAAATACAGGTCCTTACGGAATTCTCCCTGTTCCACCAAGAGCGAAAGCTCACGGTTACTTGCGGCGATGACGCGAACGTCGCAAATAACGGGGAGGTGACCACCCACCCGTTCGAAACGCCCTTCCTGCAGTACCCGGAGCAACGAGACCTGTGCCTTTGGCGACAGGCTGTCGACCTCGTCCAGAAACAAGGTACCGCCATGTGCCAGCTCGAAACGTCCTTGGTGCTGGCGTTTGGCATCGGTAAATGCGCCTTGCTCATGGCCGAAGAGTTCCGTTTCCACCAATTCCGCGGGCAGACTGCCGCAGTTGACGGCAATGAAGGGCCGGTCCAGCCTGGAAGACATGCTGTGGATGGACTTGGCCAGGACCTCCTTGCCGGCGCCGGTTTCGCCCAACAGCAGAACGGTCGCCCGCGTATCCGCAATCTTTTCCACCGCCTTCAACAGCGCACGCATGGGCGCGCTCTCGGCCACCAATCTGGGACGATCGGCGCTGGTTTTGGAGCCCCCGCTGCCCGAACCGCGGACCCATAGCGCATGAAGACGCTGTTCGATGATGCGCTGGAGCTCGTTCGGTGCCCTGACCTCGCCAATGACTTGATGTCCGTCGCTGAAATATTCGTCGCCCAGGACGTCTTCGGCGCGGGTGGGATCAAGGTGGATGCAGATGTCGCAGCTATCGGATCCCAGCGCGATTCGCCTCTGAAGCTCCACTTTCGCATAGCCGAAATTGCGCGCCGCGACGCCGCCAAAGATGCTCGACGTCATGTGGCAAAGCCCTGGCGCCGTATGCACCAGGCTGCCGAATGGGCAGCGCTCGGTATGAATCTGCACTTGCGGGTATTCGATCGAAACGACGCGAAATTGACCGCCGATACTGTTCTTCAACGTCGTTATCAGCTCTGCGTATTGTGCTGGCGTCAGCGGTCCGGTTAGCGCTTCCGCCTCGCGGTAGGTTTCTTCCAGACCGGCGCTGGCTTTCAGGACAATTTGCTGGATGAAGGACTGCAGACTGCTGCACGTGGCAAACGGCGCCACGCGCCTCGCCTCGTCAAGAAATGTTTGCAGAAAATCCTCGGGTGTGAGGTTGGGAAACGGCTCTGATTTTGACATCGGGCATTCCGCCAAGTCGTTGGGACGCCACTAGGATAGTCCCAATCCAGAATTTGAAGAATAACTTCAATTTTGTGAAGAGCCACTTCCCAGTGCGCGCGCAATAAATCTATAACTCATTGAATATATTTGATTTTTTACGTGGCATAGTAAGTGCTTAATGGGCTGGCCGGCCAACGACCGGTGATTTTCCCACTATCCCAAGAGGAGACTTTCATGTCCAAGGTAAAAGAAGAAGTCCTGTCGGCCAACGCCCAGTACGCCAACAATTTCGGCGACAAGGGAAATCTGCCGATGCCCCCGGGGCGGCGCTTTGCCGTACTGACCTGCATGGACGCGCGCCTCGATCCCGCCAAATTCGCGGGACTGTGCGAAGGCGATGCACACGTGATCCGAAATGCAGGCGGCCGTGCCAGCGACGACGCAATTCGTTCGCTCGTTATTTCCTACAAACTCCTGGGAACCAAGGAGTGGTTCATCATTCACCACACCGACTGCGGCATGGAAACGTTCAACAACGACATCATGACCAGCCTGCTCGGCAGCAGCCTGGAAACGGCTAGCGTCGATGCGAATGGCTGGCATGACCACGGGGCGGGACCGGGATCTCCCGAAGGTCGCTATATCAACTGGCTCACCATTTCCAACCAGGCCCAAAGCGTGTTGGAAGACGTGACCCGGGTGCGCAAGCATCCGCTCGTCCCCGCGAATATCCCGATCTATGGGTACATTTATGACTGCAAGACGGGGAAATTGATCGAGGTGCCTGAAGCGAAGGCCGTAGGCGCCGCGGCTTAAGTTTGGCTCTGAGTGAGAAAGTCCCGGTTCGACGGGGCTTTCTCATGGGGTGGCATTCCTGCTTCCCAGAAGCATGGAGGAAAGTCGGCGCCGGAATATGCCCCGCCGTCTGGAATCACGGTACTGGCACGGGAATAGGCAAAAACCGCTGTCTTCCACCGACATGACAGTTCCATTCACCCCCATCTTGCGAAAATGGGCCATCTGACGCTAGAAAATCGCTTCAGGTCATGCCCAACCCTTGAGCGTCACGAGACCCGCGACAGCGATCATTGCTAGCACACCGTATCCAACCCATTAGCCTCTACGCGGCGGGTCCGAACTGATATGGCCTAAGGAAGCCGACCTTCGACCCTGTTGCGGCGCCAATGTCAGCAACTTGCGCCACACCCGCCACCCGCTTTCAGGTATTCGCGTGTCCATCCGAACCGAACCGCCGTTCCTGCAACTTGCACACCTGTAAGTACTCGGCCGAAGCGCCATTGCAAAAAATATCCCTGCCCGATTTGCCACCACAAACCTAATGCGATTCAGTTTTTATTGAGCAGGGCATATCCGGCTGGCGTGAGATGGTAGGTGTTATGCGAGCATTGCAAGGGATAAGGAACGATGGCCGTGTGTTCCACCAGTCCCTTGCCAATCAAGGTTTTTAGAATCGACTCGGGACATGGCTCAAGAACCGAAGGGCCTTCCGCAACCGTGCGTAGACATGTCAGTTCCCGCATCGTGAGGTTCAATTTGCAATGTCCTTTGATTTCAATGTGGCCAAACACCAAGCCTAGGCCCTGTGTTACTCCTCAAGCACGAGCCGGTAACCCACCCCGGACTCTGTTCGGAGATGGCGGGGCAGGGTCGGGTTGGACTCCAGTTTGCGCCGCAGGCCGGTCATATATACGCGCAGATAATGAGTGTCCTCCGCATGGCTGGGCCCCCACACCTCGCGCAGTATCTGCCGGTGTGTGAGCACCCGCCCAGAATTCGCGATAAGCAAGGCCAGCAGCCGGTATTCGATGGGGGTGAGGTGGATTTCAGCGCCGGCGCGCGTAACGTGCCGGCGGACCATGTCCACGGTAACCTGGCCGAAGCTGATCAATGGGCCTTCTTCTGCGCTCAGGCGGGTACGGCGCAACAAGGCCCGCACCCGTGCCAAAAGCTCGGCCATACTGAAGGGCTTGGTCAGGTAGTCGTCGGCGCCGGCGTCCAGGGCCGCCACCTTGTCACTCTCGTCCACCCGAGCCGACAGGATCAGGATGGGCACCATGGACCAGGTGCGCAGGTCGCGTACGACCTCCACACCGTCCCGATCCGGCAAGCCCAAGTCCAGGATCACCAGGTCGGGTTTGCGGGTGCCTGCCTCCACCAGACCGCGTGCCGCCGTGTCCGCCTCGGCCATCACGCAGCCCTCGGCCTCCAGGGCGGTGCGCAGGAATCGGCGGATCTGCGGCTCGTCCTCGATGACCACGACGCTGGCGGCAGGTGGGCGTGGCTCGTCCATCAGGTTTCCTGTTGCACTTCCGGGGGCTCGCCCGCCGGCAGGGTGATGATGAAACGGGCGCCACCCTCGGGCCGGTTCTCTGCCCGCACAGTGCCCTTGTGGGCTTGGACGATGGCGCGCACGATGGCCAAGCCCAGTCCCACGCCAGCCACCGCCGATTCCTCCTGGCCGCGGGTGAACTTCTCGAACAAGGCTTCTTCCCGGCCCGGCGGCAGGCCAGGACCGTCGTCGGCCACGGTAATGACCGCGCGATCCCCTTCCTGGCGGGCGGCGACCTCGATGTGACTGCCGGGCGGCGTGTACTTGACGGCATTCTCCAGCAAGTTGCAGAACACCCGCTCCATGAGAGTGGCGTCCAGTTCCAGGAGGGGCAGGTCGGCGGGCAGGTCCACCCGTACCGCGTGGCTTGCCAGGGGCGCGGCCAAGTCCTGCAGGGCTGCGCCGATCACCTCCTCCAGGAGCAGCCATTCGCGCTTCAGGCGCACCTCTCCCTGTTGTAGCCTGGCCATGTCCAGCAGGTTGGTCACCAAGGTACTGGTGCGCAGGGCCTCGACACGGATGGCGTGGGCAATCTCCGCCTGGGCGGTGGGCAGGGGTGGGCCCGCCATGGGTAGGGAATCGGCCAGGCCGGCCAGCACCGTCAGGGGCGTGCGCAGGTCGTGGGACAGGGCGGACAGCAGGCCGTTGCGTAGTCGCTCGGATTCCATGCGCACCAAGGCGTCCTGGGCCACCTCCACGTAGTGCACCCGCTCCAAGGCAAGGGCGATCTGGGCCGCCAGAGTCTCCAGCAGGCGCGTCTGCTCGGGCAGGAACAAGAGGCGCTTCTGGCTCGGTAGCAGGGCAAGCACGCCACGCGTGCGCATAGGCGCCTTAAGCGGCAGGTAGTGCATGGGCGCGCCGGCCAGGCTCTGGGTGCCCAGGCCGGCGGGCTGCTGGTGGTCGTAGACCCACTGGGCGATGGCCGGATCCAGGGGCAGATCCTTGTGGCCGGGCAGGGGGGTGGGCGAATGCAGTTTCTCGTGGGTGTCGGGCAACAGGATGCAGGCCTTGGACAGGAACAGACCTTCGAGATGGTTGCGGGCGGTCTCGACGATCTGCTCCACCAGCAGCGCGCCGGCCAGTTCCCGGCCCAGTTCGTTCAGCGCCCGAGTGCGCCGCTCGCGGTAGGAGGCGATGCGCGCCTGGTAGCGCAGATTGGCGGCAAGGGTGCTGATGGTCAGGCCCACCGCCAACATGATGGCGAAGGTAAGCAGGTGGCGGGTATCGGCCACGGTCAGGGACAGCGGCGGCGGGACGAAGAAGAAGTCGAAGGTCAGCACCGATAGCAACGACGCCAGCACCGCCGGCCCCCGGCCGTGCTGGGCCGCCACCCAAGCGACACCCACCAAGTACAGCATGATCAGGTTGGCCAGATCGAACCAGGGCAGAACCAGCCTGGCCAGCATCGTGGTTGCCACGCACACCCCGGCGGCCCAGGCGTAGCTTGCCCAGTGGCGATTGCCGGAGGGCTCCGGCCCCAAGTCCAGGGGCATGGCTACCAACTTGTCCGTGGGGCGTGCCTCTTCCTCGTGGGCCACCACGTAAACGTCCACGTCGTCAGCTAGGGCGGACAGACGGTCCGACAGGGGCGCGCGCAGCATGCGCGAGATGCCGGTGCGCAGGCTCTTGCCCACCACCAGCTTGGATACGTTGCGGGCGCGGGCATAGGCCAGTAGGGTGGGGCTGTCCTCCGGGCCGGCTAGGGTGGCGGTTTCGGCGCCCAGTTCCCGGGCGAGGGCCAGCGTCTTGAGAATCTTGTCCCGATTGGCCTCGGACAGCCTTTGCAGGCGGGGCGTCTCAACGTAAGCCGCGATCCAGTCGGCACGCAGGCTGGCCGCCAGACGCGCAGCAGCGCGCACCAGGCGGTCCCCGCCGGCGCCGGGGCCGACGCACACCAGTAGCCGCTCCTTGGCTTGCCATACGTCGCGGATGGCCTGGTCGTCGCGGTACTCCCGCATCTGGGCGTCCACCCGGTCGGCGGTGCGGCGCAGTGACAGCTCCCGCAGGGCGATCAGGTTGCCCTTGCGGAAGAAGTTGCGGATGGCCCGCTCCGCCTGGTGGGGCAGGTAGACCTTGCCTTCCTTCATGCGCGTGAGCAGCTCGTCCGGCGTCAGGTCCACCAGAGTGACCTCGTCGGCCTGCTCGAACATTTTGTCCGGCAAGGTCTCCCGCACCTGGATGCCGGTGATGCCGCCGACGATGTCATTAAGACTTTCCAGATGCTGGACGTTGACGGTGGTCCAGACGTCGATGCCCGCCGCCAGCAGTTCCTGCACGTCCTGCCAGCGCTTGGGATGGCGGGCGCCCGCCACGTTGGAATGGGCCAGTTCGTCCACCAGGATCAGGGCCGGCTTGCGGACCAGGGCGGCATCCAGGTCGAATTCCGCCAGCTCCCGGCCCTGGTAGGCCACCAGCCTGGGCGGCAGCCGCTCCAGCCCTTCCAGCAGGCGGGCGGTCTCCACCCGGCCATGGGTCTCCACCACCCCAACCACCATGTCCACCCCTTGCTCGCGAGCCGCGCGCGCCGCCAACAGCATGGCGTAGGTCTTGCCGACGCCGGGACAAGCACCGAAGAACACCTTCAGTTTGCCGCGGGCTGCGCGCTCGGCGTCCGCCTCGATGCGCGCCAGCAGGGCGTCAGGGTCGGGGCGGGTCTTATCTTCAGCCATGGCCACAGTTTAGGGCTTGGACGCCTGATCCAGAGCGAGATTGAGCCGCAACACGTTGACCCGTGGTTCACCCAGGACGCCGAACTGGCGGCTCTCGGTCTGAATCGCCACCAGGGCGCGCAGGTCGGCCGGATCGAGGCCACGGACGCGGGCGACGCGGCCGATCTGGTATTCGGCCGCCGCCGGGCTGATGTGGGGGTCGAGGCCACTGCCCGAGGCGGTGACAAGATCCACCGGGATGGGCAAGGGATTGCCGGGGTCGGCGGCTTTGAGGGACTCGATGCTGGCTTTGACAGCTTTCTCCAGGGCCGGGTTAGTCGGGCCCAAATTCGAACCGGAGGAAGCGCCGGCGTTGTAGGACATGGGGCCGGTAGCGGAGGGACGGGACCAGAAGTACTTCGGGTCCGAGAAGGGCTGGCCGATGAGTTCCGAGCCCACCACCTTGCCGTTCCGCTCGACCAGACTGCCATTGGCCTGGTGCGGAAAGACGCCCTGGGCGACGCCGGTGACCACGAGGGGATAGAGGCCGCCGGTGAGCGCGGTGAGCAAGCCCAGCATCAGCAAGGCGGGTTTGAGTTCCTTCAGCATGTGTTTACTCCGATTCGTTATGGAAGACCCTGAACAGCCCCTCTCCCGCGCTGCCGCGCACCCCTCCCCCGCTTGCGGGGGAGGGGCTGGGGGAGCGGGGGGCTGGAGCGGACATGTCCGTCAAGCCAGGTTCAGCCCGACCAGCAGCAGGTCGATGGCCTTGATGCCGATGAAGGGGACCACCAACCCGCCCAGGCCGTACACCAACAGGTTGCGTTGCAGCAGCGTGCCGGCGCCGAGCGGGCGGTATTTGACGCCCTTCAGGGCGAGCGGGATCAGGGCGACGATGATCAGGGCGTTGAAGATCACCGCCGACAGGATGGCGCTGGCCGGGGTGGCGAGATCCATGACGTTGAGGGCGTTGAGGGCCGGGTAGGTGGTGGCGAAGGCGGCCGGGATGATGGCGAAGTACTTGGCCACGTCGTTGGCGATGGAGAAGGTGGTCAGCGAGCCGCGCGTCATCAGCATCTGCTTGCCGGTCTCCACCACCTCGATCAGCTTGGTCGGGTTGGAGTCCAGGTCGACCATGTTGCCGGCCTCCTTGGCTGCCTGGGTACCGGTGTTCATGGCCACCGCCACGTCCGCCTGAGCCAGGGCCGGGGCGTCGTTGGTGCCGTCGCCGGTCATGGCCACCAGGCGGCCTTGCGACTGGTATTCGCGAATCAGATTCAGCTTGGCCTCGGGCGTGGCCTCGGCCAGGAAGTCGTCCACCCCCGCCTCGGCGGCGATGGCGGCGGCGGTGAGGCGGTTGTCGCCGGTGATCATCACGGTCTTGATGCCCATGCGGCGCAGCTCGGCGAAGCGCTCCTTGATGCCGCCCTTGACGATGTCTTTCAGCTCCACCACGCCCAGCACGCGCACCTGGCCGCCGCGATGCTCGGCCACCACCAGGGGGGTGGAGCCGCGCTTGGCGACCTGGTCCACTAGGCTGTCCACCTCGGCCGGGAGACTGGCAACCCCATGGCCGCCCAGGCTGGTGACCCAGGCGCGGATGGCGTCGGCGGCGCCCTTGCGGATCTCGCGACCGTCCAGGTCGACGCCGCTCATGCGGGTGTGGGCGGTGAAGTGGACGAACCGGGCGCCCAGCTCCTGGATGTCGCGGCCGCGCAGGGCGAATTTCCGCTTGGCCAGGACCATGATGCTGCGGCCTTCCGGGGTCTCGTCGGCCAGGGAGGCCAGTTGAGCGGCGTCGGCCAGGTCCACTTCCTTCACGCCATGGGCGGGCAGGAAGTTGCTGGCCTGGCGGTTGCCCAGGGTGATGGTGCCGGTCTTGTCCAGCATCAGCACGTCCACATCGCCGGCCGCCTCGACGGCGCGGCCGGAGGTGGCGATGACGTTCTTGCCCATCATCCGGCCCATGCCGGCCACACCGATGGCGGACAGCAGGCCGCCGATGGTGGTGGGGATCAGGCAGACCAGCAGCGCGGTGAGCACGGTCACGCTGACCGGCTCGCCCGCCCCGGCCGTCTCGACGCTGAACAGCGAGAACGGCAGCAGGGTGGCGGTGGCGAGCAGGAACACCAGTGTCAGCGCCACCAGGAGGATGGTGAGGGCAATCTCGTTGGGGGTCTTCTGGCGCTTGGCGCCTTCCACCATGGCGATCATGCGGTCGAGGAAGGTCTCGCCCGGGTTGACGGTGATGCGGACCACCAGCCAGTCGGACAGCACCCGGGTACCGCCGGTGACGGCGGAGAAGTCACCGCCGGCCTCGCGGATGACCGGGGCGGATTCGCCGGTGATGGCCGACTCGTCCACCGAGGCGACGCCCTCGATCACCTCGCCGTCGCCGGGGATAACCTCTCCAGCCGTGACCAGGACCAGATCGTTTTTACGTAACTCCTCCGAGTTGACCACGTGGGTGGGGGCGTCGTGACGGGGTTCCTTCAGCTTCTTGGCCAGGACGGTGCGCTTCATGCCCTTCAGGGCCGCGGCCTGGGCCTTGCCGCGGCCCTCCGCCATGGCCTCGGCGAAGTTGGCGAACAGCACCGTGAACCAGAGCCAGAGGCTGACGGCCAGGATGAAGCCGGCCGGAGCCTCGCCTTTGCCGGAGAGGGCCTGGACGAACAGGCCGGTGGTGAGCAGGCTGCCCAGCCAGACCACTAACATCACCGGGTTCTTGACCTGGTGGCGGGGCGACAGGCGCTTCACCGCGTCCCAGGCCGCCGCCTTGATCAGGGCGGTGTCGTATAGCGATTGTTTCTTGTGCATGACTATTCCTCGTTGTTGACCAGACCGTAGGGCGGATGAGCCCCCCAAGGGGACTTCCTTCGGAGCGCCGCTGGCCTTATCCGCCGACCGGCGGAGGCGGCGGAAGGCGCTGCGCTTTTCCGCCCTACGTCTTCCGCACTTGGGTTCATTTACCCGCCCCAAGCATCTGCAGGTGTTCCACCACCGGTCCCAGCGCCAGGGCCGGCACGAAGGTGAGAGCACCCACCAGCAGCACGGTGCCGATCAGCAGCAGCACGAACAGCGGGGTATGGGTGGGCAGGGTGCCGCTCGATGCCGGGACGATCTTCTTGGCCGCCAGCGAGCCGGCGATGGCCAGCACCGGGATCATCAGCCAGTAGCGCGCCAGCAGCATGGCGTAGCCCAGCAGCGTGTTGTAGAAGGGCGTGTTGGCACCCAAACCGCCGAAGGCGCTGCCGTTGTTGTTGCCGGCCGAGGACAGGGCGTAGAGCACTTCCGAGAAACCGTGGGCGCCGGGGTTGAAGATGCCGGCGCGGCCGACATCCAGCCCCACCGCCAGGGCGGCGCCCACTAGCACCACCAAGGGCGGCACCAGGATGGCGACGGCGGCCATCTTGACCTCGAAGGCCTCGATCTTCTTGCCTAGATATTCCGGGGTGCGGCCGATCATCAGACCGGCGATGAACACACCGATGAGGGCGAACACGATCATGCCGTAGAGGCCGGAGCCGACGCCGCCATAGATCACCTCGCCGAGCTGCATCAGCCACATGGGCGCCATGCCGCCCAGGGGGGTGTAGGAGTCGTGCATCGAGTTCACCGAGCCGTTGGAGGCGGCGGTGGTGGCGGTGGCCCAGAGGGCGGAATTGACGATGCCGAAGCGGGTCTCCTTGCCTTCCATGTTGCCGCCGGCCTGGGTCGTCGAGGCCTGGGTATCGAGGCCAAGGCGGTCGAACAGCGGGTTGCCGGCCTGCTCGGCCCAGACGCACACCGCCAGGAGGGCGGTGAACACCACGGTCATGGCGGCGAGTATCGCCCCGCCCTGGCGCAGGTCGCCGATGTAGCGACCGAAGGTGAAACAGAGCGCGGCCGGGATGATCAGGATGGCCAGCAGTTCCAGGAAGTTGGAGACGGGCGTGGGGTTCTCCAGCGGGTGGGCGGAGTTGACGTTGAAGAAGCCGCCGCCGTTGGTGCCCAACTGCTTGATGGCAATCTGCGAGGCGGCCGGGCCGACGGCGATGGTCTGCTGGGTGGCGACGGTCTTTTCCATTACCGGGTTGCCCTGGGCGTCCTTCATGGCCTGGCCGTCCGGGCCGTTCTTGGCCACCTCGTACTCGTAGGGCTGCACCAGGGTCGCCTTCTCATAGGGCGAGAAGTTCTGCACCACGCCCTGACTCACCAGGGCCAGGGACAGGATCAGCGACATAGGCAGCAGGATGTAGAGCACCGAGCGCACCATGTCGACCCAGAAGTTGCCCACACCGCTCGCCTCCCTGCGGGTGAAGCCGCGCATCAGAGCCACCAGCACCGCCATGCCGGAGGCGGCGGAGAGGAAGTTCTGCACGTTGAGGCCCAGCATCTGGGTCAGGTAGCTCATGGTGGTCTCGCCGCCGTAGCCCTGCCAGTTGGTGTTGGTGGCGAAGCTGGCCGCCGTGTTGAACGACGAGTCGGGCGTCACCGCAGCGAGGCCCTCCGGGTTGAGCGGCAGCCAGACCTGGAAGCGTTGTAGCAGATAGACCGCCAGGAAGCCCATCAGGTTGAAGGCCAGCATGGCGAAGGCGTAGCGGGTCCAGGGCATGTCGTCGCCCGGCTTGACGCCGGCGAGCCGGTAGAAGAGGTTCTCCACCGGCTGCAGCCAGCGCATGAAGGCGGGCGTCTCATCCTTGTAGATGCGGGCCATGTAGAGACCCAGGGGCCAGGCCAGCCCGATCAGGGCGACCAGATAGAGGGCCAGTTGAAAGTAGCCGTTGCCAGTCATGAGAAGTGCTCCGGGAAGAACAGCACGGCCACCAGATAGGCAAACACGGCCACGGTAGCAATGAGGGCGATCAGATAGAGGGCGCTCATTTGCGCACCCTCAGCTTCTCGAAGGTAACGACCAGCACGGCAGAGAGGGCGAAGAACCCGACGGCCACGACTACATAGATGAGATCCATGACATTTCCCGGCTGTTTGACGATGACGCCATGAAATCTAGAGGCTCGTAGATAAAAATGTGGCAAAGCCCTGGCGGACAGGTATTAAGAAAGCGTTAATGGCGTGATGGCTGCACGGGAAGATCGAGTCGATCGCGATGAGTAATAAGTGGGTTTCATGGCGGGCGCTCGTAGCGGACCGGCCGTTCACAAGGCCGGTTTACGAGTGCGGCGAAGTAGGCGCCACCGGTTCAAAGCGGCTACTAGCCAAGAGGCGCGCCGATGATCGGCCAATCCCAAGAATCGGTGCTAGCCGTCCGCCTATCCCCAAACCCGCCACCCGCTTTCAGGTATGCGCGTGTCCATCCGAGCCGAACCGCCGTTCTCCCAGATTGCCAAGCTCGGCAGCCTTATCTCTCTTACTCCCGTTTGGCGGATGCACGCCTCATGGCGGAATTCAATTTCCAGTGGAGTCCGCGGCCCATCCCGGCGCCGAGGCGTCACGGCGCATGCCGCTACCCGGCGTCTCGCCGCAGCCCACCCCGGTTCAACCGGGAACGCGCGCTTCTCCGAGCAGGGCCTTTTTCAGGCTTTTCTGGATGGGCCGTTCGCCCAGCCAAATCTTCAGCACACAGCGATTGAAGGCCTCCCCCGGCACGGTGCCCAGCAGATGCTGGTTGAACCATACCCGGGTGCCCGCTTCCGGCAGGTAGTCCAGGAGGATGACGCTGCCCTTCTCCACCTTGCCCATGGCGCGGATGAGGCGCAGGAAGTACTGCACCTGATCGTGGATGGCGGCGAGTTCCTCGGGGCTGTTGTTGTCCTTCATGCCGCCCAGCAGGCGCTCCAGATCCCGTTCCGCGTCCATGTCCCGCAGCAGGTTGATGCGCAGGCGCCGGGGCAGGTCGGCGCGCAGCACGGCGTTGGGATCGGAAAGCCGGTGGGGCAGGTAGAGGGCGGCGACGTAGATGTCGAAGAACAGGATTTCCCGCAGGCCGGCCCCGTTCAGCACCAGGTCGACGCCCTCCATGCGGGAGCGGGGTTCCACGCCGGCGAACAGCTCGTCCGCCGCCGCGTGGGACATGCCTCCCCACAGCAGCAGCCACAGGCCGAGCAGGCCGGCCGCGCCGCGTGAAAGGGAAAAACGGGCCGCGCGCCGGGCGGCGCCCAGCCGGGTGAAACGGGTCAGAACGCCGGGCTCAACCAGTCGCTCAGGCAGGGGTCCGAGATGCACTGGCAGCAATCGAGGTAATCCTCTTCGTCGTCTTCGGATTGCAGGACGTCTTCCGACTCATCGTCTTCCACCGGCTCCTTGAGTTCGAATTCCCATTTCATGGACATGACAGCTCCTTGATCGATATCGGAGCCATCTTCGCGAAAGCGTGTGAAATTTCGATGACAACTTAGCACCCCGGCGCGGAGAAGAACAACCCGTGTGCGCATGAGCCGTTCGGCTCATTCACGCGCGCCGGATGTTTCCCATCCTTGTCATACGCGGGACCGACGATTGGACACCACCACACAACCAATCCACGGAGATCCCATGCTTGTCCTGAAACCTCTCGTTCTCGCCACCCTGATGGCCCTGGCCGGTTCCGCCTTCGCCTGCGGCGGCAATGTCATGCTGGGCGGCGTCGACAGCGCCGTCGCCGACCGCGCCGTCAACGACACCTGCGTCAACGACCTGATCGTCGACACCCCCAACACCTGGGGCAGCCACGGCGAATTCGTCAACCATGTCTCCCAGGTCACCCTGGACCTGATGAAGGCCCGCAAGATCACCTCCCGCGAGCGCAGCCAGATCATGCAGGCCGCCGCCCAATCCGAGGTGGGCAAGAGCGTGACCGTGAAGCTGATCGGCTTCAACGACTTCCACGGCTACATCAAGGCCGGCGAAGGCTCCAGCAGCAACCCGGGCGTGGCCCGCTTCGCCACGAAAATCAACGCGCTGCGCGCCCAGAACCCGCTCAACGCGGTGGTTTCCGCCGGCGACATGATCGGCGCCAGCCCGCTCACCTCCGCCCTGTTCAAGGACGAGCCCACCATCGAGGCGATGAACCGCATCGGCGTCGACTTCAACTCCGTGGGCAACCACGAATTCGACGAGGGCAAGACCGAGCTGCTGCGCATGAAGCAGGGCGGCAACCACCCCAGCGATCCCTACTCCGGCCAAGGCCTGGCCCAGGATCTGAAGGCCGGCCAGTTCGCCGGCGCGAAGTTCGATTTCCTCGCCGCCAACGTGGTGGAGTCCGCCACCGGCAAGACCGTGTTCCCCGCCTACGGCGTGAAGAGCTTCCTGGGCAACAAGATCGCCTTCATCGGCATGACCCTGGAAGGCACCCCCACCATCGTCTCCCCCTCCGGCGTCGCCGGCCTGCGGTTCAAGGACGAGGCCGACACGGTCAACGCCCTGATTCCCCAGCTCAAGGCCCAGGGCATCCGCAGCATCGTCGTGCTGCTGCACGAGGGCGGCTACGCCTCCGGCGGCATCAACGGCTGCGGCGGCATTTCCGGCCCCATCGTCGACATCGTCAACCGCTTCGACCCGGAAATCGACCTGGTCGTCTCCGGCCACACCCACGCCACCTACAACTGCCTGATCAACAACAAGGCGGGCAAGCCGGTGCGCGTCACCTCCGCCGGCAACTACGCCCGCTACCTGACCGACATCAACCTCACCATCGACACGGCCAGCCGCGACGTGACCTCGGTGACCGCTAGCAACCTGGCCACCGGCACCGGCGCCGCCACCGCCGAGGATCCGGCCCTGACCGATCTGGTCGCCCATTACGACAGCCTGTCCGCCGTGCCCAAGGCGCGTGTCATCGGCACCATCACCGCCGCCATCAGCCGCGGCCAGAACGCGGCCGGCGAATCGGCCCTGGGCGACGTCATCGCCGACGCCCAGTTGGACGCCACCGACGACGCCGGCTTCGGCGAAGCGGTCGCCGCCTTCATGAACCCGGGCGGCATCCGCGCCGACCTGCCCTACAACGCGCCCAACGGCGACGTGACCTACGGCGACGCCTTCACGGTGCAGCCGTTCGGCAACTCCCTGGTCACCCTGACCCTGACCGGCGCCCAGATCAAGACCCTGCTGGAAACCCAGTTCAACGGCTGCAACGGCCAGAGCGCGGAACGCATCCTGCAGGTCTCCAAGGGCTTCAACTACGCCTACACCGCCGCCAACGCCTGCAATGCCCGCGTCACCGCCATGAGCATCAACGGCGTGCCGGTCAACCCGGCCGCGTCCTACCGGGTCACGGTCAACAGCTTCCTGGCTGACGGCGGCGACGGCTTCGCCGTGCTGACCCAGGGCACCGACCGTCTCGGCGGCGCGGTCGATACCGACGCCTTCGAAGCCTATCTCCAGGCCAATCCGGGCGGTGTCGCCCCCGGCCCGATGAACCGCATCACGCGCAACTGATTTCCCGCAGATCCTAGGAGCCCGAAATGAAACCCATCCTTTCCCTGACCACGCTGGCCCTTGCCGGGCTGGTTTCCTGGAACGCCCAGGCCGCGATCTGGACCCTCGGCGACACCACCGTCTCCGGCCTGCGCGTCGGCGCCGTCACCTTCGACGGCCAGTCCGCCGGCGTCGAGCTCGGCGACCTGGGCGACGACTACTACGACATGGGCCTGGACTACGTGGCCGCCGGCAGCTGGCGCGACACCAGTGCCAGCCTGGGCGGCAACAGCGTGGACCTGCATCTTTCCCACGAAGCCTACGTCAACGCCGCCCAGCCCGGCGACAGCGCCACCGCCACGGTGCAATTGCTGACCTCCGCCGGTCTGGACCATGCCGTCATCACCAGTCCCACCACCCTGTCCGCGGTCGCCCTGGCCCCCGCCAGCGTGATACAGGATTTCGTCATCACCCCCGAACTGGGCGAGTCCCTGGGCATGGCCGTCGCGGTCACCTTCTCGCCCTACTACAGCCATGCCGCCGAGGCCGACGGCTTCAACCCCTATCAGTCCAGCAGCTTCGAGCTCTACCTGAACGGCGACCTGCTCGACTACGACAGCGCCAACGGCGCCGGCGCGGGCGGCTATAGCTGGAACTTCCTGGCCCACGTCGGCGACACCCTGAGCCTGCACATGCTGAACACCGTCCAGGTGGGCGTATCCGGACTGGCCCTGGATGTCGGCGCCACGCCCGCGGCCTGGGCCTACGGCGAAGCCGGCGCCTCCCTGAGCATCAGCCCCGTGCCGGAGCCGGAAACCTGGGCCATGTTGATCATGGGCCTCGGCCTGGTCGGCCTGCGCATTCGCGGCAAAGACCAATCCCCCACCTTCAAGATCGGAGCCTGAACCATGCGCAAGACCCTTCTCACCCTGGCCCTGACCGCCCTCAGCGCCCAGGCCAACGCCCTGACCACCGGCGACATCGCCTTCACCTCGTTCAACGCGGACGAGGACGGCTGGAGCTTGGTGACTTTCGTCGACCTCGCCGCGAACACCACGATCTATTTCACCGATAACGAGGCCATCAGCACCAGCGCCTTCAACTCCGGCGAATCGGCGCATGCATGGAACACCGGCGCCAGCACCATCGCCGCCGGCACGGTCATCCGCTTCAGCGCGATCGACAACGCCGCCAACCTGGCCGCCAGCGCCGGCACCCTGACCCTGGCGAACAGCAGCAACCTGGGACTCAGCGCCAGCAGCGAAACGATCTACGCCTACCTGGGCAGCGGCTATGACAACCCGACGACCTTTCTAGCCGGCATCTCCACCGAGGGCAGCGCGAACCTGAACGCGGCCGGACTGAGCGCCAACGTGAACGCGGTGGTTGTCACCAACAGCACCGACTATGCCGAATATGCCGGTCCCCGTAGCGGCGAGACCGATTTCGCCGCCTACAAGGCGAAGGTATTCGACGCCGCCAACTGGAACATCGTCGTCGGCGGCAACAACGAAGGCGTCGTGCCCGACACCACCGCCTTCACCATCACCCCCGTTCCCGAGCCCGAAAGCTACGCCCTGATGCTCGCCGGCCTCGGCCTGGTGGGCGCCATGGCGCGTCGCCGCAAGCTTGCGTGACCCGGGGAAAGCGACTTCTCCGCAGGTAGAAAAGCAACTAGGAAGCACAAAGCGGTTGTTGTGTTGGTACGGCCTTCGGGCCGTATTTTTTTGCCCCCGCCGTCACCCCGCCGTCTCCCGTGGCACGCGGGCGCCGCGGATCGCGGCACGAAGTCTGGGGCCGGATCAGCAGGCTCCGTCCGGAACCAAGGCGAAGGTATCCAATTCGATGGCGAACTCGCAGCGCCAACCTTGCTTGCCCGCCAGCTCGGTGCAGCGCACGGGGCCTTGCGTCTTGCTGCGCGAGCCGTCGTCCAGACACAGGTCGCGCTCGCCGCGAACTTTCATGCGGCGATACAAATCGCGCGCCGCCGCCCCTTCGATCACCAGTCCAAGATGGGTGGCGCGGGCCTCGCCCGGCGGCGGATCGACCAGGGTCTTGCCGTGAAAACGGTACTCGCCGCGCAAGGCGCCGGCCGGCTCGGCGGCATGGGGCAAGGCGGTCACGGCGAGGCCGCACAGCAGCAGAAGCCCCCGTTGAAGGTGGGTGGATCGCGTCATGGAAATATCCCCTCCGGAATTTTGTCCTGGTCGCGTTTGTCGGCGAGCTGCCGCTCAAAGCGGCGCAAGGGATGCGTGTCGTCCCCCGGCAGGGTCCACTTCAGCGACACGCGCCAACCGCCCTTGCCATGGGCCAACAGCGCTTTCACGGTCAGGTCGGTTTCCTGCCATTCACGCCCGTCCAGGGGCACGACCTCGTTTCCCTCGAAATAGGCCCAGTTGCCGGCGCTGCGCAGGTGAGAGACCTTGAAACGGCTTGCCCGGGGATTCAGGCCCAGGGCCGCGCGCACGGCATCCAGCAGGGCGGCGCGTTGCGGGGAACCGGGCGGTGGCGTGGTCGGCGCGGCGCCGTTGGCCGAGGCGCCGTTGGCCGAGGTGGCCGGCCAGGCCAGGGCCAAGCCCACCGCGAGAAACCGGCGGCGATCGCAGCTCATGGCCGGAGAAAGGGAAACGGCGTTTTCCACTTCGCGCGGCGATCCGGCACCTGGAACCACAACGACACGATCTCGACCTGGGACGTGCCTTTCTCTTGCGTGTCATCGGCCAGGAGGTCGCGCTTGAAAGCGGCGGCGTCCGGCCACTTGTCCAGGAACTTCGCCAGCCCGATGGCGAACTCCGTGTCGGGATTCAGCCTGGGCAACAGGTCCGCGAGGTCGTCCCGGTGGCGGGCCAGCTTGCGGGCGGCGCGGCTGGCCATGGCATCGACTTTCGCCGGCGTCTTGCCACGCAGCGTATGGGTATCCCGATATTCCTGCGCCACTTCCTTCATCTCGCCCAAAAGGGCACCCGCTTTCTCCAGGACAGCGGGCGGGCTTTGGGCCGGACTGGGGGACGGGGTTTCATCGGCATGCAGCGGACCGGCCGCCACGCAGGAAAACAGGCCCAATGCCCGCAACAGGGCAGACAACCAACGCTTCATCGTGCTTCTCCTCATCGCGGGGGCGGGGCCGACGGCGCCGACTCCCCCCATTTTCCATGCCGGCGCCGTTCCCAGGTTTTCCCATCCCGGCTGCGCCAAGTGCCTTCGGTGGCGCAGCATCCGCCCGCGCCGAAGGCCTGGCGGCCCAGCTCGACGGTGATGAAATCGGCATCGGCGGAAACGTTCTGTCTCATGCACACGGACAGCATGGGATAGAAATCCGTGCTCAGCACTTTCTCGCGGCCGCCATCCGGCGCCACGAAAAACACCTCGCAGTCCGCCAGCGCCAGGTGGACGGGCGTGCCGCCGATCAGCGCGTGGAAATGCGTTGCCGCGTCCGCCGCGGCGGGCGGCGGCGTCTCGGCCTGGCAGCCGGCCAGCAGAAAGGCGAACAGGCCCAAGTCAAAGCTTCGCCTAGAGCGCATCGCGGATCTCGCCGTCGCCGATCATGCCGCCGGCGCCCTGGGCATAGGCGCAGTGCATTTCCAGCACGCCGTCATTGAAGGAAAGATGCCGGGCGGCGGCGTCCGCCAAGCTGTCCCAGTCCACCTCGTAGGGTATGGGTTTGCCGCGGATTTCCTCGATTTCCTTGACCCGGCCCGGCAGTACCTCTTCCCGCAGCGCCTTGATCTTGCGGCGTTCGGCTAGTCCCATGTTCTTCTTCCTCGTAAAAGTGGTGACAACGGGCTTGCTTCCCGCACATGGCCGGGGTGAAAAATTCATTGTCGGTCCGGGTCGCGGCCAAAGCGCGCCACCAGGGCACGACGGAACCGCTCCCGCCGCAGGGACAGGGCCGCCCCTTCGCCGCCGCTGGTGGCCATGCTGGCATACCAGCCTATCCAATGATCGGCCTGACGGAAGGCCTCCAGGGCGCCGGCTTCATCCCCGGCATCCCGCAGCCTGGCCATGCGGCGGGCATACAGTTCGGCCACCGAGGCGGCGGAGCCGATGTGGGGTACGGCGTCGTTGATCAAACGCTCCGCCTCTTCCAGACGGTCCTCGCCTTCCAGGACTTGGGCGCGTCGCCACCATTCGGGCTCGTCGGACATGGATACCTCCGCTCTTCGATGCGATGTCATGGGACTACTCGGTCAGCCAGCACCGCCAGGATGGCGCTCGGGTGGATGAGGCTTGCAGCGGACATGGACCCCATCAGGCGGACGCCAATCAGCACGGCTGGCGCCAGTCTGGCTGTTCACTGTATCGATTCGGCTTCGAATCCGGCTTCGAATCCGGCTTTTTTGTTTCAATGGTTTCACCCCGCGATTTCCAGGCCGGATCGTGCGGCGGGAAACCGTCCGGCCAGGGCGTTGTCTCCGGCTGCTCAGGGGACGCCTGGCGGTTTGACGCGCTGGTAGGTGGCGATGTCCTGTTCACCGGCCTCGCGCAGGGTGAGCCGGTTCGCATCGAGCTTCAACAGCGTGAAGCGGCTTTCCGGGCCCCCATCGGATTCCTGGATGCGAAGCTCGCAACGATCCATGCGCCAACGCGCGCCAAAGATTTCCGGACGTTGATGCAGCCAGGAATTGAAGGTGCCGGCCTGGAAAGCCATCTCCTCGTGGGGACCGCCCTCGGAGACGAGTTTCCAGCTCCCCAGCAAACCCGCCGGAGTGGCTGTGCATGGGGCGGCGGGGTTGTCGCACGCGACCCGCGCCAACTGCCCAAGGCGGGTCTCGTACGCGGCGATCAGGCAGGCCTCGTCGCCGCAGCGGTTGCGCTGTTCGCGCAGCCAGTCGCGCTGCGCGTGGCGCGTGTCCGCCGTCGGGCAGGCGCGCAGGGCGCGGGCGTAGGCCAGGCCCATCCGCGTGTCGAGCTGGTTGAGCCGCGGACTGGCGCAGAGGGTTTTCTCGATGGCCGACGCGGCCTTCGCGCAGTCGAAACTTGCCGCCGCCGAGTCGCCCGCCAGGGCCAGGAGCAGCATCAAGCCGACCGGCGGCCCCGGGGGGATCATCGCAACAATCCCCGCAGCGTTTCCCCGCCCTCGTAACGCAGGTCATCCACCCGCCATGCGCCTCCCTCGCGGCGCATGCGGTACACCACGGCGCGGTCGCGGAAGCCGTCGGTGAATCGCACCGGCACCTCGGCGGTGCCGTTGGATACAACGGCCTTGCCGACGGCGAAACGCTGGGGATATTCCTGGCTGTCGGTGAAGGGATCGCCATCGATGGCGGGCACCTCGTCCGCCGACGCGGGACGGGCGAAATACTTGGCGATGCGTTGTTTGAGGCGGGCGGAAAGCCAGGGACGCTTGGCCTTCACAGTGGCGGCGGAAAACCCCATGTCGCCGCTGAAGTGCGCCTCCAGCAGGCTTTGCACGCGGCCTTCCGGCGCATGGGCGGGCGCCAGGGCGCCGGGCGCATGGCTCAGGGTGAGCACCTGGTTGTCGAGGCCGAGCAACAGGGTGTCGGCGTCGACCCGATGGAATTCGAAAACACCGGTGTCGCAGGTCAGGCCGATCCCCGGCAACGGCGAACGGGTGATGCCCAGGGTTTGCGCGGAGGCCGCCGCCGGCGCCGGCAGGCTGCCCTGGAACAGGCTCTCGGCGGGATATAGGGTGGCTTCCAGCACGGCATGGCCGCAACGCAGCGCGCCGGGGCCGCTGACCGAATCGCGTTGGAACGTGACGCTCCTTCCCACCCAGGTCCGCGTGGTTCGACTCGCGGGTGTGGCGGGCGCCCAGGGCGCGGCCACCGCCCGGCTGATGCGCCAGTCGGATTCGACGGCCGCCGCCATCCCGGCCTGGGCGCCATGCCCATGGAGGCAGGCCGCCGCCGTGGCCAGATGGAGCATGAACCGGGCCAGCGCCGGCTCGAACAGCCGCGAGCGGACGGCCGGGAAACGAACGCGGCCGCCGCCGCCGATGCCTCGCCTGGAATCGGTCATGAGCGGGGACTCAGGCGGCCACCGGCGCGGCTTCCCGCATGGCGTCGGCCAACAGGGTGTAGACCCGCACCCAGGCTGCCCGGGTTTCCGGGGTGAAGGCCTCGCCCAGGCCCTGCTCCAGGGTCCAGATGAGGGCCTCGCCCACCGTGGCGTAGTGCTCGTCCTTGACGCCGTAGCCGGCGTGGCGCCGGCCCATGTCCTGGACCGGTTTCAGAATGCCGTCCAGCCGGTCCAGGCTGCCCACCGCCACGTTGACCATGCCCATGAGCTTGCGGCCCTGCTCGGCCATGTCGCCCTTGAACAGGGGTTTCAAGGCCGGGTCCAGTTCGAACAGGCGGTTGTAGAACAGGCCGGCGGCCTGGGTCTGGATGGGCAGGACCTGGCTCCAGCTGTCGCGGACCAGCTGGATGCTGGCGGGGGAAAGGGATGTGGTCGATGTCATGGTGGTCTCCTCGTTTACTTGATCAAGTTGCCGCCCAGGTCGTTGCAACCCGTAATCTGGTTGCCGCCGCGCAGGACGTTATTGCTGTAGCCCCCCAAACCATAATCGCAGGACAGCGTTTCATGGTTTCCGAAGACGGCATTCCCTGTAACCAAGCCGCTGCTGGCGATCCCCGAGCCGGTCGATGTCACCGTATTGCCGGAGATCACGGTGTCTACTCCGCCGCTGATGCCCGCGGACCCGATGAAAGCCACGGTGTTGTTGCGCATGATGCTGCCCTGGCTGCCGGCGATTCCCCGCCAGCCTGCGTGGCGTACCTGGAGGTTCTCCACGATGCCGGATTTGATGACGATGCCCTGGGATCCCATGCCGACAATGCCGCCGCCACGCACGGCATTGTCCTCGCCGGTCAGCAGAATGCCAATGGCGCTGCCGAGGTCGTCGCATAGGACACCGCCATTGGATTTGTCCCAGTCGCAACGGGTGGGACCGGAGATGGTGAAGCCGTTCAAATCGATGCTGACATTGCCGGCCGTGGAGACGATGCCGTCGGTATTGGCATCCGGCAACACCAGGTTGCCGGTCAGCTTGTAGCTGCCGGGCTTGCTGAGGGTGATGGGGAAGCCGGGGGTGTCGCCGGGCGTGACGTTGCCGGCCAGGGCCTTGCTCTGGTCGATGAGGACAACGCCGTCCACGGCGTGGACCGCGGCCGACAGGGAGAAGAGTGCAACAAACAATAAATGGCGTTTCATGATCTATGGCTCACTTGTAGCGAGTAAAAATGGGAATGGGCGCACCGGCTCAATAGACCAGGTTGCCGCCCAGGTCGGTCCCGTAGCCGCCTACCGTTCCAATGATCACGTTGTTGCTGTAACCCAGGCCGCTGCCGGCCACCCACAGCTCTTGGTCACCGTTGGTGATGAGGGAATTGCCGGTCACCAGACCGTTGCCAAAAGTCATGACGCCGTGGCTCTTGTTTCCTTTCACTAGGCTGCCCCCCAGGGTGAAACTTCCCTGGACAAAGATGCCGATGCCGCCATTCCATATGGCGCGGCAGTTGCGGATCAGACCGCTGTTGATGTCGATGCCGTTCTCGCCGTTATGGGTGGCCATGACCCCCTCCACCTCGGCACCGTCCCACAGTTTGACGCCGTAGCCGCCCATTCCCTTTACGGTCCCGTTACGAACCGTGATGTTGTTGGTCAGGCCCGACACACCATGGCCGTTGCCCTGGGCGCAGACGCTGACGTGGCCGTAATTGCCGATAGTGCAGCTATTGGGGCCTCGGACGCCGAAGCCGTTAAGGTCGATGGTCACATCGGGTGCGGTGACGACGATCCCGTTGGTGTTCAGGTCCGGCACCACTAGGTCGGCAGTGAGCTTGTAGCTACCGGACTTGCTGATGGTGATGGGGAAGCCGGGCGCGTCGCCGGGCGTGACGTTGCCGGCCAGGGCCTGGCTCTGGCCGATGAGGATGACGCCGTCCACGGCGTGGACGGCGGCGGACATGGCGAGCAAGACGACGAACAGGGTGCTGCGATTCATGGTTTCTCCTTGGAGGGAAGGGGTTCGAATGCGAAATCGACCGGACCGCCGGGACTCAGCGGCCCTGCCAGGACGGGCGTAGCGCGCCGCCCGCTTTGCTCCAGATGCAGGCAAGGCGGAAGTTTCCGGGGCCGGTGGCGGTCCCGGCCGGCCGCGATGCCGTTTGGACAAGCCCGCCTGCCACGGAGCTGCCGGCCATGCTGAAAGACGGCAGGATGAGGGCGAACAAGGCGCTGTTTTTCATCGGGTTTCCTTTCGTGTGTTCAGGTGCTGCTCAGGCCGCGCGCCGAGCCCGGCCGCGCATCAGTGCCGCCAGGCCCAGGCCCATGAGGGCCAGGGACCCCGGCTCCGGCACGGTGTTGGGATTGCCGCCGCCGTTGCCGGGACCGCCGGGATTGCCCGGGTCTCCCGGATTGCCGCCGCCACCGGTCATGCATCCGTTCAGGCAGCTCAGGCTGGTGATCTGGCCGCCGAATTCGGCGTCGCTGTCGAACAGGGCGAAGCGGGGCCAGTCGAAGCCGCTCAACAGTGGGACGTCGGTGGGCAGGGCATCGCTGCCGAACAGGGCCGCGGTGCTGTCGAACAGGTCCAGCTCCATGCTCAGGGCGCCGCCGTCGCTGCCGTAGGCGATGTACTCGTCGCCGATGCCGAAGTAGTCGTTGAGGATGGCCAGCATGAAGTTCTGGCCGTACAGGCTCCAGGAACCGCCGCCGGCGAAGCTCACCTGGATGCCGTAGGCGGCGCCGACGCCCTGGTAGTTGCCGGTGCCGGCGCCCGGGTCCAGGTCGGCCCAGGCGCTGTCGTAGGTGAACTGGCCGGAAAAGTCGGCAAGGCCGGTACCGTAGGGATCGTTGTCCACGGTACCGCCGAAGCCGATGGTGATGGGGGTGGCCGCGGCCACCACGGGCATGACGGCGAGGATGACGGCAAGAAACGGTTTTTTCATGATGACTCCAGTGTCAGGAAGCGAAACGAACGGGCTCGGGGACGGGCTCGGCGCGACCGGCGTGCCGCGCAAAACACTTCGGCGAGGCGTCCCGCATGGATGCGAGGAATTGGGCGAAGCTCACCTCGTTCACGCCTTCCACGCCGCTGGCCAGGAAGGCCGAATACGCGACGCTTTCGGGCAGGTTGAACATGCCGGCCTGGGGCGCCTGGGCGCGGCGGAGGCCGCGGCGGAACCATTGGGCGAGCAGGCGGATCATGGCCGCGCGCCTTTTCTCGGTCCGGCGTCGCGGGACTCGCCGCCGCTCGCTTCTTCTTCCGCCAGCCAGCGGGCGATGGTGGCCAGCACGGCCTGGTGATCCGGGGTGAGCCATTGCTTGGCTTCCGGGTGAATTTCCACATGGCTCATGGCGGGTGCTCCGATATTCGATGGGGCCAGTTTGGCGGCGTCCTGTATCAGTCCGGCTTCGCGGGACGGGCTTTTGTGTTTCATTTGTTTCCTTCCCGGCCCGCGGCGGGATCGCTCTGGAAACCGACAGGGGGCTTCGTGCCGCCGCCGGCCTGGCTGGCCCGGCGGCGGGCCGCCAGGGCGGCCACGGTGCGGGCGGTCCACACCACCAGCATGTCCCCATCCAGCAGGATCTCGACCCGGTCGCTCAGGTCGCTGCGCTGTCCGCGCAGGCCTTGGGTGAGATCGCCGGTGGCCATTTCCACGCGAAAACGCTGGAGATAGGCCCGGGCCGCCTCGGCCACGTCGGCGGTATTGTCGAAACGGGCCGCCAGCACGCTCTCGCCGCCGGGGAAGGTGGCCAGTTCCGCCATCCGGGCCCGGTCCAGGAAGTCGCCATAAAGACTCCGGGCTTCCTGGAGCCGGGCGTCGGCCACGTCCGGCCCGTAGAGCCGGCGGGGATGCAGGAAACGCTTGCCGTCGCCGGCGTAGGGATCGTCTCCGCCTTGGTCGCCCGCGACTCGGGACAGGGACGTGGCGGCCGGCTCCGCGGCCCGCCCCACCCAAAGCAGGCCGGCGCAGGCGGCCAGCAGGAGCGCCGCCAACCCCAGGCCGATGCGCCACGCGCCGCGCCAGCCGCGGCCCAGGGCGGGCAACAGCAGAATCAGGAGCAGAGACAGGATGGCGATGGCCAGCAGTTCGACGGAGACGAAATCGGCATACGGCCGAAGGGTGGCTTGGGGCATTTCTTATTCCTGGTTGCTCGAGTGGAGGGGCGGCAGGCGATGCCGGAAAACGGCGCCGGGGCTCAGCCGGCCACGAGGCCGGAATGGGTGGCCAGGAACATGAGCAGGCGCGGCCCCAGGAAGTAGGTGGCCAGGGCCACGGCGGCCCAGACGCTCGCCGCCACCGAGGATTCGTTGTCCGCGAGCCAACCGCCCAGCGCGCCACGGGACAGGCGGCGGCTCAACAGCTTCAAGATCAGGCTGGTGGCGAGGGAGGCCAGCATCAGGACCAGGAACAACAACAGGGTGCCGCTGGCGAATTGGAGGTAGGCGTTCATGTCGCTGCCTCTAGGGAATGAGACAGCCGACAGTCTGCGAGCGGCGCGTATCAGTCCCGCTTCACGCCGCCGGCAATCGGGTTTCGATTGTTTCAGCCGGTCGGGCCGGGATATTTCCGGGGCGGATCAGGAAGCGGTTTCCAGCTTGGCGGCCAGGGCCAGGACGGCTTCCGGGGTAAAGGGCTTTTCCAGCCAGGGCTGGCCGGTTTCCCGAAGGAACGGCTCCACGCTCGCGGAGAAGGTATCGCCGGTGACGAAGGCCATGCGTCGGGCCAGGTTCGGATGGCGCTGGCACACGCGGCGCCAGAGGGCGGGACCGTCCATGCCGGGCATGCGCATGTCGCAGAACAGCAGGTCGCAGGGATGTCGTTCCAGCCATTCCAGGGCCGCCTCGCCGCCGCCGACGGTGGCGGTGCGGTAGCCGGCGGAGGCCAGGATGTCGGCCAGCAGGATGGCGACTTCCGCTTCGTCGTCCACCACCAGCACTTGGCCGGGACGGGGCTCTTCCAAGATCGCCGGCGTCTGGGCGGCGTCCCTGGGCGCGCCGTCGGCCAGCGGCAGGCGCAGCAGGAAACTGGCGCCAGGCGCCGCATCCTCCAGCACCAGTTCGCCGCCGTGTTCCCGGGCGATGGCCCGGCTCACCGACAAGCCGACGCCGGTCCCCGTGCCTTCCGGCTTGGTGGTGAAGAAGGGATCGAAGATGCGTTCCCGCAGTTCGGCCGGCACCCCGGGGCCGTTGTCGGCCACCCGCAGGATCAGGCGGTCCCCTTCCCGGCCGGTGCTCACCACGATCTCCCGGGGCGCCGGCCGCTCCGCCAGGGCCTGATGGGCGTTGACCAGGAAATTGACGACGATCTGGCCGATCTGGTCCGCGTCCATCTCGATCTCCGGCAGGTTGCGGGCCAGTTGGACGCGCGTCTGGATGTCGGCGGTGCGCAGGCTGTAGCCGAGCAGGTCCAGCGCCCCCTGCACCACCTCGTTGAGCTGGGCGGCGTGGCGCTCGGCCGGCTTCTTGCGGGCCATGGAGAGGAAGGCGCGGACGATGCGGCCACAGCGGTCGGCCGCCGCCTTGATGCGCGCGCTGTCCTCCCGGATGGCCGGGTCCGTGGCCTTGCCTTCCAACAGGGCGGCGCGGCCCATGAGGATGGCCAGGGGGTTGTTGAGTTCGTGGGCCACCCCGGCCAGCAGGGCGCCCATGGCGGACAGCTTTTCGCTCTGGCGCAGGGCATCCCGCTGGCGCGCCAGTTGCTCCTCCGCCCGGGCCCGATCGGTCAGATCGGCCATGAAGGCCGTGAAGTAGCGGGTGCCGCCCACCCGCGCCACGGAAATGGACAACTCCACGGGGAACTCCGTGCCGTCGCGCTTCAGGGCGGACAGGGAAAGGGGCTTGCCCAGCAGGCGCGAGGCGTCGCTGGAGAGGAATCGGGCCAGACCCTGGCGGTGGGCCTCCCGGTAGCGCGGGGGGATCAACAGATCCGCCATGTCCCGGCCCAGGATCCGCTCCTTGCTCCAGCCGAAGATGCGCTCGGCGGCCGGATTGAACTCGACGATATAGCCCGCTTCGTCCATGGTGATCACCGCCAGCAGGGCGTTTTCGACGATGGTGGACATGAAGGCCTCGCTCTCCCGGAGTTTGCGGGTGGCGTCCCGGTTGGCGGCGAAGGTGCGGGAAACCACGCCGGCCCAGGTCTGCCAGAGCCGGGGCAGCGCCGGCTCCGGCGCCGCCGGGTCGCGGGAAACCCGCTGGATGTAGTGGACCAGTTCCAGGGCGGGATTGATGAACTCCCGCCGCAGCAGATACAAGGCCATGAAGAAGGTGCCGGCCAGCACCGCCAGAATCACGCCGTAGGGCAGGATTCGCGGCAGCAGCAGGGAATCGATCTCCCGGTCGTTGACGACGTACGCCAGGGTCCAGGGAGCGTGGCGGATCGCCCGCGTCACCAGTACCTGGCCCGCGATCTCGTAGGCCTTGCCGTCCTTGCCGAGGGCCACTTGAACATCGCCCTCGGTGATCTTCCTGGGCAGCACGTCCTTGAGGCTGAGCAACGCGTCCCCGGACGCACCCTGGCTGTCGGCCAGCAGGTGATTGTTCCGATCCAGCACCCAGATGCGCCCCACCTGGCGCGGCAGGCCGCCCACGAACTGGGTCATGGTGGCCAGGCGCAGGTCGGTGCCGACGATGCCCTGGAACTGGCCGTTCAGGTACATCGGCGCGCCGTGGGACACCATGGCGCCAGCCCCCCCCGCATCCAGGTAGGGGGCGGTCCAGTAAGGGTTGTGGCCGGGATTGTGTTCCGGGGTGCCGGCGGTATAGATCTCGTAGTCGAAATAGCTCCGGACCCCCTTGATCATGCTGTCGAAACCCCGCTTTTCCACCAGATCGTGGGAATCCGCCCAGGGGTAGAGATTCATGAAGCGCTTGCTGGCCGAAAAGGTGTAGGACCACTGGAAATAAGGCGTCACCTCGTGGGTCAGGCGCGCCAGGGCGAAGAAATCCAGGGCCTGATCCAGAAGCTTGTCGTAGCGGGAATCGATGAGGGGGTCGTCGCTGATCCAGAGGAGCTGGCCGACCCGGTCGCGCTTGTCCGGCGGCACCGTGTCCAGCGCATAGCCATCCGGCTTGCCTTGTTTATCGAGGCGGGGCCGGAAGTACTGGCGCAGATTGCTGGGACTGGCGGGGGGACTGGCCAGGTAACCCTCGGACCAGGCCTTCATCTGCAGCACGTGGTCGCTGGCCAGCTTGGCCACGCTCTCCAGAGAGATCGCATAGGCCGCGCTGGTGCTTTCCAGGTCGTGCAGCACCTGGCGGCGCTGGCCCACGTACTGGGTCACGGTCAGCGCCAGCACCACCAGGAACAACGGCAGGGTGATCGCCATCAACAGCCAGCGGTAGCGCCGGGCCAGGCTCAGGTCCGGCAGGCCCCGGCGCTCGGCCGAGGCATCGCTCGACGATTCGGTTTCCGGTTGCGCCGAGGCCGCCGCCGCCGTCGGCGGCTTCCGGATCCGGGGCAATGGACCGCTCATGCCGGGAAACCGCTCAAGATTCCGCCGGCACGTACATGTAGCCCACGCCGCGCACGGTCTTGATCACCTCGGGCTTTTCCGGGTCCGGCTCGATCTTGCGGCGCAGCCGCATGATGCGCAGATCGATGGAGCGGTCGAACACCTCCCAGCCCCGGTGGTGGGCCAGCTCCATGAGCTGGTCCCGGTTCAGCACCCGGCCGGCGTTCTCGGCGAAGACCTTGAGCAGGTCGAACTCCATGGCGGTGAGGGGAATGGCCCGGCCCGCCTCGTCCAGCAGGGCGCGCCCCGCCAGATCCAGCTCGCAACGGCCGAAGCGGTAGCGTCCCGGTACCGGAGGCGCCCTGCCCGACGACTCCGCCGCCGTCTTCTCCGCCAGCCGGCGCAGCACGCTCTTGACCCGCGCCAGCAGCTCCCGGGGCTCGAAGGGCTTGGGGACATAATCGTCCGCGCCCATCTCCAGGCCGACGATGCGGTCCACCACGTCGGCGGCGGTGGTCAGCATGACGATGCCCATGCCCTTGTGATGCTCCCGGATCCAACGGGCCAGGGACAGGCCGTCCTCGCCGGGCATGCGGATGTCCAGGATGGCCAGTTGGGGCGCATCTTCCGCCAGGACGGCGCGGGCCCGGGCCGCGTCGCCGGCGCTGCGGACGTCAAAACCCTGGCCGGTGAAATACTCCACCAGGATCTCCACGAGCTCGGGCTCGTCGTCCACCACCAGCAAACTGTCCTTGTGCGCCATCCACCCCGCTCCGACCCGTTGCAACCACCTCACCCGCGCCAGTATGCCGTGGAGGCCCGCCGGTACAGAAGCACCCTGAAACAATTGAAACAAAGCCGGCGGCGCGAGACTTCCCGCGGCCAGCGGCTAAACTAGGCTCCTCCCGCCCACCCCCTCACGGCCGCAATGAACCCCACCCTCTCCCGCGCCCTCGACCGGATCAACCAGATCGTCCTGGGCAAGGATCGACAGGTCCGCCTGTGCCTCGCCTGCCTGCTGGCGCGGGGCCATCTGCTCATCGAGGACGTGCCCGGCGTCGGCAAGACCACCCTGGCCCACGCCCTGGCGCGCACCCTGGGTCTGGATTTCCACCGCCTCCAGTTCACCAGCGACCTGCTCCCCGCCGACATCCTGGGCGCCGCGATCTACGACCGGGAAAGCGGCAAGTTCAGCTTCCACCCCGGCCCCATCTTCGCCCAGGTGATCCTGGCGGACGAGATCAACCGGGCCAGCCCCAAGGCCCAGAGCGCCCTGCTCGAAGCCATGGAGGAAGGCCAGGTCAGCATCGAGGGCGAGACCCGGCCCCTGCCCACCCCGTTCTTCGTCATCGCCACCCAGAACCCCACCGACCAGATCGGCGCCTTCCCCCTGCCCGAATCCCAGCTCGACCGTTTCCTGCTGCGCATCCGCCTGGGTTTCCCGGAGCGGGACGCGGAACGCGCCCTGCTGCGCGGCGAGGACCGGCGCGACCTGCTCGCCCAGCTCGCGCCGGTGCTGACCCCCGTCGAGTTCGCGGAACAACAACGGGCCGCGAAGGCGGTCCACGTGGCCGATCCCCTGCTCGACTACCTGCAAGCCCTGATCGCCGCCAGCCGGAGCGATGCCCGCTTCGCCGCCGGCCTCTCGCCCCGCGCCGGCCTGGGCCTGCTGCGCGCCGCCCAGGCCTGGGCCTACCTGGAAGGACGGGATTTCGTCCAGCCGGAGGACGTGCAAGCGGTGCTGCCCGCCCTGGTGCCGCATCGCCTGTTCCCGGCGGTGGGCCTGTCGCGGCCGGGGGACGATTGGGCGGCGCGGATATTGCTGGAAGTGGCGATTCCGTGACCTGCCACACGGTAAAGCAAGCCCGGGAATCGGCCCGCATGCGAACCCAATGAAAGGAGGTTCCGGCATCGGCCCCAGGAACCGATGCCGGCAGAACAGTGCGTTACCCATTCTCCCGATTTGAAGCGGTTCTGCGCGTGCGCGCCCGGCTTGTGCGCTACGGTCTGCCACGCCTGCAAATGGCCCTGATCGTGATTCTCACCGGCGCGGCCGGCTTCATATTCTCCGCGGGGCTGCTGCACGCCGGCATGACGTCCATGGGCATCCGGTATCTGACCGCGTTCGGCCTGGCCTACCTCGTCTTTCTCGCCATGTTGTGGCTATGGATGCGTATCCGCTCGCGAGACTATCTCGACCCTGGCTTTCCGGATTTCACTGCTTCCCATGGGTCGCATACCGACACGACGGTGTCCGCCGACTTTCCATCGATGACGGGAGAAGGCGGAACATTCGGCGGCGGCGGCGCAAGCGGTCATTTTGACCTGCCCATCTCGCCCCCCTCACTGGACATCCCGACCTCCGCGCCGGACATCGGATCTGTCGGCGACGTGCTCGGCGCCACCACGGACGCGGATGAGTTGGCGCTCCCCCTGGTCGTCCTGCTGATTGCCGCCATCCTCCTGTTCTCTTCCGCTTTTGTCGTCTATGAAGCGCCGATCCTGTTTGCCGAAATGATCGTTGACGGTGTACTCACGGCCGGCCTTTACCACCGATTGCGCGGACTCGAGCCGCGCCACTGGCTGGAAGCCGCCTTGCGCCGGACCTTCCTGCCATTTCTGGCAACGGCGCTGGTCGTGGCCGGCGCGGGCTGGGCAATGCAAACGTCGGTGCCCGGCGCGATTTCCATCGGTGGAGTGATAGTCCATGCGAAACAAGCCAGGTAGCCACGGCTTGGAACTACCGGTTCACCACCCGGTCAGGTAGCCTTCCTCCCCGCATCGCCCCACCCGAACAAACCCTGGAGACCCCCATGCACACCGACGCCATGACCGCCGAATTCGACAGCCTCGTTCCCCCGCCCCTGCCCATCGGCCGGCGCGGCTTTCTGGTCACCGCGCTGGGCGCCGGCTTCGCCCTGGCGGTGCAGCCGGTGATGGCCCAGACCGCCATCGTCACCGATACGGACGGCCTCACCGCCGGGGAAATCCAGGTGCCCACGGCCGACGGCATGATGCCCGCCTATCGGGCCCAGCCGGCCCGGGGTTCGGATTTCCCGGTGATCCTGGTGGTGCAGGAAATCTTCGGCGTGCACGAACACATCAAGGATCTGTGCCGGCGCCTCGCCAAGCTGGGCTACCAGGCCATCGCCCCCGAGCTGTACGCGCGCCAGGGCGACCCGCGCCAGTACGCGGCGATACCGGACATCATCGCCAAGGTGGTGTCCAAGGTGCCGGATGCCCAGGTCATGGCCGACCTGGACGCCAGCGTGGCCTGGGCCAAGGCGAACGGCGGCGATACCGGCCGCCTGGGCGTCACCGGCTTCTGCTGGGGCGGCCGCATCGTCTGGCTGTACAGCGCCCACAACCCCGGCGTGAAGGCCGGCGTGGCCTGGTACGGCCGCCTCGCCAGTCCCGCGAACACGCTGACGCCCAAGCATCCCCTCGATCTGGCCGGCGAGCTGCACGGCCCGGTGCTGGGCCTCTACGGCGGCCAGGACCAGGGCATTCCCCAGGACACGGTGGAGAAGATGAGGCAGGCCCTGGCGGATTCGGCGAATCCCGCGAGCAAGGCATCCACCATCCACGTCTACCCCAACGCGCCCCACGCCTTCAACGCGGACTACCGCGCCAGCTACCGCAAGGAGGAGGCCGAGGACGGCTGGATGCGCATGCGGGCTTGGTTCAAGCAGCACGGGGTGTGAGCCCGGGGGATTGCCGATTTATCCGGCCAGCGCGCGGCGACGTGGCGGTCCGTCGCCGTTAGCTTGCGCCTGCCCGGTGGATTGCCGCGCTTCGCTCGCCATGCCCGTTTTCTAAAAATCAGCGTCTTGCCAGGCCGGCAGCGCCTCCCGCCCGGACATGGGGGGAGCCGCGACCTGGTTGGCGTGGCGGCTTGCTGGCGTGACGAAGACACAGCAAGATTGACGCCCTTATCGAGAAAACAACCAGAGGGATAGCAATGGCCATTTTCCGCTGCAACAAGTGCGCTTACCTGGCTGAAATGGCGGCCGAATCCGTCGGCACCTCCTTGAACTGTCCCCAGTGCGGCCACACCGAACGGGTCTATGAAACGACGTTTTTCATCAAGAAGCTGCTCGAGAAGTACTTCTCGTTGCAGGCGTCGATCAAAAGGGCCGAAGCCGAGGCGGAGAACCGGGAATCCAGCGCGGAACAAGCCGCCGTTCCCTCCCTGGACGGCATCAATCTGCACAACACCGACCTGATCTCCACGGACTTGCAGCACGGCCCGATCCACGACTGGTTCGCGGCGAAAAAAATCCAGGTCCGACCGAATTACAAGGCGGTGGACACCACCGGTTTTTTCGACGAGGTCGCAGTCGAATTGGGCAAGAACTACGAGACCTACAAGGAAGTCATCGACCGGATTCGTGCCGCCCAGCGCAGGGGCCAGCCCAGCTTTTTCATCCAGCTCGCCAAGAAAAGCCAGAAGGAGGCGCAGGCCATCACGACGTTCTGCCGGCAGCTCTACGATTACTCGTTCGTGGCCAAGTACTACTACCAGAAGCCGGAAAAGACCATCAACCTGACTTTGCAGAGTTCCCCGTTGATACAGAGCTTCTTCGCCGGCGAGTGGCTGGAATGGTTCGCGCTGATGCAGATGCTGGAACTGTGCCGGGAAAGGAAGCTTCCCTTCTCCTGCGCGCGCAACCTGTCCGTGGTTTTCGCCAACGAGGATCTCCACGAATTGGACGTCTTCTTTCTCGTGAACGGCAAAAACACGCTGTGCATCGAGTGCAAGACCGGCGAGTTTAGGCCCGCCATCGACAAGTACGTCACCTTGCGCAAGCGATTGGGACTGACAAAAGAGCAGTTCATCGTCTGTGTCCTGGGCCTGCCCGAGGATCAGGCGGGCGGCCTCTCCAGCATGTACGACCTGAGCTTCGTCAGCGAGAAGGGACTGATCCCCCACGTGGCCCGCCTTCTCTGATCCCGAGGGCAATCCAGCGCCCGCCATGCCCGCCCGCGCCCTCCCCTACCTCCCCTGGCGCAAGCCGAAAATCGAAACCGGCCCGTTGCGCCTGACCGCGCGCCGGCTCTACATCCTGCCGACCCGGTCCGGACTGGTGTTCGCCGCGCTGCTGCTGGGGCTGCTGGTCGGCGCCATCAACTACGGGGTCAGCCTGGCCTATCTGTTCACCTTCTGGTTCGCGGGATTGGGGGTGGTGGGCATGCTGCATACCCAGCGCAATCTGTCCGGCCTGAGCCTGCGCGCCCTGCCGGTGGCGCCGGTGTTCGCCGGGGAAAGCGCCGAGTTCGTCTTGTGGGTGGACAACGCCGGGCGCGCGGCCCGGCGGCGGTTGCGCATCCGGCATCCGGAAGGCGGCGGCCAGGCGGTGGACATCCCGGCCGGCGGCGGCGCGAAGGTGAGCGTGTATTTGCAGCAAACACGGCGCGGCTGGCACGCGCCGGGGCGCTTCTCGCTCCACAGCGAATTTCCCCTGGGCCTGTTCCGCTGCTGGAGCGTCATGGAGCTGGATTGGAGCGTGCTGGTCTACCCGGCGCCGGCCGCGGACGCCCTGCCCCTGCCCGCGCCGGAGTCCAACGACGAGGACGGCCCCGCGTCGCATGGCGAGGGCGCCGATTTCGCCGGCCTGCGCGGCTATCAGCCGGGCGACCCGCCGCGCCGCATCGCCTGGAAGTCCGTGGCCCGGGGCGGGCTGGATCTGGTCACCAAACAGTTCGCCAGCGGCGGCACCCGGGGTCTTTGGCTGGATTGGCGCCTGGCGCCGGAACAGGACACGGAGGCGCGCCTGGCGCGCCTGGCCCGCTGGGCGCTGGACGCCCACGCCGCCGGCCTGGCCTTCGGCTTGCGTCTGCCCGGACGTGAGATTCCCGCCCAGGCCGGCGAAGCCCATTTGCGCCTGTGCCTGGAAGCCCTGGCGCGGCACGGGCAGGTGGCATGACCCCCGCCCTCGCCGCCCGGCTCTGGCTGATCGTTCCGCTGGCCCTGGTGCTCGCGCCCCACGCCTTGCGCCTGCCCCTCTGGCTGGACCTGGCCTGGGCCGCGTTCGCCCTGCTCAGCCTGTATGGCGTGGCGAAGCACCGCCAGCCGGTGGGGCGGGCCATGAAGATGCTGCTCACCCTGGCCGGCGTGGCGGGCGTGGTGCTGCAATACGGCACGGTGATCGGACCTTCCGGCGGAGTGGCGCTGCTGGCCTTCCTGTCCGGCGCCAAGCTCCTGGAGGTGACGGAGGACCGGGACCGCGTGGGCCTGCTGTTCGTCGGCATGTTCCTGCTGGTGGCCCACTTTCTCGACGCCCAGAGCCTGGTCACCGCCGCCTACATGGTGCTCGCGGCCCTGGGCCTGACGGCGGGGCTGATCGTCACCCAGACCCGCGCCGCCGACCTGGCCGGCGCCGGACGCGGCAACCTGGTGCTCGCCGGCCAGATGCTGCTCCAGGCCCTGCCCCTGGCGCTGTTGCTGTTCGTGCTGTTCCCACGCCTGCATGGACCGCTCTGGGGCCTGCCGCAACAGACCGCCGCGCGCAGCGGCCTGTCCGACCGCATGAGCCCGGGCGATATCAGCAACCTGATCCTGTCCAACGAACTGGCGTTCCGCGCGGAATTCGCCGATGCGAAGCCGGACAGCGGCCAGCTCTACTGGCGCGGCCCCGTGCTGTGGGACTACGACGGCCGCGCGTGGCGCACGGCGCGGCCTATCGGGCAAACCGAGTTGCGCGCCAAGGGAGAAGGCACACCGATACGCTATATCGTCACCCTGGAGCCGCACCGGCAGCGCTGGCTGTTTCTGCTGGGCCTGCCCGGCCGCCTGCCGGACCTTCCCTCGCGCCTGGGCAGCGACCTGCAATGGCTGGCGCAAGACCCGGTGACCCAGCGCCTGCGCTACCAGGTCGACGCCTATCTGGATTACCGCCTGGACCCGGAACTGGACCCGGACACCCGCGCGCGCACCCTGGCCCTGCCGCCCGGCATCAACCCGCGCGCGCGGGAACTGGCCTCGGGCTGGCGCGCGGGCGCGGCGGACGACGCGGACGTCGTCGACCAGGCGCTGGCCCTGTTCCGGCGCGAGGCCTTCTTCTACACGCTGGCGCCGCCGCCGCTGGGCGAGGCGGGCGTGGACGACTTCCTGTTCCGCACCCGGCGTGGCTTCTGCGAACACTACGCGGGCGCCTTCACCTTCCTGATGCGCGCCGCCGGTGTGCCGGCGCGGGTGGTCACCGGCTACCAGGGCGGCGAATACAACCGCTTCGGCAACTATTGGATCGTGCGCGGCAGGGATGCCCACGCCTGGGCCGAAGTCTGGCTGGCCGGGCGCGGCTGGACCCGGGTGGACCCCACCGCCGCGGTCGCGCCGAGCCGGGTGGAACGGGGCATCGACGCCGCCCTGCCGGCGGCGGAGCGGCCCGGCGGCCTGATCGACCTGGAAGGCGACTGGCTGCGCCCGATGCGTCTGGGCTGGGATCTGCTCAACAACCGGTGGAACCAGTGGGTGCTGGGCTACAACCAGGACCGGCAACGCCAGTTCCTGAGCCGGCTCAGCCCCCTGCTCGCCACCCTGCAAGGCATGCTCGCCGTGCTGGTCGCGGCGGCGGCGGCGGCCTTGCTGCTCGTCGCGGTCGCGCTGTTCCGCCAGCGCAAGCTCCCCGCCGACAAGGCCGCGCGGGCCTACGCCCGCTTCTGCGCGCGCCTCGGCGGGCTCGGCCTGCGGCGCAACCCGGCGGAAGCGGCGGCGGATTACGCGCGCCGCGCGATCCAGTCGCGGCCCGATCTGGCCGGGGATATCGAACGCATCACCCGGCTCTACCAGCTCGCCCGCTACGCGCCGGCCGACGCCCGCGGCACGCCGGACCTGGAAGCCGCCGTGCGCGGCTTCCGCCCGCCGCGCCGCGCCCGTTGATACACTTTCGCCAGCCCATCACCCGAGCCCATCATGGAACGCTTCACCATCTCCCTCGACGAAAATCTGGCCGAGGAATTCGACGCCCTCATCCGCGCGCGCGGCTACGCCAACCGATCCGAGGCGGTGCGCGACATGTTGCGGCGGGAACTGGAGGGCGACCGCTTGGCGCGGCAGGACGCGCCCCATTGCGTGGCCAGCCTGTCCTACGTCTACAACCATCACGAGCGCCGCCTCGCCGAACGGCTCACCGACCTACAACACCACGCCCACGACCTGGTGGTGTCCTCCATGCACGTGCACCTGGACCACGACAACTGCCTGGAAACCCTGTTCCTGCGCGGCCACACCACGGAGGTGCGCGCCATCGCCGAGAAGATCTCCGCCGAGCGCGGCGTGCGCCATGCCGACCTGAACCTGGTGCCGGTGGAGACGGAGTCGGTGCGGCACCACCTTCACCACGTGCACAGCCGGCCACGCACCTGAGCCGGAAGCTTCCGGAAAGCCGCGTGGCGCCAGAACCCGCGCGCCTTTTCCAAGGAACGGCATCCACGACTTCCGACACCGGATTGCGCATGCCCCCCAAAAAAAAGCCTCCCCTTACGAGGAGGCCGCGCTAACGCGCCGGAGGAGACACCGTTGAGCTAGCCCGCGTATTCCCGCAGGTTGCGCATGTTCATGATGGTGATGTTGCGGCCCTTGACCTCGATGCAGCCGTCCTTGGCGAGACGCGCGAGCACGCGCGAGAAGGTTTCCGGGGCCAGGTTGAGCTGGGAGGCGATGGTCTGCTTGTTCACGTCCAGCACCAGATCGAAACTTTCCGCCTCCTGCGGCGCCAGTTGCATCAGATAGTGCACGACCCGTTGGGCGCTGTTGCGCTGGACGCAGGTTTCCAGGTTCTCCACCAGCTCGCACAGGCGGGTGCACATGTGGGTCATCAGGGCGCTGGCAAGCACGCAGTTGCGGTCCATGGCATCCATCAGGGAGTGCTTGTCCAGCATCAGCAGGATGCTGTCCTTCACCGCCTGGACCGCCATCGCACAGGGTTTGTTGAGGAAGGCGCCTTCCTCGCCGAAGGTGTCGCCGGGAGCCGCCATGCGCACCACTTTTTCGGAGCCCGCCATGGAGGGCAGATAAAGCTTGACCTGGCCGGAGATGACCAGGTGCAGGCCCTCGGAGCGGTCGCCTTTCTGCAGCAGCATTTCGTTCTTGCTGAGTCGGTACTCGGTGGCGCTCTTGGCCAACAGGACCAGTTCGGGTCCGCTCAAAATGCGAAACAGGGGCTGGCGCGAAAGTATTTCGGAGATCGAATGCCGCGTTTCCAAAATCATGATGCTTCCAATCCGGTGTGGGTTTCGGGTCTTGATGCGAGTCAAGTTTAGAAACAAGACAAGCAAGTCCAAATACCCCCAAAGGCCGACAGGAATGCTCGAGATATCACCAAAGTGGTATACGGCGTTTTTTCAAGTCATTGTTTATTAATGCGATACCTGGGCACTTGTACGCGGTCATGGGCAAGCCCGTCCGATGGTGGTATCTCTTAATAGTCTTCGCAAAAACGCCACGCCATTCCGTGCCTGGCCTGGAGAGTCGCAATGCGCAGGTTCTGGACCCTGATTTCCCGGCGATCCATCATGCTCGGCCTGGCTTTCGCCATGATCGCCATCACCACCATCGGCGTCGGCGGCATCGCCACCTCGGTGCTGGTGGCGGAACGGATTCAGGGCAGCGGCAGCGCCATCAACGTGGCCGGCAGCCTGCGCAAACAGAGCCACCGCATGGGCAGTCAGGTGCTCGCCGACGCCGCCAACGGCGTCAGCAACCATGGCGCGCTGCTGGTGGCCATGAACCAGTTCGAGGCCAGCCTGGCCGACGCCTCCCTGCGCAACGCCATGACGCGCAAGCCGGACAGCGATTACGCGGCCACGTTCCGCGCCGTGCGGAACACCTGGAAAGACCGCCTGAAACCCATGCTGCTCGAGGAATCCCTGCCCGGCGTGGATCGGCATCCGGTGGTCCACCACAACGAGCTTCTGTCCGTCATCGACGCCTTTGTCGACAACATCAACACCATGGTGGCCCAACTCGAGGCGGATACCGAGGCGAACATCCATCTGATGCGCAGCATCCTGGGCGTCGCCCTGTTCCTCATCGTCGTCGTGCTCTCCGCCAGCATCTATGTGGTGAACCGGAACGTGCTGTCCCCCCTGCGCGCCTTGGTCGACAACGCCACGCGCATCGCCCGGGGCGATTTCGGCGCGCGCGTCAGCGACCCGCGCGAGGACGAGCTTGGTCAACTGGGCCAGTCCTTCAATGCCATGGCGGAAGAGCTGTCCAAGCTGTATCGCGGCCTGGAGCAGCGGGTCGCGGAGAAGACCGCCGCCCTCACGCGCAGCAACCAGTCGCTGGAGCTGCTCTACAACGCCATCTCCCGCCTGCACAACGCCCCGGTGGCGCCGGAGACCTACCAGGCCATGCTGAAGGAACTCGAAGCGGTGCTGGGGCTCACGGGGAGCATGGCCTGCCTGATGCCCAAGCACAGCGGCGGCGCCACCATCCTGGCCTCCAGCGAGGGCGGCTGCGCGGATTTCAGCCGGGGGGAATGCGTGCGCTGCATCGCCAGGCTGGAATGCGAGGAGCGCTGGCTTTACCGCGCGGAAGGCGACCGGGAAGAGCTCATCGTGCCCCTGCGCGACAACGAGGGGCTGTACGGCGTGCTGCGCCTCGCCCTGCCCGCCGGCCGGCGCCTGGAAGCTTGGCAGGAGCAGCTCCTCGAGGCCTTGAGCCGGCACATCGGCATCGCCCTGGGCATCTCCTATAAGACCGAGCAGGAACGCCTGCTCGCGCTCCAGGAGGAGCGCTCCGTCATCGCCCGGGAACTGCACGACTCCATCGCCCAATCCCTGTCCTACATGAAGATCCAGGCCAGCCTGCTGCAACCTGTGCTTTCGGATCCGGCGCGCGGCAACGAGGCCGGCACCATCCTGCGCGACCTGCGCGAGGGCATCACCTCGGCCTATCGGCAATTGCGGGAACTGCTCGCCACTTTCCGCCTGAAGATGGAAGGCGATTTCCTGGATCTGCTGGATCGCACGGTCAACGAATTCGCCGACCGGGGCGGCGTGCCCATCCACCTGGAAACCCTGCTGGAAGGCTGCCATCTCAGCCCCAACCAGGAAATCCACGCGCTCCAGATCATCCGCGAGGCGCTTTACAACGTCCTGCGCCACGCCCAGGCCAGCCAGGCCTGGGTGCGGGTCGCGCACGCGGACGGCGAGGTCCGGATCAGCGTGGAGGACAATGGCATCGGCCTGGCCGCCGCGCCTTCCCGCGACGTCCAGCATTACGGCCTCAACATCATGCGCGAGCGGGCGGAAACCCTGCGCGGCCGCGTCGTCGTGGAGAATCGGCCGGAAGGCGGCACCCGGGTCGATCTCCGCTTCACGACCGACCTCCCGCCCGCCAGCCCCGCCGCCGCCGTCCTTTCCCCCCTCCCGCCCATCCTGCGGACGCAAACCCCATGACCGAAGCCGAACTCAATGTCGTCATCGTCGACGACCATCCCCTGTTCCGCCGGGGCCTGACCCAGCTTCTCAGCACGATTCCCGCCTTCCGCCTGATCGGCGAGGCCTCCTGCGGCAAGGACGGCGTCGCCCTGGTGAAGAAGGTCCGCCCCGATCTGCTGCTGCTGGACCTGAACATGAAGGATATGAGCGGCCTGGACGTGCTGAAGGAGGTGAAAGGCGGCGACCTGGACACCCGCGTCATCATGATCACCGTCTCCGACCAGGCCGAGGATCTGGTCGCCGCCCTGCGCAACGGCGCCGACGGCTACCTGCTGAAGGACATGGAACCGGAGCAGATGGTGGAAAGCCTGCAAACCGCCGCCGCCGGCAAGCTCATCATCTCCGAGGCCCTGACCCATATCCTCGCCGCCGCCCTGCGCGGCCAGAAACGTCCGGAATCCACCAAGGAAGCCGACCTCACCGAACAGGAAACCCGCATCCTGGAACGCATCGCGTCGGGCATGAGCAACAAGCTGATCGGCAAGGAACTGGACATCGCGGAAGGCACCGTGAAAGTCCACGTCAAGCACATCCTGCGCAAGCTCAACCTGAAATCCCGGGTGGAGGCGGCGGTGTGGGCGGTGGAACACCCGCACAAGGGGAAATAAAGGCGCGCCCGGTCCGGCGCGTTCGTTCCCGGCTTGGCTATGCTGGAAGCAGGGAAAGGAGATCGGCCATGTACAAGCACATTCTGGTTCCGGTGGATGGCGGCGAACTTACACAGAAGGCCCTCGCGCATGCCTGCGCCCTCGCGCGGGAAGCCGGCGCCCGGTTGACCCTCTACCACGCCATGCCCTCGGCTTTTCCCGTCTTCATGGGCGGCGAGTCCCTCGTGCCCGACATCGGCCTCGATCAGGATTACCGCGCGGCGGTCGAGCGGCGGGCGGAGACCGTGTTGGATGCCGCCGCGCGGACCGCGAACGAAGCGGGTGTCGCCTATGAAACCTTGCGGAACGACTGCGATTCGCCCTACGAGGGGATCGTCGCGGCGGCGGAAAGCCGGGGCTGCGACCTCATCGTCATGGCCTCCCACGGCCGCCGCGGCGCGAGCGCCCTGCTGCTGGGCTCGGAAACCCAGAAGGTGCTGACCCACTGCACGGTGCCGGTCCTGGTCTACCGCTGACGGAACCGCGCCCGCTACCCAAACGGGCACGACCGGAAGTCAGGACATCCCGGGTTCAGCGCGCGGCTTGAGCCGCGGGCTGGGACTTTTCGGCATTGCGCCGGACGGCCAACGCCCCCTTCTCTAGGCCACCGCTTTTGAAGCGCCGGACTTTCATCCTGCATTTCTCCTCCCGGCCGGCGCTTCTCCCAGGCGTGGCCAGGCCATTCAGAATCCAGGCACTCGGGCATCGGCGGCGCGGCGAACGATTCCGCGCGAAGGCAGGGCGGCGTCCAAGGACGCCATCGCCGCACCCGCCAAGTTTGGCGGTGACCCGGCAACCCAACTTCATGTACCTTTTGCCTATCACGCGCGTCCCTTCCGCGCCGGACCGCCGCCAGGCCGGCGGCACCGGCGGCGCGCAAGCAATATTCCGGAGAAGTTGTATGCACGACTATGCCGTCTGGCCCGGCAATCCCTATCCCCTAGGCGCCACCTGGGATGGGGGCGGGGTCAATTTCGCGCTGTTCTCGGAACACGCGGAAAAAGTGGAACTGTGCCTGTTCGATCCCAAGGGCCGCCGCGAGATCGACCGCATTCCTCTGCCGGAGCGCACCGACCTGGTCTGGCACGGCTATCTGCCCCAGGTCCGGCCGGGCCAGCTCTACGGCTACCGGGTGCACGGCCCCTACCAGCCCGAGGCCGGTCACCGCTTCAATCCCCACAAGCTGCTGCTGGACCCCTACGCGCGGGTGATCGAGAACCAGATCAAGTGGTCGGATGCCCACTTCGGCTACAAAGTCGGCCATCGGCGCGAGGATCTTTCCTTCGACCGGCGCGACTCCGCGCCGGGCATGCCGAAATGCCGGGTCATCGATCCCGCCTTCACCTGGGGCGACGACAAGCCGCCGAAAATCTCCTGGCACGAAACCGTCATCTACGAACTGCACGTGAAGGGCTTCACCCAGCTCAACCCGCATCTGCCGCCGCCGCTGCGCGGCACCTACGCGGGCCTGGCGAGCGAGCCCGCGATCGCCCATCTCAAGCATCTCGGCGTCACCGCCGTGGAACTGATGCCGGTGCACGCCTTCGTCGACGACCGCCACCTGGTGGAAAAAGGCCTGCGCAACTACTGGGGCTACAACTCCATCGGCTATTTCGCGCCGGAGATGCGCTACTCGGCGAGCGGCGAGATCGGCGAATTCAAGACCATGGTGAAGACCCTGCACGCGGCCGGCATCGAGGTGATCCTGGACGTGGTCTACAACCACACCGCCGAGGGCAACCACCTGGGTCCCACCCTCTCCTTCCGGGGCATCGACAACGCCGCCTACTACCGCCTGGTGGACGGCGACCGCCGCTACTACATGGACTACACCGGCTGCGGCAACACCCTGAACATGATGCATCCGCGCGCGCTGCAACTGATCATGGACTCGCTGCGCTACTGGGTGCTGGAAATGCACGTGGACGGCTTCCGCTTCGATCTGGCCAGCGCCCTGGCCCGGGAACTGCACGCGGTGGACAAGCTCGGCGCCTTCTTCGACATCATCAACCAGGATCCGGTGCTGTCCCGGGTCAAGCTGATCGCCGAGCCCTGGGATCTGGGCGAGGGCGGTTACCAGGTGGGCAACTTCCCCATCGGCTGGACCGAGTGGAACGGCCGCTACCGGGACGTCATGCGCGACTACTGGCGCGGCGAGGGCGGCCTCATCGGCGAGTTCGCCACCCGCCTCACCGGCTCCTCCGACCTGTACGCCCACAGCGGCCGCCGCCCCTACGCCAGCATCAATTTCATCACCTGCCACGACGGTTTTCCCCTGGCCGACCTGGTCAGCTACAACACCAAGCACAACGAGGCCAACGGCGAGGGCAACCGGGACGGCGAATCCCACAACCGTTCCTGGAACTGCGGCGTCGAGGGCCCCACGGAATCCCGCGAGATCAACGCCCTGCGCGCGCGCCAGAAGCGCAATCTGCTGGCAACCCTGATCTTCTCCCAGGGCGTTCCCATGCTCACGGCGGGCGACGAAAAGGGCCGCAGCCAGGGCGGCAACAACAACACCTATTGCCAGGACAACGCCCGCAACTGGCTGGATTGGGACTGCGCAAGCGTGGACCGGGATCTGTGCGAATTCGTGGCCACCTGCCTGCGCCTGCGGCGGGAACACCCGGCCCTGCGCCGGCGCCACTTCTTCCAGGGGCGCTTCATCCACGGCGCGGATGCCAAGGACATCCTCTGGCTGAAACCCGACGGCAGCGAAATGAGCGACCGGGAATGGAACCATCATCACGCCCGCTGCCTGGGCGTCTATCTGTTCGGCGCCGCCATCGGCGAACTGGACATGCGCGGCCAGCGCATCGAGGACGACGACTGCCTGCTCCTGTTCAACGCCCATCACGAGCCTCTGCCCTTCGTCCTGCCCGCCTGGCCCGAGGACGCCGCCTGGCGGGCGGTGCTGGACACCGCCCGGCCGGACGGGCTGGCCTTGCGCAAGCGCTACCGCGGCGGCCAGTCGTTCCCGCTGATGGCGCGCTCCTTCACCCTGCTGATCCTGCCCAGGAAAACCTCATGAGCGCCCTGCGACGCCTGGCCGAGCGCGCCGGCATCCTGCCCGAATACCACGACATCTGGGGGAACGGCCACGCGACCTCGGACGACACCCGGCGCGCCCTGCTCGGCGCCATGGACCTGCCTTGCGGCGACGAGGCGGCCTGCGAAGCCGCCCTGGAGGGCTGGCGGGAACGGGACTGGCGCCGCCGCCTGCCGCCGGCGCAGGTGGTCCGCGCGGACGCGCCGATCCGCGTCCCCGTCTGCCTGCCGGCCCGCCAAGCCGGCCCGACCTGGCGTTGGCATCTGGCCCTGGAGGACGGCACCCGACGCGAGGGCCGCGTCGCGCCGGCGCAACTCGAGACGCTGGACAGCGCCCGCATCGCCGGAGAGGACTGGCACATGCGCGCCCTGGACCTGCCTCCCATCGCGCAGACCGGCTACCACCGTCTGGAAATTTCTTTTGAAGACGACAGTGGACCGGAAACCGCCGACATGGCTTTGATCGTCTCTCCCGCGCGCTGCCACCGGCCCGAGGCGATCCAGGGCGACAAGCGGGTCTGGGGCGTGACGGCGCAGCTCTACGGCGTGCGCTCCCGGCGCAACTGGGGCATGGGCGACTTCACCGATCTGCTCGGCTTGACCGAGTGGGCGGCGCAAGCCGGCGCCGTCCTGTTCGGCGTCAATCCCTTGCACGCCCTGTTCCCCCACAACCCGCGCCACGCTAGCCCCTACAGCCCGTCCAGCCGGCGTTTCCTGAACACGCTGTATCTCGACGTGGAAAGCGTCCCCGAATTCGCCGAGTGCGGCGAGGCGCGCGCCCAGGTCGCCGAGCCGGATTTCCAGGCCCGGTTGCGGGCCCTGCGCGCCACCGGGCTGGTGGACTACGCCGACGTGGCGGCGGCCAAGTCGGGCATCCTGGTCCTGCTGCACCGCCATTTCCGCGCCCACCACCACGATGACGCGCGCGGCCGCGCCTTCCGCGCCTGGCTTGAAAATGGCGGCGGGGAACTGGCGCGCTTCGCCCGCTACCAGGCCTTGCAGGAACACTTCCACGCCCGCGACCCCGGCCTCTGGGGCTGGCCGGTGTGGCCCGCGGCGTATCGCGATCCCGCCTCCGCCGAGGTGGCCGCGTTCGCCGCGGAGAACGCGGAACGGGTGGAGTACTTCCTGTACCTGCAATGGCTGGCGGAAGCCCAGTTGGACCGCGTCGGCGAGCGTTCCATCGCTCTCGGCCTGGGCATCGGCCTGTACCGGGACCTGGCGGTGGGCGTGGATCTCGGCGGCGCGGAGACCTGGAGCCAGCGGCGGGTCTACGCCCTGGACGCCCGCATTGGCAGTCCGCCCGACGATTTCAACCTGCTCGGCCAGGATTGGGGCCTGCCGCCCTGGATTCCGCATCGCCTGCGCGAGGCCGGCTACGCCCCCTTCATCGCCATGCTGCGCGCCAATATGCGCGGCGCCGGGGCGCTGCGCCTGGACCATGTCATGGGCCTGATGCGCCTGTACTGGGTGCCGCCCGGGATGCGCGGCGACCAGGGTGCCTATGTGGCCTATCCGTTCCAGGATCTGCTGGGCATCCTGGCCCTGGAAAGCCAGCGCAACCGCTGCCTGGTGGTGGGCGAGGATCTGGGCACGGTGCCCGACGCGGTGCGCGCGGCCATGGCCGAACGGGACATCCTGTCCTATCGCCTGTTCTATTTCGAACGGGAGCACGACGGCGCCTTCCGAGCGCCCGCCGACTACCCCGAGGCGGCCGCGGTCGCCGCCACGACCCACGACCTGCCGACCTTGGCCGGCTACTGGCGCGGCCGCGACCTGGATCTGCGCGCCGGTCTGGGACAGTTCCCGGACACGGAAGAACGCGAGCGCCAGAGCGCCGCCCGCGCCATGGACCGGGAACGCCTGCTGGCCGCCCTGGCGCGGGAAGGCGTGCTACCGGATGGCTTTCCGCCGCATCCCGCCGGCAGCGCGGAAATGAACCCCGCCCTGATCCTCGCCGTGCATCGCTATCTCGCCCGCGCGCCGGCCAAGCTCGCCCTGGCCCAGGCCGAGGACATGCTGGGCGAGGTGGAACAGGCCAACCTGCCCGGCACCGTCGACGGGCACCCCAATTGGCAGCGCAAGCTCTGCCTCGATCTGGAGGCATGGGGGAGCGATCCGCGCGTCATCGGGCTGGCCGGGGCCATGCGGGCCGAACGCGGCGTCTGAACGGGCAAATCCGGCGTTTTCCCATGGCGGACACGCATCGACATGCGGCGGTTGGAAACCGCGCCACCCCGCCCTGCTATAAATAAACCACCTGTGCATCCGAATTCCGGAAATCGGCGCAAGGCGCGCTCGTAACCGGCGCGAAGATCGTCTTCGCCGCCCGGGGCGGGCGCAAAACCAATCATATTTGGAGGAGCAGCATGCCCCGACGACTTGGACTGGAACGTCGCATGAGCCACCGCATTCCCATGAGCGTGGGTCTTCACGTCTATGCCTACGGCATGCTGGTCGCCAGCGGGACCACCGTGGACATGAGCGAACACGGCGTGCTGATGCGCATCCATGAGGACTATTCCGACGATGAACTGCGCCCGGGCAAGCACCTGGATGTCGTGCTGGAGGATGCGCCCGCCGGCCAGTGGCTGCCGATCCGTATCGTGCGCAAAGGCAACGGCGAGGTCGCCGCCTGCTTCATCGGGGTGGAACCTGGATATTGCTGAGTGTGGCGGAGGCAGGGAAGATCGGGACGGAAGCCGGATGTGGCCAATGGCGGCTTTAGTCGGTATTAGTCGGCGTTCGTCGGCCTGATGTGGCCTCAGGCTGCCTCGGGCAAGCCCCGCTGTTCCAGCCCGGTCAGGAACAGGCTGAACACCCGCCCCAGCCGCGCCCAATGGCAGGCGGCCTCGAAGAAGATATCGATGAGCGGGGTCCGCTGTTCTTCCGGAATCGCGTCGGCATGGTGGATGACCAGCCAGACCGGCCCGTTGCGCCAGGCCAGGTCGCCCAGACATTCCTCCAGGGCATCCCAGTTCGCGCCGTAGTAATCGGGAAAATCCAGGGCGTGGCCGATGGCGACCAGCAGGCTGCTCTTGTCGGCGAGGGTGCGGCCATCCAGGACCGGAACGAGTTCCACCGGCGCCGCGAGGTGGTAGACACCGTTCAGGGCCGGTTCGGTAAGGATGTCTTGCAGGATCGCCACGTCTACTCCCGGATGCGCCGGAACGACCGGTAATGGTCGGCGCTGTACCAATATTCGCCGGCCCGGCCGCCGATGATGCGGCGCGCCCCCCGGTCGCGAGAACCCGGCGTGGGCACCGTGTATTCCCGATAGTAGCCCCGGCTTTGGCGCGGCAACAGGCCTTCCCGGTTGGCGAAGATGGCGCCGTCCTTGCTGTAGGGGAAGGGACCGCCGCCACGGATCAGGATCAGCGTCTGGCGGGCTTCCGGCGGCAGTTGGGCCAGGCCGATTTCGCCGCTCGCGGCGCGATTCGCCTGGTTGCGGCCATTGCCCGCTCCGCCATCCCAGAAGGCCTGTCCCAGGCCAGCCAGCAGGGCGATCCCGAGCAGGACCAGGGCGAGTTTGCGCAACAGGCTCATGCCGGCAAGTCCATCATGCCGGCGCGTCGTCCGCATGGCGCGCGATGAAGGCCTTGATCGCGGCGGTGTCCGGGTCCATGGTCTCCACCCGCCGGGGCAGGGATTCCAGGTTCTCCAGTCCGGCGGGACGCTCCGGACGCATGCCCAGGGCTTCCCGGATGGTGTCCTCGAACTTGGCGGGCAGCGCCGTTTCCAGGCAGATCATGGGAATGCCGGGCTGCCGGTGTTCCAGGCCCACCTTGAGGCCGTCGGCGGTGTGGGTGTCGATCATGGTGGCGTACTGCTCCCAGGCCAGGCGGATGGTGGCGACCCGGTCGGCATGGCTGCTGCTGCCGGAGACGAAGCCAAACTCGGGAACCCTGGCGAACAGGCCGTCGGCGTTGAGATCGAAGCTGGCGCCGGTATCCACCGCCTTCCACAGCGCCGCCACCTTGGCGTAGTCGCGGCCGGCCAGATCGGCGATGAAGCGCTCGAAATTGGAGGCCTTGGAGATATCCATGGACGGACTGGAGGTGTGCAGGGTCTGGGCGGCGGTGCGCGGCCGATAGACGCCGGTGCGGAAGAACTCATCCAACACATCGTTCTCGTTGGTGGCCACCACCAGCTTGTCTACCGGCAGGCCCATCATGCGGGCGATATGGCCGGCGCACACGTTGCCGAAATTGCCGGAAGGCACACAGAAGCTAACCTGCTGGCTCTCGTTTTGCGTCGCGGCGAAGTAGGCCTTGAAGTAATAGATCACCTGGGCGGCGATGCGGCCCCAGTTGATGGAATTGACCGCGCCGATCCTGTATTTCTTTTTGAATTCAAGGTCATTGGAAACATTCTTAACAATGTCCTGGCAATCGTCGAACACCCCGCGCACGGCGATGTTGAAGATGTTGGGATCTTGCAGGCTGTACATCTGGGCCTGTTGGAAGGGGGTCATGCCCTGGGCCGGCGACAGCATGAACACGCGCACGTTGTGCTTGCCGCGCATGGCGTACTCGGCGGCGGAGCCGGTGTCGCCGGAGGTGGCGCCGAGGATGTTGATGTCCTGGCCGGCCTTGTCCAGGGCGTATTCGAACAGGTTGCCCAGGAGCTGCATGGCCATGTCCTTGAAGGCCAGGGTCGGTCCGTTGGACAGTTCCAGGATGAACAGGCCGTCTTCGAGCTTGCGCAGCGGCGTGATCTGGCTGAAATCCGAATCCGGCCGGCCGTGACTGTAGGCTTCGCGCGTGTAGGTCTTGTCCACCAGGGCCTTCAGATCGGCGGCCGGAATGTCGTCGGCGAGCCGGACCAGGATGGCGAAGGCCAGTTGCCGGTAGTCCATGTTGCGCATGGCGGCCAGATCGGCGGCGGAGAAATGCGGGTAGGTCTCGGGCAGGTACAGGCCGCCGTCCGGCGCCAGGCCGCCGAGAAGGATTTGGGAGAAGCGGAGGGCGGGGGATTGGCCCCGGGTGGATACGTACTTCATGGTGTTCGCTCTTGAATGGATACGGAAAAAAGGACGCCCGCCGGTCAGGCCACCTGGTCGCGTCCGCGTTGTTTCGCAGTGTAAAGCCGCTGGTCGCATTCCCGGATGATGTCCCGCACCTGTTCGCTGTCGATGTAGGACATGCTGGTACCGTGCACTTCCATCAACCCGAAACTGGCGTGCAGGGGAATCGCGGCGCCGTCCACCAGCAGGGGCCGGCTGTTGAGGTTCGTCCGCACCCGTTCCGCCAGGCTCAGGCCCTGCTCGTAGTTGGTGGAGGGCAGGATCATCAGGAATTCCTCGCCGCCATACCGGAACAGCAGGTCCACCTGGCGCAACGACGCGCGCACCACGCCGGCGAAATGGGCGATGGCCTTGTCGCCCACCACATGGCCGTGGGTATCGTTGATCACCTTGAAGTGGTCGAGATCGCTCATGACCAGGCAGAACGGGGTTTCCGTGGCGCGGGAAAGCTCCAGTTCGTTGATCATGACCCGCTCCAGGTTGCGCCGGGTCAGGGCGCCGGACAAGGGATCCTTGTTGTAGACGCTCATGATGACCATGTTGTTCAGCATGGAAATCTCGTTGCCCAGTTCCATGGAATGGCTCTCCGCCTTCTTCACCAGGGCAAGCAGAGGCAGGTGGTGGTTGCGCTTTTGTCCCATCACCTCCTCGATTTCCCGGACCACGTGATGCATGGCGGCGTGGATGCTCTCGATCTGGCTGTGGTGGCTTTCATCGCGGATCAGGGTTTTGCCGCTGCCGTGCAGCCAGATGCCGAATTCGCACAGTTCGTGGTGGGTTTCCGGCATCACCGCGGTATCCCGGGCGGAGACCGCCTGCACCAGTTGCTTCATCCAGCGCAGGTGGCTTTCGAAATGGACCAGAAGGTTCTTTTCCGACAGGGAGGCGATGTGGCGCAGGCGGACGTGGTTGCGCGCGTCCAGCTTGCCCAGGAAAAGCGCCAGATAAAAACCCGCCAACCGGTCCTTGAAGTCGTCGAAGAAAGCCATGGCCTCGTGGATCGTCGCCATGTCGTTCTCGTTCGCGGCGAACCGGATGAGCAGCCCCCGGAAATTGGCGATCTCGCTGACGATGATCATGAAAGGCACGCCATCGCCGAACAGGCGTGCAATCCAGTCGTCGCACGCCGCGTAATCGTCGCGGACCAGCGCGGCGGCGAGGCAGTCGAGCACGTCTTCGCGCCGGACGGCGATCTGTCCCGGGTCGCTGGCGAAGCCCTCCATCCGGAGCAGGCTGTCCTGGCTCGCCTCGAACAGGCGGATCAGGCCGGCCCGTTCGGCGCTCAACTGACTACTGGCTTCATCGCTCATCCATCCACCTCATCGGAAGCAGGCCAAAAGGGCCATGCGGGAGCACCGCGCACGTTCTCCCGCCAGGTGAAGGGAAACGGGCGCGGCCTTGGCCGGCATCCGCGGGAACGGTTCAGCCCTTCAGTTCTTCCAGGCGGATGCGGGTCACCTTGCCGGCGATGCTGTCCAGCGCCTCGATCCTGGCGATGGCGGCATTGACGGACTTTTCCCTGGCCACATGGGTGAGCAGCACGATGTCGGTCTGGTCCTCGCCCTCGCCGGGCTCCTTCTGCAGCATGGCGTCGATGGAAATCTCCAGGTCGGCCAGGATGCGGGTGATGTCGGCCAGCACGCCGGGCTTGTCCAGGGCGCGCAGGCGCAGGTAATAGGCGGTCTCCACCTCGTCCATGGGCAGCACCGGCAGGTCGGTGAGCTGGTCCGGCTGGAAGGCGAGATGGGGCACCCGGTGCAGCGGGTCGGCGGTATGCAGGCGGGTGACGTCCACCAGATCGGCGATGACCGCGCTGGCGGTGGGCTCGGCGCCGGCGCCCTTGCCGTAGTAGAGGGTGGCGCCGACCGCGTCGCCCCAGACCAGGACCGCGTTCATGGCGCCTTCCACATTGGCGATGAGACGCTTGGCGGGCACCAGGGCGGGATGCACGCGCAGCTCGACGCCGCCGGCGACCCGCTTGGTGATGCCCAGCAATTTGATGCGGTAACCCAGTTGCTCGGCGTAGCGGATGTCGGCGGCCTCCAGCTTGGAGATGCCCTCGATGTGGCACTTGTCGAACTGGATGGGGATGCCGAAGGCGATGGCGGACATCAGCGTCGCCTTGTGGGCGGCATCCACGCCCTCGATGTCGAAGGTGGGGTCGGCCTCGGCGTAGCCCAGGCGCTGGGCTTCCTTCAGCACGTCGGCGAAGGCCAGGCCCTTGTCCCGCATCTCGGACAGGATGAAGTTGGTGGTGCCGTTGATGATGCCGGCGATCCATTGGATGCGGTTCGCGGACAGGCCCTCGCGCAAGGCCTTGATGATGGGGATGCCGCCGGCGACGGCGGCCTCGAAGGCGACGATGACGCCCTTCTTCTGGGCGGCGGCGAAAATCTCGTTGCCGTGCACCGCGAGCAGGGCCTTGTTGGCGGTGACCACATGCTTGCCGTTTTCGATCGCCGCCATGACCAGTTCCTTGGCCACGGTATAGCCGCCGATCAGCTCGACGACGATGTCGATGTCCGGATCCTTGACCAGGGCGAAGGCATCGTCGGTGACGCGCGCCTGGCCGCCGGTCAGTTCCCGCGCGCGCTCGACGTTGCGGTCCGCCACGGCGCTGATCCGGATGGGCCGGCCGGCACGGCGGGTGATCTCCTCGGCGTTGCGCGTGAGGACGGTCCAGGTGCCGCCGCCGACGGTGCCGATGCCCAGCAGGCCTACGTTGATCGGTTTCATCATTTCAGCAATCCATCCTTCCGGAACATGTCGCGCAGGCCGCGTATGGCCTGTCGCGTGCGATGTTCGTTTTCAATGAGCGCGAAGCGCACGTGGTCGTCGCCGTAATCGCCGAAGCCGACGCCGGGGCTGACCGCGACCTTGGCGTCGGCCAGCACCTTTTTGGAGAACTCCAAGGATTTCATGTGGGCGTAGGGTTCGGGAATCGGCGTCCACAGGAACATGGTCGCCTTGGGCGCCCGCACGTTCCAACCCACATCGTTGAGGCCCTTGACCAAGGCGTCGCGCCGCTTCTGGTACATGACGCGGATTTCCTCGACGCACTCCTGGGGGCCTTCCAGGGCGGCGATGGCCGCGACCTGGATGGGGGTGAAGGTGCCGTAGTCATGGTAGCTCTTGATGCGCGCCAGGGCCGCGCACAGGCGCTGGTTGCCGACCATGAAGCCCACTCGCCAGCCAGGCATGTTGTAGCTCTTGGACAGGGTGAAGAATTCCACCGCCACGTCCTTCGCGCCGGGCACCTGCATGATCGAGGGCGCCTTGTAGCCGTCGAAGACGATGTCCGCGTAGGCGATGTCGTGCACCACGAAAATGCCGTACTCCTTCGCCATGGCCACCACCTTCTCGAAGAACTCGAGTTCCACGCACTGGGTGGTGGGGTTGCTGGGGAAGTTGAGGATGAGCATCTTCGGCTTCGGCCAGAAGTCCTTGATGGCCTTCTCCATTTCCTCGAAGAAATTCACCCCGGGCACCATGGGCAGGTGGCGGATGTCCGCGCCGGCGATCACCGGGCCGTAGATGTGGATCGGGTAGCTGGGGTTGGGCACCAGCACGATGTCGCCCCGGTCCAGGGTCGCCAGGGCCAGGTGGGCGATGCCCTCCTTGGAACCGATGGTGACGATGGCTTCCTTTTCCGGATCGATGTCCACGTCATAACGGGTCTTGTACCAGTTGCTGATGGCCTTGCGCAGGCGCGGAATGCCCTTGGACACCGAATAGCGGTGGGTGTCGCCGCGCCGGGCGGTCTCGACCATCTTCTCGACGATATGGGACGGTGTGGGCTGGTCCGGATTGCCCATGCCGAAGTCGATGATGTCCTCGCCCCGCCGCCGGGCGGCCATCTTCAGGTCGCCGGTGATGTTGAAGACGTAAGGCGGCAGTCGTTTGATTCTAGGAAATTCTTCCATCTCTGACGGGGCGCTGTAAAAGCGGGTAATCTTACCCGAGTGCCCAATTGACGGGCAATCCAACGCGGTCCGGATTGCCGATATATCCCGCTGAACTCCCATGAAACTGCATCTTTCCCAAGTTTCCGGCATCAACCAGATCACCGGCCACGGGCCCGGCCATATTCTGGTGAACGGCATCCGCCACGAAACGAGCCTGATCGTCTTGCCCGACGAGCTGGTCGCGGGCTGGGCGGAAAGCTTCGAGAACCTGGCCGCGATCCACTTCGACGCCCTCGCGATCCGGGCGCCGGAGATCGTGCTGCTGGGTTCCGGCGCGCGCCTGCGCTTCCCCGCCCCCGGTCTTTATTCCGCGCTGTTGAAGGCGCGTATCGGCGTGGAAGTCATGGACACCGCCGCCGCCTGCCGCACCTACAACATTCTGGCCGCCGAGGGGCGGCGCGTCGCGGCGGCGTTGATCCTGGGCTGACCGGAGCGGGTCTGCTCGGCGGGGTCTGCCGAGTGGGTTACTCGATCTCCGCCTGACGCAATTGTTCCGCGTCGCGGATATAGAGCACCTGGCCTTGCAGTTCGATGAACCCCTGGTCGGTCAGCTTGTGCAGCAGACGCGACAGGGTTTCCGGCTTGACGCCGATGCGGGAGGCGATGACCTGCTTGGGCGCCTCCCATTCCACGCGCTGACGGCCGGTCTCGTCCGGGTCCGAGTGGTCCAGCAGGTATTGCAGCAGGCGGTCGGCGCCCTTCATGAGGGTCAAGCGGTCGATCTCGTTGACCAGCTTGTGCAGACGGGCGCTCATGCCCGCCATCAGGCGGAAACAGCGCTCCGTGTCGCGCGCCATCCATTCCTTGAACGCGCGGCTGTCGAAGGCCACCAGCCGGCTGGGAACCTGGGCCACGGCGTTGATCGGATAGCGCCCGCCCATGAACAGGGTCGCCTCGGCGAACAGCCGGTTGACGCCGGCCAGCTCGATGACTTTTTCGTCGCCCTGGGGCGAGGCGCGGAACAAGCGCACGACGCCTTCCGCCACCCAGAAGAAGGCATGGGCGGGATCGCCCTGGCTGAACAGCAATTGGCCCGGCGCCAGCGTGACCGAACTGGCATGGGCCATGATCTCCAGGAATTCCTCGTCGCCCATGCCGGAAAACAGGTAGATGCGACGCACCGCCTCGAAATCGCTCCGGGACAGGCTCATGCCGACGGCTCCGGCATGATTTCGGCGAAACGGCGGATGGCGCCGAACTCGCCCACATCCTTTTCTGGCAGACGGGTGTCCGGACGATGGATCGCGCACAGATGGGCGATGCCGAACGCGCGCGCGGAACGCAGCACCGGCAGGCTGTCGTCCACCAGCAGGGTGCGCGTAGGATCGTAGGGTTCGCTCCGGCGCAAGGCGGCCCAGAACGCCGGATCTTCCTTGGCGATGCCGTATTCGTGGGAAACGTGCAGGGCGTCGAAATGCACCGCCAGGCCGGTGCGCTCCATCTTCAGGTTGAGGCTCTTGCGATGGGCGTTGGTGACCAGCACGACGCGCTTGCCGGCAGCTTTCAGCGCGGTCAGGAATTCGGTCACGTCGGGATGCACGGCGATGAGATGGGAGAGTTCCGCCTTGAGCTGGGCGATATCCAGTTCGAGCTGCTCGGTCCAGTAATCCACGCAATACCAGTCCAGTGTGCCCGCCTTCGCGTTGTAGCGGCGGAAGCACTCGGCATGGGCCTCCTCCCAGGGCAGGCCGTGGCGCTCGGCGAACTTCTCCGGCACATAGACCTGCCAGAAATGGTTGTCGTAATGCAGGTCGAGCAGGGTGCCGTCCATGTCCAGCAATACCGTATCGATCCCCGTCCAGGGGATGTTGGGCACGCCGGACATCAGAGCAGGCCGTCCTTGGACATGCCCTTGCGGCGCAGGATGCGGCGCAGGGTCTGCAGGGCCTCGAGCTGGATCTGGCGCACCCGCTCCCGGGTCACGGCGAGATGCTCGGCCAGTTCCTCCAGAGTCGCCACGTCCTGGTTGTTGAGGCCGAAACGCCGTTCGATGACCCAGCGGTGCTTCTCGGACAGTTCGGACAGCCACTCGTGCACGTAATGCTCGACCTCGGCGGTCTGCAGCATGTCCTCCGGCAGCTCGGAACGTTCGTCGGCGATGGCCTCGCCGATGGACAGGGTGGGGTCGATATCCAGGGGCGCGTCCAGGGAGGCGACCCGGTCGTTCAGGGCCAGCACCCGGCGCACTTCCTCCACCGGCTTGCCGGTGAGATGGGCGATCTCGTCCGGGCCCGCGTCCGGCACGCCGTGCATCTCCAGATGGCGCTGGGCGCGCAGGTAGATGTTCAGTTCCTTGATGACATGCACCGGCAGGCGGATGGTGCGGGACTGGTTCATGATGGCCCGCTCGATGTTCTGGCGGATCCACCAGGTGGCATAGGTGGAAAAACGGAAGCCGCGCTCGGGCTCGAATTTCTCCAGGGCGTGCATGAGGCCCAGGTTGCCTTCCTCGATCAGATCCAGCAAGGACAGGCCGCGGTTGATGTAGTGCTTGGCGATGTTCACCACCAGGCGCAGGTTGTGCTCGATCATGCTCTGGCGCGCGGCGAAATCGCCCTGGCGCACCTTGTAGGCCAGCTCCCGTTCCTCGTCCGGCGACAGCAGCCCTTCCCGACCGATTTCGTTCAGGTAAAGCTGGGTGACGTCGGGCAGCTCGTCGAACTCCAGGCCCGCCTCGGGTGAGGCGACCTCCGGCACATCCTCCGGCTCCGCATCGGGGTTGGGTTCCGCATCCGGGGAACCCGGAAAATTCTCGTCCCGCATCCTCGCTCTCAGCTCATCTTTGGTAGGTAATTGAGTGGATCCACGGGTTTACCGTACTCGCGAATCTCGAAATGCAACTTGACCCTGTCCGTATCGCTATCGCCCATCTCCGCGATGGTCTGGCCCCGCGCGACCGACTGCCCTTCCGCCACGAGTATCCGGGCGTTATGGGCATAGGCGGAAAGCAGCGCCTTGCCGTGGCGGATGATGATGAGTTTTCCATAGCCCCGCAAGCCGGATCCGGCATACACCACCCGGCCGGGCGCGGCGGCGTTCACGGCCTGCCCGCGCGGGCCGGCGATATCGATGCCCTTGCTGATGCCTTCGCCGAATCGCGCCAGCAGGGGACCACGGCTGGGCCAGGCCCAGACATCCGGCGGGCCTTCGGGAGGATCGGGCACGGGGACGGGTCGCGCGGTGGGTTCGGCGAGCAGGGGCCGCGACGATGCGGAGGGTCCGGCGGCCAGGGCGCGCGTATGAACCGTGGGCTCGGCGGGCAGCGCCATGGTGGTCACGACGGGTTTCGGCGCGGTGAGGCGCAACATGTCGCCGACCAGGATGCGGTCGGGATCGGACAGCCGGTTCCACAGCGCCAGATCGCGGTAATCCAGGCCTTGCTCGAAAGCGATCTTGTACAGGGTGTCGCCGGCCTGGATCCGATAATGCCCCGCCGGCGCCAGGATCTTCGCGGGTGGAATGCGGGCGGTGGCGACCTTGGCGGCTCTGGATTTGGCATCCCGCACCGGCGCGGCGGTCCGAGTCGAGCCGCACCCCGCGAGCAGGGCGACCAACAGCCCGATCGCGATGCGGGTCAACTGACTCCGGAGAGCAGGGGCACGAACTTCACCGGCTCCAGCTCCCGTTCCGTGAAGCCGCCTTCGGGGCCCGCTTCCACCATGATCAGGTGCTGGGTCTCCCCCGCGCCCACCGGCGCCACCAGGCGCCCGCCCGGTTTGAGCTGGAGCTTCAGTTCTTCCGGGATATAAGGCATGGCCGCCGCGACAATGATGGCGTCGTAGGGCGCGGCGGCCTTGAAGCCGAAGCTGCCGTCCACGTTCTTCATCACCACGTTGTTGATGCGCAGTTCGCGCAGGGTCTTGCGGGCGCGGCCGATCAGCTTGGCGATGCGCTCCAGGCTCAACACCTCCTTCGCCAGTTTGGACAGCACGGCGGCCTGGTAGCCGCAACCGCCGCCGATCTCCAGCACCCGTTCCAGCATGTGGCCCTGGCAGGCCAGTTCGCAACTGCGCGCGACGGTATAGGGACTGGAAATCGTCTGGCCCTGGCCGATGGGCAGCGGCGTGTCGTCGTAGGCGCGCTGCTGGATGCTTTCTTCCAGGAAGGGATGGCGCGGAATCGTGTTCATGGCGGCCAGCACCATGGGATCGGCGATGCCCTGGGCCTTCAGGTTTTCCAGCATGCGCGTGCGCGCCCGCTGGGAGGTCATGCCGATGCCGGTAACGCTCATCGGTTCAGCCAGTCCTCGACCAGGCCCATCTGCACATAGCGGGTCAGATCCAGTTGCAGGGGCGTCAGGGAAATACGGCCGTGGGCGATGGCATGGAAATCGGTGCCGGGGCCGGCATCCTGGGCAGCGCCGGCGGCGCCAACCCAATACATGGTCTGGTTGCGCGGATTCACGGTCTTCACCGTGTCCTGCGCCTTGTGGCGCCGGCCCAGACGGGTGACCTCGACGCCCTGGATCTGGTCGGCGGGCAGATCCGGCACGTTCACATTGAGCAGGACATGTTCGGGAAAAGGTTGCGCGGCGAAGCGCGCCGCCAGGGTCGCGACGAAATCCGCGGCCGTCTGGAAATGCTCCTCCTGAATATTGGCCAGGGACACCGCGACGGAAGGAATGCCCAGCAGGAAACCCTCGGTCGCCGCCGCCACCGTGCCGGAATAGACCGTGTCGTCACCCATGTTGGCGCCGTGATTGATGCCGGAAATGACCATGTCGGGCAGGCTGGGCAACAGGCCGGTGACGGCCAGATGGACGCAATCGGTCGGAGTTCCGTTGACGTAATGGAAGCCGCCGGGCGTCTTGCGCACCATGAGCGGGCGATCCAGTGTCAGGGAATTGCTGGCGCCGCTGCGGTCGCGCTCCGGCGCGACGACGGTGACAACATGGCCATGCTGGGTGAGTGTGGCGGCGAGGACGGCTAGTCCTGGTGCAAAGTAGCCGTCATCGTTGCTGAGCAGAATCTGCATTCGCCGCGGAAGTGGGAAAGGAAAATTGGTCGGGGCGAGAAGATTCGAACTTCCGACCCCCTGCACCCCATGCAGGTGCGCTACCAGGCTGCGCTACGCCCCGAACGCCGCGCATTATATGGGGTCGGGGGGGTTCGGTAAACACTGGAATGTAAAAAACAGCAGGATTTATGCCATTTAGCCAAGCAGCCCAGGCTGGGCAGGGGTTCAGGTCCGGACAGCGATATCGGATTCCACCGACAATCCGGGAAACAGCCGACTCAATCCTTGAGAAACGCGATGATGTCGGCCAGTTCCCGCTTGATGGCGGCCAGATCGGCATGTTCGGCCTGGGTGTCTTCGACCTCTTCCGGGGTTGCGGTCTCGCCCTCGGACAACAGGCGATTGCGCGCCCCGCTGATGGTGAACCCCTGTTCGTACAGCAGCTCGCGGATGCGGCGGATCAGCATCACCTCGTGATGCTGGTAGTAGCGCCGATTGCCACGCCGCTTTACCGGTTTCAACTGGCTGAATTCCTGCTCCCAATAGCGCAACACGTGGGGCTTCACCCCGCACAGTTCGCTGACCTCGCCGATGGTGAAGTAGCGCTTTGGCGGGATCGGCGGAAGCTCAGAGTTCGGCAGTTGTTCCGACATGGGCCTCTTCCACCATGGCCTTGAGTTTCTGGCTGGCGTGGAACGTCACCACGCGCCGCGCCGTGATCGGCATTTCCTCGCCGGTCTTGGGATTGCGGCCGGGCCGCTGGGGTTTCTCGCGCAACTGGAAGTTACCGAAACCGGAAAGCTTGACGCTGTCTCCGTTCTCCAGGGCGGTGCGGACTTCCTCGAAGAAGGTCTCCACCATGTCCTTGGCTTCTCTTTTATTGAGACCAACCTTTTCAAACAACAGGTTCGCCAGTTCTGCCTTAGTCAGGGTCATGCGGGTCGTACTCCCTTAACCACGTAGCGTGGCGTTGAAGCGTTTGGACAGTGAAGCCACCACTTCCGCCACCGCTAAATCAATCTCGGAATCTGTAAGCGTTTTCTCAGTATGTTGTAACAACACTTTGAAAGCAAGGCTTTTTTTGCCATGTTCAACGCCTTGCCCCTGGTAGACATCGAAACAGGCGATGTCAGCCACGAGCGCGGGTTTCGCTTCCATCGCGGCGCCCAGAATTTCGGCCAGGGGCAGCGCCGCATCCACCACCAGGGCGATATCGCGGCGTACCGCGGGGAAACGGGGCATTCCCCGGTATCTGGGCGCAGCGCGTTCGACCAGAGGGGCCAGGTTAATCTCGAACAGCACCGGCGCCTTGGCCAGCGCATATTTCTGCGTCAACCTCGGATGCAGGCTGCCGATCCAGCCGATCGCCGCGCCCGCCACCCACACCTGGGCGCATTGGCCCGGATGCAGCGAGGGATGGGCGGCCGCGCGGTACTCGGCGCAAGCCGGGTGCAACAAGGCGTCAAGATCCGCGCGCAGATCGTAGAAATCCACGCCCCGGCCGGCCTCGCCCCACTGTTCCGGGTGGTTGGCGCCATAAGCCAGCGCCGCGATGCGCAAGGGCTGATCCTGAGCATCCGCCGAGAGAAAGGCCCGTCCCGCCTCGAACACGCGCAGACGGTCCTGGCCATGGTTCAGGTTGTGGCGCAAGGACTGCACCAGCCCGCCCAACAGGCTGCCGCGCATGACGCCCATCTGGCTGGCGATGGGGTTCAGCAAGGGCAGGATTTCCCCCTCGGAGCGGAAATCCCGATCCACCTCTTCAGAGGTAAAGCTATAGGTGATGTTTTCCTGGTAACCCCTGGCCACCAATAGCTTTTTCAGGTCGAGGATCGAGCGTGTTCCTTCGCCGCTGGGCAGCATGGCGTGCTCGCCGCGCAGGGCGACGGAAGGAATCGCGTCGTAGCCGTGCACCCGGGCGACTTCCTCGATCAGGTCCACTTCCCGGGTGATGTCGAAACGATGGCTGGGCGCCAGGACTTCCACGCCCTCCCCCGCCACGCTCACGCCCATGCCCAGGCGCGTCAGGATCGCAAGCATGGCCTGGTCGCCCAGGTCGAAACCGAGGATGCGGCGCGCGCGCGCGGGCCGGAAAGTCACCGGCGCGCGGGCCGCCACGCCGGGTCCCGCCACCACCACCGGGCCGCATCGGCCGCCGCAGATGTCCAGTATCAGACTGGTCGCCCGCTCCATAGCCACTTGCGGCAGCCGCGGATCGACCCCCCGCTCGAAGCGGTGGGAGGAGTCGGTGGAAAGCCCGTGGCGGCGCGCGCGGCCGGCGATGGCATCGGGGGAGAAATGGGCCGCTTCGAGGAAGATGTCCGTTGTCGCCTCGCCCACCGCGCTTGCCGCCCCGCCCATGATGCCCGCCAGGGCCAACGGGCCGCTGTCGTCGGCGATGACCAGGGCGTCGCCATGCAATTCAATGGTCTGGCCGTTGAGCAGTTCCAGCTGCTCGCCTTTGTCGGCCAAGCGGGCGCGGACCGGCCCTTGCAGGCGGGCCAGATCGAAGCTGTGCATGGGCTGGCCCAGTTCCAGCAGGACATAGTTGGTCACGTCCACCACCGGATGGATCGCGCGCAGGCCGGAGCGCTCCAGGCGACGCACCATCCATGCCGGCGTCGCGGCGCGCGGATCGATGCCGCGGATGACGCGGCCGCAATAGCTCGGGCAGCCGGCGGGATGATCGATCCCCACCGCGTGGGTGTCGGCGAGGGCCGCTTCCACCGGCGCGCAGTCCACCGGCGTCAGTGGCGAGTCGGTCAGCGCGGCCACTTCCCGGGCGATGCCCAGCAAGGACAGGCAATCGCCCCGGTTGGGCGTGAGCTTCAGCGTGATGAGATGATCGTCGAGGGCGAGGTGATCGCGCAGATCAGCGCCCACTTGCGCGTCGGCGGGCAGTTCCATGATGCCCGCCGCGTCCGCGGACAGGCCCAGCTCCTTCGCGGAGCACAGCATGCCGAAGGACTCCACGCCGCGCACCTTGGCCTGCTTGATCTCGAATTCGGGCAACTTCGCGCCTACCTGGGCGCAGGCGGTCTTCAGGCCGGCGCGGGCGTTGGGCGCGCCGCACACGATGGTGAGCGGATCGCCCGCGCCGACGCGGACCTGGCAAACCTGGAGCCGATCTGCGTTGGGATGCTTCTCGGCGCTGAGGATCTCCGCGACGACCACGCGGGTGAAGGCGGGCGCGACGGGTTCCAGGGCTTCCACTTCCAGGCCGGCCATGGTGAGCAGATGGCCGAGCCGGTCGCTGGCCAGGCCGGGATTGACGAGGCTTTTCAGCCAGGCTTCGGAGAATTGCATGGTCGGTATCCTCAGGCGAATTGTTTGAGAAAGCGCAGATCGTTCTCAAAGAACAGCCGCAGGTCGTCGACGCCGTAGCGCAGCATGGCCAGACGCTCGACGCCGAGGCCGAAGGCGAAGCCCTGGTAGCGCTCCGCGTCGATGCCGACGTGACCGAACACGTTGGGATGCACCATGCCGCAGCCCAGCACCTCCAGCCAGCCGGTGTGGGAACACACGCGGCAACCGGCGCCCTCGCAGATCACGCAGCCGATGTCCATCTCGGCGGAGGGCTCGGTGAACGGGAAGAAGGAGGGACGGAAGCGCACCGGCAGGTTGTCCCGCTCGAAGAAGCGGCCCATGAAATCCGCCAGCACGCCCTTCAGGTCGGCGAAGGAGACGGATTCATCCACCCACAGGCCTTCCACCTGATGGAACATGGGGGTGTGGGTCACGTCGGAATCGCAGCGGTACACCCGCCCCGGCGCGATGATGCGGATGGGCGGCTGCCGGTTCTGCATATAGCGCACCTGCACCGGCGAGGTATGGGTGCGCAACAGGTTGCCGCCTTCCAGGTAGAAGGTGTCGTGCATGGCCCGGGCCGGATGGTTCTCCGGGATGTTCAGGGCCGTGAAATTGTAGAAATCGGCTTCGATCTCCGGACCGTCCGCGACGGCGAAGCCGATGGAGGCGAACAGTTGCTCGATGCGCGCCAGGGTGCGGGTCACCGGATGCAGGGCGCCGACGCCTTCGCCGCGCCCGGGCAGCGTCACGTCCAGGGATTCGGCGGCCAGCTGCTTTTCCAGATCGGCGGCCTGGATGGCCTCGCGCCGCGCGCGCAAGAGCGCCTCGACCTGGTCCTTGACCTGGTTGATGCGGGCGCCGGCGGCCTTGCGTTCTTCCGGCGCCAGGGCGCCCAGTCCCTTCATCTGCTCGGTGATGGCGCCGCTCTTGCCGATATAGCGGGCCTTGACCTGATCCAGGACGGGCAGACTGCCGGCGGCGGCGAACTCCCGCTCGGCGTCCTTGAGAATTTCATCGAGATTCATGCGCGAATCCGTTGATCGAAAAAGCTGAAATGAAAAAGGGAGGCCCTCGCAGGCCTCCCTCGGTCCGGCGCTTGGCGGCTTACGCCCCCAGGCTGGCCTTGGCCTGCTCGGCGATCTTGGCGAACGCGGGCTGGTCGAAGATGGCCATGTCGGACAGCACCTTGCGGTCGATCTCGATATTGGCTTTCTTCAGGCCGTTCATGAACACGCTGTAGGTCATATCCAGTTCCAGCGCGCGCACGGCGGCGTTGATCCGGGCGATCCAGAGCTGGCGGAACTGGCGCTTGCGCTGCCGACGGTCGCGGTAGGCATACTGGCCGGCCTTCATGACCGCTTCGTTGGCGACCCGGAATACGTTCTTGCGGCGGCCGCGGAAGCCCTTGGCGGCTTCCATGACCTTCTTGTGGCTGGCGTGGGCGGTTACGCCACGTTTGACGCGAGGCATGTGCGGTCTCCTTTCTTAGGCGTAGGGCATCATGTCACGCACGTGACCGATGTCGGAAGGATTCACGTCGGACATACCGCGCAGGTGGCGCTTGCGCTTGGTGGTCTTCTTGGTGAGGATGTGGCGCATGTAGGCGGAGGACCGCTTGATGCTGCCGCTGCCTCGCACGCGGAAGCGCTTGGCGGCTCCGCTCTTGGTCTTCATCTTGGGCATGTTGGCTCCAGTTTTTCGATGCCGCCTGGCGGTTCCCGCCGGGAACGCTTGACCAGCCATGCGGCACTTGTCGGCGCGTTTGATTTACGAGGCCCGCGCCCGCCTCGTGATACGAAAACCTTACTTCTTCTTCTTGGGGCTCAGCACCATGATCATCTGGCGCCCTTCCAGCTTGGGGAACTGCTCGACCACACCCAGTTCGGTCAGATCGCCTTCCACCCGCTTGAGCAACTCCAGACCGAACTCCTGGTGGGCCATTTCCCGTCCCCGAAAACGCAAGGTTACTTTCGCCTTGTCGCCTTCGCCGAGAAACCGCATCAGGTTGCGCAGCTTGACTTGATAGTCCGCCTCGTCCGTTCCCGGCCGGAATTTGACTTCCTTGACCTGGATCTGCTTCTGCTTGAGCTTGGCCTCGTGCTGCTTCTTGCTCTCCTGATACTTGAATTTGCCGTAATCCATGATTCGGCAAACAGGAGGCTGGGCCTGGGGCGCGATCTCCACCAGATCCAGTTCGGCCTCTTCGGCCTTGGCCAACGCTTCACGCAGACTGACGATACCCAGCTGCTCGCTTTCCACACCCACCAGTCGGATCGGCGAGACATCGATTTCGCCGTTGATCCGGGGTTCCTTGTCCTGTGCTATCTCAAGCCCCTTGAAAAAACGAGGAGCCGATCAGTTGCATCGGCTCCTCAGGTTGTTCACTCACCCGCTTGCAGCTTGGCCACGAAGGCCCGCAAATCCATCTGTCCCAGATCCTCGCCGCCACGTTTGCGGACCGACAGTTTGTTTTCCTGGCGTTCCTTGTCACCGACGATGACCTGAAAAGGGACTCGCTGCATCGAGTGCTCGCGGATTTTATAGGTAATCTTTTCATTCCTCAAGTCGAGGACGACTCGGAAGCCTTGTTTTTTAAGGGCTTGCGCGACTTCCGCCGCATAGTCGGCCTGGGCGTCGGTGATGTTCATGACCACCGCCTGCACCGGCGCGAGCCAGACCGGGAAATTGCCGGCGAAATGCTCGATGAGGATGCCGATGAAACGCTCCATGGAACCCAGGATGGCGCGATGCAGCATGACCGGCGGCTTGCGCGTGTTGTCCTCGTCCACGAACTCGGCGCCCAGGCGCACCGGCAGGTTGAAATCGAGCTGGATGGTGCCGACCTGCCAGAGCCGGCCGAGGGAGTCCTTCAGGGTGAACTCGATCTTGGGGCCGTAGAAGGCGCCCTCGCCGGGTTGCAGGTCATATTTGAGACCGTTCTGGTCCAGGGCCGCGGCGAGCGCGGCTTCCGCCTTGTCCCAGCTTTCGTCGGAACCGACCCGCTTGTCCGGCCGGGTGGACAGCTTCACCAGCACGTCGCTGAAGCCGAAATCGGCATACACGTCCTGGAGCATCTTGATGAAATCCGACACCTCGCCCTGAATCTGGCCTTCCGCGCAGAAGATGTGGGCATCGTCCTGGGTGAAGGCGCGCACCCGCATCAGCCCGTGCAGCGCCCCAGACGGCTCGTTGCGGTGGCAGGAACCGAACTCCGCGAGACGCATGGGCAGGTCGCGATAGGAACGCAGGCCCATGTTGAATATCTGGATGTGGCCCGGGCAGTTCATGGGCTTCACCGCGTAGTCCCGGTTCTCCGAAGCGGTGACGAACATGTTCTCCCGGTAGTTGTCCCAGTGGCCGGATTTCTCCCACAGGGAATGATCCATGATGGTGGGGGTCTTCACTTCCAGGTAGCCGTGATCGACGAATTTCCTGCGCATGTACTGCTCGATCTCCTGCCACAGCACCCAGCCGTGGGGATGCCAGAACACCATGCCCGGCGATTCCTCCTGCAGGTGGAACAGGTTGAGCTGCTTGCCCAGGCGGCGGTGGTCCCGCTTCTCCGCTTCTTCCAGGCGATGCAGGTAGGCGGCCAGGTCGTCCTTGTTGGCCCAGGCGGTGCCGTAGATCCGCTGCAGCATCTCGTTCTTGGAGTCGCCGCGCCAGTAGGCGCCGGCCAGCTTCATCAGCTTGAACACCTTGAGCTTGCCGGTGGAGGGCACGTGGGGGCCCCGGCACAGGTCGACGAAATCGCCCTCCCGGTACAGGGAGATGGTCTGCCCGGCGGGAATCGCGGCGATGAGTTCGGCCTTGTAGTGCTCGCCGATGGACTGGAAGAAGGCGACCGCCTGATCCCGGTCCCACTCTTCCCGTGACACGGGAATGTCCTTCTTGGCCAGTTCCGCCATGCGCTTCTCGATGGCCACCAGGTCTTCCGGCGTGAAGGGCCGCTTATAGGAGAAGTCGTAGTAGAAGCCGTCCTCGATGACCGGGCCGATGGTCACTTGGGCATCCGGGAACAGTTCCTTCACCGCGTAGGCCAGCAGATGGGCGGTGGAATGGCGGATCAGGTCGACGCCTTCCGGATCCTTGTCGGTGACGATGGCCAGCGCCGCATCCCGGTCGATGCGGTGGGAGGTATCCACCAACCGGCCGTCCACCTTGCCGGCCAGGGCCGCGCGGGCCAGGCCGGCGCCGATGCTGGCGGCGACTTCGGCGATCGTGACCGGGTTATCGAAACTCCGGACGGAACCATCGGGCAATTTGATCTGGGGCATGCTGCGCTCCGATAAAGCGTATTCAGGCAAAAAAAAAGTGCGGGTCGGCCGCACTTTTCTCAGGACGAAACAAGATAAAGGCTCAACCCGTGACGGGAATCCGGTCGGTCAAGCAAGTTCGAAACATCATCTCGATTCACTCCTGAAGTTGTCTGGTAGGCGCGATTGGACTCGAACCAACGACCCCCACCATGTCAAGGTGGTGCTCTAACCAGCTGAGCTACGCGCCTAAGGTCGGGGCGCATTCTATCCAAGCGGCCTGCCGAGGGCAACGTGGATTTCTCCTCGTTCGCCTGTCTGGCGGATAAAATCGCGGTTTCGCGCAAATTCCGCATCCGAAACAAGGCCCATCCATGCCCCGCAAGATACTCGTCACCTCCGCCCTGCCCTACGCCAACGGCAGCATCCACCTGGGCCACCTGGTGGAATACATCCAGACCGACATCTGGGTGCGCTTCCAGAAAATGCAGGGCAACGCGTGTATCTACGTCTGCGCCGACGACACCCACGGCACCCCCATCATGCTGCGCGCGGAGAAGGAGGGCATCACCCCGGAACAGCTCATCGACCGGGTCTGGCACGAACACAAGCGGGATTTCGACGGCTTCCATGTGGGTTTCGACAATTACTACACCACCAACTCGGACGAGACCAAGAAATACGCCGACACCATCTACACCCGTCTGCGCGATGCCGGGCTCATCGAGGTGCGCGCCATCGAGCAGTTCTACGACCCGGTCAAGGCCATGTTCCTGCCGGACCGCTTCATCAAGGGCGAATGCCCCAAGTGCCACGCCAAGGACCAGTACGGCGACTCCTGCGAGGTATGCGGCGCCGCCTACCAGCCCACCGACCTGATCAACCCTTACTCCGCCGTGTCCGGCGCGACGCCGGTGAAGAAGCAGTCCGACCATTACTTCTTTAAGCTGTCCGACCCCCGCTGCGCCGATTTCCTGAAGGGCTGGATCGTGCCGCCCCACGTCCAGGCCGAGGCGGGCAACAAGCTGAACGAATGGCTGGAAGGCGGCCTGTCCGACTGGGACATCTCCCGGGATCCGCCCTACTTCGGCTTCGAAATCCCGGACGAGAACGGCAACCCCACCGGCAAGTACTACTACGTCTGGCTGGACGCGCCCATCGGCTACATGGGCAGCTTCCGCAACTACTGCGATAAGAACGGCCTGGATTTCGACGAGTACTGGAAGCCCGATTCCGAGGCCGAGGTCTACCACTTCATCGGCAAGGACATCCTCTACTTCCACGCCCTGTTCTGGCCCGCCGAGTTGCACCACGCCGGCTTCCGCACCCCCTCCGGCGTGTTCTGCCACGGCTTCCTGACGGTGAACGGTTCCAAGATGTCCAAGAGCCGGGGTACCTTCATCACCGCCGAAAGCTACCTCAAGCACCTCAATCCTGAATGGCTGCGCTACTACTACGCGGCCAAGCTCAACGGCAGCATGGAGGACATCGATCTCAATCTGGAGGATTTCGCCGCTCGGGTGAACAGCGACTTGGTGGGCAAATACGTCAACATCGCCAGCCGAACCGCAGGATTCATCAACAAGCGCTTCGATGGAAAACTTGGCGAGTTACCTCCTTCCGAGCTATGGGATCGCTTCCGTGACCAAGGTACATGGAACCGTATAGGCCTACTTTTCGAGGCCAGGGAATATGGCAAAGCCATCCGGGAAATCATGGCCCTAGCCGACGAGGTGAACCTATACATTGCTTCCAAAAAACCGTGGGACTTAGCCAAAGTCGCCGGGAATGACTTGGAACTGCAACAAGTCTGTTCCTTGAGCATTAATTTCTTTTGGTTGCTGACCGTATTTCTCAAGCCGGTACTACCCAAACTGGCGGAGGAAGTGCAGGCATTCTTACAGCTCGATAGCGAAAAAATGGCCTGGAGCCAACACAACGCCTTGCCCATTGGCCACACCATCAACGAATACCAGCACCTCATGACCCGGGTCGACCCGAAGAAGATCGAAGCCATGGTCGAGGAGAACAAGCAGAACCTGGCCCCCACGCCCGAGCCGGCGCCGGTCAAGCATGCCCAGCACCAGCAGAAGGAAGCCGCCGTCGAGACCGTCCCCTCGCCCTGGGAGCCTTTCATCTCCATCGACGACTTCACCAAGGTGGATCTGCGCGTCGCCCGCATCGCCAACGCGGAGCAGGTGGAAGGCGCGGAAAAGCTGCTCAAGCTCACCCTGGACATCGGCACGGAGACCCGCACCGTGTTCGCCGGCATCAAGGCCGCCTACGCGCCGGAAAGCCTGGTGGGCCGGCTCACCGTCATGGTCGCCAACCTGACCCCGCGCAAGATGAAGTTCGGCATGAGCGAAGGCATGGTGCTGGCCGCCAGCGACGAACGCGGCGGCCCCTTCCTGTTGTCCCCCGACAGCGGAGCCCAGCCGGGGATGCGCATCAAGTGACGGTCACCCGCCGTCTCGTCATCACCGGTCTGGTCCAGGGCGTGTGGTACCGGGAATCCATGCGCCAGGCCGCCGAAGGACTGGACGTGACGGGCTGGGTGCGCAATCGGCGCGACGGCTCCGTGGAAGCCGTGGTCCAGGGCCAGGCGGCCCGGGTCGAGGCGCTCATCGACTGGTGCCGGCAGGGTCCGCCGCAAGCCCGTGTCAAGGACGTGGCCGTGCACGAGGCGTCGGGAAGTTTCACGGCGTTCGAGAAACGGCCCACGGCATGAATCCGAATCGCGACAACCGTTTCCGCCCGATATCCGACAAAATAACTCCGGCTTTACAGGCCTCTCCCGCCTCCCTATCCTGAACGCCTTTGCGCGCGCGACCGAATCATGTCCATTTCCATCAAAACCCCCAGCGAAATCGAGAAAATGCGGGTCTCCTGCCGCCTCGCCTCCGAAGTGCTGGATTACATCGCCCCGTTCGTGAAGCCCGGCATCACCACCGGCGAGCTGGACAAGCTGTGCCACGACTACCAGGTGAATGTGCAAGGCTGCATTCCCGCGCCCCTGAACTACGCGCCGCCCGGCCATGCCCCCTACCCCAAGTCCATCTGCACCTCGGTCAACCATCAGGTCTGCCATGGCGTGCCCGGCGAGAAAAAACTGAAGAACGGCGATGTGGTGAACCTGGACATCACCGGCATCAAGGACGGCTGGCACGGCGACACCTCGCGCATGTTCTACGTCGGCGAGCCTTCCATCCAGGCCAGGCGGCTGACCGAAATCACTTATGAGTGCATGTGGAAGGGCATCGCCGTCGTGCGTGCCGGCGCCCGCCTGGGCGACATCGGCGCCGCCATCCAGAAGCATGCCGAGAGCCACGGCTATTCGGTGGTGCGGGAGTTCTGCGGCCACGGCGTCGGCCGCAAGTTCCACGAGGAACCCCAGGTGCTGCATTACGGCAAGGCCGATACCGGCCCGATGCTACAGGCCGGCATGATCTTCACCATCGAACCCATGATCAACGCGGGCAAGCGCGACATCCGCATGCTGGGCGACGGTTGGACCGTGGTCACCAAGGACCATTCCCTTTCCGCCCAATGGGAACACACCGTGCTGGTGACCGAGACCGGCTACGAAGTGCTAACCCTCTCCGCGGGTTCGCCCGCCGTCCCGGACTTCATCACCGCTCAAGCCGCGACCCCCGTGGTATGAATCCGGAATTCGCTCGCGTCGCGGCTTGGCGCGATAGCCTGGCGAAGGAACGCGAAGCGCTTTTCCAGGCCTATCTCGCGCAACCCCGCGTCAACACCCTGCTGCGCGGTCTGGCGCGCCTGACCGACCGCATCCTCGCGGAAATCTGGGATGCCCACGATCTGCCGGCCAGGGCGAGCCTCGTGGCGGTGGGCGGCTACGGCCGCGGCGAGCAGTTCCCCCAGTCCGACGTGGATGTCCTGCTGCTGCTGGACGACGATCTGTCGGAGAGCGAGAAGGCCCGCTGCGAACCCCTGATCGCCCTGCTCTGGGACGTGGGCCTGCCCATCGGCAGCAGCGTGCGCACGCTGTCGGAATGCCTGGCCGAGGCTAGCGGCGACATCACCATCCAGACCAACCTGCTGGAAGCCCGCTGGGTCGCCGGCCAGCCCGCCTTGTTCCATAAGCTGCGGCGCGCGCTGGCCGCGCAAATGGATGTCGTCGCCTTCTTCAAGGCGAAGGCGCTGGAACAGAAAGTCCGGCACGGGCGCCATACCGACGTGGCTCTGTTGCTGGAACCCAACCTCAAGGAAAGTCCGGGCGGGTTTCGCGACATGCAGACCATGCTCTGGGTCAGCCGCGCCGCCGGCCTGGCCACCAGCCTGAACGGCCTGGCCAGGGCCGGCCTGCTCAGCCGCGAGGAAGCGCGGGCGGCGGCGGCGGATCTGCGCCTGCTTTCCCATCTGCGCATCCGTCTGCATCTCGCCTGCAACCGGCGCGAAGACCGCCTGCTGTTCGAGTTCCAGGAACCCATCGCCAAGGCCATGGGCATCGCCGCCAGTGGCGCGCGGCGCGCCTCGGAACGGCTCATGCAGCGCTATTACCGGGCCGCGCGCCATGTGCGCCTGGTGAACGAGCTGGTCATCGGCGAAATGCGCACCCGCCTCCTGCCGACGGTGGCGACCCACGCGCTGCCGAAATCCCCTGGTTTCCTCGCCGCCGGCAATCTGCTCGATGCCGACGAGGATCTGTTCGTGCGCGAGCCGAATGCCTTGCTGGAGACGTTTCTTGTCCTCGCCCGGGAGCCCGAGGTCAACGGCTGCACACCGCGCCTGCTGCGCGCCCTCTGGCGCGCGGGCCGCTGCATCGACGCGAAATTCCGGCGCGATCCGGCCAATCACCGCCGCTTTCTGCAACTGCTGCGGCAACCGCGCGGAGTGACGCTGACCCTGCGCCTGATGCACCGGCTGGGCATACTGGGCAACTACATCCCTCTGTTCGGCCGCATCACCGGTCAGATGCAGCACGACCAGTTCCACATCTATCCGGTGGACGAGCACATCCTCATGGTGGCGCGCAACGTGCGGCGGCTGGCGGTGCCGGAATTCGCCCACGAATTCCCCCTCGCTCACCGGCTCATGAACGACTGCAAGCGCCAGGATCTGCTGTTGTTGGCCGCCCTGTTCCACGATATCGCCAAGGGCCGCGGCGGCGACCATTCCGGACTGGGCGCGGTGGAGGCGGAACGCTTCTGCCGCGGGCACGGACTGGACGAAAAGGAAAGCGGACTGGTCGCCTGGCTGGTGGCGGAACACCTGTCCCTGTCCCAGGTCGCCCAAAAGCAGGATCTGTCCGATCCGGAAATCATCTCCGGTTTCGCGCGCAAGTGCGGCGACGTGCGCCGGCTTACCGCCCTGTACCTGCTCACGGTCGCCGATATCCGCGGCACCAGCCCGAAAGTCTGGAATGCCTGGAAGGAGAAACTCACGCGGGAGCTTTATCTCTCCGCTCGGCGGGTGCTCGAAGGCGGCACCCCCGAGGCCGACAGCGTCGAGGAAAAGAAGGAACAGGCGCGCGCGAATCTGCGTCTCTACGGCTTCGCCGAGGACAGCGAGGCCGCCTTGTGGGAGCGTCTTGACGATGTGTTCTTTCTGCGCCAGGACGCCCGCGACATCGCCTGGCAGACGCGCCGGCTGCTGCCCCTGGTGAACCGCGAGAAGATCGTCGTCAAAGCCCGCCTGGCGCCGGTCGGCGAGGGGGTGGAGGTGCTGGTCTACGCCCCGGACGAGGAAGCGCTGTTCGCCCGCATCTGCAACTTTTTCGCCCATCTGGGCTACACCATCCTGGCCGCGCGCGTCCAGACCACACGGGACGGATTCGCCCTGGATTCCTTCTATGCGTTCGATCCGGAGCAGCGCCAGATCGCCTACCGGGACTTCCTCAACTACATCGAGCACGAATTGTCCGGCGAGCTGAAGCGCCAGGGGCCCATCGCCCCCGCCCCCACCGGCCGCATCGCGCGCCGACTCAAAGCCTTCCCCATCGAGCCGCAGGTCAGCCTGTCGCCCAGCGACAACGGGCGGGATTACGTCCTGACCTTGACCGTCGGCGACCGTCCCGGCCTGCTCGCCAACGTGGCGCGCCTGATCCACCAGCACGGCGCCAGCGTGCTCTCCGCCCGCATCAACACCCTGGGCAACCGGGCGGAGGACGTGTTCGTGCTGGCGGGTGAATCGCTGGAAAAAACCTCGGTTCGCCTGGCCCTGGAAAACGCGCTGGTGGAAAGCCTAAGGATTTGAACCCGGCGTGGCCGAGGACTGCTCCAGGCGGTAAAGCCAGGCCAGCAACTCCGCCACGGCGACATACAAGCCGGGAGGAATGCGCTCGTCCAGGTCCACCTGCATGAGCAGGTTCACCAGATCCGGCGATTCGTGCACGAAGACCCCGGCCGCCTTGGCCCGCTCGATGATTTCCTCGGCGAGCAGCCCCTTGCCCTTCGCAACCACGCGGGGAGCGCCATCGCCGACCTCATAGGTCAGGGCGACCGCCCGCGCCTGATCCTTACTCTTCAAGACCGCTCTCCACGCTGAGGCCGACAGGACGCAAACCCGCGGCCTCCAGCCCGTTCGCCAACAATGGCAGCGCGGCCCGCATCTCGTCGCGGATCGCGCTATCGAGCGTGGTCAGGCGCAGGCTGAGGCGATCGCCGTTCAATCCGATATGGGCGTGGATGGACCCCATGCGAGGCAGATTCAAGCTGAGCTCGGTGACCCATTGGGCCTGCTCCTCCGTCCCCTCGCCTTCGCCCGTGCCCGGCTGGCGTTCCTCCACCAGCCACTCCATCCACTGCCCGGGCCAGGCGAAGCCCTGCCAGACGAATGGCGCGCCCTCCAGCAGGTGTAGCTGCTTGCCGGCCAGACGCGCGGCATCGTCGGACATGCCGCCCAGTTCGGCGATGCCCGCGCCGGCCGCCCGCTCCCTTCCAAGACGGGCCTGGGGTTCGCGCAGTATCGACTCGAAGGAGAGATTGCCTTTCACCCAGCGCGCGAGATGCGCCTCATAGAACAGACCGCTTTCGCTCAGGGTCTGGAATAGACGGGTGGGCAGTAGATTCCGCGAGGGTTCGGGCTGTTCGGCCAGGACGTTGGGGGTCAGCGTCGTGCTGGACGGCACGGCGGCGCGCAAACCGTCGATGACCTGCCCCACCAGCGCGGTGTTCGGGCTGGCGACGCCGGTGGGCATGAATTGCTGCGTCGCTGAATAGCCTTGCAGCATGACCACGTTCGCGGCGATGGGCCGGGCGTTGGAAACCGCAGAAGGGTTGGCTCCTGGCCACGGTCCGGCCGCCCCCGCCGCTCTTGCCAACTGGCTGGCCGTGCGCGCGGCGCTGGCCAGGGTAGTGAGATTCGCCGCATTGGACAGCTTCGCGCCACTGCCCGGCAAAGGATCGGCGATGGCACCCGCTTGCGCTTGGGCCGCGGGTTTCGCGGTTTCCACCCCCGCGCCGGGCGCGCTCCCGGCCAGGCGCATCAGGGCGTTCACCTGCTGGGCCGTGCTGGAAAGACTGACGGGTTGGGCGGGCGACGGGGCCGCGGCCTGCCCCGTCTGGTTGAGCAGGAACGTGGGACGCGGGCCGCCGCCGAGATAGGTCAGGCGGACCGTGCTGCCCGGCTGGGTGTCGCGCGGCAGCGCCATATCCAGTTTCTGGCCGGCCACATCGACCAGATGGCGCCCGCCCGGAAGGTTGTCCATGACCTTGCCCACATACTGGGCGCCGGCGCGGAACGCGGTGGCGGGCGCCTCCGGCTTGTCGGCCTTGAGCAGCGCCGAGCCCTGGTTTTTCACCCAGGCCAGCAGCAACTCGGGCAGGGCCGATAGATTCATCGCGGTATAGAAGCTTGTCGCCGGGAAATGCGAGCCGCCGCGTGTTCCGACTGATTCATGGGCCTACTCACGGCGAGGCCTGATTCAGGGCGATGATCAGATCCGCCTCGCTACGGGATATGCCCAGCCGTTCGACGATATCCTGAGGCGGCATGCCTTCCCGGGCCATGCGCACCGCCTCGGCATAAGTCGTGCTCTGGGTATCCAGCGCGCTTTCCATGGGCGGGCGGGCCTCCAGCATTTCCATGCGGGCTTGCATCGCCGCCAATTCGGCTTCCAAGCCGGCCACCCGTTCAGCCAGCGCCTTGTCCTTGGCGGGCGGACGTCGGCGGGAGAAGAGCAGAACCTCCAACAGGTACACCACGGTGGCCAGCACCACCGCGATCAACAGCTCCCGACCGGTGAAAGTCATCTGCTCGAACATGGAACAGGATCAAGCCATCTGGAGCTCGGCTCCTTGGGAGCCGGCGTCATGCGTGATTTTTGAGAGCACTTCCAGGACGGAGCGATGATCGAACACGATATGCGCGTCCATCCCGACGGCTCTCAGGAATGCCGCGTCACGGCGTGTCTTGGGGCGAATTCGCCTGCTGGAGTGGAGCCAAACCATCCGCGATCTGCTTGTTGATGTTGATCAACACGTTGAGCTTTTCCCGGGCCGGATAGGCAAGCACATCGAAGGTGCGCTTGTCCACGAAAGCGGACAGGTTGAGAAGATCCTGGCGTATCTGGGCCGGCAGCGGATTGTCCTCTTCCAGCAACTCCGCCTGAAAGAATGTCCAGAGGCGCTGATTGAAGCGCAGGGCCGTATCGAAACGTTCGTCGTGCCCCTCCTCGGCCCATTGGTCTTGGCAGATTTTCAGGAGCAAAGCCGCCTTCGAGAGCAGGGACGACTCCAACTCGCGGCCATTCTGGGTTTCCTGCTGTACGGATTTGTAGGCGTCAATCGCTTTGCCTGGCATTGTTCAATAGCTCCGCTTCGTAGTTGATGAGCTGCTTGGTCAGCTTTAGCGCATTGTAATAACGGCCATCGGAAACATGCGCACCAATTTCCTGCACCAGAGCGGACGTACTCGGCGCCGCGTCCAGGACATCCTTCAGCAGTTCACTCAACAGCTTGTAGTAAGCAACCCTGTTCCCGTCATCCATGTACATTTGCTGGACGGCAAGGTAGATGCGTTTACAGGGCGTCGTCGCATCCTTCTCGTGAAGGATCTCCTTCTGACGCAATATCGGCACATCGTTCAAAACCGTTAATTCAGTTTTTGTCGGACCATTCTGTACTACGGCACCACCGATGAATATTTTTTCCTTGGGTTTCAGCGTCAGGCTCAGGGCCATATCAATTCAGCACGGCTAATAGTTGTTTGGGGTCTTTCAGAATGCTCGCATGCTGCCGCATCAATGCCAAGCCGACACCCTGGCTTTGCTCGACATAGAAAGCATCGTCTCCTCGATTGCCACCGAGAAACCGGACTTCTCCGCTCAGCCGTTCCTGGGCTTGGCTCAGGTCCGCATTCACTTTTTTCAGGTCTTCCAACCCGGAGGAAAGCGCCGAATCGGTAGCCTGTGCATCCGAGAAGGCCTGCCCTGACAAGGCATCGGCAACCGCCTGCTTCTGCTCGGGGGGGAATGTCAGTTGTTCTATGATGCTTCGGATCCCGGCCACACTGTTAAGGAACTGTTCTCGTTCCAGGCTGCCAGGTGGAAACGGCGGGAAATTCTTCACGACCAACTCCAGGCTGGCCTGCACGCGGGCAACCAATGTGGCGGCCTCGCCGAGACCGCGGATATCGCTCGCAATCTGGTTGATTTTTTCCTTGTCGGCGCTGAGCGCGCCATAAGTGCTCAGCGATTGTCCGGAAGTCTCCACGCTTGGGTTTTCGTCCTCCGCCCCAAGCGAAGGGTCATTCAGGTTGGTTTTTGATACTTGCTTGCCGGTCCCCTCGGGAACACGCGCCTGACCATATATCAACGAGACGCCACCCGGCGAGACACCAGAAATTTCCATGGGCTTCATCATCGCTCACCTCCTGCCACCAGGCCCGATCACCATGCACCTAGGACGGCATCAGGCGGCCGGTGTTGCCACCGGCCGCCCTCAGGGTCCGAAACCCGGGTCAGGTTAGAACAGACGCAGGACCGATTGAGCGGCCTGAGAAGCCAGGCTCAAGGAGGTCACACCCAGGTTCTGGCGGGTCTGCAAGGCCAGCATGTTGGCGGATTCCTCGTTCATATCGGCAAGGGTCAGCTTGTCGGCGCCTTCCTTCTCCACGTTCACCAGGCTGGTCGTGAAGTCCTGGCGGGCGGAGACGATGGACAGGTTACTCGCCAACACAGAAGCCTGGGTTGTCAACGTGGTCAACGCGGTCGTGATCTGGGACGCGGCGGCGTCCAGGAACGTGCCACCAGTACCGATGTCCGCGCCGGAAGCCACCACGCCCAAGCCGGACACACCGACGTTGGCGGTAAAACCAGTCACCGTCAGGACGTTGGAACCATCCTCGTTGAACAGCACGGTAAGGGAACCGGCTTCCAGGTAGTTGGTGCCTTTGTAATCCGCATCTTCGACCAGATCGTTGATCTTCAGCAGGATCTGGCTGAACTGCGTACCCAGGGCGGAACGGTCGGCCGTGTTCGCGGAGCGAGCGGATTCAACCAAGCCTTTCGCGGATTCCAGCAGAGTTTTGATGCCGGTGATGCCGACATCGGCCGCCTTGATGGTCTGGATTGCCTCGCCCATCGCATCCTTACGGCTGGTCAGGTCGTTGGCGCGTTGGGTGTGGCGGGCTGCCACGAAGAAGTTGGTGGGGTTGTCGAGGGCGGAGTTGACTTTCTTACCCGAGGCCAGGCGGTCTTGCGTGCGATTGGTCAGGGTTTCCGTCAGTTGCAGACTCACAACGTTGGACCGCATGGATGCGGTTAGGGCGATATCAGCCATTTGAAGCTCCTTTTCTAAGGACGATTGAGGAGGGTTCTCCCTCCGGCGAAGTTACCGAGACGATTAAAGGCGTCGGCAAGCCATTATCGGTCAGGCAATAAAAAACTTTAGAAAAAAATACACCCGCCGGAAGCGGGTGTTTCTAGTCGCGCATCGGCCGGTTCGATCCGGCCCGGAATGGAGTGACAAGCGCCGAGCAAGCTCCTCGATCAAACCTGAGCCTGGCCCGCCAAGCCTTCGGCGATATGCCGGTTGATGTCGATCAGCACGTTGAGCTTGGCAATGTCCGGCGTCGCCATGGTTTCGAAGGTGCGCTTGTCCACGAACCAGGAAAGGTTGAGCAGGTTGCGCCTCACGTCGTCGGGCAAAGGGTTGCTCTCTGTCATCAGCTCGCTCTGAAAGACCGTCCAGAGACGCTGATTGAATTTGAGCGCTTCGTCCAGGCGCGATGCGTGGCCTTCACTGCCCCATTCATTCTGGCATTCCTTCAGCATCAGGGATGCCCGCACCAAAAGCGCGGCTTCCAGCTCGCGCGCCTCGACGGTACCTTCCTGGTTATCCACATCCATGGCGACTTGCATGTGCATTTCCATGATCAATCCTTTCTTCGATTTGGCTACCGCCCCTAAGGCAGGGCGGCAACCCGTTTAACTAATGCGCGATGGCGCGCCAAGACGATCCAAGGGCGAGGCTTAGCCGAACAGGCGGAGAACCGACTGGGCCGCTTGGGACGCCAGGCTCAGTGAGGTCACACCCAGGTTCTGGCGGGTCTGCAAGGCCAGCATGTTCGCGGACTCCTCGTTCATGTCGGCGAGAGTCAGCTTGTCGGCGCCTTCCTTGAGCACATTCACCAGATCGGTGGTGAAATCGAGACGTCCGCTGATCACGGAGAGGTTGCTGGCGAGCACCGCCGCCTGCACCGTCAGGGTCGTCAGGGCGGCCTGTATCTGGGAAGACGCCGCGTCCAGGAAGGTGCCGCCGGTCCCGATATCCGCGCCGGAAGCCACAACACCCAAGCCGGAAACGCCCACGTTGCCGGTAAAGCCCGTCACCGTCAGGGCGTTGCTGCCATCCTCGTTGAACAACACGGTGAGGGAGCCGGCTTCCAGATAGTTGGTGCCCTTGTAATCGGCGTCCTCCACCAGATCGTTGATCTTCAGGATGATCTGGCTGTACTGGGTGCCGAGAGCGGAACGGTCCGCGGTATTCGCGGAACGCGCGGATTCGACCAAACCCTTTGCCGATTCCAGCAGGGTTTTGATGCCGGTGATGCCGACGTCGGCCGCCTTGATGGTCTGGATCGCCTCCCCCATCGCGTCCTTGCGGCTGACCAGATCGTTCGCCCTCTGGGTGTGGCGCGCGGCCACGAAATAGTTGGTGGGGTTGTCCAGCGCGCTATTCACCCGTTTACCTGTCGACAAACGGTCCTGGGTCCGGTTGACCAACGACTCCGTCAGCTGAAGGCTGACTACGTTTTGCCGCATGCTCGCCGTCAGTGCGATTTCCTTCATTGCTTGCTCCTTGCTAGGGTTTAGGGCTTAACCCTGAAATCGGGTTCGGCAATCCGCCGGTCCATTTCCGGTTACGCAACTCCACGATGAATCGCGGTTGGCGTAACAAAAGCAAGGCCCATGCCAGGCAAGAAATCGGAGTCCAAAATGAAAAAAGCGCGCCCGCGGGCGCGCCTTTTTCTCCGCACGCGGCCTCAGGCTTTGGCGATCAGTCTTTCCTGCATCTCTCTTTCCCCCTTGACGATGGCGATACGGTCCACGACGCATTCCCAATACACGCCGGGATGGCGCGCCGCCGCGGCCGCGAACAGCCTGTTCCACCAAGCCTCGCGGCGCTGGGTCACGTGGGCGTTATCGCCGTTGGGCAGGCGCTTGGCCGCCGGATAGCAGGCCACGTTGGCGAATACGAAAGCGCCCGCGTGGGCGAAGAGTTCGTCCACGATCCAGGGCAAATCCTCAACGCCGCAATGCTCCAGCACATCGACGCAGATCACGCCGTCGTAACGGCCGTCCAGGGCGGAATCCTCGCTCCCCTCCCGGCCGGGCTCATAACAGGCGATCTCGTCGACACCCCAATACTGCTTGAGGCTTGGCTTGACGCCGGGCACCCCGCGCAGGGTGACGTTGGTCGCCTTGTACTGTTCGCCTTTTCCGCTGCCATAGTCCAGCAGCGTGCGCGCGCCGAAGCGCTCCAGCAGGCCGCGGATGCGGGAAGCGGCAAAAAATACCGTTTTGCCGGCAAAAACCTCCGGACCGGCGGCATGCATCTGGCGATACAGGTCCAGCAGCACGGAATAACACGGGCTGGGATGCGCCCGGCTGTAGGCCGGACGGGTTTCCGGCTCTCCCGCGCCGAGGTAGTGGTCATGGAGGTCGGCCCGCAACAACAGGGTGGCGCCCATCCAACTGCCTTCCGGGGTTTGCCGGTAGATGCGGCAATCCGGAAACCAAGGGGAACGCTCTCCCTCGCTCATCCAGCGCCAATCCAGGATGTTGGCGGGCACCATGATCCGGGAGGCGCGCCCCACCGCCGCGCGCAGATGGGTATTGGTGTTGCTGACCCCCAGGTACTCGTCCAGCCGGGCCATCAGCGCCAGCATCTGGTCCAGATCCTCGTTGAGATCGCTGAAGTCGTGGACCGGCCGGCCCAGGGCGGCGGCGAAAGCCTCGACCTCGCCCGGCTTGGGTTGGCGCTGGAGAATCAGGACCGTGCCCGGTATGTCGCGCAGCGTATCGGCGAGAAACTCCAAGGGATATTCCTTGAAGGGAAGCCGCGATCTGCGGGTCTCCGGATCGCTCTTGTCCGCGCCGGCCCGCCAGGTCACGCCGATCAGCGGCCCCGCATCGGCGGGCAGGTCCGCCAATCTGGCCGCCAATCGCTGTACCGCGTCGCCGGGCGGCGTCAAGGGGACCGAAGCGGGCACCCGCGCCAGACTGTTCACGCCCAAAGCCAGGGGGAGATCACCGATGGAAAACAGGTAGTCGAGATCGGGGGGCGTTTCCTCGCGCGCCACCACCTGGTCCAGGAACGGCATGCGCCGCGCGATGGGCGCGATCTTGTCGTGGGCGCGGTAAGCGATCCATGCGCCGCGCGCCTTCAACATCACCGCGAAACGCAGAAAGAAGAGTTCGTCGCCGATGCCCTGGTTGCGGGTCAACAGAAAACGCTTGCCGGTCAGGTCGGCAGGCAGCGGATGTTCGAGAAACTCTTGGGCGTTCTTGCGCTGCTTGACGGAGCCGCGATAAAGGTAATGACGCCAGCCTTCCTGAAGACGGCCCAGATTCAGCAGCGCCAGGGCCAGGTTGTAGCGCGACTCCTGGTAATCGGCGTTGAGATAGACCGAGGCTTCCAGATGATCCAGCGCTTCGTCGATGCGCCCGAGTTCCATCAGGGCCGCGGCCAGGTTGCTGTGCACCAGGGCATCGTCCGGCTTGGTTTCCAAGGCCGCCTCGTAATAGGGTATGGCCTCGGCGGGTTGTTCCGTCTCCTGCAGGGCCACGCCCCAGTTGTTCAGGGGCGCCGTGTAGTCCGGACGCAGCGCGGTGGCCAATTTGTAATGGGCGATGGCCTCCTGATAACGATGCTGCTCCTTCAGCGCGTTGCCCAGGTTGTTGTGGGCTTCCGCCACCTGGGGATGTTCGCTCAAGGTCGCTTCGTATCGGGCGACTGAATCCGCCAGTTCTTTCTCGAAGCGGGCCACATAGCTTTCCGCGTCGCCCGCCAACATGAGCGCATTCCTGAAATTTTCGACGGACTCCGCGTTGCCGCCGTCCAATTTGATGGATTGCTCGTAGGCCAGCAACGCTTCCGACAGGCGCCCCTGCTGTTGCAGCAACACGCCCAGGTTGTCGTAGGCCTTCGCGTATTCCGGCCAGAGCCGGATCGCGTGGCGAAACCGCTCTTCCGCCTCGCCGACCCTGCCGAGACTGGCCAGCGTGATGGCCAGGTTGTTCCACCCCTCGGCGAAGGCGGGATCGATATGCACCGCCCGCTCGAAGGCGGTCAGCGCTTCCTCGTCCTGGCCCAGCGCCTGGTGGGCGCAGCCCAGGTGGTTGTAAGCCAGGGCGTAGTCCGGCCGGCTGGCGAGCGCCTTGTTCAGCAGGGGCACGGCCTGGTCCGGCTGGCCCCACTGCACCATCAACACCCCCAGGCCATGCAGGGCTTCCGCGTTGTTCGGTTCGCCCATCAGGGCCTTCTGGTAGACCGCCTCGGCTTCGTCCAGGCGCCCGTCTCCATGCAGCCGAATGGCGATTTCCAGGGCTTCCTGGACGTTGACGACCTTGGGCCCGCTCATGATCCCTTCCTCCATTGTTCGCAATGCAGCATGTGCTCCCGTTCGCGGAACCATTCTGTGGCGTATTCGCAATCCCGGTGCTCGTCGAAGTAGGGGCCGCCCAGGGTGTAATGGACCAGGGAGACATCCGGATTCGGCGGGTTGTAGTCCACCAGATGATTCCAGCGCAGGGGCAGGCCGCCGATCAGGCCATCGTCGCCCAGCCACTTGAACTGGTGCAGCTCCAGGCCGCTGGCGGTGTTCACGAATTCCGGCGTCAAGGCTTTGCACCTGGCGTTGTTGAAGAGCATGACGCTGGACCAGTTCTTCTTCTCGTATTTTGTCTGCACCGTGCCCAGGAACTTGATGTCCTCGTGGGGTTGGTGGTCGTGCTGGGTGCACATCACCGCGTAGCGGTCGTCGCGCAGGGCCCAGAGTTTGGCGATGTCGTCCAGCACCAGCATGTCGTTGTCGATGAACAGGGACCAGCCCTCGTAGTCCGACAGATAGGGGGTGAGGAAGCGGGAGAAGGAAAACTCGGTCGAGGCGAGGGGATGCCGTTCCCGTTGGTAGATGCCCGCGAGCTGGCTCAGCATGATGGGATTGATGGAGACCGGCTGGGACGCCCGCACCTGGATGCTGTGCTGCAACACGTTGTAGAGCACGGGAAGTTTGGCGTCGTAGCCAATGAATACTCGGATCAAGACCTGTCTCCTTTTATGATGTCTCGCGCAAATCCTTGTCCAGCGCCGCCAGCGCCTCGCCCCAGCCGGCGCCGCCACAGGCCTCCCGATAAGTCGGAATATCCGGGTACCACGGGCTGCGGCCGCTGGTCATCCAGCGCCAATCGGGGGGATGGGGAATCAGAACCCGGCTGATGCGGCCCGCGCCTGCCCTGAGGTGCACATTGGTATTGCTGACCGCGACATATTCGTCGATCAGGCTGAGCAGCGCCAGCATCACTTCCAGCTGCTCGTTCACCGCCGTGAAGTCGTGCACCGGCCGGCCCAGGCGCGCGGCGAAACGCTCGATCTCGCCGGGCTTGGGCTTGCGTTGCAGGATCAGGATCCGGCCCGGCTTGTCCCGCAGCAGGTCGGCCAGCAGATCCAGGTCGATTTCCTTGTAGAGGACGTTCCATTTCGAGAACTCCTCCTTGGAGGTGCCGCCGCGCCAGGTCACGCCGATGAAGGGGCCGTCGCCGAGCGGGGCCAGCATGCGCCGCGCCTGGCCCAAAGCCCCGGGCGAGGGCACCAGTTGCACCGGCGGCGGGATGTCCGCCGCGACGCGCATGTCCACCGCCAGGGCGAGGTCGCACACCGCCACGCGGTAATCCACATCCTTCGGCGCTTCCCGGTGGCTCACCGCCATGTCGATGAAAGGCAGCTTGCCGACGAAGCTGGCCAACTTGGGATTGGGCCGATAGGCGATCCAGGCGCCCCGCTGTTTCAGCACCTGGCCGAAACGCAGGAACAGCAGTTCGTCGCCTAGCCCCTGATCCATCTGCACCAGGATGCGCTTGCCGCGCAGATCGACCGGTAGCGGCGCCTCCAGCATGTCGTAACCGGAAGTCCAGGTGACGTTGGGACGATGGGCGTAATTGCGCCAGGCCTCCGTCCAGTCGGCCAGCAGCAGTTGGGTCAGTGCGTAGGAGAAACGGATTTCCGCGTCGTCCGGCGCCCGTTCCAAGGCCAGGCGGCAGTAGTGGCGGCGCTTCTCGTGGTCGCCTCGCTGGCCGTACAGACTCACCATGTTGAGCAGGGGCAGAGCCTTCTCCGGCGCCGCCTCGGCCGCCGCCATGAACGCCGCCGAGGCCTGGTCCCAGCGGCGCCGGGAGAGGTGGATCAGGCCCAGCACGTTCTGCACATGGGCATGGTCGGGTTGCAGGGCATAGGCCTGCTCGGCTTTTTCCTCCGCCTCGTCGAGCCGCTTGAGGTTGCGCAGCAGGGCCGCCTCCCGGCACAGGACGGTCACGTTGTCCGGCATCAGGCGCTCGGCGACCTTCACATCGGCGAGGGCCTCCTCCAGACGGCTCAGATTTTCCAGCACCAGACCCCGGTGGAACACGTCCCAGGCGCTGTCCGGCTTCAGGGCGACGGCATGGGAATAGGCCTCCAGCGCGCCGGCATGATCCTTCTCGCGCAGCAGGCAATTGCCCAGGGCGGACCAGGTCTCCGCGTCATCCGCATCCAGACGGACGACCTCGCGCAGGGGGTGGGCGGCGGCGGCCCCACGCGCCAGCTTCAGATTGGCGTGGGCCAGCTTCCGCCACACGTCGATCTGGTCGGGAGCGATGCGCGCGGCGGCTTCCAGTTCGGGAATCGCGTCCTCGAAACGGCCCGCGTCGCACAGGGTGAAGGCCAGGTTCAGCCGGGCTTCGGGGTAATCGGGCCGGATCGAGACCGCGGCGCGGAAATGCTCGACGGCCGCGTCGACCCGGTCCATCTGGCGCAGCGCGACCCCAAGATTGTTGTGCGCCTGGGAGAATTGCGGATCCAGGGCCAAGGCCTCGCGATAGGCGTCGAGCGCCTCCTCCGCGCGCCCCATGCCGCGCAGAATCTCGCCCATGTCGTTCTTGCAGGCCGGGTCCGCGGGCGCCAGGGCGATCGCCTTGGCCATGCGCTCCAAGGCCAGATCCGCGCGCCCCAGGGCGAGTTGCGCCAGCGCGTTGTAATGCCAAGCCATGGCATGCTCCGGCAGCTTCTCGATGACCTGGGCGGAAACGAAGTCCGCGAGCTGCGCGCGGCCGGACTGGAGATAGCCCAACGCGGATGCCAAGGCCTGCGCGATATCCTTGCCGGCGCCGCTGGCGGCGGCGCTGTCCGTGGGGTGCGGGGCTTGCATCATGGCGCTGTAATGTACACTCGGGGTCGAGTAAACGAAACAATGCAAGAACGTTCCGGGCGGGCGGCATTCGCTTCAGTTTTCACCCCTTGCCTTGGATCGGGATCGGCCAACCAGACGGAGCGCTTCCCGCAAGAGACATGATCGCCAAGTTGATAGACCTGGCCTCGAGCATGGCCAAATCCGACGACAAAGCCATGCTCGCCTGGCTGCTGCCCAAACTCACCCAATCCCTCGCCCTCCTCCCCCCGCCCGAACAGCGCGCCGCCGCCCTGACCCTGCTGGAACGCCTCGACTTCCGGCGCAGCGAAAGCCTGGAGCGCCTGGACGCCCTGTTCGAGCACTTGGCGCTGCCCCTGATGATCTGGGCGCTGGACCACGATCACTATTCCCTTGGCCTGATCCTGGAAGTGCTGATCTACGAGGAATACGTGAAGCGGGTGGAGAACGAGGAGCACTTCCAGGCCTGCATCTCCCGCTGGACGCCGGCCATGGTCGCGGCGGGACGCCGCTGCCGGGACAGCCTGCCCGCCCAGCCGCCGCGTCCGCCGCGCACCAGCAAGCGGGTGGTCGGCGTGTACCTGCACAACTCCTCCCTGCTGGCCCACGTGCAGATGCTGCTGAGCATGCTGGAGGGCTATGCGAGCCTGGAACAGCAGCCCTACGCCTTCCACATCTATGTGGGCAAGCGCGGCGTCCCGGCCCACGAGGCGCCGTTCCGCGCCCTCGGCCTGCCCATGACCTTCCTCAACGAGCGGGAGAACGCGGACCAGGGTCTGCTGGGCCGCTGCCTGGCGTTGCGCGAGGCCATGCACGCGGACGGCGTGGACATCCTGCTGTGGATCAGCCGCACCGACCAGGCGGGCTTCGCCTTCGCCCTGGGCCTGGCGCCCAAGCAGGTGTTCTGGGCCATGAAGTACCACGGCTTCTTCCCACCCGATTGCCAACTCGGCCTGTCGTCCATGATTCCCGAATCGACCCGGCCCTTGTTGGGCCATACCTGGCACGGCGTGTTCTATTCCAAGAAGGACTGGTTCATCCCTGAGCGCGGCGAGGCCGCGGCCAAGGTGCGCGCGCGCTACGCCAACTTCGACGTGGTGCTGGCGACCCTGGGCCGGGAGGAAAAGATCATCCAACCCGCGTTTCTCGATGCCGTGGCCGGCATCCTGCGGGCGAATCCGCAAGCCTGCTTTCTCTGGACCGGACGCGTGGAGAACGCCGCGATCAAGGCCGCCCTGGAAGCCGCCGGCGTCGCCGGACAATGCTTCCACATCGGCTGGGTCGATACGGCCCTGTACGCTCAGGTCATCGACATTTTCCTGGACAGTTTCCCGTTCGGCTGCGGCTACACCCTGATGGAGGCCATGGCGGCGGGCAAGGCGGTGGTGTTCAAGCAGCCGGACAACCCAAGCCATCTCACCAACCTGTGCAACATGGTCGCGCCGCTGACCACGTCCGCGACGCCCGAAGGAGAACGTTTCCGGGAAATCATGGGCACCGGCGGCCTTCCCATGGCGCGGAATACGGACGACTATATCGCGCACGCCCAGCACCTCATCGACGACGTTTCGGCGCGGGATGCGCTGGGCCGGCACCTGCGCCGCTTCGTCGAGGAATTCGCCGGCGATAGCCGGCGCAGCGCCCGTCAATTCGTACAGCACATGGAATCTCTCGCCTGATGGCCCTCGTTCCCTTCCTGCTGGACAAGCTTGTCCACCTCTGCGTCGCGCCGCCCCAGCCGAAAAAGCTGATTTCCGCGGGGTATCCGGATCTGCTGGTCAATCCCTCATTGATCCGCCACTACCTGGGCAACGTCCCTTTGGCGTTCCACCCGGACGAGGCGGCCATCGTCAAATGGCACAACTGCCAGAAGATCACCGACCGCATCGTCGAATCCCGCTTCTTCTTCGAGCAGTTGAATACCGAGCTGACGGTGCTGGACCACCGCACCATACGCGGCAACGAACTGGTGCACGACCTGAACCAACCCCTCCCCGCCGAGTTCCAAGCCCGGTACGACATCGTTCTGGATACCGGCACCATCGAACACTGCTTCAACATCGGCCAGGCCGCCATGAATCTCGCCAGCCTGCTGGGCGAAGGCGGCGTCATCGTCCAGACCCTGCCGCTGAGCTCCTTCAACCACGGCTTCTACAACATCAACCCGACCTGGTTCCACGACTTCTACGGCCCGGACAACGGCTTCGAGATTCTCGAGATCAAGGGGGTGCGCAACCTGTTCAGCCCCAGCTTCTTCGAGCCGCCCCCCTTCACCCGCTTCACCGGGGTGCCGGACAGCACGTCGATGTTCGTGGTGGCGCGCCGGCGCGAAGTGCGCCCCCTGGCCTACCCCACCCAGCGCAAGTACGTCGTCAACGCCGACCTGAAAGGCTGAATGTGGATCACGAAGCGAATCCCGTCCTGCTGCGCGCCGAAACCGAGCGCTACCTCATCACCTACCAGGCCCACGCCAGCCACGAGGCCCCCATCCTGCGCGTGCGCAGCAAGCTGGGGGGCGGCCACAGCGCCGACTACACGCAAGCCCACGTGGTGGACGACGACGGCCGGGTGCTGCGCCCCTGCCCCATCGACATGGAAGTGGCGCGCATCATCATGGACAACTTCGCGCGCAAGGGCGACACGGAAGCCTTCAACATTCCCCTGCGCCAACTGGAGGCCGCGGAACGGCATCCCGCCGAGGCGGACAGCATGGCCACCACGCCGGAATCCATCCGCCACACCCTCACCGACGCCGAGCGCAGCTTCACCTCCACCGGCGCCAAGCTACTGGCCCACAAGCCCATCTTCGAGAAATACGCCGCCACCGGCATGGGCAGCATCATCCGCGCCACCCTCACCAACCACCAGGTGTGCTCCTCCCGCTGCCCCTACTGCTCCACCATCTCCCGCAACAAGAAGGACAGCGCCAGTTTCGAGGAGGTCAAAGCCTTCGTCGACAAGCTCTACTTCGCGCAGGCGGAATACAACCGCGCGCATTTCCCCGAATACAACGCCGCCTACAAGGCCCTGACCGGCTCCGACATCCGCCTGCGCGGCCTCATCCTGTCCGGCGGCGGCCAGCCCAACCTGTGGCCCCACTTCGAGCAACTGGTGGAATACCTGGCCACCCTGGATCTCGACCTGGGCCTGATCACCAACGGCTTCCCCCAAAAGGTGAGCGAGGACATCTACCGCCACTTCACCTGGGTGCGCATCTCCATCACTCCGGAAAACGCCTCCGCCTTCTACCCGAACGGCCGCTTCGACCTGCAATATCTGCCCAAGACCATCCTGCACAATCCGGACGTCACCGTGGGCTATTCCTACGTCTACGGCCCCTGGAGCGACGACGACATCTTCCATCGCATCCACGCCTCCCTGGCGGACAACGGCTTCGACTACTGCCGCCTGCTGACCGATTGCAACCTGACCCGGGAGGCCCAGCTGCGCGCCCACCACAACCTGGCGGAACGCCTGCACCGGCTGGGCTACATCGACGCGGAAGGCAATCCCATCGCCCGCTTCTTCCACCAGCTCAAGTACCACGGCACCCAGGCCGAGGCGGACGGCTTATGGGACCAGGGCCAGTGCTTCCTGCAAAGCTACAACGTGTTCTGGGACACCACCGGCCACGAGGAGAACGGCTTCTCCTGGTGCTATCCCTGCGATTCGGTGACGGTGCTGGCGGAGGAGGCGGACGACGGCAACGTCTCCATCTCCGAGCGCCGCTTCAACGCGAGCAAATGGGGCACGGTCATGAACACCCAGGTCGAGCGTCTCTTCACCGAGCCGGTGCATCCCTTCTTCGACCCGCGCAAGAACTGCACCGCCTGCCTGTTCATGCGCAACAACCAGACCGCGAAGCAGATCATCCGGGGCGAACTCCAGGGCACGGTGGACCTGGCCCGCATCCAGCACGTCAACTTCCCCTGAGCGGGCGCCGGCCCGGCCGCGCCTGCGTCAGGCGGCCAGCGCGTCCTCGGCCCGCACCCGGTGGATCCTGGCCTTGCCGAAATTGCGCTTGCGGGCGAACCAGAAGTTCTCCAGGAACATCTGCAGACTCATGCCCTGGTCCTCGGTGGTGCTGAAGGTGTAGGTGGAGGGGACGTCCAGTTCCTTGCCCTCCACCAGGTGGCCGAAGAAGTCGTAGTCGAAGGACTGGGTCTCCGGCAGCCGGCTGAGCCGGGCGTAGTCGATGATCACCGCGCGCTGGAAGCGCAGCAACTGGTCCAGTATCTGCATGGGGTAATGCTCCGTGAGGAAATCCCGCACCAGTTGGTAGACCGTGTCGATGCGCTGCTGGTGGTAGAGGTTCCAGGTGGTGCGGTTGTGCAGGTTCCAGCCCAGCACCGCCACCCGGCCGATGGGCGGATGGTCCACCCGCCCGCGCCGGGTCCAGTCCTCGTAGTAGCGCCGGGTTTCGGCGAACTCCCGGCCGAACCACTCATCCTTCTGAACGTACTCGTACAGGCGGTCGTAGAACTCGGCGTAATCCACGCCCTGGCGCGCCAGGTAGCGGGCCACGTAGCTGGTCAGGCCGTTGATGTGGAAGGCCTGGATGAAGCTGTTCCAGACCATCACGTCGAGCATGGTCTCCCGCGGCATGTCCCGGGTGCCCACCACCACCTCCACGGTCTCGTCGAGCTCGCCGTGGTCGTAGCTGCCCGCCATGTAGTCGTGCACCGCCACGCTCTCCATGCCCCACATGCGGCGCTGGAGCAGGTTCATCTCCGCGTTCTCCAGCAGGGCCGCGTGCAGGATGTTGATGCCGTTGTGGTTGCCGGCGCGGAAGATCTTCCACAGGGACTCGCGCCACTTCTCCGCCGTATCGCCGGGCAGGCCCAGGATCACCTCGGTGTACACGGGAATGTTGTTGCGGCTGCACAGGGCGAAGATCTCGTCGATCTTGTGCTGGTCCAGGTTCTTGCGCTTGATGTTCTCCAGCACGTCGTGGTCCATGCTCTGCACGCTCACGGTGAGGCCGGCGCCGTAGAATGGGCTCTCCCGGATCAGCTTGGTGACGATGTCCACCACCTCGTTCTTCTGGTTCTTGGCCCAGGTGATGGAGAAGTTCTTCACCTTCATCCAGCGCTTCTGCACCTCGATGAGCTTGTCGATGATGCGGTCGTCCCGCTCCACGAACATGCCGAAATTCGCGTCGGTGATGGTCACGTAGCCGCAGTGCTCGCCGATCCAGTCCATCTCGGCGAACACCCGGTCCAGGTTGAATTTCTTCACCTTGTTGTAGGTGAGGCTGCCCCAGTCGCAGAAGGTGCAGGAATAGGGGCAGCCCCGGTTGGTCTCGATGGTGCCGTGCCATTCCACCCCCGGGTTCTCGCGCATGATGCGGTCGAACACGCCGGTGAGATAGGGGCTGGGGATGCTGTCCAGCTGGTCGATGCGTTCGCTCTTGCCGGTATCGACCGCGCGGCCGTGGTCGTTGATGAGCAGGCCGGGAATGTCGCGGTAGTCGCCGCCGAACTCCTCCAGGATGCGCCTGAAGCTGATCTCCCCTTCCAGCACCACGACGATGTCCATCCAGGGATTCTCCTTGAACAGATCCGGGTCGGTGATGGCCGGCTCCGGGCCGCCGAACACGAACAGACAGCCGGGGTTGAGTTCGCGCAGGCGCCGGGCGAGGGTGTAGTTGTAGCGGTGGTTCCAGACGTAGGTGCTGAAAGCCACCATGTCCTCGTTCTTGAGCCGCTGGGCCACTTCCTCGATGGGCTCCCGCTTCCAGATCAGGTGATTGAGCGCCCAGTTCTCGGCCACCCTGGGGGAGTCGAAGGCGTAGCTCAGCAGCACCCCCGCGCTGTAGGGCAGGTAGTAGGCGTTGAGTTCCTTGGGGCCCTGCTGGAAATTCGGGTCGACGAAACTGAGCCGTTTCTTGTTCATGGAATCCTTCTCCTTTTTCCCGCCGCCATTATCCCGCCAGTCCCGCCAGCAACCGATCCATGCGCCGACCCATGGCGCGGGCATCCATCATCTCCGGCACCCCTTCGGTTAAGGCCGTCCGCACACCCTCGCGCAGTGCCTGGCGCCGGGACGCATCCCGCACCAGCTCCACCGCGAGCGCCTCGTAGGACGCCCGGTCCCGCACCAGGGTGGCATCCAGGCCCAGGCTGCGCAGCATGGCGGCGCTCTGGCTGGTGCGTAGGCGCGCACCCTCCAGCGCCACCATGGGCAGACCGGCTTCCATGTGGTCCATGGCGGTGGTGACGCCGGGATAGGGGAAGGAATCCAGGGCCAGGTCGGCGCCCGCGGTGAGTTCCACCACCATCTCCCGGGTCGGGATGGTGGGCAGGATGTCCACCTGGCCCGCCGCGCCCCCGCCCGCGACGATCTGGGTCATGACGTGCCGCACCACTTCCGCGCGCTGGGACAACGCGTAGTGGGCCGGGAAGGGATAGAGCACCAGGCGCGCCTCGGGACACGCGGCCAGGATGCGTCCCCAGCTCTGCAACAGGTCCGCGTTGAGCTTGGTGAAGTTGGCGCCGGACACCAGGGTGACCCGGTTCGGCCGGCTCAGAGCGCTTTGCACCGGCGGCGCCGGTGCCGCGCGGCCATCCCCCAGCCCGAAGCTGAAGGCGAAACCCAGCAGCCCGGCGGGCAGGCAGGTCTCGGTGAATTCCTGGTCGAAGCCCCGGGCCTGGTAATAGCTGCCGGTCAGGTAGTGGTCCACCTGGGCGCCGCCCGTGGTCACCAGGGTGCACACGGCGGTGAGGGAGCGGCGCGCCAGACGGAAGAAGGACAGCAGGGCCATGGGCGAGGGCTTGGCCGTGATGTCGCCGCCGAAGATGAGGAAATCCAGGTCCAGGTCCCGGATCACCTTGGCCGCGCCGGGCAGGTCCTTGGGCAGGATGACGGTCTGGCCGAGCCCGCGCAGATGGGCCGCGAACTCCCCTTCCCCCTCCGCCAAGGCGATGACGAAACGGTCGAAGCGCGTCCCGTCCAGGTACTCGAAATACGGCAGGATGGAGATGGTCTCCGGGTCCTTGGAAAGGTGCTTGAGCAGCACACCGAGGCGCGGGCGCCGGCCCACCGGCCGCTCGGAAAAGGCGTGGCCCAGGGGCATGCCCATGGCGCGCAGGGCGTAGTCGAACAGGGCCGCGCGGCGCTTCATGAAGGGCTTCAGGTTGAACTCGTTATGCACGGCCATGCGCATGTTGGAGCCCATCATGAAGGCGTGAGCCAGGCGCGCCGACAACGCTGGTTCGCTTTGCAGCAGAGCGAAATCGTGCAGGCCTGCCACCAAGCCGTCCAGATAGTGGTAGTACTCATCCAGTTGGCCCGGCCGGGTGAAGCAGACAGGCGCCGCCAGGGCCATGGCCATCAGGTTCGCGTCCAGCAATTCCGCGGGACGCGCATCCAGGACTCGGCGCAGATGCAGGCCGGCCTCCAGGAAATCGCCCGCCTCCTTCGCCGCGCGAAAGCGTCCCACCAGGACGGACGGCGGGGCTTCAGGCGCCAAGATAGGCCTCCCGCAGCAGGCGCGCGGAACGCGGCAGGGCGCTGGGATCGCTGTCCTGGAGACAACGCATCTCCAGACAGACCAGGCCCGCGTAGCCCGCCTCCCGCAAGGCCCGCCCGACGGCGAAATGGTCGATACCGCCATCGGCGACGCAGGCCAGCTGGGGTTCGCTGACGTGCACATGGCCGAACAGGCCGGCGTGGCGCCGGATCACATCCACCGGATCGTCGCCGCCCAGGGCCGCGCAGCCGGTATCGAAATTGAGCCGGAACGCGGGATGGTCCATGCGCGCGACCAGCTCGGCGGCGGGGCCGTAATGGGTGGCGAAATCGCAGCCGTAGGCCGGCGGGTTGGCCTCCAGGCAGACCATGAGGCCCCGCTCCCGGTAGCTGTCGCAGATGGGCGCCATGCGCCGGACGAACAGGTCTTCCGCCGCCGCCGGCGCCAATTCGCCCCGGCGCCGGTTGGGCGGGGAGCCCAGCACCAGGCGCGTCGCCCCCAGGCCGACGGCGATGCGGGCGAGGCGCGCCATCTGCGCGGCGAAGGCCGCCGCTTCCGCCGCGTCGCCCAGGATATTGGCCCCGTTCACCCCGTAGAACAGGGATTGCAGACCGCCCACACGCAAGCCCCCGGCCTCGGCGAAATCCCGGAAGTCCGCCAGCGCGGCGGCATCCAGCCGGCTCCAGTCGGGATCGATCATGGTGGGCGCCACATCCACCCAGCCGATGCCCTCGGCGGCGAGCGCCTCGTAGAAGGCCGCATCCCGGATACCCTTGGCGGCGATGCTGGAGACGGACAGTTGCAAACCCATGGCCGGACTCGAAGGTGAACTCATGGCCGTTTCACTTCCACCAGGGCGCCGCCCGTGGCCAGGGAGATGTCGGCGGCCTCCAGCACGGCGGCCAGGCGCAAGCCCATATCCGCGCCGGACAACGGCCGCGCCCGCCCGGCGATGCAATCCCGGAAATGGGCGCAGACCAGACCCAGCGTCTCCCCCGGCGGCGCCTCGCACGCGGGCAGCCGCTCCAGGGTGTAGCGGTACTGGTCCGGCAGGCGGCGTTCCGTGTCCGCGAGCATGCGGTAGACGCGCAGCTTGTCGGCGGGCTGGAATTCCTCGTACATGGCCAGGCAATCGCCGAAGTTCGCGCGGATGAGCTGCCGCTTTTCCGCCGACATCCAGCCCACATGGATGGTGGCCATGGTCTCGCCGTAGGACAGGTTGATCATGGCCTCCGCCACCGGCCAGTCGGCCAGCCAGGGGCGGCCCAGCACGCTCACCGTGTCGGGTAGGCGGCCGTCGAGCAGATGGTCGACCACGGCCAGGTCGTGGATGCCCATGTCGGCGACGATGTTCACGTCGTCGCGCATGGCGTAGGGGCCCATGCGCACCGAGCTGTAGGTGCGCAGACCGCTGCCGGTGCGCGCTTTCCCTTCGTCGATGGCGGCCTTCAACTGCCTCACCGTGGGCGGGAAGATGGGGGTGTGGTCGATGTGCAGCAGCCGTTTTCCGGCAGAAGCCAGATCGGCCAGTTCCCGCATTTCCGCGACCGTCCCGGTGGCGGGTTTTTCCAGCAGCACGTGGCGGCCCGAGGCCAGGGCCTGGCGCGCGAACGGGTAATGGGTCTTGGCCGGCGTCGCCACCACCACCGCGTCCACGGAGGAATCCTCCAGCATTCGCGCGTAATCGTCGAAGGCGGCCGCTTGCGGCGCCTTTTCCCGCGCCCGGGCCAGCGCCTCGGCTTGGATGTCGCACAAGGCGACCACCTGCACGCCCGGCGTGGCGAGGAAGTTGCGCAGCAGGTGCCCGCCCCAGTAGCCCAGCCCCACCATGGCCAGCCTCAGCATGGCGTCATACCTCGAGCTTCGGTGCCATGTTGCCCTGGCCGCCGATGGGGAAGCCGCCCGCCTCCCATAGGAAGTAGCGGGCGGGGTGATAGAGGTGCTCGGGGGTGGCGGGGCTCGCGAAACGGTCCTCGGCCAGATCCCGGCGCACGAAGAAGGCGTTGACGCCGGTCAGGTTGCAGCCCACCAGCTGATAGCCCTTCTCCTCGCCGAGTTTCACCAGCGCCGCCAGGGAGGCGCCGCCGTCCCGCTCCTTGGCCCAGGTGTAAGCCGGGTCGTAGCGCTGCACCAGGCTGGCCGGCGGCGGGTACTTCGCGTTGTATTCCACCACCGCGACGCGTGGATTGACCGCGCTGAGCGCCTTCCAGATGTGGTAGTCGTTGCCGTCGATGTCGATGGACAGGCAGTCGATCTCCGGATGCCCGGCATGGCTGGCTAGCAGGCCGTTGACGTTCTCCGCGTTGACCAGGGATTCCACCATCTCCAGTTGCCCCGTGGCGATGGTCTCGGCGAAATGTTCGCGGATGAAGGCCACCTTGGCCTGGTTCGCGTCCACCCAGGTGCCGCGCCAGCCCTGCTGCATGAGGGCGAAGGTGTTGTTCTCCAGGCCGTTGCCGACGCCGATCTCGACAAAGGTTTTGTGGACGACGCCGATGCGCCGGAATATCTCGGCGAGGATGCCGTCCTCGTCGTTCTGGCTGGAGATGCGCTTGCCGTGCCGTTCCAGGCGCAGGAGATCCTGGAACCTCGGTTCCGCGAGCAGGGACTGGATAAATTGCTGGGCCATGATCTGATTGCCCAGGCGCTGGGCCAGGACGCTCTTCTGCTGGCGTTCGGCCTGGGCCTGCCGCACCAGCTCGGCGCGGATGGTGCTGACCAGCTTGAAGATGGCTTCCTCGTTGCCGCCGACCGCCCAGGCTTTCAGGGCCTTGTCCTGGGCCAGGCTCAGATTCCCCGCGAGGTAGGCGGCATAGGCGCCGCCGAGCACACTCTCACCGCTCATGTTCAGTCCCTCTCCAGTTGAAAGAAGCCGTTGCCCTTGCTGTAGGCCTCGGTCCACTTGTCCTTGACGCCGCGCAGGGAGTAGCGGAACACGGTGGTGTTCCAGCCCAGTTCCTCGAAGAAGTCGATCCACCAGGATTTGGTGCGGATGGTGATATGGGTGATGTCCTCGTCGTACTGGGGAATGACGAAGCGATTCGAGGTGTTGTCCCGGCCCAGGGGGATGATGGTGTAAATCTGGTTCACGTGGGCCTTCGCCTGGGTGAGCAGGTCGCCCAGCACTTTCTCCGGCATGTGCTCGAACACGTCCTTGGAGAGCAGCCACTCGTAGGGCGTGTCGAACAGGCCCGGGTCGTCGGCGCCGGCGATCTTGCGGCAATAGGGGCGCACGTCCGGCGGCACCTGATCGATGGCGTAGTCGGAAATGTCGACGCCGTAGGCATCGACTTCCAGGATGCGCAGCGCCTTCACCAGATAGCCCTTGGCGCAGCCGTAATCGATGACCTTCTGGCCGGGCCGGATGGGCAGCTGGGTGATGAGGAAATGGGCCATCTTCAGGGTGGATTCGGACATCCACTGATAGTCGCGATAGCCGGAGATGCCGGCCATCAGCCCGCGTTCGAAATACTCCTCGTCGAAGCGCTTCGGGTCGTAGCTCTTGATCTTGCGTTTAGCCATGGAAGAAACCTCGGGTGGCCTGGATGACGTGGTCTTGCCCGGCCGCGTCCATCTGCGGCCAAAGCGGCAAGCTGAGGATTTCCCGGTGGATCGCCTCGGTGCGGGGCAAGGTTCCGGACAGGTGGGCGTACTCGGGGTACGCGGGTTGCATATGGGGCGGGATGGGGTAGTGGATCATGGTGTCGACGCCCTGCGCCTTCAAATGCGCGGCGAGTTGGTCGCGCCGCTCGCTGCGCACGGTGAACACATGCCAGACCGGCTCGCAGCCGGGCGGCGTGACCGGGAGCCGCAGCGGCAGACCGGCGAGTCCGTCCAGATAGCGTCGCGCCAGCGCCGCGCGGCGTTCGTTCCAGGCGTCGAGGCGGGGCAGCTTCACCCGCAGCAGGGCCGCCTGCAATTCGTCCAGGCGGCTGTTGATGCCCTTTTCCAGGTTGTGGTACTTGACCACCGAACCATAGTTGCGCAGCACCCGCATCCGCTCCGCGAGGGCCGCGTCGCACGTGGTGACCGCGCCGCCGTCGCCCAGGGCGCCCAGGTTCTTGCTGGGGAAGAAGCTGAAGGCGGCGGCATCCCCCAGGGCGCCGGCCCGCACGCCGTCCAGCCTGGCGCCGTGGGCGTGGGCCGCGTCCTCCAGCACGCGCAGGCCGTGGCGGCGGGCGACGGGCATGATGGCCGCCATGTCCGCGGGCAGGCCGTACAGGTGGACCACCAGCAGGGCGCGGGTGCGCGGCGTGACGGCCGCTTCGATGAGGGAGGGGTCGATGTTGCGGGTGGCCGCGTCCGGCTCCACCGGCACCGGCGTCGCGCCGGTCATGGTGACCGCGAGCCAGGTGGCGATGTAGGTGTTGGCCGGCACGATCACCTCGTCGCCGGGGCCGATGTCCCAGGCCCGCAACGCCAAGTACATGGCCTCCAGGCCGTTGGCGACGCCGACGCAGTGGGCCGTGCCGCAGTAATCGGCAAATTCCGCTTCGAAAGCGGCGACCTCCCTGCCCAGCACGAACCAACCGGATTCGAGCACACGGTCGAAGGCGGCCCGGAGTTCATCCGCCAGCTCGGCGTGGCCAGCCTTGAGATCGGAGAAAGGCACCGTGGTCGGGGCGCTCATTCCGCATCCGCCAGCATGCGCACCACCCGCGCGGGATTGCCGACCACCACGGCATGGGCCGGCACGTCCCCGGTCACCACCGCGCCGGCGCCCACCATGGCCCCCGCGCCGATCTCGATGCCGGGCAGCAGGGTGGCGTTGGCGCCGATGGAGGCGCCGCGCCGGATCACGATGCGCTCGAAGCGCCCGGGATGGTGTTTCGAGCGGGGAAAGCGGTCGTTGGCGAAGGTCACGTTGGGGCCGATGAACACGTCGTCCTCGATGCGCGCGCCGTCCCACAGGCTGACGCCGTTCTTGACGGTGACCCGGTCGCCGATCTCCACGTCGTTCTCGACGAAGCACTGGGCGCAGATATTGCAGTCGCTGCCGATGCGGGCCTCGGCCAGAACCACGACGAACTGCCAGATGCGGGTGCCGGCGCCGATGCGGGCGGTCTGCACGTCGGCGGAAGGGTGGACGAAGGCGTCCCGCGCGGTCATGAGGCTTTGCGCTCCTTCACGGCCTTGAGATAGTCCGCGTACTCCCGGTAATAGGATTCCGGCGCGTAGTGTTCCGAGGCCATGACCAGGCACACCGAGCCGGAGGAGAAGTTGTCCAGTTCGCGCCAGATCAGCGGCGGCAGGTAGAGCCCGTAATAGGAGCGGTTCAGGTGATGCCGCACGCGCCGGTCGCCGTCGGTGATGACCGCGTCGAAACTGCCGGCGATGGCGATGATGAACTGGTGGCAGGACTTCAGGGCGTGGCCGGCGCGCATCTCGCCGCCCGGCACGTCGTAGAGATAGAACACCCGGTTGATGGCGAAGGGTATATGCCGCTCGCTCTCGATGAAGCTCAGATTCCCCCTGGGGTCATGGATCTTCGGCAGCTCGATGATCCGGCTTTCCTCTAGCGACATGGCTTGCTCCTGTTTGTGTACCGTCCTGGCTTCGGACCTCGCGGCGATTTCCCGCGCACGGACGGCGCGGACATCCGGCGATGGTTTCAGCTATCGAGAAAATGGGCGATGCCGTTCACCTGCCCGGTCAAACCGCGGTTCGGGGAATTCGCCAGAGCCCTTTGCATGGCCTGTTTCAGTTTTTCCACATCCACCGTGGGTACGTCCTGGTTGTCCGACCCGGACGCGGAAAACGACAGGCTTTCGTTCAAGCGCCGCACCCCGACCAGCTTTTCCAGGTTCTTCGCCTGTTCCTCGTATTCTTTCGGATAGGGCGGATACAGCTTGCGCGTGTCCTCCGCGTTTCCCTCCTGCGCCACCCCCTGGCCGCCTGTCCGCGCGGCGGATTTCGCGGCTTCGATCATCGCGTCCTGCCGGCTGAACAGCGAAGCCAGCAAGGCGGCGCCCCGGGTAATCCCGGACAGCGCCCCCGCATCCGTCCGCGCGTCCGGTCGGCCGACGCGCTGTGGCGGTGCCGCGTCCGCCGCCGGCTTGGCCAGCAGCGCGGGATCGAGTCCCGCGCGCGCCGCCATGACCGCGCTTGTCATCAATGCCCAGCCCCCGAGACCAGGGTGTTCGCCAGCGGGATCGCTTGCATTCGATCTTCCCTCATACCGTCAATCCACGTGTAGGAATGCTTTTGTCGGGAAGCTCTGAGCAATCATCGTGCCACCCGGCCAAAACGCCGATCGGCGTGCTGATTGAAGGCGGTGCGCGGAGAAAACCGGCATGCCGGACCGGTCGGACCCGCCAGGCCGGCAACTCTTGCCCGGGCCTGGCAGAGTTTGCCGCCCGCGAGTACCGGGGGTTTCACCGCGACGACCGCGAGGCCATTAAAGATCGGCTCGGGAATTCCGATAAGCGGAGAGCCTGGTCCGTTTATTGCCGCAACCCAAGGAATCGGGGCTGGTCATCCGGTGACATCCGGGATTCCTGGAGTTGGCATGAAGCGTGCTGAACGGGTTTGTCCGGCATGGGTGGGGTGCGACCCCGCGCTGTCCGGTTTCTCTGATCAAACATTGACAGGACATGCCATGGGAATCACCGAACGCATCGACGCCATCACGCTCATCACCCCGGATTACCGCAGCGTCACGCCGCCCATTCCCAAGAGCGTGAAGATCGAACTCACCGCGCGATGCGATTTCAAATGTTTCTTCTGCGCCTCCGGCGCCCGCCTGCGCAAGAAATCGGACATGGACTGGGATTTCTACGCCCGCGTGGTGAAAGAGATGCGCGAGGCCGGCGTGCAGGAACTGGGCTTGTTCTACCTGGGCGAATCCTTCCTCTGCGAATGGCTCGAGGACGCCGTGCGCTACGCCAAGCAGGAATGCGGTTATCCCTACGTGTTCCTCACCACCAACGGCCGCATGGCGACGCCGGAACGGGTCAAGAAGGTCATGGCCGCCGGCTTGGATTCCCTCAAGTTCAGCTTCAACAACGCCGACCCGGAACAGTTCCACGAAGTGACCCGCGTCAAAGCCGGCGATTTCCACAAGGTCGTCGCCAACATGAAGGCGGCGCGCGCCGTGCGCGACGAGGTCGAGGCGGAAACCGGCCACCGTTGCGGCATCTACGCCTCCAGCATCCGCTACGACGGCGAGCAGTTGCCGCGCATGGAAAAAGCCGTGGAAGAAATTCTTCCCTACGTGGACCAGCATTACTGGCTGCCGCTCTACGGCCAGGCGGGCCTGACCGCCGGCGCCAACGGCAAGGTGGCCACCGCCGGCAACCAGGGCCGCATCGGCGCCCTGCGCCCCGCCCTGCCCTGCTGGGCGTTGTTCACCGAGGGCCACATCACCTACGACGGCTTCCTGTCCGCCTGCTGCTTCGACCACGACGGCCGTTTCCACATGGGCGACCTGAAGACCACGCCGTTCGCCGAGGCCTGGCTCAGCGAGCCGTTCCAGGCCCTGCGCGCCGCCAACCTGGCCGAGGATGTGCGCGGCACGGTATGCGAAAAATGCATGGCTTACGGCGACAGCAAGGACGACTGCGAAGCCGCGGCGAAACCGGTCCGCTTCGTTCCCGAGACCGCGGCCGCCTGAAATGCGCCCCGGTCAGGGCTTGGGAAAGCCCGGCCGGGGATCGAAGGTGGAAAGGGCGGCAAGCTTTTCATACAACGCCCGCTCCTCCTCCGAAATCTCGGGCGGCACCACGATCTGCAGGAGCACGTAGAAATCCCCCTTGCCTTTCGGGTCGGGCATGCCGCGCCCCGGTAAGCGCAGTTTCTGGCCGGACCGTGCGCCCGGCGCGACCTTCAGCCGCACATCTCCGGCCAGCGTCGGCACCAGCAGTGTCGCGCCCAGCGCCGCTTCCCAGGGCGCGATGGGCGTATCCAGGTAGATGTCCGCGCCTTCCAGGCGATATCGCCCGTGGGGCGCGATCTCGATGTTCAGATAGAGGTCGCCGGCCGGCCCGCCGAATGGCGAAGACTGGCCTTTGCCGGCCAGACGCAGGCGCTTGCCGGGCAGGGTGCCGGGGGGAATCCGCAGATTGACATTGCGTTCGTGCCCGCTGCCGGCGAGATTGACCTGCTTCTCCGCGCCATGGAAGGCTTCCTCCAGGGTCAAGGTCAGGCGCGCCTCCACGTCCTGTCCGCGCTGCGGGCCGTGGCCGCGAAATCCATGGGGGCGGCGCCCGCCCATGCCGTGTTCGCCGCCGAACAGCTGGGAGAATAGATCGGAGAAGTCCATTCCCGAGAAATCGCCGGCGCCGCCCGCGCCGGCGCGCCCGCCCCATCCGGGCGGCGGACGGAAGTCCTGGCCCGGCCGGTAGGCGCCCAGTTGATCGTAGGCGGCGCGTTTCTCGGCATCGCTCAACACGTCGTGGGCTTCATTGATCTCCTTGAATTTTTCCTCGGCGCCCGCCTCCTTGGAAACATCGGGGTGATACTTGCGGGCAAGCCGGCGATAGGCCTTTTTGATGTCTTCGGGCTTGGCATCGCGGGGGACGCCGAGACTCTGGTAATAATCCTTGTATTTCATGGTTGAGGAACTGGAAAAGGGTGCGGTGGATAGATAGGGGGCATGAAAGGAAGCTCAAGTCCGGAACCCGAGAAAATGCCCCCGCGACTGGCTATTCCATCCCTTTCGGCGTGCTATCATGCCGTTCGAATTCAATTTCAGGCGAAATAAATGAGCGAGCGCCAGAACCTGCAAGACCAGTTCCTCAACACCCTGCGCAAGGAGCATGTCCATTGCTCCGTCTTCCTGGTCAACGGGATCAAGCTGGTCGGACGGATCGAGTCCTTCGACCAGTACATGGTCTTGCTGCGCGGCAACGATCAGGCCGTGCAAGCCATCTTCAAGCACGCCATCTCCACGATATCCCCGGCGAAGCAGGTGGCCTTCAGTTCCCGCGACGGCGGCCAGCCGAGCGAATAAGTCTTCACCATGAAAAAAGGCGCCCGAGGGCGCCTTTTTTCATGGCACACGGCAATCTCGCCAATCCCGCCCACGGGCGCGAAAAAAAGCCGCCGGAGGACGGCGGCGGCTCCAAGAAGTCCGGGCTCGGGGCGATCCGGGCCGAAGCGTTTCCCCGGCTCCCCGCCCCGAGGGCCGGCAACTCATTTTTTCCCGGGTTTCTTGAACGTATTGACGACCAGCACGTTGGTCTGGGCCTGCGGGCGATGGCATTGGGTGCAGTTCCAGCGGCCCATGTACAGCTGCCCCTTCTTGACGCTGACATAGTGGCTGGCGGGCGCGGGAATCGGCATGCCGGGCTCGATCTTCATACCGATCATCTCGGGCTGGACATGGCAGTCCTTGCACAGGTTGGAATCGCGGGTGATGGGCACCATGTCCTTGGTGGTATGGGGAATCATGGGCGGCGCGGTGTTATAGGATCGGGCGATGCGCTTGTTGGAACCGGGATCGCCGCCGCCGTACTTGGTCACGGCCGGGTCCGGCACATCGTATACGCTGGTTTTGGACAGCCCGAGGGAGTCATCGGGGATCGTCTGGTCTTCCACCGCGAATGCGGGCAGCGACAAGAGAGAAGCCAGGGTCATGCTCAGCAACAGGGTCTTCCTCATTTCGTCCTCCTTTGAACGGCAATGGCGTCCGCCTGCGTGTTATGGCCGCGGATCAAGGGTTTGAAATCGAACTTCAGACTTCCTTCGGGGCAAATCGGCGTGCAGCGGCCGCAATTGCTGCACTCGCCGGAGAAGACGTAACCGCGTTCGTCCAGTTTCTTGAGATTGAGCACCTGCGGCTCCGGGCACACCTTGGCGCACTCGCCGCAGTGGGTGCAGGTGTTCTTGTCGAAGCGGACCCGCAACAGGGCGGTCTTGCCGACCAGGCTGTAGAACGCGCCCAGGGGGCACAGGTGGCCGCACCAGCCGTTCTTCAGGATCAGCAGGTCGAACAGGAAGATGGCCAGCAGCGCGGTGAAGCCCATGCCCAGGCCGAAGATGATCTCCCGGTGCGCCATGCCGATGGGGCTCACCCACTCGAACGCGGCCAGCCCGCTGATCACGGAAATCACCAGCGTCGCCGCGAGAATGAAATAACGCAGGGTGCGCGGCAGATGGAAGATGGGCTTGATGTCCAGCTTGTTGCGCAGCCAGCCCGCGCCGTCGGTGACGATATTCACCGGGCAGACCCAGGCGCAGAACATGCGGCCGCCGATCAACAGATACAGCCCCAGGACGATGGCCGCGCCGATCACGCTCTCCTGTTGCAGAACGTGCCCGGTCAGGAAGATTTGCAGGGCGGCGAACGGATCGGTCAGCGGGATCATGCCGACGAATTTCGACGCGGAAAGATTGCCCGACAACAACGGTGTGTCCTTCGCCACCTGCCACGCCCAATGCGCGCTGCCGAAGAACATCAGCAGGATGCCGAACTGGGCCAGCCGGCGCAGGATGATGTAACGCCACGCCCATGGTCCCGTCGGGACGGCGTGTCCGGTCTTCGCCTCGACGCGGTTTTCCGGGGCGCTCATAGGTCACCGCCGCTATTCAGGTAATCCATGCCGCCGGGCTTGCCGCCCGGCGCGGGGGTCGGGTTGGGCGCGGCCTGGGGCGCCTGTTTGAAGTCCTGGGTGACCTCGGTGTCGAAGGTCCAGCCCAGGCGATAGTGCTCGCCGATTTTCCCCTGGACCAGCTTGTGGGGCAGGATGCGGATCGCCGCGATCTCGGTCGGGCAGGCCTTCTCGCAGATCCCGCAGCCGGTGCAGGCATCGGAATTGACGATGGGCCGGAAGATGGCGTGCTTGGACAGTTCGCGCGGCGCGGTTTCCAGGACGATGGCCTTGCCCTTCAGCGGGCAGTCGCGGTGGCAAATCTCGCAGCGCAAGCCCTTCCAGGACAGGCAGTTCTCGATATCGATGACCGCCAGGCCCATGCGCGCATCCTCGATGGTCTTCAGCTTGGGGGACAGCGCGCCGGTCGGGCAGGCCTTCATGCACGGGATGTCCGGACACATGATGCAAGCGCCGGTGCGCGGCACGAAGAACGGGGTGCCGATGGGCAGGTCGCCGCCCGCCGGTTCCAGCTTGAGGATGTGCGGCGGGCAGTCCACCACGCACTGGCCGCACTTGATGCAGGCCGCGTTGAAATCGTCTTCCGCCAGCGCGCCCGGCGGCCTCAGCGCATAGGGCGCCGCGCGGGCCTCCTGATGCAACAGGTAGTCCCAGAGCAGGCCGCCCGTGCCCGCGAGGGCCGCGCCTTGCGCCATCTTCACCAGGAAATCGCGGCGGTTGGGATTGTGACCGCCAGGGCCTTGATCAGCCATGTAACACTTCATCCATTCAACGAGCGCCCGTTCGGGCCGGGGTGAGAAAACCAAACCTTGCTTCCCTCACCCCGGCCCTCTCCCCGCGGGGAGAGGACGGAAAACGGCTTAGGCCTTGTAGATCTTCACCGCGCACTTCTTGTAATCGGTCTCTTTCGAGAGCGGACAAGTCGTATCCAGGGTGACTTTGTTGATCAGCACGCCCTCGTCGAACCAGGGCACATAAACCAAGCCACGCGGCACCCGGTTGCGGCCCCCCGTCTCGAGACGCACCTTGACCTTGCCGCGCCGGGACTCGACCCAGACCAGATCGTTGCGCTTGAGTCCCTTGGCGGCGGCATCCTTGGTGTTGATCCAGCACACCGCGCTCGGCACCGCGCGGTGCAGTTCGGGGACGCGCCGGGTCATGGTGCCGGAATGCCAATGCTCGAGAACGCGGCCGGTGCACAGCCACAGGTCATAGTTGGCATCGGGTTTCTCAACCGGCGAAGCGTAGGGCCGGAAATAGATTTTGGCCTTGCCGCTGATGTCCACATTCTTGTCGGGACCGGCGGGCTTGTCCAGGTCGCCTTCCATCATCTTCTGGCCGTTGTTGCCATAGAAGTCGAAACCGGACCCTTTCTTGACGTAAGGATCGTATTGCTCGTTGTTGCGCCAGCGGGTTTCCACCCACTTGCCGTCCTTCTCCACCACGGGCCAGCGCAGGCCGCGCACCTTGTCGTCGTGATAGACGTCGAACGGAGCCAGATCGTGGCCATGTCCCTTGCCGAACAGACGATATTCCTCGAACAAGGCCTTCTCGGGGAACCAGCCGTCACCCAGCAGATCGCAGACGTGGTTGCCGTGTCCCTTGGCGATGGCGTCGGGCCACTTGACCTTCTTGTTCTCCGGCGTGGCGAACAGGACATCGTAGAGGGTGGATTCCGGCGAATAGCCCATCTTGACCGCCTCATCCAGCACGCTGGGCAGTTTGCCGTCCTCGAAGCCATCAGCCTTGAGGCCGGGCACCTTCTGCTCGCCCCAGACCTCTTTCAATTTGAAGCGCTTCGACAGCTCCAGCATCATCCAGATGTCGGCGCGCGCCTGGCCGGGAGGCAGAACCTGCTGGCGCCAGACCTGGGTGCGGCGCTCGGCGTTGCCGTAGGCGCCCCACTTCTCGTTGATCATCGCGGCGGGCAGGATCAGGTCGGCCACCTTGGCGGACACGCCCGGGTAGGAATCGGCGACGACGATGAAGTTGTTCATGTCGCGCGCGGCCTTGATCCAGTGGTTGACGTTGGCGGTGTTCTGCCAGGGATTGTTCACCTGGGTCCAGTTGAACAGGATGCTGCCGTCTTCCAGATCGCGCATGATCTTGACGAAATGGCTGCCCATCTGGGGGTTGATGGTCTTCGCGGGCAACTTCCAGAGTTCTTCCGTGTGGGCGCGGTGCTTGGGATTCATCACCACCATGTCGGCGGGCAGGCGGTGGGCGAAGGTGCCCACTTCCCGCGCCGTGCCGCAGGCGGACGGCTGGCCGGTCAGGGAGAAGGCGCCGTTGCCGGGCTGGCACTGCTTGCCGGTCAACAGGTGGTTCATGTAGGCCTGCTCGTTGACCCAGGAGCCGCGCTGATGCTGGTTGAAGCCCATGGTCCAGTAGGACACCACCTTGCGGTTCTTGTCGCAGTACATGTCGGCCAGCGCCTTCAGCTTGGCCTTGAACTTGTCCATGGGCTCGTCCGGGTCACCCTTGGCCACCTCGGCCACGAAGTCAAGGGTATAGGGCTCCAGGGCGGCCTTGAAATCCTCGAAGCTGATGGACCAATCCTTCATCGCGGTGCCGGCGTTCTTCTGCTCGATGGCTTCGCCTTCTTTCTTGCGCTGGGCGACGGCCTCGTACTTGTCGATCACGTGCACCTGCTCGTTCTTGTAGATTTCCATTTCGGCCGGGGACGCGAACTTGTCCGCGTTCTTGGGACGGAAGCCATAGCCGATGTCGTAGGGGCCGGTGGCGAACACCGTATGTTTCTTCACGAAATCCCAGTTCACCGCATCCCGGGCGACGATCTCATGGGCGATGTAGTTCTGGATCGCCAGATCGCCGCTGGGACTGAAGATGATCTCGATATCGGCGATGTCCGAGGACATGTTGCCGTAGGTGGAGAGGTTCACCACCTTCATGTTCTTGTGGGTCAGGCGGCGGTCCGTGATGCGCGACCACAGGATGGGGTGCATCTCCGCCATGTTCGCGCCCCAGAGGACGGCGGTGTCGGTATGCTCGATGTCGTCGTAGTTGCCCTGGGGCTCGTCGATGCCAAAGGTCTGCATGAAGCCGACCACGGCGGAGGCCATGCAATGGCGCGCGTTGGGATCGATGTTGTTGGAGCGGAAGCCGGCCTTCATCAGCTTGGCGGCCGTATAGCCTTCATGAATGGTGTACTGGCCGGAACCGAAGATGGAAATGCCGTGGGGGCCTTTCTCCTTCATGGCCCAGCGCATTTTCTCTTCCATGATGTCCAGGGCCTGCTCCCAGGAAACGGGATGGAACTTGCCCTTCTTGTCGAACTTCCCGTCGGTCATGCGCAACAGCGGCTGGGTCAGCCGGTCGGCGCCATAGATGATCTTGCCGTTGAAGTAGCCCTTGACGCAGTTCAGGCCCTTGTTCACCGGCGCGTCCGGATCGCCCTTGGTGGCGACGATGCGGCCGTCCTTGGTGGCGACCATGATGCCGCAGCCCGTGCCGCAGAAGCGGCATACGCTCTTGTCCCACTGCCAACCCTTTTCCCCCGCCCTGACAGCCGCCTCGGCTTGTTTGGAAAGCGGCATGCCCACCGTGGCGGCGGTTGCCCCTGCAACACTGGTCTTCAGAAAATCACGACGCGTAAGTCCCATCTCAGCCTCCTAGCTCGATCAACTGTTCAAACTGCTTCAACTGTTTAGGTACGGCGGCACAACGCAGGCATCGAAGCCATCCTGCTTGTCCTCCAACTCGGCGGGCATGGCTTCGTAGGTCCGCTCGTCCTCGGCGAGATAGTGGTAGACCATCTCCGCCATGATCACGTTGGGTACCGCCTTGATGCGTTTAACCCCTTCGATCTCGGCGTGGATATCCGCGGCTTCCTGTACCGCCACGATGCGGCCGGTCGCCGGATCCACCTGGTGTACTTCGACCCCTTCCAGGGCATTGAGCGCATCCACCACCTGGGTTTGGCTCTCGGGTTTGGCCATGACCAAAATGCCTGACAAATTCACGGTCTTCCTCCTCGGTTGGACAGCGGACAAATGCTGACAACCGTGTCCTTGAATTACTTTGACAATGATCAAGTTTCAGCCACGCTTTAAATGTCTTAATGCCGCGCCGCATAAAGACATGACGTGAGGGACCGCCTTGATTCTGGAAACGCGCCATTCCATCGCCGAAATCCTTTCCCGCCAGCCCCTCTTCCGAGGCTTGTCCGAGATCGAGCTCGCGCAGATTTCCGAGGGATGCAGGGAGTATCGCGTCAAGAAAAACGAGTTGATCTTCCACAAGGGCGACGTCGCGGAAGGCATGCATGTGGTGGTGATGGGCCAGGTCAAACTGTCGCTGCCCTCGGCTCAGGGCATGGAGAAAGTGGTCCACATGTGCGGTCCGGGCAACACCTTCGGCGAAGCCGTGGTGTTTCTCGAAAAGCCCTATCCCGTCACCGCCCAGGCCACCGCGGAAAGCCTGCTGTTGCTGATTTCAAAAAAGGCGCTGTTCGACGCGATGGACTGCAACGCCATGCTGTGCCGCAAGATGATGGCCAGCCTGTCGTCCCGACTGCATGAATTGCTGAGCGACATGGAAAACTGCATGTTGCGCGGGAGCGTGCAACGGGTGGTGTGCTTCCTGACCCAGTCCGCGCCCTCCGTCGAAGAAACCGCCTACGAGGTCAATCTGCCCGCCAGCAAGCAAACCCTGGCCTCCCAGCTCAATCTGGCGCCGGAAACCCTGTCGCGGGTGCTCGGCCAGCTTTCCGACGCGGGGCTCATCAAAGTCAAAGGCCGCGTCATCGCGGTCCTGGATCGGGAAAAACTCGGCGCGTATAGCGCCTGAGATCAACCCAGGCCGCGCGCCAGGTCGGCGCGCAGGTCGGCGACATCCTCCAAGCCCACGGCGATGCGGATCAGGCCGTCGCCAATGCCCGCAGCGACGCGTTGTTCCGGGGTAAGGCGGCCGTGGGTGGTGCTGCCGGGATGGGTGATGGTGGTGCGGGTGTCGCCCAGGTTGGCCGTGATGGACATGACGCGGGTCGCGTCGATGACGCGCCAGGCGGCCACCTTGCCGCCTTCCAACTCGAAGGCGACGATGCCGCCGCCGGTCTTCTGCTGGGACATGGCCAAGGCGTGCTGGGGATGGGAGGGCAGGCCCGGATAGAACACGCGCTTCACACCCGGACGCTCCTGCAGCCAGGTGGCCAGCTCCAGGGCATGCTCGGAATGGGCGCGCATGCGCAGGGGCAGGGTTTCCAGCCCCTTCAGCAGCACCCAGGCGTTGAACGCGGACAGCGTGGGGCCGGCGGTGCGCAGGAAGGTGAACACGGGCTCCAGCAGGTCCTTGCCGCCCAGCACCGCGCCGCCCAGCACCCTGCCCTGCCCGTCCAGGTATTTGGTGGCGGAATGGATGACGATGTCCGCGCCCAGGTCCAGCGGCCGTTGCAGGGCCGGCGTGCAGAAACAGTTGTCCACCGCGAGCCGGATGCCCGATTCATGGGCGATGGCGGCCAGCGCCCGGATGTCGCTCACCTCGGTCAGGGGATTCGAGGGGGATTCGAGGAAGAACAGGCGCGTATTGGGCCGAACCGCGGCGCGCCACTCGGCCGCATCGGTGGGCGAGACGAACGTGGTCTCCACGCCGAACCGGCTCAAGATGTTCTGAAACAACTGCACGGTGGATCCGAAGATGGAACGGGACGCCACCACGTGCTCGCCCGCCTTCATGAGCCCCATGACCGTGGCCAGGATCGCGGCCATGCCGGAGGCGAAGGCGACGCAACGCTCGGCGCCCTCCATGGCGGCCAGACGTTCCTCGAACATGGTCACGCCGGGGTTGGTGAAGCGGGCGTAGATGGGGCCCGCCTCCGCCCCGGAAAAGCGGGCGGCGGCCTCGGCGGCGCTGCCGAACACGAAGCTGGAGGTCAGGAACAGGGCCTCGGAATGCTCCTGGAATTGGGTGCGCCGGGTGCCGGCGCGCACCGCCAGGGTATCGGGATGTAGATCGTCGGGGGTCATGTCGAAGCCAGGTTCAGGTCCATCTGGGGCGTGGCGGGCGCGTTCGGCAGGGTGCCGTCGCGCTGGCCCTCGAGACGGGCCAGATAATCCTCGGTGACATCGCCGGTGACGTAGCGGCCGTCGAAGCAGGAGGCGTCGAACTGCTCGATGGCGGGGTTCACCGACTTCACGGCGGCGACGAGATCCGCGAGATCCTGGTAGATGACCGCGTCGGCGCCGATTTCCCGGGCGATCTCCTCGTCGGTCCTGCCGTTGGCGAGCAGTTCCCGGCGCGTCGGCATGTCGATGCCGTAGACGTTGGGATAGCGCACCGGCGGACTGGCCGAGGCGAAGTAGACCGCCGTCGCCCCCGCGTCCCGGGCCATCTGGATGATTTCCCGGCTGGTGGTGCCGCGCACGATGGAGTCGTCCACCAGCAGCACATTCTTGCCCTTGAACTCGCTGGGCATGGCGTTCAGCTTCTGGCGCACCGATTTCTTGCGCACGTTCTGGCCGGGCATGATGAAGGTGCGGCCGATGTAGCGGTTCTTGATGAAACCCTCCCGGTACGACAAACCCAGCCGGAAAGCCAGTTGCATGGCGGAGGGGCGGCTGGTGTCGGGGATCGGCACGACCACGTCGATCTTCAGGTGGGAGAATTCGCGCCGCACTTTCTCCGCCAGGTATTCGCCCATGCGCAGGCGGCTTTCGTAGATGGACGTCCCGTCCATGACCGAATCCGGCCGGGCGAAATAGACATATTCGAAGAGACAGGGCGTGAAGGTGGTATGGACGGCGCACTGGTGGCTCAGCAGCTCGCCGCGCGAGGTCACCAGCACCGCTTCGCCCGGCGCCACGTCGCGCAGCACCTGGAAGCCCAGGGCTTCCATCGCCACGCTCTCCGAGGCGATGATGTATTCGGGCCCCCGCTCCGTCTCCATGCGGCCGACGACCAGGGGACGGATACCGTTGGGGTCGCGGAACGCCAGCACGCCGAAACCGGCGATCAGGGCCACCACGGCGTAGGCGCCCTTGCAGCGCCGGTGCACGCCGGAGACGGCGGCGAACACGTCGTTCGCGGTCAGCCGATGCCCATGCACCGCTTCCTGCAACTCATGGGCCAGGACGTTGAGCAGCACCTCGGAATCCGAGCCGGTGTTGACGTGGCGCAGATCGTCCAGGAACAGCTCCTGCTGGAGGGTTTCGGTGTTGGTGAGATTGCCGTTGTGAGCCAGGACGATGCCGAACGGGGAGTTCACGTAGAACGGCTGCGCCTCCGCCGGGCTGGCGGCGGAACCCGCCGTCGGGTAGCGCACATGGGCGATGCCCATATTGCCGACCAGGCTGCGCATGTCGCGGGTGCGGAACACGTCGCGCACCATGCCCAACTGCTTGTGCATGTGGAACATGCTGCCATCCATGGTGACGATGCCGGCGGCATCCTGCCCGCGGTGTTGCAGCAGTTGCAGCCCATCGTAAAGCGACTGGTTGACGGGCTGGTAGGAGAAGATGCCGACAATGCCACACATGGCGCAGAACCTCGCTCAATAGCGAATCAGGGCCGCCAGATCCTTCGGCAGCCAGGGTTGAAGTTTCGCGGCGGCCGCTTCCAGCGGCGGGCGGAGCCAGGCGTCGTGCCAGGCCTTGGTCTTGGGCAGCGCGGTGAGGCCGGCCAGCAGGGTCAGGCCCACCACCGCCAGCGCGCCGCGCAAGGCGCCGAACATGACGCCCAGAATCCGGTCATAGGCCGCCAATCCGGCCATATTGATCAAGCCGGACAGGAGCGCCCCCGCCAGGCTGGCGAGAATCAGGACGGCGACGAACACCACGACCAGTGCCGCGGCATGCCGCAGCGAAGGAGTATCCATGCCGGGCAGCAAGGGCGCGATCCTTGGCGCGATTTCCTTGGCCAGCAGGAAGGCCAGCACCCAGGCCGCCAGGGACAAGGCCTCCCGGGTCAAGCCGCGCATGAGGCCGAGGAAGGTGGAGAGTCCGACGATGCCCAGCACGATGAGATCCAGGGTGGTCATCGCGGCTAGGGGCCGAGCATGACCGGGCTGAAGCCCTTGGCCTTGAGCCTGGATTGCGTTTCCAGGGCCTTGTCGTGCTCCGGAATCGGGCCGACGCGGACGCGGTACTGGCCATTGGCGTCGTTCAGATTGGCCTTGAAACCCGCGGCCAGGGCTTTTTCCAGAACCTGCTTCGCATTCGCCTCATTGGTGAAGGCGCCGAGTTGCAGGAAGAAACCCCGGCTCGCGAAAGCCTCGTCGGCCTTGGCCGCCACCTTGCTCTCCGCCTTGGCCACGGGTTTGGCGGCGGGCTTCGCGGAGTCCTCGGCCTTTTTCTCGGCCTTGGCCGCGCTCTTCTCCGCGTTTTTTTCCGCGATTTTTTCCGACTTCGCCTCGGCGCCCGGCTTGCTCGCGGCCGGTTTGGCCTCGGCGGGCGGGGGAGCCTGGGTCGGCTCCGCGACCTTCGCGTCAGCCGCCGGCTCGGCGGCGGCCGGCGCCTCGACGGGCGCGCCCGGTATGGGCTCGAAGGACGTGTCCTTCGCCGGAATGCGCAGATCCACCTCCGGCCCCAGGGGCTTGGGCTCGGGATCGAACACCATGGGCAGGACCACCACGGCGGTCAGGGCGATGGCCACGGCCCCCACGAGGCGCCGTCGCGCGCGGCGGCGCAATGCCATTTCCTCCTGGGTCACGATGTTGGGATCAGCCATGGATGTCGCGATTTCCGCCGGTCATTTCCGCCATGACTCCCGCCACGGTATGGAAGGAGCCGAAAACAATCATTGTATCAGCCGGTTCAAGCTCCCGGCAGGCCGCGCGCCAAGCCTCGCCAACGCCGCCGTGCAGCGTGGCGGCGCATCCCATGGCGGTCAGCCGCTCCAGCAGCGCCCGTCCCGGCAGGCCGCGCGGGAAATCGAGGCCGGCCACGTGCCAATGCCGGATACGTTCCTTGAGCGGGAGCGCCACGCCTTCCACATCCTTGTCCGCCAGCATGGCGAACACGGCAAGTACCTTGCCGGTGGGGGGCAGATCGGCCAGGTTGGCCGCCAAAGCCTGGGCGGCGTGGGGGTTGTGGGCCACATCCAGGATGCGCAAGGGCTGCTGGCCGACGATCTGGAAGCGTCCCGGCTGGCGCGCCGCGCCCAAACCCGCGCGCAGGGCGTTCATGGCGACGGGCAGGCGTTCCCGCAGGCTCCACAGCGCGGCGACCGCGCAGGCGGCATTGCCGTACTGGTGGCGTCCCGGCATGGCCAGCCTGGGCAGGGCGGCAAACACCTTGTCGGCGACGCGGCAGGTCCAGGTGGTTTCGCCGGTTTCCACCCGGATCTCCACGCCGATGCGCTGGAGATCGGCGCCGATCTCCAGCGCCCGCGTGGTCAGGCTCGCGGGCGGGTCGGCGTCGCCGCAGATCGCCGGCCTGCCGGGCCGGAAGATGCCGGCCTTTTCGAAGCCGATGGCCGCGCGGGTATCGCCGAGGAAGTGCTGGTGGTCGAGGTCGATGCTGGTCACCACCGCGCAATCCGCGTCCCAGGCGTTGACCGCGTCGAGGCGGCCGCCCAGGCCCACTTCCAGCACGGCCACGTCCACTCGCGCCCGTTGCAACAGCCACAGGGCGGCCAGGGTGCCCTGCTCGAAGTAGGTCAGCGGGATATCCCCGCGCGCGGCTTCCACCTCGGCAAACGCCGCGCACAGATCCGCGTCCGCCACTTCCGTGCCGGCGACGCGGACCCGCTCGTTGTAACGCATCAAATGGGGCGAGGTGTAGCACCCCGCCTTGTAGCCGGCGGCGATGAGCACCGCTTCCATGTAGGCGCAGGTGGAACCCTTGCCGTTGGTGCCCCCCACCGTGACGATGGGGAAATCCGGGTCCGGACATAAGCGCTTGCGCACCGCATGGACCCGATCCAGGCCAAGGACGATGGTCTCCCGGTTGCGGCGCTCGAGTCTGTCCAGCCAGGCGGCCAAGCCGGCCGGGCCTCTGTCGGCGGGCGTCATGCGGGATTGCGTGGTGTTGGACGGGGCGGACGCGTCAGACAGGGCTCGCCTTGCGGGTGAACTGGGCGCAGATGCGGGCCAGGGTCTTCTTCATTTCCCGGCGGTCGACGATCAGGTCGACGGCGCCGTGTTGCACCAGGAACTCCGAACGCTGGAAGCCTTCCGGCAAGGTTTCCCGCACGGTCTGCTCGATCACCCGGGGACCGGCGAAACCGATCAGGGCCTTGGGCTCGGCGATGATGACGTCGCCCAGCATGGCGAAACTGGCGGACACGCCGCCCATGGTCGGGTCGGTCAGCACCGAGATGAAGGGGATGCGGTTGGCGGAAAGCTGGGTCAGGGCGGCCGAGGTCTTGGCCATCTGCATGAGGGAATTCAGGCCTTCCTGCATGCGCGCGCCGCCGCTCGCGGCGATGCAGATGAAAGCTTTCTTGCCGCGCACGGAGGCCTCGACGCCGCGCACGAAGCGCTCGCCCACCACCGACCCCATGGAACCGCCCATGAAGCGGAATTCGAAGGCGGCGGCGGTGACCGGCAGACCGTGCATCTTGCCTTCCATGACCACCAGGGCATCCGGCTCCTCGGTTTCCTTCGCGGCCTCGCTCAAGCGGTCAGTATAGCGCCGGCTGTCCTTGAACTTGAGGAAATCCACCGGCAGCACATTGGCGCCCACCTCGTTGCGCCCCTCCTCGTCCAGCAGGATTTCCAGCCGCTTGCGCGCGCCGATGCGTTGATGATGGCCGCACTGGGGACAGACGTGCTGGTTGTTCTCGAGATCTGCGGCATAGAGCACGGCCTCGCAACTGGGACACTTGCTCCACAGGCCCTCGGGCACCACCTTCTTGGCGAGTTCGCGCCGCTTGATCTTGGGGGGGATGATTTTCTGGAACCAACTCATGGCGACTTCCTTATCGAGCGCCGCGGCGCGGCGCTTGCGGCGCCCCTCTCCCGGTTGCGGGGGAGGGGCCGGGGGGTGAGAAGGGGTTTGCGCGGCGTCTGCTCCGCGCGCTCCGAGCGGCCCCGGAATGCAGTCCGGGGCGCGCCCTGCGAGGGAGACTTGCGCGCGACACCGATCCGGCTCAACGATCCAGGGCGGCGCGCACGCCGGCCACGAAATTCCCGACGTTGTCCAGCAGCGCGTCCGGCGCCGAGTTCTCGATCTCCTGGACGATGCGGGAGCCGATCACCACGGCGTCCGAAATCTCGGCGACGCGCCGCGCCGTCTCCGCGTCGCGGATGCCGAAGCCGACACCGATGGGCAAGGCGATGTGCTTGCGCAGTCGCGGCATTTTTTCGGCGATGCCCGCGATATCCAGGTTGCCCGCGCCGGTCACGCCCTTGAGGGAGACGTAGTAGACGTAGCCGCGCGCCAGCTTCGCCACCTGGGCGATGCGCGCATCGGTGGTGGTGGGGGCGAGCAGGAAGATGGGGGCGATGTCGTGGCGCTGCAGATGCTCGAAGGCCTCGTGGCTTTCCTCGGGCGGGAAATCCACGGTGAGCACGCCGTCCACGCCCACCTCAGCGCAGCGCAGCGCGAAGGTTTCCCAGCCCATGGCCTCGATGGGATTGCCGTAGCCCATGAGCACGACCGGGGTGGCGCCGTCCCGCTTGCGGAATTCCGCGACCATGGCCAGCACGCCGCGCAGGGTCATGCCGTTCTTCAAGGCGCGCTCGGAGGCGCGCTGAATGGTCGGGCCGTCCGCCATGGGGTCGGAGAAGGGCACGCCCAGCTCGATGACGTCGGCCCCCGCGGCCACCAGGGCATGCATCAGCGGCACGGTCCGGTCCAGGGTGGGATCACCGGCGGTGATGAAGGGGATCAGGGCCTTGCGCCCTGTCTGGGCGAGGCGCTCAAAAACGGTCTGGATGCGGTTTTGCGTGGCGCTCATAGCGTGATGCCCTTGATCCGGGCAACCGTGTTCATGTCCTTGTCGCCGCGGCCGGACAGGTTGATCAGCAGGATCTTGTCCTTGTCCATGCCGGGGGCGATCTTCATGGCGTGGGCCAGGGCGTGGCTGGATTCCAGGGCGGGGATGATGCCCTCGAAACGGCACAAGGCGTCGAAGGCCGCCAGGGCCTCGTCGTCGGAGGCGCTCACGTACCGGGCGCGGCCCATGTCCTTCAGCGCGCAGTGCTCGGGACCGACGCCGGGATAGTCGAGACCGGCGGAAATGGAATGGGTCTCGATGATCTGGCCGTCCTCGTCCTGCATCAGGTAGACCTTGTTGCCGTGCAGCACGCCCACCTTGGCATCGGCGGACAGGGGCGCGGCGTGCTTGCCGCTGGCGATGCCGTGGCCGCCCGCCTCGACGCCGATGATCTGGACGTCCCTTTCCTCGATGTAAGGGTGGAACAGGCCGATGGCGTTGGAGCCGCCGCCCACGCAGGCGATCACCGCGTCCGGCTGGCGCCCGACCATCTCCCGCATCTGGATCTTGGCCTCGTTGCCGATGACGCACTGGAAATCCCGCACCATCATCGGGTAGGGATGGGGGCCGGCGGCGGTGCCGAAGATGTAGAAGGTGGATTCCACGTTGGTGACCCAATCGCGGATGGCTTCGTTGCAGGCGTCCTTCAAGGTGCGGGAACCGGACTCCACCGGCACCACGGTGGCGCCCAGCAGCTTCATGCGGAACACGTTGGGGGCCTGGCGCTGGATGTCGTCGGCACCCATGTAGACGATGCATTCCATGCCGAAACGGGCCGCCACCGTGGCGGTGGCGACACCGTGCATGCCGGCGCCGGTCTCGGCGATGACCCGCTTCTTGCCCATGCGCTTGGCCAGCAGCGCCTGGCCGATGGCGTTGTTGATCTTGTGGGCGCCGGTGTGGTTCAGGTCTTCCCGCTTCAGGAAGATCTGGGCGCCACCCAGATCTTCCGACAGGCGCTTGGCGTGGTAGATGGGACTGGGCCGGCCGACGTAATGCTTGAGCTCGTAGGCGAACTCGGCCTGGAAATCCGGATCGTCGCGGACACGCAGGTACTGGTCGCGCAATTCCTCCACCGCCGGGATCAGGGTCTCGGCCATATAGACGCCGCCATAGGGGCCGAAATGCCCGCTGGCATCGGGCAGGTCATACATCTGCATTTCTCACTTCCTTCATGAAGGCGGCGATCCGGGCCGCGTCCTTGATGCCTTTGAGGAGTTTGCCCTCCTCCTCGGCTTCCACGCCGCTGCTGACATCCACCGCCCAGGGTTTCACCGCGCGGATCGCCTCGCCCACGTTGGCGGCGCTCAGGCCGCCGGCGAGGACGACGGGCCGGGGCAGATCCAGGGGAATCAAAGTCCAGTCGAAACGCGCTCCGGTACCGCCATGGGCAGCCTCGCTCCAGGCATCCAACAACAGCCCCTGGGCATCGGCGTAGCGGACCGCGAATTGTAGCAAATCGACGCCCGCCTTGACCCGCGCGGCCTTCAGATAGGGCACGCCGAAGTAGCGGCAGAACTCGGGGGATTCCTCGCCGTGGAATTGCAGGACATCGGGATGGACCTGGCGCAATACGGATTCCACTTCGTCCACGCCCGGATTCACGAACAGGGCCACACGGGTGACGAAGGGCGGCAGGGCGGCGGCGATTTCGGCCGCGCGGGGCAAGGCGACGTTACGCGGACTTCGCGCGTAGAACACCATGCCGATCGCGTCCGCGCCCGCATGGGCCGCGGCGAGGCCGTCCTCGACACGGGTGATGCCGCAAATCTTGGTTCGGGTCATGGAATCAGTGGAATCGCGTGCTCGATGTCCGGCGCGGCGCCGGGCAGTCCGAAACCGGCATCGTAGCGCACCCCGGCCAGATAGAGGCCATCCGGCGCGAAGGTGGCCGCGCCCCGGGAACGGTCGCGCAAGGCCAGCAGTTCGCCGATCCAATCCTTCGGCCGGCGGCCGAGCCCCACCCAGAGCAGGGCGCCCATCATGTTGCGTATCTGGTGATGCAGGAAAGCGTTGGCGCGAAATTCGAAAACCACGAAGTCGCCCCGCCGCGACAGGGCGACCCGATGCATGGTGCGCACCGGTGTATTCGCCTGGCACTCGGCGGCGCGAAACGAGGTGAAGTCGTGGGTTCCCTGCAACAGTCTTCCCGCCTCCGCCATGGCCGCCATATCCAGTTCGCCGAAAATCCAGCCCACGCGGCCCGCCATCAAGGCCGGCCGCACGGCCCGGTTGAGCAGGATGTAGCGATAGGTCCGTTCCAGCGCGGAACGGCGGGCATCGAATTCGGCGGGGACGCGCCGCGCCCACAGCACCGATACGCCTTCGGGCAGGTGGGCGTTCACGCCGCGCACCCAGGCCTGCTCCGGCCGCGCGTGCTCGGCATCGAAATGCGCGACCTGGGCCAGGGCATGCACGCCGGCATCGGTGCGGCCGGCGACGACGGTCCGCACCGGCGCGCCATGGATGTGCGCCAGCGCGGCCTCCAGATGGTCCTGGAGGGCGCAGCCGCCGGGCTGGGTCTGCCAGCCGCAATAGCCGCGCCCGTCGTATTCGATGCCCAGGGCTATGCGTTCAGCCATAGGCCCAACATGCCCGCCAGCAACGCAGCGGGCACCAGCACGTCGACGACGCCGGCGGGGCGGGTTTCCACATGCACCCTTTGCGGCAAGTCGGCGCCCGCGTCCGGCGACAGCAGACGCATCAAATTCCCCCTGCCCCGTTCCATGCCTTCGATGGCCTTCAGGGTCAGGCCGAGGCGCAAGGCGAAGCGGCCGCTGTCGAGGCCGAGGCGGGAGAAAGGCCGGGCCAACTGGTAGAGGCCGCCGAGCAGGTGCTCGGAAGCCTGGGCCAACACGAGAATGTCCAACCAGAGCAGCAGGGCCAGAAGCCCCAGGGCCTGTCTGCCGCCATGCGCCAGGCCTTCCACGCTGGGCGAGAAGGAGCCGGCCAGGGGAATCAGGGGCTCGCCGGGGAGGCCATAGGCATAACCCAGGACCAGCACCAGGAGCAGCCAGCGGGTACGCCAGAACAAGCCGAAAGGCGCGCGCCGCAGGAAAAACAGGAGGGCCACGCCGGAAACGAGGCAAATCGACAGCATGAAAAAAGGCAGCCCTGGGATCGCCAGGGCTGCCACAAGGTAGGTCAGGATGCGGCTTGCCGGGTGCAATCAGCCCGCCTCTGCCATCAGCTTGTCCGCTTCGGCTTTCTGATCCGCATCCCCCTCGCTGAGCACTTCCTGAAGGATTTCCCGGGCGCCTTCCCGGTCGCCCATTTCCAGATAAGCCTTGGCCAGATCCAGCTTGGTGTTTACCTCTTCATGCAGTTCCGGATCCATGGCCTCGTCGCCGGCGGGAGCGGGCGCCGCCTCGGCTTCGGGTTCCGGCATCTCCGCTTCGGGCATGGCGATTTCGGCCACGCTCTCCTCGGCGGGTTCGAAGTCCATCGCCGGCTCGAACTCGAGCGCCTCTGCCTCGGCGGGTTCCTCCTCGGCGGCGGGCTCGGCTTCGACCGACTCCACATCGAGGTCCAGATCGATCTCCGACAAATCCAGTGCGGGCGCCGCTTCCGCAGGCATCTCGAGATCTTCCGCCGGCAGCTCCATATCCAGGGAATCGGCGGCGGCCGCGTCAACGCTCAGATCGAGGGGCGATTCGGTGTCCAGCTCTTCCGCAAAATTCAGCGTCGGCACCATCTCGGGCTCGGGCTCGGGCTCGGGCTCGGGCTCGGGTTCCGGTTCCGGTTCCGGTTCCGGCATGGCGTAGGCCGGGTTGCTCTCGAATACGAGGGTGTCCTCGAGGGAGGGCTCGGGGAGTGCGGCTTCCGGCTCCGCCGCCGGCTTGGGTTCATCGCCCCATCCCGCGCCCAGGGAGGGGGAGAACTCGAGGGAATTGTCGTCGCTCTGCGGCGCGCTTTCCGAGGGGATATCCAGCATGTTCGCGGTATCGTCCAAGGCCGGCGCGGCGGGCGCCTTCTCGCTGACCGGGGCGGGCGCGGCGGCCACCGTCGCGGCGGCGCCGGCAAGCGCATGGCCGCCGGTGGCGACGGTGGGGGTGACCCGGTAAAGCGGGTTTTCCGCGTCGATGGAACGGCCCATCTCCGCGGCGCGCTGCCAGACCGGCGTGTTCTGCCCGCCCAACGCGGCGTACAGCTCGCTGGCCGTGGTTTCGAAGGCGACCGTGTCCTTGCGGGACGCGTAGATTTCCAGCAGTTTCAGGGAAATCTCGTGGCGGCTCGGATCCTTGCCCAGCGCTTCCTTGAGGATTTCCTCCGCCTGGGCGTCCCGGCCATAGGCCATGTACACCTCGGCCTCGGCGATGGGATCCACCTCGTGGCTATCGATGGCGCCCATGCCCAGACGGCTGAAGTCGGTCAGCAGCATGCTGCCTTCCGTCGAGGCGCCGGCCACGGGCGCGGCGCCACTGGACGGCGCGGTGAACACGGCGTTGTTCTTGAATTCGCCGCCGGTCATGATGCTGTCTTCGAACTTGGTCAGACCCTGACGCCGGCGGCTGCCGACCATCATCATCCAAAGCAATCCGGACAGCAGGACCGCGGCAAGCACTCCGCCGATATACAGGGGATTGCCGATGAATGTGGAAACCCAACTGGAACTCGGCTCTTCCACGTGCAAAGGCGCGGGCGGCGGCAAGGGCTTGGGCTGCGCCTTGGGCGGCTCGACAGGCGCCGGCGCCGGCTCGGGAGCGGGTGGAGGCGCCTCGACCTTGGGCGGCTCTGTCGGCGCCGGGGCGGGCATGGGCGCGGGCGGAGGCGCCTTGGCGGCTTCCTGGGCCTTGAGCTCCAACAGCTTCTGCATGTCGCGCACGGTACGCTCGAGCTGTCCGACCCGGTCCTGGGCTTCCTGCAGGGCGCGACTCTTGGCCGCGATTTCCTCCTCGAGGGCATGCAGACGTTCCTGGGTCTTCGCGTCCTGCTTGCCGGCGGCGGTCCCCGGTTCGCCCTTGGACAACTTGAGCACATCCTTGGGCGCGCCGGGCGCGGGCGCGGCCTTCTCCTCGCCCTTGGGCATGATCTTGCCGGCGGCCTGCTCGCCGGCCTCGGGCACGGCGCCCGCCATCTCGGAGAGTTTCTTGCGGTAGGCGTGCCATTCCACGGCGTGACCGCGCACGGTGCGCAACGCATCCCGGGAAGAGGTCGACTTGACGCCTTCGGCATCGGGAACGTTGAGAACACGCCCGCGCTTCAGCAGGTTCATGTTTTCATTCAGGAAGGCGTCTTTGTTGGACTGGTAGAGCCCAACCATCATCTGTTCCAGGCTGACTTCCGCCGGCTTCAGCTTGCCGGCGATGCCGCGCAGGGTCTCGCCCGATTTGACCGGACCGTAACGCTTGGGCGGAGCCGGGATTGGCGCGGGCTGGGGCGCGGGCTTGGGCTTCTGGACCTCGGCGGCGGGCGCGGGCATCGGCTTCGGCTCGACCCGGCGGGCGGACTCCGGCACGACCGGGGCCTTGACCGGCTCGGCGGGTTTCGCGTCGGCGGGCGGATCCAGCAGGATGGTGTATTCGCGGATGAGCCGGCCGGAATTCCAGTTGAGCTCGATCAGCAGGTCCAGGAAGGGATCGGCCACGCCCACGCTGGAAGTGATGCGGACGATGGGCTGGCCATTCGCGCGCTGGTCGACCGCCAGGTGCAGATCGCCCAATGACGACACGCGGTCGATGCGCGCCTGTTTGAACGCCTCGATGCTGGCGAGCTTGGCGGTGATGTCGGCCAATTCGTCCTTGGTGACGGAGAGGAGTTCGATCTCGGCCTTGAGCGGTTGCCCCAGGGAGGATTGAACCGTGAGCTTGCCCAGACCGGCCGCGCTCGCGGCACCCGATGCCAGCAGTAACGCCCACACCAACCCACTGATTTTCATGGACTTATTCATCGCTTCGCCTTTTATGACTTCAAACCTGCGCAGGAATGGTACATGTCCTGACTCCCTACCAGCCCGATTTCCTGAAACATCTCATGGAGTTAGGCGCACTATCTGAAGGAATTCTTACGTTAGCATTGAACTTGCGGGCTTATCAATCCAATTTTCCACGACATCCACCATCCGCGCGGCTTCCAACTGGATCGGATCGAATACGAGCCAGAGCTTGGCGAGGGTTTCCTCGACCCGGATCCGGCCGACAAAAACCGCTTCGCTACCCTGGGCATCCGTGGCTGGCGTAGGCGTCCCGGCCGGCAACTCGGTTTCCATCAGGGTAATGCCGTCCTGCCGGCCCAGCGCATTGCGCAAGCTCTGGATATCCAGAACAGAGGCGGTGCGCGCGTGCAGGGAAATCGCGGCGCCGAAGAACAACGGCGCCCATACCACGCTGAAAGCGGCGGTAACGCCTGCCGCGATGCGCGCCGTCGCCGCCGTCAGCGCCGACTCGTAGGACGGCGCGTCCATGCCGGAACCATGGGGAATCAGGTTGTAGGCGATCTGGAGCGGGAAAACCTCCGGCTCCGGGCTTTCCATGTTGAACAGGCCGCGCGCCTGGTTCGCCAGCTCTTCCACGCCATCCTGGCCGGCATGGGCGGCGGGCAGGGACACGAAGGCATCCGCCGACACCAATCCGCCCAGCGCCGCGATGCTGTTCAGGACGCGCGCCACCGCTTGCGCGGGCGCGGGCGCGATGTCGTCCGCCAGCAAAACCGGCATGGCGGGACGGCGCGCGCGGACGTCGTTCAGCAAGCTGGCGGCCGCGGGCGAACGGCTGGTGACCAGCACGGCCTGGACCTGGCCGAAATCGAACCCTTCGGCCGGATCGCACGGCCAGTCCTGGCCACGGAAGACGACGTTGCCGTCCGGCTCCCTGAGCGTCAGAGGATGCAGGCGCCCGATGGGGACATCCCGCTCGCCCAGTATCTGGAGCACAGCGCCGCCCAGGGGGTCGTCCGCCCCCAGTACCGCCAGATCGAACTGGGAGTCCGCGCGAGCTTCCTTGGCAAACGGCGTGGCGATCGGCTTGGCGGCCAAACTCAGGCTTCCAGGAGAATGCGCAGCATGCGGCGCAGGGGCTCGGCCGCGCCCCACAGCAACTGGTCGCCGACGGTGAAGGCGGTCAGGTACTCCGGGCCCATGGTGAGCTTGCGCATGCGCCCAACCGGCACGGTCAGGGTGCCGGTCACGGCGGCGGGGGTGAGTTGCTCCATGGTGATCTGGCGGTCGTTGGGCACCACCTTGACCCAGTCGTTATGGGCGGCGATGAGGCCATGGATTTCATCCAGGGGCACGTCCCTGGTCATCTTGATGGTGAGCGCCTGGGAATGGCAGCGCATGGCGCCCACGCGCACGCACAGGCCATCGATGGGAATCGGATTGTCGGAACGGCCGAGGATCTTGTTGGCCTCCACCTCGGCCTTCCATTCCTCCTTGGACTGGCCGGACTCCAGGGCCACGTCGATCCAGGGAATCAGGTTACCGGCCAGCGGCACGGGCCAGGCATCAAGCGGGTAGCGCTCGGAACGGATGAAATCGGCCACCTTCCGGTCGATCTCCAGGATCGCGGAAGCGGGGTCGTCCACCAGCCCCTGCACCTCGCCATACACGGCGCCCATCTGCTTGATCAGCTCGCGCATGTTGCGGGCGCCGGCGCCGGAGGCGGCCTGATAGGTCATGGGGGAGATCCACTCGATCAGGCCGGCGTCGAACAGGCCGCCGATGGCCATGAGCATGAGGGAAACCGTGCAGTTGCCGCCCACGTAGGTCTTCACGCCGCTGGCCAGGCCGTTCTTGATCACGTCCTGGTTGACCGGGTCGAGGATGATGATGGCCTCGTCCTGCATGCGCAGGGCGGAGGCGGCGTCGATCCAGTAGCCGTTCCAACCGGCGGCGCGCAATTTCGGATACACCTCCTTGGTGTAATCGCCGCCCTGGGCGGTGATGATCACGTCCATGGCCTTCAGTTCGTCGACGCTGTTGGCGTCCTTCAGGGGGGGCACATCCTTGCCAATGTCGGGGCCTTTGCCGCCCACGTTGGAGGTTGTGAAGAACACCGGATCGATGAGATCGAAATCCCGTTCTTCCTTCATGCGGCCCATGAGCACCGAGCCCACCATGCCGCGCCAGCCGATCAGACCAACTCGCTTCATTTCCTTACCTCACAGGCAGCGTGAAACGCGCAAATGAAAAGTGAAGCGAAATCCGCCCCACTTCCCATACACCCGCGTTTCACATTTCAATTTTCACGTTTCCCGAACTTACATCGCCGCCACGACGGCATCGCCCATCTGCCCGCAGGACACCTTCTCACAACCCTCGGTCCAGATGTCGCCGGTCCGCAAGCCCCGGGCGATCACCTTCTTCACCGCGTTGTCGATGCGGTCGGCGGTGGCCTGGTCGGCGAAGGTGTACTTGAACATCATGGACACGGACAGGATGGTGGCCAGGGGATTCGCCAGGTTCTTGCCGGCGATGTCCGGCGCGGAGCCGTGGATAGGCTCGAACATACCCTTGTTGTTTTCGTCCAGGGAGGCCGAGGGCAGCATGCCGATGGAACCGGAGAGCATGGAGGCCTGGTCGGACAGGATGTCGCCGAAGATGTTGCCGGTGACGATCACGTCGAACTGCTTGGGATTGCGCACCAACTGCATGGCGGCGTTGTCCACGTACATGGTGGACAACTCCACCTCGGGATAGTCCTTCGCCACCTCGGCGACCACTTCCTTCCAGAGTTCCGAGCATTCCAGCACGTTGGCCTTCTCCACCGAGCACAGCTTTTTGCCGCGCTTCATGGCGATGCCGAAGGCCACGTGAGCGACCCGGCGCACCTCGGACTCGGAATAGATCATGGTGTTGAAGCCGACCCGCTCGCCGTCGCGCACCTCGATGCCGCGCGGCTGGCCGAAATACACGTCGCCGGTCAGTTCGCGCACGATCATGATGTCCAGGCCGGCCACCACTTCCGGCTTCAGCGAGGAGGCGCCGGCCAGTTCCGGATAGAGCAGCGCCGGACGCAGGTTGGCGAACAGGTTGAGTTCCTTGCGGATGCGCAGCAGGCCGCGCTCGGGACGCAGGGGCCGGTCCAGCGTGTCGTACTGGGGACCGCCCACGGCGCCCAGCAGCACCGCGTCGGAAGCCTTGGCCAGCTTGAGCGTGGCTTCCGGCAGCGGATCGCCCGCCGCGTCGTAGCCGGCGCCGCCGATGGCCGCCTCCTCGGTCTCGATCTTCATGCCGTCCCGCTTGAGGACGTCCAACACCTTCATCGCCTGGGCGACGATTTCCGTTCCGATGCCGTCACCCGGCAATACCGCGATCTTCATGATTTTCCTTTCAGACGAACAACCAGGGCGCTTCCAGCTTGCGCCGCGCTTCGTAGGCTTGGATCTGGTCCGTGTATTTCAGGGTCAGGCTGATGTCGTCCAGTCCGTTGAGCAGGCGATGCTTGCGCTCCGGGTCCACGTCGAAACGCAGGATGTCGCCGGTGGGCGTGGCGATGGTCTGCTCGGCCAAGTCGACGGTCAGGGCATAGCCTTCGTTGGCGAAGGCCTCACGGAACAGGCGATCCACGGTTTCGGCGGGCAGCACGATGGGCAGGATGCCGTTCTTGAAGCAGTTGTTGAAGAAGATGTCGGCGAAGCTGGGGGCGATGATCGCCCTAAAACCGTAGTCCTCCAGCGCCCAGGGCGCGTGCTCCCGGGAAGAGCCGCAACCGAAGTTCTCCCGCGCCAGCAACACCGAGGCGCCCTGGTAGCGGGCCTGGTTGAGCACGAAATCCGGGTTCAGCGGCCGGTCGTGGCAGGACTTGCCTGGCTCGCCCCGATCCAGGTAGCGCCATTCGTCGAAAGCGTTCGGCCCGAATCCCGTGCGCTTGATGGATTTCAGGAATTGCTTGGGGATGATGGCGTCGGTATCCACGTTGGCGCGGTCGAGGGGCGCCACCAGGCCATCGAGGCGGACAAAGGGCTTCATTACTTGCTGCCCGCCTTCTGGATCGCCTCGCCGGCCTTCTCGATGTCCTGGCCGACGCCACGCACCGTATTGCAGCCGTAAATGCTGAACACCACGCCGACCGCCACCGCCAGCAGGGCGACTTTCACCACGCCAAACAGAATCCATTTTTGCGGAGTCGTCATTGCTTCACCTCATTTGCCAAGTCACGAATATCGATGAAATGTCCGAATATGGCCGCCGCCGCCGCCATGGCCGGGCTGACCAGATGGGTGCGACCGCCCTGTCCCTGGCGGCCCTCGAAATTGCGGTTGGAGGTGGAGGCGCAACGCTCGCCCGGTTCCAAACGATCGGCGTTCATGGCCAGGCACATGGAACAGCCCGGATCGCGCCATTCGAAACCGGCGGAGAGGAAGACCTTGTCCAGCCCCTCGGCCTCGGCCTGGGCTTTCACCAGGCCGGACCCGGGCACCACCATGGCCAGCTTGACGTTGTCCGCCACGCGCCGGCTCCGGGAAACCGCCCAGCCCGCGACCTTGGCCGCCTCGCGCAGATCCTCGATGCGGGAGTTGGTGCATGAGCCGATGAACACCTTGTCCACCTCGATGCGGTCGATGGGCGTGTTCGCGGCCAGGCCCATGTAGGCCAGGGCGCGTTCCCAGTCGGCTTTCTTCACGCTGTTGGGGGCATCCGCGGGATTCGGCACTTGCTCGTCCACCGCCACCACCATTTCCGGCGAGGTGCCCCAGCTCACCTGGGGCTTGATTTCAGCGGCGTCGAACAGCACCACCACATCGAAATTCGCCTCGCCGTCGGAAACCAGCGTGCGCCAATAGGCCGCGGCCTGCGCGAACTGCTCGCCCGTGGGCGAATAGGGGCGGCCGCGCATGTACTCGACGGTCTTTTCGTCCACCGCCACCATGCCGGCCCGGGCACCCGCCTCGATGGCCATGTTGCACAGGGTCATGCGGCCTTCCATGGACAGGCCGCGTATCGCCGAACCGGCGAACTCGATGGCGTAACCGGTGCCGCCGGCGGTGCCGATGCGGCCGATCACCGCGAGGGCGATGTCCTTCGCGGTCACGCCGAATTTCAGCTCGCCTTCCACCCGCACCTGCATGGCTTTCGCCTTCTGCATCCACAGGCACTGGGTCGCCAGCACATGCTCGACTTCGGAGGTGCCGATGCCGAAGGCCAAGGCGCCGAACGCCCCGTGGGTGCTGGTGTGGGAATCGCCGCACACCAGGGTCATGCCGGGCTGGGTGAAACCCTGTTCCGGGCCGATGACATGGACGATGCCCTGGCGGTGATCCGACATGCGGAATTCGGTGATGCCGAATTCCGCGCAGTTCGCGTCCAGCGTCTCCACCTGGGTGCGCGACACCGGATCGGCGATGCCCTTGTCCCGGTCGGTGGTGGGAATGTTGTGGTCCGGCGTCGCCAGCAGCGAAGCCAGCCGCCAGGGCTTGCGGCCGGCGATCTTCAGGCCTTCGAAGGCCTGCGGGCTGGTGACTTCGTGCACCAACTGGCGGTCGATGTAGATGAGCGCCGTGCCGTCGGGCTCCACCTGAACCACGTGGGCATCCCAAAGCTTGTCGTAGAGGGTACGTGCCTGCATTTGCGCCGCTATATGCCTAAACATAAAGGCGGCGATTATCGCATATCAGCGAATGCTCATTCATCGTCCGCGGCATGAGTCGATGTCGAAAAGGAATTCTCGCGCGGCGCGACGGAAGTGACACCCCATCCTTGCCGGCGTCACCGTCGACGTCCCGGAAACCGGCGCGCCGCCACGCGCCAACGGGCTCGAGCTGCCGGACGCGGCGCGGGCGGGAACGCCGCGCTTCATCGTTCGGTTTCAGCCGCTGGTCGAGCCCGTGGCCTGGTGGATGACCGGCAGAGACATCGTCACCGCCAATCCGCCGCTCGCCCGGTTCGAGGCGTGGATGCTCCCCCCATGGGCTTCCACGGCGCGCTTGGCGATGGCGAGGCCGAGGCCGTAGCCACCGGTGCCGGCGCTGCGCTCGCTGCGGTAAAACGGGACGAAGATGGCTTCCAGGTCGCCTTCCGGCACGCCGGGGCCGCGATCGGCGACGATGACGGCGGCACGGTCCGCGCCGACGCGGCCGGCCTTGACCTCCACCACCCCGCCCTGCGGGGAGAACTTCACGCCGTTGCGCACCACGTTCTCGATGGCGCGATGCAGCAATTCCGGCTGGCAATAGACGCCGGCCACGCCGGTGTCGGTGAATTCCACCCGGCGCCCCTGAGCCTCGGCCTCGTAGCGGGCATCCTCCACCACCATGCCCACCAGTTCGGCCAGATCCACCCGCTCCCGCTGATTGTTGACCATGCCCGCCTCCAGGCGCGACAGCGTAAGCAGTTCGCCCACCATTTCATCCAGGCGCTGGGCTTCCCGCTCGATGCGGTCCAGGCTGGCCTCGCGCGTTTCCGGTTGCTGGCGGGCGAGGCCGATGGCGGCCTGGAGCCGGGCCAGGGGCGAGCGGATTTCGTGGGACACGTCGTGCAACAGGCGGCGCTGGGCGTCCATCAGGTCGCGCAAACGGCCCGCCATGTGGTCGAAATCCCGCCCCAGGTCGGCCAGTTCGTCCCGGCGCCGGCCCATGGCGGGGGCGACGCGCACGTCCAGGTCGCCGGCGGCGGCGCGCTGGAAGGCGCCGCGCAGTTCGCGGATGGGTTTGGCGAGATACCAGGCCAGCAGGGCGCTGAAACCCAGGCTGGCCAAAAGCCCCGCGCCAATCGGCAGAAACGGCGTGGGCGGTTCGGGATGACCGGAGGGACCGAGCGGCGGACGGCCACCGGGGCCCCCACGCAGGGGACCGCCGGGAAGACCGGCGAACCCGCGGCCCGTGGCCTCTCCGGCGAAAAACAGGTAGACATGGCCATCCCCGGGCGTCATGGCGCGGGCGACCGGGGAGCCGGTCGCCGTCCCGGCGATGGCTTGCGCCCGCGCCAGCGCGGCCTTGGGATAGGCGCGGCCCAGGAGTTCGCGCCCCGTCTCATCCACCACGAACAACTGGGCCATGGGGTCGTCGCGCATCTGCCCAAGCAGCTTGAGCAGGGCCGGCATGCCGCCATTTTCCAGAGTGGCGGTGGCGGAGCGCACCAGGTACTCGGCGGGCGGCCCCATGACGAGGCTGTGGGTGGCCTCGTCCAGCTTGTGCTTGTGGAACCAGACCACGGTGCCGACCGCGACGCCGGCGGTGAGCAGCGCCAGCCAGAAGGCGAAGAAGAACTTCCAGAACAGGCGGCCCATGGATGCGCGCCTATTCGCGGATGAGCTGGTAACCCATGCCGCGCACGGTGTGGATGTAGGAGCGGCCGTCCGGCAGGGTACCCAGCTTGTGACGGATGCTGCTCATGTGCACGTCCACGCTGCGGTCGAAGCGGGCCAGGCGGCGGCCCAGGCCGCTTTCCGAGAGTTCCGGCTTGCCCACCACGCGGCCGGCATTGCGCGCCAGCACTTCCAGCAGGTTGAACTCGGTGCTGGTGAGGTCCAGCACCCGGCCCGACCATTCGGCGTGGCGTTTCGCCGGCCACAGCGCCAGGGGGCCGACGCTCAGGCAATCCGGCTCATCGCCCGCGCCGTTGCCGGTATGCACCCGGCGCAGGATCGCGCGGATGCGCGCCGCCAGTTCCCGGGGTGTGCAAGGCTTCGGCACGTAGTCGTCGGCACCCAGTTCCAGGCCGACGATGCGGTCCACGTCATCGCCCTTCGCGGTCAGCATCATGACCGGCATGCGGCTGTGCTGGCGAATGGCGCGCAGCGCCTCGATGCCGTTCAGACGCGGCATCATCACGTCCAGCACGGCGATGTCGTAGTTCCCGGACAGGGCTTCCTCCACGCCGATCTTGCCGTCGTGCACTGCGCGGGTCTCGAAGCCTTCCCGCTCCAGGTATTCCCGCAGCATGCCGGCCAGTTCGACATCGTCGTCGATGAGCAGAATCCTCGCCATTTTCCGAATCCGAATCCGAGAAGAGGAAATCATAACGAGACCGAGCCGGCCCGCGGCTGTCCAAGGTCTTGATTTACCGATTTTTACGCGCGGCTTGCCGCGCTTAACCCCGCTCGGACCAGACTGGATTCACGGACGCGGCAACGCTCCGCGCTTCCCGACAACGTCAACCGATTCGAGAAAGGTCCACCATGAATCCTCGCATTCCGCGCCACTTCCTCATCGCCGCCGCCATGGCTTTTGCCTTGCCCGCGGCCAGCACCCGGGCATGCGCCGACGAATCCTGCGCCAAACCCGGCGGGCCGGGCATGATGCCGCCGCCGCCGGGCGTGGAGGGCGGGCCGGGCATGATGCCCCCACCCCCCGGCATGGACGCCGGCCCCGGCGGCACGCGCAACGGCTCCCCACCCGAATTCGGTCCCCGGGCGGGCGGCCTGCCGTCCCATTTGCACGGGCTCGACCTCAGCGACGCCCAAGCGGCGCGGATCGCCGGAATCTATCGTTCCCTGTTCGAGCAAATGCGGGAGAAAGGCGCCGAAGCGGCGCAAGCCCGGGACGCCTTGCGCGACCTGGCCCTGACGGACGCCTACGACGAGGCCAAGGCAAAAACCCTCGCGGACGCGGCGGCCGGCGCCATGGCGGACATCGCCAGCGCGCATGCCCGCGCCGACCATGCCGTGTTTCTTCTGCTGACGCCCGAGCAGCGAACCCGGCTGAAGGAACGCGCGAACCGGCCGATGCCGGGCTTCCGCCCGCCCCCGCGGGAACAGCGGGGGCGTTGATCCACCGGCGGGCCGCTCCCGGACCCGCGCGCCCTGCCCGGCCCCTCCCGCCAGGAAGGGGCTGGCGGGCGCATCAGGCTTCCGCGGCGAACAGCGCGTTGGATGCGTTGGACTGGCTGCCATCCTGGTTGAAGGCGCCATAGGTCTGCATCAACTGCATGATGCGCATCATCACCAGGGCATCGGTGTTCTGATTCGACGCGGTCGAGGATGTGCCGCTCGATGTCGAGGTCGCCGCGCTGTCCGACGTCGCCGCGGCGGATTGCTGTTCGAAGGCCATGGCCTCCTCCCGGTTCACCTTGCCGTCGCCGTTCGTATCGGCGGTGTCGAAATTGGCCGCGAGGCTGGACATCAGGCTCGAAAGCTTGCTGTCGCTGGCACCGATCTCCGAGGCCATGCTGGTCAGTTCATCCTGGGTGTATCCCTCATCCGTCGCGTCCGCCTGGGGCGGAGGCGGCGGAGGCGGCATGCCGGCCATGCCACCGGGGCCACCCGCGCGCGAACTGTTCAACTGGCTTTGCAGGTCGTCCAGCAGGCTTTGCAGGCTGGTGGACATTTCCTGCTCGGTGACCTTGCCGTCGCCGTTCGTGTCCAGCGCGCCGAAAACGTCGTCGACGCTGGCGTTTTCGCTGGAATTGCCGCTGGCGCTCAAGCCATCCAGCGCCGATTGAAGATCACTTTTCTCGATATAGCCCTGGTTCTTGGTATCCAGTTTCGAGAATAACGAACTCGCCCATTGGGTGAGGGCACTGCTGCTACCGATGCTGCCGATCATGGCTGGCTCCTTATCTTGCCCGGTTCGAAGAATCCGGCGCGAAACCCGGCGCCGGCGTCCTACGCGCCATGTCCGGGGGCTGGAAGCAGACAAACCCGAGGGACATTTCGCTCACCATTCCTTGCAAGATATCGGCCAAAGCGCCCCTGCCGTCATGGCGATCCGGGTAAAGCCGCGTAAAACAATGTTAAGAAAACACGATGATTCCATTGGATTTTTTCGGATCCGTGCGGAAAAACCGGCAAGCGCCGGCCGGAAAAACCCGGGACGGCAAAAATCGCCGGGCGGCGGGCAAATCCTTCCCGCACGGACGCCGCTCGGGAAACGCCCGTGGCACTCGGGCCATGCGGCCTTGCCTCGACCGGCGCGCGTCGCCAGCGGCAATCCTTGCCGACGACGCGGCTCACGGTTCCCGGCGCCGCGCGGAGAAAGGCGCGCCAGTGCCGGAAAAACCCGCGCATTCTCTATAGTGACAAGGTAAAAGGAGACGCCGAGCCTTGCGGTTTTTGTCATTGCGAAGGGAGCGCGGCAGTCCTTGGGGTTTGCGTGATAGGCAACTTCCGGTTCGCCGCGCCGCCGTGCGATGACGGAATTTCTCAGTGGTCCCGGATGGGTTCGGCGGCTGTTCCTTTCCACTCGGAAAAACCATGGCAACCCTCACGCTCCTGACCTTGCTCGCGGTGCTGATCGTGGTGCTGTTCGACTACACCAACGGTTTCCACGACGCCGCCAACATCGTCGCCACCGTCATCGCCTCCCGCGCCATGCAGCCGGCCCAGGCGGTGCTCGTCATCGGCGTGTTCGAGTTTCTCGGTCCCCTGCTGGGCGGCACGGCGGTGGCGAACACCATCGGCAAGTTCGTCGACCTGGGCGACCTGCCCCGCGTCATGTCCCTCACCGTGCTGGTCAGCGGCCTGGGCGGCGCCATCGTCTGGAACCTGATCACCTGGTGGAAGGGCATCCCCTCCTCCTCGTCCCACGCCCTGGTGGGCGGCCTGATCGGCGCGGTCATGCTGGCGGTGGGGGGCGACCACGTGGTCTGGGGCTTCTCGGAACTGTTCCGGCACGGCCATGTCACCGGCGTGACCAAGGTGCTGCTGGCGCTGGTGCTCTCCCCCGTGGCCGGCTTCCTGGTCGGCTTCGCCCTGCACCGCCTGTTCAGCCTGGTGTTCCGCGCAGCCCGGCCACGCATCAACGGTCCCCTGCGCTGGAGCCAGTACCTCACCGCCGCCGGACTGGCCTTTTCCCACGGCGCCAACGACGCCCAGAAGAGCATGGGCATCCTCACCCTGGTTCTGCTGCTGGGCGGGCACATCGCCACTTTCGCGGTGCCGTTCTGGGTCATCCTCACCTGTGCGGTTTCCATGACCCTGGGCATCATGACCGGCGGTTGGCGCATCGTGCGCACCCTGGGCTTCGCCATCTACAAGGTGCGGCCGCTGCACGCCCTGGATTCCCAGCTCACCTCCGCCGGCATCATCTTTTCCGCCTCGCTGCTGGGCGCGCCGGTCTCCACCACCCACGTGGTGGCCTCCTCCATCATGGGCATCGGCGCCTCGGAACACCCGAAGGCCGTGCGCTGGGGCAAGGCCAGGGAAATCGCCACCACCTGGCTCATCACCATCCCGGCCGCCGCCTTCGTCGCGGCGGTCATCTACGCGCTGATCCTGGCCATCATCCACAGGGGACAACTGACATGAGCGAACCATCGGCCTCCATCGTCCACAAGATCCTGGACCATGTCTTTCCCAAGGCGCCGGACTTCTTCCACCTGCTCAGCATCCAAGCGGCGCAAGTCACCCACACGGTGGATTTGCTGGTCGAGTACATGGGCACCAACGACCAGGAGCTGGCCCGGCGCATCAAGAAGGACGAGCACGAGGCGGACGTCATCAAGATCGGCAACATCCACACCCTGAACGAAGCCTTCGCCACGCCCATCGACCGGGAGGACATCTACCGGGCCATCATGGATCTGGACGGCATCGTCAACTTCTGCAAGGACACGGTGAGCGAGATGGACGTCCTCGGCGTCGCGCCGGACCGGTTCAGCTTCGAGTTGGCCGCCTGTCTGCGCGAAGGCGTGCTGGCGCTGGCCAGCGGCTTCGACATCCTGTCCACCCGGCCCGCCGAGGCCGCGGCCGCCGCGGACACCGCCCGCAAGGCCGACCGCCGCGTGGAGAAGCTCTACCGCAAGGCCCTGGCCGACCTGTTCCAGGGCGAGGACTACCTCAACATGTTCAAGCGCCGCGAGATATACCAGCATCTGGCCCGGGCGGCGGACCGCATGGCCCACTGCGCGAACACGCTGCACGACATCGTGGTGAAGATCACGTGAGGTAAGGCGGCCGCGCCTTCGCGGACATTCGCCGCGCCGTCCGCGCCGTCATGCGCCATGGAGCAGCCGCGGGCTTGCATGCCGCCGCGAGGCTATGCCCGCCGTTCCCCGCGGTGCAACTTGCCGTAGGCCGCGAGCAGGCGCTGGTGCATGTCGCAAGCGGCCAGGTCGGGCCCCAGGGCGGGCTGGTCGAAGAAACGCGACTCGCCCGCCAGGAGGTCTTGGGCGCGGCCGAGGGTTTCCGCGCCGTAGAGGGTTTCCAGGGCGGCGCCGTAACGCGCGTCGTCGTCCAGCTTCAACAGGGATTCGACGCAGCGGTAGACTCGGCGCCGCGCCGGATCGATCTGCTCGAAATAGCGGATCCACTCGCAGCCCTGCATGGCGGCCTCGCCGTCGCCGATGGCCAGGGCCAGCAGGGTTTTCAGTTCGCCGACGCGCAGGTCTTGCCAGAACGCGTCGGCGCCGGGAGCGAGGCCGATCAGGGCGGCGACCGGACGTTCGTCGGCGAGGCCGCTGTCGTTGAGGCGGTCGAGCAGTTCGCCGCAGGCGTCGTCGTCCAGATCGGGCAGGTTGAGGATGGCTTCGCGCAGGCCGTTGGCGACGCTGTTGTTCTCCCACTCCAGTTCGTCGACGGGATAGATCTCCGACATGCCGGGCACCAGGATGCGGCAGGCGTACACGCCCAGATGTTCGAAATCGGCGACGTAGATGTCGTGGCCCAAGGCGTGGATGGCGTCCACCGACCAGGCGTAGTCCTCCGCCGTGCTGGTGGCGAAATTCCAGTCGTGGAAGGCGAAATCCGGCTGGTCTCCGAGGAAGTTCCAGCTGACGATGCCGCTGGAATCGACGAAGTGGATCTCGAGGTTGGGCGCGCCGGCGATTTCCTCCAGGTCGAAACCCGGTTCCGGAAAACCGGCCAGGGCATCGAGGGCGCGGCCTTGCAGCAGTTCGGTGAGGGCGCGTTCCAGGGCGATCTCGAAGCGCGGATGGGCGCCGAAACTGGCGAAGCAGCCCTGGTCGTCCGGATGCAGCAGGGTCACGTTCATGACCGGGAAACGGCCGCCCAGGGAGGCGTCCTTGACCAGGATGCCGAAGCCGGCGGCGCGCAGCCCGGCGATGCCGGCGGCGATGCGCGGATGGCGGGCGATGACGGCTTCCGGCACGTCGGGCAGGCACAAGCCCTCGGCGAGGATGCGGAACTTGATGTGGCGCTCGAAGATCTCCGACAGGGCCTGGGTGCGCGCCTCGGCCGGCGTGTTGCCGGCGGACATGCCGTTGCTGACGTAGAGGTTGGCGATGACGTTGACCGGGAAATACACCTCGGCATCGTCGCGCAGGCGCCGGTAGGGAAGCGCGCAGATGCCGCGTTCGGCGTCGCCGGAATTGAAGTCCACCAGACTCGCGGCGGGGATGCCGCCCCGCGGGTTGTAGAACCGGCGCAGTTCCGGCGTGAGCAGGCCTTGCGGCCAGGCGCCGTCCGCTTCCGGCAAGAACCAGCGTTCGCGCGGATCGTGCACGAAGCCCCGGCCGTCCTGGTCCAGGGCAATGCGCCGGCCCAGGTAGTAGTGGTTCCAGAAGTAGTTGCAGGACAGGCGCTCGAAATACTCGCCCAGGGCGCTGGCCAGGGCCGCCAGCCGGGAGCCGCCCTTGCCGTTGGTGAACATGAGCGGGCAGTCCCGGTCGCGCAGGTGCACCGACCAGATGCCGTCCACGGGATTCAGCCAGGAGCGCTCCTCGACGTGGAAATCCAGGGCTTCCAGCTTGGCCAGCATGGTGCCGATGGAGGATTCGAGGGAGGCGTCCTTGCCGGCGATGAAGCTTTCAGATTGCATGGGGAAATCCTGTCGGTGTGCCGAATGGGCACGAAATGAAGGCCGCCGGTGGCGGCGGCTGGGCATAGAGAGAAGCGGCGGCGGTGCCGGATCGCGCTGGCCGATTATCCCGCGTTTGTTGCGAACCGCGCCTTACTCGACCCGTCCGCGCGCGGCCTTGATGGCGCCGCGCTTCGCCTTGCCGTCGAGCCGCCGTGTCACCGAGGCCTTGGTGGGCTTGGTGGGCCGCCGCTTCTTTGGCGTCACGGCGACGCTGTCGATCAGCTCGCGCAGGCGCAGCAAGCCCTCCTCCCGGTTCATTTCCAGGCTGCGGTGGGCCTGGGCCTTGATGACGACGACACCGTCCTTGCTGATGCGCTGGTCGCCGAGCCGCAGCAGCCGCGCGCGGATTTCCTCCGGCAGGGACGAGGCGGCGATGTCGAAACGCAGATGCACCGCGTTGGCGACCTTGTTGACGTTCTGGCCGCCCGCGCCCTGGGCGCGGATCGCGACGAACTCGACCTCGTCGGGGGAGAGGGTGTAGGGGATGCGCATGGGCGGAATTAGAACGCAAATTCCGCCCGCACGCCGCGCCGCCGGCAAGCGCGGGTCGCCTCTCGGCGACGCCTACTTGCCCGGCTCTTCCTGCCAGCCGCCGCCCAGGGCCTTGAACAGATCCACCGCGGCCGCGAGGCGGGACTGGCGCGTGCCGATGTAGGCCAGGCGGGCATCGTTGACCGTGCGTTGGGCATCCAGCACTTCCAGGAAGCCGGAATAGCCGGCCTCGTAGCGGTCGTTTGCCAGTTTCAGGGCCTGCTCGGCGGCGGTGACGCGGGCGTCCTGGGCGGTTTCGCCCTCGGCGTTCTCGCGCAGGCTCACCAGGGCGTCGTTGACCTCCATGAAGGCGGTCTGCACGGCTTTCTGGTAGGACGCCAGGGCTTGCTTCTGGCGCGCCGAGGCCTGGTCCACCCGGGCCGCGCCGGCTCCCGAATCGAAGATGGGCAGGGTCAGCCCCAGCCCCAGGTTCCAGGTGCGCGCCCCGCTGGAGAGCAGGTTGGAGAGCTGCCGGCTCTCCCCGCCCAGGCCGCCGGTGAGGGAAATGGTGGGATACAGGGCGGCCTTGGCCACGCCGATTTGGGCGTTGTTGGCGACCAGCTCCTCCTCGGCCTGGCGCAGGTCGGGCCGCGCCTCCAGCAGGCTGGAAGGCAGGCCGGCGGGCGGCACCGGCGGCAGCGGCATCCGGCGCAGGTCGCCGCTGGCGATGCGCAGCTCGGGCATGCCCGTCAACAGGGCCAACTGGTGTTCGGTCACGGCCCGTTGCAGGCGCAGCGTGGAGATCTGGGCGCGGATCGCGGCGGACGCGCCTTCCGCCTGGCGCAGTTCCAGGGGCGAGGCGAGGCCGGCGTCGACCCGGCTCTTGACGATCTTCAGGCTCTCGTCCCGGCTTTCCAGGGAGGCCAGACTGACCGCCAACTCGGCGTCGTAGGCGCGCAGGGCGAGGTAGCTGTTGGCCACCATGCCGGCCAGGGAGAGTTGCACCGTGTCCCGGGCGTGGCGGCTGGCCAGGGCCTGGGCGCGGGCGGCTTCCCGGGTGCGGCGCAGGCGGCCCCAGAAATCCAACTCGAAAGCGGTGGAGATGCCCAGGTTGTGGGTGGTGCGGTAGACCGGCATGGCCGTGTTGAAGGTGGCGCTCTTGGTGCTGGAGCGGCTGCGCGTGGCGCCGGCATCCAGGTCCACCGAGGGCGTCAGGGCGGCGCCGGCTTCGCGCAGGGCGGCATCGGCTTCCTCGACCCGGGCCACGGCGGCCCGCAGGTCGAAGTTCCCGCCCAGGGACTTGTCCACCAGATCGTCCAGGATCGGATCGTTGAACAGCTTCCACCATTCCCGCCGCACCTGGGCCTGGGCGTCGCTCGGCGCGGCTTCCGTGTAGGCGCCGGGCAGCGTGGTGGCGGGGCGGACATAGTCGGGTCCGAGGGCGCTGCACCCGCTCAGGGCCAGGGTCAACGCGGCCAGGGCGTAGGGGATGCGGGCAATCATGATTTTTCCTCCTCGGCCTGCGGGACGGCATTCGGGTCGGCCTGGGTCTTGGCGACGACCCGGCTCGACTTGCCCCGCGACAGCCACTTGAAGAACAGGGGGATGAAGATGGTGGCGATGAAGGTGGCCGCGAGCATGCCGCCGAACACGCCGGTGCCCATGGAGCGGCGCGCGGCGGCGCCGGCGCCGGAGGCCACCACCAGGGGCACGACGCCCAGGATGAAGGCCAGGGAGGTCATGACGATGGGCCGGAAGCGCAGCCGGGCGCCTTCCATGGCCGCCTCCATCACGGACATGCCCTCTTCCAACTTCTGGGTGGCGAATTCCACGATCAGGATGGCGTTCTTCGACGCCAGGCCGATCAGCACCACCAGGCCGATCTGGAAGTAGATGTCGTTGGGCATGCCGCGCAGCATCACCGCCGACAGCGCCCCCAGCAGGGCGAAAGGCACGGCCATGATCACCGCCAGGGGCAAGGACCACTTCTCGAACTGGGCGGCCAGAATCAGGAACACCATGATGATGGCGAACACGAAGGCCTGCGCCGACGAGGAGCCGGTCTGCTTCTGCTGGAAGGCCTGACCGGTCCAGGCGATCTCGTAGCCGGCGGGCAGGGTTTTCGCGGCCACCTCCTCCACCAGCTTGAGTGCGTCGCCGGAACTCACGCCGGGCACACTGTCGCCCAGTATCTTCGCGGCGACGAAGCCGTTGAAGCGTTCCACCTGCTCCGGGCCGACGATGTGCTTCACCGTGCTCACCGCCGCCAGGGGAATCATGGCGTTGGTGGTGCTACTGCGCACGTAGACCTTGCCTAGATCCTCCGGCTTCAGGCGGTAGGCCGCCTCGGCCTGCAACTGCACCCGGTAGACCCGGCCCGCCTTGTTGAAGTCGTTGACATACAGCGAGCCCATGGTGCTTTGCAGGGTCTCGTAGATGCTGGCGATGGGAATACCCAGGGAGATCGCCTTGGCCTCGTCCACTTCCACGAAGAGCTGGGGAATGGTGGGCCGGAAGAACGTGTTGATGCGGGAGAACTCCTTATGGCTTTGCAGGGCGGCGATGAAGTCCTGCACCACCTCGTTCAGTTTCATGGTGTCGCCGTCCACCTTGTTCTGCACGTAGACCTCGAAACCGCCGGCGGTGCCCAGGCCCATGATGGGGGGCGGGTTGAACACCAGGCCCAGGCCGTCCGGCAGCATCATGCCGGCGCCCATGAACTTGCCGGCCAGCTCATCGGCGCTGGACTTGCGTTCGCTCCAGGGCTTGAGTGGGATGAAGATGGTGCCGGCGTTGGGCTTGTTGCCGCCGCCGATGAGGTCGAAGCCGGACACCACGAAGGTGTGGGCCACCGCCGGATCCTGGGTCATCGCCTTGCGCATCAGCTCGCCGGTGGCGGCGGTGCGTTTCAGGGTCGCGCCGTCCGGCAGCATGAGCGCGGAAATCAGATAGCCCTGGTCTTCCGAGGGCACGAAGCTGCCCGGCACCTTGTTGATCATCCAGGCGCCGCCGCCGATCACCAGGGAGAACAGCACCAGGCCGACGATGCCGTGGCGCAGGGTGCGCCCCACGGTGCGGACATAGAAGTTGGTCAGCCCGGCAAAGGCCCGGTTGAACGGCTTGAACAGCGGCGATTCCTTGTGGCTGGGTTTCAGCAGCAAGGCGCACAAGGCCGGCGTCAAGGTCAGGGCGACGACGCCGGAGATCACCACGGCGATGGCCACGGTGACCGCGAACTGGCGGTACAGGGTGCCGGCGATGCCGCCCAGGAAGGCCACCGGCACGAACACCGCGCACAGCACCAGGACGATGGCGATGACCGCGCCCTGCACCTCGCGCATGGCCTCGACGGCGGCATCGAAGGGCTTCAGCTTCTTCTCCGCCATCAAGCGTTCCACGTTCTCCAACACGACGATGGCGTCGTCCACGACGATGCCGATGGCCAGCACCAGGGCAAACAGGGTGAGGGTATTGATGGAGAAGCCGAAGGCGTAAAGGCCGGCGAAGGTGCCGATCAGGGACACGGGCACCGCCACCATGGGAATCAAGGTGGCGCGCCAGCTTTGCAGGAACAGGAACACCACGCCCAGCACCAGCAGGATGGCGATGCCCAGGGTGTGCTCCACCTCATTGATGGAGGCGCTGACGAAGCGGGTGGTGTCGTAGGGGATGACATAGCCCACGCCCTCGGGGAATTTCTTCTTCAGTTCCTGCATCTTGGCGTTGACCCGGTCGGCGGTTTCCAGGGCGTTGGCGCCGGTCTGCAGGAAAACGCCCAGGGCGATGGTGGGACTGCCGTCCAGGGTCACGCTCTGCTCGTAGCTGTTGGCGCCCAACTGGATGCGGGCCACGTCCTTCAGGCGCAGCACGCCATTCGGTCCGTCGGCTCGCACGATGATGTCGCCGAACTGTTCCGGCGTCAGCAGGCGGCCCTTGGCGGTGACGGTGTAGACCAGCACCTGGTCGGCCGGCGCCGGCTCCTGGCCGATCTTGCCCGCCGCGTTCTGGGCGTTCTGGGCCTGGATGGCGGTGGCGATGTCACTGGTGGTGAGGCCGAGCTGGGCCATGCGGTCCGGTTTCAGCCAGATGCGCATGGCGTAGTCCTGGGCACCGAAGACGATGACGTCGCCCACGCCCTTCAGGCGCTTCAACTCGTCGACGATGTTGAGGCTGGCGTAGTTGGACAGGAACAGGGTGTCGTAGCGCTTGTCCTTGGTCTCCATGCCGATGACCTGCAGGAAGTCGTTGGAGCGCTTCTGCACGATGACGCCGTTGCGCCGCACCTCCTCCGGCAGGCGCGGTTCCGCCGCCTTCACCCGGTTGTTCACGTTGACCGAGGCCTGGTCCACGTTGGTGCCCACCTCGAAAGTCGCGGTGATGGTCACCGAGCCGTTGGCGGAAGCGGACGAGTTGAAGTAGACCATTCCCTCGACGCCATTCAGCTGCTCCTCGATGGGGGCCGCGACGGTGCGCGCCAGGGTCTCGGCGGAGGCGCCGGGATAGGTGGCGGTGATCAGCACCGTGGGCGGCGCGATCTGGGGATACTGGGAGATGGGCAGCACCTGGGACGCCACCAGCCCGGCGATGATGATGATGATGGCGATGACCGAGGCGAAGATCGGTCGATAGATGAAGAAGCGTGACATGGCGTTCTACCTCAGCCCTTGGCCGCCGGCTTGCCGGCGCCGCCCGCGCCCGCCGGCATCTCGCCGGGCGCGTGCGGCATGACCGGCGCGCCGGGGCGCAACTTCATCAGGTTGTCGACGATGACCTTGTCGCCGGCTTGCAGGCCACCCAGGATGACCCAGTCCTTGCCGTACCAATCGCCGGCCTGTACCGGTCGGGGCGCGACCTTGTTGTCCGGGCCGGCGAGCATGAGCAGGCGGCCCTGCTCGCTCTGGATCACCGCCGACTGGGGAACCAGGAAGACGCCGTCGCGCATGCCGGTAAGCAGACGCACACGCACGAACTGGCCAGGCAGCAGCTTGCTTTCCCCGTTTTCGAACTCGGCGCGGAACTGCTGGGTGCCCAGGGTGGGATCGATCTGGCTGGACAGGAAATTCAGTCGGCCCTTGCGCGGATAGACGGAGCCGTCCGGCAGCACCAGTTCCACCCCGGTCACCGTCTTGGGATTCAGGCGGCCGCCGGCCAGGTTCGCGGTATCGCTCTCGGCCAGGCTGAAGCGCACCCACATGGGATTGGACTGGTGGATCGAGGTCAGCAGGTTGTCGGAACCCTGCACGATCAGGTTGCCCTCGGATTTCACCGCGCGGCCGGACTGGCCTGATACCGGCGCGGTCACCGTGGTCCAGGACAGGTTCAATTCCGCCTCGCGCAGGGTGGCCTCCGCGGCCAGCACGGCGGCATGGGAGATGGCATCGGTGGACACCGCGTCGTCGTATTCCTTGCGGCTGATCGCCTGCTTGTCCAGCAGGCCCTTCATCCGCGCGGCTTCGCGCGCGGCCTGGTCGGCTTGCGCCTTCGCGCCCGCCAGGGCCGCCTTGGCCTGGGCCAGGGCGATTTCGTAAGGCGCCCGGTCGATCTGGAACAGGGCTTGGCCCGCCTTCACCGGCGCGCCCTCCTCATATAGGCGCTTGACGATCACGCCTCCCACGCGGGCGCGCACTTCGGTTTCCTTCGCCCCCTCGGTCTGGGCCATCACTTCCACCGCGATGGGCACCCGCGTCGGCTGGGCATCGAGCACCGTCACCGGCAGGGCCGGCATCTGACCGCCCGCCGCGCCCGGCGCGCCGGCGCCCTGCTTGGAATCGGAACAGCCGGCCAAGGCCAGCGTCAACGCCAGCACGGCGGATAACAGACCGGGGGAGGCGCGCCGGGCGCCCGCGGGCGCCGGAGAGAGATTTGAGGCCGACATGTTGATTCTCCGATTTGAACTATTTGCTGCTTAGTATATACAAACGAGTATGTATGTAAAATAATTCTTGTGTACGTAACAGATGGAGCGCCGCTATGAGAGTTCTAAATGCATTTGGTTTCAATCCGGTGAACCCGTCAAGTCATCGCGTGGGCTGGCGCCATGGCTCGTAGGACCAAGGCCGAGGCGGAACAGACGCGCCAGCAGATCCTGGACGCGGCGCGCCAGGTGTTCTACGAACGCGGCGTATCCCGCACCACGCTGGAACAGATCGCCAAAGCGGCGGGAGTCACGCGCGGCGCGGTGTACTGGCACTTCGCCAACAAGACCGAGTTGTTCTTCGCCATGCGCGAACAGATTTCCCTGCCCCTGCTGGACCGAGGACACAGCCTGATCCTCGCGGAGGACATCGCCGACCCCTTGGACGGCATCGAGCAAACACTGATCGCGCTGTTCCAGGCCATCCTGGATTGCGGCAAGGTGCGCCAGATGTTCGAGATCATGTTCCTGCGCTGCGAATACGTGGACGACTTCGCCGGCGTGCTCACGGAAATCAACAAGCCCGGGCTCCAGTTCCTGGGCAAGACCATCACCGCCTACCAGCGCGCCGAGGCGAAGGGCACCCTGCGCGCGGGCCTGGACCCGGAGGCCATGGCCCTGGACGACTGGGCCTTCACCCGCGGGCTGCTCCAGCATCTGCTCGCCAACCAGGACTGCGCCGGCTGGCACGAGCGCATCCCCGCCATGGTCCGCGCCCACATGGGCTTGCGGCGCAAATAGAGAAACAGGGAACCGACATGCCGATGAATCCAACGACGCGGCGCTTGTTATCGGCGCGCACCGATGTCCCGTCGCGCACCCACTCGCGATGGGCATTCCGGATCGCCTTTACCAGGTTTTACTTTGCGCGCGCACCGCTCGTGGAACCCATTTCGGATACTTGGATACCAAGCGGAGTGCAACTCGGCCAAACCCAACACGGCCGACTTCACACCGACCAGTCGTCAGATAAGGAAATCCCATGAAACCGATTGTATGCCTCGCCCTGCTGGCCGCAGCCGGCCTGGCGCACGCCGAGGAATTCGCCGATGTCGGGCGCGTCCTTTCCTCCGAGCCGATCTATGCGATCGAGCAACGCCCCGAACAGCGTTGCCGAACCGAATATGAGACCGTCACCAGCGCGCCGCCCCGGGAAAAATCCCTGGGTGGCGCCATCCTCGGCGGCATCGCCGGCGGCATTCTCGGCCATCAGGTCGGCGGCGGCGGCGGCAAGGACGTGGCCACCGCTGTTGGCGCCGCGACCGGCGCGGTGGTGGGCGACCGCATGGACAACAGTGGCGCCGACGCGCCCCGGACCTCCAGCCAGCCGGTCGAGCGCTGCGAGACCCAGTACCGCGAACAACGCGTCCTGACGGGCTACCGGGTAACCTACCAGTATCAGAACCGGACCTTCGTCACCGACCTGCCCGCGGACCCGGGCGCCAGCGTGCCGTTGCGGATCACCGTGGAAGCGGGGAATCCGCCCTTATCGGTCCCACCCCGGACACAGCCGGAAGACTACTATCCGCGCGGACACCGCAGACAGTATCGCTAACATGACATCACGCATCGACCTCACGCCGCCCCTCGCCAAGCCGCCCCGCGCCCTGCCGCCCCTCTCCGCGCCGCGTTTGCCCGCCTTGCTGCTGGCCTGCCTGCTGCTGGCCGGCTGCGCGGCGGTGGGTCCGGACTACCGGCGTCCGGACACGCCCCTGCCCGCGACCTGGAGCGCCGGCGAGCCGGGCGCGCGGCGGACGCAAGACATTTCCGAATGGTGGAAACACCTCCAGGATCCGGTCCTCGACCAGCTCGTCGACGAATCCCTGGCCGCCAGTCCCGATCTGCTCGCGGCGCGGGCCAGATTGCGGGAGGCTCGCGCGCGGCGGCAACTGGCCGGCGCGGAGGAAATGCCCAGCGTCACCGCCTCGGCATCCGCGAGCCGCGCCAAGAGCAGCGGCAAGAGCGGCGCGGGCACGACCCGCAACCTGTTCAGCGCGGGCTTCGACGCGAGTTGGGAACCGGACATCTTCGGCGCGACCCGGCGCGGCATCGAAGCCGCCCAAGCCGATCTGGACGCCAGTTCCGCCAGCCTGGACGGCGTGCGCGTCTCCCTGGTGGCCGAGGTGGCCCTCAACTATGTGGACCTGCGCGCCTATCAGGCGCGCCTGGCCATCGCCCGCGCCAATCTGGCGAGCCAGACGGAAACCTTGCAGATCGCCGACTGGCGCGAACAGGCCGGCCTGGCCACATCGCTGGATGTGGAGCAGGCGCGCGGCAACCTGGAACAGACCCGCGCCCAGATTCCCGCCCTGGAAACCAACCTGGCGGAAACCGAGCACCGGCTCGCGATCCTGCTCGGCAAGGCGCCCACCGAGCTGCATGCCCGGCTGGCGAATCCGGCGGCGCTGCCCCGCGTCACCGACGCGGTGGCCATCGGCATTCCCGCCGACACCCTGCGCCGGCGTCCCGACGTGGTCGCGGCGGAACGCAAGCTGGCGGCGGAGACGGCGCGCATCGGCGTGGCCACCGCCGCCCTCTATCCCGGCTTCCAGTTGAGCGGCTCCATCGGCCTCGACGCGCTGAGGCTGGGCGATCTGTTCAGTAGCGCGGCGGTCAGCCGCTCCCTCGCCGCGAGCGTGGTCGGCACCTTGTTCGACGGCGGCCGCCTGCGCCAGCGCGTGGAAATCCAGGACGCGGTGCGGGAACAGGCGCTGGTGAGCTACCAATCCACGGTCCTCACCGCCTTGAAGGAAGTGGAGGATGCCCTGACCGCGCTGGCCAACAGCGGCCGCCGCCAGGAAGCGCTGGGCCGGGCCGCGGATGCCGCCGGCAACGCGGCGGCGCTGGCGCGGCAGCGCTACGCGAGCGGCCTGATCGACTTCCAGACCGTGCTCGACAGCGAACGCAGCCTGCTTTCCACCCAGGACAGCCTGGCCAGCGCCGACGCGGACCGGGTCACCGCCCTGATCCAGCTCTACAAGGCGCTGGGCGGCGGCTGGTCCGCGCCGGGTGCCGACGCCGGCCCGACCCACGAATCCCCCAGCAATCCCCAGCGGAGTCCCACATGACCGACCCCACCACCCCCAGCCGAGAACAGCTCAGCGGCATCCTCGCCCGCGCCGCGCCGCATCCCATGGGCGCGAAGCGCCGCTGGATCGCCGCAGGACTGATCCTGCTGGTCGCCGTCTCCCTGTATCTGTTCCTCGCCAAGCGCGAAACAGGCAACGCCGTCCACTTCATCAGCGAGCCCGCGAATCGCGGCGCGCTGGTGGTCACGGTGTCGGCGAACGGCAACCTGCAGCCGACCAACCAGGTGGACGTGGGCAGCGAGCTTTCCGGCACGGTGCAGACCGTGTACGTGGACGACAACAGCCAGGTGAGGAAGGGCCAGGAGCTGGCGCGCCTGGACGTCTCCAAGCTCAACGACCAGATCGCCAAATCCCGCGCCGCCCTGGTCGCCGCCGAGGCCTCGGTGAAGCAGGCCGAGGCGACGGTGATCGAATCCCGCGCCAGCCTGGGCCGCCTGCGCGAGGTCGCGCGCCTGTCCGGCGGCAAGGTGCCATCCAAGACGGAACTGGAAACCGGCGAGGCCAATCAAGCGCGCGCCGAGGCCAATCTGGCCAGCGCTAGGGCGGCGGTCACCCAGGCCCGCGCCACCCTCAGTTCCGACGAAACCAACCTGTCCAAGGCCTCGATCCGCTCGCCCATCAACGGCGTCGTGCTGTTGCGCAAGGTGGAACCGGGCCAGACCGTGGCCGCCTCCCTGCAGGCGCCGGTGCTGTTCACCCTGGCGGAGGATCTGGCGAAGATGGAATTGCAGGTCAACGTGGACGAGGCCGACGTCGGCCAGGTGCGCGTCGGCCAGAAGGCGACCTTCAGCGTCGACGCCTATCCCAGCCGCAAGTACCCTGCCGACATCACCCGCGTCGGCTACGGCTCCCAGACCACCGACGGCGTGGTCTCCTACCTGACCGTGCTGAAGGTGGACAACGCGGACCTCAGCCTGCGCCCGGGCATGACCGCGACCGCCGAGATCACCACCACCGAGCGCGAGAACGCCCTGCTGGTGCCCAACGCCGCCCTGCGCTTCACGCCCCCCGCGCAACGAAAAGCCGGCGCGGAATCCGGCGGCGGCATCATCGGCGCCCTCATGCCGCGCATGCCCCGCAACCAGAGCGGCCGCGGCCAGACGCAAAAGCAGGGCAAGGACGGCTTCCGCCAGATCTGGATTCTGCGCGACGGCCAGCCCGAGGCCGTCAAGGTGAAGACCGGCGTGACCAACGGCCGCATGACGGAAATCCTGGAAGGCGGCCTGCAACCCGGCATGCGGGTCATCACCGACACCGAGACCGCGAGCAAATGAGCCCGGACACCAGCGACCACCCCCTGATCCGCCTGGCGGCCATCACCAAGACCTACGGCCAGGGCCAGGCCGCGTTCCAGGCCCTGCGCGGCATCGATCTGGCCGTCGCGGCGGGGGATTTCGTCGCGGTCATGGGCCCCAGCGGTTCCGGCAAATCCACGGTGATGAACATCCTCGGCTGCCTGGACGTGCCCAGCGGCGGCGCCTACCTGTTTCTGGGCGAGCACGTGGAGCGCCTGACCCGCGCCCAGCGCGCCCTGTTGCGCCGGCATTACCTGGGCTTCGTGTTCCAGGGCTTCAACCTGCTGGCGCGCACCTCCGCCCTGGAAAACGTGGAGCTGCCTCTGCTCTATCGCGGCGAGCCGGCCGCCCAGCGCCACGCCGCGGCCCGCGCGGCGCTGGCCCAGGTGGGCCTGGCGGGCTGGGAACACCATTCCCCCGCCGAGCTGTCCGGCGGCCAGCAGCAGCGGGTGGCCATCGCCCGCGCCATCGTCACGCGCCCCACCGTACTGCTGGCGGACGAGCCCACCGGCAACCTGGATTCGAAGACCAGCCACGAGATCATGGAACTGATCACCCAATTGAATCGGGAACTGGGCATCACCGTGCTGATGGTGACCCACGAGCCGGACATGGCCGAGTACGCGCGCCGCATCGTCCATTTCAAGGACGGCCTGATGGAAAGCGATACCCTCAACCCGGCATGGACGAGCGGGCCGGATGAGGCGCCCCCTCCCCCAGCCCCTCCCCCGCCTGCGGGAGAGGGGAGCCAACCGGCCGCTGACGCCGCTTCCCCGCATGGAGGGGCCGCCTGATGCTCTGGAACGCCCTGCTCCTCTCCCTGCGGGAAATCCGCCGCAACCTGTTGCGCTCCTTCCTGACCATCCTGGGCATCGTCATCGGCGTCTCCGCGGTCATCACCATGGTCACCCTGGGCAATGGCGCCACCCTCGCGGTGCAGAACCAGATCGCCAGCCTGGGCAGCAACCTGCTCATCGTGCGGCCCGGCCAGCGCCTCGGCCCCGGGCGCGACTCGGCGGGCGCGCCCAACTTCAAGGTGGAGGACGCGGATGCCATCCGCGCCCAGATCGGCGGCATCAACGCGGTGGCGCCGGTGGTGAACAAGGCCATCACCGTCATCGCCCAGGCCAACAACTGGTCCACCTCCATCACCGGCACCAACGCGGACTACTTCACCACCAACAACTGGCGCATCGCCAGCGGCCGCGTGTTCAGCGAATCCGAGGAACGGGCCGGCAAGGCGGTATGCGTCATCGGCCACACCGTGGGCAAGGAGCTGTTCGGCAACCAGAGCCCGGTGGGCAGCGACATCCGCGTCAAGCAATTCGCCTGCGAGGTGATCGGCCTGCTCGCCTCCAAGGGCCAGTCGTCCATGGGCTCGGACCAGGACGACACCATCGTCATGCCGCTGCGCACCGTGCAGCGCCGCCTCACCGGCAACCAGGACGTGCGCACCCTGATGGTGTCGGTGAAGGATGGCGTGTCCTCGGACAAGGTGCAGCGCGAGATCGAGAAGCTGATGCGGGAGCGGCGCCGCATCAGCGAGAACGAGGACGACGACTTCAACGTCATGGACACCAAGCAGATCGCCGAGACCCTGTCCGGCACCACCCGCGTCTTGACCACGTTGCTGGGCGCGGTGGCGGCGGTGAGCCTGCTGGTGGGCGGCATCGGCATCATGAACATCATGCTGGTGTCGGTCACCGAGCGCACCCGGGAGATCGGCATCCGCCTCGCCATCGGCGCGCTGGAGCGGGAGGTGCTGTCCCAGTTCCTGATCGAGGCGGTGGTGCTGGCCTCCCTGGGCGGCCTGATCGGCATCGTCCTCGCCACCCTGGCCTCGGTCGGCCTGTCCAGCCTGATGAACATCCCCTATCTGTTCAACCCGGGGGTCAACCTGCTGTCCTTCGCCTTCTCCGCGGCCATCGGCGTCGTCTTCGGCTATTTCCCCGCCCGGCGCGCGGCCCAGCTCGATCCCATCGAGGCGCTGCGGCACGAGTGAGGCCGCGCGAAGCGGCGGTTCAGTCCTGCGCCAGCTTGCGGTAGAGGGTGCGCTCGGAGATGCCCAGACGCTTGGCCAGTTCCTTGCGGTCGCCGCCCAGGCGGACCAGGGCCTCGCGCACATAACGCTGTTCGACCTGCTCCAGGGTGGGCAGCGTGTCGTCCGCCGCCATGGCCGTGGCGCGGGGCGCGGCATCCGGCAGGTCCAGAGTGAGCACGTCGCCGTCCGCCATCAGCAGGGCGCGCTCCAGCAGGTTGCGCAGTTCGCGGATGTTGCCCGGAAACTCGTAGTCCATGAGCCGCCGTTGCGAGTCCGCGTCCAGATTCAGCGGCCGTTCCGGCGCCAGGCGGGCGAGCAGATGCTCCACCAGCGGCGGCAGATCCTCGCGCCGCTCGCGCAGGGCGGGCAGGTGGATGGGAAAGGCGGACAGGCGGTAGTAGAGGTCGCGCCGGAATTCGCCGGATTCCACCATGGCCGGCAGATTCCGGTGGGTCGCGGCGACCAGGCGGAAATCGGCGCGCAGGATGTCGACGCCGCCGACCCGGCGGTAGGTGCCGGTTTCCAAAAGGCGCAACAGCTTCACTTGCAGGTGCAGCGGGATGTCGCCCAGTTCGTCGAGGAACAGGGTGCCCCCCGCCGCCGCCTCCACCAGGCCGGTCTTGCGCTGGCCGGCGCCGGTGAAGGCGCCCTTCTCGTAGCCGAACAGTTCCGACTCGAACAGGCTTTCCGTCATGCCGGAGCAGTCCACCGGCACGAAAGGCTTGTCGCGCCGGGGGCTGAGGGCGTGCACCGCCTGGGCGGCGAGTTCCTTGCCGGTGCCGGATTCCCCCAGCAGCAGCACCGGCGTCATGGCCGGGGCGACCCGGTTGATCAGGTCCAGCATGCGGGTGAAGGCGGCGGAGCGGCCCACCATGCCCAGCGCGCCCGGCTGCTGGCCGGTCTCGTGCAGGAAACGCATGGTCTCGACGAAATAGGCCAGCTTGCCGGCGCCGTCGTGGATGGGCACCAGTTCCACATCCACGTATTCCTGGCCGCGTGGCGTGTGGTGCAGGTGCAGGACGCGGCTGGGCTGGCGCGTCTTCACCGCGGTCTGGCGCGGGCAGGACTCGCCGCACTGGTCGCAGGGCTTGTCGTAGTGGTGGGAGATTTCGTAGCAGGTGCGGCCGAGGATGTCGCGCGGATTGCCGAAGGTGTGCCGGTAGGCGGCATTGGCGGACAGGATGCGGTAGTCCGGGTCCACCAGGATGCGCGGTTCCGGCAGGGATTCGATCAGGGCGAGGAGTTCACCCGGCGGGGCGGCGGATTTCATGCCAGTAATGTCATACCGAGATGTCAATTCTGTCAACAGCAAACGCCGGCGAACGGCATCCCAGGCCGGACACAATCAGGAAAACTTATAAATCAATTACTTATATTCACACAACGGTCTGGCACGAGTGTTGCTGAGTGAACTTATCCAGAAACGCAGCCATCCCAGCCTGATCATGAAATTGCTCCGCAAAGGCCGTCTCTCCCGCGAACTCGCCCTGGTGCTCGCGGTGAAGCTGGTCCTGATCGTCACCATCAAGCTGGTTTATTTCAATGATGCGAAAGAACCGGACAGCGCAGCCGTGGCCCAAGCCCTGCTCGCCGCGCCGCCGCATCCCCTCGAGAGGAATGCCACCCCATGACCGAGACCCTGGTCGATCTTTCCCGCCTGCAATTCGCGGTGACGGCGCTCTACCACTTCCTGTTCGTGCCGCTGACGCTGGGCCTCTCCTTCCTGCTGGTGATCATGGAGGCCATCTACCTGATGACCGGCAAGCCGGTCTACAAGGACATGGTGAAGTTCTGGGGCAAGCTGTTCGGCATCAACTTCGCCCTGGGCGTGACCACGGGCATCACCATGGAATTCCAGTTCGGCACCAACTGGGCCTATTACTCCCATTACGTCGGCGACATCTTCGGCGCCCCCCTGGCCATCGAGGGGCTCATGGCCTTCTTCCTGGAATCCACCTTCATCGGCCTGTTCTTCTTCGGCTGGGAGCGCCTGTCCAAGGCCCAGCACTTCGGCGTCACCCTGCTCACCGCCATCGGCTCCAACCTGTCGGCCCTGTGGATCCTCATCGCCAACGGCTGGATGCAGGATCCGGTGGGCGCGGAATTCAGCTACACCACCATGCGCATGGAACTCACGGATTTCTGGGCGGTGATGTTCAACCCCACCGCCCAGGCCAAGTTCGTGCATACCGTGTCCGCCGGCTACGTCACCGGCTCGATGTTCGTGCTGGGCATTTCCGCCTGGTACCTGCTCAAGGGCCGCGACGTGGAATTCGCGAAACGCTCGTTCCGGATCGCGGCGGCGTTCGGCTTCGCCTCGGCCCTGTCGGTCATCGTGCTGGGGGACGAATCCGGCTACTCGGTGACCGAATCCCAGCAATCCAAGCTCGCGGCCATCGAGGCCATGTGGGAGACCGAGCCCGCGCCGGCCGGCTTCAACCTGCTGGCCTGGCCCGACGAGGAAAAACAGGCGAACGACTGGGAGATCAAGCTGCCCTACGCCCTGGGCCTGATCGCCACCCGCTCCGTCAGCAAGGAAATCCCCGGCATCAAGGACATCCGCGAAGCCAACAAGGCGCGCATCGTGTCCGGCATCCAGGCGGTGGTCGGCCTGGAACGCCTGCGCAGGAACGCGGCGGACGCGGAAGCGAAGACGCTGTTCGAGGCCCACAAGGCTGACCTGGGCTACGGCCTGCTGCTGAAGCGCTACGTGGCCGATGTGGCGAACGCCACGCCGGAACAGATCGCCCTGGCCGCCCACGACACCGTGCCCCATGTCGCGCCGCTGTTCTGGAGCTTCCGGCTGATGGTGGCCCTCGGCTTCGCCTTCGCCCTGCTGTTCACCCTGTCGTTCTGGTACTCCATCAAGGGCGGTTTCGCCGAGCGGAAATGGCTGCTGCGCTGGGCCGTGCTGTTCATCCCCATGCCCTGGATCGCCGCCGAGCTGGGCTGGGTGGTCGCGGAATACGGCCGCCAGCCCTGGAGCATCTTCGGCGTGCTGCCCACCCACTTGTCGGTCTCCAGCCTGTCCGTCGGCAACCTGTTCGGCTCCCTCGCCGGCTTCATCGGCTTCTACACCCTGCTGCTGGTCGTCGAGCTGTACCTGATGTTCAAGTTCGCCCGCCTGGGCCCCAGTTCCCTGGGCACCGGCCGCTACCACCATGAACACGCGGCGGCCGCCTGATGTCCGGACGCCCTGGTTTTCCGTCATTGCCAAGCGGCCACGAATCCGAAGTCGCCTCCTCCTCCCGGATTCCTGTCTGCCTGGCAATGACACCTTTCACCCCCACCCACAGGAACCCTCGCCATGCTGGACTATGAAACCCTGAAACTGATCTGGTGGCTGCTGGTGGGCGTGCTGCTGCTGGGCTTCGCGGTCATGGACGGCCACGACATGGGCGTCGGTACGCTGCTGCCCTTCGTCGGCAAGACCGATACGGAGCGCCGCGTGGTCATCAACACCGTCGGTCCCCACTGGGACGGCAACCAGGTCTGGTTCATCACCGGCGGCGGCGCCATCTTCGCCGCCTGGCCCCTGGTCTACGCCACCGCCTTTTCCGGCTTCTACTGGGCCATGCTGGCGGTGCTGTGGGCGCTGTTCTTCCGGCCGGTGGGCTTCGACTACCGCTCCAAGATCCAGAACGCCACCTGGCGCAAGACCTGGGACTGGGGCCTGTTCGTGGGCGGCGCGGTGCCGCCGCTGATCTTCGGCGTCGCCTTCGGCAACCTGCTGCAGGGCGTGCCCTTCCACTTCGACGACAACCTGATGTCCCACTACACCGGCTCGTTCTGGCAACTGCTCAACCCCTTCGCCCTGCTCGCCGGCGTGGTGAGCTCCGCCATGATCACCTTCCACGGCGCCAACTACCTGATGCACCGCACCCAGGGCGCGGTGTTCGAGCGGGCGCGTCGGGCCGCGTTCTGGGCCGGCCTGCTGACGGTGGCGGGCTTCCTGCTGGCCGGGGTGTTCGTCGGCGGCCTGCCCGGCTACGTCATCGTCTCGCCGGTGGACCCGGGCGCCCTGCCCGACCCCCTGGCGAAAAGCGTCATCGTCGAGATCGGCGCCTGGCTCGGCAACTTCCGCGCCCATCCCGCCCTCTGGCTGGTGCCCACCCTGGCGGTCGCCGCCGCGCTCGCGGGTATCGCCCTGGGCGCGCTGCGCAAGCCCCTGGCCGCCTTCGTCGCCTCCGGCCTGGCCATGGCGGGCATCATCGGCACCGCCGGCGCGGCCCTGTTCCCCTTCATCATGCCGTCCAGTTCCGACCCGCGCTCCAGCCTGACCGTCTGGGACAGCGTCTCCAGCCATCTGACCCTGTCCCTGATGTTCTGGGCCACGCTGATCTTCATGCCCCTGATCGTGGTCTACACGTCCTGGGCCTACAAGGTCATGGCCGGCAAGGTCACCCCCCAGTTCATCGAGGCCCACGACAAGGCCGCTTACTGAAAGGATACGGGCATGTGGTACTTCACCTGGATTTTGGGCGTCTCCCTCGCCGTCGCCCTCGCCGTGCTCAACGGCATGCTGTGCGAGGCGCGCGAATGCGCGTTGAACAACCCCGAAAAGGAAGACTGAAATGAAGATCGCCGTCGCCAGCCAGAACCGCAAGACCGTCACCGGCCACGCGGGCAAATGCCGCAAGTTCTGGATCCACCAGGTCGAGGGAAATCAAGTCGTCGACAAGACCCTGCTGGAACTGCCCATCGAACAGAGCTTCCATGAGAGCGCCCATGGCGCGCCCCACCCGCTGGACGACGTGAACGTGCTGATCTGCGGCGGCATCGGCCGGGGGCTGCAATCCCGTCTCAAACAAAGGAGCATCCAAGCCGTCGCCACCCCGGAGACCGATATCGAACGCGCGGTCGCCGCCTGGCTCGCGGGCGAGTTGGAGGAACTGCCCGCGGATGCGGGACACGATCACGATCACGATCACGATCACGGCCATGGCCATGGCCATGGTCACGCGTCCGTCACCATCGTCGATCTGAGTCTGCCGGGTTGATGCGGTTGGCTGGGAGTGAGGGATCGAGCGCTATTCGGCCAAAACTGCCATCCTGTTTCCTTAGCCAATCTAGCTGCTTCTTGACCCGAACCGGACGCACGGATTGAGCCAAAATTCCTGTTACGCACGAACCCGGATATGGCGCCGCACGGGTACATATAGCTAAGAACTGTTTGTCGCTTTACTTCGATTGCTTATTAACTGCTACGCACTTGTAGCGCACACCGAGAAGTCGCGCTCGCGCCACGAGGTCTGAAGGCAGTTCCCGTTCGGTCACGAGAATCGCCTCAACATCAGCAACGTACGGTTGCATTTCCGCAATTTTGACTTCTCGATACTTGATGCACTGATAGATGCCCCGCTTCAGATCTTCATCACCCGACCGGATGGATTTCACTTCTACCGCTCTGAATACCATCTCTCTGCTAAACATCACATCAACCTCATCCCCGGACAACAGCCGGACTTCCGGTTTGCCCGGCCCGAAGGTCTTCGAAAGACCAATTCGGGTCGGGTCCGCAGCTACCCAAGCCTTGAGAGCCCTGTGCTCGTCACTCTCGGCTTCGCCGCCTCGGCCTTGGCTGCGATAGTCTGCCTCAACGGGTGGAGGTGCTGGCCAAGGTTCATCGGTACCGAATAATGCTTGGCTGATTTCCTGCCAACGCCCATAGCGCTGAATGAGCTGACGCTCCCGATCAACAATCTGTCGCTTGCGCGAATTGGAAATAGCGTCCCAATTGCGCAACCTGGGTTGTCGGTAACGTGTTGCCAGATATCCGCCCGCTCCTCTCCCGGGAATTCCATTTGCGCGGGTAACCAAGACATTGATCAACGGCGCATCGGGGTCTCGCGCCAAAATCATGTCCATCAAGGCACCGGCGACATGACCGATCTGAGTCGGGAAGATGGTATCGATGCCGATCCTGTCCTCAAGCGCCGCACGAATTTGACCATAGGTCACAAATGGCTCACCACGCCGCAGGCACGCCAAGAGCATTGCCATAGCGATTGGTGGGCCCTCGGAGCGAAGATCATCCAGCGTGTATGTGCTCATATTTTTTCCATTCTGGGCGTTCAAAGGATTCCAGCCTTGTGGCACCCATGAAGGTAGGCGCTCTTTAGGAAGTTGCACTCGGCCACAGGCTTCTTATCTGCCTGCAGGTTCAGATCGGCTAGCAATTCATCAACACTCTTGCCCCTCGATTTCCATTCATCAAGCGCCTGCGTGACCCAGTATTTGCCATCGTTCTCGCCGAGAAGCTTCGCCCTGTAGCGCTCCTCGACCTGGTAGACATCTCGCCAGGTGGCGATCTCTTCTGCTAGCACGGCTGGTCCAAACTCAAAATCGATGTCCTCGGGGGTAAAGGCCTCGAAGTCCGCGTGCGTTACTTTCACCGAAATCTCAATCTTCTGGCCGATCGCTCGGAAGGGATAAAAGACTTTTCGGCGTTGTGCGCTACGTGCAGGGTCCTTCAGTGGATGCGCGGGGTCTTTGCTGGTCTTGTAACTGCTGTTGCAATGGTGGCAGGCCGGCACCAAGTTCCTGAAATTGATCGAATTGAACGGGTACAAAGCCTTCGGCAGGTAGTGATCGTAGGCCTCCCGCTTGCTGTGATATTCCCCCAGCATGTCGCTGATGCCGCAAAACGGGCACTTGCCCGCTTTGTTGACCTTCACGAAGGCGCTGTAGTGATCGTCAATATTGCCGATCTTTTCCTTAAGTGCTGCCAACCCGAGCAACGATTGCGAGTACAGGTTTTTGAAAAACGATTCGAGGAGATCACATAGCTCTTTGTGCGCGACAGGAATATCGACATAGCGCACAAGCTGTGTGGCCGGATCGTTGGCGCAAACCTTCTCGATATCGTTATTACCCCGATACCACTGCTGGAACTGTTCAATTTCCTGCCCAGACAGTTCGGCGAAGCGGTGATAGATCGCCTTGATGTCCTTGTAGAACGCCCTCCCGCGCTCAGGTGCCTTCACTGAAAAGCCGAATTCCGACATGACCTCATGCAAATCTGGCATGTCTTTGAAGAGGTCCGGGTGAAACTCCAGTCCAATGGGTGCCTTGCACCACACCTCGAAGAAGATGAAGTCGATGAACTCCTGCATCTTCTCCATCTGGTGCGGCACGTAGGTATAGGCGAACAGCATCAGGCCTCTCCCCCCATCGCACGCCCTTTTTCTTTGCCGAGAATGGCCTTGATCAACAGAATCTTTTCCACCGAATCGCCAAGCGCGCGGTTGATGTCGTCGATCAGCGTGGAAGGGTCTTCATCGCCCGCCACGAAGCGTGCACGCAATGCTTCCAACAATGCCTGTGCGTGGCCACCAATGGTCTCGCGCTTACCGAAGGTGTTCATGGTGATCTTATTGATCGACGCGCCCAGGGTGTTGTAGTCGGGCTGGCTGATGCTGACCGCGCCACTCGCCTTGTCCTTGTCGAACACCAACACCTTCTCCGGTTTGCTGTCCGAGATCAGAAAAGGCGTGTGGGTGGTGACCAGCATCTCCTGGCCGACATCCGCCCGGCCTGGCAGGCACTGACGCAAGCGGGTGATGAAGTTGGCGCGCCAGTCCGGGTTGAAATGGGTTTCCGGCTCGTCGAGCAGGAACAGGCTATTTGTGTCGCGGAACAGCAGGCACATGCCCAGGCTGTGCAGCAACTGGTGCTCGCCGTCGGACAGATTTTTCAGCATGAGGGGGGCAGGCACACCACGTTTGCTGAAGCGCACAAATTTGAAGCGCATCACCCGCTCGTCGGAGGCCAGTGTCGGCACGGTTTCGCTGACATAGTCGCTTTGCGAGCCGTAGAGGTCGGCCTTGAGGTCATCGCTCGCCGTGTAGAGGTTCAGCGTCAGCAGCACCTGGAAGGCCTGAAACAGCGCACGCGGGTTGCGGTCGAAGTTCTCCAGAAAAGCCTGTCGCGTGGCATCGTTGACCCAATAGTCGAGGACCAGCGTGTCGGTGGCCTCGTCGTGGTATTCGAGCGTGGCGCAGCGCCGCAGGGCATTCAGCGCCAGCGACGAATGCGATGCCTTGTCGGGCCGCTGTTCTTCCAGCAAACGCAGAATGTTCAGGTGCCAGCGCCCGGTCTCGTCATCCTGGGTTAGCACGGGCTGGGCAGCCTGGAACGCTGTATCACTCGTGAATGCGGCGCGCTCTATGGGCGCCATGAAGTCGCGGGCCTGCACTTCGTCCAGCAGCACGCTTCGACGCAACACGATGCGAAACTCCCGCAGTGCCTCGATGCCGATTTCCTCCCGGAAGGGCCGCAAGGTTTCATCGTTCTCGAACAGCAGGTTGCACAACAACACCGCTTGGCTGAAGCCGCTATCGAGATAGGCCATGCGCGTTTCCGGGTGCCCCGGATAGGTCAACTGTTTGGCGAGAGCGTTCCTGTATTCATCGAACTGAATGAAGCGCATCTTGAAGAACGGCAGGCTGAGGACTTCATTCGCGCCGGACGAGTACCCCAGCACGTACCGAGGCAACAAGATGTCGGCGTACCCCCCCTTGAATGTTTCATAGACGTCGGTTTCGAAATCACCCAGGTTTCCCCACAGGAACCTGACGGTCTCGCCTAGGTTCTTCCAGACGTGGACTTGCGCCCAAATCGGGCCATCGGCTCGGACATATTCGGGTGGCACTCGGATCAGGTAATCCAGCTCGAATGCCATCGGCGGGAAATCCAGCCCTTCGTCCTGCAACACCTCTGGCAGAAAGCTGCTCCGCACCCGCTTCATTTCCAGTTGAAAGAAGATCGCGGCCAGGGCTTCAAGCAAGTTGGATTTGCCGCTGCCATTGGGGCCAGCACAGACAAAGGGCGCGAATTCATCCGGCTTGGCCAGTTCGTCTTGCAGCGTCCATTCCGTGCGGAAGTGGTGCTCGAAGCCGGCTGGCAAGCTGCGAAAGCCGTCGGGGTCTGTGATTTTCAGGCGCAGCAGTTTCATTAAAAACGTGGCCTCCGCGCACGTATCAATACTTCGTTGCCGAACTTTCGCTTCACACCGGTTGAGACAATGTTCCGTGTCTGTTTGAGCTCTCTGGATTTGACTCTGTCGAACACCCAGATCTTGACCTGTTCGTAGGCTTCGGCCCCAAGTTCGAAATCGTTATCCGGGTGCAGTTCCGCGATGCGCGTCTGCGCAGCGGCCAAGAAATCCTGAGCCGAAAAGATCGCGCCGTTCAACTGGACGCGATAGGCTTCCAGCCAGAACGGCAGCAGTTCCTTGAGGCGGGTGCGGTCGTCCAGCACAGCAAGCAGTAACTCGGTGTCGGGCAGATTGATGGGGTATTGCGGATCGGCGGGTGATGGGCCGGCGGCCGGCATGGTGGTTCGCGGCTCCAGGGGTTCGGCATCGGGCAGTGGTATGCGGGACAGGTCCAACTCGCCCTTGAAGGCTTTCTGGCTCAGGACACCGTAGAGGGCTTCGAGATCGGTGAGACTTTGCTGGTAGCCGGCCTTCATGGGCTCGATCCTTTCTGCGACCTGAGAAAACTCCTGCTGCAACTCGAACGGTGGTTTGATCATCGTGATCTGTTCGAAGTCGCCCTTGGTCAGAATCTTCTTCATCCCTTTGCTGGCGTGACTCTGAATGTAGGAGCGAGACAGCTTGAATAAGCCGTAAAGAAACAATGGGCTGACATCAGCCGCTGGCTGAATCGCGTTGATCTGCTGATTGAACGCCACCTTCCTGTCAGTTAGCGCGGCGCGTCCGATGGATTCCACGCTGCCGGCAATACAGGCGACGAGTAGCGAGCCTTTCGACACGGTGCGCGCACGTCTTGCACCAGACTCCGACAGGTACTCGGTGGCCGTGGAGACAAAGACTGCGTCAGCACCGATGTTGTCGGTCTTGATCCATTCGATGTATTGCCCTCCATAGTTCGAGGCATCGTTTCGCGGCGGCGTGTTGCCTGTCGATATCTTGCCGAAAGCTCGAAGAGGAGGCTTGTCCCACCCCTTCTCATTCCGCAGAGGATCGCCAAACATCTCCAGAAACACGCTCTTGAGCAGGTCGTCGAGCTGTTGGAGTTGCTGCTTGCGCTGGGCAATCAGCCGTTCCACCTTGCCGAGCAGATGGGCAATTCGGATTTGGTCGTCAAACACCTCTGGAACCGGGATTTCGAAGCTTTCAATATCCCCCAGACTGATCGCCGGATAGGCGAAGTCTTTAATGAGTCTTGAGGGAGGGAATGCCTTGAGTACAAGACGAAGGTATTCGGTATGGGTGTCGGCCTTCGGAACCAGGGTGGCCAAATGGCTCACTACATAGGCCGGATGCCGCAGAACATAGACCCGATCCTTGGTTGCGGACATACCGCTTTTCGCAAACAAGACTGTTCCCTTTGGATAGAGCTTCAGCTTTCTTTGCTTTGCAACCTCATCGGAAACAAGTTCGAGTTCGGCCTCGTTCTTGCCTCCGAGCAAGGCTTCCAGACTTCCGGCGCGCACAAATGGTGTGCCACTCTTTGAGAATTCGCTGTCCTTGGGGGCACTTTGCCCAGCCGAAACTGTGACTAAGGCAGCTAGCGGGGTCGGGATCATCCCACCATCCCCTTCAACTCCAATAACTCGCGCACGATGCCGCTTTGCATCCCAGCCAAAGCCTTTTCGCGCTTTTCGCGAATTTCGCGGTTAAAAAACTCCACCCCCACCTCGGCCTGAATCAGCCGCTCCAGGATCAGGCCGGGCGGGTCGTATTTCACTTCCTCGAATACGACCTCGCGGTAGCGCGATAGCGAGAGGTCGTAGCCCTCGGCTTCGATTTCGGGGCGCGGCACCATGAAGCACTGGGCGGTGCGGTCGGTGTCGGTTTCGGCCTTGCGGGCGTGGTAGCGGGCGACGATGTCCTGCAGGTCGCCGTAGCCTTCCTGCTTGTTGCGCTTGTCGTCCAGGCTGTAACCGTCGGCGCGCATGTCGTAGAACCACACGTGTTCGGTGGCGGGTTTCGTCACCTTGTCCTTGGGGCCCCAGACCTTGGTGAACAACAGGATGGCGGTGGCCACACCGGCGTAGGGCTTGAAGACACCGCTGGGCAGCGCAATCACGGCCTTGAGGTCGCAGCGCTCCACCAGCTTCTGGCGCAGTTCCTTGAAAGCCTTGGCGCTGCCGAACAGCACGCCCTGGGGCACGATGACGCCGGCGGTGCCGCCCTTCTTGAGCAGGCGGTAGATGTTCTCGACGAACAGCAGTTCGGTCTTGGTGGTGTCGAGGCTGAGGTTTTCGTTGATGTCGCCCTTGTCGATGCTGCCGGTGAAGGGCGGGTTGGCCATGACGATGTCGTATTCGCCTTCCTCGTTGTAGCTCTTGGACAGGGTGTCCTTATAGTCAATGTGGGGCTCGTCGATGCCGTGCATCATCAGGTTCATCAGGCCCAGGCGCACCATGGTGGCGTCGATGTCGTAGCCCCAGAGGGAGGCTTGCAGGATGGCCTGGGCCTTTTCGGTGAGGGCGGCGGCCACCGAGGTGCGGACAAAGCCGTCCTCGTCGGGCACGAGGTGGTGGGTGCCGGCCTTGATGGCGAGCTGGGTGACGATGTACTGGTAGGCGCCGAGCAGGAAGCCGCCTGAGCCGCAGGCCGGGTCGGCGATCTTGTGGCCGAGCTGCGGCCGCACCAGTTCGGCCATGAGCTTGATGATGTGGCGCGGGGTACGAAACTGGCCGTTCTTGCCGGCGGTGGCGATTTCCGACAGCAGCATTTCATAGACATCGCCCTGGATGTCCTGGAAGGCCTGGCCTTTTTCCTGCGAGTCTTTCTCCATCACCGCGAAGATTTCGTCGATGGTCTTCACCGCTTCCACCAGCAGCGCCGGCTTGGGGATGATGAAGACGGCATTGCGCATGTGGTGGGTGAAGTTGGATTCGCTGCCGTTCAGGTCTTTCAGGAAGGGAAAGACCTTGGTTTGCACGTGCTGCAACATCTCCTCCGCCTGCATCCGCTTGAACTCGCTCCAGCGTAGGGTGCGCCGGTCGACAGGGCGTTGTTCCTCGGCGGGGCGGTTGCGTTCCTCAGGCGGAACCCAGCGACCTTCAAATTTGGAGATGTAGTTTTCCCCGGTCCATTCGGCATCGGCCTGGCGCTTCAGGTCCAGCTCGTCCAGCCGCTTCATGAAGAGCAGGTAGGTGATTTGCTCGATGGCAGTGAGCGGGTTGCTGATGCCGCCGCTCCAGAACTTGTTCCAGAGTTGGTCGATCTTGCCTTTGAGTTCGGGGTTGTTTTGCAGCATTTTGGATTCCTAGTTCAACCGCGAAAGACGCGAAAATCGCGAAAACTCTTGGGCGATTGAGTTGAAACATCGGCAAATGAATGGCGGCCACCAGACTTCTCTACATCACGCATCGTCCCGCGCACACTTTCGCGTTTTTCGCGCATTTCGCGGTTCATTGCCTCACCCTCCAATCACGAAAATTCGTGTTGACCATGCGGATGATTTCAGCCTTGGGGTGGGCGCCGAAGTTCACCAGCAGACCGAGTTCCAGGTCGGTTGCTTTCAGATAATTGAGGAGCTGGGCTTTTTGTTCGGGGGCGATTTCCTTGACGGCTTTCAGCTCAACGATGATTTTTTCGTAACAGATGAAGTCCGGTTTATACGTTTGAACAAGGCGCTCGCCTTTGTACGAAAGTGCAAGTTCCAACTGGGCCACGAACGGTACCTGTCGAGATCGCAGTTCCATTACGAGGCACTCTTGATAAACAGCCTCAAAAATCCGCAACCCATTTCCCGGTACACATCGAACACGGCCCCCTGAATTTGATAGCACTCATCAGGAAACAAAATCCTTTCGTGCATTTCGCGTCTTTCGCGGTTCATGCCTTGTCTTTCGGCACGGGTAACTTGCCGGAGCGTTTGACGAGTTTCTTTTCCTCGGCCTTCACGCGGCGTTCCAGTTTCTTGATGTCTTCTTCCGGCGGCAATTGCTCCGGTTTGATGCCCCGCTGATCGAGCATGGCGCGCACGCTCTGATTGTTCTGCACGTGCTCGCGGGTGATGGCGTGCTCGCCCCGCAAGTCGTCCTGACTGACGTTGTGGTTGGTCATCTCGGTAGCCAGGTTCTTGGCGGCGATGGTCAGAGTGGGCAAGAAGTCGGCCAGGGGGCGGGTCTGGGTGATGCCGTAGCGGTCTTTCATGGCCTGGGTGGTATGGCCGCCGAAGAGCGCGGCATCGCCTTTGGAACGGATGCGGCCGAAGCCGGCGTCGTCGACGCCGCGCTCGTAGATGTTCTGGGACAGGGTCTTTTCCGATTCGCGCAGGCGTTCGCGGGTGTCCAGCCGGGTTTGCAGGCGCATGCGGTCTTCGATGAGCTCCTGCTTGCGCGTCTGGATGGCGAAATAGCTTTGGGCGAAGGCAATGGGCTCCTTGCGCGGGTCGCCGTTCTGGGCGATGAGGTAGCAGGCATAGCGGGTGAGCATGAAGTCGTCCACCGGGCGTTGCCCGCCCTTGCCGATTTCGATCATTTTCGTGACGCCACGAAAATGATCCTCGGCCGCGTAACCCGTTGTTTCGCAGGACTCGATGGCCCGCTTGATGGCAGTTTGGAAGTTTTCCCAGCGGGCGTAGCCCAGGGGTTCCATCAGGTCGCGGGCGAACCAGAATTCGACGCCCTCTTCGGGGATGGTCTGGCTGAGGGCGTCGAACTGGTCCTTCATCAGTTGAATGTCTTTGGATTGCATCGTGTTCCCTGGTGTTGAAGTTATGCGGCAAGCCGTTCGGTGAGTTGCAGGATTTCGTTGATCTCGGCGGGGCTGAATACGCCCCGGATGCCTTGCGGGTGGATGACGGTGAAGGGCGCGTTGATCAGGTCTTTCTTTTCTACCTTTTCGCGGTCGATGATGAAGTTCTTCAACAGGTTGAGAAATTCCATCTGGCGGCTGGAAAGGGTGGTGTGGGCGCGGATGAACTGCTCGAACGCGGCATTGACCTCGTCCGGGAAGCTTTGCAGTGTCTCCAATCCCAGAATGTGACGAATGAACTGAATGAAACGCGCCTTGCGGTTTTTGTAGACCTGGCGCAGCAGGTCTTCGGTGATGTGTGGGTGTTCCTCGTGTAATAGCTCGGCAAGCTGGGCTGCTTCGTCCGTGCTGACCGCTTCGCCGTTCTTGATCTTCAGCAGCACCGGGTTGTGCTCGGTCAGCTCGGCGATCAGGGTTTCGACCATTTCCCTGTATCGGCTGATGCTCACGGCTTCGTGCTGCGGGCCGAACTCGATTCTTTCCTTGTTGTGCAGCACGTCGGTCAGGTCCAGATTCACCGGACCGGGGCCGGTCATTTGCTCCCGGAACTTCATCAGGGGACCGAGCTTGGCCACCAGTTCATCAAACTGGTCTTCACCGGCCTTGGCCCAGAAATGCTTGGTCTGGGTGGCGCGGATCAGGGCTTCTTCCTGTTTCACGAAGCTGACCGAGAGCGGCAGTTCGCTGATTTGTTCGACGATGCCCTCCTTGAGGGTGTCGGCCTGTTCCTTGTCTTCGTTCAAAACGGCCAGGGAGTATTCGAGCAGGTCGCGCTCGAAGCGCATGGCCTTGAAGTCGGCTTCGGAAACAGTGCGGAACAGCGGCTTTATTTCTGCGCGCAGGAATTCGAGTTTCTGATGGGTGAGGCCGATCCAGAAATTTTCTTCATCCAGCCGGGCCAGCGCCACGGCCGCTTCCTTGATCACCACCGAATTCCGAGGCAGCGAGGCGATCTGCAGGCGCAGTTTGGCGACCTCGCGCGCGGCGATATCGGCATGGCCGGTGTCGATGGATTTCTCGATCTTGTCCAGGCGCAGGCCCACCAGACGCACGGGCAACGGCAATTGCGGTTTCAGTTCCTTGCCCTTGGGTTGCAGCTTGAAATACTCGAAGTTGTCCCAGCAATCCAGGATCAGGAAGACGTCTTTTTCGGTACACCAGGGCTTGGGTTTGCCGGTTTCCAGCAGGCGGGTGCCGCGTCCGATCATCTGCCAGAACTTGGTGTAGGAATACACCGGCTTGGCAAAGACGAGGTTGACGATTTCACGCACGTCGATGCCGGTGTCGAGCATGTCCACGCTGATGGCGATGCGCGGCATGTCGTTGTTGGTGAATTGGTCAAGCAGGCCGCCCTTGCCATAGACGCGGGGATCGTCCGATACGAGCACCTTGGCCAGTTCGCCGTGGTATTGGGGGTAAAGCTTGTCGAAGATTTCTTCGATGCGCCTGGCATGGGCTTTGGTGGAGCAGAAGAAAATGGTTTTGCCGGGCAGCACGCCGTTGCCGTCCTTGATGCACTCCTCCATGAACTCCTTGACGATCAGGGTGTTGGTGCCCTTGTTGATGACCTGCTTTTCGAGTTGGGAACCCTCGAAGTTGATCTCCTCGACATCCTTGCCTTGCAGGATCAGTTTCTTCTGGTCTTCCAGCGAGATGGTGCGCTTGCTGATGCCCTCCATCTGGAAGCGGGTCTGGATCTTCATGACCTGAAAGCTGCACAGATAGGGTGGCTCGCGGTTGATGGCCTCTTCGAAGGTATAGGCAAAGGTGGGAAGACCATCTTCGCAGTGAAAAAGCTGGAAGGTGTTGTGATCGATGATGTCGGTGGGCGTCGCCGTCAGGCCCAGGGTGAGAGTCTTGAAGTAATCGAGGATTTCGCCATAGGTGTTGTAGATGGATCGATGGCTCTCATCGACCACGATAAAGTCGAAGAAGTGCGGTGACAGGTGCTGGGCCTCGTCCCGGATGATATTGAGCATCGTGGGATAGGTGGCCACATAGATTCGCCGGTCTTTGGCGATGAGCTTTTCCCCGATATTGGGCCAGCGTGGTTCGTTGGGCATGTGTTCCTTGAAGGCGGCCAGCGCCTGTTCGCGGAGTGCGATGCGGTCGACAAGGAACAGCACTTTCTCGGCATGACCGGCGCGCATCAAGGCGTCAGCCAAGGCAATACAGGTCCGGGTCTTGCCTGTGCCGGTGGCCATCACGAGCAGGAATTCCCGCTTTTTTTGCTCGATTCCTTCCAGTACGGCACGAATGGCACGAATCTGGTAATCGCGCCCGGCAATCGAGGTGTTGATGAACTCCTGAGTCAGCGGTTTGCGATTACGGCGGATGTAGGTGAAACGCTCCAGATCATCCCGAGTGGGAAAACCGACCACCTTGCGCGGTGGCGCATTTTCCAGATCCCAGAAATAGGTTTCGTGGCCATTGGTGTAGAAGCAGAAAGGTAGTTCTCCGCCCAGTTGCTTCTGGATGTTGTAGCAGTATTGTTTGGCCTGTTCACGGCCAATGGCCGCATCACGGCTGGATTTCTTGGCCTCGATAACCGCCAATGGCTTGCGGTCCTTGCCCAGTAGAACGTAATCGCTGAATTGGTGGCCTTCATAAGGCGTGCGAGGCTCGGCCACACCATCGGGGAGGCTGGTCAGAATGTCGAACTCCTCGACGACCTGCGCGGGGTCAGCCACATTCCATCCTGACAGTGCGAGCTGCTGATCGATTAGCTTTGACCGGGTTTGTGCTTCGGACTGGGTCATAAGTGAGTTATTAACCCGGCAATTGAATACCCCGTTCAAGCGGCATAAGCGATTTTCGGGTGTTTGAAATAGGCGCGCACTCTGGCGGGGGTGTTCTGGAGTTTGCGCATATGGGCGCGGACCTTTCGTTCCAGATCGTCCCGCGTGCGCGCCGCCTTGGCCGAGTGCACGGCGGCCTTGAGGTCGCCATTCAAGTATTCGTCGGGGTTCAACTCCGGGCTGTAGGACGGCAGGAAGAACAACTCGATTTCCGCCTTGTGCTCCGCCAACCAGTCCCTTGCCCGGTTGCTGTGATGCACCCGCAGGTTGTCCAGCACCAGGAAGACCTTCCGCCCTGCGTCCTTGATCAAGCGTTGCAGGAAGCGGATCAGCACCGGGGCGGTCAGGGTTTCCTGGTAGACCATGAAGCGGACTTTGCCCTGGTTGGTCACCGTCGAGATCATGTTGGTGGAGAAGCGCTTGGCCGGCATTTCCACCACCGGCGTCTTCCCCTTGGGGGCGAAGCTGCGCCCGCGCTGGCAATCACTGCGTACGCCGGTCTCATCCCCCCAGTGGATTTCCGCCCCCTCTTCCTTGGCCCGCTGGGCGATGGCGGGGTAGCTGTCCTTCAGCCATTGCTCGACCACCTCCGGCTTCTGCTCATAGGCCCGCTTGAGGGGCTTCTGGGGCGTGAACCCCCAGCGCTTCAGATATTCGCCCACGGTACGGATAGGCATGTCCAAGCCGTAACGTGCCCGGATCAGTTCCTGTACCGCTGCCCGTGTCCATAAGGCGTACGCCAGCTTGAGTTGGTCCGGCAACTTCTCGGCAATCAGCTTTTGCACTTCGTCTTCCTGCCAGAACAACAAGGTTCGCCGTTCCCCCGCCTTGCGGCCGCGTCGGCCGCCCTCCACCGCCGCCTTGCGGCCTTCGGCCTGCAATCGGCTCCACCAGTGTTGGACCGTGCGGTAATGCACGCCAACGGCTTCGCCGATTTCCTTGAACGTGTAGCCCTGGGTTCGCATTCGTAACGCCGTCCGGCGTTTCTCCTTCTGCTCGTCAGGGCTCAATTTACGGGCATCTTCTTCCATGCCCGTTATTTTACTTGCTTATGCCCTGTATGGTTGCCGGGTTAATAGCTCGAACTGCGCCTCCTGCATTGTTATCGTACTTTGACTGCATATATTCGCTAAGGCTGGCATGGTAAATGAATAACATGCGAATCAATAGGCTACGCGCGAAGTGGCAAATTTCTCTAAGGAATTTGCTAGCGGGCGGCTTATTGGTGCACTGCTGACCAAGTGAGGTCGCCAGTTGAACTGCCGCTTTGGCCGAATGCGGCCTCTCAGAATGTCCATAACACACCCGAGGCCCCCACCCCAGACAAACCGCTTCGCCCGACCCCGGCCGAACCCGCGCATCGCCACCTCCAAAACCTGTTACCCTCGCGCCCCTTTGGAAAGTCATGACTCCGTAACACTCTGGCAACAGCATTTCAGGCTGGCGGATAGGCACTGGCACAAACCCTGCTTATCCAGGACATACCGAGTCGATATTCCCTTACCGAAAACAACTCCAGAGACCCAGGTGCCCCTCTTCACAACCCCCGCTCCCCCATCGCCCGGCATGCGCGTATCCGGCTTCGCCACGGGCATCGGGCAAGCCATGCAGGGTTTCCTTTTATGAATCGGCCCGGCTCCGACCGCTTGACCATCGACGCACCCATATCGCCGGTACGCGCACCGTTGTTGGGCTTTGCCGCGCCAGTGCCGGACCCGGTGGCGGCGTGGCCCGAGATCGAGGCGCGACGATGACCAAAGTCCGTGACCTGGCGATGCTGTTCGCGACCCTGCTGGCATTCTGGCTGCTGCTGAACGGCTCCCTGGCTTCGGACGTGTTCCTGGTCGGTTCGCTCGCGGCGCTGGCCATCACCTTGCTGTTCCGCAACGGCCTTTCGGTGGCCTCGGAATTCCGCTTCACGCCCCAGGCCCTGCTGGCGGCGCCGGCCTATGTGGCGTTCTTCCTCAAGGAACTGGTGAAATCCAACCTGAAGCTCGCGGGCATCGTGCTGTCGCCCGCCCTGCCGCTGCGTCCCGGCATCGTCAAGGTGCGCACCCGGCTGAAAAGCCGCATGGGGCGGCTGCTGCTGGCCAACTCCATCACTCTCACCCCCGGCACCCTCACCGTGGAGATGGACGGGGAATGGCTCTACATCCACTGGGTCACGGTGGAATCGGAGGATATCGACGCGGCCACGGCCGACATCGTCTCCGGCTTCGAACGCTATCTGGAGGTCATGTATGGTTGACACCCTCCTCTCCCTCGCGGCGATGCTGGCCGGCGTGGCCCTGCTGCTGGCTCTTTACCGCTTCCTCAAGGGGCCGTCCACCGGCGACCGGGTGGTGGCCTTCGACGTGCTCACCATCGTCGGCATCACCGGCATCGTCCTGATCACCCTGGCCGAGGGGCGCGGCATCTATCTGGATGTGGCGCTGATCTATGCGCTGTTGTCCTTCCTCGGGGTGATCGTCATCGCCCGCTACCTGGAACGGGGCCTGTGATGACCGATACGCCCGTGAACCTGCTCGGCGCGCTGCTGCTGGTGGTCGGCGCCGCTTTCCTGCTCCTGGGCGGACTGGGACTGGCGCGCATGCCCGACCTGTTCAATCGCATCCAGGCCGGCACCAAGGCCACCACCCTGGGCACCCTGCTGACCCTGGCCGGGGCCGCCTGCCTGCATCCCGAATGGGGGCTGAAGCTGCTGCTGATCGGCCTGTTCGTCCTGTTCACCAACCCCATCTCGTCCCAGGTGCTGGCCCGGGCGGCCCACCGCGGCGGCGCGGCGGCGTCGCCGCTGACCCGCGTGGACCGGCTGACGGAAGACCGGGGAGCCTGACCATGAACCCGAGCCTGGACAATCTGATCGTCGTCATGACCCTGGTGCTGTGCGTCGCGCTGATCGGCGCCGCTTTCGTCGCCATCCGCAAAGAGACGGGCAAGCCCGACACCACGGGAGAGCGGAGCGATACCGGGGAGCTGCCCATCGCCATCCTGGCCGCCGGCCTGGTGAGCCTCATCGCCTCGGTGCTGTTCCTGATCCTGGCCGCCCCCGATGTGGCCATGACCGAAGCGGCCATCGGCAGCGGACTCACCACCTTCCTGTTCTTCTTCGTCCTGGGCCGGATAAGAGGACGCGAAACCGGGGAGGACGAACATGGTTAAACGCTTCGTCGCCCTCCTGCTCGTGCTGGGCATCGGCGGCCTGTTCGCCACCCTGCTGGCCGGCTACGTCCCCGACGCCGAGCTGAACCGGACCGCCCGCTACTACGCCGAGCACACCGCCCGGGACATCGGCGCGGCCAACATCGTCACCGCCATCGTCGTCACCTATCGCGGCCTGGATACCCTGGGCGAGGTCACCGTGCTGTTCCTGGCGGCCACCGTGGTCGGCCTGGTGCTGGCCCTGGGCGGAAAGTCCGGCAAAGCCGGCCGCGCCCTGGTCCCGGTGGGCGAGCTGCTGGCCACCGGCAGCCGCTACCTGGCGCCGCTGATCATGCTGCTGGGCGTCTATGTCTTCGTGAACGGCCACCTGACGCCGGGCGGCGGCTTCCAGGGCGGCGCCATCATCGCCTCCGGCGCGCTGCTGCTCCTGCTCGCCGATCCGCTCAAACGTTTCAGCCATGGCCTGATCTCCGTTGTCGAATCCATCGCCGGCGTCTTCTATGTGGCCATCGGCGTGCTGGGCCTGGTCCTGGCGGGCGGCTTCCTGGACAACCGCTTCCTGCCCATCGGCACTCTGGGCGCGCTGTTCTCCGCCGGGGCGATTCCGCTGATCTATTCCCTGATCGGCCTGAAAGTGGGCGCCGAGGTGTCCTCCATGCTGGCCAGCCTTTCGGAACAAGGGACTGACATGAGCGAGGAATCATGATGCCCGACATCGCCCATCTGGCCATGGCCACCGGCTTCATCCTCATCCTCATCGGCTTCTACGGCGCCCTGACCCATCGCAATCTGCTGCGCATGATCGTCGCCTTCGGCATCGCCGACACCGGGGTCAACATCGTCATCGTCGCCATCGGCTACCTGCATGGCCGCACCGCGCCCATCCTGGACGCCACCCTCAACGCCACGGACGCCGCCGCCCGCATCATCGACCCGGTGCCCCAGGCCCTGGTGCTCACCGCCATCGTCATCGGCGTGGGCGTGACGGCCCTGATGCTGGCCTACGCCCTCAAGCTGCACGAGAAGAAGCGCACCCTCGACATCGCCCGATTCACGGAGCTGAAGTGGTGACCGGCCTGATCGATCTCGCGGCAAACCCGCTTTCCATCCTGGTCGTGGCCCTGGGCGCGGCCTTCCTGATGGGGTTTCTCAATCCCCGGCGGCGCCTTTCCGCCTATGGGCTGACCCTGGCCGCCCTGGCCTGCATGGCCTGGATTCCGGCCCGCTGGCTGTGGGCCTTCGTGATGGAAGGCGCCGGCCCGGTGGACATCCTCACCGCCGGCACCGAGCCGCCCTTCGCCATCAACCTGCGCATGGGCCTGCCGGAAGCCGCCCTGATCCTGCTGGTGAACCTGACCGGCCTGCTCTCGGCCCTGCATCTCAAGGACGCGCTGCTCAAACAGGGCCGGCGCGCCATGGCCGTTCTGCTGGTGGCCGTCATGGCCCTGGGCGGCATCATCCTCACCCGGGACATGTTCAACCTGTTCGTGTTCTTCGAACTGGCGGTGATCTCCACCGCCGGCCTGGTGCTGCTGTCCGACCGGGAAGGCGGCGGCCTCTCGGCGGGTTTATCGCTGGGCGCGGGCTTCAAATACCTGGTGGTGTCGCAGTTGATCTCGGTGTTCCTGCTCATCGGCATCCTCTTCGCCTACCACGCCACCGGCACCCTCAACATCGACGGCATGGCTGACGCCGGGCTGGGGCTGGCCGCCGGCGGCGCGCTGGCGTTCTTCCTGATGTTCATCGCCGTCGTCTCCGAGCTGAAGCCCTTCCCCGCCAACGGCTGGGCCCTGGACATCTACGAATCCGCCCATCCCGCCTTCTCGGCCCTGTTTTCCGCCGCCACCGGCGCCGCGACCCTGTACGCCGTGGACAAGCTGCTGCTCATCGGCGGCGAGGCGTGGCTGCCCATGGCCACGGGCATCGGCATCGTCACCTTCATCGCCGCCAACCTGTTCGCCCTGCCCCAGACCCAGGACCGCCGCCTGCTGGGCTATTCCTCCATCGCCCAGACGGGCCTGATACTGATGGTGCTGGGCCAGCGGGACATCCTGGGCGACAGCACCCCCTTCATCGCCTTCGGCCTGCTGGTCTCCCACGCCGTGGCCAAGGCCGGCCTGTTCTGGCTGTCCGGACTGGTAAACGGGCGACAACTGGTGGACTGGGCCGCCATCGGCCGGCGCCCCATGCTGGTGTTCGCTTTCGTCACCTTCATCGCCATGCTCGCCGGCCTGCCCCCCTTCCCCGGCTTCTACGCCAAGTGGGAACTGGTGCACGCGCTGGCCGACACCACGGCTGGCGAAGGCCGTCTCGCCCTGCTCGCCCTGGTCCTGCTGGGCGCCCTGACCGAGGCGGGTTACCTGTTCCGCTGGTTCGGCTACATCCTGAAGCGGGAAGCGCCGGCGGAGGCCGCGCCGTGCGCGGCGCACAAGCTCGTCCCCGTGCTCGCCGCCGTCGCCGCCGGCTGGGTGCTGGCCTACGTCTGGGGCGACCTGGCCGGCGCCCTGTTCGGCCGCGGCAACCTGCTCCTGATGCTGCCCCTGCTGTTCGCCCTGGCCTTCCTGGCGCTGGACTGGCTGCCCGCCTGGATCAAGAACAGCCTGGCCATCGCCGGCATGGTGGCCTTCTTCGCCGCGACCTGGAGCGAATACGACCCCATGCGGTTGATCTTCGCCATCATCTTCCTCATCGGCGGCGCCCTCACCCTGCTCGCCAGCTATTCCGCCCACGGCCGGCGCGTCGGCTTCTACCCGGCGGCCATGCTCATGTACGCCGGCATGACGATGCTGATCCGCGCCACCACGTCCTTCGATTTCTTCGCCGCCTGGGAACTGCTGACGGTGGGTTCCTATTTCCTGATCCTGCGCGGCAAGCATTCCGAGCCCCACGCCCTGTCCTACATCCTGTTCTCCCTGGGCGGCGCCTTCCTGATCCTGGCCGGCTTCGCCCTTGCGGCCCAAGGCGCGCCCGAATTCGACATCGCCTTCCTGGCGCAGGTGGACGGGGCGCTGGCGCCCTGGGTGTTCCTGCTGCTGGCCATCGGCTTCATGACCAAGACCGCCGCCATCGGCGTGCACATCTGGCTGCCCGGCGCCCATGCCGAGGCGGAAACCGACGTCTCCCCCATGGTGTCCGGCATCCTGCTGAAGGCGGGCCTGTATGGCCTGATGGTGCTGCTGCTGGCCATGGGCAAGCAGCAGCTCTATGGCGTGGAGCTGACCCACGCGCTGCTGTGGGTGGCCGCCGTCACCGCCCTGCTGGGCAACCTCATGGCCGTGTTCCAGGAGGACGCGAAACGCCTGCTGGCCTACTCCTCCATCGGCCAGATGGGCTACGCCATGTTCGGCCTGGCGCTGATGAACCACCTGGGCTGGCTCATGGCCCTGGTGTTCGTCATCAACCACTACATCTACAAGTCCATGTTGTTCCTGGCGGTGGGGGGCGTCGCCAAGCGCACGGGCACCCGGGAGATGTACAAGATGGGCGGCCTGGTCCGGCTCATGCCCCTGTCCTTCATCGCCGTGCTGGTCGGCATCATCGCCGTCTCGGGGGTGCCTCCCCTGTCCGGCTTCGGCGGCCGCTGGGTGTTCTACAACGCCATCCTGTCCACCGACTACCGGCTGCCCCTGGTGGTGCTGTTCCTGGCCGGCCCCATCGCCTTCCTCTACCTGTTCCGCCTCATACACACCATCTTCCTGGGCCAGTTGAAGGACGAGTTGCGGCGGGTGAAGGAAGCCCCCTTCTGGATCGTGCTGCCGCAGATGATCTATGTCGCCCTGCTGATCGGCTTCGCCGTGGTTCCCGGCCTGGCCCTGCACCGGGTCGATACCTATCTCGACCAATACTTCCCCAACGGCGGCCTCCATTGGGCGGGGGGCGAGATCACCAGCGCCTACGGCTACTGGAACCCGGTCGCCATCATGCTCATCGTCATCGCTATCTTCTGCACGGTGTTCGCCTGGCTGCTGTTCGTGAATCGCAAGGCGCAGATGGTGAAGCAGTTCAACATCGTCTTCTCCGCCGAGCGCCCCTACCGGCCCGAGACCACCCACTTCGCCTGGAACTTCTTCGCCCCCTACCGCAAGGCCATGGGTTTCCTGACCCAGCCCTTCGTCACCCACTTCTGGGGCGCGGTGACCGACCTGCTGCACACGGCGGGAGATATTGGGCGGCGGCTGTACAACGGCAACGGCCAGACCTACGCCTTCCACTTCCTGGCCTTCGTCGTCATCGTGTTCTTCCTCGGAATGGGAGCCTGACCATGGAATTCGAGTGGATCAAGATTCCCTACGCCCTGCTGACCCTGTTCATCGTGGTCAACTACGGCATGCTGCTGGGGGCCTTCATGCAGAAGATCGGCGCCCGGGTGGGCCGCCGCCACGGCGTGCCGATCTGGCAGAACTACGCCGACCTGATCAAGAACTACGGCCTGCGCACTTCCATCACCCACGGCGTCATGTTCTACCTGGGCCCGGTGTTCCGGCTCACCGGCGGCATCGGCCTGCTGCTGTTCGTGCCGACCATCCACGGCTCGGAGATGTTCTCCAACCTGTCCTTCGCCGGCGACCTGATCCTGGCCCTGTACTTCGTCTTCTTCGGCACCCTGGGCATGGCCCTGGGGGCCGGCGAGAGCGGCCATCCCCACGCGGCCATCGGCGTCAGCCGGGGCCTGTCCCAGGTCACCATGGCCGAGCTGCCCTTCGCCCTGGCGGTGTTCGCCGTGGCCCTGCAGTACCAGACCCTGTCCATCACCGACATCGTCGCGGCCCAGCAGGGCGGCATCCAGCACTGGACCCTGTTCACCAACCCCGTCGCCGTGGCGGCGGCCATGCTGGGCTTCCTGGGCTCCATGATGCGGCCGCCCTTCGACGTGGTGATCGCGCCCCAGGAGATCCCCATCGGTCCGCCCACGGAATACCACTCGTCCTATCTGGCGGTGATGCAGACCAACCGGGCCATCTTCCCGGTCGCCAAGATCGTGGTGTACATGAACCTGTTCTTCGGCGGCGCGGCCAGTTGGCCGGTGTTCTTCCTCAAGGTGTTCCTGATCTACATGGTCTCGGTGTTCGTGGGCGTGGTGTTTCCCCGTTTCCGCGTCGAGCAGTCCATCCGCTGGTTCCTGGTCTGGGCGGTGCCCCTGGGCGTGCTGGCCATCCTGTTGGCATGAGTACCGCCCCCGCTTCTCCCCTTCGGGTCGAATCGCCCCCCACGGGGGCCAAGAAACCCTTGGGGCGGCCCGGCGAGTTTCTTGAAAGGCAATGACATGAAACGTGATCCCATGCATTTCGTGAAGCCGGAGCTGATGCCGCGCAAGGTGAAGGGCCCGGACGGGGTGGAGTTCGAGGTGGAGCCCCTGAAGGACTACTTCTGCGACGCCCCGCCCACGGTGCAGCACGGCGCCTACCTCAAGATCGTCGAGGATTTCTTCAACTGGGCCCGCTCCAATTCCTTGTGGATCCTGGGCTTCGGCACCGGCTGCGGCGCCATCGAGATGCGTCCCCTGATGACCCCGCGCTTCGATGCCTACCGCTACGGCATCCAGTGGCGGCCCACGTCGCGCCAGGCCAACCTGCTGGTGATCTCCGGCTACCTCTCCACCAAGACCCTGAAGCGGGCCATCCGCGCCTACGAGCAGATGCAGAACCCGAAATACGTGGTGGGCCTGGGCTCCTGCACCATCAACGGCGGCATGTACTGGGATTCCTACAACACCATCAAGTGCCTGGACCAGTACATGCCCGTGGACCTCTACATCACCGGCTGCATGCCCCGGCCCGAGGCCCTGCTCCAGGGCTTCGAGGACCTGAAGGTGCTGATCCGGGCCGGCAAGGCGGAAGGCGCCAACCAGTACGCGGAGAAGTTCGACTGGTACAAGGCCAACCAGAAGCAGGTGATCCACGACTGGGACATGCCGGATTACAACTGGTGACGACCGATTAATGGCAAACAATATGCGCGACCTCTACGACCGACTGAAGGCCCTGTTTCCCGTGGGCGAGCTCACGGTGAAACGCGACACCCCGCCCAACGCGCTGGCCTTCGTCACCGTGCCCGCCGACGCCCTGCGCGCCATCCTGCTGCACCTGCGGGACAAGGCGGGCTACACCCATCTGGTGTTGCTGACGGCGGTGGACTGGTACGAGGAAGACCAGGCGGACTGCCAGTTCCAGCTCACCTATCTGCTGAACAACCGGGCCGAGAACAAGGACATCGGCATCCGCGTCATGCTGCCCCGGGAAGGCACCGCCATGGCCAGCATCCATGACCTCTGGCCCACGGCCGCCACCTATCAACGGGAACTGCGGGAGATGTTCGGCATCGACTTCCCCGACAGCCCCCGGGTGTACGAGGAATTCATCCTGGAGGGCTGGAACGACATCCCCCCCTACCGGCGCGAGTTCGACACCCTGAAGTACGCCAACGACAGCTACGCCCAGCGACCCGGCCGCGAGACCCGGGATCCGGAAACCCACATGAAGCAGCAGCTCTACCCGGACGGGAAGTGAGATGACGTACACCCCCGACCGCTCCCAATACCCGGCGATGAAGCCCGACGGCAGCCTGGACATCGACCTCGCCTCCGGCAAGTACCTGAAGCTGTGGCAGGGCCCCAACCACCCGGGCATCACCGGCAACATGTCGGTGGAGCTGACCGTGTGCGGCGACGAGGTGGTGGAAGGCAAGACCCACGTGGGCTACCTGCACCGGGGCTTCGAGAAGCTCATGGAGCGGCGCACCTTCATCCAGTGCTTCCCCATCGTCTGCCGCATCTGCGTGCCGGAGCCGGACTTCAACGAATACTGCTACGCCGCGGCCGTGGAGGATCTGGCCGGGGTGGAAGTGCCGGAAAAGGCCCATTGGATTCGCGCCCTGATCCTGGAGATGGGCCGCATCAACAGCTACCTCATGTACCTGGGCGGCCAGGCCGGCGCCATCGGCCAGGGCGTCATCGGCCAGTGGACCACCTATGCCCGGGACGTGATGCTGGACCGTTTCGAGGAGATGACCGGCGCCCGCATCTACCACATGTTCATCATGCCCGGCGGCGTGCGGGACCAGCTGCCGGAAGGCTTTTCCGGCCGCATGGAAGAGACCCTGCGGGAGGTGGAGCGCACCCTCAAAGACGTGTGGGATGTGATGTTCTGCAACGCGGTGTTCAAGAAACGCACCGTGGGCGTCGGCGTCATCGACCCCGCCTGGCTGGAGCCCTACGGCGTCACCGGCCCCAACGCCCGCGCCGCCGGCGTGGCCAAGGACGTCCGCCGCGACGCCCCCTACCTGGTCTACCCTGAACTGGATTTCGAACCCGTCATCGGCCACGACTCGGACATCTACACCCGGGCCGACGTGCGCCGCCGGGACGTGCTGGTGTCCGTGGATCTGATCCGCCAGATCCTGGCGAAAATGCCCAAGGATGGCCCCATCATGGCCCCCATGCCCAGCATGCTGCACTGGAAGATTCCGCGCGGCGAAACCTACGTGCGGGGCGAGTGTTCCCGGGGCGAGTACGGCTACTACCTGGTCACCGACGGCTCCGGCTACCCGCGCCGGGTCAACGTGCGGGGTCCGTCCTACACCCACGCCATGGCCCTGCTGGAGCGGATGATCGTCAACATCAACATCTCCGACGTGGCAGCCTTGATGGTGTCGCTGCATACCTATCCCCCGGAGATTGAGAGATAGCCATGAGCGTCAAGGACCTCCTCTCCCCCTTCACCGCCTGGAAGCACCTGTTCCGCGACCCGGTGTCCATCGAGGACCCGCTGAACCGGGAGGCCGCGCACCGCTACCGGGGCTTCCACCAGAACGACATGGCCAAGTGCATCGGCTGCGGCACTTGCGAGACCATCTGCCAGAACGGCGCCATCGACATGCTGCCGGTGGCGGGCATCGAGACCAAACAGGGCGACTCCGGCCTGCGCCCCCGCATCGACTATGGCCGCTGCTGCTGGTGCGCCCTGTGCGTGGACGTGTGCATGACCCAGTCGCTGACCATGTCCAACGTCTACAAGTGGGTGGAGAGCGACCCGGACGCCTTCCGCTATACCCCCGGCGTGGACAAGCTGGAATGGAACAAGGTCGAGGCGGGCTACCGCCGCCCGGACGGCCACCGCCTCACGGGCCAGTTCCGCATCCCCATGGGCGAGATGCACCCGGAGGAGCGCAGCGACAACTTCAAGGAGATCGTGCACGGCTACACGAAGGAGCAGGCGGCCCTGGAGGCGGACCGCTGCGTGGCCTGCGGCCTGTGCGTGGCCACCTGCCCCACCCACATGGCGGTGCCCCAGTACATCGCCGCCGTCCGCGATGGGGACTACGAGCGGGGCCTGAAGCTGCTGTACGAGACCAACCCCTTCTCCCAGGTGTGCGGCCGGGTCTGCACCCACAAGTGCGAGGACGCCTGCGCCGCCCGCCACGAGGGGGACCCCATCGCCATCCGCTGGTTGAAGAGACACATCGTCGAGCAGGTGCCCTACGACCGCTATCCGGACATCATCGGCCGCCCCGCCCCCGGCACCGGCAAGAAGGTGGCCATCATCGGCGCCGGCCCGGCCGGCCTCACCGCCGCCTTCGACCTGGCGCGCATGGGCCACGCCGTCGCCGTGTTCGAGGCCAGCGCCCACGCCGGCGGCATGACCCGCTACGGCATCCCCGAATACCGCCTGCCCTACAGCGCCCTGGACCGGGACGTGGCGGTCATCGTCTCCATGGGCGTGAAGATCGAATACAACTGCCGCATCGGCGTGGACAAGACCCTGGACGAACTGCGCCGGGACCACGACGCGGTGGTGCTGGCCATCGGCCTGCAGGAGGGCCGCCAGACCCGCATCCCCAACTCCGAGCACGAGAAGGTCTACCGGGCCGTGGACCTGCTGCACAAGATCACCGCCAACGAAGCTTTCGAGCTGCCCCACTGCGCCGTGGTCATCGGCGGCGGCAACGTGGCCATGGACATCGCCCGCTCCCTGGCCCGCATGCAGAAGGTGCAGTTCGGCCACGTGGACGTGGTGGTCACCGCCCTGGAGGACCAGGAGCACTTCATGGCCGATCCGGACGAGATCAAGGAAGCCCTGGAGGAAGGCATCGTCATCCGCGACAAATGCGGCCCCCAGGGCTGCGAGATCGACGCCCACGGCAAGCTCATCGGCCTCAAGACCTGGAAGGTGCTGTCCATCTTCGACGAGAACAAACGCTTCGCGCCCCGCTATGACGACGCGGACGAGACCATCCACGCCTGCGACACGGTGATCGAGGCCATCGGCCAGTTCGCCGACACGGCCCTGCTGGGCGATGCGCTGACGGAGCAACTGGAATGGAACCGGGGCCGCATCAAGATCGACGCCGACGGCCGCACCTCCGAGCCCTGGCTGTGGGCGGGGGGAGACTGCGTGGCCGGCCCGGACGTGGTGCATGCGGTGGCGGACGGCCATCGCATCGCCGCCAGCATCCACGCGGTGCTGGTTCCTTCCTTGCAGGTTCCTCAGGAGGCAAACAAATGACTGAAGGCACCCATGGAATAGAACGCCTGCGCGGCAAGACCTCCCTCAAGGAAATCCTGGAAGTCGCCACCCATTTCGAGGAGACCGCCCGGGATTTCTACACCGCCCTGATCCCCAAGGTCAGCAAGCGCATCCGCTATCTGGTGGAGGAATTGGCGGCGGAGGAACAGCGCCACTACGACCTGTTCGGCGCCCTGGCCAGCCGCGCGGACATCGCCGAGCAGGTGCGCATGGAAATCCAGCGCACCGCCAGCGACAGCAAATTCTCCGATTGCGTGCACGTCCCCGACCTGGGCGAGAACCCGGATGATCAGGCCGTGCTGCAATACGCCATGGGCCGGGAACACGCGGCCATGACGCACTACGGCGAACTGTCCGAAACCGCCCCGGCCGGTCCCATACGCGAGCTGTTCCGCTACCTGGCCAGCGAGGAAACCAAGCACAAGCTGGAACTGGAAAAGACCTATTACGCGATCGTGCACAGCGGCGGCGTCTGATCCGCCTCGCCTGTCACTCCTGTCGCACGCTTTGCCAAAATTGTCAGTCCAGGTGCCGTACGTCCTCCTCGCCGCTGGGCACGGACTCGGGAGATCGCGCGCCAAGCCGCCCCAGGCATGACGCGCATCGCTCGGCACGGCCATGTGAAAGCTTGGCACGGGGATTGCTCAATCACCTGACAGCCAATTTTCGAAATCCACACCTACCATGAAAATCGCCGTCACCAGCCAGGACCGCGGCAGCGTCACCGGCCACGCGGGCAAATGCCGCAATTTCTGGATCTACGACACCGCCTATGCCGACGTGGTGGACAAGCGCCTGCTCGAACTGAACGGCGAGTCCTGCTTCCACGACGCCTTTCCCGCTCAGCTCGCCGGTATCAATGTCCTGATCAGCGCGGGCATGGCCGATACCCTGCGCGCCTACCTCCAGCGCCACGGCGTCGAAGCCGTGACCACGCTGGAAAGCGATCCGGACCGGGCGGTGGCCGCCTGGCTCAACGGCAACCTGCGGGAACTGCCGCCGCTGTCCTGCGGCGGGTCCGACTGCCACAGCCGGCACTGAACGGACGACATGTAATCAAGCCGCGCCGGCCGGAATCCCGGCGTTGGGGGCAAAATACGCGCTGGACGTGCCAGACGTCCCGCCGCCCGCTAGCCATAACCGTTTGAATCCTCACCCTGGAGTCCCATGAACGTCTCACCCCGCATCGTCATTCTCGGCGCCGGCTTCGCCGCCCTCACCGCCGCGCGCGAACTGCGCCGACGCGCGCCGCAGGCCCGCATCGCCCTGGTCGCGCCCAAGGCCGAGTTCGTCTATCTGCCCAGCCTGATCTGGATTCCCAGCGGCCTGCGCGACGGCCGCGATCTGATCCTGCCCCTGGACCGCTTTCTCAAGGAACACCGCATCGAATTCGTCGCCGGCCGCGTCACCGGCCTCAAGGACGGTGGCCGCACGGTGCTGACGGATGCCGGCGAGATCGCCAACGACGCCCTGCTCATCGCCAGCGGCGGCCGCTTCATCAAGAAGCTGCCCGGCATCGAGCACGCCATCACCCTGTGCGAAGGCGTGCCGGCGGCGGAGGCGATCCGCGACCGGATCAACGCCATGCAAAGCGGCCGCATCGCCCTGGGCTTCGGCGGCAATCCCAACGAGCCTTCCGCGATGCGCGGCGGCCCCATGTTCGAACTGCTGTTCGGCCTGGACACCCTGCTGCGCCGGCAGGGCAAGCGGGACAAGATCGAGCTGACCTTCTTCAACGCCGCCGCCGAGCCGGGCAAGCGCCTGGGCGAGAAGGCGGTGACCGGACTGCTCGCCGAAATGGCGAAGCGGCGCATCGACACCCACCTGGGCCACAAGCCCCTGGGCTTTTCCGAACAGGGCGTGGACACCGAGGGCGGCCACATCAACGCCGACCTGATCCTGTTCATGCCCGGCCTCACCGGTCCCGCCTGGGCGCCCGAATCCGGGTTGCCGCTCTCCCCCGGCGGCTTCCTCAAGGCGGACGAATTCTGCCGCGCCGAGGGCGCCGACAAGGTGTTCGTGGCCGGCGACGCGGGCAGCTTCCCGGGTCCGGACTGGATGCCCAAGCAGGCCCACATGGCCGACCTGCAGGCCAAGGCGGCGGCGGAAAACCTGCTGCTGGCCCTGGACGGCAAGGCGCCCACGGCCCGCTTCAAGATCGAGCTGATCTGCATCGTCGACACCCTGGACCGGGGCATCCTGGTCTACCGCGACCTGAAGCGTTCCGTGCTGCTGCCTTCCTGCCGCCTGTTCCATTGGGCCAAGCGCTTCTTCGAGAGCCATTATCTGAAAGCATTCCGGAAGTAGCCCGCGCATAAGCCGCGGTTTCGCCACCCTCCCGGTTAAAATCATCGAACTCTTATATTCCCCCACGCCATGAACATCATGACCCATTACCTGCGCATCGGCGGCGAAGCCAAGGTGCGCGAACTGGTGGACCGCTTCTACGACCACATGGACGAACTGCCCGAGGTCTGGGGCATCCGCAAGCTGCACGCGGAAAGCCTGGCCGGCTCGCGCCAGAAGCTGTTCGACTTCCTGTCCGGCTGGATGGGCGGCCCCCAACTCTACGTACAGAAGCACGGCGAGGTGTTCCTGCGCCGGCGCCATCTGCCCTTCCCCATCGGCGACGCGGAGCGGGACCAGTGGATGCACTGCATGAAGCTGGCCCTGGACGAAGTGGTGGAGGACGAGAAGCTGAGAAGCGAGCTGTACCAGGCCTTCGCCAAGGTCGCCGACCACATGCGCAACCAGGCCGCGGCGCACGGCCATCACCATCACCAACATTGAGAGGAATCACCATGTACGCCCTGACCGTAGAACTGCCCCTGCCCATCGACCAGGCCATCGAGAAATTCAAGGCCGCCCTGACGGAAGCCAAGATGGGCATTGTTTCCGAAGTGGACGTGCAGGCCATCATGAAGGCCAAGATCAACCACGACATCCCGCCCTACCGCCTGCTCGGCGTGTGCGCGCCCGGCATCGCCAAGCGCGTCATCGAAGCCGACAGGGACGCCGGCGCCCTGCTGCCCTGCGGCTGCTGCGCCTACGAAAGCGAACCGGGCAAGACCCGCTTCGCCCTGCAGGATCCGGCCACCGTGGCCGGGCTGGCCGGCAACGCGGATATCACCGCGGCCATGAACGACGCCGCGTCCCATCTCGCCGGGGTTCTCGCTAAACTACGCGGCTGAACGATTCCGTTCGGCCACGATAGGAGGAGAGCGTCATGCGCGCAGTGCTGTTCGCCCTGGTATTCGCTTTGTTCGCCGTCAACGCCCAGGCCGTGGACCCGGCCAGCCTGGCCAAGATCAAGCAGACCAAGATGGGCCTGTACCTGGAAGCCAAGGACGTGCCGGAGTTCCTCAAGCAGCACGCGCCCAAGGTCCTGTTCGTGGACGTGCGCACCATCGAGGAGGTGCTGTTCGTCGGCTCGCCCGACGGCCTCGACGGCCAAGCCTCCTTCGGCATCATGCACTACGACAAGTGGGACAAGGAGAAGAACACCTTTCCGCGCAATCCCAATCCGGATTTCCTGTCCCAGTTCGAGGTGTTCGCGCTGGACAAGGGCATCGACAAAAGCGATCCCATCGTGCTGATCTGCCGCTCCGGCGACCGCAGCGCCATGTCCGCCGACCTGCTCGGCCGCTACGGCTACAGCAACGTCTGGTCGGTGGTGGACGGCTTCGAGGGCGACATGGCGAAGGACGGCCCGAATAAGGGCAAGCGCGCCGTCAACGGCTGGAAGAACGCGGGCCTGCCCTGGAGCTACAAGGTGGATCAGAACAAGATCACCATGGGCAGATAAGCCCGGCCCGGCTCGTTCCTTCGGTTCGCTCCTCCGGTTCGTTCCCCCGTTTCCCACTCCATTCCCGCTCCCCGCAGCGGGAATGTCATTTCTCCACGCCATGACCGAAACCGTCTCCTCCCGCCTGCAGCATTTTCCCGTCGCCTGGTTCTCCATGATCATGGGCCTGGGCGGCCTGACCATCGCCTGGCGCAAGGCGGAGGAATTGCTGGTCCTGCCCTTTTCCGTGAGCCCCGGGTTGATGATCTTGTCCACGCTCCTGTTCGTCCTGCTCGCGCTCGCCTATGCGCTCAAGATCGTCGGCCACCGCCAGGCGGTGACCACGGAGTGGGCCCATCCGGTCAAGATGAATTTCGTGCCCACCTTCAGCATCGCCCTGATCCTGCTGTCCATCATCTGGCTGCCCCACAGCGCGCCCTATTCCAAGCTGCTCTGGCTGCTCGGCACGGCGATGCAGTTGATCCTCACGCTGCATACCGTCACCCAGTGGATGCACCATGGCAACTTCGACATCGTCCATCTCACGCCGGCCTGGTTCATTCCCGTGGTGGGCAACATCCTGGTGCCCATCGCCGGCGTCGCCCACGCGCCCGTGGAAGTCTCCTGGTTCTTCCTCAGCATCGGCCTGCTGTTCTGGCTGCCTCTGCTCACCATCATCCTGTACCGGGTCATCTTCCACGGCAGCCTGCCGGAACGGCTGCTGCCCACCCTGTTCATCCTCATCGCCCCGCCCGCCGTGGGTTTCCTGTCCTACCTCAAGCTGACCGGCGCGATGGACGCCCTCGCCCATGTGCTCTATCACAGCGCCCTGTTCTTCACCCTGCTGCTGTTCACGCAACTGCGCTGGTTCACCCGGCTGCGCTTCTATCTTTCCTGGTGGGCCTATTCCTTCCCCATGGCCGCCATCACGGTAGCCACCCTGGTGATGTTCGAGCACACCGGGCAGATGCTGTTCCTGCGTCTGGCGGGAATCCTGCTGGGCGTCGCGACCGTGGTCATCGCCGGCCTGCTGGCGCGCACCCTGCTCGCGGTCACGCGCGGGGAAATCTGCGTGCGGGACTAGGCGCGAGGATCAGCGCGGCCTGACCTTGGCCAGATAGAGGTCCGCCAGTCCCTTGTAGAGCGGGCGCGGGCAAATCATGCGGGACACGCCGGCGGCGAACAGGGTCGCCACCATCAGGGGCACCACCATGTCGTGGTTGTCGGTCATTTCCATGACGATGACGAAAGCCGTGATGGGCGCCTGCACCACGCCGGCGAAATAGGCCGCCATGCCGATCACCACCAGGGCGCCCGCGTCCGCCTGGGAGACGAGATGGGCCACGGTCTGGCCGACGCCCGCGCCCGCCGACAGGCTGGGGGCGAACAAGCCGCCGGGGATGCCGCTGACGAAGGAAACGAAGGTGGCGGCGATCTTGAGGATGCCGTAGCCGGACGAGACCTCGCCGTGGCCCTCCAGGATCTGCTTCGCCTCCTGGTAGCCGCTGCCGTACACCGCGCTGCCCGAGGCCAGGCCCAACAGGGCCAGCACGCCGCCGCAGGCCGCGGCGAAGCCCACCGGGTTCCCGCGCATGAACACGCCCAGGCGGCCGGGCAGCCCGTGCGCGGAGAAGGCCAGCAGCAGGCGGCTGAAACCGCCGCCCAGCAGGCCGCCCGCGAGACCGCACAGGAACACGCCAAGCCAGTCCGCGCCGTCGACGATGCCCGCGTGGGTGGCGCCGAAATAGGTGTAGTTGCCCTGCACGTACACCGCCGCCATGCCGGCGATGATGACCGCGGTGAGCAGGGTGCCGCTGGAGCGCTCCTCGAAGGAGCGGGCCATCTCCTCGATGGCGAAGACGATGCCGGCCAGGGGCGTGTTGAAGGCGGCCGCCACGCCGGCGCCGCCCCCCGCGACGATGAGGCCGCGCTCCATGAGATGGCGCGGAAAGCGCATGACCCAGCGCAGGTTGTAGAGCAGGGCCGCGCCCACCTGCACCGTGGGGCCTTCCCGGCCGACGCTGGCGCCGCCCATGACGCCGACGCAGGTGAGGAATATCTTGCCGATGGCCAGGCGCAGCGACAGCACGCCGTTGCGCGCCGCGCCTTCCTCCATGCGGATCGCGGCGATGGTCTGGGGAATGCCGCTGCCCTCCGCGCCCTTGAAGAAGCGCTGGGTCAGGGCCGCCACCGCGGCCAGGGTCAAGGGCGTGACGATCAGGGGAAGCCAGGGCGAGACCGCGACGACCTTGTTGAAAAAGGCATGGGCGTAGTCGCTGCCGAAGGCGAAGGCGGTGGCGGTCAGGCCCACGACGATGGCGCCGCCCCAGAACAGGACGCGGCGCAACCACAAACGCAGGGAGAGCAAACCGACGCGATGCCGCCTTTGCATGGGCGGGAAAAAACGACTGGGCCATTGCAACATGGCTTGAGGGTAACTCCGCTGGCCGCTTCTTGTCTCGCCCCGATGGCGGCGCGGGCGGCGACGCGGCCCGGGGCGCGAAAAAAAACCGGGCAACGATGCCCGGCCGGCTTTCCCAACCCGCGCGACGGGTCAGGGACGCAGATAGGCGTAGCTCTGCTGCTGCTTCTTCAGGATTTCCACCACGCCGGAGGGGACGAAGCCGACGCTGGAAAGCATGTCCTCCTTGTTGAGCTTCATTTTGCGCATGGTGTTCTGACAGGCCATCACCCGCACACCGCCCTCCACCGCTTCCGCCACCCGGTTGCCCACCTCGGAATCCGCCTTGAGCATGTTGATGCCGGGCCCGAAGGCGACGATCTCCAGGTCCACGTTGTCCTTGCCCAGGTCCTTCTGGATATTGTTCGCGTTGTTCAGGGCCAGATTCCATTTCGCCGAGTCGTTGTCGCTGACCTGGATCACCATCTTCGCCTTGTCGCCGGCCTGCGCCGTCGCCGGCAAAGCCAGGGCGCCCAGCATCATCAGGCCACCCAGCAACGCACCCATGATTCCATTCATGCTTTTCATCCTGCTCTCCTTCATCAGATTGTGGATTGTTCCCGGAACGGAAAAGCCGCCCGCCCCTAGGACGGCGGATCATCGGCTTTTATTCCCGCTTGCTCAACCGGCTCGCCGGCAAGGACATCCGGGCTGCGAGTCCGGGGAATTTTCGCTAGATCCAATGGGCAGCACGCCCGCCCGGCCGAGGGAATGGCGGGACGCGCCCCGGCATCGCCCGGTGCCGGCGCGTTTCATCGCGCCCAGGCCACCAGACCCAGCCCCAGCGCGAGCACGCCGGCCCAGAACAGCCGGGCCCAACGGTGTTCCCCTTCCTTGAACCAGAACACCGACAGCAGGGCGGCGATGACGATGCCGCCGTTGCTGAGCGCCACCGTGTAGGCCGCCGACAGGCTGGCCATGGCGTGGACGACGAGGGCGTAGGACGTGCCGATGGACAGGGCACCCAGCGCAAGCGGCCCCAGCGGCGGCCGCGCCCGGGGCCGCCAATGCCCGGTCTCGCCGCGCAACCGGAGCGTAAGCGCCAGCCAGGCGCAGAGGTAGCCCAGGGTGATGTAGCCGAGCTGGCTGGCGAATCCGGGCAGATGGCCCACCGCCACCTTGTCGCTCAGGGAATACGCGGTCGTGCCGAGGGCGGCGAGCAGGGCGGGCGCGATGGCGCGCCGGGCATCCACGCGCCAGGCCGTGGCGCCCAACAGGATCAGCGCCGTGCTGCTCAACGCGATGCCCGCCGCGCCGACGCCACTGAAACGCTCGCCGAACCCGAGCCAGCTCGCCAGGGCGATGAACAGCGGCGCGCCGCGGGCGACCGGATAGGCCAGGGCCACCGGCGCATGGCGGTAGGCGACGCGCAACGAAAGAAAATAGACCGCCAGCGCCGCGCCGGACAGGCCGATGCAGGCCGCCAGGGTCGCATCCCAGCGCGCCTCCAGCGCCAGCGCGTAAATCCCCCAGGGCCCCAGCAACAGCAGGTGCCCGGCCAGCGCCCACCAGATGAACTCCCGCCGCGCCGGCACGTGCCGGGCCAGCAGGTTCCAGGTGACGTGCAGGGCGATGGAGAGCAGGATCGCGGTGGTCGCGGACATGAAAGCCATGAAAATTGACGGCGAAGCCGCGACCCTACCCGCCGCACCGCCAAACACAAAACCGGCAATCCAGTCCAAGTCGGCGCGGCGTTAGACTTCGCCCCTTCCAGCCCACCGCATGCCGCCATGACCGACCCCGTCCGACTCGCCAAACGTGTCGCCGAACTGCGCGCCTGCTCGCGCCGCGAAGCCGAGCTGATCATCGCCGGCGGCTGGGTGCGGGTGGATGGCGCCATCATCGAGGAACCCCAGTTCCGCGTCGCCGACCAGCGCATCGAGATCGACGCCCGCGCCAACCCCGAGCAGGCCGAACCCGTCACCCTGCTGCTCCATAAGCCGCCCGGCTACGCCACCCATGGGGACGGCGACGCGCCGCCCGCCGAGACACTGCTCGCGCCGGACAGCCAGTGGGCGGAAGACGCCTCCGGCACGCGTCCCCTGAAAGTGCACTTCACCCGGCTGAACCCCTGCGTGCCGCTGGAAACCGGCGCCAGCGGCCTCGTCGTCTACACCCAGGATTGGCGCGTCGCGCGCAAGCTGACCGAGGCCGCCGCGAGCGTGGAACACGAGATCGTCGTCGAAGTTGCCGGCGACATGGCCGTGGACGGCCTGCAACGCCTGAACCGGGGCATCGCCTACAACGGCCGCGCGCCCGCCGCCATCAAGGCCAGTTGGCAAAACGAGAGGCGCCTGCGCTTCGCCCTGAAAGGCGCCCAGCCCGGCCAGATCGCCCATATGTGCGCGGCCGTCGGCCTGCGCGTGATCGCGCTGAAGCGCATCCGCCTGGGCAGCATCCCCCTGGGGAAAATCCCGCCCGGACAATGGCGCTATCTGCGCGGGAATGAGCGCTTCTAGAAGAACGCCGAATCGATGGCACACGGCCCTTGCGAGCCAAGCGCGGCAAGCCATCCGTCATGCGCGATCGACCGGCCATGGCTCGCCGCGCGGCCGCGCGACGCCCGGATAAACCCGCATTCCCCGGGCGGCCGGCATGGCCGTCGGCACTTGGCATCCAGGGGAATGAGGGGAATTCAAAAACCTCCGCGAAAGCCAGGGTTTCGAAATCCCTCAGCCCTTTTGCGCGACGCGGGAAGACATCCCGCATGGCGGCCTCGTCGGGGTAATTGTGGGGGTGGGGAATGTCGGCAAAGGCCCAATCACCCTTGTGCGATATGCCACAAACGCGGATCCCTGCGCGAACGGATCCGCGCATCGGGCCGTTACCTCATTGATTTCATGACGATTCATCGAGCCAGGTTTTGCATCCCAAGGCTGGTCTGGATATTGCTTTCCATTCCCCGCCCCAGCACAGGGTCTCTTCGAGACCTTTCCGCCCGCTGGACACGCGAAACCCACACGAGAGCAAATCATGTCGATCAAGCAAATTGCCGCATTCTCGGCCAAGGCACGCGGCGACGCCGCCCTGGCGGAACAACTGAAGGCCTGTGAAAAACTGAAAGAGATGTTCGCCCTGGCGCGGGAGCATGGCTTCGAGTTCGAGGAAGACGCCCTGTACCCGCCGAACGAAGCCCAATTCACCGCTGATCAGCTTTCCGCGCGTCTGGCCAAGGCCCTGCTGCGCGCCTGACCGCGCGATATAGCGGCCGGGTCTCGGCCCGCGCCGCGCATCGGCGGGATGTCCTCCCGCCCTCCCACGCAATCACACAAGCAACGCCTCGCGCCGTCCTTCCCGCGTCAATGGCGCGCCGCCAGCCGCCACAATGAAGTCACTTCCGCCGCGCGGGCCGCGTGCAGCGGATCGCTCGTATCGGCAACGCGCGGGTGGTTGGGACGCGCGTCGCTTCGACCCAGAACCGCCAGTCCCGCCGCATCGAAGGCGGCCAGCAGTTCCTCCCGCGAACGCAGGCCCAGATGCTCGGCGAGATCCGACAGCACCAGCCAGCCTTCGCCATCCGCCGTGAGATGCGCCGCCAGGCCGGCGATGAAGCCGTTCAGCATGCGGCTGTCCGGATCGTAGACCGCGTGCTCGATCGGCGAACCGGGTTGCGCCGGCAGCCAGGGCGGATTGCAGACCACCAGCGCGGCGCGGCCGGCGGGGAAGAGATCGGCCGCCAGCAACTCCACCCGCTTGCCCATGCCGAGGCGGGCGATGTTCTCGCCGGCGCAGGCCAGCGCGCGCGGATTCAGGTCGGTGGCGACGACACGGGCCACGCCGCGCCGGGCCAGGAGCGCGGCCAGCACGCCGGTGCCGGTGCCGATATCGAAGGCCAGCGCGGTCGCGGGCAGCGGCGCGGCGGCCACCAGGTCCACGTACTCGCAGCGGATCGGCGCGAACACGCCGTAGTGCGGGTGAATGCGCGCCCCCAGCGCGGCAACCGGCACGCCTTTCCGGCGCCACTCGTGGGCGCCGATCAAGCCCAGCACTTCCCGCAGCGACACCACGGAGTCCGCTTCCCCCCGCGGCCCGTAGGCTTCCGCGCAGGATTCCCGCAGGTCGGGGGCGCGCCGGAGCGGAACGCGGTAATCGCCGTCCAGGGGCATGAGCAGCATCGCCAGAATCCGCGCGCGCCGCGCCTGGGCCTGGCGATGCCGGTGGAAGGCCTCGGCTGGCGAGTCGGTCGCCGTATCGCTCGCCTCGCCTCCCTTGCGCGGCTTGCGCTCTACGCGCCGCGCCAAGGCCAGCAGCAACTGTTTCGCGTTGTGGTAATCGCCGCGCCAGAGCAGCGCGGTGCCCGCGCAGGCGAGGCGATAGGCGGCATCGGCGCTGGTCTGATCGTCGCCGATGACGACATTCTTGGGCGGTGGAAGCCCGCTCTCCGAACGCCAACGCGCCGAACGCTCCGCGCCGTCCTCGCGCCAGCGGATGACCGGGAACACCTCCGCCCCCTTTTCCATGATGCGGCCGCCTTCCAATCCGGGAATCCAATGCGCCAGCATGGCGGGTTCGCCGTGAGAAGAACAGGAAATTCGAGTTTTTCCGGCTTAGCGCGGGATCGCCCGGACAAGGACCGCCCCTCTCACCAGCCGCCCCACGCTATCGGCGCCGGCGCGCTCGCCGGATCATGGGGAAGGCGGCGCCGGGCCATCGACGCCGAAGAAGCACAAGGCGTTGCGGCCGGAGGTTTTCACCTGGTACATGGCCTGGTCCGCGCGCCGGAAGATATCGTCCACGCTGTCGTCATCGCCCACGAACAGTGTCGCGCCGATGCTGGGCGTGCTGCGGTAGACGTGTTGGTCCAGCCGATAGGGGCGATTGAGCGCCGCGAGGATCTTCGCGCCGACCTGTCGGGCCAGCCGCTCGCTCTCCTCCGCGTCTTCGCGCAGGCCGCCCAGCAGCACCACGAACTCATCGCCCCCCAGGCGGGCGACGGTATCGGCCTCCCGCACGCATTCCCGCAATCGCCGGGCCACCTCGACCAGGAGCTTGTCCCCCATCTCGTGGCCCAGGGTGTCGTTGAGCTGCTTGAAATTGTCCATGTCGATGAACAGCAGCGCGGCGTGGTGCCCGCCGCGCCGGCACTGGTTGCGCTCATGCCTCACCTGGTCATAGAGGAGGCGCCGGTTCGGCAACTGGGTCAGGGGGTCGAGGAAGGCCATGTCGCGGATCGACGCTTCCGCCAGGGCCCGCTCGGCTTCCCAGGCCTTGGCCTCGGTCAGGTCGCGCGAGAAGATGATCATGTCCCCCAAGGCGGCGTTCAGGCTCGCGGTGATCTCCACCGGCCAGACGCTGCCGTCCTTGCGCCGGTGCCGGGTCTCGAAGCGATCGTAGCCGCGCTCGTAGACCAGGGCGATGTGGGCCGCCGTCTCCTCCGGCTCTTCGTTCGCCTCCAGATCGGAGATCTGCATGCCCAGCAGCTCCGCTTCGCTGTAACCGGACATGCGGCAATAGGCTTCGTTGACGCCGATGAAGCGGCCGTCCCGGCCCGCCAGCCAGAAACCGTCCGGCGAGGTCTCCACCACCGCGCGGTAGCGCAGCTCGCGCCGCCGCAACTCCGCCGCCTGCGCCATCCGCTCGCTGATGTCGGAGCGGATCGCCACGTAGCGGACGGGGATGCCGGACTCGTCCACGAAAGGGACGATGGTGGTGGCCACCCAGTACAGGCCGCCATCCTTGGCCCGGTTGCAGATGTCGCCATGCCAGACCTTGCCGCTGGCGATGGTGGTGTACATCTCCTCGAAGAATGCGTCCGTATGCGTGCCGGAATTGAGCAGCCTGTGGTTCTTGCCCAGCAGTTCGCCCCGGGTATAGCCGCTGATGGCGCAGAACTTGTCGTTTACGTAGGTGATGGCACCGGCCGCATCGGTGACGGCCACGATGGCGTGCTGGTCCAGCGCGAACTTCTGGTAGGCCAGTTCCGCTTCCTGCCGCTTGTGGCGGTCCACGCTCTCCTGCATGCGCCGGATGGTGTCCCGATAGCGCGCGTAGTAGCGGTGCATGGCGCCGATGGACACGCTGACGATGACGCCGTCCGCGCAGAACACCAGCACGGAAAGCACCGTCTGCGGACGGAACGTCAGGGGAAACGACTGGTAGGGCGGGAAATAGAAATAGCCGGCGAGCACCGCGCACACCACGGTGGCGAACAGGCCCGGTCCGGCGCCGAAGAACACCGCCGCGAGGGCGACCGTGGGAAAGAAGGTGACGAATTGCAGGCCGGCTTCCGCCGGGCCGATGGCCATGCGCGCGAACAGGGCGACAAGGGCGAGCAGGAATGCCAGAAGATACGGGCGCGGACCGCGCACGTCGCCCAACACCAGTTTTTCACGGAAGCGGGCAAGCAGACGGTTGACGCTCCGCTGCCACACGGACTCGGCGGCGGCGTCCCGCCCGGCCTTTTTCGACTCCTGGGAATTCACGACTCAATCGATATATTCGGATCATGCAGTCCGCTAATCCTACTTTGTTTTGCCCGCCACGCCTCGAATCGGGCGCGGCCGGACACATTTTCCCGCCCGGTATCGCACATTGCCCACATACCGCCTCCCCGCCCCGCCTCCCCAACCGTCACGGACATAACGCCCTACAATGCCGGGCGCAGGATTCCCGGCGCGCCCCGCGCCCACAACCCAACGGGAGGCCGTCATGGCAGGACAAACGGAAATCACCAACATGGCCCTGTTCTGCGACTTCGAGAACATCGCCCTGGGGGTGCGCGACGCGAAATATCCCCAGTTCGACATCAGGAAGGTGCTGGAACGCCTGCTGCTGAAAGGCAGCATCGTCGTCAAGAAGGCCTACTGCGACTGGGAGCGCTACAAGGACTTCAAGGCCACCATGCACGAGGCGGCCTTCGAGCTGATCGAGATTCCCCATGTGCGCCAGTCCGGCAAGAACTCCGCCGACATCCGCATGGTGGTGGACGCCCTCGACCTCTGCTACACCAAGGCGCACGTGGACACCTTCGTCATCATCAGCGGCGACTCGGACTTCTCGCCCCTGGTATCCAAGCTGCGCGAGAACAACAAGCACGTCATCGGCATCGGCGTGAAGGATTCCACCTCCGATCTCCTGAGCGCCAACTGCGACGAGTTCATCTTCTACGACGACCTGGTGCGCGCCCAGGAAGCCAAGAAGAAACAGGCCGCGAAGAAGGCCCCCGCCGCCAGCGCCAATAAACCCGCGGCCAGCGCGGCGAAGCACGCCGAACCCAAGAGCGAGGAAAGCAAGCGCCAGGAGGCCCTGGATTTCCTCGTGGAAACCGTGGAGGCCCTGATCGCCGAGCGCGGCTCCGACGAGAAAATCTGGGGCTCCCTGGTCAAGACCACCATGCAGCGCCGCCGTCCCGGCTTCGCCGAGTCCTACTACGGCTACCGCTCCTTCAAGGAACTGGTGGAGGACGCCCAGAAGCACAAGCTGCTGAACCTGCTGCGCGACGAGAAATCCGGGCAGTACACGCTGAGGCTGTCGGGCGAGGAATAGCCGGCGGCGGCCCGATCAAGCCGGCATCAAGGCTGGCCGTTCCCCACGGGCGCCAGCATCGGCAATTCATGGTTAACCCGCGTCTCGTAGATGATCGAGGTTTCGATGCGCGTCACCCCCGGCCGGCTGGTGAAACGGTCTAGGGCGATATCCATCAGATGCCGCGTGTCCCGGGCCACCACATGCACCACCAGGTCGTAGCGCCCGGTGATCAGGCGCGCGGAACGGACTTCCGGAATGTGGGCGACGTCTTCCATGAAGCGGTCCACCATGGCCCGTTCGTGCTTGGACAACTCGATCATCAGCAAGGCTTCCAGCCCGACGCCCATGACCTTGGGCTCCACCTCCGCATGGGAACCGGTCAGCACGCCCTCGCCCCAAAGCCGCTTGAGCCGGTCGTGCGCGCTGGACGCGGCGAGGCCCACGCTGGCGGCGATCTGCTTGTTGGACAGCCGCGCATCCTTCTGTAAAAGCCCGAGAATCTCGGCGTCGATTCGGTCGATGGTCATTTTGCTCGGTTCCCCCGAAATCTATTCGGCATACAGGCTTGCAGCCCTATGCGATATTGGAAGACCTCAACAATATCGAATCCTGACTGCCGTCTGACGAATAATACCGAACGGGATTAGGCCAAGCACCGCCATTCCCGTTTCGGCGGGTCATGGCATCGTGCAACGCCGCCGGCAGCAGGAAAAGGACATCTGAAATGGCTGACTCCCTAGGCGCGCGCAAAGGCTTTTCCACCCGGGCGATCCACCACGCCTACGACCCCTACGCCGGCCATGGCGCCCTCAACCCGCCCCTCTACCTCAGTTCCACCTACACCTTCCCCACGGTGGAGGACGGCGCCGCGCGCTTCGCCGGCGAACAGGCGGGCTACGTCTATTCCCGCGTCGGCAACCCCACCACCGTGCTGCTGGAAAACCGCATCGCCGATCTGGAGGGCGGCGAGGCCGCCCTGGTGACCGCGTCGGGCATGGGGGCGACCACCTCCCTGCTCTGGACGCTGCTGCAACCGGGCGACGAGGTCATCGCCGACAAGACGCTGTACGGCTGCACCTTCGGCTTCTTCAATCACGGTCTGGCGAAATTCGGGGTCAGGATCACCCATGTCGACCTCACCGACCCGGCGAACCTGGAGGCCGCCATCGGCGCCGGCACCAAGGTGGTGTTCTTCGAATCCCCCGCCAACCCCAACATGCGCCTGGTGGACATCGCCGCCATCGCGGCCATCGCCCACCGCCACGACGCCAAGGTGGTGGTGGACAACACCTACTGCACCCCCTACCTCCAGCGCCCCATCGAACTCGGCGCCGACTACGTCGTGCACTCGGCGACCAAGTACCTGGGCGGCCATGGCGACCTGATCGCCGGCGCCATCGTCGGCCGCAAGGAATCCCTGGATCAGGTGCGCTTTTACGGCATCAAGGACATGACCGGCGCGGTGCTGTCGTCCCAGGACGCCTTCCTGGTTCTGCGCGGCATCAAGACCCTGGCCCTGCGCATGCACCGGCACTGCGAGAACGCCCAGGGCATCGCCGAATTCCTGGCTCGGCACGACAAGGTGGAGGTCTGCCATTTCCCCGGCCTCCCCACCTTCCCGCAATACGAGCTGGCCCGGCGGCAGATGAAGCTGCCCGGCGGCATGGTGGCCTTCGAACTCAAGGGCGGCATCGAGGCGGGACGCCGGTTCATGAACGCCCTGAACCTGATCGCCCGGGCCGTCAGCCTGGGCGACGCGGAGAGCCTCGCCCAGCATCCCGCGAGCATGACCCATTCCTTCTACACACTGGAGGAACGCAAGGCCCACGGCATCGCCGAAGGACTGGTGCGGATCTCGGCCGGGCTGGAAGACCTGGAGGATTTGCTGGAAGACCTCGGTCAGGCGCTCCAACAGGCCTGATCGCCGCCTGCCACGGCGGGAATTCGTGGCCCCGCCCCCGGCAGTCCTGATACCTTCCCCCGCCCATGAAACAGCGTTCCCCCACCGGCGAGCTCCTGCATCTCGCCTGGCCCATGTACATCGCCCAGATCGCCTGGATGGCGAACGGCGTCATCGACACCGTCATGGCGGGCCGGCTCTCGGCCCTGGACCTGGCCGCCGTGGGCATCGCCAGTTCCATCCTGGTGACCATCGTCATGTCCCTCATGGGCGTGCTGTTCGCCCTGCCGCCCATCGTCGCCCATCTGTTCGGCGCCGGGCGCCGGGCGGACATCGGCCGGGAACTGCACCAGAGCCTCTGGGTAGCGCTGGCGCTGGGCATCGCCGCCGCCCTGCTGCTGCTCAATCCGGAACCCTTCCTCGCCGTTTCCCAACTGCAGCCCGAGGTGGAGTCCAAGGTGCGCGCCTACCTGGCCGCCTCGGTCTGGGGCGTGCCGGCGGCGCTCGCCTTCCGCCTCTACATGGGCCTGTTCGCAGGCATCGGCCAGCCCCGCTCGGTGATGTATTTCAACCTGGCGGCCCTGCTGTTGAAGCTGCCCCTGAACGCCATCCTCATGCACGGCCTGTTCGGCCTGCCCGCCCTGGGCGCCACCGGCTGCGCGGTGGCCACCGTCATCGACAACTGGGTCATCGCCCTGGTCGCCTGGAGCTGGTGCCTGAACCACCCGGAGTTCGCCGGCTTCGGCCTCAAACGTCGCCTCGCGCGCCCGGATTGGTCCGCCATCCTCGCCTTCCTGAAGCTGGGCGTGCCCATCGCCCTCACCTTCATCGCCGACATCACCGCCTTCACCTTCATGGCCCTGTTCATCGCCCGCCTGGGGCCGCTGGTCTCCGCCGCCCACCAGATCGCCGCGAACCTGGCCGCTTTCGCCTTCATGCTGCCCCTGTCTCTGGGCAACGCCGCCGCCATCCTCGCCGGCCAGGCCCTCGGCGCCGGCCAACCCGGGCGAGCCCGGCAACTGTGCTGGCGCGCGATCCGCCTGGGCCTGGGATTCGGCGTCGCCGTCAGCCTGGCGTTCTGGTTCGCCGCGGACGCAATCGCCGCCGCCTACACCACCGACGCCCGGGTGCGCGCCCTGGCCGCGCCGCTGATCGTGCTGGTGGGCTTCTACCACCTGGCCGACGCGCTTCAGGCGGTGGCGGTGAACGCGCTACGCGGCTACAAGCGCACCGCGGCGCCCATGATCATCTACACCACCTGCCTGTGGGGCATCGGCCTGGGGGGCGGGGTGGTGCTGGGCTTGACGGATTGGCTGGGGCCGGCGCGGGGAGCGGCGGGGTTCTGGTTGGCGGGCGTGGTCGGCCTGGCGCTGGTGGCCGGGCTGGTGGCGCTGTATCTGGAGCGGGTCGGCAGGGTTGGTCCAGCGGCGCGGACGGGGGATGCCGGCGGTTGAGGTCACCCACGCTTGTGGCGGAAGAGCGCGGCGCATTCCGCCAAATGGGGCCGGTGCGCCCCCCTTCCGGCAAAGCGCGCCGCGCCGGGTTGCGCGAACCGGTTGTGCGAAACATATCCGGGTGACCACGGAAGCCTTGTCACCGCGGATCGCGTGTTCCCGATGGCGCCGCCGCCCGCCGCCCCGTTCCCTCCGGGCGGCGCCGGCGCCCCGGGTTTGCCGCGCCTCAGTATTCCGCCTTGAGATTGAAGTACTGGATGCACCGGCGCAGGCTATCCCGGGCCCGGTCGTCCACGTCATGGAAGTGGATGCCGTAGAGATGGTACTCGCCATCCTTCTTGGACCAGGCCACCTTGCCGGCCAGGGACAGGGGGATCTGGTTGCCGTACTCCGTCCGGTCCTCGTAGGGCAGGTAGACCGATAGCCTCAGTTCGGCGTCGGCATCGTCCAGCGGCCGGTTCAGGGCGAGGCGCAGGCCGGACAGGCTGATGTCCCGGGTGAGGCCTTCCTGCTTGTGGCCGCCCTGCTGGGCGTCCACCCGCAGGGAGTGGCCGGTGCGGGGAAAAGCGCGCTTCTCCTGCTCCACCGTGCGCACCTGGCTGGCCTTGTCGAAAACGAAGCCCGCCAACAGCTTCTTCATGTCCTCGGTGACGCCGTACAGGGCATCGCTGATGTCGGCGGTGGTGCGCACCTTGGCGGCGTTTTCCCCGAGGGTGTTGAACAGCTTGCCGAGGGTCTCGTCCATTTGGCGGAACTGGGCCATCTGCTCGGCGCTGGCGCTGGAAATGTCCTTGTTGGTGCGCACCGTGCCGGACACCACCCGGGCCATTTCCTCGATCATCGCCGAGGTCTCCGCGGCCTGGTTCTGGCTGCCGTGGACCTGCTCCACCACCTTGTCCATGGTGCCGGCGGCCTGCTTCACCTGGCGGGTGAGGGTCTGGATGATGGCGGCGATCTCCTGGGCCGAATCCGTGGTGCGCTCGGCCAGCTTGCGCACCTCGTCGGCCACCACGGCGAAACCGCGCCCCGCCTCGCCGGCCCGGGCGGCCTCGATGGCGGCGTTGAGGGCCAGCAGGTTGGTCCGCTCCGCCAGGCCCTGGATGCTCTCCACGATGTGGCCGATCTGGTCCGCGGATTGGTCCAGGATCTGGATTTCGCCCGAGGCCCGATGCACTTCCTGCGCCGTCTGCTCCATGCCCTGGATGTTGGCCTGCACCGCGGCGATGCCCTGGCGCGCGGTGGTCTCGGTGTTGCTGGCCTGCTCCCGGGCCACGTCGGCCTGGCGCTGCATGGCTTCCGAGATGTCGCGCATGCGCCCGGTGGCCTGATTCACGTCGGTGGAGCGGCGTTGCTCCCGTTGGCTGATCTCGGCGATCTCCTGGGACAGGGTGGTGATCTGATAGGCCGACAGCCCCATCTGTTTGCTGCTGTGATCGATGCCCCGCATGATGTGGTTGATCCGGTCGAGCATGCTGTTGAAGCTCCTCTCCAGCACGCCGATCTCGTCCCGCGCGGTATTGGGCACACCCTGGGTCAGGTCGCCCTCCTCAACCGCGTTCAGCGCCCGGCACAGCGCCTGGATGGGTCGCACGAACAGGTTCGCGACGACCCCGATGAGCATGAACTGGAGCGCGAACTCGAGCCCGGACTCCCAGAAGGAATTGAACACGTAAGCGCTGTGGTTCCCCTCCAGGGCCTGGATCACCTTCTCGGCCACGCCGCCCTGCCGGGCGATCTCGACCATGGTGCCCAACTCGTGGGAGGCCAGCATGCGGTTGTAGATGGTGGTCACCATGGTGACCAGAAAGAAGCCCAGTTGCAGCTTCCAGCGAATGCTCAGGGAGAGAAACCAGTTGAACATTGAGACCTCTGCGCGCCGTTCACAAAAAACACGGGGCAAGGAATGCCCCCGCAAGACGCGCAGTTTAAGCCAGTACGCCGAGCAGGGACGTTTCCGGCGCGTGACAAGGCGGGATACCGGCGGACGCCGGCGCCAACCGGGTGAGCCCGATGTGGCGCTTTGCCGCGGCGCGTCGAGCGCCCGCGCGTCCCGCCGGGCCCACATTCATGCGCTACACGCGATTCGGGAAGGACACCTCCAGCACGACGCAGCCCTCGTCGGTGCGGAACGGGCCATGCACCTCCCCGGGCGGGCGGCTGGCGTAATACCCGGTTTCCAGCCACAGGCCGAAAGCCGCGTCGTAAAGCCGGCCGCTGACGATGAAGACCTCCTCGGGATAGGCGTGGCTCTTGCCGCCCAAGGGCGCGGTGTCGGCGCCGGGCAGGAAGTAGGTGAGGCGGGTGTATTCGCCGCTGTCCGGGTCGATGCTGAGGGTGAGGGCCTCGGCCTGGCCTTCCAGGCCGGGCACGGGCTCCCAGCGGATCCGATGCTCCGGGTCCAGGGGGTTCCAGTAGGTCACGGTGGATTTCGTCATGGGCTGCTATCTCCGTCTTCGCGGTATGCCGGCGCCGATGCGGGCAAGGGCATTTTGGCGGATGCGCCACGGCTTGGCATAGTTCGCCCGGCACAGCGACTCCTTCAGCGCCAGATTGTCGAAGGTGTTTTCACAAAATAGCCTGGGCATCCAGTCGTCTGCCGCCTTCCCAGGCCCGAGGGTCGCATGCCCTGCCCGGCGCGCCGCCGGTAGGGCCGCACACAGCGACCGGTCGTGGATTGGCAGGCGCTAGGTGCGGGCCGCGTCGGCGAGGAGGGAATCCGCCAGGGCGCGCAGGAGCGATTGTCCGTCGCCACGCCAGGCGCTGCCGTGCATGCAGGCCAGCGTCGTCGGGCTGGCCGAGGCCAGTTTCTCCAGCATCCCGCGGGCATGCCGGGTGTGGGAAAAGTAGTCCATTTCGCGCCGGAACGCCTCGCTGGGCCCCAGGATGTCGGACTCGGTGACCGGGGGATTGTCGGCGCCGCCCTGGGTGAACAGGTCGCCGCACAGCAGCGCGCGGGTGCGCTCCTCCATCAGGAAGCCGCATTCCCAGGCGTGCGGCAGGTGGGGCGTGTCGAACCAGCGCACGGTGTGCCCGCCGAGGCTGAGCGCCTCGCCGTCCGCCAGGGCGCGGGGCGGCCGGTCCGCCAGATCGGCGATGGACACCATGGCCGCGATGTTGCCGCACAGGGGCGCGGATCGGGGCGCCGCCGCCAGCCACTCGTTCAGCGATCCGCACTCGTCCGCCTCCACGTGGGAGAAGGCGATGTGGCGCAGCCGTTCCGGCGGCAGCACGCTGGCCACCGCCTCGCGCACCAGGGGGAACATCCTGCGCGGCCCGGTGTGGAACAGCAGGGGCTCGTCGTCGACGATGAGGTACTGGTTGAAGGTGAAGCCGCCGCCGGGGATGGTCATGGGCGTGCTGATGCGGTAGATGCCCTCGACGATCTCGGTCACGTTGGTGCCGGACTGGGGGTTGGTGATCTTCATGGATCTCTCCTTGTTTCAGAGATGCGACGGGTTTGCCCCTTTGCTTGGCGATGCTTGGCGAAGGGGAAGGTACACCGATCCGCCCAGGACGGCTCTACGGACGCTCTGCCCCGCGCTGCCGCCACCCCTCCCCCGCAAACGGGGGAGGGGTGGCGAGGGGAAAGCCCCCATGCCCATATGGCCTACTTGCGAAGGCGGCGGCGATCAGGCCGTGAGTTCCGCCAGGCGGCCATCCTCTTCCCGGGAAGCCTGACCGATCATGAGGCCCAGCACGGCCTCGGTCACCGCCGCGGGCTGGGGCACGGCGGCCTGCTCCAGCACCCAGGACGAAGGCGTCGGCGCGTCCGGGCCGGTCAACCGGAGCACCGGGGCGCGCAGCGCGTGAAACGCCTGGGCGGAGACCAGGGCGGCGATCTCGGCGGCGATGCCGCACAGGCCGCTGGCTTCGTGCACCACCACCAGGCGGCCGGTCTTGCGCACGGATCGCAGCACGGTTTCCTCGTCCAGAGGCTTGAGGCTGCGCAGGTCGACGACCTCCGCGGAAATCCCTTGCGCTTCCAGCTCCCGCGCCGCCAGCAGGCACACGTTCACGGTCTTCGCGTAGCTCACCAGGGTCACGTCCTCTCCCGTCCGGCGCACGGCGGCCTTGCCCAGCGGCACGACGAAATCCGCGTCGTCGGGCACCTCGCCCTCCTGGAACAGCAGGCCGATATCGGTGAAGAACAGCACCGGGTTGTCGTCGCGGATCGCGGCCTTGAGCAGGCCCTTGAAGTCGGCGGGATCGGCAGGCATCACCACCTTCAGGCCCGGGGCGTGCACGAACATGGCTTCCAGATTGTGGTTGTGTTGGGCGCCCACGCACCAGCCGGTTCCGGTCAGACCCATGGCCACCAGGGGAAATTGGAACTGGCCGCCGGACAGATAACGCAGCTTGCCGGCGCTGTTGACCAGGGCGTCCCAGGCGTAGGCCATGAAGGGGGCGAACAGCAGGTCGATGACCGGGCGCAGGCCGGCGGCGGCGGCGCCGACGGCGGTGCCGGCGATGATGGCCTCGGCCAGGGGCGTGTTGCGCACGCGCGCGGCGCCGAAGCTTTCCACCAGATCGCGATGCTTGGTGGCGCTGCCTTCGCCCATCAGCAGCACGTCGGCGTCCCGTTGCATTTCCTCGCGCAGGGCCAGGTGGAGGGCTTTTTCCACCGTCATGCGGGTGGTCTTGAGGTGGGTCTGGTTCATGTTCGCATCCTTTTCGTCAGGCGTAGACGTGGTCGGTCAGGGTGGCGGGCGCGGGCCAGGGGCTGGCCTGGGCGAAGGCCAGGGCGCTTTCGATGTTTGCCCGGGCGCGTTGCTCGAGGGCGGCGAGGCCCGCGTCGTCCAGCAGGCCTTGCGCCATGAGACGCTCGCTGTGCAGGCGGATCGGATCGCGCGCCCGCCAGGCTTGCAGCTCGGCCGGGTCCACATAGGCCTGGTCGTCCGGTTCGTAGTGGCCGCGCTGACGATAGGTGGACAGTTCCAGGAAGGCGGGGCCGCCGCTTTCCCGGATGCCCGCCACGGCCTTGGCGGCGGCGGCGTGCACGGCGTCCACGTCGTTGCCGTCCACCGTTTCCACGGGTAGGCCGTGGCCGCGCGCCCACGCGGCGATGGCCTTGTCCGGCATGGTTTCGAGACGGTGCACGAAGGCCTGCCATTGGTTGTTCTCGCACACGAACAGCAAGGGCAGTTGCCATTGCACGGCCAGGTTCAAGGCTTCGTGGAAAATGCCCTCGCAGGCGGCGCCGTCGCCGAAGAAGACGGCGACGATGCCGCCCGCTTCGCCTTTCCCCATCTTCCGGGCCAGGGCGACGCCGGGCGCCATGGACAGTTCGCCGCCGACGATGGTGGAGGTAAGCACCACGCCCAGCTCCTTGGCCGAGATGTGCAGGCTGCCGCTGCGGCCGCCGCAATAGCCGTCGACGCGGCCCAGCACCTCCGCCATCAGGCGGCCCGGCTCGGCGCCGCGGGCGATGAGGTGGCCGGCGCTGCGGTGGTTGGTGACGATGTGGTCGCGCGCGTCCAGGGCGGCGACCACGCCGACGGCGCAGGCCTCCTGGCCGACGCTGGTGCAGGTGCCCGGCGCGCCGGTCTTTTGCAGTTCCACGAGCTGGTGCTCGTAGGCGCGGATCAGCAGCATGGTTTCCAGGCGATTCAGGGCGCTGGCCCGGTTCTCTTGTCGCATGGCGTGTTCTCCTCGTCTGGCCGCTCAGCGCTGGGCGTGTCTGGTGGGCAGGGGAAGGTTCTTCGGCACGAACTCGATGTAGGGCGTGTTGACCGCCACGCCGGGCGCGGCGGCAAGCGGGGCCGCTTCGCCAGCCGGGCCGAGCGCGCGGATGAAGCGATAGAGGGCGACCAGATCCTGGTCCGGCATGTCGCGCAGGTTGAACCAGGGCATGGGCGGCCCCATGGGCTTGCGCATGCGCGTCAGCCATTGGCTTTCGCTCATGTCGCGCACATACAGGCGCAGATTCACGGGATAGGTCGTGCCCCAGGGGCCCTGGAAGCCGACCGGGCTGCCGGTGAGCCATTGTTGCGTCGGGGTCTTGCCGCCCGATTCCGCGAATCCGGGGGTGTGGCAGTCGTTGCAGCCGCCGATGCGGGCCAGATATTGGCCGCGCTCGAGCAGGCGCGCGTCCTTGCCGGAGCCGGCGGACGCGGGGGCCTGGATGAGGACGGCGAGGGACGACAGGGCCGCGAGGGCGATCAAACGGGGTTTCATGGCGGATAGCCTCCTTTGTGTGGACGAATGAGTGGCACGTGCGATGCGAAGACTAGGTATCCGCGCGCATCCGCGTTGCTAACTCTTCGCTATGGAAATGCTAAAAATTTCATAATCCCCGGCCCGGACTCGGCTAGTAGAATCCCACGGCAATCCCGATTTATCCGCTCGGATATTGGTCCCCATGCCGCGAAAGAAAGCCGCCCCACCCTTGCTGGACGCATCCCAGGCCGCGTTTCTGGCCGGACCGGTGGCGGTCGGCATGGCGTCCCACGACGCCGACGGGGTGCCCTCCCTGGCCCGCGCGTTCGGATGCAAGGTGTCGCCGGACCGGCGCGAGGTGGTGGTGTTCCTCTCCCGGCTCCGCTCCGCTTCCCTGCTGCGCGACCTGGCGGCGGGCGCGGCGGTCGCGGCGGTGTTCAGCCGGCCGCTGACCCACGAGACCTTGCAACTCAAGGGGAGCTGCGCGCGCCTGGACGAACTGGCGCCCGGCGACCGGGAGATCATGCTGGCGGCGGGGGACGCTTTCATCGCCGAGTTGGTGTCCCTGGGTTATCCGGAGCCTTTCTGCCGCCTCCTCATGGCGCCCAGCGCCGACGAGGCGGTGGCGGCGGCCTTCACCCCGGTGGCCCTGTTCGAGCAGACCCCCGGACCCAAGGCCGGCGCGCGCCTAGAGCCCAAGCCATGAGCGCCTTGCCATGAGCGCCTTGCCATGAGCGCCTTGCCATGAGCGCCTTGCCATGAGCGCCTTGCCATGAGCGCCTTGCCATGAGCCCCACGCTGCGCGCCCTGCGGCGCTGCTTCGAGGGCGCGATCCCCGCCTCCATCGCCACCTGCGGCGCCGACGGCATGCCCAACCTGGCCAAGCTGTCCCACGTGCACTTCGTGGACGACGGCCACGTCGCCCTGTCCTACCAGTTCTTCAACAAGACCCGGGAAAACATCCTGCACAACGGCCGCGCCACGGTGGAGGTGGTGGACCCGGTGAGCGCCGCCCACTACAGCCTGAAGCTGGTCTATCTGCGCACCGAGACCGAGGGACCGCTGTTCGAGTACATGAAGGCGCGGCTGGCCGCCATCGCCTCCCACACGGGCATGAGCAGGGTGTTCCGTTTGCTGGGTTCCGACATCTACCAGGTGCTGGAGGTGGAGGCGGTCCCGGGCAACGCGGACGCCCAGGCGGCGTCCCGGGAAAACCTGCTCTCCGGCCTGCGCGCCTGCCTGGCGGAGTGCGCCGCCTGCGCCGACCTGGCGCACCTGCTGGACGTGCTGCTGGAAGGCCTGGAGCGGCACTGGGACGTGCGCCACGCCATGCTGCTCATGCCGGATCCGGACGGACGCCGCCTGTACACCGTGGCGAGCCGGGGCTACGCCGAATCCGGCGTGGGCTCCGAGGTGCGCGTGGGGGAAGGCATCGTCGGCGTCGCCGCCGGCGCGCGCACGCCCATCCGCATCGGCCACGCGGCCCAGGAATACCGCTACAGCCAGGCCACCCGCCAGGGCTTCGCCGCCAGCGCCGACGGCGGCGCCCTGGAAACCGAGATTCCCTTCCCCGGCCTGGCGGAGGCGGGCAGCCAGCTGGCGGTGCCCCTGCTGCTGGGCCCCCGCCTGCTCGGCGTGCTGTATGTGGAAAGCCCGGAGGAACAGCGCTTCACCTACGAGGACGAGGATGCCTTCATGGTGCTCGCCGGCCATCTCGCCCTCACCCTCGACTGCCTGTCGCGCAACGCGGAACAGCCCGCCGAGGCGGCCGCCCCGGCCCCCGGCCGCGAGCCCGCCGCGACGGCCCGGGGCGCGCCGGTGCTGGTGCGGCATTTCCCCGCCGACCACAGCGTGTTCGTGGACAACGAATACCTGATCAAGGGCGTCGCCGGCGCCATCGTCTGGAAGCTGCTGCGGGAACACGCCGGCGCCGGCCGCGCCGAATTCACCAACCGGGAACTGCGCCTGGACACCTCCCTGGGCCTGCCGGACATCACCGACAACCTGGACGCGCGCCTGATCCTGCTGCAACGCCGGCTCGGCGAGCGTTGCCCGTTCCTGGGCATCGAGAAGACCGGGCGCGGGCGCTTCCGCTTGAACGTGAGCCGGCCGTTGCAATTGAGCGAAGCGGCGCGGGAGTGAAGGGAAAGGGGGAAGGGGTGTAGGGGGAAACGGTGTAGGGAGGAGGTGTAGGGAAGGGGTGTAGGGAAGGGGTGTAGGGAAGGGGTGTAGGGAAGGGGTGCAGGGACACAATGCAGAGGGAGTCATGCAGCGGTGTGCAATCCGACGGCGGTTTTTCTCCCCCCTTTGGAAAAGGGGGGTTGGGGGGGATTCAGGAGAGGGTTCGGGGAAGGATGCCTGTTAAATCCCCCCTAGCCCCCCTTTTCCAAAGGGGGGAACTGGCTTGGTTGAGGTGTATTTCCCAGCAGAGGTGTGCTTCCCTGCTTCCCTGCTTCCCTGCTTCCCTGCTTCCCTGCTTCCCTGCTTCCCTGCTTCCCTGCTTCCCTGCTTCCCTGCTTCCCTGCTTCCCTGCTCACCTGCTTCCCTGCTCACCTGCTCACCTGCTCACCTGCTCACCTGCTCACCTGCTCACCTGCTCACCTGCTCACCTGCTCACCTGCTCACCTGCTCACCTGCTCACCTGCTCACCTGCTCACCTGCTCACCTGCTCACCTGACCTGCTGGATGCGGGATTGCCGGCCCGCGCCATCCCGTGAGTTTTCGGCCGCCGACCCGGCTACGCCAAGGCGACCACCCGCACCGACACGCTCAGCAAGGGCGTGATGCCGCCCGGGCCGACGAAGCTGCCGGCCACCGGCGGCACCGCTTCCGGGTGGCGCGCCACCGCTGTGGCGATGTGCCGGTTGCCGGTCACCTCGCCGGCGGTGGGATCGAAGCCCTTCCAGCCGGCGCCGGGCAGGTAGACCTCGGCCCAGGCATGGGTGGAGCCTTTGCCCATGTCGATACCCGCCGTGAACAGGTAGCCGCTGACGAAGCGGCTGGCCAGGCCCAGGTGCCGGCAGGCTTCCATGAACAGGGCCGCGAAATCCCGGCAGGAGCCGCTGTTCAGGGACAGGGTTCGCGCGGGATTCTGCACGCCCGGCTCCTCCCGCATGCGGTAGTTGAAGCGGTTCGCGATCTCGTGGTTGAGCCGGTCCAGAAAAGTGAAAGTCTGCATGGGCTGGCGCAGGCCCAGGCCGCCCAGCCAGTCCCGCACCGCGTCCCGGTCCACCGGATAGACGGCCTGTTGGAACGGCGCCAGTTCGGCCCGCTCCTCCAGGTTGTACTCGAAGGGGAGGTTGACCGCGTAGTCGTCCACCAGGAAATCGAAGGGGTTGTCCTCGTAATGCTGGATGACCATGTCGCTGACGATGCGCAGACGTCTGGCGGTCTGGGTGAAACCCACCAGGGCCACCGAGTTGTCCAGCACATCCCGCTTCCATTGCAGGGTGTGGGCGGGGGAAATGTCCAGCGTCGAGGATTCGATACGCACGTTGTGGCTCTCCCGGGGCCGCAGCAGCAGGCGGTGGGGCAGCAGGGACACCGGCGTGGAAAACTGGTATTCGGTGATATGGCTGATGTTGAGACGCCGCATGGTCAAAAAACCTTTCCTGGTCGAGCGGGCAAGCCCACTGTAACGCCTTCGCTTCTCCGGCGTATGCTTGGATTGAAGGCAGTCCCCGCGAACCTGGAACATCCCCACGAGAAACCATGCAGGATATGACCGAACGTCACCAGAGCCCGGGCGAGGAAATCGCCAACAGCGCGAGCCATGGCGTGGCGCTGCTGGCGGCCATCGCGGCGATGCCATTCCTGATCGTCCAGGCGAGCCGCCTCGGCGCCGTCCATGTCGTCGGCGCCAGCGTGTTCGCGCTGACGATGGTGCTGCTGTACCTGACGTCGACCCTTTACCACGCCCTGCCGGCGGGCCGCGCCAAGCAACTATTCCTCAAGCTCGACCTGTGCGCCATCTACCTCTTCATCGCCGGCAGCTACACGCCCTTCGCCCTGGGCGCGCTGGACGGAAGCGCCCGGGCTTGGGCGCTGTTCGCCCTGGTGTGGCTGCTTGCCGGCCTCGGCGTCACGCTCAAAGCCTTCGACCGGTTGTCCCATCCCTGGCTTTCGTCGGGGCTCTACCTCGCCATGGGCTGGCTGGTGTTGCTCGCCGCCGTGCCCCTTGCAGAACGCGTGCCGCAACTCTGCGTCGAGCTGCTGGTCGCCGGCGGCATCGCCTACACGGTCGGCATCGTCTTCTTCATGCTGGATTCCCGCATGCGCTACGCCCACGCGATCTGGCACAGCTTCGTCGCCGCCGGCTCAGGCTTCCACCTGTTCGCGGTGCTGGGGTATTCGGCGTAACCCCCCCGCCCGCTTGGCGTGGATGGCGCGGTTCTGTCATGCGCCGATCCGACGAAGCCATCGCGCGCCTCCTCGCCAACGGAAGCATGTTTCCGCGTTGATTCGCGTGAACCCTGGCACAGCGCAACCGCAATGAATTTCAAAGAAAATGGAAAGCACCATGGACACCAAGACACACGCACCCCACCCACGCGCAGATCGGCGCCCGGTCACGCGGCGGACGGCGCGCGGCCCGGTCGAATACCTGGAGTTCGGGGAAGGGCCGGTGGTCGTCGCGCTGCACGGCGCCATGGGCGGCTACGATCAGAGCGCGATCCTCGCGGACACCGTGCTCGCGGGGAATTTCCGGGTGCTCGCCCTCTCCCGGCCCGGCTACCTGGGCACGCCGCTGAGTTCCGGTGTTTCCCCCGCCCAACAGGCCGATCTGGTGGCCTCGCTGCTGGATTCCCTGGAGATCGGCAGCGCCCATGTCGTGGCGATTTCCGGAGGCGGCCCCTGCGCGATCTCCTTCGCGCTGGAATATCCGCGACGCTGCGCGTCGCTGGTGCTGGTTTCGACGGTGAGTGGCATCAATACCGTATCCATCCCGTTCAGCTTTCGCCTGCTCAAATTGCTTGCCCGCATTCCCTTCGTCGTTTCCGCGATGCGGAAAAAGGCGCTGGAAAACCTGGAGCGCACCGCCGCGCGCTCCATCTCCAGTCCCGCCGTCCTGCGGCGCATGCTGGCCGACGCTGAAAGCCGGGCGCTGTTCAAGGCGCTGATGGCCAGCACCTTCGAGCGCATGGCTGAACGCCTGAGCGGCACCGACAACGACATCCGGATCACCCAATCGACCGAATATCCCTTGCAAGACATCCAAGCGCCGACCTTGATCGTGCATGGCGACAGCGATCCGCTGGTGAGCTACCAGACGCATGCGAAATCGGCCCAGGCGCGCATCCCCGGCGCGGAATTGCTGACGCTGGAGGGCGGCGAGCATGTCGCCATCTTCACGCACCGGGACGCGGTGCGGGACAAGGTGACGCGGTTTCTCGAGCAGCGCGAAGCCGCATCGGCGGCGTGATCGGCCAGCGACGAAAACGGCCCGCAACGGGCCGTTTTCTCCGCTATCGCCGCTCCAAGGCGGCGGCCGATCAATACATCTTGTAGGGCAGGAACTTGCCGTTCAGGATGATCTTGACCCGGTCGCCCTTGGGATCGGGCAGGCGGGTGATGTCCATGGAGAAGTCGATGGCGCTCATGATGCCGTCGCCGAATTCCTCGTGGATGAGTTCCTTGATGGTGGTGCCGTACACGTTGATCAGTTCGTAGAAACGGTAGATCAGCGGATCGGTGGGCACGGCGGTGGGCAGGGAACCCTTGTAGGGCACCACCTGCAACTGGGTGACGGCCTCGGCGGGCAGGTCCAGCACTTCGCCGATGGCCTTGGCCTGCTCGGCGGTGAAGGTCATCTGGCCCAGGCAGCCGGCGGTGACCCACTCCTTGCTCTGGCCCACGGCCTTGGCCACGTCCTCCCACTTGACGCCCTTTTCGAGCTTCTTGGTGATGATCATTTCGGTGACTTCGAGGCGGTTCATGGCGGTTCTCCTGGTTGAGTAAACAAAGTCGGTTCGTAAATCCGTTCAGCCCCCTCCCCCGCTCGCGGGGAGGGTTGGGGTGGGGGATCATCATATCCAGTGGTGGGACTCCCCCTCCCTCACCCTCCCCCGCGGGCGGGGGAGGGAAAACTAGGCCGCCACGGGACGGGCGGGCTGGTGCAATGGCCGCACCCTGTCGCTCTCCATGACGGGTTCCGCGTCCGGCTCCAGACCGGGACGCACCTGGGGCGGGTGCAGGTAATCGTAGTCGGCGGGCATGTTGCTGGCGAACTCCTTGGAGCGGCTGACCAGGAAGTCCACCAGATGGTTGCGGATGCGGTAGTAGTGGGGATGCTTGTGCAGGTCGTGGCGGCTGCGGTTGCGCGGCAGGGTATTGACCACGATCTCGGCGATCTTCGCCAGGGGGCCGTTGGTCATGAGCACGATCTTGTCGGCGAGCAGGATGGCCTCGTCCACGTCGTGGGTGATCATGAACACGGTCTGGTGGGTCTCGGCGCAGATGTTCAGCAGTTCGTCCTGGATCACGCCCCGGGTCAAGGCGTCGAGGGCGCCGAAGGGCTCGTCCATGAGCAACATCTTGGGCTCGATGGAAAAGGCCCGGGCGATGCCCACGCGCTGCTTCATGCCGCCGGACAGTTCCGCCGGTTTCTTGTGCTCGTGGCCGGTCAGGTGCACCAGATCGATGTACTTCTGGCAATGGGCCTGGACCTTGGCCTTGTCCCACTTGGGCCAGCGGGATTTCACCGCGAACTCGATGTTCTTCATGACCGACAGCCAGGGCATCAGGGCATGGCTCTGGAACACCACGCCCCGGTCCAGGCTGGGGCCGGAGACCTCGCGCCCGTCCATGATCACCGTGCCCCTGCTGGCTTCCTCCAGGCCGGCGAGGACGTTGAGGATGGTGGACTTGCCGCAGCCGGAATGGCCGATGATGCAGACGAACTCGCCCTTGTCGATGCTGAAGTGGATGTCCTCGAACACCGTCAGCGCTTGGCCGCCGGAAGCGGCGGGGTAGACCTTGGCCAGATCCTCGATCTTGAGAAATGCATTGACGTACATGGCGGATTCCTTATTCCTTGTAGGTGACCAGCTTGAGCATGACCCCGAACATCAGGTCCAGGGCCATGCCCACCACGCCGATCATGAGAATGGCGAAGATCACGTTGGTGAGGGACAGGTTGTTCCACTCGTTCCAGACGAAGTAGCCGATGCCCGTGCCGCCCACCAGCATCTCGGCGGCGACGATGACCAGCCAGGCGATGCCCATGGAGATGCGCATGCCGGTGAGGATGGTGGGCGCGGCGGCGGGCAGGATCACTTGCAGCGCCGTGCGGATCGGGTTCACCTCCAGGGTCTTCGCCACGTTGAGCCAATCCTTCTTCACCGTCGCCACGCCGTGGGCGGTGTTGATGAGCATGGGCCAGAGCGAGCAGATGAAGATGACGAAGATGGAGGAGATGCCCGAATCCTTGATGGTGTAGAGCGCCAGCGGCATCCAGGCCAGGGGCGAGATGGGCTTCAGCACCTGGATGAAGGGATCCAGCGCGCCGCGCATCACCGGCGACATGCCGATGACGAAGCCCAGGGGCAGCGCGACCGCCACCGCCAGGGCGAAGCCGAACAGCACCCGTCCCAGCGAATAGGCGAGCTGGATGCCGATGCCCTTGTCGTTGGGACCGTTGTCGTAGAAGGGATCGGACAGCTTGGTCCAGACCGCCTTGCCCACGTCGGCGGGGCCGGGCACGCCGGACTGCTGCTGGGTGCCGGCGCCCATGAGGGCGGCGTACTCGGCGTCCGCCCCGGACAGGACGGCTTCCTTGGGCAGGGTGGACAGATGCCAGATCAGCAGGAATGCGCCGAACAGCATCAACGAGACCACGGCGGAGCGGAGGGGGATCGACTTGATCATGTCAGGTTCTCCGAATCTTGAAGGACTTCAGGTAGGCATCCGGTTTCGACGCATCGAATTCCTTGCCCATGATGGTGTGCTTGGCGTAGTTCGATTTCGGCGCCGGCAGGCCCATGTCGGTGAGGCGCTTGCGGGCGTCGGTGGCGAGGAATATCTCCTCGGCCACCTGCTTGTAGTTCACGTCGCCCTTGATGTAACCCCAGCGCTTCATCTGGGTCAGGATCCACACCGCCATCGAGTTCCACGGGAACGGATCGAAGTCGGCCCGCTCCGGCGCGTTGACGACATTGCCCAGGCCGTCGGCGTAGCGGCCGGTCATCACCTGGTCCAGCACGATTTCCGGCTGGTTCAGGTAGCCCGCCGGGGCGATGGCCTTGACGATCTCCTTGCGGTTCTCCGGCTTGTGGGCATAGGCGGTGGCGCTGGCGATGGAACGGAACAGGGCGGCGAAGGTGTTGGGGTTCTCCTGCACGAACTTGCCGGTGACGCCGAAGGCGCAGCAGGGGTGGCCCTCCCACAGATCCTTGGACAGCACATGGATGAAGCCGACGCCCTCGTACACGGCGCGCTGGTTGAAGGGCTCCGGCCCCAGGTAGCCATCCAGGTTGCCGGCGCGCAGGTTGGCCACCATCTCCGGCGGCGGCACCACGCTGATCTGCACGTCCTTGTCCGGGTCCACGCCGTGCTCGGCCAGGTAGTAGCGCAGCAGCAGGTTGTGCATGGAGTAGTCGAAGGGCACCGCGAACTTCATGCCCTTCCACTTGGACGGATCGTCGTGCTTGTCCTTGTGCTTCATGTGCAGGGTGATGGCCTGCCCGTTGATGTTCTGGATGGTGGCCACGTAGGTGGGATCGGGCTTCGAGCCCAGGCCCATGCTGATGGCGATCGGCATGGGGGAAAGCATGTGGGAGGCGTCGTATTCCTTGTTGATCACCTTGTCCCGCACCAGCGCCCAGCCGGCGGTCTTGATGACCTGCACGTCCAGGCCTTCCTTCGCGTAGAAGCCCATGGGGTGGGCCATGATCAGCGGCGTGGAACAGGTGATGGGCACGAAGCCGATCTTCAGGTTCTTCTTTTCCAGCGGCCCCTTGTCGGCGGCCATGGCCTTCACCGCGTCCAGGGGGAACAGGGTGCCGATGGCGGCCAGGGCGGTGCCGCTGCCCACCGCGCGCAGAAAGTTGCGGCGGTCCGCGTCGGCGGGAAACAACGCGCGCACCACGGCGGATTCCACCGCCCGGTTCAGGGCCGACTCGTCGTCGCCCACCCCGGAACCGGCATGGGCGGCGTCGTGCTCCGCCTGGCTGTGATGCTTGCCGCAGGTACATCCTCCCAACTTCACGTTGGGGTCGAACGGGTTCTTGAACATGGACATGGTGCTACTCCTGCTCTCGTCGAATCGTCATCGTTATGGGTTGCGCGCGCCTGGCGGCTTCAGGCTTTGCTCATGGGCAGCGACTTGAGATAGGCCTTGGCCTTGCTCGGGTCGAAGGTCTTGCCCAGGATGCTGTGCTTCGCGTAGTTCGTCTTGGGCGCGCTGTAGCCCAGTTCCGCCATGCGCTTGCGGGCGTCGGTGGCCAGGAACACCTGCTCGGCGATCTTGCTGTAGTTGAGGTTGCCCTTCACATAGCCCCAGCGCTGCATCTGGGTCAGCATCCACACCGCCATGGACTGCCAGGGGAAGGGATCGAAGTCGATGCGGTTGGGATCGTTGCGCACCTTGCCGAGGCCGTCGGCGTAGCGGCCGGTCAACACCTGCTCCAGCACGGTCTGCGGCTGGTTCAGGTATTTCGGGCCGTAGATGGCTTCCGCCACCGACTTGCGGTTGTCCTGCTCGGAGCAATGCATGGTGGAATTGACAATGGCCCGGAACAGGGCGGCGAAGGTGTTGGGGTTCTGTTTGACGAAGCTCTCGGTGGCGGCGAAGGAACAGCAGGGGTGCTTGTCCCAGATTTCGCTGGTGAGCATGTGGATGAAGCCGACGCCGTCGAACACCGCGCGCTGGTTGAAGGGCTCGGCGACGATGAAGCCGTCGATGCTGCCGGCGCGCAGGTTGGCCACCATGTCGGGCGGCGGCAGCACGCGCAGTTGCACGTCCTTGTCCGGGTCCAGGCCGTTCTCCGCCAGATAGTGGCGCAGCAGAAAGTTGTGCATGGAGTAGTCGAAGGGGATCGCGAAGGTCATGCCCTTCCAGTCCTTCGGATCGCGCTTGTCCTTGTGCTTCATGGCCAGGGTGATGGCGTTGCCGTTCACGTTCTCGATGGCCGGAATCACCATGGGCGTGGCCTGGGCGCCCAGGCCCATGGAAATGGCCAGGGGCATGGGGGACAGCATGTGGGAGGCGTCATACTCGCCGGCCAGGGTCTTGTCGCGCACCACCGCCCAGCCGGCGGTCTTGATCAGGGAGACGTTCAAACCCTGCTTCGCGTAGAAGCCCAGGGGATCGGCGGCGACGATGGGGGTCGCGCAGGTGATGGGCAGGAAACCGATCTTCAGATCCTTCTTCTCCAGCGCGCCGCCCTCGGCGGCCATGGCCTTCATCGCGTCCAGAGGCAGGAAGCTGGAAATGGCGGCCAGCGCGGTGCCGGCGCCCACGGCGCGGATGAAGGCGCGGCGGGTGGCGTCGTGGGGAAACAAGGCGCGCACCGCGGCGGACTCCACGGCCCGTTCGAAGTGGGCTTCCTCGCCGCTCAGCGCCTCGGCCTTGTCGTGTTCTTCCTGGCTATGGTGCTGGCCGCAGGTGCAGCCACGGTGCAGGGTGATCTTGGGGTCGAAGGGATTATCGAAGCCGGACATTTTGTAAAACTCCTCTCGGGTTGGTAGCGGACAATCAGCAGTAATCATGCCAACCATTTGCCTGCACTTGAATTTGTCAATAAATGTCAAACCAAGCCGCCACAGCCCCATTCCCGAGCGCATCCGTCAACCGTATTTCACTTATTAAATAGCCGGTTACGCACAGGGATCGCCATTTACGCACCACATGAGTGCGGACCTGAAAGTCCTGTTTTAACAAACAATATGGTGACAATTTTGTTGACAATCGAGGTGTAGGCGGAATTGGCCGGCACACCCGCCGGCTTGCCGGCCCCCGCCAGGCAGGCCGGCGTATCAATGCGGCCCGGAACTACTAAGCATTTGAAAAGCAAGGCCATTGCCACGAACAATGTCCTCCTCCACACCGCGCGCGGGTGGCGCGGGACGGCAACCGGCGGGACTGACGCGAAGATCAGGCTAGGGAGTGGCCATTCCGGCGTTGCCGGAATCCAGTGTGTCGACCGGACGCCGGCTTGCGGGCGCCGGCATGCGCCGGAGTGGCGAACTCCATGCGCATGCGGGCCGGATCGAAAACGCGGAAGGCGGCATCAGGCCCAGAAACGGGCCGAGACGCCCAAGGCCGATGTGGCCAGGCCGAGTAGGAGATTGATGGCGATGATGGGCCGAATCCGGCCCATGGCCGCCGCCGCGGCGTGGATCTCGCCCCGGGCCAGGGCGGCGCACAGTTGCCGGTAAGGGAAGAAATAGAGATAGGCGAACAGCAGGCACATCAGCCAGCCCAGCGCGGCCATGACCGCAACCGGGTGGCTGTCCACGCCGACTCCCTGGTGAAACAGGGCATGGCCGCTGACCAGAAGAACGATGACGAAGCCCCATACCCAGGGAAAGAAGCGGCCGAACACGCCGCGCCAGAGTGCCAGCCGCAAGGCCGGTTCCAGTTGCATGCTGGCCGGACGCAGGGCCATGAAAGCGAAGAAGATGCCGCCGACCCAGACAACGGCCGCCAGCGCGTGAAACAAGGTCAGGATCGGAATCATGGTCGCCTCGAACAATGCGGATCGCATATTGCATCTTCGCGAGCGTAATGCCACTGCGATCCTCCTCCCAGGCTCCCCCGCACGCGGGGAGGGTTGGGGTGGAGAGGACGGCTCGGTCCACCGGGAGATGACATTACTTTCGGGAAAATCGGTCGATTAAAAAGCGCGGCGGCGGCCAACCGGCCGCCGCGCGCGCCGTTGCCGGAAGCATTACGCCGGGAAGCCTTCCTCGATGGGCAGCTCCGGCTCCCGCGACCACTCGTTCCAGGAGCCGAAGTACACCTTGACATCCTGGACGCCCGCCTCTTTCAACGCCAGGTAGGTGTTGGACGCGCGGGCGCCCTTGAAGCAGTAGATGTAGACCTTGGAATCCGGCTTGATGCCCACGGTCTTGAGTTCCGCGAGCACCTCATCCTTCGCCTTGAACATCGGCCCTTCGCCGCCCGGCTTCATCATGCGATACCACTCGATCCACACCGCGCCGGGGATGCGGCCCTTGCGCGGACAGAAATCCGGGCCATAGGGCGAGGAACTGGTACCGATCCACTCGTCCACGTCGCGCACATCCAGCTTGATGATGTCCTTGTCGTCCAAGGACTTGAGCATGCCGCTCTTGTCCACCATGACGCTGCCCGGCTGCGGCGCGAGGGGGAATTCGGCCGGCGTCGGCGCGGGCACGGCGGTGTCGGTGGGCTTGCCCTCGACGCGCCAGGCCTGGAAGCCGCCATGCAGCACCTTGATCTTGGGATAGCCCAGGAACTTGAGCAGGAAATAGCCGCGGCAGGACTGGCCGAAACCGTTGTTCATGGCCTCCTCGTAGATCACCGCGGTTTCCTTGCCGGACAGGCCGACGCCACCGAACTCCTCGGCGAAGGTGTGTTGCAGGGCCAGCAGGCCATCGTGGTCCGAGGTGGCCAGGTAGGTGAAGATGTCGCGCAGGTTGACCGCGCCGGGAATGTGGCCGGCGGCGTAGGCGGCGGGATCGCGGGTATCGATGACGACCACGGGTTCGCCGGCCATCAGGGTTTCCAGTTCTGCGGGGGAGATGAGCACGCTCATGGGAGACTCCAAGAATCCAGGGGCTCTGTGCAATGCAGCAAACGTGCCACCCGCTGAAATCCGCGCCAAGCCCCCAAAACCCGTCTAAAACGCTCAAATATTCAGCGAATCGCGCGCCGCCGGCGTCCACTGCTTACACTGTGTAGACAAATTGTTATGATTTAGGCTTGATTGGAAGGGAGTAGCCGCCATGAACGATTCTCTCCGCACCACCCAGGAAAGCCTGGTCGACGAGGAACTCCTGGTCATCCGCGAATCGGTGGCCTTGCTCAGCAAGAGCCAGGACGAACCCTTCGTCATCCGGGAAATCCTGCACCTGCTTTCCGAACTCCTGGGACTGAACCGGGGCCGCGTGGTGTTGCCGGACCGGGATAGCGGCGAACTGCGCATCGTCTACGCCTACGGCCTCACCCAGGAAGAGATGGCGCGCGGACGCTATCTGCCCGGCGAGGGCATCACCGGCCGGGTCATGACTCCCGGCCAGACCGCCATCGTCCAGGATGTGGACGCCGAGCCCCTGTTCCTGTTCCGCGCGGTGAGGCGGGAGAGCCTGCCCCAGGAAACCGTTTCCTACATCGCCCTGCCCCTGGAACAGGCCGGCATCATCATCGGCGTGCTCGGCGTGCACCGCCTGCGCGACCGGCCGCGACCCCTGGCGCGCGACATGCAGGTGCTGAAGATCGCCGCCACCCTCATCACCCACGTCATCCTGGTCAACGAGTTCATCCGCGAACGCACCAGCCGCCTGGAATCGGAAAACCGGGAACTGAAATGGGCGTTGAACAAGGACCACAACACCTACGGTTCCTTCGGCATCGTCGGCGAATCCCCGCAATTGCGCCGGGCGCTCCGGCAAATCGAACAGGTGGCCCAGACCGAGGCCACGGTGTTGCTGTTGGGCGAATCGGGCACCGGCAAGGAGTTGTTCGCCCGCGCCCTGCACCTGTCCAGCCCGCGCCGGGACGCCCCCTTCGTCAAGGTCAACTGCGGCGCCATCCCCGAGAACCTGGTGGAATCCGAACTGTTCGGCTACGAGAAAGGCGCCTTCACCGGCGCCACCGGCAGCCGGCCCGGCTACTTCGAGCAGGCCGACGGCGGCACCCTGTTCCTCGATGAGGTCGGCGACCTTCCCCTCGCCATGCAGGTCAAGCTGCTGCGGGTATTGCAGGAACACAGCATCCAGCGCATCGGCGCGCGCAAGGAAGTGCCCGTCAACGTGCGCATCGTCGCCGCCACCAACCAGGACCTGCAACGCCAGGTCAGCCAGGGCAAGTTCCGCCTGGACCTGTTCTACCGCCTCAACGTCATTCCCGTGCGCCTGCCCGCCCTGCGCGAGCGCAACGAGGACATCCGCCACCTGGTGCGCTACTACCTGAACCAGCTCAACCAGGGCTACCAGCGCAACGTCAACATCGCCCCCGCCGCCATGCAACGCCTGATCGACCACCCCTGGCCCGGCAACATCCGGCAACTGCGCAACGTGCTGGAGCGTCTGGCCCTGCTCGCGGAAGACAGCATCATCAGCGAAGCCGAAGTCATCCACGTGCTGCATACCGAAAACAGCAACAGCATGATGGAACACCACCCCATCGCCCCGCCCCCGTCCGCTCTCGCCGCCGGCGAACCCCGGGTACGCGCCTATCACAGCGTCCAGGAAAGCGACCGCGCCGCCCTGGAAGCCGCGCTGCGGGACAGCAACGGCAACAAGTCCCGCGCCGCCCAGGCGCTGAACATGACGCTGCGGCAGTTCAATTACCGCTTGAAGATATTGGGGATCAGCCATGGGCGTGGGAAAGGCGGGGTGGCGGAGACCGGTGAGACCTCATGAGGCGGCAAAGCCCAATGGCATGCCTTGGACGGATCGCATGGCCGGTTTCATGAGCGACGGGCACGGCCCGATGATCACCGCGACGCTTGCCGACACGAAGGCCCACTGAGCCCACCGCTCGATCAAGCGGAGGCGGCAGAGGCGGCCGCCATCGCCCGGCGCGGCCTGCCCGGGACGCGCATCTCGGCGGCCGCGCCCCATCCACCCCCCCATCCAGTCCCGCGCCGCGTTGCGCAAGACCATGTCGCGCTGGCGCAAACCCAGCGGAGGTCGCCCCATGAAGCGCGCGAAAAGACGGTAGTGAACCTCGATGCCGTATTTCGACATCGGCTTCCTGGCCCCTCCCATCCCCAGAAGCCATCAGCGCACGCATCGAGGCGTTCTTCCGCGAGCCTCAACCGGAACAGTTGCACGCCGGCCGCTGGACTCGCGTCGGCTTCGCAAGTCTCGCCGCCCGCGAGGTTCGACTGGATTCGCCTTCCCAATCGGATGCCCCGCGCGCCATCGATCCGCGCGATGAATTTGCGGGCGTGTGGGCGACGCTTTCCGGGCTCCTGCTTACAACGAGGCGGACCGCGAACTCGCCAAGCGTTGCATGCAACATTTCACCGGCCGGCTCCGGACAGCGATGCACCGCCCTTGGCGATTGCTGGCATACACCGGACCGAGTCGCTCGACACCAGGGACGAAGGACGTCTGGCCGCCGCCAAGATGCTGAAGCTTCCACCGGCAGAGACATCAAGCCCTGGACACACTTCATGTCGCCAGAATTGTCCGCAATCAAATCATCAATTTGTTTACATTATGTAAATTCAGATTGTTCAATTTTTTTGGACAAACAATCTTATATTTCTGATTTATACAATATATTCATATAGTTACTAGCATATTGACAATCTGGCATGGCAGTTGCTCTAGGTCATTCAGCCCGGATGGGCCAACCATCAATCTGACCGAATCGAGGAGTAGCAAATGTCCGAAGCCACCGTTCTGCAAGCCAAGACCGTTCTGGACCCCATCGACGCCGAGGGTCTGGCCAATCTGGCCACCAAAGGCAAGGCCAACCCGGCCAACGTGGTCACCCTGAAGGCCAAGACGGTCTGCGAAGGCAAGTTCCGCAACCTGACCTACGTGCGCAATCTGGAAGCCCACGTCATCGACGAGCCGCCCCACCTGCTGGGCGACGACACCGCCCCCAACCCTTCCGAAGCCGTGCTGGCGACCCTGGGTTCCTGCCTGTCCGTGGGACTGCACGCCAACGCGGTCGCCCTGGGCATCAAGCTCACCAAGCTGGAACTGGAATTGGAAGGCGACATCAACGTCACCGCCGTCTGGGGCGTGGGCGATCTGGATCCCCTCAAGAAGCTGGGCTTCACCGACGTGCGCGTGAAGGTGCACCTGGAAGGCGACGCCAGCGAAGAAGAGTTGAAGAACCTGGTGGCCCACGCCAACGCCTGGTCGCCGGTGGCCAACACCCTGCGCAACCCGGTCAACGTCACGGTCGATCTGGCCTGAGTCCCCTCCCGCCGTCATTCCGGCGAAGGCCGGAATCCAGGATGTCCCCTGGACCCCGGTGCATGTCCCCATAAGGGGAAAGCGCCGGGGGTGAAGGCCAGAGAAGCACAAGCAGTCATTAGGAGAATGGAAATGAATACCGAAGCCCGGGAGAGCACCTCCCAAGTCATGAAATTCCCGGATACCGGGGCGCTGGAAGTGCTGCCCGGGCTGACCGAACTCATCGCCGCCGAGCTGGCGCCCAAGGTGGTCGATATCGACGTGCATGCCCAATATCCCAAGGAATTCATGCACAAGCTGGGCGCCCTGGGCGGCTTCGCCAGCATGACGCCGGTGGCGTATGGCGGCAGCGGACGCGGCCTGAAGCACGCCATCCAGGTCATCGAGGAGGTCTCCAAGGAGTGCGTCTCCTCCGGCTTCCTGGTGTGGGCCCAGTACGCCTTGCAGTGGTACCTGGTGAACAGCGCGAACACCGCCCTGAAGAACGACGTGCTGCCGATGGTGACGACCGGAACCATGCTGGGCGGTACCGGCCAGTCCAATTCCATGAAGTCCTGCTGCGGCATCGAAGACGCGCGCCTGAAGGCCACCAAGGTGGAAGGCGGCTGGAAGATCGACGGCACCCTGCCCTGGGTTTCCAACATCGGCATCGACCACTACTTCCACATGGGCGCCAGCGTGGAGGGTGAGACGGGCCTGCTGATCGGCCTGGTCAAGGGCGATCATCCCGGACTGAAACTGGTGCCCAGCCCTCATTTCACCGGCATGGACGGCACCAACACCTTCGCCTGCCAGTTCCGCGACGCCTTCCTGCCGGACGCGCGGGTGGTGTGCAACCCGGGCGACGAGTTCGCCGCCTTCGCGGCGCGCACCAAGTCCGCCTTCATCCTTTTGCAGATGGGCATGGGCCTGGGCCTGATCGACGCCTGCGTGGCCATGATGAAGCGTTCCAACAAGACCCACGCCCACGTCAACCGCTTCCTGGACGACCAGGCGGAAGACATCGAGGCGGCCCTGATCGAGGCCCGCGCCGCCACCTACGCCCTGGCCGAGCGCATCGACCGGGATGGCGGCGAGGCCTACGTCAAGGACACCCTGGCCCTGCGCCTGGCCGGCGGCGAGATGTCGCTGAAGGCGGCCAACGCGGCCATGCTGCATCTGGGCGCGAAGGGTTATCTGCTCAACAATGCGGCCCAGCGCCGCCTGCGCGAGGCCTACTTCATCGCCATCGTCACCCCCGCCACCAAGCACCTGCGCAAGGAACTGTTCGAGATGGAACAGCCCCCCGCCTGCCGCACCGCCTGAGGAGAGAACGTGATCGAATTCACCGTCAACCTGGACGCCAGCGCGGCCGCGGCCAAGCTGTCCGAAGCCGTCGGCGCCGTGCCCATGGGCCTGGTGGCCCACATCAACGGCCAGGCCAATGCCGCGAAGAAAGGCATCACCGTGCCGGCGGACCAGATCCTGGAAGTGTTCCGCCCCGACTTCGCCATCCGCGTCTGGAAGGCCCACAAGCCCGCCGGCATCGATATCCCCCTGCGCATCCATCTGTACGAGGCGGACGGCAAGACCGTGGTGGCGTACCGCACCGCGCGGGAAGTCTTCGCGCCCTACGGCAAACCCGCGCTGGACGAGATCGCCGCCGATGTGGACCCGATCTTCCTGGGCATCCTCGCCGCCCTCGACCCTTACAAGGAGAACTGACATGAACATGCTGGCCGAACTCAACCACATCGTCGCCACCCAGAACCTGGGCAGCGGCAAATGGATCTGCCTGGTGTGCGACTACATCTACGACGAAGCGAAAGGCATCCCCGAGGAAGGCATCGCGCCCGGCACCCCCTTCGACGCGATACCCGACGACTGGGCCTGCCCGGACTGCGGCGTCACCAAGGCGGATTTCGAGCCTTACATCGATTGATCCCGGCGCCCTCGCGGGAGCGAGTCTCGGCTCGCTCCCGCCGGCGCGCATCCCATGACATCCAATCCCATCGTCATCGTCGGCGCCGGCCTGGCCGGCTACACCCTGGCCAAGGAACTGCGCAAGCTGGCGCCGGACCTGCCCATCGCCCTGGTCACCGCCGACAGCGGCGCGCTCTATTCCAAGCCCATGCTGTCCAACGCGCTCGCCCAGGGGCACACGCCATCAGGCCTGGTCCAAGCCAGCGCGGCGGATCAAGCGGCGAAGCTGAACCTGGATCTGCGCCCCCACTGCGCCGCCAGCGCGATCCGGCCCGCCGAGCACGTGCTGGAAACCACCCACGGCGCCCTGCCCTACCGGCAACTGGTGTTGGCCCTGGGCGCGAGTCCGCGCCAGCCCGATTTTCCCGGCGCCGAACACGCCTTCAGCGTCAACCACCTGGACGACTACGCGCGCTTCCGGGAACGCCTCGCGCCGGGCGCCCACGTGGCGATCCTGGGCGCCGGCCTGGTCGGCTGCGAATTCGCCAACGACCTGGCGGCCAGCGGCCATCGCGTCACCCTGGTGGAAACCGCCGAACGGCCCCTGGCGCGCATGGCGCCGCCCGAACTTTCGCGGCGCCTGCAAGCAGGACTGTCCGCCCTCGGCGTGACCTGGCATTGCGGCAGCGGTATCCGGGAACTGCGGCAAGAAGAGCACGGCTATACGCTCACGCTGAACGACGGCGCGCAAGTGCACGCCGATCTGGCGCTCTCCGCCATCGGGCTGGCGCCGGAAACCACGCTGGCGCGCAACGCCGGCCTGGCGATCGGGCGCGGCATCCGGGTGGACAACCTGCTCGCCACCAGCCAGCCCGACATCCACGCCCTGGGCGATTGCGCGGAAGTGTGGGACGAGAACGCCAACGGCGCGGCCGGTCTGCTGCTGCCCTTCGTGCTGCCCCTGATGGCGCAGGCGCGCGCCTTGGCGGCGACCCTCGCGGGCACGCCGACGCGCCTCGCCCTGCCCGCGCTGCCGGTGGCGGTGAAGACGCCCGCCTGTCCCATGGTGCTGTGCCCGCCCGCCGCCGATGCGCAAGGTGCCTGGCTAAGCGAGCGGGACGACGCGGCGGGCGCCATCCACCATTTTCTGGGTCCGGACGGCGCCCTGTTGGGTTTCGCTCTCGCCGGCGACGCCTGCGGCCAGCGCCGGCAACTGGCGGGCCGCGTCCCGGCGCTATTGGGCTAGGAGGGCCCGCATCCGCGGCCCGGCAAGGGACGAGCGCGCGGGCCGGTTTTTCCCAAGCTAGCGGCGCTGGTAGACGACGAAGTCGTAGCCCAGCCCGTCCGCGTTCACCTGCTTGTTCCGCTCCGTTTCCCGCCACTCGTCCTTGTCGAAGGCGGGAAACCAGGCATCCCCCGCGTAGTCCGCCTGGATTTCCGTGAGGTAGAGCCGGTCCGCGCGGGGCAATACCTGGGCATACAGCTCGGCGCCGCCGACGAAAAAGATTTCCGGATCGTCACCGCAGGCGGCGATGGCCGCGTCGATGGAGGTCGCGCTGCGGCAGCCCTCCACCCGGTAGCCGGCGTCCCGGGAGACGATCACCGTGGTGCGCCCCGGCAGCGGCTTGCCGATGGATTCGTAGGTCTTGCGCCCCATGACGATGTGATGCCCCATGGTCAGCGCCTTGAAGTGCTTCAGGTCTTCCGACAGCCGCCAGGGCAGCGTGTTGTTGACGCCGATGACGCGGTTGCGCGCCATGGCGACGATGACGGAAAGGATGGGCGTGGCGGGGGATGACATGGTGCGGTCCTGTGTGCGTTGGGCGGCGGGCGCGGAATACGCAAGGGTATTTCACCGAGCGGAAAAAAGGAAAGCCGGCGCGCGCCTCACATCCTTGATACCTGTCCCCCCCTTTGAAAAAGGGGGATTAGGGGGGATTCGACAGAGCCAGCCGAATCGCATCGACTCAGAAATCCCCCTCATTCCCCCTTTTGCAAAGGGGGAAGTGGCGGAGGCCGGCGGTTCCGGTCATTTCCGCCTGGCCGGATAGCGTAAGCAGCGTTCGCCGCCGCGCCTACATCGCCCTGGCTCTGACCCGGGAGCCCTCGGCGATCTTCTCGTCCGGGTGGGCGATGACCTGCTCGCCCGCTTTCAGGCCTTCCAGCACCTGGGATTGCAGGCCGTTGCGTTCGCCGATGCCGACTTTGCGCAGATGGGCGCGCCCGGCCTCGACGACGAACACGGCCCAGCCGTCGCCCTGTCGGAACAGGGCGCTGGTGGGCACGCGCAGCACGTCCGGGGCTTCCCACAGCACGAAGGCGGCCTCGACCCGGTAGCCGTCGCCCAGGGACCGCCAGACCTCGGCGGGAGAGACGATGTCCAGCAGCACACGCACCCGCTGTTCCTCGACGCCGAGGGCGGACACCTTGGTGAAACCAGCCGGCTCCACCACGCGCACGCGCCCTTCCAGGGTCTGGGGACCGCCCCAGCGGTCCAGCAGCACTTTGCCGCCGACACCCACCTTCACCGCGGCGGTGGACAGGAGTTCCACCACCACTTCCAGGCTGGCGGGATTGCCGATTTCCAGCAGGGCCTGGCCGGCCTGCACCACGCCCTCGCTTTCGTGGGGCACGGCGAGCACCCTGCCCGCCACCGGCGCGGTCACCGCGAGCACCTCATGGGCGCCGGCCTTGCCGCCCGGGGTCGCGGGGGCGTCGGCTTCGATCAACGCGGCGCGGGCCAGGGCGACTTCATGTTGGGCGACCTGGACCGCGTAGCCGGCGGCCTGCCGCGTCGCCCGGCTGGCCTGCAGGCGGCTGCGCGCCTGGTCCACGGCGGACTGGGAGACGAAGCTGGCCTTGCCCAGGGACTCGGCGCGGGCCAGTTCCTGTTCGGCCAGGCGCGCCTCGACGGCGGCGGCTTGGGCGTTCTCCCTGGCCGCGAGCAGGCTGGACTGGGACGCCTCGACCCGGGCCCGGGCCTGGGCGCGGCTGCGCGGGTCCAGGCTGGCGGCGCGGGCGGGCTCGATGGACGCCACCGCCTGGCCGGCGGCGACCGGATCGCCCACCTTCAGGAGAATGCGCCGGGCCTGGCCCGGGACCGGCGCGGCGACGACATAGCGCTCGCGCACCCGGGTCTTGCCCTCCTCTTCCACGGTGACGGCCAAATAGCCCTTGTCGACGGCCACCAGCTCCACCGGCACCGGCTTGGGCATGAAGCCGTAGCCGATGACCGCGGTCAGCGCCAGGGCGCCCAGCAGGTAGGCGATGCGCGCGCGCCATTTTTGCGACATGACGAATCATTCCCTCGTTTTAAGTACGCCGACCAGATCCAGGCGTCCCAGCCGGTACCACACCAGCCAGCCGGAAATGGCGGCGGAGACCGCGACCACCGTCGCGGCCAAGGCGAAATTGTAGGGCTCCAGCACCAGGGGCAGGCGATAAAGGTCGGACTCGAACGTCACCACCAGGATGCCGCACAGGCCCGCCCCCACCAGGAAGCCCAGGGGAATCGCGGCCAGGGTCAGCGCCGCCAGTTCGCCCAGCAGGATATAGGCGATCTCGCCGTGGGTGAAACCCAGCACGCGCAGGCTGGCGAGTTCCCGGCCCCGCTCCGACAAGGCGATGCGGGCGCTGTTGTAGACCACGCCGAAGGCGATGGTGCCGGCGAGCAGGGTCGCCACCATGTTGAAGAACAGCACGAACTCGCCCAGGGTCGCGTAGAAGCTCTTGATCGCCGACGCGTGGGCGATCATGCCCAGCACGCGCGGCCGTTTGTACAAACGCGCATATAGATCGGCCGCGGCCTCCGGGTCGTGGGCGAGGTAGGCGCCGGACACCACGTTGCCTTCCCGCAGCAGGGTGTTGAGATCATCCTGGCGCATGTAGGCGGAAACCCCCAGATACTGCTTGGTCAGGCCCAGCACCGGCACTTGCAGCGTCTCGCGGCGGCCCTCCAGCACTTCCACCGTCAGCATGTCGCCCGGCTTCACATGCAGGATGTTGTTGGCCAGATGATCGGTCAGCACCACGCCGCCGGCGGGCACCTGGATCGGCCGCAACGCGCTGTCCAGGGAACGGTGCAGCCTGCCATCGGGCTGGATGCCGTAGATCGCGGAACGATAGTGGTACTGGCCGAAGCGCAGATCGGCGGCCACATCCCGGAAGCCCTCCACATGCCGCACCCCGGGCAACTGGGCCAGCTCGTGCAGGGCGTGGCCGCTGGTGGGCTCGATGAAGGTCACCGCCAGATCCTCGCGGGAAGCCTGGCGGAACTGCACGTCCACCATGAAGTCGATGGCGCCGCGCTGGTAGTTGCCCACCATCATCAGGCCGCCCGCGCAGGCGATGCCGAACACGGTCAGCAGCGACTTCAGCGGGCGCCGTTCGATATGGCGCAGGATCATGCGCGTGGGCTGGTTCAGCCAGCGTTGCAGGCCCAGGCGTTCGAGCAGGGTGACCCGGTATGCCGCCGGGGTTTCCGGGCGCATGCCCTCCGCCGGCGGCAGGCGCATGGCGCGCCCCACCGCGAACAGGGTGCCGCTGGCCGCCGCGAAGCCGGTCACCGCCAGAGCGATGACGATGACGCGGGCATGCAGCACGTATTCCAGATAGGGAAAGCGGTAGAAATCCATGTAGACGTTGGCCAGCCCGTTGCCGAACCAGGCCCCGAGCGCGACACCGCCGGCGACGCCGAAAGCGGCCACCGCGAAGACCAGCTTCAGGTAATGCCAGCCGATGGCGAAAGGCCGGTAGCCGAAGGCCTTGAGGATGGCGATCTGCTCGCGCTGGGTGGCGATGAGCCGGGTCACCACCACGTTCAGCAGAAAGGCCGCGACGCCCAGGAAGATGGACGGAAACACGGTGGCGGTGGTCTGCAACTGCTTCAGCTCCTCGGACAGGAAGCGGTTGGAGAACTGGTCCTTGCGGCCGTAGGCGCCGATGCCGCCGTAGCGCGCGAGCAGGTCGTCGAGCCGGTCGATCACCGCCCGCTCGTGCGCCGCCGGCGTCAGGGTCAGGCTGACGTTGTTGAAGGCGCCGTCCATGTCATAGCCGGCGGCCAGGGCGTGGCGGCCCATCCACAGCACGCCGTAGCGCTTGAAGTCCGGGAACATGGCGCCCGGCGCGATCTGGTAGACGTATTCCGGCGACAGGGCGACGCCCACCAGGGTCAGCGCCTTGCGCTTGCCGTTGATGACCGCGTGGATCTTGTCGCCCGCGTGCAGGCCGTGGGCGTCGGCGAAGGTATCGCTGACGATCACCTCGTCGCCGCTGTAGGGCGTCAGCCAGCGTCCCCGCTTCAGGTGCAGGGTATTGAGCAACGGCCGGCCGGTGTCCGGCAGGGAGGACAGCACGCCGGTGACCGGATCGGTGAAGCCCTCCACTTCCAGCTTCACCACCGCCACCACCCGCGTCTCCACCCGCTCCACGCCGGGAATCTCGGCGAGCCGGGCGGCCAGCCCGTCCGGCGCCCGCTTCAGGCTGGAGAACACCTGGGCGAAACGGTAATCCCGGTAGAACAGGTCACGGGTGGTAAGCAGGGAATCATAGGTGGACAACGCCATGACCATGGTCGCCACGCCGCCCGCGATGACCGCGGCGATCGCCAGCGCCTGGCCGCGCATGGCCCACAGGTCGCGCAGGAGCTTGAGGTTGAGGGCGGTCATGCTCCCACTCTAGCCCGGATCGGATTTCCCACCATCCGGGCTACTCGCCGCAAGGCTCAAGTGGGAACGAGGCGTTCGGCCACATCGGAGGTGGAAACGGCTCCTCTGCGCGCCGCAATTTCCTGCTCGGCATGGTCGATCAAACCCTTGAGCAGCATATTGTTCTTGCTCATGGTATCCAAAGCCTGAGAGCGGAATTTGTCCAAGGTGTCGATGGCCCGGCTGGTGTTGTCGAATGCGGCCTTGAGCCGGTCCACGCCGATGACGGGATTACTGGAGAAATCGCCGGTAGCTTCCACGTGCTTGCCGATCATGGTGGACGTCTGCTCGATGAGATCGCCGATCACTTTGGACCCCTCGTTCAGCATTTCCATGACTTTCACCTGTGCGCCGGTAGCCCGCGCCACCGCCTGGGCCGTCGCCAACGCGCTCATGCCTGTTGTGGCCATGCGGTCGCAACCGATCACCAATTCCCTTCCCGTCTTTTTGAGTATGCCGATTTGCCGGTAGGCATTGACGTTCACGGTCTGCTGGGCCAATAAATCGGAGAGCGCCTGGCGGGCATGGAACAGAACCTCCTGCTCCAGCGCCTCGGCTTTGAGGAGGTTGCTCTGGCGCAGCGCGGCGGCTTCCTCGCCCAGACGGTGGTCCAGCCTCTCGGCGAAATATGAGGCCTCGCGGACGCGGCTCATCGCCTGCCATAGCTGCGCCTCCATATCCGCCAGGGAAGCGATATCCTGGCGGATGCTGTTCTGGGACGTGCGTAGTTCTTCCATGAGCTTGGCGATCTCGCCGCCGGCGGAGTCGAACTTGCGGAAATAGGCCTGCAAGCGATTTCCAAAGGGAATCAGGCCGAACAGCCGGCGCGGCGCCAGCAAATCGCCGGCATGCGCCGGATTCAGCTCAGAGAAGACGTCGCGCAGGCCATTGATGGCTTGGAAGGCGGGACTCGTCTCGAAGCCGACGAAGTTCTTGTCCATGAAACGGCCCGTGATCGCGCTCGATCCGGCGATGGACTGCCGGCCCAGCGCATTGGCCGCATCCAGCTTGGCGCGAAAATCCTCGCTGCCCAGTTCCGCCGCCAGCAGGTCTTGCACGTAGCGATCGACGCGGCGATCCAGATCCTGGGCGATCTCCGGCTTGAGCGCGATCATCTCCATGACTTGGGCACCCTGGGCCACCTGGAGCGCCTCGGGCGGGGTCAGACCGGCGGCGCCTGCCGCCGCGTCCTGGTTGGATTCACTCATATTCGCTCCTATGCGGGACTGTCCTGGCTTGCTCAGTCTTGACGCTGAGCCGTCGAGTCGGTGGCTCCGGCTTCCGGCCGCCGATTCAGAAGCAGCGAGGCATCCAAGCGGCCGGATGCCCCGTTCTTGAATCCAACCTCTTCAAGAATGGCATCGATCAGAGGTTGTTGGGCGCGGTAGGCCAGGGCAGCCGAGACGGCCTGATCAGCGAGATTGCCGCCCGCTCCGTTGACCGGGGTCGAGGAGGAAACGCCCTTGCCCTGGGAAAGGCCGTCCACCTGGATGATCTTGATGCCCTCGATGCGCTCCATGGGCTTGACCGAGGCGGCAATGATCTGAGGCAGGGAACGAATCAGCTCCAATTTGACCTGCATGGCAATCTGTTCAGCGGACAGGATGTTGGTCGCGTCGTTGAGCTTGCGCTTGCCCTCCGCCTCCACCTCGTAGTTGGCGCCGTTGGCTTCAGCCAAGGTGCGTATGGCCTGTGCCTGGTCCTCCGCAGCCTGGCGTTCCGCTTCCGCCGCCACGGTCAACTCGATCGCCTTGCGCTGGGCGTCCTCGTCGGCCTTGACAAGCGCCACCTGTTTTTCCCGCTCGGCCCTGGCCACCTGCTCAGCGGTCACCACCAGTTGTTCCGCCTTCACGGCTTCGGCCCGCGCTTGGTTGGCCTTGGCCTCGGCCACGGACTGTTGCTCGGATTTCTGCGCCACGGCAATGGCCTTTTCCTGGCCAGCGATCTCGGTGGCGCGCTGCTGTTCGATGCCCGACACTTGCAGCGCCCGCTCGGCTTCGATCTGCTTCTGTTTGACGCTGCGGTCGCGTTCCACCTCGGCTTCCTTGATCTGGCGCTCCGCGGTGATGCGCGCCTGCTCGGCCTCCTGCTTCTTCTCGGCGTCGTAACCCGCCACTTGCGCGTGCTGTTGCGCCTGGCGATTGGCGATCTCCTGTTGCTGGGCCAGAATGGCGAAGGTCTGTTGCTGCTCGATGCGCAACTGTTCCTGCTTGGCGGTAAAGTTCTTCTCCGCGATCTGCACCGCCGTGTCCTGTTCGATCGCGTTGCGCTGCTTGGCGCGTAACTGGGTCTCCTCGGTAAGCTTGGTGAGGCCCTCGGCATCGAAAGCATTGTTGGGATCGAAGAACTGCATGGCGGTCTGATCGATGCGAGTCAGCGATACCGACTCCAGCTCCAGACCGTTCTTCATCAAATCTTCCTGAACCGCGTTCTGTACCGCCTGGATGAAGTCCTGACGCTTGTCCAACAGCTCCTGCATCGTCATGGAGACAGCGGCTGCCCGAAGCGCATCCACGAACTTATCCTCGACCAATTCCTTCAGCGCCGCCGGCTCCATGGTGCGCTGTCCCAGCGTCTGGGCCGCCTGGGCGATGCCTTCCATCATGGGCCGCACACGCACGAAGAAGGCCGCCACCGCATCCACCCGCATACGGTCGCGCGTGAACAGGCTGTCCTTGCCGCTGCGCGCCACTTCCAGCTTGAGGGTGTTCATGTTCACCGGGATCACTTGGTGGAAACCCGGTAGAACCAACGCACCGCCATCCATCACGACTTTCTGCCCGCCCATGCCTGTGCGCACGAAGGACAATTCCTTCGAGGCACGCTGGTATAGCCGGACGATGATCAGACCGATGATGAACAGCGCCAGCAACACGACTGCAGCGGCGATGAGGGAGGGATATAGGTCTTCGATCATGATGTGTGCCCTGGATTAAGGTTTATTCAACAACGGGATTGGGTACCGCCACAAAACGGGCGCTTCCGACTTGGCGCAACAGCAGAACACGCTCACCCGCCATGAGGACGGAGGCTTCCGATTCGGGCTCCACCAAGACGTAGTGGGTCTGTCCATGCTCATCCTCGAATTTTGCTTCCGCCGCGCGGCCTTTCGTGGCCATGCCAGCCACCACCACGGCGGTACGCCCCAGAAAACTGGCGTTGCGTATGGAGTAGGTTTCGTCTCGCGGCAGGATGTGGGCGATTAATCCGGCCGAGCTACGCGTAGCGGGCAAGGCCCCGAGCAATGCCACTGCCGCCGCCGGCAAGCTGGGTATGTAAGCCCCGAAAATCGCATGGGCCAGACCCTGGAGCAGAAACCCCAGGACGGAGAACATGGCCAATAGCAGAACCAGCACGATCAGTGCCGGCACACGGCCAAGATGCAGCCATGCCAATCCCTCTCCGGCACCACCCATGTCAGGAATCAACCCATCTAGAAAGCCGGACAGGGAACCGCCGACCATGACCGCCACCAGTTCCAGAAGGCCCAGGCCGAGCATAACCACGATGCCGGCTGTGAAGAGCCAGTTTTCACCGGTGAAAAGAAAATCCAAGCCTATCGCTCCCTTGTTTTTGGCCGTCTGGATCGGAAAGCCCACGCGGATTCTATTGCCGGTGCGGAATGAGGTCTAGGCGCGAAAGTGTCATATTCATCGTGCATGAACCCGACTCCATGGCATCGCCAACGGACAGGGCAAGTGAACAAGCGACTCACCAACTCGACTCACCAACTCAATTCGCTGGCCGCCCGCTTCGCCGTATTGCGCCGCTCTTCCAGGATGCGCCCATCCGACAGCCGGATGACCCGGTCGGCCATGGCGGCGATGCCGGCGTTGTGGGTGATCAGCACGGTGAGGGTGCCCAGTTCCCGATTCACCTTTTCCAGGGCTTCCAGGACGATGACGCCGGTGGCGGAATCGAGGGCGCCGGTGGGCTCGTCGCACAGCAGCACGGCGGGATTCTTGGCGATGGCGCGGGCGATGGCGACGCGCTGCTGCTCGCCACCGGAGAGCTGCGCGGGAAAGTGGTCCAAACGCTCGCCCAGGCCGACCAGGGCCAGGGCGTCTTCCGGGCGCATGGGCGCCTTGGAGATTTCCGTCACCGCCGCCACGTTTTCCCTGGCCGTGAGGCTGGGGATCAGGTTGTAGAACTGGAACACGAAACCGACGTGGTCGCGCCGGAAGCGGGTGAGCGCGTCCTCGTCGGCGGCGGACAGGATGTGGTCCAGGTAGAACACCTCGCCGGCGGTCGGCGTGTCCAGGCCGCCGAGGATGTTCAGCAGGGTGGATTTGCCGCTGCCGGAAGGGCCCAGCAGCACGACCAGTTCGCCCGCCCGCAATTCCAGGTCGATGCCGCGCAACGCGTGCACCTCCACTTCGCCCATGCGGTAGACCTTGGTCAAACCCTTGGCGCGGAAGACGGTTTCCCGGGTTGTCTCAGCCATGCTTCAGGATAGGGCAAGCCTGGCCGGCGCGGGAGAGTTCCGCCGCGCCGTCGCGCGGGAACTCAGTGGATCAGGTTCAGCATCACCATCATGACCGCCAGGAACAGCACGGTCATGACGCCCCCCGCCTTCATGAAGTCGGCGACCCGGTAACCTCCCGGCCCCATGATCAGCGCATTCACCTGGTGGGTGGGCAGGAAGAAGGAGTTGGACGTGGCCAGGGCCACGGTGAGCGCGAACACGGCCGGGTTGGCGCCCGCGCCGATGGCGATGTTCACCGCGAGCGGCACCAGCAGCACGGTGGCGCCCACGTTGGACATGACCAGGGTGAAGAAGGTGGCGAGCACGGCGATGGCCAGTTGCAGCACCCAGGTGGGCACGCCGCCCAGCAGGCTCAGGGTCTGCTGGGCGATCCAGGCGGCGGTGCCGCTGGTTTCCACCGCCAGGCCGAGGGGAATCAGGCTGGCCAGCAGGAACACGGATTTCCAGCTCACCGCCTGATAGGCCTCCTCGATGCGCAGCACGCCGGACACGATCATGCCGATGGCGCCGGTCATCAGGGCGATGGACAGGCGCACGTCGGTGAACAGCACCATGAACAGGGAAATGCCGAAGAACGCCAGGGCGGCGATCACCTTGTGGGGGCGCAGTTCCTCGTGGGGATACTCGGTGGTGACGACGACGAAATTCCGGTCCCGCTCCAAGTGGGCGAGGGCCTGCCAGGTGGTGTGCACGATGAGGGCGTCCCCCGCCAGCAGCGGCATGTCGCGGATGCCGTCGCCCTCGCGCAGGGTTTTGCCGCCGCGATGCAGCGCGACCATGGCGAGGCCGTAGGTCTTGCGCATCCAGACATCCCGCGCGCTCTTGCCGATGAGGGCGGAGCCGGGGCGGATGACCACCTCGGCGATGCCCGCCTTGGTGGGCGCCAGGGATTCCGCGAAGGTCTCCGGCTCCTCGCGCAGTTGCAACCCGTTCGCGGAAACGAAAGCCTCGACCCGGCCCGGCGCGGACAGGATGCCGAGCACGTTGTCGGCCTCGATGCCGATGTCGCGGGCCAGGCCGCCGGGGCCGATGCGCAGGTCGTCGCCGCCGCGCTGGGCGGCGACGACGCGCAACTTGTAATCCCGTTCCACCTCGTCGATCAGCTTGCCCACCAGCGGGCTGCCGGCGGGCACCACGACCTCGTACATGACGTAGTCCAGACCGTAGAGATCCTGGAAATACCGCATGGTGTTGGTGGCCTGGGCGAGATCCTCATGCTTGCCGCCGGGCAGAACGAAACGCCCGGCCAGGACGAAATACGCGATGCCGCCGGCGAGCAGGGCGGCGCCGATGGGCGTGACCGAAAACAGGGACCAGGTTTCCATCTGGTGTTGGGCGGGCAATCCCTGATTGGAAGTCAGGATCAGATCGTTCAGCAGGATCAGCGGACTGGAACCGACCATGGTGATGGTGCCGCCCAGGATGGCGCAGAAACCCATGGGCATCAGCAGCCGGGACATGGGCAGGCCGGTGCGCGCGGAGATGCGGCTGACCACGGGCAGGAACAGGGCGGCGGCGCCCACGTTCTGCATGAAGCTGGAGATGAAGCCCACGGTGCCGGAAATCGCCGGGATGACCCGGGCCTCGGTGCGGCCGGCCAGCTTCAGGATGGTGCCCGCCACCTTGCCCATCAGTCCGGTCTTGTCCAGGCCGGCGCCGATGATCATCACGGCGACGATGGACATGACCGCGTTGCTGGAAAAGCCGCGGAACAGGTCGGCCGTGGGCACCAGGGGCTGGGCCAATCCGAGCAGGTCGCTGAAGGAACTGAGCAGTCCCAGCATGACCATGACGCTCACCGCGGCCACGTCCACCCCCACCACCTCGAAGGCGAACAGGAACACCGTCAGCAGGAGGATGCCCAGGACCACGGCGATTTCCACGTTGGGAACCACGCTGGCGGCCAGAAGCCCGGCAAGCAGAAAGATGAGGGCGGCGACTAAAGTTTTTTTCGGGATTTTTGGCATGGTGGGTTCCGGGCCCGGTTTGGGCGCCGTCGAAGCGACGATCGAAAGCCGGCTAATGTAAATACTTTGTCATGCAAAGGTAAAGCCGTGGTTGTTATCGTGGCTTTTAATGACAAAGTTTGACGCATAGACAACGATAATTGTCATCCATGCGTCAAGCCGGCCGACTTCCCTTGGCGCGAGCGGCCCACAGGGCGCGACGCGATGGTGTCGCCAGCAATGCGCGGTAAGTGGGCCGCTCGGGAAGCGGCGGCCGGGACTTGCGTGCGAGCGCCTTGCGCGCCCGAACGGCCTTACACCGCCACCGGCGCCTTGATACCCGGATGCGGGTCGTAGCCCTCGAGGGTGAAGTCCTCGAACTTGAAGTCGAACAAGTCGGTGACCGCCGGGTTCAGCTTCATGGTCGGCAGCGCGCGGGTGTCGCGGCCCAGTTGCAGGTTCACCTGTTCCATATGGTTCAGGTAGATGTGGGCGTCGCCCAGGGTATGGACGAAGTCGCCGGGCTTCAGGCCGGTGACCTGGGCGACCATCAGGGTCAACAGTGCATAGCTGGCGATGTTGAAGGGCACGCCCAGGAAGATGTCCGCGCTGCGCTGGTACAACTGGCAACTCAGCTTTCCGTCGGCCACGTAGAACTGGAAAAAGGCGTGGCAGGGCGGCAGCTTCATGTATTCCAGCTCGCCCACGTTCCAGGCGGAGACGATGATGCGGCGGGAATCCGGATTGGTCTTCAGGGTCCGCAACACCTCGCCGATCTGATCGATATGGCGCCCGTCGCGGGCGGGCCAACTGCGCCACTGGTAGCCGTAGATGGGGCCCAGGTCGCCGTTCGCGTCGGCCCACTCGTCCCAGATGGAAACGCCGTTGTCCTTCAGGTACTTGATGTTGGTCTCGCCCTTCAGGAACCAGAGCAGTTCGTGGACGATGGACTTGAGGTGGACCTTCTTGGTGGTGAGCAGAGGGAAGCCTTCGCCCAGGTCGAAACGCATCTGGTATCCGAACACGGAGACGGTGCCGGTGCCGGTGCGGTCGGTTTTTTCCACGCCGTTGGAAAGGACGTGGCGGAGCAGATCGAGGTATTGCCGCATCAGGTGCCTTCCTTCAACAGATGCTGGTAGACCAGATTCATGATGATCAGCCGCTGGGCCTGGGTGAGGTCGCCGAACTGCATGCCGAAGGATTTCATGGGCTTGCCCTGTTCGTCCTCCTCCTCGCCCAGGGAACGGATGATCGCGGGGGTTTTCACGTATTCCTCCATGTCCCCCAGCTTGACCTTGAAGGACAACCACAAGGTCTGTTCCTTCTTGCCGAGAACCGCGGGGGACAGCAACTTGGAGCCGCCGACGCTGATGTCCACCATCTTGCCGGCGCCGACCTGCCTGCCGTCCTCGCCGTCGTGCACGGCGACGATGATGCCGGCCGGCGCGCGCATGGCCTTGCGGATGCGCATGGCCTGGACATTTTCGGGGTAGGACAGGTGCAGATAGGGAAACGGCTGCAACTGGGACTTCAACACGCGCGCCTTGAACGCGCACACGTTGAGGCCGGAAAAGGCGCGGATCATGTAGGTCTGCCCATCCCGCACGAAGATCAGCTTGCCGTCCACCATGGGCGCGGTGACCAGCACGCTTTTCGGTTTCATGATGCCGATGACCCGCACGGTATAGCGCTCGGTCTGGCCTTCCAGCAGGGGCTGCATCTGCAGGGTGTCGTCCGGCATGAGCTTGATGGCGTCGAAGCTGAGAGCCTCTTCCACCGGTTTGGCCGGCGCGCCGCCGGCATCCGCCGCGGCGCCTTCTTCCAACGCGGTTTTGGTGTAGGTGGGTCTTTGCGGCCTGTTTTCCCGATACAAGCCTTTCTCGAGAAGCACTTGGAGTTGGTGATCGCTGGAAACAACCACACCCCGGTTGAGCAGCAGATTGCGGTCCGAATCGAAGATCGCGAAGGGCAAGGGCTTGCCCACTTCGATCTCCGCCTTTCGTACCGGCATCAGGAAGCCTTCATCCGCCATTCTCGTCGTCTCCTCGTTCACGCCTGGCGTTGATGAAACCGATCGCCAACCAATTCAGCCCGGAATTGTAGGCTTGGGCAGCGGAATGTGTGATGTCCATCTGACCCGGCATCGCCGCGTGGCGTCGCGCTTTTCCATTGGGCCCGAGGCCGGGGAACCTGGTCCAACCGACGCGCGCGGCATGCCAAAGATCAGAAAACCTAATGCAGATTGCCGCGACCCAGCTCATTCAGGATGTCCAGCAGCAGTTGTCGACCCAGGGCGCCCATGCCCTTCGCCAGGAGTTCCGCATCCCGCTCGCCATTCACCAGGCGGCGCATGACGCCACCCAGCCGGGCCATGTCGCCGCCGGCCCGCACCATCTGCTCCGCCATGTTGGCCAGGGCCGCCAAGGCCTGGGCATCACCGCGCGCGGAAGCCGCGATCATGGCCGCCAGGCCGGGCGCGGCGGCGGCGGCATCGTGCTGCTTGTCCAGCGGCGGCAGACTGGACGGGTTGGCCAGGCCGCGCAACACGGCATCGACGATGATGCGGTCCTCCTCGTCCAGCCCGAGCTTGACCGTCTCGTCCCGCTTGCCGTCGACGATCTGGCGCAGGGCCGCCACCAGGCGGGGCCAGCCCTGTTTCTCGGCGGCGGAGAGGGTGTCCATCAGTTCCGGAACCAGACCGCGGTCGCCCAGAGCGCGCACCACCGCGTGGATGAACGGCGCGTGCATGCGCAAAACCTGTTCGACCGCGTCAGGCAGTTGCGCCATCGTTCTTCCCTTTCGGCCTGGCTGCCGCCAGCCGTTTCCACTGGCCTTCCGACAGGCCCTCTATCGGCTGGTAATCCCGCTTGTAGGCCATCTTGCCGGAGTCGGCGATCCAATAGCCCAGGTAGAGGTAAGGCAACCCCATTTCCTCGGCCAGACGCAGTTGGGTCAGCACGCCGAAAGTGCCCAGGCCTCGCTTCGACAGGTCCGGTTCATAGAAGGTGTAGACGGCCGACAAGCCATCCATGAGCCGGTCCACCAGGGACACCATGACCACCTCCCCGTCCAGGGAGAACTCGGCCAGGGCGCTGTCCACCCGGCTTTGCAGCAGGAAGTTGCGGAATTGCTCCCGGTCGTCCTGGTCCATGCCGCCGCCCGCGTGCCGCGCCGCCTGGTAACGGCGGTAGAGGCGGTAATGGGATTCGTCGAAAACCAGCGGCTTGAGTTGCATGGAGATATCCGCGTTCTTGGCCAGACAGCGGCGTTGACTGCGGCTGGGCGCGAACTCGCCCACCGGAATCCGCACCGGAATGCAGGCGTTGCAGCTGTCGCAGCGGGGCCGGTAGACATGGTGGCCGCTGCGGCGAAAACCCAGGCGCACCAGTTCGCTGTACACCACGGTATCCACCAGTCCGCCGGGCGCGGCGACCTGGGAGCGGGCCATGCGCTCCGCCAGATAGCTGCACTGGTACGGCGCGGTCAGGTAGAACTGGAGCCGGAAGATGGGAAGTTCGTTGAGCGAACTCATGGCGCCGCTTCCAGGGATTGATCCAGAGACCACTTGCCCGGCAGGCCGGGCTCGGCGGTCAGCCGCTCAAGCAGCGCGGCGAACTCGGCCCGGCTGATTTCCAGCGCGCCGAGGGAGGCGAGATGGGGTGTATTCATCTGGCAATCGACGACGCCGAAATCATGGGCCGCGAGGAAGCGCACCAGATGGGCCAGTGCGATCTTGGAGGCATCGGTCTGGCGCGCGAACATGGATTCGCCATAAAACGCCCCGCCGATGGCGACACCATACAGACCCCCCGCCAGCTCCGGGCCGCTTTCGCCTTCGATCCAGGTTTCGAATGAGTGTGCATAACCCGCCTCGTGCAATGCGTTGTACGCCGCGATCATCTGGGGGGAAATCCAGGTGCCGCCGGCGCCCACCCGAGGCCCGGCGCACTCCCCCATCACCCGGGTGAACGCCGTGTCCACCCTGACTTGGTAATCGGCACGGGCGAGGCGTTTCTTGAGGGAACGGGATATTTTGAACTCGGAAGGAAACAGCACCATGCGCGGATCGGGAGACCACCAGAGGATCGGCTCGCCGGGATTGAACCAGGGAAAGATGCCGCGCCGGTAGGCCGCGAGCAGGCGCGCGACGGAAAGATCGCCGCCAGCGGCCAGCAGTCCGTTGGGCTCCGGCAACGCCCGTTCCAAAGGGGGGAACGCGTCATGGAAATGCATCCAGGGAATCACGCGCCCCGGGTTCCTTTTTGGATGAACTCGATCTTGTAGCCATCCGGATCCTCGATAAAGGCGAGCACCGTGGTCCCGCCCTGCATGGGCCCCGCCGGACGGATCACCTTGCCGCCCTTGGCCGCCACGTCGGCGCAGGCCTGCGCGGCATCGTCCACCTCCAGGGCGATGTGGCCGTAGGCGCTACCCAACTCGTACCGGTCCACGCCCCAGTTGTAAGTCAATTCCAGGACCGTGTGGTCCGACTCGTCGCCATAGCCGACGAAGGCCAGCGTGAATTTTCCTTCGGGATAATCCTTGCGGCGCAGCAGGCGCATGCCCAGCACCTGGGTATAGAAGGAGATGGAACGCTCCAGGTCGCCGACCCGGAGCATGGTGTGAAGCATGCGCATGGCGATCTTCCTCTTGTATCGACAACCGCCATTTTGCCTCAGGATGTGCCGCCACGCCCCCAAGCCGAATCGCGAACGCGGCAAGGGGCTCGTTGGTCAGCGCTCGCCCGGCGAATCGATGCGTATCCCCACGTCCGCCGCGATGCGCGCCAGCTCGAGCAGCGAATGCACCCCGGTTTTCAGGAAAATGCGGGAACGATGCGCCTCGATGGTGCGGTGGCTGATCCGCAATTCCTGGGCGATTTCCTTGTTCGGCTTGCCGGCGATGGCCAGGGCCAGGATTTCCCGCTCCCGCGCGGTCAACCGGTCCAGGCGCTCCCGCACCAAGCTCCGCGCATCTTCCAGGCGCTGGGCCTCCAGACAAGCCGCCATGGCGGCCTTGACCCGCTCCAGGAGAATCGCGCCGTTCACCGGCTTGGTCAGAAAATCCACCGCGCCGCCCTTGATCGCCTTGACCGTGGTGGGCACATCGCCGAAAGCGGACATGAATATGATGGGGAGCTGGATTTCCCGTTGCTGGAGGACTTGCTGCAACTCCACGCCGTCCATGCCCGGCATGCGCATATCCAGCAGAAGGCAACCTCTTTGCCCCGGCTGCCAGGCGTCGAGGAACTCTTCCGCGTTGGCATGGCTGGCCACAAGATAACCCGCCGTTTCCAACAGCATGGTCATGGCCTCGCGCACGCTCGCATCGTCGTCGACCAGGAAAACCGTCGCGGCGTTCATGGCGCGAAAGGCAGGGTGAAATGGAATACCGCGCCTCGCCCCTGTCCGGAATCGGGCGCGGGATCGAACCAGAGCTTGCCGCCATGGGCCTCCACCAGGGAACGACTGATGGTCAGGCCCATGCCGATGCCGCCGGACTTGGTGGAAAAGAAAGGCTCGAAGATTCGTCGGCCGGTATCCTTGTCCAGGCCCGGACCCGCATCGTGGATGCTGACCCGGGCATGGTCGCCGGCATCGAACACCTGGATGCGAATGGCGGAATTTCCGGCATCCGCGCCGGACGCGGCCATGGCCTCCATGCCGTTGCGCAGCAGATTGAGGCACACCTTGCCGATCCGCAGCCGGTTGGCCAACACCGGCTTCAGCCCGGGGGCGCGCGCCACCGTGATATCGAACTGGCCGAAACCGCTGGCCCGGGTCAGGATGACCGTTTCCTCAAGCAGCGCATTCAAATCGAAAGTCTCCATGGGCGACTCGGTTTTGCGGAAGTAGGACATCAACTCGCGCAGCATGCGGCCGGCCCGTTCCGCCTGGCCCACCATGCCCTCCACAGCCTTGGCCAACTTCTCCGGCGGCGGAGTTAGCGACGCCATGCGCATCAGGGCCGCCTCGCCAAACGTGGTGATCGCGTTCAAAGGCTGATTCAGTTCGTGGGCGATGCTGGCCGCGGTCTGGGCAGCCAATTGCCATTCCACCAAATCCTGCATTTCCTTGCGCAGGGCCGTCATGGCCATCTCTGTTTGTTTGGCGCGGGTGATATCGTTGAACGTGGCGATGACGCCCGATGGTTCGCCCGGCCTTGCGCTGCGTATAGGCTCCGAATTGATGCTCAACCATACCCGCGTCCCATCCGGCCGATCCAGACCGATGACGGCCCCGTGCACCGATGCGCCCTCCCTTAGGGATTGGGTCACAGGCAGATCGGCGACGTCCAGGGGCCGCATGTCCTCGCCGCACGCGGTCCAGCCCGGGTCGGCTTGGCCCGCGCCGATCATCTGTTCCCGGGACAAGCCCAGGATTCTCGAAGCCGCGGGATTGCTCACGCGGATGCGGCCGTCCGGCCCATAGACCAGAACGCCCTCGGACAGGGCATCCACCATGGTCTGGTAGCGCAACTCGCTGTCGCGCAGGGCGGCTTCGGCTTCCTTTCTTTCGGTGATATCGCGGCCAACGGACTGGATTTCCCGGAGTTGGCCGGCATCGTCGAAAAAAGCGCGGTTCACGAACTGCATCCAGCGCAGCGCGCCGGTCCCCGAGTAAACACGGTTCTCGATCGTGACCACCGGAGTCCGCGGCGTGAGCCTGGCGAGCGCCGCCATGATCTCGGGCACATCCTCCGGATAAACCACGGGGTGCCAGTTGCTGCCGATAAGCTGCTCGGGGGTCTTGCCGAAGAATCGGCAATACACCTCGTTGGCGAAAATAAAAGTACCGTCGCCTTGGAAGCGGCTGATGATCTCGGTCTGGTCTTCCACGACGCCGCGGAAACGCTCCTCGCTCTTGCGCAGGGCTTCCGCCTGCAAGCGTTTCGACGTGATATCCCAGTGGGCCACCAGGCATCCGGCGATCTTGCCCAGGCGGCTGGCTTCCAGGCGGAACCACTGGCGGCCGCTCGCGCTATCACAAGGGTATTCCAGGCTGAAACCGTCCCGTCCGCCCGCGAGGATCGCCTCGATGCCCGCCGCCACCGCCCTCGCCTCGTCCGCGCCGAATCCGACACTGGAACGACAGGTGAACAGGTAGTCGACCCCCACGCCGCAGCCGGGATCCAGCCTGCGCTCACGGGTCTGGTTCTCGCGCCAGAAACGCCGCCAAGCCTCATTGACCGCGACAATGCGGCCAGCCAGATCAAGCACGGCCACATGAGCGGGAATGGCATCCAACAACGCGGCCGCCAGGTTATCCGGACCGGTCTCTCCCAACATCTCCAAATTCAACTTGGAGAAACGGTCGGCCAAACTTTCCCCCTCCATCCTCGCTTGGCCACTGTCGGCGGCGTGATTCACAGCGCCGGTTCCTCTCGAAGCGACCTTGTGCCGCCGTGCCCGGCCACGCATCTCTCATTAAGCCGGTCTATGCCCACCATCGTCGGCACGCTCAACGATACCGAATACATTGATCCATTCTCCAAAGTACGGCTATCAGGCAAAACACAGGCCCTCACGCCAAGCTTCGCTTCACCGATCAAACAGATGGCCATGGTTGTTCCCCAGCGCGCCATGGTCGCCTATGCCTGCGCCATGGATATGGTTATTAATTCAGATAATACGTTTTCTTACGAGCGTGTAAGCACGTAGGTGTTCGCACCCATAATCATCAAGAGACTCTTATCCGATATCGGGGTGGTACAAACAGACGTTCAGCACAGGCGTTCAGCGCACCGCGCAGGCCATGGCGGGTCGTCAAAAGCCAGTCACGACCATCATTTATTTATATCAACGCATTTCAACTTGCGATAACCACATACCTCACCCCGCGGCCATGAAAACGATCTTTTGTGTGGATGACTCGACAACGGTGCTGCTCAGCTTGACAGCGATTCTGGCCAAGGCCGGTTATGGAACGGAGAAGGCCGCGAGCGGCGACGAGGGACTGACCAAGCTCAAGGGCGGATTGAAGCCGGATCTGATCATCACCGACCTCAACATGCCGGGCATGAACGGCATCGAATTCATCAAGCAAGTCCGGCTTCAGCCCAATCTGCGTTTCGTCCCCATCCTATTCCTTACCACCGAATCCCAGCAATCCAAACGGGCCGAGGCCAAGGCGGCCGGCGCCTCCGGCTGGCTGGTCAAGCCCGTGAACGGGGACGAGTTGCTCAACACCATCAAGCTGGTCGTGCGATAGGTTGGATCGGAGCCGTCATGGGATGCGACCACTTTCTCAGTCGCCAGATTTACGTATTCATCGTGTCCGTGCTGGCGGTGGCGGGCACCGTCTATGTCCTGCACGAACCCTTCCATCAAAGCTTCCTTCCCGCGCTGGGACTTTCCCACGCGCTGGGCGACGCCATCGGCATGGTGGTGGCGGGGGTCTTTTGCTTCACCTCCCAGCGGCTGGTTTCCCTGTTCTATTTCAAGGACACCAATGTGGGCGCCGGCCATGCCGTGCAGGACATCGACCATAAGCTCTCCGAAAACCGGCGCTGGGATAGTCAGGTGGCGGACGAACTGGAAGCGATGCCCGGTTTCAACGATGTGGTGCGCAGCCATCTGGACAGCGCCACCGAGGAAACCGAGTCGGCCGCCCTGTCCATCATGGAACAACTGCAGTCCATCGACTCCGTCGTCACGGAACTCAATCACTTCGTCTCCCGCAGCAACGACGACTCCAGCCAGCTGATCGCCTCCTCGAGCCAAGAGGTGGCCGAGAACCAGGCGCTCATGGACGCCATGCGCGGCTATATCAATGCCCGCATGGACGAAGGCCAGCGCGATCTGGAGCGGGTCCAGGCTGTCATCCACGAGTCCGGGCAATTGAGCGCGCTGGTGGAATTGGTGCGCACCATCGCCGCCCAGACCAACCTGCTCGCCCTCAACGCGGCCATCGAAGCCGCCCGGGCCGGCGAAGCCGGACGCGGCTTCGCGGTGGTCGCCGACGAGGTGCGCCGGCTGTCCAACCAGACCGCCGAAGCGGTGACCCAGATATCCGAGGGAATAGACCGGGTCACCGGCTCCATCGAATCCCAGTTCAAAGACAAGCTGTCCCAGGCCAACCTCCAGGGCGAGCGGGAGATTCTCGAACGCTTCACCGGCCAGATGGATGAAATGGAAAGCCGCTACACCGACCTGATCAATCGCCAGAGCGATGTGCTCAGCACCATCCACGACGGCAGCGGGCGCCTCGCCAACATGTTCGTGCAGGCCATGGGCAGCGTGCAGTTCCAGGACGTGGTCCGGCAACAGCTGGAACACGTCAACCATGCGGTGACCCGTCTGGACACCCATCTGCGCCAACTCGCCGAGGTCTTGCGCCAACCGGGCGCCAGCGCCTTCCCGGAACCCGTCTCCCAACAGCTGGAAGCCATGTTCGACGGCTATGTCATGGACAAGCAGCGCCAAGCCCACAACCGCGGCGTCGGCGGCAAGGCCGCCGCGCCAAGCGATACCGGTCCCAAGATCGAGTTGTTCTGAAAGGGAACCCCAAATGAATTCCCCCGCCACCACCCGCCTGTTCCTCGAGGGCAACCTCACCATCTACGAAGCCCAGTCCGTCAAGGAACGCCTGCTCAACGCCCTGGCCGACTGCCAGGTGCTGGAGTTGGACCTGTCCCAGGTGGGCGGGATCGACACCGCGGGTTTCCAGCTCCTGATCCTGGCCAAACGCGAGGCCGCCTTTCTGGGCAAGTCGTTGAACCTGGTGGCCCACAGCGCCGCCGTGCGGGAGGTGCTGGACTTCTTCAACATGGTCGGGTTTTTCGGCGACCCGCTCCTGATTCCCGCCGGACACCGGGCCTGAGGAGCGCGCCATGGACGAGCTGAAACAAGCCTTCGTGCAGGAAAGCGGCGAGCAGTTGGAGAACATGGAAGACACCCTGCTGCTGCTGGAAAAGAACCCCGCCGACCATGAAGCCATCAACACCCTGTTCCGCAGCGCCCACACCATCAAGGGGGCGGCCGGCGTGATCGAGTGCGACTTCATCGTCCGCTTCACCCATGTGCTGGAAAACGTGCTGGACGTGCTGCGCGACGGCGAAATCCAGGTCGGCCCCGAGCTGATCGCCCTGCTGCTCCAGGTCAAGGACCACATGGGCAAGCTGCTCGCCGTGGTGGCCGCCGACCAGGCCGAGCCGACCCAGGAACTGGACGCGCTGAGCGAACGCCTCGCGGCCCAGCTCAGGCATTTCCTCCCCGTCGAGGCGGGCCTGCCCGAACAGATCGACGAAGCCGAAACCCGGGTGGAAACCCTGGGCGGCAACGATGTCGGCCACGACTGCTGGCATATTTCCGTGCGTTTCGGCGCCGAGGTCATGAAACACGGCATGGACCCGCTGGCCATCCTGCGCTTCCTGACCACCCTGGGCGAGATCGCCCATCTGACCACCCTGGTGGACACCCTGCCGCCCGCCGCCGAGATGGATCCGGAGGCCTGCTATCTGGGTTTCGAGATCGACCTGCGCAGCGGGGCCGACAAGACCGCCATCGAACGCGTCTTCGATTTCGTGCGGGACGAGTGCCTGCTCAAAATCCTGCCGCCCTACGCCAAGGTTTCCGAATACCTCCAACTGATCGACAGCCTGCCCGAGGACACCCTGCGCCTGGGCGAAATCCTGGTGAAATGCGGCGCCTTGACCGCCGACGAATTGGCGGAGGGATTGGCGCACCAGACGTTGCTGGGCCAAGCGGGGGTCGATCCGGAAACCGAGCTTGCGCCCGCGCAGCCGCCCATCGGCGAAATCCTGGTGGACAAGCGCGTGGTGCAGCAGGAAATCGTCGAAGCCGCCGTCGCCAAGCAAGCTCAGGTCAGCGAGAAGAAGAGTCACGAAGCCAAGCTGATCCGCGTGCACGCGGACAAGCTGGATCAGCTCATCAATCTGGTGGGCGAACTGGTCATCGCCGGCGCCTCCGCGGCCCTGCTCGCCCAGAAATCCAAGGACACGGCCATGTTCGAGGCCACCTCGTCCATCACCCGCCTGGTGGACGAAATCCGCGACGGCGCCCTGCGCCTGCGCATGGTCCAGATCGGCGAGACCTTCAACCGCTTCCACCGTGTGGTGCGCGACGTCAGCAAGGAGATGGGCAAGGACATCGATCTGGTCATCACCGGCGCCGAGACCGAGCTGGACAAGACCGTGGTGGAAAAGATCAGCGATCCCCTCATGCATCTGGTGCGCAACGCCATCGACCATGGCATCGAATCCCGCGGCGCGCGCCTGGAAGCCGGCAAACCCGAGAAGGGCACGGTGCGCCTCAACGCCTTCCACGAATCCGGCAGCATCGTCATCGAGGTGGGCGACGACGGCGGCGGCCTGGACAAGGCGCGCATCCTCGCCAAGGCGGTGGAAAAAGGTTTGATCGCCGAAGGCGCGGAACTGTCCGATCAGGACATCTACAAGCTCATCTTCGAGGCGGGCTTCTCCACCGCCGAAAAGATCACCGACATCTCCGGACGCGGCGTCGGCATGGACGTGGTCCGGCGCAACATCGAGGCCCTGCGCGGCAGCGTCCACATCGACAGCGCGCCCGGCCAGGGCACCACGCTGGCCATCCGCCTGCCCCTGACTCTCGCCATCATCGACGGCTTCCTGACCGGCGTCGGGGACGCGGCCTATGTGGTGCCCCTGGACATGGTGGAGGAATGCATCGAGCTCACCGGCGAGGCCACCGGCCGGGACTACCTGAACCTGCGCGGCGAGGTGCTGCCCTTCGTGCGCCTGGGCGAGCAGTTCGGCGTGGCCGGCAAGACCACCGCTACCCACCGCCGCCAGAGCATCGTCGTGGTGAGCTACGCCGGCCAGCGCGCCGGCCTGGTGGTGGACGAACTGATGGGCGAATTCCAGACCGTGATCAAGCCCCTCGGGCCGGTGTTCGCGGAACTGAAGGGCATCGCCGGTTCCACCATCCTGGGCAGCGGCGAAGTCGCCCTGATCCTGGATGTCCCCAACCTCATCGCCAGGACCACGGCATCCCCGGTGGATCGCCCGATCCTCGCGGCTTGATTGTCCATAGACTCACACAAGGAGAGTCAGCATGTTCAAGAATCTGAAAATCGGTGTCCGCCTGATGGGCGGTTTCGCGGTGGTACTCGTGTTGATGGCGGTGGTCGCCGTCGTCGGCGTCCTGCGCATCGGCGACCTCAACGACAGCATCGACCTGATGGTGAACGACCGTTTTCCCAAGACGGTCTGGGCCAACAGCGTCACCGATGCCTTCAACGAAGTCGCCCGCATCAACCGCAATGTCCTCCTCATCAACGACCCCGCCGAACTGGAAAACCAGCGAGCCCGGCGCGACGAGGCGCGCAAGAGGATTTCGGATAACGTCCAGAAGTTGGAAGAGACCATCAAGTCCGAGGAAGGCATCAGAAAGCTCAATGTCGTGAAGGAAGCGCGCAATGCCTATGTGGCCGTGCTCGACAAATTCATAGAAACCAACAAGAGCGGAAACCGCGAGGGCGCCATCAAGATCATGTATGGCGAATTCCGCGGCGTCACCACCGCCTACACGAAGGCCATCAACGACCTCATCGAATACCAGACGAGCCTGATGAAACAGGCGGGAACGGAAGCGGAAGCCGCCTATCAGTCCGCCCGTACCCTCCTGATCGGCATCACCGTCGGCGCCATGATATTCGCCGTCCTGATCGCCCTGTGGATCACCCGCGGCATCACCGGCCCCCTGGGCATGGCCGTGGATGCCTCCAGCCGTCTGGCGGAAGGCGACCTGACGGTGAACCTGGAAAGCGACGGCAAGGACGAGACCGGCCAGTTGCTCGGCGCCATGCAGGCCATGGTCAGCAAACTGTCCCAGATCATCGCCGAGGTGCGCGGCTCCGCCGACAACCTCACTTCCGCCTCCGGGCAGATCAGCGCCACTTCCCAGTCCCTGTCGCAAGCGTCTTCCGAGCAGGCCGCCTCCGTGGAGGAGACTTCCGCCTCCATCGAGCAGATGTCCGCCTCCGTCAATCAGAACGCCGAGAACGCGAAGCTCACCGACGGCATGGCCACCAAGTCCTCCAAGGAAGCCGTGGAAGGCGGCAACGCGGTCAACCAGACCGTCGAGGCCATGAAGTCCATCGCCAACAAGATCGGCATCATCGACGACATCGCCTACCAGACCAACCTGCTGGCCCTGAACGCGGCCATCGAGGCGGCCCGCGCCGGCGAACACGGCAAGGGTTTCGCGGTGGTCGCCGCCGAGGTGAGGAAGCTCGCCGAGCGCAGCCAGGTCGCGGCCCAGGAGATCGGCGAACTGGCCGGCTCCAGCGTCAAGATGGCGGAGAAGGCCGGCGCCCTGCTGAACGAGATGGTGCCTTCCATCCAGAAGACCTCCGATCTGGTCCAGGAGATCGCGGCGGCCTCCAACGAACAGTCCTCCGGCATCACCCAGATCAACACGGCCATGAGCCAGTTGTCCCAGATCACCCAGCAGAACGCCTCCGCGTCCGAGGAACTGGCGGCCACCGCCGAGGAAATGAGCGGCCAGTCCGAACAGTTGCAGCAGCTCATGGCTTTCTTCAAGATCGGCGGCGCGGGGCAGACCGCCCGCGCCACGCCGGCCTCCCGGGCGGCGCCCGCCCGCGCCGCCCGCGCCCAGATCCAGGACGATCCCGGCGAGCACAATTTCGTGCGGTTCTGAAGGGAGACGGAGCATGGGCAATCTTGTGACCACCGGCAAAGCGGCCGTCGTCAGCCAGGCGGCCGAGGACAATCCGCAATACCTGACCTTCATGCTGGGTAACGAGGTTTTCGCCATCGGCATTCTGAGCATCAAGGAGATCATCGAATACGGCCATCTGACCGCGGTCCCCTTGATGCCCGAGCACATTCGCGGCGTCATCAACCTGCGCGGCGCCGTGGTGCCGGTCATCGACCTGTCGGCCCGCTTCGGGCGCGATCCGACCCAGGCCACGCGCCGAACCTGCATCGTCATCATCGAGGTCATGAGCGGGGACGAGCGGCAGGACATCGGCGTGGTGGTGGACGCGGTCAACGAAGTCGTGGAAATCCCGGCCAGCCGCATCGAACCCGCCCCGGCCTTCGGCGCCCGCATCCGCACCGATTTCATCCAGGGCATGGGCAAGATCAACGAGCGTTTCGTGATCATTCTCAGCGTCGATCACGTCCTCTCGGTGGAGGAACTCGCCGCGCTGGGGGAATTGAACGCAAGCATGCGATCTTCCGCGGACACATCCTGAGCTTTCCGCGGCCGGATACACACAAGGAGGTCATCCATGATCGGGCATTCGAATATGGCCATGGAACCGGTCGGCTGCGCCCACCCGGTGGCGGCCGCTCACGCCCAAAGTTGATGCGACATGCTGCTGACCAATCCCGAATTCGAGATGCTGCGGCGCATGCTCCACGAATCGGTGGGCATCCATCTCACGTCGGAAAAGAAAGCGCTGGTCACGGGCCGGCTGTCCAAACGCATCGCCGACCTGGGCATGCGCAGCTTCGGCGAATACTTCAAGAGAATCAGCGGCCAGGATGAGGAAGAACGGCAATGGGCCTTGAACGCCCTGACCACCAACGAAACCAGCTTTTTCCGCGAACCCCAGCATTTCGCCTATCTCGCCGAAACCATCCTTCCGGAACTGCCGCTCGGCCAGAATTTCCGTGTCTGGAGCGCGGCCAGCTCCACCGGCGAGGAGGCCTACAGCATCGCCATGGTCCTGTCGGAACATCTGGGCCGGACGGCGTCCTGGGAAGTCGTCGCCTCCGACATCAGCACCAAGGTCCTGGAGCAGGCGCGGCGCGGGCTCTATCCCATGGACCGGGCCAAGACCATTCCCAAGCCCTATCTGCGCACCCATTGCCTGAAGGGCACCGGCCCCCAGGAGGGCATGTTCCTGATCGACAAAGACCTGCGCCAGCGGGTAAGTTTCCTGCAGGCGAATCTGATGGGCCCCATACCCCGCCTGGGCCTGTTCGACCTGATCTTCCTGCGCAACGTGTTGATCTACTTCGACCCACCGACGAAATGCAAGGTGGTGGACAATCTGTTGCCCCTGCTCAAACCCGGCGGCTATTTCTTCTCCGGCCATTCGGAAAGTCTGACCGGCATGGTGAACGGGTTGCAGCCCATCAAACCGGCCATTTATCGGAAGTCACCATGAACGCCCCCATCGCCGGCATCGTCGAGGTGTTTCTCCACCCCGGCGATTTCCACTTCGGCAACGCGGAAACCCGCATCGTCACCCTGCTCGGCTCCTGTGTCTCCATCACCCTCTGGCATCCCCACCTGCGGGTGGGCGGCATGTGCCACTACATGCTGCCGTCCCGGGGTGTGATTCCCGAGGGCCAGGATTTCGACGGCCGCTACGGCGACGAAGCCATGCTGCTGCTCATGCGTCATGTTCAGAAAGTGGGTGCCCGACCCCAGGATTTCCACGCCAAGCTGTTCGGCGGCGCCAACATGTTTCCGCTCCAGTGCCAGCGGGACGAGGCGAATGTGGGGGAACGCAACCTGGAAATGGCCGCGAGCCTGCTGGACCGCCACGATATTCCGCTGAAGGCGCGCCATGTGGGCGGCGACGGCCACCGCAAGTTGATGTTCGACGTCTGGAGCGGCGACGTCTGGCTCAGGCACCAGCCCATGACGACGCCGCGACAAGAGCCGCGCTGGTGAAAAAGATCAAGGTCTTCGTCGTCGACGATTCCGCCGTGGTGCGCCAGGTCATGCTGGAGATATTGAAGAACGCGCCGGACATCGAGGTCATCGGCACCGCCTCCGACCCCCTGTTCGCCATGGAGAAAATGAAATCCGCCTGGCCCGACGTGATCACCCTGGATGTGGAAATGCCGCGCATGGACGGCATCACCTTCCTGAAGAAACTCATGGCTGAGCACCCCACGCCGGTGGTGATCTGTTCCTCCCTGACCGAGAAGGGCGCGGAAACCACGCTGCAAGCCCTGGCGGCCGGCGCGGTGAGCATCATCACCAAGCCGAAGATGGGCGTGAAGCAATTTCTGCAGGACGCATCCAACGATCTCGCCGCCGCGATCCAGGCGGCCGCCCGCGCCAATGTGAAGCGGCTCGGCATGCCCGCCACCGCGGCCAAGCTCAGCGCCGACGCGATTCTCACCCCCCCCGCCGGCGCCATGGCCCAGACCACGGAACGCATCGTCGCCATGGGCACCTCCACCGGCGGCACCCAGGCCCTGGAAGCGGTGCTGACCCGCCTGCCCCGGCTGTGTCCCGGCATCGTCATCGTCCAGCACATGCCGGAACGCTTCACCGCCGCCTTCGCCGAGCGCCTGGACGGACTGTGCGAACTCGAGGTGAGGGAAGCGAAAAACGGCGACCGCGTGATCCCCGGCCGCGCCCTCATCGCCCCGGGCGGACGGCACATGCTGCTGAAGCGCAGCGGCGCCCAGTATGTGGTGGAGGTGGTGGACGGGCCCTTGGTGTCCCGGCACAAGCCCTCGGTGGACGTGCTGTTCCGCTCGGTGGCGAAATTCGCGGGGCGCAACGCCACCGGCATCATCATGACCGGCATGGGCGACGACGGCGCCCGGGGCCTGAAGGAGATGTTCGACGCCGGCGCCCATACCGTCGCCCAGGACGAGGCCAGTTGCGTGGTGTTCGGCATGCCCAAGGAGGCCATCAAGCAGGGCGCGGTGCGGGAAGTACGCGCGCTCGATGACATCCCCCGCGCGGTGCTGGGCGCGCGCGGCCCGTCGACGGGCCAGGAGCCTGTCCGGTGAAACTGATGCACCGAATCTGGCTGGTCACCGGCATCGCGCTGGTGGTGGCCATGGTCAGCCTGGCGACGATGAGCTATCGCTACGCCGACATCCGCGTGGAAGCGAACGTGCTGAAGACCGCCCAGACCCTGCGCGACCTGCTGATGACCGTGCGCTACACCTACCACCAGCGTTTTCTCGCCAGCGGCCTGCCCCTGGACGAGCACACCCTGGGTTTTCTGCCGGCCCACGCCATGGCGAGCATTTCCGACAACTTCCAGCGTTTCCACAACCTGGGCATCCGTTTCCGCAACGTCAGCGACATGGCGCGCAACCCCGCCAATCAGGCGGATGCCACGGAACTCGAGGCATTGCGCTGGTTCCGCGACCATCCCCGGGCCCGGGAGCGGATGGTCAAAGTCGAACCGGCCGGCCGGCCCGGCTTCTACTTCTACGCCGCGCCCATCCGGATCGAGGCCTACTGCCTCGCCTGCCACGGCGACGTGAACAAGGCGCCCGCCGCCATCCGCGAGCGCTACGATGCCGGCTTCGGCTACAAGGTGGGCGAACTGCGCGGCGTGCTCGGCATCCGGCTGCCGTCCGCCGCCGCCGAAGCCCAGATCCAGGCGGCGCTGTTCCGGGAGCAGATGGCGCATCTCGGCGGCGTCCTGCTGGCCTTGCTGGTGGGCGGTCTGCTCATGCAGAAACTGGTGGTGCGCCGCCTGCGCGACTTCAAGGACGGCGCCGTGCGGCTCGCGCGCGGCGAATATGACGCGCGCCTGCGCGTGGAGGGCCCGGACGAGACCGCGGAGCTCGCCCAGGCGTTCAACCAGATGGCCGCCGCGATCCAGCAGAGGGACGAATCCCTGCGCCAGAACCACGGCCGGCTGGACCTGTTCCGCGAGGTGCTCGACCACAGCCAGGACGCGGTGATGATTCTGGAGGCCGAAAGCGGCCGCTTTCTCGGCTTCAACCAACAGGCCTGCCGCTTCCTGGGGCATGCCCGCGACGAGCTGTCGCGCCTGTCGGTGCCCGATCTTCCCCTCCTCGGCCTGGACAGCAAGGCGTGGCGCGCGTTCGTGCAAGAAATCCATTCCCAGCGGGAAAAGCTGGTCACGCTCGACCTGCCGCGCCAGGACGGGCCGCCGCTTCCCCTGGAAATCTCCCTCAAGTATCACGAGGCCGAGGGTCGCGCCTACATCCTCGCCGTGGCCCGGGACCATAGCGAACGGCGCCGCTCGGAGGCCGCGCTGCGCTCGAGCGAAGCGCGCGCCAACAGCATCCTGGCGGTCGCGCCGGTGGGCATCGGCATGGTCGTCGACCGGGTGATCATGGAAGTGAACGACACCCTGTTGCGCATGATGGGCTACCAGCGGGAGGAACTGATCGGCCGCTCCGGCAGGATTCTTTATTCGTCGGACGAAGACTACGAGCGGGTCGGGCGCGAGAAATACGACCAGATCCGGGAACAGGGCATCGGCGTCATCGAGACGCGCTGGCGGCGCAAGGACGGCACCCGGCTGGACATCATCCTGTCGTCCGCGCCCATCGACCGCGCCGACCTGGGCAAAGGCGTCACCTTCACCGCCCAGGACATCACGGAACGACGGCGCGCGGAAGAGGCGCTGCAGGAAAGCGAGGCCAAGTTCCACACCATGGTGGACTGGACCTACGACTGGGAATACTGGGTCAACCCGGATGGCAGCTTCCACTACATCACGCCCTCGGCGGAGCGGGTCACCGGCTACCGGGCCGAGGAATTCGAGCGCGACCCGGCGCTGATCGACGCCATCATCCATGCCGAGGACCGGCATCTCTGGGAACGGCATGTGCACCACCATCTTCCCGAAGGCGCCCACGACGGCATCGCCGAACTGGACATGCGCATCGTGCGCAAGCAGGGCGATATCTGCTGGGTCACCCATGCCTGCCGCCCGGTGTTCGACCAGAGAGGCCACTACCAGGGGCGCCGCGTCACGGTGCGGGACATTTCCGCGCGCAAGCAGGCCGAGAACCAGATCCGCCATCTGGCCTATTTCGATCCCCTCACCGGCCTGCCCAACCGGCGCCTGCTCATGGACCGCCTGGGCCAGGCCCTGATCGCCAGCAATCGCAGCCGGGAATACGGCGCCGTCCTGATCCTGGACCTGGACCACTTCAAGATCCTCAACGACACCAAGGGGCACGACGTGGGCGACCGTCTGCTGGTGGACGTGGCGCGCCGCTTGAAGGCCTGCGTGCGCCAGGAGGACACGGTCTCCCGGCTGGGAGGCGACGAGTATGTGGTCATGCTGGAAGGGCTGGGCGAACAGGAGGACAGCGCCGCCCACCAGGCCGAGATCGTCGCGGAAAAAATCCACCGCGCCCTGAACGAACCCTACGCCTTGGAAGGGCTGGAGCGGGAATACCACAGCACGCCCAGCATCGGCCTGACCCTGTTCCTGGGCCAGGACACCGCCATCGAGGTTCTCCTCAAGCAGGCCGACGTGGCGCTGTACCAGGCGAAGGACGCGGGACGCAACACCGTGCGCTTCTTCAATCCCGCCATGCAGGCCGCCATCGACTCCCGCACGGCGATGGAAAACGCCCTGCGGCGCGGCCTGCGCCACGGCGAGTTCAAGCTTTACTACCAACCGCAGACGGATCAGAACGGCAGGGTGATCGGCGCCGAGGCGCTGCTGCGCTGGCTGCCACCGGACCACGAGGTGGTATCCCCCGCCGAGTTCATCCCGCTTGCCGAGGAAACCGGGCTGATCCTGCCCATCGGCCAGTGGGTGGTGGATACCGCCTGCGCCCAGTTGAAGGCCTGGGAAAGCAAGCCCGGCACGCGCGGCCTGCGCCTGGCGATCAACGTCAGCGCGCGGCAGTTCCACCAGCCCGACTTCGTCGCCCGCGTCCGCTCCAGCCTGGAGCGGTATGGCGTCGATCCAGGCCTGCTCAAGCTGGAGCTGACGGAAAGCGTGGTGTTGAGCAACATCGAGGAAGTCATTCACCGCATGGGACAACTCAAGGCGCTGGGCGTGGGCTTCTCCCTGGACGACTTCGGCACCGGCTACTCTTCCCTCTCCTACCTGAAACGCCTGCCCCTGGACCAGTTGAAGATCGACCAGTCCTTCGTCCGCGACATCACCCAGGATCCCAACGACGCCGCCATCGTGCGCGCCATCCTGGCCATGAGCCAGTCCCTGGGCCTGCACGTCATCGCGGAAGGCGTGGAGACGCCGGAACAGCGGGACTTCCTCAGGGAATACGGCTGCACCGCCTACCAGGGCTATCTGTTCGGCAAGCCCATGCCCATCGGCGAGTGGGACGCCCTGCTCTAGCGCCGCGTCGCCTTCGCGGGCGCTTCGCGCCGGCGCCTAGGCGTCGGCGGGAAGGAACAGCGGCGTGGGGTCCGTGTAGACGCGATAGTCGGCGATGCCCGCGTCCGTCGTGCGCAGCAGATTGAGGAATGGCACGGTCACCCGACGATTCCCCGCCAGGATGTAAGTCACCTCGCCCTGCACGAAACAGACTTGCTCCGGCTCGCCCCTCCAGAAACCCAGGAGTTCGTGGCTGAGGCCGCCCAGGCCCGCGAAGAAATCGGCGACGTAGCCGCGCACGGCTTCCCTGCCGGCCACCACCGGCTGGCTGCCATAGCGGAACCTGGCGTCTTCCGCGAGGAAGCCGGCGAAGGCATCCGCGTCCTGCGCGTCGATGCTGGCGAACAGTTGGCGCACCCAATCGGGAATCGGCATGGTGTGTGACTCCGGTTTCAGAATTCGAAATAACGGCGGCCGTTGGAGCGCAATCGGGCACGTACCGAGAGATAGTCCGGATACAGCGCGGCCACCTCGCGCCAGAAGGCGGGGGAATGGTTGCGCTGCCGGAAATGGGCCAGTTCGTGGCAGATCACGTAATCCAGCTCTTCCGCATCAGCCTTGACCAGACGCCAGTTCAGGCTGACCACGCCCTTGGGCGACAGGCTGCCCCAGCGGGTACGCGCGTCGGACAAGCGCATCGGCGTGGCGGGGCGGCCGACGCGGGCGGCGTGATGGGCCAGACGCTCGGCCAGCAGGATCCGGGCCTGGCGCTGATACCAATGCCTGACCATCGCCTCGACGCGTTCCGCCTCGGCGCAACAAACCAGCGTATCTTTTTCCAGTCGCACGGTGGAACGCCCACCCGGCGGCGGCAGCGCAAGAACCAGGCTGCCACCGCGCCAGGGCAGTTCGGCGCCGTCGCGCCAATGGAAGGCTTGGGCGCGAACCGTTTCCAGGCGCCGCCACAGCCAATCCGCGTGTTTGAGCAGGAAGCGGTCCACCTCCGCTTGCGCCAGGCGCAGGGGGGCGTTGACGGCGATCTCGCCCTGGTCGGACACGCGCAAGGCCAGGGTACGGCGCGCGGAACTGCGTTTCAGCAGATAGACGGCTTCGTGGCCGGTCGAGGGCAAAGACAAGGGTAACGGCAGGGTTTCTTCCAGACGGGTCGGCGCGCGCCGGACCCGGAACCCTCTCACCACAGACCCTGCCTTGCCATGGTCCGGCGCAGGTAGGCGATCTGGGTTTGCAGCGGCAACTGCTTGGGACAGACATCGTGGCAGCCGAGCAGGCTCATGCAGCCGAAGATGCCGCTGTCGTCGCCGACCACCTCGTAGAAATCCGCATCGCCGCGGACGTCGCGCGGATCCAGGCGGAAACGGGCGATCTTGTTCATGCCGACGGCGCCGACGAAATCCGGCCGCATCTGGGCCGTGCCGCAGCCGGCCACGCAGCAGCCACACTCGATGCAGCGGTCCAGCTCGTAGATGGCTTCCGCCATCTCCGGCTCCATGGGCGCCTCCAGCGCGTCCACGTCGGGCTCGCTTTCCATATGCAGCCAGGCTTGCAGGCGCTCGCTCATCGCGCGCATCCACTTGCCCGTGTTCACCGACAGGTCGCCGATCAATTCGAAGCCGGGCAGGGGAAACAGGCTGATCTCGGCGGGCAGGCTGGCGGTCAGGGTGCGGCAGGCCAGGCCGGGACGGCCGTTGATGACCATGGCGCAGGAACCGCACACGCCGGCGCGGCAGACGAAATCGAAATTCAGGGTGGGATCGTGCTCTTCCCGGATGCGGGTCAGGGCGATGAACAGGGTCATGCCCGGCGTCTCGTCTAGGCGGTAGGACCGGGTATGCGGCGCGTCCGCCGGATCGCGCGGGTTGTGGCGGAACACGGTGAAATCCAGGGTGCGGCTCATGGCAGGGGTTCATCCAGGCGCTCGTTGCGGCCCCGGTAGCGTTCCGGCAGGAACTGCTTGAAGGACATCAGCGAGGGTTGCAGCTTGTGGCGGTCGGCGTGGGCGGCGCGCAGCTCGTCCACCTCGGCCTGGCGCGCGGCGGCCAGGGGATGCTCAATGATGTTCTTGACGCCGTAGCCACGGAAGCCCGGCGGCAGCTCCATGTCCATCACGTCCAGGGGTTCGTAATCCAGGGTGGGCAGATCGTCGCCCGGAATCCAGCGCGCCAGGGTGCGGCTCAGCCAGTCCTTGTCGTCGCGGGCCGGGAAATCCTCGCGGAAGTGGGCGCCCCGGCTTTCCGTGCGCTGCAAGGCGCCCAGGGTGACGGTCAGCGCGATCTTGAGCATGCGCGGCAGGCGGTAGGCATGGACCAGTTCCGGGTTCGCGTCCAGATGCGAGCCGCGCATGCCCAGGCGCCGGCTGCGTTTCAGCAAGCCGCCCAGCTCATCCACGGCGGCCTTGAGGGCGGCGCCGTTGCGGAACAGGCCGACGCTGTCGGTCATGATCGCTTCCATGCGCTTGCGGATCGCCACCGCGTCCTCATCGCCCCGGCCGGCGGCGATGGCCTTCAGATCGGCCTGTTGCCGCTCGAGAAACTCGCGCGCGAGGGCGGTGGAAAAATTGACGTCGCCCACCGGCGATTGGCAGAAGTCGGCCACGTATTCGCCCACCAGCATGCCCGCCACCACGGTTTCCGCGACCGAGTTGCCGCCCAGCCGGTTGAAGCCGTGCATGTCCCAGCAGGCCGCCTCGCCGCAGGAGAACAGGCCGGCGAGCCAGGGCGACTCGCCGCGGAAGTCGGTGCGCACGCCGCCCATGGAGTAGTGCTGGGTGGGCCGCACCGGGATGTAGTCCTTGGCCGGATCGATGCCCAGGAAGTACTGGCAGATGTCCTTCACTTCCCGCAGGTTCTTGTCGATGTGGGCCGCGCCCAGCACCGTGATGTCCAGCCACAGGTGCTCGCCGTAGGGCGACGGCACGCCCTTGCCCTTTCGCATGTGCTCGGCCATGCGCCGGGACACCACGTCGCGGGAGGCGAGCTCCTTCTTGTCCGGCTCGTAGTCCGGCATGAAGCGGTAGCCGTCCACGTCCTTGAGCAGGCCGCCGTCGCCGCGGCAGCCCTCGGTGACCAGGATGCCGGCGGGCACGATGGCGGTGGGGTGGAACTGCACCGCCTCCATGTTGCCCAGGCGGGCGACGCCGGTCTCCAGGGCCAGGGCCGCGCCCATGCCCTCGTTGATGAGGGCGTTGGTGGACACGCCCCAGATGCGCCCGTAGCCGCCGGTGGCCACCACCGTGGCGCGCGCCAGATAGGCGCTCAACTCGCCGGTGATGAGATCGCGCACCACCGCGCCGTGGCAGCGCTGGCCGTCGTGGATCAGGGCCAGGGCCTCCTTGCGCTCGTGCACCGGAATGGATTCGGCGACCACCCGGTCCGACACCGTGTACAGCATGGCGTGGCCGGTGCCGTCGGAGGTGTAGCAGGTGCGCCACTTCTTGGTGCCGCCGAAATCCCGGGCGGTGATGAGGCCGTGGGCCGCGTCCTTCTCGGTCAGCGTCACGCGCTGGCCGTTGATGACCGCCTCGTGGTCGCCCCGCCGCACCCGGTTCCAGGCCACGCCCCAGGCCGCCAGTTCCCGCGCCGCCTTGGGCGCCATGTGGGTGAACATGCGCGCGACCATCTGGTCGCAGCCCCAATCGGAACCGCGCACCGTGTCCTCGAAGTGGATGTCCTCGTTGTCGCCCTCGCCCTTGACGCAGTTCGCCAGGCTGGCCTGCATGCCGCCCTGGGCGGCGACGGAATGGGAGCGCTTGGCCGGCACCAGGGACAGGATCAAGGGTTCCAGGCCGCGCCGCTTGACGCCGATGGCGGTGCGCAGGCCGGCCAGACCACCGCCGATGATCAGCGCGTCGGTGTAGATGAGATTCATAGGAAGATTCCCCGGGTACCCGGGTCAGCGCCCCCCTTTTCCAAAGGGGGATTAGGGGGGATTTCAGCGAGTTGAGCGGGAGCGGCTTGCGTGAATCCCCCGCCCTCCTTATCAAAAGGGGGGCTTAGCAGCGACACCGGTTCGTAACGCTCGCCAACCCGGTCGGCATGCTCGCTGCCCAGTTTCATGTAGGCGGCCAGGGTCAGCAGGCCCAGGGCCAGGAAGAACAGGGTGAAGGCCCATTTCAGGGCCTTCAGCTTGCGCCGGGCGCCGTCGCCGTCGGCGAAGCCGCCCCATTTCACCGTCAGGCGGTACAGGCCGACGCTGCCGTGCAGTTCCACCAGGAACAGCAGGATCAGGTAGAGCGGCCACATGCGTCCGCTCCAGACCCGGTCGGCGGATTCGAAAGGTCCGATCAGGTCCGGATGGGTCATCATCAGATAGAGGTGCACCGGCGCGAGGAAGAACATGCCGAAACCGGTGATCACCTGCACGAACCAGAGCGTGGTGTCCTCGTGGCGCATGCCGCGCATGTGGCGCCAGTACACAGCGTGCTGGCGCCAGTGGGCGGGGAACTTGCGCAGCGCCAGCCAGGCGTGGACGACGAACAGCGCGAAGATGCCGGCGACGAACAGGGAGACCAGCCATGGCAGCGACCGGCCGAAAAAGAAATAGCCCTCGAAGAAGCGCGCCACGGTCCACATGGCGTCGTTGCCCAGCAGGATCGAGGAGACGAAGAACATGTGCAGCCACATGAACAGCCCGAGGAACAGGCCGGAGGCGCTTTGCAGAAGATCGAGACGGGCGGGCCAGAGACTGGCCCGATGCGGGACGCCGGAAACGGCGGAGGAATTAGACGGTTGCTTCACGACATCGGGCTCCGGATGGCATCTTACGCTTCGCCGCCGGCCAACTAAAGCCCCGCCATGGCGTTTTCGATCCAGGCCTCGCTTTCCGCCAGCACCTGCGTGGCCTTGCGGCCGGCGGTCGGGATCGGCGGGCCGATGCGCACGGTGATGAGCCCCGGCTGCTTGACGAAAGCGTTCTTGGGCCAGCAGCGCCCCGCGTTATGGGCCACCGGCAACACCGGCACGCCCGCCCTGGAGGCGAGCCAGGCGCCGCCCACCTGGTAGTTGCCCTTCTCCCCCGGCGCCATGCGCGTGCCCTCGGGGAACACCAGCACCCAGAAGCCGGTTTTCAGCCTTGCCTTGCCCTGGGTCTCCACCTGCTTCATGGCTTCCCGTCCGGCGCCACGGTCGATGGCGATGGGGCTGAACAGGGCCAGGCCCCAGCCGAAGAACGGGATGTAGAGCAGGTTCTTCTTCAGCACGAAGGACAGGGGCGGAAAAATCTGCTGGAAGGCGATGGTCTCCCAGGCCGACTGGTGCTTGGACAACACCACGCAGGGTTCCTTGGGCAGGTTCTCCAGGCCCTCGACCCGGAAGCGGATGCCGACGATGACGCGGGCCAGCCAGATCACCATGCGGCCCCACAGGGTGATGGCCCGGTAGCGCGGAATCGGCGGCAGGAAGAACAGAAAGACGACGATCAGCGCGAACGGCACGGTCAGTGCCGACTTGATCACGAAGAACAGCAGAGAACGGAGGAACAGCATGAGGCGGGAAACTCAATCCGATTCGGAAATGATGATGTTCGCGGCTTCCTTCAGATCCTCGTAGATCGGCACATCTTTCGGCAACTCGCCCGCCTCGACGGTGCGCACGCCCTTGCCCGTCTTCACCAGCATGGGCCTGGCGCCGACACTGAGGGCGGCCTGCACGTCGCGCAGGGCATCGCCCACGAAGGGCACGCCGGCCAGGTCCACATGCAGGCGCGCGGCGATCTCCAGCAACAGGCCGGGTTTCGGCTTGCGGCACTGGCAACGGGAGTCCGCCGGGTGCGGACAGAAGAACACCGCGTCGATGCGGCCGCCGGCCTGGGCCGTGAGCTTGTGCATCTTGGCGTGGATGGCGTTGAGGGTGGACATGTCGAACAGGCCGCGGCCGATGCCGGACTGGTTGGAAGCCAGGACCACCCGGAAACCGGCCTGGTTGAGGCTGGCGATGGCCTCCAGGCTGCCCGGGATGGGATTCCATTCCATGGGGCTTTTGATGTACTGGTCGGAGTCGTAGTTGATGACGCCGTCGCGGTCGAGGATGACGAGCTTCATGTCTGCCCTGGAATCGGGTCGGGAAGGCTATTCTCGTCCGCCGGCCGGCGCGACTCAAGCGTGCCCCAGCGCGCCTGTTCGTCCGCCAGTTCGCAGCGGTTGCGGCCGTTGTATTTGGCCGCGTACAGGGCCTCGTCGGCGCGGCGCATGAGCACGGGCAGGGTTTCGCCCGGCTGCCACTGGGCCACGCCCAGGCTGATGGTGAAGTACAGCGTCGCGTCGCGCAGGCGCACCGGCGTGTTCTGGACATGGGCGCGCAGGCGCTCGGCCAATTCCGAGGCGGCCGCGAGATCGGAATTCGGCAGCAGCACGACGAATTCCTCGCCGCCGAGGCGGGCCAGCATTTCCACTTCGCCCAGGGCGGACCGGCAGACATCGACCAGCACCTTGAGCACTTCGTCGCCGTGCATGTGGCCGTAGGTGTCGTTGATCTGCTTGAAATAATCGATGTCGACGATCAGCAGGGACATGGGAATGTCGGCGGCGCGCGCCCGCGCGAAACTGTGCTCCGCCATATCGAAGAAATGGCGCCGGTTGGATATGCCGGTCAGATGGTCCCGGTGCGCCAGTTCCCGCAACTCGGCCTCCAGGCGCTGGCGCGCCTCGATCTCCCGGGACAGGTGCTCGTTGGCCAGGCGCAGCACGTTCGCGTCCCGGTATTCCTCCCGGGTCAAGCGGCTGACGCGGTGGGCGCTGAGGATGCCGAACAGGTTGATGGCCACCAGCAGCAGCGACAGGGTCAGGATGTAGTTGGCGGGTGGCTGGAAATGGTTGATCAGCAGCCAGATGAAGCCCAGGGTCGAAAACACCGCCACCGCCGTCGCCGGCAGGAAGCGGTTGGGAATGAACACGTACACCCCCAGCAACATGACCATCAGGCTCATGCCGTGCCAGCCGGATTCGTAGGGCCGCAGCAGGGTGATGGACAGGAAGCCGACCAGCGCCATGCTCTCCACCAGTGTGGGCGTGACGCCGTCCATCAGGGCGCGCCAGAAGCGGCCGGCGCTGATCGCGATGGCGATGCCCATGCCACAGATGCCCAGGCGGGTCAGGAAGATCAGGTGGTATTGCTCCCCCTCCCCCACCGCGAGATAGTCGGTGATCGCGAAGGCGAGGTAGAACAAGGCTGCGATGGTGATGGCGATGCGGGTCTCGCGCACCCGCGCGAGATGGCTGGCCTCGCGGAAACCCTGTTCCACCACCGGATGGGCGAATTCGGCGGTGAACCGGGAAATGCGATAGTCGGTGTTGTCCTCCATGCTTCCCGCTCCGCTCGGCCGCTTATTTGCCGGACAACTGAGCCAGGTCCGCGACCCGGTTCATGGCCTGGCGCAGACGCGCCAGCAGGCCCAGCCGGTTGGCGCGCACCGCCAGGTCGTCCGCGTTCACCATGACCTGGTCGAAAAAGGTGTCCACCGGCGCCTTGAGGGCGGCCAGGGCCTGGAGGGAGGCGGTGTAGTCGCCCGCAGCGAAGGCGGCGTCGGCGATGGGTTCCACCTCGGCCAATGCGTCATGGAGGGCACGCTCGGCGACTTCCTGGAACAGCGCGGCGTCCACGCTGGCCTGAATCTCACCCTCGGCCTTCTTGAGGATGTTGCCCACCCGCTTGTTGGCGGCGGCCAGACTGGCGGCCTCCGGCAGCGCGGCGAAGGCGCGCACGGCGGCGAGGCGGCGCTTATGCTCAAGTGGTAGATCAGTAACCTCTAGAACCGCATCAATCATTTGTTCTGAAAAGCCTTGTTCCTTCCAGTAACCAACAGACCGCTCATTTATGTAGATATCAACAAGCTTCCAAACAGGTAGTCCCTCATGCGGAAGTTGCTTCTGAATCAATCCTTCGCTAAATGCTCCAACTGCCACAGTTTCGAGTAGCCAGCGTTGAGAAAGAGGTAATTCGGCCTCAACCAACATTCGGACAATACCCAACGCATGTCTGCGTAGTGCAAAAGGGTCTTTGTCGCCAGTTGGCACTTGGCCGATGCCGAACATACCCACCAGGGTCTCCAGTTTGTCCGCAAGGGCCACGGCCAAGCCCACAGCGTTGCGCGGCAAAGTGTCGCCGGCAAAACGGGGTTTGTAGTGATCCTCAATGGCGTCGGCGATAGCCTGTGGCAGGCCGTCGTGCAGGGCGTAATAACGGCCCATGATGCCTTGCAGGTCCGGGAACTCCCCCACCATGTCGGTGAGCAGGTCCGCCTTGGCCAGCAGGGCGGCCTGTTCCGCCTGCATCGCCAGGACCTCGCCGCCCAAGGCCGCGCCGATGGTCTTGGCGATGGCGCATACCCGTTGCACTCGCTCGCCCTGGCTGCCCAGTTTGTTGTGGTAAACCACCTTGGCCAGGTCCAGCACGCGGGATTCCAGGGTCTTCTTGCGGTCCTGGTCGAAGAAGAACTTGGCATCCGCGAGGCGCGGCCGCACCACCCGCTCGTTGCCGCCGATGACTGCCGACGGGTCGTCCGGACGGATGTTGGAGACGATGAGGAATTGGTTGGTGAGGCGGCCCGAGGCATCCAGCAGGGGGAAGTACTTCTGGTTCGCCTTCATGGTCAGGATCAGGCATTCCTGGGGCACGGCCAGGAACTCCGGCTCGAACTGGCAGGCCAGCACGTTGGGCCGCTCCACCAGGGCGGTGACCTCGTCCAGCAGGGCCGCGTCCTCGATGGGTAGAACGCCACCGCCCACTTTCTCGGCGGCAACGGCCAGTTGGCGCGCGATCTCCGCGCGGCGTTTTTCAAAGCCGGGAATCACGGCGCCTTCAGTTTCCATCTGGTCTGCGTAGCTGTCGGCGCCCCTGAGGCAGACGGGATGGCAAGCGGCCTCGAAGCGATGGCCCTGGGTCTCCCGGCCCGCCTGCAACCCCAGCACGGAAACCGGCACCACCTCGTCGCCATGCAGCGCCACCAGCCCGTGGGCGGGGCGCACGAAATTCACCGAGCTCCAGCCGTCGGCCAACTGGTAGGTCATGACCTTGGGGATGGGCAGCTTGGCCAGGGTCTCGTCCAAGGCCTTCTGAAGGCCGCTGGCCAGATCCACGCCCGGCACCACGGTATCGAAGAACAGGGCTTCCGCCTTGCCGTCCGGCGCGCGCTTCAACCGCGGCAACACCGAGGCATCCAGCCCCATCGCGCCCAGTTTCTTGAGCAGGGCGGGGGTGGCCTGACCGTCCGCGGTAAGCGCCACATTGGCCGGCATCAGCTTCTGGGTCACGGGCTTGTCGGCGGCCCGCCACGCCACGGCGACGATGTGGGCCGCGAGACGGCGCGGCGAGGCGAAGGGCGTCACCGCCGCATCGGCGGCCGCCAGTCCCTGGGCCTTGAGGGATTCGAACAGGGTGGCGGAGAACGCCTCACCCAGCTTCTTCAGCGCCTTGGGCGGCAGTTCCTCGACGAACAGTTCGACCAGTAGATTCTTGCTGCTCATGTTCACGCCGCCTTCTTCTCGATCTGGGCCAGCACTTCCTCGGCCCAGGCTTTCGGCGCCATGGGGAAGCCCAGGCGGGCGCGGGATTCCAGATAGCTTTGCGCGACGCTGCGGGCCAGGTTGCGGATGCGGCCGATGTAGGCGGCCCGCTCGGTGACCGAGATGGCCCCCCGGGCATCCAGCAGGTTGAAGGTGTGGGCGGCTTTCAGCACCTGTTCGTAGCCGGGCAGGGCCAGCTTTTCATCCATCAGGTGCTTCGCCTGCTTTTCATGGGCGTTGAAGGCGGTGAGCAGGAATTCCACGTCGCTGTGCTCGAAGTTGTAGGCCGACTGTTCCACCTCGTTCTGGTGGAACACGTCGCCGTAGCTGACACCGGGCGCATATTCCAGGTCGAACATGTTTTCCACCCCCTGCAGATACATGGCCAGGCGTTCCAGGCCATAGGTGATCTCGCCGGTGATGGGTTTGCAGTTGATGCCGCCCACCTGCTGGAAGTAGGTGAACTGGGTCACTTCCATGCCGTTCAGCCAGACTTCCCAGCCAAGGCCCCAGGCACCCAGGGTGGGATTCTCCCAGTCGTCCTCGACGAAGCGGATGTCGTTCTTCTTCAGGTCGAAGCCCAGGGCCTCCAGGGAGCCGAGGTAGAGGTCCAGGATGTTCTCCGGCGCCGGCTTCAGCACCACCTGGAACTGGTAATAGTGCTGACCGCGGTTGGGGTTCTCGCCGTAGCGGCCGTCCTTGGGCCGGCGGCTGGGTTGCACGTAGGCGGCCTTCCAGGGCTCGGGGCCGAGGGAGCGCAGGAAGGTGGCGGTGTGGCTGGTGCCGGCGCCGACCTCGAGATCGTAAGGTTGCAGCAGGGTGCAGCCCTGTTCCCCCCAGAAGCGCTGGAGGGTGAGGATGATGTCCTGGAATGCGGGCATGGTGGTGTTGTCACGGAAAAGGGGTGGAATTCTAACCTCTACGCCGGGAATCGAAGCGCGCCATGCCCCCGGGTGTCGGAAATTTGACGGTGTGCACGGCGTTTCGCCAATCGCGTCGGGCGGGATTCGCCGAACACCTTGCAATCAAGGACTTCCGCGCGTCCGCTATCCGGCACGAGGCTTGCAAAGTCATGGCGGACATTACGGAGGACACCATGACATTCACTCTGACACCCAGCCTCACGATCCGCGTCCGGCGCGCCGCGGACAACGCTTCCCGGGTGATCCGCACGCAGACCCGCCGCCTGTCCATCACCAGCATGTCCTTCCTGAAAATGGAAGTGATGGTGTTCAAGTACCACGTCAAGTAATCAGGCCGGAATAATCAGTTCGGCCACCAAGCCGCCACCTTCCCGGTCGCCCAGTTCGATGCGCCAGCCGTAGGCGTCCACCAGCTGGCGCACGATGGCCAGCCCCAGACCGCTCCCGCCCGCCTCCTTGCTGCGGGATCCTTCCAGACGATAGAAGGGGCGGAACACCGCCTCCCGCTGATCGGCCGGAATCCCCGGCCCCCGATCCATCACCCCGATCCGTATTTCCTTCGCGCCGCGCGCCAGTGTCAAAGCCACCGCCTCGTTGCCGCCGTATCGGCGCGCGTTTTCCAACAGATTGCCCAATACGCGCCGCAGCGCGGCATCGCCGACGCGGGCGGGACAGGGCGGTCCCGCCCGCCACTCCACCGGCCCCAGTCGGGAGGACTGGGCGGCGAGCTCGTCCAGCACCCGGGTCAGATCGCATTCGACCAGATCGTCCATTTTCAACGCGCGGGCAAAGGCCAGCATGTCGCTGATGAGCCGGTTCATCTCGTCCAGATCGCCCTCCATGCGCGCGACCATGGACGGGTCCGCGTCGTCCAGCATGGACAGGGCCAATTTGAGCCGCGTGATGGGGGTGCGCAGGTCGTGGGAGATGCCGGAGAGCAGGACGGTGCGGTTCTCCAGCAGGCTGTGGACTTCCTCCGCCATGAGGTTGAAGGCCGCGGTCAGCTCGCGGATTTCCAGCGGGCCGGTTTCCGGCAGACGTTCCGGATCGCGCCCCTGGCCCACCTCCCGCGCCTTCTCGGCGAGCCCGCGCAGGCGCCGGCTGGACTGGCGCGCCATGAACAGGGCGGTGAACACGGTCAACGCGGCCCCCAGAAGGAACACGCCCATGGCCGCCAGGGGCGCCTCCAGGGCATAGCGCTCGCGGTCGTAGCCGACCCGCAGCAGCTTGTCGGACACCTGGATTTCCAGCCAATCCCAGCCCGGGTCAGGTCCACGCTTCAGGTCGATGGTCTGTTTCGCGCGCTTGCTCAGGGCCGCCTCGATCAAACGGCCGAAGTAGCCGGAATCCGCGGACGCGGTCAGGCGGCCCTTGGATTCGCCCAGTTCCAGGTCGTGGCGGAAGGCGAGTTCCATCTCGAAATCCGCCCGGGTCGCGGGCGGCAGTTCCACCCAGGTCTGGGCGGCCAGCATGATCTTCGCGGCCAGATCGTCGGCGGAACGCTCGGCCAGCGGCTCGATCACCATGCTCCACACCACCGCGAAGGCCACCGCCTCGAACACCAGGAACGCCGCGAGCAGGGCCGCGGCGGTGCGGCCGAACAGTGTCTCCGGCAACAGCCTCGATCGCCTGGCGCCTTTCCCAGTGGGCATCATGCCGCGCGCCGGTTGCCCGCGGGATGCGGCGCAAGGAACGGGGGATGCAGTTTGGCCGTTCCAAACGAGCAAGCCGCAACGCGGCGGACGCCGATCCTGGTCTCAACGCGGGGCATGATGCCTATTGAGAGGGGCTCTTGCCCTTGGGCGAGAACAGGTAGCCCTGGCCCCACACGGTCTTGATGTATACCGGACTGGCCGGGTCGTCCTCCAGCTTCTTGCGCAGCCGGGTCACGCGCACGTCGATGGAACGATCGAAGGGATCCCGCTCGTAGCCCTTGAGCCAGTCCATGATCTGGTCTCGGGACAGGGCGCGGCCGGGGTGCTCGACGAACAGCTTGAGCAGGGTGAATTCCGCCTGGGTGAGGGGGATGTCCTGGCCTTCCCGGGACAACCCCTGGGCCGCGAGATCCAACACGAAGGGGCCGAAGCGGACGACCTCGCCGCCCTCCTGGTCCGCCTTCGCGGTCGCGCTGCCGCGCCGCAGCACCGCGCGGATGCGGGCGAGCAGTTCGCGCGGATTGAAGGGCTTCGCCAGGTAATCATCCGCGCCCACCTCCAGGCCGACGATGCGGTCGATGTCCTCGCCGCGGGCGGACAGCATGATCACAGGCACCTCCCGCGCCGCCTTGACCCGGCGCGTCAGGGCCAGACCGTCCTCGCCGGGCATCATCAGGTCCATGACGATGATGTCCGGATCGAAGCCGGCCAGCCGCTCGTCCATTTCCTTGCCATCCCGGGCGGTGGCCACGGTCAGGCCCTGCTTGACCAGGTAGTCCGCGAGCAGATCGCGGATACCCGCGTCGTCGTCCACGACCAGTACGTGGGGATTGTCGTTCACAGCCTGTCTCCGTAACACTCTGTTACAAATCTATCCGAAGCGGAAACCCTCGTGTTACCGCGTTTGCCTAGCATGCGAAGCGTGACAAGGAGATTTGCATGAAATTCCCGAAACCCCCGCGAGCGAAATGGCTGCTTCCCCTGCTCCTGGCCCTGGCCGGCGGCCCGGCGCTGGCGAATGAAAGCTACGCCGTGTTCGGCCCGGCCGTGGTCATGGTGGCGCAGTTTAGCCCGGAAGAGCGGCGCGCCATGCGGGAACGTTGGGAGCAGGCGGGTCCGGAAGAACGTTTGCGCATGCGCCGGGATTATCAGGAGCGTCAGGAGCGCGTGCGCGACAAACGCGAAGCGAATCCTCGGCGCAACGATAGCGCCGACCAGAGCGGCTACGGCATGGGCTTCGGCGTGGGTTTCGAGCGCCGCCGCGATGAACGCGGCAACACCGAGTCGCAAGCCATCCCCATGCCCCCCGGCAATTTTTCCGACCCGGGCGAGTTTTTCGACCCCAGACAGAATCGCGGCGGCCGTCGCCGCTGAACCTTCAATCCAGAGACAAGGAGTCCACATCATGCGTGCAAACAACAAACTGTTCCTTTCCGTTCTGCTGACCGTCCTGCTCGGCACCGTCGGCGCCACCGGCGCCAACGCCGCCGGCTTCCAGGATACCGCCTGGGTCGTGGCCAGCACCCCGGTCTATGAAAGCGTGAACAACCCGCAGCGCGACTGCTGGACCGAGCAGACCGGCTACGAGGAAGTCCGCTCCCGCGATCGTTCCTACGGCGGCGCTGTGCTGGGCGGCATCGTCGGCGGGCTGCTGGGCCACACCATCGGCAAGGGCACGGGCAAGAGCGTCGCCACCGCCGTGGGTGCAGCCACCGGCGCCATCACCGGCGACAACATCGACAACGACGGCCACGAATACCGCGGTGTGTCCAGCCAGCCCCGCTATGAACAGCGCTGCCGCACGGTGGACAACTGGACGCGCCAGCTCACCGGCTACAACGTGACCTACCGCTACCAGGGACACGAGTACAACACCTTCCTACCCTACGATCCGGGCCGCAGCGTGAAGGTCAACGTGAACGTCAGTCTGGCGGACCGCTGATCGCCACCTTCCACGCTCCCGGGACGCGTCACCGGGCCGGCGCGCGGGCCGGCCCGGCCGCCATGGCGCGGACGGGGTTGTTGCCGGACTGGCGGCGGGAAGCCACGGCCCACCCCTGGCGGGTGTAAAGTGCGCCCTTTTCACGAAAGCCAGCCGGGCGTGCTCCAGCAATTCCTCTCCAAATTCCTTTCCAGTTTCCCCGTTCGTCTTCTGCTTCTTTCCGCTCTGGCGGGCTCGAGCGCCCTCGCCTCGGTCGAAACGGATTTCCAGTTTGCCCGGGATGCTTATCAGAAGGGCCGTATCGACCGCTTCTACCGCTACGCCGCGAAGATACCCGCCGATCACCTGCTGGCGCCCTACATCCGCTACTGGCGCCTGAAATCCAATTCTCCCAGCGTGCAGGAACGGCTCGATTTCATCGCCGCCTACCCGGATTCCCCGCTGGCGGATCGCTTGCACGCGGACCTTGCCCGGGAGTTCGGCAAGATTGAGGATTGGCCCGCCTTCCGGACCCACTTCCGCGTCCTGGCCCGGCCCGACCAGGAACTCCTGTGCTTCGAGATGCGCGCCCGTTTGGGCGAAGGCGACAAGGAAGTCGAAAAAGATATCTTGGCTTTGTGGCGCACGCCCAGGGATTTGCCTTCCGCCTGCGATCCCTTGTTTTCCGCGCTGTCCGATCGGGGAACGCTGACCCTGGACGATCGTATCCATCGCATCCGCCTCGCGCTGGACGCGAACAACCTGCGCCTGGTCCGGGAGGTGGACGCGCGTTTGCCGGACCAGGAACGCATGGACCCGGATGCCCTGGCCCGGGCCTTGAAGAAGGACGAGAAGCTGCTGGCCGCGCCCGGCGAGCGCCGCGCCCAGCGGGAAGCGGCCCTGCACGCGCTGAACCGCATCGCGCGCGACGATCCGGAGCGGGCCGCGCAACTCTGGGAAAAATGCCAACCGGTGTACAGCGAAAGCGAACAACGCTACGGCTGGGCGCAGATCGGCCTGCACGCGGCCCGGCGCCAAGACCCCAAGGCCATGGTCTGGTTCGCCAAGGCCGGCACTCTGCAAAGCGAACCCCAGCTGCTCTGGAAAACCCGCGCCGCGTTGCGCGCCGGCCAATGGATCGAGGCCTATCGGACCATCACCGCCATGCCGGAAAGCATGCAGAGCGAAGCGGTCTGGCGCTACTGGAAGGCCCGCGCGCTGAAGGCCATGAACGCGACCTACCCGGCCAACGTGCTGTTCGCCAAGCTCTCCCGGGAAATCCACTATTACGGTCTGCTCGCGGAAGAGGAATTGCCGGCCAAGCTGGAGGTGCGCCCCGCCGACTACAAGGTGACGCCGGACGATCTCAAGGCGGCCGAGTCCAACCCGGGCTTCCAGCGCGCCCTCCTGCTGCGCGAACTGGGCGATAACGGCAACGCGGTGGCGGAATGGGAAAAGGCCCTGCGCGGCCTGGACGACCCGTCGCTGCTCGCGGCGGCGGAACTGGCGCGCCGGGAAAACTGGAACGACCGGGCCATCCTCACCGCCGAGAAAACCCGCGAGGTGCACGCTTTCGACCTGCGCTATCTGGCCCCCTACCGCGATCTGGCCAGCACCTATGCCCAGGACAACGGCCTGGACGAGGCCTGGGTCTACGGACTCATGCGCCAGGAATCCCGTTTCGTCGAGGTCGCCCGCTCCGGCGCCGGCGCCCAGGGCCTGATGCAGATCATGCCGGCCACGGCGAAATGGATTTCCCGGCAACTGGGACTCAAGAAAAACGCCCACGCCGCGGTCGCCAAGCCGGAAACCAACATCCGCTTCGGCACCTTTTATCTGAAGCACATCTTCGACAGCCTCGACCAGTCGCCGGTCCTGGCCACCGCCGGCTACAACGCCGGTCCCGGCCGCGCCCGCAGGTGGCAGGCGGATACGGCCCTGGAAGGAGCCATCTACGTGGAAAGCATCCCCTTCGCGGAAACCCGGGAATACGTCAAGAAGGTGCTGACCAACGCGATGTTCTACCGGGCGCGTTTCGGTGGCGCATCCCAGCCGCTGAAGGAACGGCTGGGCATCATCGCCGCCCGGCCGGGAAACACTCCGGCCAGCCAGGAAGAAGCGGCGGCCGAGTAGCCTCCCCGCGGCAATCGAACGCCGGCGCTGGATGGGAAATGCGCGGGCGTTAGAATCGTCCCGTTTTCCAACCTTTCCACCCGCATCTCGCCATGAACATCGACACGGTTTGTGTATTGGGCGGTGGCGGCTTCGTCGGCCACCACATCGTCAGCCTGCTCGCCGCGCGGGGCTGCCGCGTCCGGGTTCCCGCCCGGCGCCGGGAGGACTGCAAGGATCTGGTGGTGCTGCCGGGCGTGGACGTCGTCGAGGCGGACATCCACGATCCGGCCAGCCTGCAGGCGCTGTTCGCGGGCATGGACGCGGTCGTCAACCTGGTCGGCATCCTGCATGAAACGGCATCCAGCGGCGCCGACTCGGCCACGGCGCGCCAGGGCAGTTTCTGGCACGCCCACGTGGAACTGCCGCGCAAGGTGATCAAGGCCTGCCGCGAGACGGGCGTGCGGCGCCTGCTGCACATGAGCGCTCTGGGCGCGGATTCCGCTTCCCGCAGCGCCTACCAGCGCTCCAAGGCCGAGGGCGAAGCCCTGGCGCTGAAGGCGACGGATGCCAGCCTGAACGTGACCGTGTTCCGGCCCTCGGTCATCTTCGGGCCGGGCGACAGCTTTCTGACGATGTTCGCCCAACTGCTCAAGCTCGCGCCGGTGGTGCCCCTGGCCGGCGCCTCGGCCCGCTTCCAGCCCATCTATGTCGCCGACGTGGCCCGCGCCTTCGCCGATGCGCTGGACATGCCCGAGACCTTTGGCCGGGCCTACAACCTGTGCGGCCCCAAGGTCTACACCCTGGAGCAGTTGGTGAAGCTGACCGCCCGCACCCTGCACATGAGCCGCTTTGTCCTGCCCCTGGGCGAATCCGCTTCCTACGCTTTCGCCCGCCTGATGGAGCTGAAGCCGGGCGCCAAGATCATGACCCGGGACAACCATTACGCCATGCTCAAGGACAACGTCTGCCCGCAAGGCTTTCCCGCCGTGTTCGGCCAGCCCGCCGCCCTGGAAAGCGTGATCGGCTATCTCAAGGAGGCCCACCCGCGCCGGCACTACCACGGCTTCCGTGCCCGGGCCGGGCGCTAGGGAAGGCGGACCGCATGCGCTTCCCTCCCCACTTCCAGGTCTGCGTTGTGGGCGGCGCGGTGCGCGACCGCATGCTGGGCCTGGCGGTGCAGGATAGAGACCACGTGGTGGTGGGCGCGACGCCGGAGGAAATGAGCGCCCTGGGCTTTCAGCCGGTGGGCAAGGATTTTCCCGTGTTCCTGCATCCCGACACCCGGGAGGAATATGCCCTGGCCCGCACGGAACGCAAAACCGCGCGCGGCTACAAGGGCTTCGCGGTAAGCGCGGCGCCGGATGTGACGCTGGAAGAGGATCTGCGCAGGCGCGACCTGACCATCAACGCCATGGCGGAAACCGAAGACGGTCGCATTGTCGACCCCTACGGCGGTCGGGCGGACCTGGCGGCGCGCCTGCTGCGCCACGTCTCGGAAGCCTTTGTCGAGGATCCGGTGCGCATCTTGCGCGTGGCCCGTTTCGCTGCCCGTTTCGCGGATTTCTCCGTGGCGCCGGAAACCCTGGACCTGTTGCGTCGCATGGTGGCGGACGGCGAGGTGGATGCCCTGGTGCCGGAACGGGTCTGGCAGGAATTGTCCCGGGGCCTGATGGAAGCCCGGCCCTCGCGCATGTTCCTTGTGCTGCGCGAATGCGGCGCCCTGGCCCGTTTGTTGCCGGAGCTGGACCGCCTGTTCGGCGTGCCCCAGAACCCGAAAAGCCATCCGGAGATCGATACCGGCGACCATGTCATGCGCGTCATCGACCAGGCCGCGCTCACCCAGTCTCCTCTGCCCGTCCGCTACGCCGCCCTGCTGCACGACCTGGGCAAGGGACTCACCCCCGCCGAGCGCTGGCCGCATCACGGCGGCCACGAGGAGCGAGGCCTGGCGTTGGTTGACGGGGTCGGCAAGCGCCTGCGGGCGCCGACGGATTGCGCCGGCCTGGCCCGCATCGTCGCCCGCTGGCATGGCCATGCCCACAACGCCGCCGAGATGGGCGCGGAAGGCTTGCTGAACTTGCTGGAACACACGGATGCCTTGCGCCGCCCGGAACGTTTCGAGCAATTCCTGCAGGCCTGCGCGGCGGATTTCCACGGCCGGCCGGGCTACGAGGCGCGTCCGTTTCCCCAGGCCGACCGGTTGCGCCTGGCGCTCGCGGCGAGTCGCGGCGTGGATGCCGGCGCGGTCGCCGCGGGCGCCAGCGAGGCATCCGCGATCCCGGGCCTGATCCACGCCGCCCGCGTGGCGGCCATCGCGGAGAACGTCCAGGCATGAAGCTCGAACTTGCGATGCGATTTCCCAGCCTGGGCGGGCTGCCGCCGGCGCTGGCCGCGGAGGTGGAACGCCAGGCGCTGCCCGTCGACGCTCCGGCGGGCACGCTGCTGTTCGACGCCGGCTCGCCCTGCCAGGCCCTGCCCCTGGTTCTGAGCGGCGGCATCAAGGTCAGCAAGCGCGCCGAGAACGGCCGGGAAATCCGCCTGTACGGCGTGCACCCTGGCGAACTGTGCATCGTCACCGTGAGTTGTCTGCTGGGAGGCGACCCCTACCCCGCGACCGGCATCGCGGAGACGGCGGTCTCCGCCCTCGCCCTGCCCCGCGCCCTTTTTCTGCGCCTCGCCGCGGAACACCCGCCGTTCCGGGAAAGCGTGTTCTCCCTGTTTTCCGAGCGGCTGACCGGCCTCATGCAGTTGGTGGAGGAAGTGGCGTTCCGCAAGCTGGATCAGCGCCTCGCGGCCTGGCTGGTGGCGCGCGGTCCGCGCATATCGGCTTCGCATCAAGCCATCGCGGACGAACTGGGCAGCGTGCGGGAAATCGTCTCGCGCCTGCTCAAACAGTTCGAGGAGCAGGGCTGGGTGGAACTGGGCAGGGAGCGGATCGCGGTGATGAACGATACCGCCCTGGAGCGCTTGTCGGCGGGAGGTTGAAGCCGCCGCCAGCCGGCCGGGACGGCGGCGGAGCGGATCAACAGTCGGATGGCACCATGCCGTTGCGGATGGCGTAACGGGTCAGCCCGGCGACATCGTGGATGTTCAGGCGCTGCATGAGCTGGGCGCGGTGGCTTTCCACGGTCTTCACGCTGACATGCAACTGGGTCGCGATCTCCCGCGTGGCATAACCCCGCGCGATCAGGTGCAGGATTTCCCGCTGGCGCGGCGTCAGGCGGTTGTCGCCGCGCGCGGCATGGCCAGGTTCGTCGGTGCGCAGCACGTCTTCGATGGTGCTGACCGCCTCCTTGAGATTGGTCAGCACGGAACGATGCTTCTCCCGCGCTTGGCGCAGGGAGTCCAGGGCGTGTTTCTGCGAGGTCACGTCGGTGCAGAAGCCGATGAAGCCAAGCAATTCGCCCTGCTCCCCGTAGTAAGGACGCCCGCTTTTCATGAACCAGCGGTAGCGGCCATCCTTGCGGCGCAATCGGCATTCAAGGCTAAAGGGCTGCAAGGTCTTGATGGCCTGGGTGATCTGCTCGGGCCAAGCCTCGGCATCTTCCGGATGCATGGCGGAAAGCCACCCGGTACCGAGACACTCCTCGAGGGAGCGTCCCGTGACATCGCGCCAAGCCGCATTGACATGTTTGCATTGGGCATCCGGCCCGGCAACCCAGACCATGGCCGGAACCCAGTCCATGGCTTTCAACATATCAGAGGTGAGTTCCGATTCCAGCGCGCGAGTACTCATCTGATCCAAACTCCCAACGGCGATAACATCAGTAAATTCCGGCTAATGGCGATAACCATAGCTTATGTACTAATGCAAGACTGTTAAATCGGGAAAAACCTGAGTTCGATATCTGAATAGCCTAAGGCCCTAGAGCAAAATACCCACAATATCAGGGCTTTTTCCCGCGTATCAGGCGGGACGTACTTTGATCGAATATAGTTGGAAATAGTTGCGCGGCTGGGAAAATCGTCGGGCAATGAATGGACATGCTTTTCGCTCCGGCGCGACATTGCCTTGGGTCACATGCCGTGGGCCCTATGTAACCTTTGTCACCGACCCCGGCCGCCGCGCGGAGTAATCTGCCCCCACTCCCTGCCTCGGGGTTTCGGATTTTTCTCAACTTGACTGGAGCATGACCATGAAAGCGAATGTCGGTGGCATTGATCGTATTTTGCGCATTGCGGTGGGCCTCGCCCTGATCGTTTGGGCCGCCGCGCTGGGCGGCCCGGTTTGGGCCTGGATCGGCGTGGTTCCCTTGGCCACGGGTGTCATGAAGTTCTGCCCGTTGTATCCCCTGCTCGGGATGAGCACCTGCCCGTTGGACAAGTAAGCGGCCACGCAATGGAAACGCCCCCATCCGGGGGCGTTTCTATTTGAGGAACAGCCGGTAGGCCGGATTGCGCGATTCGTTCCAGTAGCGGTAACCCAAACAGTCCAGGAATTTCTGGAACTCGGCTTTCTGCTTGGGCGGCACCTGGACGCCGACCAGAACGCGGCCGTAGTCCGCGCCATGGTTGCGATAGTGGAACAGGCTGATGTTCCAGCCCTGGCTCATGCTGTTGAGGAATTTCATCAGGGCGCCGGGGCGTTCCGGGAATTCGAAGCGGTACAACACCTCGTCGCTCACATGGGGCGCCCGCCCGCCCACCAAGTGGCGAATGTGCAGCTTGGCCATCTCGTTCTCGGACAGGTCCAGCACCGGCAGATGGTGCTTGGCCAGGGACGCGAGCAGCTTGTCCACCTCGACGCTGTTCGGCACCTGCACGCCGACGAACACATGCGCCTCGGCCTCGTCCGAGAAGCGGTAATTGAATTCGGTGATGGCGCGCGCGCCCAGCAGAGAGCAGAACGCCTTGAAACTGCCCGGCTTCTCGGGAATGGTCACCGCCAGCACCGCTTCCCGCTTTTCGCCCAGCTCGGCCCGCTCCGCGACGAAACGCAACCGGTCGAAATTCATGTTGGCGCCGGAGGCGATGGCAACCAGATTCTTGTTCCTCGCCTTCTCCCGCGCCGTCCAGACCTTGGCGCCGGCCACGCCCAGGGCGCCGGCGGGCTCCAGGATGGAGCGGGTATCCTCGAAGACATCCTTGATGGCCGCGCAGATGGCGTCGTTGTCCACGCGGATCACTTCGTCCACATACATCTGGCAGAGGCGGAAGGTCTCCTCGCCCACCTGCTTGACGGCGACGCCGTCGGCGAAGATGCCCACCTGGGGCAGGGTGATGCGCTCCTTCTTGCAAAGGGAGCGGGCCATGGCATCGGCGTCTTCCGGTTCCACGCCGATGATCTTGATTTCCGGCCGCAAGCGTTTCAGGTAGACGGCGATGCCGGCGATCAGGCCGCCGCCGCCCACCGGCACGAACACCGCGTCGATGGGGGTTCGGGACTGGCGCAGCAATTCCATGCCGATGGTGCCCTGGCCGGCGATGACTTCCGGATCGTCGTAGGGATGGACGAAGGTCTTTTTTTCCGCCCGGGCGATGGCCTTGGCATGCTTGGAGGCATCGTCGTAGGAATCTCCATGCAGAACCACCTTCGCGCCCCGCTTGGCCACCGCGTCCACCTTGATGGCCGGCGTGGTGGCCGGCATGACGATGGTGGCTTCGCAACCCAGCACCTGGGCGGACAGGGCGACGCCCTGGGCATGGTTGCCGGCGGAGGCGGTCACCACGCCCTTTTTCAACTGGGCTTTGGTCAAGCCGGCCATCTTGTTGTAGGCGCCGCGCAGCTTGAAGGAGAACACGGGCTGCATATCCTCCCGTTTCAACATCAGCGTGTTGCCGATGCGCCGGGACAGGTTGGGCGCCTCTTCCAGGGGCGATTCGATGGCCACGTCGTAGACACGGGCAAGCAGGATGCGCTCAAGATAGTCCGTCATGCTTCGGGTTTGATAGGGGCGATAAAGGTCGCTATTCTCGTGGTTTACCCGCAAACGACAAAGAGAAACGCGACATGATGACCCAAGACGAAATGAAGCGGGCCACGGCCCGCGCCGCAATCCAGTACGTGCCCGCCGGCATCATCGGCGTCGGCACCGGTTCCACCGCGAATTTCTTCATCGACGCCCTGGCCGACGTCAAGGGACGCATCGACGGGGCGGTGGCCTCCAGCGTGGCCACCGCCGAGCGTCTGAAGAAGCACGGCATCCGCGTCATCGACCTGAACGAGGCCGGCGAGATGGAAGTCTACGTGGACGGCGCCGACGAGATCACCCGCCACATGGCCATGATCAAGGGCGGCGGCGGGGCGCTGACGCGGGAAAAGATCGTCGCCGCCTGCGCCAAAAAGTTCGTGTGCATCGCCGACCAGAGCAAGCTCGTGGACGTGCTGGGCAAGTTCCCCCTGCCGGTGGAAGTCATCCCCATGGCACGCTCCTACGTGGCCCGGCAACTGGTCAAGCTGGGCGGCAATCCGGTATTGCGCGCCGGCTTCACCACCGACAACGGCAACGTCATTCTGGACGTGCACGGCATGAGCATCCTTGATCCGGTGGCGATGGAAGCCGAGATCAACCAGCTCGTCGGGGTGGTCACCGTGGGCTTGTTCGCCAAGCGGGGTGCGGACGTGTTCCTGATGGGCACGCCGGACGGCGTGCAAACGCTGACGCGCTGATTGCCACATCCGGCAGGCGGGGCGATTCAGTCCCGCCGTTCAAGGTCGTCGAAATCGTCCTGTTCCGCCACGGGCATCTTGTACTTCTCGGCGGCCCATTCGCCCAGATCGATCAACTTGCAGCGCTCGGAACAGAACGGGCGCCATTTATTCTCAGGACGCCAAGCCACGTCCTTGCCGCAGGTGGGACAGGCCACCACCTTGAATTTCTCCGCCATGGGCTTTCTCCCGCTCGCCGCGCCCCAAAAGAAAAGGCGGCTCGCGCCGCCTTTGACCGGACTGGAAAGATTCAGACCGAGAAGGACGAACCGCAACCGCAGGTGGAGGTCGCGTTCGGGTTCTTGATGACGAACTGGGCGCCTTCCAGGCCTTCCGTGTAGTCGACTTCCGCGCCCATCATGTACTGCATGCTCATGGGATCGATCAGCAGGGTGACGCCGTTCTTCTGCATCACCATGTCGTCCTCGTTGGTCACTTCGTCGAAGGTGAAGCCGTACTGGAAGCCGGAGCAGCCGCCGCCGGTGACGAAGACGCGCAGTTTCAGTTCGGGATTGCCTTCCTCCTCGATCAGGGCCTTGACTTTGTTGGCGGCGCTGTCGGTAAAGTTGAAGGGGCTCATTTCAGTCGCGGCATTCATCGCGATACTCCTATGTCAGGTCTAAGTGCGGGGCATTATTGGCGCCGGGGCGGCGCCCGTCAACCACGGGTGAAGTGGGGATTACAAAAGAAAAATCAAGGCATTACCGGAATCTGAGTCAGCCCGGTGTTTTCCGGTCGGTCGAACAGGATATTCATGTTCTGCACGGCCTGGCCGGCGGCACCCTTGACCAGGTTGTCGATGACGGACAGCACCACCACGGTGTCGCCGCCCTGGGGCCGGTGCACGGCGATGCGGCACAGGTTGGAAGCGCGCACCGAGCGGGTTTCCGGATGGGACTTGGCGGGCAGCACGTCGACAAAATACTCGCCGGCATAACGCCGTTCGAACAGGGCCTGCAAATCCACGTCCTTGCTCAGCTTCGCGTACAAAGTCGCGTGGATGCCGCGGATCAGCGGGGTCAGATGCGGAACGAAGGTCAGGCCGACATCGTGGCCCGCCATCCGTGTCAGGCCCTGGCGGATCTCCGGCCAATGCCGATGGCCGGGCACGGCGTAGGCCTTGAAGGTATCGGAAGCCTCGGCGAACAGCGTGCCGATCTCCGCCTTGCGCCCGGCGCCGGAGACGCCGGATTTGCAGTCGGCGACCAGCCAGCCGGTATCCACCACGCCGGCTTCCACCAAAGGCAGAAAGCCCAATTGCACGGCGGTGGGATAGCACCCCGGATTGGCGATCAGACGGGCGCCCTTGATTCTGTCCCGGTTGATCTCCGGCAGGCCGTACACCGCCTCAGCCACCAGGTCCGGACAGGCGTGCTCCATGCCGTACCACTTGGACCACTCGGCGATATCGGTGATCCGGAAGTCGGCGGCCAGATCGATGACCTTGACGCCGGCCTCCAGCAATTCACGGGTCTGCTGCATGGCGACGCCGTTGGGCGTGGCGAAGAACACCACGTCGCAGGACTTGAGCGGCGCCTCCTCGGGCGTGGAAAACGCAAGGGATACCCGGCCGCGCAGGGAGGGGAACATGTCGGCGACCGGCATGCCCGATTCCTTGCGGGACGTGATGGCGGCCAGTTCCACATCCGGATGCTGGGCCAGAAGCCGCAGAAGTTCGACGCCGGTATAGCCGGTACCGCCGACGATGCCTGCCTTGATCATGTCTAGACTCCTCGAAACCAGAAAAAACAAAAAGCCGCCCATCGGCGGCTTCTTGCATGCGGCAATCCAAATTAACGCTTGGAGAACTGCTTGCGCCGACGGGCCTTGTGCAGACCGACTTTCTTTCGTTCCACTTCGCGCGCGTCGCGGGTCACGAAGCCGGCCTTCTTTAGGCTGCCCTTCAGGGCGGCATCGTATTCGATCAGGGCGCGGGTGATGCCGTGGCGCACGGCGCCCGCCTGGCCGGTTTCGCCGCCGCCGTTGACGTTCACCATGATGTCGAAGTTCGCGTCGCGCTCGGTGAGCTTCAGGGGCTGGCGCACGATCATGCGGCCGGTTTCGCGGGAGAAGTACTCGTCCACGGGCTTGCCGTTGACGACGATGTTGCCGGAGCCGGCCTTCATGAACACGCGGGCCACGGAGCTTTTGCGGCGGCCGGTGCCGTAATAATAGTTACCGATCATGGTCGGGTTCCTCAGATTTCCAGGGATTGGGGCTGTTGCGCGGCGTGGGGATGATCGACACCGGCATAGACCTTCAGTTTCTTGATCATGGCGTAGCCCAGGGGACCCTTGGGCAGCATGCCTTTCACGGCCTTCTCCAGCGCGCGGCCGGGGAAACGGTCCTGCATCTTGCCGAAATTGGTCTCGGAGATGCCGCCCGGGAAGGTGGAATGGCGATAGTACTTCTTGTCCTCGGCCTTGTTGCCGGTGACGCGAATCTTGTCGACGTTGACCACGACGATGTAATCGCCGGTATCCACGTGGGGGGTGTAGATGGCCTTATGCTTGCCACGCAGGCGGCGGGCGATCTCGGAGGCCAGACGGCCCAGCACCTTGTCGGTGCCGTCCACCAGATACCAGCCGTGCTGGACCTCGTGGGGCTTGGCGGAAAAGGTTTTCATGTCGCGATCCAAAATTGGAGACTACGGAAAAACGCGGATTTTATGGGCCACACCCGACTCTGTCAAACCCGGCTTTGATGTGGAGATCATCGCAAGGATAATCGCGTGCATGTCGACCTCCTGGATGCTCACCAATTTCATCGCGGCATTCGTGCTGCCGCCCTTCAACCTGCTGCTGCTGGGGGTGGCCGGACTGCTGCTGGCACGGCGCCATCGCAAGCTGGGCGGGGCGATGGCCGGCATCGCGCTCGCGGGTATTTGGCTGCTTGCCACACCGCTGATTTCCAACGCTTTAATGAACAGCCTGAAACCCGCCCCGGTGGCGCTCACCGGAAAGGAAGCGGACGCCATCGTCATCCTGGGTGGCGGCCGCAACCTCGACAGCATCGAATATGGGGGCGATACCTTGAGCCGGTATTCCATCGAGCGGGTGCGCTATGGCGCTTGGCTCGCCAAACGCCTGCATAAGCCGGTGCTGGTGACGGGCGGCTCTCCCAACGGCGGAACGAGAAGCGAGGGGGACATCATGCATGACACCCTGCGCGACGAATTCGGGGTGGCGACCCAATGGGTGGAAAGGTATTCCAGGAATACCCGCGAAAACGCGCGCTATTCCGCGGAGTTGCTCCGCAAGGCCGGCATCAAGAGAATTTATCTGGTCACGCATTCCTGGCATCTAGCGCGAGCCATTCCGGAATTCGAAGCCGAAGGGTTCCAGGTTGTGCCTGCGGGTATTGAATACTCACTCTCTCGGGAACTCGCTCCGACGGATTTTCTTCCCAGCGCGTACGCCCTTTACCAAAACAGCCTTGCCATGCACGAATGGATAGGCCTGCTCTGGTACCGCTTACGAAACTAATCCAACACTTCAGGACAACTTGTATGAAATCACGCGTCAAATGGGTTGAAAACGTCTGCTTCATGGCCGAATCGGAAAGCGGCCATGCCATGATCATGGATGGTTCGCCGGACATCGGAGGCCGCAACATGGGGCCGCGCCCCATGGAAATGCTCCTGATGGGCGCCGGCGGCTGCACTTCAGTGGATGTGGTGATGATTCTGCGCAAAAGCCGCCAGGAGGTGCTGGGCTGCGAAGTGGAAATCTCCTCCGAACGGGCCACCGACCATCCCAAGGTGTTTACCCGGATTCATATGCACTTCATCGTGCGGGGACGCGGACTCAAGGCGGACACCGTGGATCGGGCCATCAAGCTGTCCGCGGAAAAGTACTGCTCGGCCAGCATCATGCTGGGGAAGACAGCGGAGATGACTCACGACTTCGAGATCATCGAGGAACCGGCCGCCTGATATTCCTACGGCGGAACGGCGTGGCATGCGGTCTGTTGCCAGTCTTTTGCCCATACGCTGTTTCTGGTCGTTCCCGGCAGTTTCCTTTTCCGTGGAACGCGACTGAACATCGCGGACCGGCATGCGTCGAAGGAAGCGAGAGGCCGCGTACGATTCACCAGACCGGGAGTCCCCCATCCCGGATGCGCGACTCCCGCAGCCATGGCCATCATTGTTTCGCGGCCCAAGGGCCGCAGACCGAACGACCCCGTGTTTTAAGGATGGGTATGCGCAGTAAAGTTTCAGAACAAATCACCGGCGGCATGATCTCCCGGCCTCCGGGTCGAGACCTGGACGCCGCTTCGCCTTGCGTTGCGCGCGTCGGCAAGCGGGGATGCGCCACGTCCCTGCGGCTTTTTCTGGGCCGGTTTGCCACGGGATTCCTGGTCGCGCTTGTCGGCGCGCTGTTCGCGGCGAGCCCCGCCCAGGCCGTCGACGCGTCGAAACAGGATTTCGCCGACTGGCTGACGGCTTTCAAGCAGGAGGCCCTGGCTCGGGGCATCTCGAAAGCCACGCTGGATACCGCCCTGGGCGATGTCGAGCCGATTCCCCGCGTGCTGGAATTGGACCAGCGCCAGCCGGAATTCATCAACACCTTCTGGAACTACCTGGACCAGCGCGTTGGCGACAAGCAGGTCAAACAGGGCAAGGACAAGCTTTGGCTCAACCGCAAGCTGCTCCAGCAGGTCCAACGCCGCCACGGCGTGCCGGCGCCCGTGCTGGTCTCCCTGTGGGGCATGGAAACCAAATACGGCGGTTACACGGGGGGATTCTCCATCCCCGCCGCCCTCGCCACCCTCGCCCATGACAGCCGGCGCGCCGATTTCTTCCGCGAGGAACTGCTGAACGCGTTGCGCATCCTCCAGGAGGGCCATATCTCCGCCGCCGAGATGAAAGGTTCCTGGGCGGGCGCGATGGGCCAGATGCAGTTCATGCCTTCCACATTTCTCGGCTACGCCGTGGACGCGGACGGCGACGGCCGCAAGGACATCTGGCACTCCCTGCCCGACGCTTTGGACTCCGGCGCGCAGTTCCTGAGCCGCCTGGGCTGGAAAAACGGCGAACTCTGGGGGCGGGAAGTGCGCCTGCCGGAAGGCTTCGATTTTGATCTGGCCGCGCTCAACAGGAAAAAAACCGTCACCGAATGGGCGGCGCTGGGCGTCACGCTCCCCAACGGGAAAACCCTGCCGAAGTCCGACATGGTCGGCGCGATTCTGCTGCCCCAGGGTTATGCCGGACCGGCGTTCCTGGTGTACCGCAACTTCGAGGTGGTCATGGCCTGGAACCGTTCCATCAATTACGCATTGAGCGTGTTGCTGATGTCGGATCGGCTGCAGGGACAACCCTTGCCGCGACTCGGCCGCAACGCCGATAACCGGCGTCTGAGCACGGACCAGATTTTCGAGATTCAGCATCTGCTTTCCGACCGGGGCTTCACCACCGGCGATCCGGATGGCATCCCCGGCAGCCGAACCCGGGAAGCTATCCGCGCCTTCCAGAAAACCGCGGGCTTGCCGGCGGACGGCTTTGTATCCGCGACCCTGCTGGAGCAACTGCGCCAAGCCGGCGCGAAACAGGCGCAAGCGCCGACGGCGACACCGCAGGTGCGTTAGCCGCCGGCCGCCGCGAGGAAGAAACGGACATCAAGCCGGGACATCAGTCCGCTTCGGTCAACAGAGCTTCCAGCTTCTCCACCGTTTCCGGGCTGTCCCATTCGATGGAACCGAACAGGCCCAGCCGTATCCGCCCCTTCTTGTCCACCACGTAGCTGGTCGGAAAGGCGAAGACCTGCCACGCCTTGAGGTTCTGGCCTTCGCTGTCGAGCAGGATGGGGAAGCTAACCGGCACCTGCTTGAGGAAGGACTCGATTTCCCTCGGCGTTTCTCCCACGTTGATGCCCAGGATCGAGAACGGTTTTCCCGCGAGTTTCTCGGCGAGGCGCCCCATGGAGGGCATTTCCTTGCGGCAGGGCGGGCACCAGACCGCCCAGAAATTGACCAGCACGACCTTGCCGCGCAATTGCTCGAGTTGCGTGGTTCCGCCTTTCAAGCCGGGCAGGGACAGCGCCGGCGCCGGTTTCACCGGCAGCGGTTTCAGGTCGGCCGCCGCGAGCGGGCCGGCCAGGAGAAACAGAGCGAAGAAAGCGACGATGCGTCGGTTCATGGTTGCGCCTTCGGTTGGATTTTTTCGATAAGGGGGGCGAGGCCGTCCATGACGATCTGGCCGAGCCGTTCCCCGGCGGCGCTCTCCTGTTCGGTGATATCGCTGCGCCGGTAGAAGCCGTCGCGCAGGCCGGGCAGGACATTCATCCATACCCGGCTGCCCGCCGATTCCAAAAAACCTTTGAGGCGGTCGCGCCACCAATAGCCGGCGGAGGCCTTGGGCTGGAGGATGACCAGATCCAGCTTGGTCTGATTCACGATCGGGTCGTATTCCGGCTCCTGGCCGGGATCCAGTTCCTGGTAAAGCAGGGGGTACATCATCAGCGCCCCCTCGACGGGCTGGATTTCCTCTTGATGGAAGCGGGCGTGCCAGCTTTTCACCGCGCGCAACGCCAGGCTGGCGGCCCGCCCGGTCGACACCAGCACGATGCGGCGATCCGGATTGTGGCGCCGCAGATCCTCGAGCCATTCGGCGAGATCCTGGTCCGGCACCCGGTTCCAGCTGCTGGGCAGCAGCGGCAGGAAATAGGGCGAGAAGAAATCCGTCACCCAGGTTTCCACACCCTTGGCCGCCATATCGGCGGCGGCCTTGTGTTCCTCCTCGATGCGCCCGTACTGGCCGGTGAGCCACACCGCCAGCACCTTGCCCTGGGCCGGATAGCGCTGGCTGACCACCTCGGTCCCCGAAGCGAGACGGATGACCTCGTCGCTGGGCATGGCCTGGGCACCGCCCCAGGCCAGCACAAGACAGAGCACCGGCCAGCGCCGCCACCGTCGCCAAACAAAATCAGAAAATAGACTTTTCATGCGAGCCCGCGCTCCACCTTCGTGCAACTGCGCGAATTTAACCGATCCGGCGCGAACCGGCCTTGGTATGTCTCTCCTTCACGGGCTGTGACCAAAGACCTAATTCAGTAGGAATCCAGCCCCGGGCCATGCGAACATTGCGCCGCCGGTTCCGCTCCATGACCACCCTGATCCCCAATCTCTCCACCTGCCTGTCCCGCATGACCTCGGGCGAGAAGCGTTTCGCCCAGCGCCTGGAGGCCAAGCTGGAGGACGACTACCTGTGCTGGTACGACGTGCCGATGGGTCCGGCCAACGCCCATCCGGATTTCATCATTCTGCATCCCAAACGCGGACTGGTCGTTTTGGAAGTGAAGGACTGGAAACTGGGGAACATCCATTCGATCTCGCGCAGCGACGCCACGCTGATCACCGAATCCGGCCTGAAAAACCTGCCCAACCCTCTGGAACAGGCGCGCCAATATGCCCATGCCGTGATCGACGCGCTGGAAAAGGATCCCCAGCTCACGTTCTCCAGCGGCCGGATGAAAGGCCGCCCCCTGTTCCCCTGGACTTATGGTGTGGTGCTGAGCAATATCTCAAGACGCGATTTCGAGGCTTCCGATCTGGTCGAGGTGCTGGAGCCCAACAAGGTCATCTGCCAGGATGAGATGACCGAATCGGTGGACGCGGAAGCCTTCCAGCAGAAGCTGTGGGACATGTTCCACATCGGCGGCTTCGGCCACCTCTCCGTCCCGCAGATCGATCGCATCCGCTGGCACCTGTTTCCCGAGATCCGCCTGCCCGGCAAGCAGATCGGCCTGTTCGACGAAGTCGAAGCCGGCGAACCCCCGGATATCGTGCGTGTGCTGGACCTGCAGCAGGAGCAATTGGCGCGCAGCCTGGGCGATGGCCACCGGGTCATCCATGGCGTCGCCGGCTCCGGCAAGACCCTGATCCTGGGCTACCGCGCCGAGCATCTCGCCAAGGTCTGCGCGAAACCCATCCTGGTGCTTTGCTACAACAAAGCCCTCGCCCGGCGCCTGGAGCACTGGATGCACGCCAAGGGCGTGGCGGACAAGGTGCATATCGGCACCTTTCATGCCTGGTGCCGCCGCCAGCTCACCGCCTACCACGTCGGCCTGCCGCCGGGCGACGCGAACGACCACGGCTATTTCGACGCCCTGGTCCAGCGGGTGATCCAGGGCGTCGAACGGCACCTGATTCCCTCGGGCCAATACGACGCCGTCCTCATCGACGAAGGCCACGATTTCCGCCCGGAATGGCTGAAGCTGGTGGTGCAGATGGTTGACCCGCTGTCGGACTCCCTGCTGGTGCTGTACGACGACGCCCAATCCATCTATGACACGGGCAAGCGGCGCGACTTCAGCTTCAAGAGCGTGGGCATCCGCGCCCAGGGCCGCACCACCATCCTCAAGGTCAACTATAGGAACACCCGGGAGATCCTCGATTTCGCCACCGGCTTCGCCCGGCAACTGCTGGAACCCCGCGAGGCCGGCGAAGACAGCGTGCCGCGTCTGGCGCCGGTATCCGCCGGCCGCCACGGCGATTCTCCGCGCCTGGTCAAGCTGCCAGGCCTGCGCGAGGAGGCGTCCTGGCTGGCGAACCAGCTCAAATCCGCCCACCGCGCCGGCACTCCCTGGCGCGACATGGCGGTGCTCTATCGCCACTGGGAGCCCGTCGGCAAGACCGTCAACAGCGTATTCCGGCTGGCGGGCATTCCCCTGACCTGGAAGGACAACATCCGCTTCAGCGACAAGCAGGACACGGTCAAGCTCCTGCCCTTCCACAGTGGCAAGGGCCTGGAGTTCCCCATTGTGGCGATTCCCGGGGTCGATACGGTCGACGCGAACGAAGAAGAAGCCCGCCTGCTTTATGTCGCCATGACCCGCGCGACGGAAAAATTGCTGGTGACCGGCACCTGAATGCCCGGCTCGGGCGGAGCGCCGGAGATTCGCTTTAACTTATTGATCCGTCAGGCTATGCTGAAGTTGTGTGGGGGATCTTTCCCGCGTGCCGGAAAGTGGCGATTGCCCTTGCTTCCGGCCACCAACGATGAGGAGAGCGATCATGGCAGTTCCATCCGTAGCCGCCCAGGCCAGCGCCGTCCAGGCCTATGCCGTGCAACAGCAGAGTCGTCGCCAGAATGGCCAGAGCGAGGAGATCACCCGCAAGGAAGCGGAGGATGCCCGCGCGACCAGCCAAACCGGGGACCGCGTGACCTTGAGCCCGGAATCCCGCGACATCGCCGTGCAACAGACCGACCAGACCCAGCGCCAGGACGAAACGCAGCGGAACAAGGACACGCGCGCCCAGGAAAACGAGCGCCAGGATCAAGCCCAGTTGCGCGCGGCCAGCGCTCCGGCCAACACACCCCGTTCCGTGACCCAGGCCATCGAGGCCTACAGCAAGACTTCACTGGTCTAAACGGGGCCTTCGACTCGTAGAAACACATGGAACTCGGCACCGTCACCTCCACCGGTTTCGCGCCCAATCAAGCATTGGAAGGGCGGACCGCGCGGAGCGCCTCGGACAAGGCGCGAGTCGAGGCCGCGACGGCCGCGACCCGGCAAGCTCGCGAGAGCGCCACGGAGGCGGCCGACCGCGCGCGCGTCGAAGACCTCCGCGCCAGCCAGGAAACCCGCGCGGCGCAACCCGTCCAGGCATCCACCGGCGGCAGCATCGAGTTCGAGCACGACGAGGGCACCCGTGTCATGAAGGTGCTCGACAGCAAGGACGTGCTGATCTACCAAGTTCCCCCCAAGGGCGAGCTGACCCTGATCCGGGCCTCGGAAACCGAGACCAGGCGGGCCATCGCCAGCGCCTGATACGGTACCCGCCGGGAAAAAACCGCCGTCCAGGTCATGGGAGCGGGATCAGCCCGTAAAATGGCGGCATGCCCGCCCTTTCCCCCACCCCGCCGCCTTACGCCAATCTCACCCCCGATTCGGTCCTTTCCGCCCTGGACAGTGTCGGCATGTTCACCGACGGGCGCCTGCTGGCCCTGAACAGTTTCGAGAATCGGGTCTATCAGGTGGGCCTGGAAGAAGGTCCTCCGGTGGTGGTCAAGTTCTATCGCCCGGACCGTTGGTCCGACGCCGCCATTTTGGAAGAACACGCCTTTACCCGGGAACTGGCCGAGCGGGAAATTCCCGTGGTGCCGCCGATCGTCCTGGAAAGCGGCGCCAGCCTGCATGCGCATCAAGGCTATCGCTTCGCCGTTTATCCGCGCCGGGGCGGCCGCATGCCGGAATTCGACCGCTCCGACACCCTGGAATGGATGGGCCGCTTCATCGGCCGCATCCACGCGGTGGGCGCCCTGGAACCCTACGCGCACCGCCCCACCCTGGATGTCGCCAGTTTCGGCGACGCCTCCCGCGACTTCCTGCTGGACGGGCATTGGCTGCCCGCCGATCTGTTGCCAGCCTGGAGCAGCGTCGTGGACCAGGCCCTGGAGATGGCACGGCATTGCTTCGCCCGGGCCGGCGACTATGCGGCGCTGCGCCTGCACGGCGACTGCCATGCGGGCAACGTGCTGTGGACGGAAGAGGGCGAGATGCGCGGTCCCCATTTCGTCGATTTCGACGACAGCCGCATGGGCCCGGCGGTGCAGGATCTGTGGATGCTGCTTTCCGGCGACCGGGCCAGCCAGACCCGGCAGTTGGCGGACGTGCTGGCAGGCTACGAGGACTTCCGGGAATTCGACGCGCGCGAACTGCACCTGGTGGAAGCCCTGCGCACCCTGCGCCTGATCCACCATTCGGCCTGGCTGGCCCGGCGTTGGGAAGATCCGGCCTTCCCCGCCGCCTTCCCCTGGTTCAACACCCAGCATTACTGGCAGGATCGCATCCTCGAACTGCGCGAACAGGTCGCCCTCATGGAGGAGGAACCCCTTTGGCAGGCTTGAACACGGAAAAGGAGACGCATCATGTGCGGCATCGCGGGTGAACTCCGCCTCGACGGCACGGCTCCCGACCAGGCGAATTTGAAACGCATGGTGGCCAAACTGGCCCGGCGCGGCCCGGACGGGGAAGGCCTGCACCGCGACGGCCCCGTCGCACTGGGCCACCGGCGCCTGGCCATCATCGACCTCACCGAGCGTTCGCGCCAACCCATGCTGGACGAGTCCGCCGGCCTGGCCCTGGTGTTCAACGGCACCATCTACAACTACCCGCAATTGCGCGCGGAACTCATCGCCAAGGGCCACACCTTCCATTCCGACGGCGACACCGAGGTCATCCTGCGCGCCTACGCGGAATGGGGCGAGGACTGCGTCGCCCGCCTGCATGGCCCGTTCGCTTTCGCCATCTGGGACCGGCTCGCCGGCAGCCTGCTGCTGGCCCGCGACCGGCTCGGCATCAAGCCCCTCTACTACAGCCTGGACGGACACTGCCTGCGTTTCGCCTCCACGCTCCAGGCGCTGCTGGCGGCGGGGGACGTGGACACCTCCATCGATCCGGAAGCCCTGCACCACCACCTCACCCTCCATGCCGTGGTACCCGCGCCGCGCACCTTGCTGAACGGCGCGCGCAAACTCGCGCCGGGCAGCCTGATGCGCATCGACGCGAGCGGCCGCCAGGAATCCCAGGCTTACTGGCGGCTGAGCGCGACCCGGCCGGAGAAACCCCTGAAGGAATGGGAATGGCGCGAAGCCATCCACGAGGCGCTGCGCGCGGCGGTGAGAAAGCGCCTGCTGATCTCGGACGTGAAGGTGGGCGTGCTGCTCTCCGGCGGTCTGGATTCCAGCCTGCTGGTCGCCCTGCTCGCGGAACAGGGCGTGGAAGACCTGATGACCTTCTCGGTGGGCTTCGAGGACCAGCCCGAGGAGCGGGGCCACGAATTCGAGTACTCAGACGCGGTGGCCCGGCATTTCCACACCCGCCACCACCAGTTCCATATCCCCAACGATCAGGTGCTGGCGCGCCTGCCGGAGGCGGTGGAGCAGATGGCCGAACCCATGGTGAGCCAGGACGCGGTGGCCTTCTATCTGCTCTCGGAACAGGTCTCGAAAACCGTCAAGGTGGTGCAGAGCGGACAGGGCGCCGACGAGGTGTTCGGCGGTTATTACTGGTATCCGAGGATGCATGCCGAGAAATCCGGCACGCCCCTGGAACGCTTCCGCCGCCACTATTTCGACCGGGAACACGCCGAATTCCTGGAAACCGTGGACCCGGCTTTCCACGGCCTGGACCACACCGCCTACACCGTCTCGGCCCGCCTCACCGAGCCCGACGCCGACACTTTCATCGACCAGGTACTGCGCATGGACACCACCATGCTCATCACCGACGACCCGGTGAAACGGGTGGACAACATGACCATGGCCTGGGGCCTGGAAGCCCGGGTGCCGTTCCTGGACCACGAACTGGTGGAACTGGCGGCGCGCATGCCGCCGGAACTGAAGCTCGCCTCCGGCGGCAAGCACATCCTGAAAAGCATCGCCCGGGGTCGGGTGCCGGACTCGGTGATCGATAGAAAAAAAGGTTACTTTCCCATGCCCGCCCTCAAATACGTGCGCGGAGACTTCCTGCGATTCATGGACGACATCCTGAACTCCCAGGCCTGCAGGAACCGGGGGCTGTTCCAGCGCGACTACGTGCGCAAACTGCTGACCGAACCGGACCGGCATCACACCCGCATCCAGGGCAGCAAATTGTGGCATCTGGCTCTCCTGGAGTTCTGGTTGCAGCGCAACGTGGACGCCTGATGCTCGCGCCCGACCAGCGCCGCCAACTGCACAGACTGCGCTGGACCGCGTTCATCGTGGTGGGCCTGGCCTATGTGCTGTCGTTCTTCCATCGCTTCGCGCCGGCCGCCATCGCCAGCGACCTGAAGGACGCCTTCCAGATCCAGTCCGCCGCCCTGGGCGGCCTGTCGGCCACCTATTTCTACGTCTACACCCTGATGCAGATTCCCACCGGCATCCTGGCCGACACCCTGGGACCGCGCCGCATCGTCGCCGCGGGCGGCGTGGTGGCGGGCATCGGCTCGATCCTGTTCGGGCAGGCGGATTCCTTTACCCTGGCCGCCCTGGGCCGGCTGCTGGTGGGCCTGGGCGTATCGGTGACCTTCATCGCCCTGCTGAAGCTGAACGCCGCCTGGTTCAGCGAACGCAAGTTCGGCACCCTGTCCGGCCTCACCATCCTGCTCGGCAACCTGGGCGCGGTGCTGGCCGCCGCGCCACTGGCCTGGGTACTGGCTTACGCGAGCTGGCGCGAAGTGTTCGTGGTGGTTGGCGGCTTCTCTCTCGTCATGGCCGGCATGGCCTGGTGGCTGGTGCGGGACGACCCGGTCCAGGCCGGCCTGCCCAGCCTGCGCGAACTGGAAGGCAAAGCCGCGCATCCGGCGCACGCGGGCCATTGGTACGACGGCCTGCTGCTGGTGGCGCGCAACCGGCTAACCTGGCCCGGCTTCTTCGTGAACCTGGGCATTTCCGGCAGTCTGTTCGCCTTTGCCGGCCTGTGGGCCGTGCCCCTGCTGACCCAGGGCCATGGCTGGGACCGGGGCGCGGCAACCGCCCATACCTCCCTGCTTTTGGCGGCCTTCGCGCTGGGCGCCTTCTTCATCGGCACCCTGTCCGACCGGCTGGGCAAGCGGAAGCCGGTCATCCTCTTGTCCTGCGGGCTTTACCTGGCCTGCTGGCTGCCGCTTGCCCTCGGCTGGCCGCTACGGCCGGGCTGGAGCCATGCCCTGTTCCTGCTCATGGGCCTGGGCGCCGCCGGTTTCACCCTGACCTGGGCCTGCGCCAAGGAGGTGAACCGCCACGCCTTGTCCGGCATGGCCACCAGCCTGGTCAACACCGGCGCCTTCCTGGGCGCGGCCATCCTGCAGCCCCTGGTGGGCTGGGCCATCGACCGGGCGGCGGGCGGCGCGGGAGCGGCCTTGTCCCTCGCCCACTACCAGGTCGGCATGGCGGTGATGCTGGCTTTCGCCCTGGCGGGTTGGCTGGCCAGCTTCGCCCTCAAGGAAACGAACTGCCGCTATCTCTCCGATCCGGCCTGATCGGCGATTTCCCCGCCAAGGGCCAGCACGCCGGCCCTTAGGCGTTGGAAGGCGGCATCCACCTTGTCCGCGCCCCCCTTCACCCCCAGATCGATTTCATAGCGGAAGCGCCGTTCCGGGTCGATGCGCGGCAGGCTGTAGACGCGAATGCCGGGAAACTCCCGCTCCACCGCGTCCATCAGAGGCGTCAGCGTGCCCTCGTTGAGACCGGTCACGATCATGCCCCGCTCGCTCTCCGTTTCCGCGCCAAAACGATCCCGGTAATGGGTATCCAGCACCCATTCGATCATGGGCCAGGCCATGACCGGAAAACCGGGCACGAAGTGATGCCGCGCCACGCTGAACCCGGGAATGCGGTTGTAAGGATTGGGGATCAGCTCGGCGCCCTCCGGCAGTTCGCCCATGCGCAGACGCTCCGTCGTCAGGGGCTGGCCGATCTCCTCCATGTGTCGGGCGATCAGATCGCGGGCGCCGGGATGCAAGGCCAGGGACACGCCCAGGGCGGCCGCGGCGGCCTGGCGGGTGTGGTCGTCCGGCGTCGCGCCGATGCCGCCGCAACTGAACACCGCGTCGCCGGTGGCGAGGGTTTCCTTCAGATTGCGCGTCAGGCTGGCACGATCGTCGCCCAGATAGCGCACCCAGGCCAATTTCAGGCCGCGCGCCGCCAAGAGTTCGCGCGCTTTCTCGAAGTGCTTGTCCTGACGCTTGCCCGAGAGGATTTCGTCGCCGATGACGATGAGTCCGAATGCCATGCCGGGTCTCCTTGAAGCATTATCATGGTGCCGATTTTGACGCCTCGGAGCGACGAATGAGCAATCGACTGGTGTGCTGGAAATGCAGCGCCGACCTGGAAGACCTGCCCCAACCCCTGGGACGGCGCGCCGAATGTCCCGCCTGCGGCGCGGAACTGCATAGCTGCCGGATGTGCAGGCATTACGACCCGGCCAAGGCGAAACAGTGCCGGGAACTGGCGGCGGACGAAATCAAGGACAAGGTGCGGGCGAATTTCTGCGAGTGGTTCCAGGCGCGTCCCGGCGCCTATTCCGGTTCGGCCGGTTCGGCCGGCTCGGCCGGCGGCGGCCGCGCGGCCCTGGACAGCCTGTTCGGCGGCCCGCCCGCCGCCAGCGCCGACAGCGATGCGCGCAGCGAACTGGACAAGCTGTTCGGCAAGGACTGAGCCGGCGCAGCTATTCGGGCGGTATGCGCACTTCCCTCTCGCTGTAGCTGCCCTCGTTCGCCCGCGTGTGGCAACTGGCGCAATTGGCCGGCGTGCCGATCTTCTTGCGCTTCCAGAAGTGTTTGGGCACCTCGTCGTGCATATAGCGGAAGTAGCCGGTCTCCGTGATGCGCAGCGGCGTCGCGGCGGGCGGAATCGCGCCGCTGATGCGGCGCATGCGCATGTTGGCCTGCGTGCCGTCGGCGGCCAGATTCTCCAGATCCTTCAGAATCGCCAGGTGGTGCGGTTCTTCCAGGCTCGCGTCCTCGCCGAAATGCTTGTCGAGCTCGCCCATCATCTTGCGCCAGGATCGCGCCGGCAGCAGACCGGGCGCGTAAGCCGTATGGCAGGCGCCGCATTCGTTGACATAGACCTTGCCCCTGGGCATGGGAAACACGGCCTCGTCGTCCGCGGGCGCCCGGGCGATGACCAGCGCGGTGCCGGAAACGGCCAGGAACAGGGTCAGCAGGTTTTTCCAGGTGATCCCCATCGCCGCCTCACTTCACCGAAATCATGTAGGCGGTGAAATCCGCCTTCTCCTGGGCGGAGCAGAGACGGCCCAGGACTTCCTGGCAGTTGCGCTTGAACCATTTCTCCACCTTGACCGGATCGGTAAATCGCTCTTTCTGGGCGACCGGCGCGATGGGCTCGATCACCTTGTGGGTCTTCACGTGCTGGCCCTCTGCCTTGGGATTGTCGGTGTGGCAACTGGTGCAGGCATCGGCGCTTTTCCCGGCCGGGGACTTGGCGCGGAACAGATGCTCGCCCCGCACCGTGGACGCGGGCCCGGCCTGGGCCACCAGGCTGTCGAGAATCTGCTGGGGCGTTTCCGCGAACGCCGGCGCGGCGGCGAACACGCCAAGCAGCAAAGCAAGCGATCTCATTCCTTCTCCTTCCGGTATTGGTAGCCGCTGACCATGGCCTGGGCCATGGGCGCGCCATGGCGGGATTCATGCAGGATCAGCGCGGCGATGTGCAGAACGACGAAAGCCCAGACGAACTCCTCGAGGAAATCGTGGATCGGCTTGAACAGGGGCTTCAGTGTCACGTCATGGCCCAGCCAAAGCACCAATGGCCCCTGGCCCTGTTCGATGGCCGCCAGGGCGAGGCCGGTGCCGGCCATGGCCAGGATGACCAGATAGAAAGCCAGGTAGGCCGCCGCGGCCAGGGGATGGTGGCCGAAGGCTTCCGGCGCGGTGAACAGTTTGCGCGTGCGTAATGCCGCGACCCATTCACGCCCATGCCACAGCGCCGAAAAGCGAGCATGCGTGGGACCGTTCAACCCCCAGGCGAAGCGGCCGACCAGGCCGAGCACCAGGGCATAGCCGGCCCAGACGTGCAGACGCCAGAGTTCCGCCGCCTGCGGCGTATAGCGGAACCATTCGGCCACCAGGCTGCTGATCACCAGTAGCAGGATGGCCAAACCGTTCCAGGCATGCAGGATTCTGAGGATGGGGTCGTAGACCTTCTCCCGGATCAGAACCTGCCGGGTCATGGCAAATTACTTGGTGGCAACGGCATAGGACGCGGACGCGGCCTGCTCGGCGGCGGGTTTCGCCTCGTCATCGCCCTTGATGGTGAAGAAGGGCGAGGTCAGGAAGGGCTTGCCGATGGATTGGTAGTAGGCGGCGACGTCCTCGATCTCCTTTTCGGTATAGAGCGCGGTCACCATGTTCATCATGGGATGCAGCACCTTCAGGGTCTTGTACTTGTTGGTCTTGATGGCGAGCTTGTCCGCGTTGCGGCCGGCCAGTTGCAGCGTGTAGAAGATGCCGCCGAAATTTTCGCCGCCGTGGCAGACGACACAGGCGGCGGCTTTCTGTTTGCCGACCACGGGATCGCCGGCGAGAACCGGAGTGGAAACAGCGATGGCGGCGGCGGTCAGGGCAAGGGCGATGGCTTTCATGGTGCTCTCCTAAGGACTGTTAATGTATTAGACAAAGAAGGTGAAAAACACGATTTCGATAATCTTCTAATTTTCTAATATTGTCAAATACATTAATCATTTCATGGGGATAGCGGACATCCAGATCGTCAAACGGACAGACTGAAGCGGTAAACAGGGTAGGGCTTTGTTCGCGGCATGTACACGACATGGATCAAAGCCCGGCGACGCAAACGTACTTGCTCTCCAGGTAGGCTTCGATGCCTTCGCGCCCGCCCTCCCGGCCCAAACCCGACTGTTTCACACCGCCGAAGGGCGCCACCTCGGTGGAGATGACGCCGGCATTGACCCCCACCATGCCGTATTCCAGCGCTTCCGAAACCCGCCACATGCGGGCCATGTCGCGGGTATAAAAGTAGGCGGCGAGACCGGATTCCGTATCGTTGGCGATGTGGATCGCTTGCGCTTCATCGTCGAAGCGGATCACCGGCGCCACCGGGCCGAAGGTTTCCTCGCGGCAGATGCGCATGTCCGGTGTCGCGCCGGCGAGCACGGTGGGCTGGAAGAAATTCCCGCCCAGGCCATGGGGATGGCCGCCGCAGGCGATGCGGGCGCCCTGGGCCAGCGCCTCACGGATATGTTCCTCAACCTTGCGCACCGCCGCGGCGTTGACCAGGGGGCCTTGTTCCACGCCCGCGTCTAGGCCGTTGCCCACTTTGAGCCGGCGGACCTTCTCCGCCAGCTTTTCGACAAAGGCGTCGTGGATTCCCGCCTGCGCCATGAGCCGGTTCGCGCACACGCAGGTCTGGCCCGCGTTGCGGTACTTGGACGCGAGGGCGCCCTCGACCGCCGCGTCCACATCCGCATCGTCGAACACGATGAAAGGCGCGTTGCCGCCCAGTTCCAGCGACACGCTCTTGACGCCATCCGCGCAAGCCGCCAGCAATTCGCGTCCCACTTGCGTGGAACCGGTGAAGGAAAGCTTGCGCACCAGCGGGTTGGCGCACAGCTCCGCGCCGATGCCGGCCGCGTCGCCGGTCACCACGTTGAATACGCCTGCCGGCACGCCCGCCCGTTCCGCCAGCACGGCCAGGGCCAGGGCCGTGAAGGGCGTCTTGGATGCCGGCTTGGCCACCACGGTGCAGCCGGCCGCGAGCGCCGCGCCGGCCTTGCGGGTAAGCATGGCGGCGGGAAAATTCCAGGGCGTGATGAGCGCGGCGACGCCGATCGGCTGCTTCAGCGTGACGATGCGCCGCCCGGCCCAGGGCGAGGGAATCACCTCGCCGCAGACCCGTTTTGCTTCCTCGGCGAACCATTCCAGGAACCCGGCCGCGTAGGCGATCTCGCCACGGGCCTCAGCCAGGGGCTTGCCCTGCTCCAGCGTGACGATGCGCGCCAAAGCCTCGCCATGCTCGAGCATCAGGCCATGCCAGCGTCGCAGGATCGCCGCCCGCTCCTTCGCCAGCAAGCCGCGCCAGGCGGGAAAAGCGGCGTGGGCCGCGGCGATGGCTTCCCGCGTCGCCGCCCGTCCCAGGTCGGGCACCCGCCCCAGGATATCCCCCGTGGCCGGGTTGGCCACCTCCAGATACGGGCCGTCGCCGACGGCCCGCCAGACGCCGCCCACATAAGCCGCCTCGCGCAGCAGGTCCGTAGCGAAATCCCTGTTTTTCAAGTCGATCCCATCGCCTGATCCGGTCCGTCACCAGCCCGCCAGGCTTTCCCCGGCGATTTCCCGCACATCCGCGTCGGCATCCTCCAGCAGGACGGTCAGACAAGGACGGGCCGCCGAATCCCCGCTCAAACCGAGAAGATGGGCCGCATCCGCCCTGACCCGGGCATCTTCGTCGCGCGCCAATCCGCAGAGATGCGGGACCAGTGCCGCCAGGGCGGGAGCGGCGGCGAACGCCTCGAACACCATGCCGGCGCCAAGCCGCACGTTGAGGCTGGCTTCCGGGTTCGCGACGATGGGCAACAGATCGGCCAGACGCGCGGGCTCGGCGCGGACCAGCCGCAAGACCTGAAGCGCGCCACCGGTTTTCAGCAGATCGTGGAAAGCCTCCGCCATGCCGTCAGCGGCAGTCGCCCGCCGCGCCCACATTTCCAGCTCGCCCAGGGACAAGACGCCGGACAACTCGAACGGCCCGAGGCGCAACCAGGGCACGGAGCGCGCGCCCTGGCTCGCCGCGACCTCGGGATGAAGCTCGATATTCACCGCCTCGAAACGGCCGATGCCGCCCCGCTTCACCAATTCGGACAGCCCGGCCAGCACGGCGGGGCAATGGGGGCAATGGCCGGACAGCAGCAACAAGGCGTCAGGCGGAATGGATTCCGGCATGGTCTGGCGGGGCGGTGGCAAGACCGTTAGGCTAGCAGCCTTCTCCATGAGGAACCATGCCGTGCCCGACATCGACCTGTTCACCCCCCTCCAGATCGGCCCGCATACCCTGAGGAACCGCTGCGCCATGGCCCCGCTGACCCGCAACCGGGCCAGCCGCGCGGGCGTTCCCGGCCCCATGCAGGTGGAGTACTACCGGCAACGGGCCGGCGCCGGCATGATCATCAGCGAGGGCACCTGCATCGCGCCGGACGCGGTCGGCTACCCCTTCACGCCGGGCATCTGGAACGGTATCCAGGTGGGCGGCTGGGCCGATGTCACCGCCGCGGTCCATGGCGAGGGCGGCAAGATCTTCTGCCAGCTCTGGCATGTGGGCCGGGTTTCCCATCCCTCGCTCCAGCCGGACGGCCAGTTGCCCGTGGCGCCATCCGCCATCGCCCCGGCCGGCGCGGCCGTCACCTACGAGGGCATGCAGGCTTTCGTCACGCCCCGCGCCCTGGACATCGGCGAATTGCCGGGCATCGTCGACGCCTACCGCGTCGCCGCCAAGAACGCGCTTTCCGCCGGCTTCGACGGCGTGGAAATCCACGCCGCCAACGGCTATCTCCTGGACGAATTCCTGCGCGACGGCAGCAACACGCGAACCGACGCTTACGGCGGCCGCGTCGACAACCGCGCCAGGCTGCTGCTGGAAGTGACCGACGCGGTTTGCGGCGTGTGGGGAGCGACGCGGGTCGGCGTGCGCCTGTCGCCCATCCAGCCCTTCAACGACATGCGCGATTCCGATCCCCGCGCCACGTTCACCCGGATTACCGAGCTGCTCAACGAGTTCGATCCGGGCTACCTGCATATCACCGAGCTAGGACGCGACGCCCCCGGCGCGGCGGGCCCGTTCTTCGACCCGCTGGATCTGCGCAAAGCCTGGAAAGGCGTGTTCATGACCAACTTCGGCTACGACAAGGCCCGCGCCAACGCGGTATTGGCGCGCGGCGGGGCCGATCTGGTCGCTTTCGGCGCCGCCTTCCTCGCCAATCCCGACCTGCCTGAACGCTTCCGTCGCGACGCGCCCCTCAACACGCCGGACCCGGCCACTTTCTACGGCGGCGGCGAGGAAGGCTACATCGACTACCCGTTTCTGGATTGACCCCATGCGCTTCGAGATCATCCCCGTCACTCCCTACGAACAGAACTGCTCCCTGGTCTGGTGCGAGGCGACCGGCCGCGCCGCCCTGGTGGATCCGGGCGGCGATGTTGACGAACTGCTCAACGCGGTCGAAAAGGCCGGCGTCGAACTGGACAAGCTGCTGCTCACCCACGCCCATTTGGACCACGTCGGCGGCGCGCTGGAACTGGCCCGGAGACTCAACCTGCCCATCCACGGCCCCCAGGAGGAGGACGCCTTCTGGCTGGACGCCCTGCCGGAACAGTCCCGCATGTTTGGCTTCCCGCCCGCGCAAAGCTTTCGTCCGGATCATTGGCTGCGCGACGCGGACGTGGTGGAACTGGGCAACCTGCGTCTCCAGGTCATCCATTGCCCCGGCCATACGCCGGGACACGTGGTGTTCTTCGAGCCGGAAAGCCGCCATGCCTTCGTTGGCGACGTGCTGTTCCAGGGCAGCATCGGCCGCACCGACTTCCCCCGGGGCAATCATCGCGCCCTGATCCATTCGATCCGCGAGAAGCTGTTTCCCCTGGGCGACGACATCGCCTTCGTGCCCGGCCACGGCCCCATGAGCACTTTCGGGCGAGAGCGCCTCGGCAATCCCTACGTGGGCGACCACGCCGAAACGTAATAAGCCAGCATAAAAAAAGCCGGACCTGGGTCCGGCTTTTCTCGGCTTGTTGAAACTCAGCCGATGGTGGCTTCGGCGGAGTTCTTGTCGCCGGTGTTGTCCACCCAGTTCACGGTGACCTTGTCGCCGGCCTTCACGCCCTTGACCTTGAACGCCAGGTACGGGTTCTTGCTGATGCCGCCGCCCCACTGCGCGTCCAGCACGGTCTTGCCGCCCACCGTCGCGGTCACGTTCGTGATGTGGTGCGCGGGCACCACGGCGCCGGTCTTCGCGTCCTTGCGCAGCCCGGTTTCCATCGGGTGGTTCATCAGGCACTTCACTTCGGCGGTGTCTCCGGCCATCGAGGCGCGGATCTTCATGGGTTCTGCCATTTTCTTGCTCCTGTCTGTTTCTGGAAATGTCGGCTGACGGCGCTACGCGTCCCTCTTAGCCGCCACATCCACCAATGGTGACTTTCACTTCCTTGCTGGCCTTGTAGGCCTTGCCGCCAGCCTTGACTATGGCCGTGACGTTGGAGGTGGCCCCCATCTTGATCCGGGTGGAGACAAAGCCCTGCGCGCCGTTCATCAGCTTGAAGTCGGCAATCAGCGGCTGCGCGTTCTTTTCGCCCAGAATGGCGATGCTGTCCGTGCCCGCGATGTTGGAGGTGATCTCCACCGGCACCACCGCGCCGTTTTCCGCAATGTCCGGGGCCTTCACAGTGATGTCGCCGCTCGCGGCGGCGCCAGCGCCACCAATCGCGGACAGCGCGCCGTTCACGTCCTTGGATTCAAATCCGGCTTTGTTCCAGTCCGCCAGCGCCATGCCAGGCTTCAGCAGGCCGGCCACTACCGCCACGCCGACCGCGCTGGCCGCGCCAGCACCTTTAAGTACGTTCCTACGCAGAATGTTCATGTATCAGCTCCGAATTGACTGTCTGTTAAAGGCCGTAGATGAAATCCACGACCTTGTCGATTTCTTCCTCGGTCAGGACTTGATGCTTGCCCATGGGCGGCATGATGGTGTTGGGGTTGGACGCGGTCGCATCCCAGATCTTCGCGCGCAGAACACTCTTGTCGGGGAAGCGGGCCTGCATGGCGATCAGGGGGGGGCCGCTGTTACCGGGCTGCTCGGCATCGGGCATGGTCGGCATGGCATGGCAAGCCAGGCAGTTGCCTTTGGAACGGTTGTAGCTGATGTCCTTGCCGGTTTCTTCCTTCTTGGCGCCTTGGGCCAAGGCGGTCGTGGCAAGCAGGGCTGCCAGAATACCGGTAACGACGGAAGCGCGTTTCCGCATGACGTCTCCTTCCTCAAACGAATTCAGGTTGGGTTGACCATGACTTTTGTCATAGACCCTTATGGGCCGGCGAAGAATATGCCCAATCCGCTAGGCGGGACAAGGGTTTGTCCCAATCACTAGTACGGTTTTAGTACGATATTTCCCCATCGAAGTATGTTGCTACCAAGCCCGGGCCGCATCGCGGGACGCGCTCGGATTCCCGCCGCGGAGCGGCGCCAGCCCTGGATTACTGGCCGGATCTCGCCACTTCGCCGGGCGCTTCCTTCTGCTGCCGCTCGCGCAATTCGCGCAGGCGGGCGTCGATGATGGAGAGGGTATAAAAATCCGTCTTGCCGGCTCGTTGGGCGAGCTGCAACTGCTCGATGGCGGCGCCCAGACGCTCGGTCAGGACATAGGCCTCGGCCTGGGACAGGTGGGCTTGCGCGACTTCTCCCAGCGCGGTGTGGGCCTCGGCCATGAGCACGTGGAAATGGCTGTCGGAGGGCCAGGTCCGCTGCTGTTCGGCGAGGAAGGTCAAGGCATCCTGGGCGCGGTTGGCGCGTAGCAGGGTCTTCGCGCGCAGGTAGGCGAGCGGGCGATAGGCGCTGTGCTGGGACAAGGCGATTTTCGACTGCTCCAGCGCGTCGTCGACGCGGCCCCGCGCCAAGGCGAGATCGACCCGGGCCACGGCCACCAGGGGGGATTTGCTCAACGGCCCGCTGATCTTGTTCAGCGCCTGTTCCGCCCGATCCATGTTACCCACGCGCAGGCTGGCCTGGGCCAGGCCATACCACGCATCCGGCGCCGGATGCTCCTTGACCTGGTTTTCGAAGGAGGCGACCGCATCCTTGGCTTCGCCCTCGGCGGCGATGACGCGGGCGCGGACCAGGATGAATTCCGGGCTGTCCGCGTGCTGGGTATAGGGCAGGCTGCTCAGCCGGTTCTGCATGTCGGCGATGCGTTGGTAGGTCAGCGGGTGGGTGCGCAGATAGGTCGGCGCGTTGTTCTCGTACAGGCGGCTCTGCGCTTGCAGGCGCTCGAAGAACGAGGCCATGCCCTGGGGCGAGAAACCCGCGGCGTACATGGTCTGCAGGCCGACCCGGTCGGCCTCCCGCTCGTTGTCCCGGGTGTAGTTCAACTGGCTCTGTATGCTCGCGGCCTGGGCGCCGACGATGGCGGCCTGGGACACGTCGCTGTTGGAGCGCGCGGCGAGGATGGCCACCGCCATGGCCACCAGGGATACCAGGCCCGCCGACTTCTGGCTGTCCACCATGCGGGCGATATGGTTCTGGGTGACGTGGGAGATTTCGTGGCCCAGCACGCCCGCGAGCTCCGATTCGTTGCGCGTCGCCGAGATCAGTCCGGTATGCACGCCCACGTAGCCGCCGGGCAGGGCGAAGGCGTTGATGCTGGGATCCCGCACCGGGAAGAACTCGAAATGGCGGCCCGGGCTGGGCGAGGCCGCGGCCAGGCGATCCCCCAGGTTTTCCAGGTAATCCGCGATCACCGCGTCGTCCAGGAAATCGGAGCTTTCCCGTATCTGGCGCATGATTTCCCGGCCGATGCGGTCTTCCTGGGCCTCGGAAAGCGTGGCCCGGGAAGACTCGCCCAAATCCGGCAATTCGATGCCGTGGGTGGAGTTGACCAGATCGGGAAGATCCAGGGCCTGGGCGGACTGGACACCGGGACAGGCGATGACGAGTGCCGCGGCGATGGAGCGGATTGATTTCATCGGGCTATGATACTTGTCCTTTGCGACCAGTTCCCCGACCCCATGAACGACTTTACACATTTTGATGAACAGGGCCGCGCCATCATGGTGGGCGTCGCCGACAAGGCCGAAACCCGGCGTGTCGCGGTCGTTTCCGGGCGCATCGTCATGCGGCCGGAGACCCTGGCCATGATCCGGGACAGGGCCGCGAAGAAGGGCGACGTGCTGGGTGTGGCGCGCCTCGCCGGCATCATGGCCGCGAAGCGCACCGCGGATCTGATTCCTCTGTGCCATCCCATCCCGCTTACCAAGGTCACCGTCGATTTCAGTCTGGACGAAACCGCCCACGCGATCGAATGCACGGCGATGGCTGAAAGCGTGGGCCGCACCGGCGTGGAAATGGAGGCCCTCACCGCCGCCAGCGTCGCCCTGCTCACCGTCTACGACATGTGCAAGGCGGTGGACCGGGGCATGGCCATCGAATCCGTGCGCCTGCTGGAAAAACTTGGCGGCAAATCCGGGCATTGGAAGGCGGAATGAACGCGAGCACCGATGCCAGCCACCCCTACGTCCACGACCTGACGCCGGCCCAGTTGCTGGCGCTGCAGGCCAACACCGCCGCCGGCCTGGGTTCGGGCATCGCCTTCCGCGACACCCTGGACGACGGCGGCCAGGGTCCGGAACTTTGCCTCATCCCCGCCGGCGAGTTCGAGATGGGCGCGAACAACACGGATCGCGGCTTCGGCGAACATCCCCCGCATCGTGTCCGCATCGAGCGGCCCTTTGCCCTGGGCCGGTATTGCGTCACCGCGATGGAATTCGACCTATTCGCCCGGGAGACGGGCTTCACCTGGCCGGATCACCTGGTCCTGGCCGAGGGCCGCCAGCCCGTCAGCAACGTCAACCGGGGCGAAGCCCAGGCCTATCTGGACTGGCTCTCCAAACGCAGCGGCCAGCGCTACCGCCTGCCCGGCGAGGCGGAATGGGAATACGCGGCCCGGGCCGGCAGCGCGACCCGCTATTTCTTCGGCGACAGCCTGGGCTGCGTCGAGGCGAACACCGGTTCGTTCCAGTTGAGCGGGCGCGGTGTCCAGGGCTGGCGCCGCTTCCTGCCCTTCTGCGCGCCCATGAACCAGTCGGTGGACGTGGGCCTGTATCCGCCCAATCTCTGGGGCCTGCACGACATGCATGGCAACGTCTGGGAATTCACCGCCGACCCCTGGGTGGGCCCGGTGGACCCGTTGCACAGCGCCGGCACCGGCAAGGCGGGGAAATGGTTCGTCACCAAGGGCGGCTCCTGGTTCGAATCCGCCTGGCAGGCCCGCTCCGCGGCGCGCAAACCGCGTCTGTGGGACGAATTGGACGTGAACCTGGGCTTCCGCGTGCTCCGGGAAATCCAATAAAAAGACGATTAAGTCTTTATATTCAATCGGTTATTGCATTTCCCAAACATCGTGCTAGAGACAAAACAGGCATGAGAAATGCCGGTCACCCACGATGAGGAGAATGGAAATGCTGGACATCAACAAACTCGTGATGGCGGAAAGCTTGGCGCCCTGCGACGCGGACGCCTATCTCAGCGATCTGGACACCTGGAACGAGGACATGGCCCGGGAGCAGGCCGCCAAGGAAGGGATCGAACTGAGCGATTCGCATATGGACGTGATCTGCTATCTGCGCGACCACTTCGCCGAATGCGGGCCGGAACCCAACGCCCGCCACCTGCTGAAAGCCATGGAGGAAAACTACATGGACGAGGGCGGGCGCAAATACCTGTACACCTTGTTCCCGCGCGGCCCGGTCACCCAGGGCTGCCGTCTGGCCGGACTGCCGACGCCGGCGGGCAACGCGGACCCGTCCTTCGGCAGCGTGCACTGAGCGAGTCCCCGCCACGCAGAAAACGGCCCGAATGGGCCGTTTTCATTTGCGCGCGACCGGGCCGCATATCGGATACCTCCCTATCGGCTACATTCCCGCAGCGCGGCGGCGGCCGATCCACGCAGTTCACCACCAAACATCCGGGCGGTCACTGGCCGCGATAGCCAACTCCAGTCGCGACATGCGAGGGAGGCCGCCCCTGCGCGGCTGGCTTTGCGGCATGCCGCGTTGACACAGTCCGGCCGCACTGGCTACCGTGCCGCCAACAGCGTCCGCCAAGACATGGCATTGCGTGGTTGGCCGGCGGGCAGCGGGAACCGCGGGGGTTTACGTCGGGGGTTTACGTCAAAGGGAGATCGACGACATGCTGCAATGGCTGCTTGGCCTGTTCAAACCATCCGGCCCGTCCCAGCGCGCAAAGCGCACCGCCGCGACGCCGGCCGAGCCCGACGCTTCGCTGCCGCCCCCCTTCCTGCGCCGCGAAGCGGTGCTGGACGGCAACCAGCAGATCGCGGGCTACGTGTTCAGCGTGGAAACCCCCGCCGCCATGCACGCCCACGCCTGGCAAGCGGCGACGCGCAAGTTCTTCGACAGCGTGCTCATCGACCACTTCGCCGCCGGCAAGCTGGCCAGCCTGCTGGACAAGCGCCTCGCCTTCCTGCCCCTGGGCGCGGCGGGCTTGGAACACCCCGGTCTGGCGCGGCTGCCGCGGGAAAACCTGGTCATCGAGTTCGCGCCGCCCGCCGGTGAGGAATTCGACCGGGACGCGGTACTGGCCAGACTGACCGCCCTGCGCGATGCCGGCTTCCGGCTCGCCTGCGGCCACGGGCTTGAACAGCGGGGCCTGCCGAATGCCCTGGAACTCGCCGAATTCGTCAGTCTTGGCGATGTGGCGAGCCTGGACCCGCCCGACCTGCTGACCCGCGTCCGCGACCTGGCCGCGCGCTATCCGGAAACCCGATTGCTGGCGCGCAACATCGACTCCAGCGAGCTGTATCAGGCCTGCCGCCAGATGGGCATCCATCTGTTCGAGGGCCGCTTCCTGGTCAGACGGGACACCAGCCCGGCCAACAAGATCGCGCCCTACCGCATGTTCGTGGTGGAACTGCTCAACGCCATCAAGCGCCAGGCGGATTACGGCGAACTGGCGGGGCTGGCCTGGCGCGATCCCGCCCTCGCCTACCGCCTGCTGCGCTTCGTCAACTCCGCCGCCATGGGCCTGCGCGAAAAGATCGACCGGCTGCGCGACGCTCTCGCCTACGTGGGCCGGGACGAGTTGTACCGCTGGCTCACCCTGCTGCTGTTCAACAGCCGCCAGCCCGGCCCCCTGGACGAGGCCCTGCGCGAGAACGCCCTGGTGCGCGCGAAGCTGGCGGAACTGCTGGCCCAGGGACGCATGATGCCCAAGGAATGCGACGAGGCTTTCGTGGTCGGCATCCTGTCCGTGATCGACGCGCTGCTGGAAATCCCCATGGCCGACGCCCTGGCCCAGATCAACCTGCCCGAGGCGGTGAGCGAAGCCCTGCTGCGGGGCGAGGGCAAGTACGCGCCCTACCTGAAACTGGCCATCGCCTGCGAGGAAAGCGACCAGGCCACCATCCGCGCCCTCGCGACCGAACTGGACATGGACGCCCTCATGGTGAACCAGCGCCACATCGACGCCCTGGGCTGGACCATGAGCTTCAGCGAGTCCCTGGACGCGGTGACGATCCTGGACGATTAGGCTCGCGGCGGACGCCCGGCCACCACCTCAGTCAGGCAGCCAGCGCAAATCCAGGCAGAAATCGCCCAGCCCCGGCGCGTCCCCGGCACGGAGAACTTCCCGCTCCGGATCGGGCGGCTGGACTTCCAGGACCAGCCGCTCGGCGCGGCGCCGGCCGGCCTCCGCCAGACTCCCGGGCAGTCCCGCGTAGGCTTCGCCGTCGGGACGCCATTCGTGCAGCGTGACGACATGATCCTGCGCGCAATCGGCATGGCGCAGCAACAGCCGCACCGGCGTCTGGGCGCCCAGGGTGGGATGCAGGCCCCAGCCGGGCACAAAGCCGCGGTAGCGCAGGCCGAACACCTTCAGCGGCCCGGCGGCGTCCCGCTCCCGGCGCATGGGCAGCGGAATGCCGGCGGCGATGATCTCCCAGCCGTCCCACTCCGGACCCGCGCCCGGGTCGGCCGCCGGCCGCAAGCGCAGTTCCAGCCGCGCGGCGCTCGCGTCCACCAGGCGCGAACCGCCGCCCTGCTCCGGGCTGGCCACGTCGCCCAACAGCGGCCAGAACTCCAGGGCGCGCCGCACCTCCAGCACGCCGCCGGGCAAGGCCACCGACCCCAGGAAACGGAATTCCTCGCGCCGCAGCACCGTCTGGAGCGCCGGTTCCAGTTCCAGGCCGGCATCGGCGAGATCGTCCAGCACCGCGCCCAGATCCTGTTCCAGATAGAACGGCAGGGCGAAACGCCGATGCAGTTCCCGGCCCCAATCCGTGAGCGGCGGCGCGTCGCCGGCACGCGCCAGCATCGCGACCACGGCGCGCAAGAGGCAGACCAGGGCGGTGGCCCGTTCCGGCGTGTGCTGCATGCGCAGGGCGCGGAACTCCACCAGGCCCAGTTGGCCGCGTCCCGGCAGGAAGGGATTCCACAGCTTCTCGATGTTGAGTTCGGCGCGATGGCTGTTGCCGGCGCCGTCGCACAGAAAAGGCGCCAGGCTGTGCCAGAGGGTTTCCGGCGACGGCGCCGCGACCCGGTCCAGCAGTTCCAGGGCCAGCCCCAATTCGTCCAGGGCATCCGCGCCCCGCTCGTCCGCCCGCACCGATTGCCCGCCGCCGCCGACGAAATCGTGGGAATAGAGATAGGACAAGGCGGGATGCCGGTTGAAGTAGCGCACCAGGTTCGGCAGCAGGCGGGGCGCGCCCAGGAACGGGCTGGCCGCCGGCGCGGGGCCGCCCAGGGTGATCTGGCCCGCGCCGCCCGAATCGGCGACGGCGCCGTTGTAGTAGAGCCGGAACGGGGACAGGCCCTGCTCCGCCGCCGCCGCGTAGATCTCCCGGCTGCGCGCCAGGAAATCCGCCGCGTCCAGGCTGGGCGCCGAATTGATCTCGATGACCGCCGGGTCGGGCGTCACCGTGGTCCACTCCATCTCCGCGTCCGCGGGCGGCGGGTAGCCGGCCAGCACCAGGGCCGGCAGGCCGCAGGCGACGGCGGCGCGGCCCACGCAGTCCAGAACCGCCAGACACATGGCCACGTCGGAAAACATGGGCAGCTCGACGCACGGGAAAGCTTCGCCGTCCGGCGTTTCCGAACGCAACGCGAACAGGTAGGCGCCGCTTTCGGCCAGCTCGTCGCGCAGCCCGGCACCGGGGATGGCCCGGTCATGCACCGAGGCGCGCGCCAGCCGGGGATCGGCCGCGTCCGGCAACGCCAGGCCGGCATCGGCGACCATGACCAGGCGCCGCTCCCGCGTGTCCTCCACCTCCACCGTCGCGGCACGCCAGCCCCGCGCCGCGAATTCCCCGGCGAGGGCCACGGTCCAGACATCCAGGTCGCAAGGCCGGGCCGACGCGTCGCCGGCGTCCGCCGACAGGATCGGATCGGGCGGCCCCGGCCAGATCGCCGCGCCGTCCCGGCGCCGGTACAGCCCCAGGTTCCAGCGCGGCCGCGCCTCGCCCGGGTACTGCCGCCCCACGCTGCGCAAGGCCATGCCGCCGGGGAAACGCCGGCCGATACCGCCCAGCAACGCCCGCGCGCGCGCCTCCTTGTCGCCGCCCAGCGCCTGGTTCAACCACTCCGGCGACTGGGCCATGCGATCCGTGAACGTGGGCTCGGACCCCACCCAGACGATCAGTCCCAATTCCTCCAGCCGGGCATCATGCCGGCGCACCGCCTGATCGAAATCCTCGCTGGAATACTGAATGGTCGCCATGAGGTGTGAGGATACGCTCCGACCGGTTGGCCGGCGTGCCGCGTTTGACCCTGTGCGCGTTGTGGCAAGGCCGGCAGAGTCGCGCTATTGTTCCCTCGAGGTGCCATCGGTGCCGTGCGGAAACTGCTGCCGTGGTACACGAAAAATCAACGATCGGCTCAGGGAAGCGGGAGTAACGTTGAATGCGTGTCCAGGATATCCACCTCAGCGGGGTCGCCAGCTTATTGGACAAAGTGGCCTTTATAAAACAGTAGGTTAGTACATGACGCCAGCGTATCGGACATGTCCAATAAGACTTTTACGCCGACAAATGTCGGGAAAAATACTCTAGCCCTCGCATCGACACAGGCGCTGCATCGGGTAGGGCTTTTGCTGAGCTTGAGCCAAGGTGGGTGAAACTGCCGAGTCTCGTCAGAAGAGTAGTGGTTTAGCTTCGAGCTTCTGCCACCAATTTGATGACAACGGAGGGATATATGAATTCTGGGTTGTTTTCGCGCGCGCGTTGGTGCGCCGTCGGTGCGATTGTTATGGCAGTCTCCTTTGAGGCACCCGGAATGCCTCTTGCTGAAGACGACTTTTCGTCCTATTCAATTGGACCAGGAGCGCTACTTGGTCAAAGTGTCGGAGGCAGTGGTTTTGTTGGCGCTTGGCATTCTGTCGGGTCAGAAATCCCTTTGACCTCAAATCTTGATGTGTTTGTCGATGGAAGCGTCGGCAGCATTGGTGCCGCATACAACAGCAGCGCCGGCAATGCGGCAGACTTTTTATCCTCCATTCAATTGATGGGAGGTCAGTTGTTCGTCCGAATTGATCAAACAAATCTGAATCTTGCGGCACAAGTCAGCACGCGTTTAGATTTGAACTTTGGCAGCGAGCAGACTGGAAATCGAGCGTTCGTTGGAGCCTACGTTACTGATACGCTGAAGCTCGCCTTAGAGCCAAACCTATACTCCGGTGCTAGCCAAGTCGTTGCTGACACGGGAATTACGTCGGCTTCTGCGGGCGGATCCCATGCCTTAGTCGCATTCTTCGATGTCGAGCATGCGCAGGTCGGTCTTTGGATTGATCCGGATTCTTGGGATTATTTTGATGTGGTGTCTGGTGCATCTTCTGCCGATGCTGTCGCAGAATGGACTCTGCCGAGCGGAGGATTACAAAATCTCACCAGCTACAGTCTCATTCGCAATCGCTTGGATGCGGTGAAGTTCGACAATTTCGTGCTTTCTCAAAACCCGCAAGATGTAGGTATTGCGGCCGTTCCAGAGGCCGAAGTCTGGTATTTGATGATCGTGGGCTTGGCCATCCTCAAGTTCGCTGGAAAGTCACGGTGCAGCAAACATGAGGCCTAATACTTCGTATATGGACTCCCCCCAAAAGCAAGAGAGCTGATCGATTGTTTTAGCCTGGAGGAAGCGCATGCAGTCGTATATCCGGCATCGTGAGTGGGTACTGGATGACCCGTGCCGACATGGAATCTGCCCACGGTGTGCCAA